>DAIUFP010000024.1:0-78611 GCA_036844565.1 Gemmatimonadaceae bacterium | reverse complement strand
GCGCGTCACCGAGCAGGTGACGCGCCGCGGCGGCGTGACTGTCCAAGCAGAAGTTGCATCCGTTGAGCCGGGAGACGTACGCGGCGATCGTCTCGCGTTCGCCTCGCGTCAACGGCGAGTCGCCGACGAGCAGCGCTTCGGCCAGCTCGTAGAGGGAGCGTCCGGTCTCGGGCCTGAAGGCGACGAGGCCACGAATGCCCGAGAGGTGAGCGGCAAGAGGGATGTGCGGCACGAGGTGCTCGATGCGATGGTGGCGAGGCGGCAGCGATGAGGATGCGTCGCTGTCCGCCGATGATGGTCGCCAACGTAAGTACGCTGATCGACATCGCGCAAGAACTTAGTTCCGCGACACTTCCCTTTTGCTTCGACAGGAGTAAAGAGAAATTGTCATACTCCGACTCTGCGCTTCGACGTCGCGCTCAATTGTGGTCGTCGAGTTGGACGTTGATCGTGGGCATCGCGAATCCAACGAATCATGCGAATCTGCACGAATAAAAAGCCCAGAGTTTCCCGCGGCAGGACGGCTTGTCTGCGCAAGGAACTATTCGCGTTGATTCGTCAGATTCGCATGATTCGCGATGGCTACGAACAACGGCTCTTTTATCCGCCTGATCCGCGCTGGAAACAGTTCACAGCGCTAGCAGATGGACTCAGAGTGTCGACGACACGCCGCGGGTCTCCCGGCCGAACCACGTCGCCAGGAAGCCGAGCAGGTACATCACGGAGAAGGCCGCAATGGCGTTGCCGTAGCCGCCGAGCACGGGGACGAGCACTCCGAGTGCCGCGCTGGTGCTGCGCGCCGTCGCCGCTGCCTCCGAGGTCCTGGGCCCACGACGGCAGCCAGGAGAATGTCGCCCACAGGCCAATGCTCATGGTGCCGAAGATCGTGGCACCCAGCGCGAAGTTGCGGCGGTTGGCCGGCGAGAGGAGTGTGCGGAAGGGCGATGCGCCTCCCGTGCGGTGACGTTCCTCGCGGCTCGCCAGCCAGTGTGCCGAGTCGCGTACGACCAGAATGGATACGATGCCGAGTGCAAGAGGGAGCAGGCCGGTGAGAAAGCCGGCCCGCCAGTCCGCCACGCGATAGCTCACTGCGCCAGCCGAGATGATTCCGATCGGGAAGGACACGCCGAGGAAGCCCATCGCAATGGCGCGTGCGCGCTCGTGCCAGGCTTCCGCCACAAGGATCGCGCTCACCACCATGGTGCCGCCGATGCCGATGCCGGTGACCATCCTGCAAACGACCAGCACGGGCCAGGTGTCGCTCCGGCTCGCCGCGAGTTTGGCTGCCGCGAAGAGCACCACGGCCGCGGTGAACGTGTGAGCGCGCCCGACGCGGTCCGCGATCCACCCGAAGCCCACGGCGCCCCAGCGAGGAAAAGCGAGCCCACGTAGGATCCGACGCGCCCGACGGTTCCCGGATCGACCATCCCCGTGAGGTCGCGCACGGTGTCCGGGAGATAGGCCGCCATGAGTGTGGCGAGCATGCCGGCGAAGACGTTGCTGAGCAGGCACAGCGCCAGCGTGAGCCCGGGTCGAAAGGCGCGGATGGCGGTCATGCGCGGGGAGGAGGTTGTGGAACGCTCAACGCGCACAATAGTGAGCGCGGATGGTTCCTGCAGTTCGTGCGAGGGCTGCGATTGTACCGAGGTGAAGTGGTATTTGTGCGTTTTCAGCATGAATCACATCTCATTTGATCATTTAGTGGGGCGATATTGTACGAATTGGTGTCAGAACTGTGCATTAGTTGCACTTTTTTCTTGACAGCGCGTACAAAATCCCGTATTTAATTCGACACAGATGACACGTCGCCGTCCGGCGTTGCAATCGGCCGAGCGATCTCCTCGTGCGAATTGCCCACCGGGGCGGTGGTGTGGAGAGAGGAGTTCGGAAAGCAGCTGAAGGAAGCATGGTCCATCCGAGGCGCTTTCCAGCAGCGTCGTGATGCTAGCAGGTCCACAACAAGTCCCGCGCATTTAGCCCGCTTTCCCCGGGGGGATCGTGTACGCCCGCCCCCCTCGTTTTCCCGCACGGCAAGGAGGAGTCTTGAAATCCACCATCGCAATACCCGGCATCGCGATCGCCTTCAGCTTGGTGAGTGTAGTCGCGTCCGCACAGGCGGTCGCAAGCCCATCGACCGCGGTCGCGCAGGCCGGAACTCCCGCGGATTCAACGGCGAAGGCCGACTCCTCCGCGAAGGCGCCTACACCGGCGGATCTTCCGAACTTCTTCAAGGACGTGCAGACGAACGCCTTCGTGTCGTTCGGTTACAACAACGGCTTCAACCAGCCTGCCAATCGCCAGAATCCTTTGCGCGTGTTCGACTCGAACTCGAACAGCTTCCTCATTGACGTCGCCGAGTTGGTGCTCCAAAAGGGCCTCGCAAAGGTCGGAGACTTCGGCTTTCGCATCGACCTCGAGGCGGGTTCCGCCATTCCAGTAAAGACGCAGTCGGCCGGCCTTGTCCTCGGCACGGGTGCGGATCTTCAGCAGGCACTCGTGAGCTACATCGCTCCCGTTGGCGAAGGGCTTCGTCTCGACTTCGGCAAGTTCGTCACCCACATGGGGCTCGAGGTCATCGAAGGCTATGACGGCTACAACGACAACTACAGCCGCTCACTGCTCTTCAACTACGCGATCCCGTTTACGCACACCGGTGTCAAAGCCGGCTACACGTTCAGCCCGAAGCTTTCCGCCACGGCCATGGTGGTGAACGGGTGGGATCTCGCGGTAGACAACAACAAGGCCAAGTCATTGGGATTTCAGATTGCGCTCACACCCGCGTCGCCTGTCGCGATCTACCTCAACTACCTCGGTGGGCCCGAGTCGCCCGACACGGACGCCTTCATGCGGCACATGGGCGATGTGGTCGCGACGTACAAGGTGAGCGAACTGCTCACCCTCGGCATCAACGGGGACTATGGCCTCGAGCGGGGCACGAGCGCCGTCACGCCTGGCGCGGACGCGAAGTGGAACGGACTCGCCGGCTACGTCAGGGTGTCCCCCGACCCGAAATACTTCGTCGCCCTCAGAGCGGAAACAATGAAGGACGAGGGCGGCACGCGCTTCGGTCTCGGCAAGGCGACAAGGGCCACGGAGTTCACGGTGACGCCCAGCTACAAGGTCACGAACAACTTCATCGTACGGGCAGAGGGCCGCTATGACTCGATCGATCAGGATGCGGTCTACTTCGACCAGAATGGCAAGAGCAAACGCAACCAGGCGACGCTCGGCTTCAATGCCATGTTCGTGTACTGACGCTCATCACGCACTCCACTCCAAAACCGGATCGAGCACGAACAATGAAACTCATCTCCTGCATCATCCGCCCCGACCGCCTCGCCGCGGTGAAGGAAGCGCTCTTTGTCGCCGGCGTCACTGGCATCACCATCACCCGAGCGAGTGGGCACGGCGGCGAGCGCGACACCGTCACGGTGCGGCGCGGATCGAAAATCCTCCTCCAGTTCCACGAAAAGATCAAGATCGAGATGGCGTGCTCGGAGCCGTTCGTCGAAGCCACGATCAACGCCATCATCTCCGGCGCGCGCACGGGGCGCGTGGGTGACGGCAAGATCTTCGTGCAGGAACTCGATCGCGTCGTGCGCATCCGCACCGGTGAGCGCGACAACGCGGCACTCACTCCGGTGACTGCGGACGAAGTACAGGAGCACTCAGTGCATCTCGCCGAACGGCACTAACCGGGCTCGCGCCGGGATTTCGAGCCCGGAGAGGATCGATTCTTACTCATGAAGGAGAACCGCAGATGATCACGTTGCGAACACTCAGTGCGCGGCTGCGAACCAACTGGCAGAATCCGGACATCCGGCGCCACGTCGGCATGCTCTTCCTCGGCAAGGCCATTGGCCTCGCCATCGTGCTCACGCTCATCACCCGCTGGTTCCTCCCCACGCTCCTCGGCGCCCAGGCGGCGCCAGCTGCCGCACCGGCGCCTCCGCTCGACCCCATCCTCACGGTGAATGCGGTCAACACCGTATGGGTGCTGGTGGCGGCCTTCCTCGTGTTCGCCATGCAGGTGGGCTTCGTGCTGCTCGAGGCCGGGTTTGCTCGCTCGCGGGAGTCGGTGAACATCCTCGTGGAAGGCATCGCCGATACGTGTATCTGCGGAATCACGTTCTGGCTCTGGGGCTTCGCGTTCATGTTCGAGCCCGGCAACGGGTTCATCGGGCTCACGGGCTTCGGCCTCGCCGGACTCGCGCCCACGTATGGCACCACGGGGGTGGCACTCCTCGCGTTCTGGGTGTTCCAGTTCGCCTTTGCGGACACGTGTTCCACCATCACGTCGGGCGCCATGATCGGCCGCTGCGGTTTCATCGGCGACCTGATCTACAGCGTCGGCGTGACCGGCTTCATCTATCCGATCATCGGCCACTGGGCCTGGGGTCCGGACGGCTGGCTGGCCACGCTCGGCCCCATTCCGTTCCGCGACTTCGCGGGATCCACCGTGGTGCACACGATCGGCGGTGCCATCTCGCTCGCGGGCGCCATCGCACTCGGACCTCGCCTTGGCCGCGTGTTCAAGCGTGATGGCGGCGGCCCAATGCCGCCGCACGATCTCATCATCGGCGCCGCCGGCGGCCTGTTGCTGTGGTTCGGCTGGTACGGCTTCAATCCGGGCAGCACGCTCTCGGCGATGGACACTGCCGGCATCGGTCGCGTGTCGTTCAACACGACGCTTGCCGCGTGCTCTGCGGGTTTGACGACGCTGTTCTATTCCTATGCCCGCACGAAGAAGTGGGATCTGGCGCTGCTGACGAACGGCTTCCTGGCGGGACTCGTCGCCATTACCTGCCCCTGCTACTGGGTGGATCCGGTGGGCGCCTTCTTCATTGGTATGGGGGGCGGGCTCGTGGTGGTGTGGGGCATCGACGCGCTCGAGTACCTCCGGATCGACGATCCCATCGGTGCGGTGCCCGTTCACATGATTGGCGGCATCTGGGGCACGCTGTCACTCGGGCTGTTTGCCGCCGGCAAGTACGGCGCGGCAACGTCCACCGGACAGGATATTTCGACCGTGGTCACCGGCGCGTTCTACGGCGGCGGGGTCGGCGTGCTCAAGGCGCAGTTCATCGGGAGCGTTTCGATCACGGCGGCGACGTTCGCGGCCGCCATGGTCCTCATGTATGCGGTGAAGGCCACCGGCACGCTGCGCGTTTCGGCCGAGGGTGAGCTGGAAGGGCTGGATGTGCACGAGCATGGCACCACGGCCTATCCGGAGTACATGATCAGCGGGTCCGAGAGCGTATTTCTCTCAATGTCGCAGAAGGACGAAGCCGCCTGATCGTCGTATCACGCAGCACCATCGGGGGCGCGTCGCACGACGCGCCCTTGATGTCGTCGCGGCAGTTGTATTGTCGTGCACGTCGAGCACTTTTGCGTCTTATTTATTGGAGATTTCCGGTCGATTTGTGTAAATTGATATGTCCACTTTGCGTTTTCTGCTTCCTCTGTCCATCACGCCAGTCATGACCCTTCCCGTGAGTCCGTCTCGCAAGTCCACGCTGCGCGATGTGATCGCGCGCGTTCCGCGTACTCCTGCGTCCGCCGGCAATGGCGATGATGGCTTCCAGCCGACGTCGGCCTACTTCGGCATCAACACGTTCGGCGCACGGCAGATGCGCGACAAGCTTCCCAAGGATGTGTACGCGAAGCTCGCGTCGTCGATCCGTCACGGGAAGAAGCTCGACATCGAGGTCGCGCCGGTCGTGGCGAAGGCCATCAAGGACTGGGCGATGAGCCGTGGCGTGACACACTTCACGCACTGGTTCCAGCCGCAAACGGGCCTCACGGCCGAAAAGCACGATGCCTTCCTCACGTTCGATGACAACAAGCACCCGGTGGAGGCCTTTACGGGGAGCCAGCTCATCCAGAGTGAGCCGGATGCGTCGAGCTTCCCGAGCGGCGGCCTGCGCGCCACGTGGGAAGCGCGCGGCTACACCGCGTGGAATCCGGCGAGTCCGGTGTTCATCGTGGAAACGGGCAACACGCGCACGCTGTGCATTCCGTCGGTGTTCATCGGCTACAACGGTGAAGCGCTCGACGAGATGACGCCGCTGCTGCGCAGCTCCGACATTCTCTCCGCAAAGGCGATCGCGCTGCTGGAGCTGCTCGGCGACAAGGGAGTGCAGCGCGTCTACACCACGCTTGGTGCGGAGCAGGAGTACTTCCTGATCGATCGCGCGCACTTTGCGCTGCGTCCGGACCTCGTGATGGCCGGTCGTTCGCTGATCGGTGCGCCGCCACCGCGTGGACAGCAGCTCGAGGATCACTACTTCGGCGGCATTCCGGAGCGCATCCAGGCGTGCATCTCCGAAGTGGAAACCGAGCTCTACAAGCTCGGCGTGCCGATCATGACGCGGCACAATGAGGTTGCGCCCTGTCAGTTCGAGATGGCGCCGCTGTTCGAGGAGACCGACATAGCGGTCGACCACAACCAGATGGTGATGGCGCTGCTGCGGAAGGTGGCGCTGCGTCACGGGCTGCAGGCGATCCTGCACGAGAAGCCGTTCGCGGGCATCAATGGATCGGGCAAGCATTGCAACTGGTCGCTGTCGATTGCGGGGGAGGGCGAGCTGGACGGAACCAATCTGCTGAAGCCTGGCAAGACGCCGCACCAGAACCTGCGTTTCCTCGTGTTCCTTGCTGCGATCCTGAAGGCGGTGCACAAGCACTCCGGCCTGCTGCGCGCGGGCATCGCCTCCAGTGGCAACGAGCATCGTCTCGGTGCGAACGAAGCGCCGCCGGCGATCATCTCGGTGTTCATGGGTTCCATGCTCACGCGCGTGATCGAGGCGATCGCGGCGGGCAAGACGTCCGCGAATGCTTCGCAGGCGATGATCAAGCTGGGCGTGGCGAAGCTGCCAGAGATCGAGAAGGACAACACGGATCGCAACCGTACGTCGCCGTTCGCGTTCACGGGCAACAAGTTCGAGTTCCGCGCGGTGGGTTCGTCGGCGTCGATCGCGTTCCCGATCGTGCTGCTGAATGCGGCGGTGGCCGAGGCGCTCGGTGAGTTGACGGAGCAGATCGCGTCGGGAGCCAAGCGTGGCAAGTCGCAGGACGACGTCGTGCTCGGTGTGGTGCAGCAGGCGTTCAAGGAAAGCGCGTCGATTCGCTTCGAGGGGAACAACTACTCGGAGGACTGGGTGAAGGAGGCGGCGAAGCGCGGATTGCCGAACTTGCGTCGTTCGCCGGAAGCGCTCGAGCAGCTGCTGTCGAAGGATTCGCGTGCACTGCTCACCAAGCTCGGTGTGTTCACGAAGGCCGAACTGGAGTCGCGATACCATGTGCGATTGGAGCGCTACATCAAGGACATGCTGATCGAGGCGCATACACTGAAGGAGATCATCGACACGATCGTGCTGCCGGCGTCGTTCAGCTATTCGGGCTCGCTGGCCACGTCGGCGTCGCATGCGGCATCGGCGGGGATCAAGAACGTTCCGCAGCTGGCCGCCGCCAACGAAATCGGCGCGCTGATCTCCACGCTGCGCGAGCGCCGCGACAAGCTGCAAGAACTGCTTGGAAAGGCCGAGCATCTGCACGACGATGCGCCGAAGCAGGCGAAGCTTCTCACGGGTGCGGTTGCGGATGCGATGGCCGCGGCGCGTGAGACGTGCGATGCGCTCGAGCTCAAGATTGCGGATGAGCTGTGGCCGTTGCCGAAGTATCGTGAGATGTTGTTCCCCGTGTGACGTCGGACAGTCTGACTCAAACTAAGCCGGACAGCGGGACAACATGACTGAGCGACCGGCGAAAGCCGGTCGCTCTTGGTTTTAGAGCGGCTTGACGTTTGTTGCTTTCTAACGGCGGCGCCGATCTACGCGATTTCGCGGAAATCGAGAGTGCACGAGCGGCGCGGTTGAGTGGCAAGACCGAATGGTATTTCGCGTTCTCCATTCTCGTCACGCTGATCTGGCTGTACCTCGAGCTGCTACGGATGATCCGGCGGTTTCGTCGCTGAACTGCAAGGGTTGGGTACGCCGTGCGGTGTCGCGATGACGGAGCGTGGACGCTGGTTCGACAACGTGTGACATGCGCGACCCCGTTCGTGATCCGATCCCAGGTCTCAGGCGCCAGCTAGCCGACGAAATTGTGCGGTCGCTGGGGCCGTGCAGTGCGTATTCGATTGCACCCAGCTTCGGTATTCGTCAGCCGCGCATGTCGGAGCTGAGTCGGGGGCTGGTCGATCGCTGCAGCGTCGAGTGGTTGATTCGGCGCATTGCGCGCATGGGTGGATCTGTCGAGATCACGGTGACTTTGGGCGATGCGCGCCGCAAATCCCAAACCCGGACGTCGGACGCGGAAAACGACCGACTTCAACCTCGCCTATCGCTTGCTCACGTTCGCCGACAGTGTCCATCCTTCGAGGCAGGCCAAATTTCTCGCGGGGATTTCCGCACTCGGCTTCGCGCAGGCCGCGTTCAGCGAAACCACATCCATAAAGGAAAAGGACAAGTCGTGCGAGCTCGCGCTCGCGGGCGCGGCGATGGTTCCCGCAGCGCGCGCCGACATCGTGGCGGGGCAGGAGGAGTTTGCCGAGCCCGCTTCGCAGGCGATGGGTTTCGTGGCACAGCTCGAGACATACATGAAGCAGCAGATGCCGCTCTTCTGCACAAAGGTTCCATGAAATTGGTCGAAGCACCTTAACAAGGCGCAACCTGAGTCGTCGTATCGGCATGGAAGCTCCAGCCGATTGGCGGAGTCGACGACAATTCAACAGGGAGCGCTCGCATGTCCATCACTCGTCACGTACCGCGGCTCGCATTCGTTGTGATCGCGATCACAACAGCCGGCTTTGCCCTCACATCGTGCAGTAGCGACAGTTCGACGGCAGCATTGCCTTCGCTCTACAGTGATTCGACAGCCACACTCGACGTCGCCACCACGTCCGGCGACGCGGTCTCCACCTCGCTCGAGACGATGACGGCCAACGAAGCGGCGACGCTGTCATTCGACGTCCTGCGCTCCGCCGCTGCTCCGACCGCCAATGTGAGCGTGAACCGGGCAAAGACCTGTTATGATGGCAGCGGCGCAGTCGTGGCGAATTGCAGCCCGATCTCCAGCGTACGAAAGATCGTGACGCACGTCACAATGGATGGCAGCCGAAGCTCGAGCAGTCGGTAACGGGCGGCACGGATGCATCATGGAGCGGAGCGCTGCATCGCGTGTCGAACGACACCACCGTGCGCAACTTCAGCACCGGCACGACGCCAGCCGAGCTTTCGCGCACACACTCCGATGTGATCGTCGGACACGACACCACCATGTTCACTCAGGGCACCACCACGCGGAACCACGTCGAGGCGTACCGCGACACGGTGAAGGGCGTGACCTGGAACATGCCGCGCTCCTCGAATCCGTTCCCGGTGTCCGGCTCCATCGTACGCGTGGACTCCGTGCACGTCACCATCTCGAAGGCATCGCAGTCCGAGACGCGCGACAAGGTGAATGTCGTCGAAGTCGACTTTCCCGCGGACGCCCAGGGCAATGTGGTGATCAAGGTGAACGCGAAGACCTGCTCGCTGAATCTCGTCTCGCATGCCGTGAGCAACTGCAAGTAGGGCAAGAAATCAGGAAGAACCGGTTGGGGTGCTTGCCATACCGCTGTCGGATCGCATGTTCAGGGAGAATCCGACCGCTGACACACCCCAACCGGTTCCTTCGTGACTCGCACACCTGATCGGCCCGACGCCATCACTCGCCGCGCCTTCGTCCAGAAGAGCGCCGCGGCCGTGGTTCTCATTTCCGCTCCACTCATAATCCCGGCGCGCCTTCTGGGCGCCAGTGCTCCGAGCAACCGCGTGCGCGTCGGTCACATTGGCGCCGGCCGAATTGCGCAGGGGCACGACATGCCGGGCGTGGCGGGTGCCGATCTCGCCGACGTGATCGCCGTCGCCGATCTCGATTCGCGACGTGCCGCGAGCGGAAAGCTGCGTGTCGAGCAGCTCATCGCCGGCCGAAGCGCACCCGCGCCGACCATCTCGGTCTTCACCGACTATCGCGAACTGCTCGCGCGCGACGACATCGACGCCGTCACCATCAGCCTGCCCGACCACCAGCATGCCGAGGTGGCACTCCGGGCGCTGTATGCGGGGAAGGACGTCTACCTCCAGAAGCCCTTCACGATGACCCACGCCGAGGGAATCGTGCTTCGGGAAGCCGTCGCCAGAACCGGGCGCATTCTCCAGGTGGGAAGCCAACAGCGCTCCTGGGGACCGAACGAGCAGTTTCGAAAGGCGGTGGAGTTCGTGCGGAGCGGACGCGTCGGAAACCTGCGGCGTGTGGAGATCGGCCTGCCCACCGATCCGACTGCCCCCGACAATCCGCCTGAGCCGGTGCCACCAAACCTGAACTACGATCTCTGGCTCGGACCCACGCCCGAGGTTTACTACACCGAGCAGCGGGTGCACTCGCAGAAGAGCGGGCCAAAGGGACCCGACGTCAACTCGCGCCCTGGCTGGCTGCGCAACGAGAACTACTCGCTCGGCATGATCACTGGATGGGGTGCGCATCACTTCGACACGGCGCATTGGGGAATGAACGTCGAGCACACCGGCCCGTCGAGGATCGAGGGCAAGGGAGAGTTTCCGACGAACAAGATCTGGAACGTGCATGGCGCCTACGACGTGACGCTGACGTATCCGGGCAACGTCCTCCTGAATGTTTCGGACAAGCATCCGAACGGCATCAAGTTCATCGGCGACGAAGGGTGGATCTTCGTCTCGCGCGATGCGCAAGCCGCAACGGCGAGCGATCCCACTTCAGCGCCGACGGCGCTAAAGCCTCTCGACGCAAGCAACCCCAGGCTGCTCGATCCGAATGGCGTGACCGTCCAGCTTCCGCACAGCCTGTCGCACCACAAGAACTGGCTCGAGTGCGTGAAGTCGCGTGCGACGCCGCTCGCACCGGCGCCGATTGCGCATCGTAGCAACGCCGCCTGCATCCTCAGCTGGATTGCCATGAAGCTCGAGCGGCCGCTGACATGGGATGCGAAGGCCGAGCGTTTCGTGAATGATGCGGAGGCGAATGCGATGCTGACGCGCTCGGAGCGTGGGCAATATGGTGCCCTCAAGCTGGCGTCGAGGCTCGCGAAGACGCCGGTGAAGAAGGCATGAGGCGGCTCGCTGCGATTTTCGCGGTTACCGCGAGCGCGTTCGCGCAGCCGATGGTCGCGCAGACTGCCGCGGCGCCGGAAGTGCTCCTTCGCCTCGACGACGTGGGGATGAATCACTCCGTCAACATGGCCATCGCGAAGGTGGCGGCGACGGGAATGCCGTTTTCCGTTTCCGTGATGTTCGCATGCCCGTGGTATCAGGAGGCCGTCGAGATCCTGCGAAAGAATCCGCAGGTCGCCGTGGGTGTGCACCTCGTGTTGAACTCCGAGTGGCGCAACTATCGATGGGGTCCGGTGCTTGGCAAGGCGGGCGTCCCGACGCTCGTCGATGGCGACGGCTACTTCCTTCCGTCGTCGGAGGAGTTTCTCGCGCGCAAGTACGATCTCCGTGAGGTCGAACGCGAGTTCAATGCGCAGATGGATCGTGCGGTGGCGTCGGGCCTGAAGATCACGTACGTCGACACGCACATGGGCACTGCGGCTTCGACGCCGCAGTTGCGCGCGATCGTCGAGCGCGTCGCGAAGCGGTACGGTGCGGGAATCTCCACGTGGTTCGGCGAGTCGTACCACACGATGTGGGGTGAGCCGGTGGAGTCCAAGAAGTCGGCGTTCCTGGGCTACCTCGACAGTCTCAAGACCGACAGGACCAACCTGATCGTGGTGCACTCGGCGGAGCGGTCGCCGGAGATGGACGTGCTCTTCGACCGGAACGCCGCTTCGCAGAACGGGGTGGATGGTACGCCAATGGTTGCGCTGCACCGGTCGACCGAGCTCGCGATGCTGCTGTCGCCGGAGTTTGCGCAGCGGGTGCAGTCGGGACAGATCCGACTGACGAACTATGCGCAACTCATCACGCGTGCGGGCGGCCCTGGCGCGATGCATCAGCCGCAGCGGGCGCTCACGCCGTAGGGAGGTTGGCGGAGCGCTCATTCCAAATTTGGAATGACGGGCCTCGATAAACCGCAGATTTACCACGGAGGTCACAGAGGTCACGGAGAAAACAAAATCAGATACTGCTTCGGCGCCGAAGACGCGTGCGTGGCCAAGCCAATGGACATTGACGCAGTCCTCTGTGTTCTCTGTGTCCTCTGTGGTGAATTCAGTTCCGCACTTCCGACTCAATACCCGACCGCCGCACCATCTTTCCGCGGATCCGACCCCGCCGAGTAGCCACGTGGCAGCTTGATGATCGCCTGCGCTCCGCCGAATTGCGTGCGAAGTCCATCCGTCACCACATGTCCCATCGCGGTGAGCGCCGCACGCACGCTGTCCGTGATCGGCGCTTCGACTTCCACTCGCAGCCCATCGATGTGACGGAACCGCGCCGCGTCGATGGACTGCTGCACGTCCATCCCGAACACCAGCAGGTTGATCAGGAACTGCGCGTGTCCCTGCGCCTGCATGCCGCCACCCATGAGACCAAAGCTCATCCACGGCATGTCGGTGCTTCCATCCGGCGCCGGATTCGCGCCAGGCCGCGTGACGAAGCCCGGAATGAGCGTATGAAAGGGACGCTTCCCCGGTGCGATCGTGTTCGGCATACCCGGCTCCATCGTGAACGCGGCACCGCGATTGTGAAGTGCGAAGCCAGTGCCGGGCACCACGAGCCCTGAGCCGAAATGATCGTAGAGACTGTTGATGAATGACACCATGTTGCCGGCACTGTCCGCCGTCGTGAGGTAGATCGTCTCACTCGCCGTGCGTGCCGGCCCGGGCTCGACCTGCGCCTGCGCACGACTTGCATCGAGATGGCTGCGTCGCTCCGCGATGAAGTCGTCGGACAGCATGCGGGAAACCGGAATCGCGAGATGACCCGCATCCCCCACATACCGCGCGAGGTCCGCGTAAGCGAGCTTCTTCGCCTCGATGAGGTGGTGCAGGTACGTCGCCGAATTCAGACCCATCGACTTGAGGTCGTATGGATCGAGGATACGGAGCATCTCCAGCACGCCGATGCCCTGATTGTTCGGCGGCATCTCCCAGATGCGGTAGCCCTTGAACATCGTGGAGATGGGAGTCACCCAATCGGGCTTGTTGGCCTTGAAGTCCTCGATGGTGAGAAAGCCACCGAGCTCCTGCGATCGCTTCACGATGCGCTGACCGAGCGGGCCACCATACATCACGCCGATGCCGCCCTTTGCGATCTCGCGGAGCGTGGCGGCGTAGTCGGGATTGCGAAACCACTCCCCTCGCTCGAGTGGATGGCCATTCGGCATGTACGTCGCCTTCATGGCCGAGTCGCGACCAAGCAAAGCCTCCTCGCTCTTCCACTCATCCGAGATCACCGGCGTGACCGGAAATCCCTCCTCGGCGTATCGAATGGCGGGCGCCAGGGCGTGCGCGAGTGTGTACGTGCCGTACTTCCGGAGCAACTCGTCCCACCCGGCGAGTCCGCCCGGAACGGTGACCGCCTCGATACCGCGCGCCGGCATGCGAGTGCGCCCACGCTTCAGTAGTGCCTCACGCGTCGCGAGCGCGCCCGCTCGGCCGCTCGCATTGAGCGCGACGAGGCGGTGCTCTTTCGCGATCCAGACCATCGCGAACATGTCTCCGCCGAGGCTCGTCATCATCGGCTCGGTGACCGTGAGGACGGCGGCCGCGGTGACAGCGGCATCGATCGCGTTGCCACCGCGCTGGAGAACCGCGAGACCGGCAGCGCTCGCGAGCGGCTGGCTCGTCGACACGATGCCGTGGGGCGCATTCACGACGGAGCGGCCCGCGAGCGACAGTGGTCGTTGCGCGCCGCTCACTGCGACAGGTACCAGCGATGCTGCGAGAATCAGCGGGACGAAGGTGCGCATGAATTGGAATCGAAGGGGTGGACCCGCGGTGACGGCAAAACTTCGCAGCATGTGTACATTCTCGCCATCCGCCACTCGACGTTCGCGGCCGACATCATCGCCAGCGCTGGTCTACGCACCCATCGCGTCTGGGCGAGAAGCGGCAATGAGCAGCGCCTGCATCTTTCCCTCGATGGGGCCGCGCCCGAAGCGCTCCTCGAGCGCGCGAGCGCAGACGTCGGTCGCCTCTTCGAGCCGACTGGCGTTGCGCGCTTCGATTTCGTGCCGTAGCGGCGTTCCCTGGCAGAAGGCAACGGCTGCACTGCTTGCCGATGGCGCGCGGCTCAATGAATTGATCGTGATCATTTCGGGCGCGGCAAGGAAACCACCCTGGGCCAGGTCGCGGTTGATGAGGCCGCGGTCGTGATAGCCGTGCGGAGTTCGCGCCATGAAGCGGGGTGGGTCGTCGGGGAAGATCGACGCGAGAGCCAACGTCACCACATGGGCGAATTCGTTCTCTTCGATGACATCCCAGACGCTGAAGATCAGGACGCCGCCCGGCCTCAGCACGCGCCGTGCTTCCGAGAATGCCCTTGCCTTGTCCGGAAAGAACATGACACCGAACTGGCAGACCACGACGGCGAACGTTGCATCCGAAAATGGCAACTGACTCGCGTCGGCCCGTCGCCACTCCACCGTCCGCATGGTTTCCTTCGCTGCGGCGCGGTCCAGCATCGATTGGTTCAGATCCGTCGCGATGATCGAGGTCGCGTTCGGTAGCGCGGACGCCATCGCGCGCGTCACCACCCCGGTTCCCGCCGCAATTTCCAGCACGTCCGCCGGCGAGAGCGCCGCGACGCGTTGCGCCATGTGCACGGCATATGGTTGGAAGAGCATCGGGACGAGGTGGGACTCGTAGATCGTCGAGATCGCATCCCCGAAGCTCGTGTCCTTCCGCCCCGACGCAGCCGCGCTCGGCTTTTCGTAACCACGTTCAGGCATATTCCCATTCATCCGTTCAGGTGTACTATCGCAGCTGGACGATCGTCGCCTTTTTCCGCCCGTGTTCATCCCCTTTTTCCCGCTTGTCATGACAAGGTATTCAAATGCGACGTTGGTGCGCGTCGTGGCATCAAGCGCCTTCGCCTGCCTCGCAGGATCGACGGCGGCGCGTGCCCAGACCCTCACCAGCGGCATCGACACCGCTGGCTTCGACCACACCGTCCGACCGCAGGACGATTTCTATCGGTACGTGAATGGCGGCTGGCTCAAGAAAACCGAGATCAGGAGCGACGCGACTTCGGCCAGCTCGTTCCAGGAGCTCGCCGACAGCAGCCGAAAGGGACTGCACGAGCTCTTCGAGGAAGCGTCGAAACCCACGAAGCCCATGGGCGACAAGCGCGTTGCCGTTTCGCTTCACTCCGCAGCCGGGCCGACCGAAGACGAGCGCCGCAAGATCGGCGATCTCTACGCAAGCTACCTCGACACTGCGCGCGTCGAGCGGCTCGGCATCAAGCCACTCGCGGGTGAGCTGAAGTCGATCGCGGCGCTCAAGTCGACGTCTCAACTGCCCGCCACGTTCGCCCACTTTGCGAAGATCGGCGTTGGTGGTCCCATTGGAGTGAATGTCGGACAGGATGCCAAGGCGTCGTCCGTCAACATCGTGCAGATCGGTCAGGCGGGTCTCGGACTGCCCGACCGCGACTACTACCTGAAGAGTGACGCCAAGTCCGTGGCCATCCGAACGGCGTACGTCGGCTACATGACGAAGCTGTTCACGCTGGCGAAGCAGCCGGATCCTGCAGGAGCCGCGCAGCGCGTTCTCGCGCTCGAGACATCGATTGCCGCCAAGCAGTGGGATCGCGTGAAGAGCAGGGATCGCAACGCGACGTACAACAGGATGACGGTGGCGCAGCTCGCCGCGCTCACGCCGTCGTATGACTGGAACACATATCTCAAGTCCACGAAACTCTCCAAGGCGACCGACGTCATCGTGCGCCAGCCGGACTACCTCATGGCGGTCGACACGATCATCAGGTCGACGCCGGCGTCGACGTGGCGCGAATACCTCACGGCGAAGCTCCTGGACAGCAACGCCGAGGAGCTGCCGGCAGCGTTCGGACAGAGTCAATTCGAGTTCAGGGGCAAGACGCTGAGCGGCCAGCAGGAAATGTCCGCACGCTGGAGACGGGCGGTCGCTGGCACGGAATCCATTCTCAACGATGCCACGGGCAAACTGTACGTCGAGAAGTTCTTCCGTCCGGAGGCGAAGACGCGCATGGATGCGCTGGTGAAGAACATCCTCAACGCGTATGCCGTCGGCATCGACAGCCTGGAGTGGATGAGCCCCGCGACCAAGGCCGCCGCCAAGGACAAGCTCGCGCACTTCACCGTCAAGATCGGCTACCCGGACCAGCCGCGCGATTACTCGAAGCTCGTCATCAAGCGCGCCGACCTTCTCGGCAACCGGATGCGCTCCCGCGAATTCAACTACGACGAGAGCATCGCACGACTTGGCAAGCCGGTCGACCGCTCGCGCTGGAACATGACGGCGCAGACGGTGAACGCGTACTACAACCCGTCGAACAATGAGATCGTGTTTCCCGCGGCGATTCTCCAGCCGCCGTTCTTCAACGTGAATGCGGACGATGCCGTGAACTATGGCGGCATCGGCGCGGTGATCGGCCACGAAATCGGGCACGGCTTCGACGACCAGGGGCGCAAGTCCGACGGCGCGGGCAATCTGCGCGACTGGTGGACCACAAGCGATGCGACGGCGTTCGACGCGCGCACCACGAAGCTCGGCGCACAGTACGACGCGGTCAATCCGATCGACGACCTGCACGTCAACGGGAAGCTCACGATGGGCGAAAACATCGGTGACCTGAGCGGACTCGCGCAGGCATATCGTGCCTATCGTATCTCGCTCAACGGCAAGGAGTCGCCGGTGATCGACGGCCTGACCGGCGACCAGCGTTTCTTCATGGGCTACGCACAGGTGTGGCGCACGAAGATGCGTGACGAAGCGCTGCGGCAGCGCGTGCTCACGGATCCGCATTCGCCGGGCGCAACACGCGCGTTCGTCCCGCTGGTGAACAACGACATGTTCGTGAAGACGTTCAACCTTCAGCCGGGCGACAAGATGTACGTCGCGCCGAGTGATCGCGTGAAGATCTGGTAGTGCCTCGGACTCAGCCTCGCCGCGCTGACACCGCGGCGATGGCTGCCCCGACGGCCATCACTACCCATGACACGAACGGCACGATGATGAACGTCGACGCCGGCTGCGACTTGAGCGGCCACACTACGACGCAGGCATATGTCGCGAGCGCGCCGGACGAGATGAGGAGCGTTCCGCCCTGAAGCATGGATCGCGTGCGCGGCCGCCACGTTCCCGACCGCGCGTCCAACAGCGCCAGCGCCACGTACGGCGAAAGCACCCACGCCGCGAACACCACCATCAGGATGATCGAGCGCTGGCGGTGGCCAACGATGAACATTGCGACGAGTGAACCGATCGCCGCGACCACAGCCGCCCATTTCGCCATGCTGCCCCCTATTCAGTGAGGAACAGCAGAAATGCAAGAGAAGTGGCGGCTGCGCCAGTCAGCATCGTCGCCATCCATCCGCCGTGCATTCCTGTTTGCGGCCTTCGCTCGGGCAGCATGCGGAAGAGACGATCAGCAGCAGCCCGGCTCCGTAGCCGAGTTGCGTGAGCGTCGCGGTGAGTCCGGCGAGTCGCGGGGCGAGGCCGATCGCTGGCGCAATCAGGCCGATGAGCGCCTGTGCGTAGTAGAGATTGGCGACCATCGCTCCACACGCGACCGCAAAGACCGCGATCAGCGCTGGACTCATGCAGCGACCGCTACTTCGTGGTCGCCGCGGCCTTGAAGCGAGCGCGGATCTGAAGCAGGTCCTCGCTCGTGTCGTGGTTCTTCTTGATGATGTCCTCGACGAGCTTCAGGATGGCGTGGTTGTCCTCGACCACGGCCGGCGTGCCGCTCAGGCGCGTGTTGAACCCGAAGTGCTCGCCCGGTATGAGCACGAGCTCGTTCGGAAGCACGACATCACTCGTTGCGTCGGAGACGCGTACGGCGACGAACTTCTTGCCGGCCTTCTCCATGAAGCTGATGCGGAGGCCGTCCGTGTTGTCCGGCCAGGCGGGATACTCGTGCGACTGTCCGTCGCTGCCCTCGAAGGACGTGGAGGCGGGCGTCAGGTTGCGGCGGTTGCGTTCGAATCCACCGACGTACATGAGGGCGTGTTGCACGGTGTCCGTTGGAGCGTGGTGATGGCGCGATGCAGCCCGGCGCGGTCTGCAAGCTCGGGTAAAGTTGCACCCAAACCGCTCTCATCTCAAGCGCATTTCGATGACTGTCTTCATATTCTGGCGTAGGGGACAGCACCACAACTAATCGCCTGACGCCGGTGCTAGTCCAAGGCGGGCTCTTCTTCACCGCTCTGATTGCGGGTGGAAATCACAGCTGTGGGCTGACAAGTGCGACCTCGTGTCCGACGTCGATGCATACGTCGCAGCGGTTCGCGCAATTGCGCCCGGCGTGGATGTCATTGCGGTATCGGCCTCGGACGACCTCGGAGTCCTTCAACTACAATCGCGGATCTCGGTGGGCTCCACGATCGCGCTGCTCGGCTCATCCGGCGTGGGCAAGTCGACACTGGTGAATCGGCTTGCGGGAGCGAGCATCATGCGAACCGCCGATGTCGACGCCGAGGGGCGCGGCGGTCACACGACGACCCACCGTGAGCTGGTTCGATTGCCCAACGGCTTGCTCGTGATCGACACGCCGGGAATGCGTGAGCTTCAGCTCTGGTCTGCCGACGCGGGTCTCGAGCAGGTCTTCGACGACATCGTCGAATTCGATTCGCGGACTGTAGCCATCGGGAGGAGCCTGGGTGCGCCGTTACTGACGCGGTGACGAATGGAGATCTTCCAGTCGAGCGGCTCAGGAGCTGGCGCAAGTTGATGCGCGAGGCGGCGCGGTCGCACATGCTTGGAGACGCCGTGGTGGCGAGTGCGGAACGCGCGAAGCTGCGGGCAATGATGCGCGCCATACGAGTGCAGGCAAAGTCGAGGTATGAATAGGAGCTTCGCTCACCGGTAGACGTCTCGCCGGTGAGCCACCTTCACGACCAGGACGAGCAGTTCCTTGTCCGTAATTCGATACAGCACCCGGTAGTCGCCAACCCGTATACGATAGCTGTTCTTGCTGCCGCTCAGCTTTGTCACTCCGTCCGGCCGGGGAGTGGTCGCCAGCGCACTGATCGCGGCGCTGAGCTCTTGCCGGACCTTCGGAGCGAGCTTCTTCAGTTCCCGCATTGCTGCAGGGTCGATTGAGATTTGGTAGACCACGGAAATTCCCCTTGGGGGCAGGTCCGCAGATTCTGACGCTCGGCTACTTCACGCCGAGATCGGCTTTCGCCTGGTCCCACGGGATGGGCGTATCGCCCTTCGCCAGCACCTGCTCCATCTCAAGCAGGTCGGCGCGATCTTCGAGTTCCTCGAACCGCTTGAGGTCCTCGGCGGAGATTACTGCGGCCACATCCTTCCCATGACGCTGCAGCACCATCCGCTCATGCCCGTACGACACTTCGTTCAGAATCTCCGAGAACCGCTCCCGCGCTTGACTTGCCGGTAGACGGATCAATTCGCTCCCTCCTCGCGAATCACCGCGTGTTCCCGCAGGCTGTACCGGCGTCCATGACGGCGTGCGGCCTGCAGGCATGCTACTCGATTCGCGTTCTGGAGAATCACCCAGCGGCGACCCTGTCGCCGCTGGATGACTCTCGTCATGTGCACGAGGCGTCCCGCCCGACCAGTGCTTCGTACAATATGTACATATTGTACGATTTGTACAAGGCCCCATTTTCGATTGTGCGGACGCCACCGTTGGTGCACCGAGTGGCAGCCGGTGTGTGCTTGGCTGGAGGCTACCGCGCCCGCAGTTCCAGCAACTGCAGCTGCTGGATGCTCCACGGTGGTGCCGCGTCTGCGGTCGCAGTCTGTGTGATCCGCACGAACTTCGTCTTCACAGGCGAGAACGCGATCACGCTCGCTGGCCCACTTCCCTGCACCTCGGCGACCGGTGCGCTCCAAGTGTTGCCGTCCATCGACACCTGGACGCGGAACGCACGTGGTACGATGGTCGGTGGTGCCCCCGCGGGTGGAGCGGGCGCTCCTTGCGCGCGACCCCAACCCGGCGCGCCGCCGAACTGAAATTGCATCTCGGCCAGTGTCACGGGCTCCGGCAGCTCGAACTGGAACCACATGCCGGACTGCTGCGGAGTGGCGCTCGACCAGCCCGATGTGGTGAACGCGCGGTACGCGTTCTCCGAGTTGTGGCTCGCCGATGCTCTCCATGTGGATTGCACGTGCATGAGCACCGGCACGGTCGACGCGAGCTCGGGATACGTCCACGCAGTCATGCGTGCGGCATACTTGGCGCGCAGCGCACCAACCTGCTCGGGCGACACGAACGACGCCTGATTCGTCATCGCATTGCGGATGTACGACGCAACGTTCGCGATCCATTCGTCGGGCTGCTGCGCCTGGGACACCATGATCTGTCCCGCGTAGCTCTTGCCTTCGATCGAGCCGGTGAGTCCGTGCAGCAGCGTCCTGATGGCGTAGTCCGGATGTCCCGTGACGCGTGCATTGCCCGCAAGCGCGGGAGCGATTTGTTGGCCGTTGCCGAGCACCTTGCCGAGACCTGATTCGCCGTGGCATTGGGAGCAGGTTTCGTTGAACACCGCCGCACCTCGCTCCATGGTGGTGCGTTGCTGCGGCGAGAAGTTTCGTCCTGCCAGGCCGCGAATGCCGAGATCAGCCGGCGCATTCAGGATCTGTTCGCCGACGACCTTTACCCCCCGTGATGGATTCGATGCGATGGCTGCGCGAACGACGGCGGCTGCATCGGGCACGCGAAGCGTGTTCATCGTGAGCAGCGCCTGAATGGCGACGTCGGGATCGGCGTCCTTCGCCAGTCGTCGATATGATGTGGCGAGCGCAGTGTCGCCGCGCTTATAGAGCGTCTCGCTGGCGCGCAGCGCCTGGATGCGCATGCGCGGCTGCGCGTCGGCGAGCTGTGATTCGATGAACGGGACGTCGAGTGCGCCGAGTCCCTCAAGTGTCCACAGGGCGTGAAAGCGGGCGACGAGCATCGTGTCGCGCTGCGCCATTCGTCGCAGTGTCGGTACGACGGACTTGTCCTGTTTCAGCACCAGGAGCTGCTGCGCCATGTCGCGCCACCAGCCGTTCGGATTGTCGAGGTGTCGGACGAGCTGCGCGGGTCGCTCCGACAGCATGTGTGGTTCGGCCGTTGCGCGTGGTGCGTCATCGTGCGTCAGTCGCCAGATGCGTCCGAGTCCGACCGCCTTTTCGAGCTGGAACTGTTCGATCTTTGCGCGCAGGTACGAGCCTTTCGGTGTCCACTGGCTCTCCTGAATGACACCGTGGTACATGTCCACGATGTACATGGAGCCATCGGGCGCGCTCTTGATCTCCACTGGGCGAAAGAGCGGATCGGTGGTGCGGATGAACTCGGACTTGTCGTCCTGGTAGACGTTGCGGATCTGGGTCAGTCCCTCGGTCTTGACCGGATGTACGCGACGGACGACGCGACCCACGACTTCGCCGTAGAAGTAATCGCCGACGAGATCGTGCGGGAGACGACCACCGCGGTAGACGTTAGAGCCGGAGCCCGCCGTCGCGCGATTGAGCGAGCCATCGGGCATGCGGACGAAGGCCATGCCGCCTTGCATGTCGCCGGTTCCCATGGGCGCGCCCCAGATCTCGTCGAAGCCGGGCGCGTACTGGTCGGGGATGTTGAAGTTTCCGTAGGCGATCGGGAGCTGGAAGTACGACGGAACCCCGGATGCGCCGCCCTGGAACCATGGCTTGCCATCGTCGTCCTGCGACGCGCCCCACTGCGCGCCGTTGAATCCCGTCGGCTCACGAATGACGCCGTTCGGAGTCTGGCGAATGCGGAAGGCGTTGACGGTGCTGTAGAGCCAATTGTCCAGTGCCCAGAAGAGCGACGACTGGAGGTGCTCCACGTTCGCCAGCCGACCGAAGTTGCCGGTGAAGAGCTCGCGCTTGTCGGCGCGTCCGTCGCCATTCGTGTCCGTGTACTTGTAGACGTCGTTGCTGTTGGACTCCATCGTGAGGATCGCGTTCGCGCCATAGGGCGTCACGAAGCGCGGGAACACGAGGCTGTCGACGAAGACCGTGTGCGTGTCGTAGATGCCGTCGTGATTCTTGTCCGTCCACCGCGAGATGCGACTCACGGGTGCGAGTTGATTCTTCGCGTCGGCGTCGAGCATGTACGAGCGAAGCTCCAGCACGAACATGCGTCCGTTGCCGTCGAAGGCGATTGACGCGGGCTGTTGAATCGCCGGCTCGGACAGTATGGGCGTAAGATGATAGCCGGGTGGAAGGATGAACTTCCGCGCCTCCTCACTCGGCGACTCCGGTACAATGGGCGCCTTCGGCGAGAGGTCTGCACCCGCAAAGGGATCTGCTGCCGGCGCCGCGGCGGCGACCGTCGATGCGGGTGCGCGCCGTGCCGCGGTTGTCGCCGAATCCAGCGCCGCTGGCGACGGCGGAGCGGCGGACATCGCTACTGCCGAAGGTCGCGTCGGCTCAGGTGCCTGAGCCGATTGGCGGCCTCCACATCCCGCGATGAGGGACACGAGCGCGGTGATCGCCGGCATGCCACGATGAATGCGCCCCACCACCGCGCGGTTCATCAGGAGAGTTGCTTGCGAAGATTCACTGCGCTCAGCCGCATTGCGTCGAGCGACCCGGTGTCAGGTGCCGTGTCCTGCTCGATGAAGTAGTGCTCGAGCCCCGTCTCGTCAGCGTGCTGGAAGATCGGCCGATAGTCGATGTCCCCAAGACCGACCGGAACGATCTTGGCCGCGCGCTGTCGTTCGCTCTGTGTGGCGAGTTGGGTAACGGCCGCGAGGCCGGCCATGTCCTTCACGTGCCACAGCGGAAAGCGGTGCGGATGCTTCGCGAATAGCCCGAGGATGTCCTGCCCTGCAACGCGGGCCCATCCGATGTCGAGCTCGAACACGACGACGGACGGATCAGTGCTCGCGAACAGGAGCTCATACGGCGTGGAACCGTCGGCGAAGGGCTGGAACTCGCCGGTATGGTTGTGGATCAGGACCTTGATGCCGTACGGTTTGCCCGCGGCGCCCACCGCGTTGTAGATGTCGGCCTGGCGCTTGAAGTTGTCCATGGAGGGCGGCGGCGGTGCTGCACCGCGACCGCCTGGCGGTCTACCGGGCGCACCGCCGGGAGGCGGACCACCGGCTCCGGCTCCACGGCCACCCGGCCCCATGCCGGCCGGGCGAGGGCCGGAGGCGGCCGAGTAGCGGTGACCTATTTCCTGATAGCCGGCGAGCTGCCGCTCCAGGTCGGGGCCCTGCACGAGGGCGACATGGGTCGTCGGTGCGGTCAGGCCAACGCGATCGAGAATGGCGCGGACTTCCTTCGGGCTGAGGTTCGCATAGGTCGTCGTTTCAACCTCGCGATATCCTGCCGCCCTCACCTGGGCGAGCGTGCCCTCGAAGTCCTTCGTGATCACGTCGCGCACCGTGTAGAGCTCGAGTCCCATTCGATCTCGCCATGTGGAGAGCGACGTCGATGACATCACGCCTCCCGACGCCGCGGCGCTGCCAGCCGTGCCCATGCAGCCACCCATGGCGAAGGCGCCGGCGATGCCGATCGCACCCTTCACGAAGTCGCGGCGACTTACTCCATTGCTGTCGAACTGCTCTGACATGTTCAGCTCACTGGATGAGGGGTGACCCGGTCTGTTCTCACTTCTTCGCCTGATAGGCCTTCAACTGATCGGCGTAGTTCGCCTCGAGCTTCATGATCGTGATCGCTCGCACGAGGGTCGGCGCGGCCGCCGAGTCCGTCCACGCGTGGTCGATCGTCGTCGAAACCTTGGCGAGCGGGGCGGCGAACGTGGTCGCCATCATGTTGCCGCGCCCGCGCGCCGCACGCTGGAGTTGTGCGAGCACCGAGAAGGCCAGTACGCGTCTCTCCGCGTCGGCGCTGTGCGAAAGCTCGACGAACTCGTCAATGTGCTGGATCTGCATGCGATCGCCGACATACCGCCGCCATGCCTGCTCAACGGCGGGATCGGTGCCGGGCGCGGGATTCACGCGGGAGAACACGTCCACTGCCGTAGCGACCGACGTCGGTCCAGTCAGTCTCGCGATGGCCGTCAACGCGTTGGCGCGAGCCGCACCACTCATCGTCCCATCGAGCGCCGTACGACGCAACAAGGGAAGCGCATTGTCCGGCAGCGTGGGCTGTGCGCTGACGAGATCCGCCACCGCGCCATGGATGCTGCCGGGACGCCGCTCGAGCTGCTCCAGTACGGGCGTGAACGATTCGTCGAGCTGTTGATGCCCGGTGAGCGACACGATCACCGTATCACGCTGCGGATCGTTGGCGGCGTTCAACGCCGCGAGCAGCGGCCCGGCACCGGTCGGCAGCACACCATTCAGCGCGAGGTCTCCGGCGAGCGCCGTAAAGTCCGCGCCCTTGCTCTGGCGCAATGCTTCAACGAGCACTGGTCGAATGCGCGGACTCTCCTCCCAACCTTGCGGCGCGTAGTAGGGTCCAACGGTTGTCGGATGCGTGGTCCACCAGTCGCCGGTCCAGGTGGCCTCGACGTTGTAGAGTCGAGCGAGCGCGGCAAGGAGCGGACGTCGTGCGGCAAACGTCTTCGCAGCCGCCGCGCGCGTGATGAGCGCATCCACCGTCTGCGGGCTGTGCATGCGCTCCAGCGCCTGCAACGCGCCCGTCTGCACCGCCGGTGAACCCGTATCGAGCGCACGGAGGGCGACGTCGCGTGCGTCGAGCGAGATCAGCGCCTGGCGTGCGAGATGTGCGATGGCTGGATCCTTGTCGCCCATCAGCGGAACGAGTGCCGATGCCGAACTCGTCGCACCGAGTCGTACGAGGCTGGTGATGGCCTGGACACGCACGTCGGGATTTGCGTCCTTCAGTGCGGTCACGAATGGCGCAGCGGTGAGACCCGCCAACTCATCGCGGCGATCCGTCAGCGCGCGAACGGCCGCTTCACGCAACACCGGCAACTTCTCGGCGCGCCACAGCGTGGCATGCGATCGGATTCCGTCGAGCTGCTCGAGAGTGAACAGCGCCGCAACGCGGGTGTCGAGAGCGCTCTTGTCGTCGAAGATGACCCGCTCGAGGCCCGAGGCTGTCGATGCCGACGATCCTTTACGCAGCAGCTCGCGCTGCGCCGCGAGGCGTACGTCATTCGACGACGACGAGAGCGCCGCGATCAACTCGGATGCGCTCGCACCGGCGATCCTCGGCGGGACGTCCGCCGGCTTCGTCGTGTTGGTGACACGCACGATGTAGCCGACCGAATCGCCGATGTAGCGGAACTGCCCGCCCGACAAGCTCGACACGTACATGTTCGAGCGGCCGTCCATCGCCATGTCGGTCGGCCTCGTGATCGAGAGGAATGTCTCCTGCTTCGGCACGAACGACGCGCCCTTCCGCTCCATTGGATGGCGATAGATCGCGTTCATCGTCCAGTCGCCGGAATAGAACTGGTTGTTCATCTCCGACGGAAATCCTGGATCCTGCACCCACAGTCCGCCGGTGCCCGCGCCGGGCCCGTAATCGAATATCGACGGCATGTGCTCCGACGCGAAGTTCCGGAACAGCGACGGATAGCCCATCTCGGCGCCTTCGGGCAGGTAGTGCATACGGGTGTCCCATCCGCCGCCGTCGTTCGTGTTGTCGCGCGCGAAGACGTGCATGAATGGATCGATGCCGACGTCGTACACGTTGCGCGTACCGGTCGCGTACATCTCGAGGCCGGTGCCGTCCGTGCGCACGCGGACGATACCTCCGCCGTGGTGGCCGAGCTGGATGCCATCGGTGCCGATCGCCTTCACGAAGCCGTAATCACCGACGGCGATGTAGATCCACCCGTCGATGCCGAGGGTGATTCCGTTGGTGCTGTGGTCGGCGCTGCGGAAGTCGAGGTTCGCGGCGCTGATGCCCTTGACCAGGTCGACGGAGCGATCGGCGATGCCGTCGCCGTTGTCGTCGAAGTAGGCGGTGAGGTTCGGCGGGTGGAGGACGTACAGCACCTTGCCGTCCCAGATCATGCCCCGCGGGCTGTCGACGTCGGTGAAGACGGTGTATCGATCGGCGCGTCCATCGTGATCGTCATCCACGAGACGGACGATGCGTCCGCGCCCCTTCACGAAATCCTGCGCGAGGTTGGGGTCGGTACCAACGAAAACGACGCCATCTATGGATGACGTCACGCATACGGGGTACTCGGCGAAGGGCGGCTCGGCGAAGAGCGTGACGGCGAAGCCGGCGGGCGCCTTTACCTCGGTGCGGACCTTCTCCTCATACGCGGGATTCCGTGTCATCGCGCCCGAGGAGGCGAGCTTGGCGGGCATCGCCGGTGTCTCGCCGGGGCGCGGAGACTGGGCGTTCAGTGCGGGTGCGAGCACGCACGCGACAATGAGCCAGAAATGGGCAGGATGACGTTGCATCATGGACCTGAAGTAGAGGAGAGCGATCGTTCGGGAGCGCAGCATTGCCGCGGACCAGCGGCACCGCCGTTTTACGCGCTTTTGTTCACAGATGTTGCAAACTCCTGACGGGCGCCTGAATGTCAAGCAGCACGCCGTCGGCAGGCGGTGCGACAGCGGACGCGGCGGGCGTACGATTTGGCTCGTGGAATACGGCGGCGGGGAGCGCGCCTTGTCGGAGCTCACTCGCTGCTTCCCCGGTGCGGACGTCTTCGCGCCGGTGGACTTCATGGCCACCGAGCGCAGGCACAGCCTCCAAGGTGTAGCATCGATTGCCGAGAACCGGCAGGCGCCGTAGCAGCGCTTGCTAGCGCGCGCTGCAGCGATTCACGATCGCGAGCGCATCACCGACTGCACGCTCCCCTTCCTTGTCGGAGGGCCGGTTCGCGATGCGCAGGGCGCCCGCACTCGCCGGATCAGCATAGACCAGGGTGCTTGATCCACCGCCGTCGAGGTTGATGGCATCCCGCGCTCCAAGGGCCAGCATCAAGGCGGCGAGCTCGTTCAGTGACATGCCGTCACTGTATGGGCTCTGGCGTCCGTCTACCACCGCGAGGATCAGTCGCCTGCCGCCCCTGCCCACGCCGGCGGCGGTGCGCGGGTGACGCGCCTTGCCGAACGCGACTCCGCCCGCGGAATCCAGGTGCGGCAGGATGATGCTGTCGCGGACGAGCATCGGACGGCCACCGACTGCGTCTCGCGGATAGAACGGCGTGAGGGAGCCACGCGAAGTGTCGAAGGTGGCAATTCGTGCGATGCCGGTCGAGTCCACAGCGAGTACGGGATTGGTGGACGGTGGCGTGAACTGGCGACCATCGACGATCAACAGGCCGGTCGGCGCACCGGTGGCGAGCGAGAAGAAGTCCGCATTCACGCCGCCCTGGACGGTCGTCCGCACCGCGAGCGCATTGAGCATGGCGCTCGTCCTGATTCGCGCCTCGGGCTTGTCGGCGCCCTTTACCGCGACAGCGGTCTCGCAGCGATCGAGATTGAGGTCGAGCACGTGGATGGCCCATGGGCCGCGCGCGGAATAGATGTAGTGTCGAGTGATGCCCTCGGCGATCGCCTGCGAGCGCACCGTGTCCGCCGGAAACGGCAATGGGGCAAGCGGAGGCAGTGCACGTCGGCCGTTACACGCGGCCACGCCGAGCAGGAGGGCAGGGAGGATTCGGTTCATGGTATGGAGGTAGCCTGCCGGGGTGACGGGAGCAATGGTTGAGAATCCCGCCATGCATCGCGGCGGCCGTCGCACTCGATCAAGGCAGCGTGCCGTGAAGGATTAGAAAGGCAAGTCGCGCCGGTGCGGCCGGCCGCGCGGATCGCGCAACGCGATGAGTATTCCCAGCGAGTCGTGTTGGGCCGTGATGGCGTAGCCCGAAGGCCCGGTGAGCTGCCGCGCGAACCCCATTCGCATCGACGTCGATCGTCGTCCGCACGCCGTGACTGGACACGATCGCAGAGCCATTGCTGGAGCCCTGGACCTTCGTTACCAAGCCGCCGGCATCGGTGACTGAGGCGAGCGTGACCGAGGCGAGCGCGCCCGACGCGTCGTACTGGAAAGTCAGCACGTTGCGCAGCGTCGTGGCGTCGCGGGTGGCGATGTGGCGTCCGTCCTCGCTGAACACGTACAGCTCGCTCTCGTCGGTGGCCGGGAAGAAGAACAGGGCTAACACCCATCGCTTGACTAATGATATCGCGAACCGCTGGCCGCTGCTCAGTGCGCTATCACAGCCGAGACACCCGCAGCGCTTCCTCGGGCGTCGTGACGCCTTCGGCAACCAGCCTCGTGGCATCATCGCGAAGCGTGGGCACACCCGCCGCGCTCGCCAGTGCTCGTACGGCCGGCGCACCCTGACCTGATGTGATGGCCACGCGCATCGCTTCGTCGAGCACGATCAGCTCGTAGACCCCGCTCCGACCGGCGTAGCCGCTGCCTCGGCACGCGTCACAACCCACGCCCCGACGCACATCAACGAGGTCGGGCGCGCCGAGCGCACTGCGCTCCGTCGCCGTGGCTGGCACCTGGACGGCGCACACGGCGCACACGGTGCGCACGAGCCGCTGCGCGAGCACGGCTTGCACCGTGGCCGATACGAGAAACGGCGCAACGCCGAGATCCACGAGCCGCGTCAGCGCACCCGCGGCATCATTGGTGTGCAACGTGGACAGCACCAGATGGCCGGTGAGCGCAGCCTGCGTCGCGATTTCGGCGGTCTCCCCATCGCGAATCTCGCCGACGAGCATCACATCTGGATCCTGCCGCAGCAGCGCGCGCAGCGCGCTTGCAAAGGTGACACCCACCTTCTCGTTCACCGGGACCTGTGGAATACCCGCGAGCTGGTACTCCACCGGATCCTCCACAGTGAGAATCTTCTCACGCCCGGTGCGCAGGCGCTGGAGCGCGGCGTAAAGCGTTGTCGTCTTGCCGGATCCGGTTGGACCGGTGGCGAGCACCACGCCATGCGGGCGCGTGAGCACGTCCTCGAAGCGCGCGAGATCGGCGGCCGACATGCCAAGCGCGCTCATGTCGAGTGTCCCCTGCTCCTTGTCGAGCAAGCGAAGCACCACGCTCTCGCCGTGCAGCGTCGGCACCGTCGAGACGCGGACGTCCACCTGACGATCCTGGAGCGCGAGGCGAATGCGACCGTCCTGCGGCGTGCGACGCTCGGCGATGTCGAGATTCGCCATCACCTTGAGGCGACTGATCACCGCGGGCGCCATGCTGCGTGGCGGCGACGGCGCCTCCTGGAGCACGCCGTCCACGCGATAGCGCACCCGCAGCGCATCGGGGTACGCCTCGAGGTGCACGTCCGACGCGCGCGCATCGAGCGCCTCGGTGAGCAGCATGCTTACAAGGCGAATCACCGGTGCCTCATTGGCGAGTGCGCGCAGGTCGTCGATCGGCGGCGCATCCGGATCGCCACTCAGCTCGCCGGTCGAATCCACGGCGTCGATGAGCGCCTGCGCCGACGATTCCCCGTACACGCGCCGGATGGCAGCTCTCGCCTCGTTCTCGTCGACGTTGTGCACCTCCGATGGCGCGCCAAGCAATGACTCGAGGTCGTAGACGACGTCCGGCTCAACAGTGGCGAGCCATGTGCCGAGGTGCAGTGTCTCGCCGCGTACCTCGAGGGGAATGACGCCCTGCTCCTCGAGATAGCCCGCGGTAATGCGCGGTGACAGCGAACGAACGTCGTCGAGCGAGAAGCTCACGGCTTCGCGCTCGGTGTGGTAGGCGACTTCGGCACCGGAGCATTCACGGTCGGCGTGACCTGCGGATTGTCTTCACGCTTGCCGCCGATGGAGTCGAGCCGACCTTCGATGCTCCGACGCAGTTGCGTTGCATCGTCGTCGGAGGTGACGATGTGCGGCGTAAGGAAGAGATAGAGCTCGCTCTGCGCGTCGGTGTTGCGCGTGGCACCAAAGAGTCCACCGAGCCATGGAATCGAACTAAGGATGGGAATTCCAGAACGCGTCTGCTCCACCTGACGGTCGGCGAGCCCCCCGATGACGACCGTCTCTCCATCCTTCACGAAGAGATGTGTCGACGCTTCGCGCGTGCTGATGACGGGCGCGCCAAACTGGATCTCGGTCGTGGCGGAGCTCACCTCCTGCTTGACCTGGAGGTTGACGTAGCCGTCGGGATTGATCGTGGGTAAGAGGCTGAGCGAGGTGCCGACGTCTCGATATTGCACGACCTGGTCGCGTACGGCGCCATCGGTGGGCAGCGAGCGGAAGACCTGCACGAACGGACGCTGGCTGCCCACGAGAATGCGCGCCTCGAGATTGTTCTCGGCGAGGATGAGCGGGCGGGAGAGGATGTGCACGTCACCACGCGTGGAAAGCGCGGAGAGGGCGACGTCGACCGACACGGCACCGCCGCGCGTGAAGCGGACGAGGAAATCGTTGGCGGCCGATGAGGTGATCGAGCCGGTGGTCTCGTTTCCATTCTCCACCTTGCTCGCATTCGCCGTGATGCCGAGGTCGAGTGAACGGGTGCGGCGCACCTCGGCAATGAGGACCTCGATGAAGACCTGAAGCGGCCGAAGGTCGAGCACGTCGACGGCCTGGCGGATGACTTCGTAGTCGGCCGGCTGCGCGCGGATGAGAAGTGAGTTGGTGGTCTCGTCCGGGACGATCTGGATTTCGCCCTGCACTGTGCCGGCCAGGACGGTAGCACCCGCGGCGACAATCGCGCCGCGGCCAACGGTGTCCATGTTGAGCGGTGGAATCTGCGTGGAGCGCAATTGCTCGGAGAGCGGACGGCCGGAAAGCCCGAAGCTGTTTCCTGGCGATTCGGCAGCGCGGCCCCCGTAAATGGACTGAAGCGTGGACGCCAGGCGCGGCGCGCGCGCGTGCTTGAGACGATAGACGAAGAGCTGTACGCCCTCCTTCGCGGCGCGCGTGGTGGCCGCTGCGGCTTCGCGGGTGTCGATGGGCTCCACGCGAAACAGCGAGCCGTCGGCGACGACGCGAAGGCCGTTGGAGCTGGCCACGCTGCGGAGCAACGGAAGCATGTCGGCGCGTGAGAGCCCCTGCGGCAGGTGCAGCGTGACGTGCCGGTTCGGGATCTCGCCGTACGTGACATTGAGGCCGCCCGCCTCGGCGAGCGCGGTGATCACGGCGCGGAGGTCGGCGTCCTGAAAATCGATGCGGGTGGACGCGGTCTTCGTGGTGTCCTGCGCGAGCAGTGGATGCGCCGCGGCGCTGCTGGCGATGCCCCATGCAGCGAGCGCGATGGCGGCTGGCGACAGCCTGGAAATGAGTGAACGCGACATCGCGCGTGCGGTTCGCGGAATGATCATGGACGGGGATCCACCCCTGCCCCCGCGCGCGGGGTGCGTAAGGAGACTCGGGCGCCTTGCGGGTCGTCGAACGCGGCTTCACCAGTGCTCACGGAGCGCAGGCGAAGGTCGCCCACCTTTTCGCCGATACGGACAAGCTGCATGCGCGTATCGGGCATTTCCACCATGACGAATCCGCCTTGTCCCTGAACGACCGTGCCCACGAGTCGCGGACGGACAGACGCCTGGGCGAGGAGCGGCGCGGCGGCACCAGACAACACCAACGGCGCGGGCGGGGGCGCGAGATCGAACGGCGTACGCATCTCGGCCTGTCGCACGAGCTCCATATCGGTCGGCGGCGTTAGTGCAATCCGCGGGACCTCGTCGATCCTGAGTGGGGCAATCGCGTTAGTCGCTGAGGACGCGCGCGAGCGGGTGAACGACGCAACGTCGAGCGCCAACGCAAGCGCGACACACGCGAGCGACACACGCAGCCCGCTCGGCCATTCCCGCCAGTCGCGGATCATCTCGCGCCTCTACTGTAGCCAGTGAGTGTCGCCGCGACGTTCACCGTGTTGCCGCCCAGCGGTCCCCCGCGTGGCCCTCGCTCGATGCGCAGGCTGCTCACGTCGACCAACTGCGACGACGCCTCGAGACGATGCACGAAGGCGAGCACCTGTTGCCACGTCGCTTCGCCGCGCACGTCGACGGACAATCGAACGAGGCCGCGCGCCGTGATGGGCGCGCGACCATCGACAGTGGACAGATGCACACCCGAACCCGTGGCCACTTGCGACACATACGCCGACAGCTCGGCCGTCGCCGCCACCGAGTCGCCGCGGAATAGTCGCGCTGATTCTGCCGCGAGCGCCTTGTCGGCGTCGCGCTGCGCGCGGGGGAACGTGGGCGCGGCGGCAACGAGTGCCTGCTCGCGTCCAAGGAGGGCACGCTGTTCCTTCACCGCGCGCCGCTGATCCATGTGGCGATCGAACGCAGGCCGCGCAATCCGCGAATAACCCAGCAGCACGACGAGAATGATGCCGCCGATCGCGAGGGCACGACGATCCTGCGGTCGCATGCCGCCGAGTGCAGCGCGCGAAGGCGTGGTGGTGTCGTTCACCGTGTCGCCGGCACTGCGCGCGCACCAACCGGCGTGATGCGCGCGTTGAAGGCGAAGTGCTCCACGGCCACGTCTCCCGCCTGCCGTTCCTGCCGCAGGGGCGCCGACAGCTTCACCTGCGCGAGCAGCGGCAGGACGCGCAGTGACTGGTAGACCGCCGCGCTGTGCGCGCTTTCGCCTTCTATTGTCAGCGTGTCGCCGGAGACGTTCAGCAGCGTGAGCGCGGTACCCGGCGGCAGCGCCAGGGTGACGAGCGCAAGGACGTCGCTGGTGCGCGACGTTTCCCGTTCGCGCGCCGCGAGTGCGGTTACGAGGTCGACGCTGGACTGCACAACAGCGCGACGCGCGATAGCGTTGCTGACGGGTCCGGACAGGTCGGCGCGTTGCTGGCGAATCCGATCGAGCTCCGACGTGAGGCGACGCTGTTCCATTGCCAACGCGGCAATCAGGGCGACTGCCGCTGTAGCCGCAACCCACAGTGTCGCTGTCCGGAATCGCGCTGCGCGCTGCCGCGCCATCGACGGAGAGTGCAGCAGCAGCCCAGATCGCGACGCCACTGCAAGTGTGGCGAGCGTGCTCGTCGCGGTAGCGCCCGGCGCCGATGCGCCCAGCGTCCTTGCACGCAGCCCCTGCGCGCCGAGCGCACGCGTGAGCGCATTCGCCTGCGGCGGGTCGCCGAGGATGGCGATCAGCGCACCGTTGGCGTTGGATTGCGCGAAGTCAGTGACATCGCGTTCGCTGGCGTGTGGCAGGAAACGTCGTCCTGCGAGCGGCGCGCCGCGCCGAACGTGGCATGCGTCGGTAGGCCCAGCCTCGTCGCACACGATGGCGATGACGTCGTCGCTGTTCTCGCGTGCGAGCGACGCAACCGCTCCGGCGAGCACATCGTCGCCGACTCGCACGTCGAAGCGCGTCCAGCCATGCGCGTGCGCCACCTCCGCCAACGCTTCAAGGAGATCGGTGGGCGCGAAGGCCGCGCGCCAACGTCCGCGCGTGATTGGAAGCGCCGCGACCGTGTGATCCGTTGTTCGCAATCCGATCACATGGCGCGACCAGTCACGCGCCAACACGCGCTCCGCCGCCGCGCGCGGCATGCGGGGCATCGCAACCGTGCGAACATGTGCGAGTGGGCGCCGCAACACGAAGGTCGCCACTCGCGCGGGCGCCGCCGTGGCGATGAGCGGATCGATCGCGGCGGCAAGCGTCGCCGGCAAGCCGTCCCATGGGGCTGTCAAGGCGCGCGTGCCCGCGTGGTTGCGCGCGACGACGGTGACGTGTCGGTCATCGAGGCAGATGTCGATCGAGGCCCCGGTCGTCATCGTCCGCCCTGGTGCCAGGTTGTAAACAGCGCGTCGCCGCCGCGCGCGTACACTGCCCGCGCGTGTGAGCGCACGGGACTTCCCTCCGCCCAGCCCGTCGCCTCGACGACGACCTCGCGCGTCTCGAATGCCGCTCGCTGTGCCAGCTCCCCGCCGCCCTCGGCCATCAGCGCACGAGCGCCGGGTGACAGGCGGTTTACCACTTCGTCGAGTGAACGCAGCGGCCTACGGCTTGCCTGTGCGCGGAGGACGATCGACACCGCCTCGTCGCCCATGCCGGGAAGTGACGCGAGGAGCGGACGCGGAGCCGAATTGAAGTTCACCTGTCCCGTGCCGAACACCGTGAGTAGCTCGCGCACCTGCGCGTAAAGCTCCGCGGTCATGCCGTCCACGTCTCGTAATTCGACGACATCTGTAAAGTCGTTGTTGCTCGGCAACACGCGAGCACCGGCGCGGAGATAGTCGTCATGCTCCATGCCGCGCGCGCGGCGAAACGTGTCGGCATCGCGCCAGTCGAGGATGCGCTGCGCGAGCCGGTCAGCGACGCCCGCATCGATCCGCAATGCGATCAGCAGGCGGCGCACGTCGCCCTCCGTGGCTCGGTTGAGCTGGAGTCGGGTGCCTGCATCGTACGTGAGCACACTGGCGCGCTCATCGCCCATGCGCACGGTGTCGCGCGGAACGAACGTGAGGTCGCTCCACGGATCGAGCGTGGCGGTCGCCAGCGAGGACATGCGGGCGTCGAGCGGATGAGCGAGCCGGTTCTGCAGGGCGGCGCGCGCGGTCTCCAGCCCTCCCTCAGCGGCAGCATCCGCCGCCACGCGCTCGAGAGTATTCGCGACCGCGAGTCGGCGCGACCGCGAGCGAACGGACAATTCATATCCAGTGACGCCGACGATCACCACGAGCCAGAGTGCCGCCATGAGCGCGAAGCCACTACGACGAGTGTTCATCGCCGCCCCGCGACGACGATCGTCATCGGATGCGCGAGCAGCGCACGCGCGGCAACATCCGTCGGCTCGGCGCGCGACGCACTGTCGAACAGCACACGCAGCTCGACCGCAGCGGGGAGCACCGACGTGGACACCCAGCTTTGCTGCCACACGCCATGACCGAACACGCTGCCGAGGTACCGGGCGCGAAAGCCCGTGGCGTCGGGCATCAGGGTCACGCGGACGGGTGCGCCAGGCCGCCGAAAGGGAGTCAAGTCGGCCACGAGTCCGAGCGTGCCGGAGGAGTCGGCGCTGCGCAGCACGTGGATGTGCACCTGGGTTCCGGACGGCGACACCTGCGTGGGTGACACGGTGACGAACGTCAGTTCGTCGTCTTCCTGGCTGTTGCTCGGTTCCAGGAGCGACACGCTGCGCACGCCGTGTCGAGCACCGCGAAATTCCGCGTCGCCCTCGCTGTAGAGCCGAGCGTCGGCCGTCCAGTCGCGGATGGTCGTGCGGACGGCACTAGCCGACGTGATGGCCTGCGCGCCGCTCCGCATTTGCTGATCGGAAAGGAAGCCGAGCACCGCGGCACCCGCGGCGAGTGCGGCACCGGCGACGGTCAGCGCGACGATGACCTCGAGAAGCGTCATGCCTCGGCGCACCGTCATGGTGCCGCCAACGTGGCTACCACCGGCGCACGATAACGTCGCGTCTGAAGCGTGAAGACATCGTTGCCATCGCGCACCCGGACGATGACGTCGTAGAGGCCGTCGGTCTGCTCTACGCGACGTGCCTCCGTGTCCCACGTGATCGATGCGTACGGCGGCGCAAACGTTCCGTGCGCTGAGGAATCGGGCAGGCTCGCGAGCGAACCCGACGCGATGTCTACCGCCGCCATGCGCTCGACGGCGAGCGAAGCCAACGGCAGTCGGTCGGCGGCGGTGACGTCCGCGCGAAGGGCCGCGGTATATGCGCCAAGCACGCCGACGCAGACGATGCCGATGATCGCGAGTGCGACGACCGCCTCGAGCATCGTGAAGCCGAGTCGCTGGCTACGATGCTTTCGCATTGCCGATACCGATTTCGCCACTCCAGCCGTCCACGTTCACGGTGGCGTCTGTCGTCCCGTGTGCGGTAATGACGAATGGCGACGCCGGACCCGACGCCTCGAAGCGGCATTCCATCCGCTCGCCGCCGACGCCGATGATAGTCGATCCCGCCGCGAGCGGTACGGTCCCGCTGAGCACCGAGTCGCGTGCGGTGATCCAGTACCGTCCGTCGATCGACAGCACGAACGTCGCTGGCGCTCCGGACTCGCGCGCGGCCTGGCGTGTGCGGCGCAGGGCGTCGGCGATTGCCGTGACCGTTCGTTGCTCCGATGATGTGCGCGCGTCGGAGAGGAAGGCCGGCGCCGCTGCCACGGCGGTGATAGCCATCACCACGAGCACCACGAGGAGCTCGAGCAGCGTGAAGCCTCGTCGGGTATCGCTCATCGAGCACCCCGCATGGGCGTGATGTTGATGCCGTAGATGGCCTGCACGAGTGCGAGCGCAATCAGTCCCACCACGAGGCCGAATGCGACAATCAATGCCGGTTCGGCAAGGGCGACGAAACGTGCAGCAGAGCGCTTCGCGCGTTCCTCGAATAGGTCGGCCGCCTTGGCAAGGAATGCCTCGAGCTGGCTCGATTCCTCGCCCGCGGCCACGAGTCGCGCGAGCACCGGCGGGAAGAGCGTTCCTTCGGCGACAGCTGCAGCGGGGCTCACTCCTTCGCGCACGCGCGCGCGAATGCGCAGCACTTCCGCCTGCGCCGACGGATCATCCAGCGAGCGCGCGGCATCCTCGAGCGCCACCACGAACGGCGCTCCGCCGCCGAGGAGGATGGCGATGACGCGCGCGGTGCGCGCTGCGAGCACTTCCCGATAGAATGACGACACGAGCGGCGTGCCAAGCAGAAGCTGCGAGCGTGCCGATGCGGCGTCGGCGGACGTCGCGAGCCAGACCGCAAGCGCGCTCGCCGCGACCAGTGCGAGCACGATGGGCGCGGCCCACGCCCTGAGCACGGTGGACAGCGCGAGGACGAACGCCGTCGAGGCCGGAAGCGCGCTGCCCGAAGCGACGAACAGTGCACCGAATCGTGGCAGCACGATCATGAGCAGCACGAGGATTGCCGCGCCACCCACGAAGGCGAGGAGCGTGGGATAGATCGCCGCCGTGAGGAGCTTCGCACGGAATTGCTGCTCGCCTTCGATGGCATCGGCGAGTCGTGACACCGACGCATTCAGGTTGCCGGCGCGCTCACCGGCGCGGATGAGGCCTGCGTACGAGGCCGGAAACGCGTTCGGGTGCGCGGCGAGCGCGTCGGCAAAGGTGCTGCCGCGTTCCACACGCGCCTGCACGTCCGCGAGCGCGGTGCGCAGCGACGCGGGCGCGATGTCGCGCGCCACGTTGAGCGCGCGCGGAAGCGGCAGGCCCGCCGGCAGCAGTGCCGAGAGCGCGCGCGTGAACTCGGCCAGGTCGCCCGTGCGGATGCGCGCGCCGAAGCCACTGGCGCCATCGCGCGCCGGCGCGATGTCGAGGACGATGAGGCCGCGTGCGCGCAGCACCGACGTCGCCGCCTCGGACGTAGGCGCATCCACGACACCGGCTTGCCGCGCCCCCGCCTGCGTGAGCGCACGGTAGCGAAGGAGCGCCACCGGTTGCTACTGCTTCCAGTTGGTGATGTCGGCGGCGTCGCCGGTTCCACCGGGCGCGCTGTCGTTGCCCAGCGATGAAAGGTCGAAGCCGTTCGCCAGATGGTCGCCCGGCGCGCGGTAGATGAAGGGCGCGCCCCATGGATCCGGCGGCGGCGGCTGGCGGAGGTACGGCCCGCGCCAGTTGGAGGGACGCGGCTCGGTGGCCGGCGCCTGCCACAGCGCGGCGAGTCCCTGCTCCGTGGTGGGATACCGCCCGTTGTCGAGACGGTAGGCGTCGAGCGCAGCACCGAGAGTAGATATCTGCGCCTGGGCCGTAACGCTCTTGGCGGTATCCACGTGACGAAACACGTTCGGTGCGACGATCGACGCGAGCACCGCGATGATCACCACGACGACCAGGACCTCAATCAGGGTAAAGGCGGGTCGGTCACGTGACGTACGGCGCTGCTTCGGCATGTTCTAATGTTACAGAGGAGCGACGGTGGGGGGCAGGGGCTGTGCTAGCATAGCGGCGGGCGACCGAGTACACCCAGCGCGGCGGCTTGCGACCTGCGCAGCCTCGCACCCGTTCATCTCGATTCGTAGCGACCAGGTGTTTGGCCCATTGCGTTTCCTGTCGAGTCGCGCGGGGCGTCCATAACCCCAGCGGTTACGACCTGAGCTCGCTTGGACGCGACGGAAGGGTAGGCAGAACCTGCGAGGACACCGATCTTATCGGGCAGTGACGAAGGTCACCTCAGTAACGTTCGACCGCGGGCATCGTCGTACCCGGTGACCGCGGTCCGGTTGGTTCTCACTCGAAGAGCAGAGGCGTTGCACATGGAGCCGGACGTCATCGACGAAGCGCCCGCCCCTGCGGATGAGCCAAGGTCGCGCCGATCATTCATTTTCCTCGGCGCCCTCGCGGCCGCGTTCGCACCGCGCCGTGCGGCCGCGCAGTCCGCGACCAAGCCGCGGTCAGTCGCGCTTCCTGGTCGATTTCGCACGGTGGCGCAGCGCGAGGACCCCGCCGCCCCGCTGGTATGGCGCGACCTCACGACCCGCCTCGTTCGGCGCGCGACGTTCGGCGCAACCGCATTTGAAGTCGCACGGGCCAAGAAGGCCGGATATCAGGGATGGCTCGCGCAGCAGCTGAAGCCGGCGCGCATCAACGACGACACGGTTGCTGCCGCGGTTGCGTTGCAGTGCCCCCTCATCTCGCAGACGCCCGACCAGCTGTTTTCTGCCACGGCGAGCACCGTCCAGGCGCAGCTGCAACAGGCGACCGTCTATCGCGCCGCGTTCTCCCAGCGCCAGCTCTACGAGCGCATGGTGGAGTTCTGGAGCGATCACTTCAACATCGCGATGTCGAAAGTCGGCTACCTCAAGGCGCTCGACGACCGCGACGTCATTCGCAAGCACGCCCTCGGCCGCTTCGGCGACCTGCTCAAGGCGAGCGCAAAGAGTCCCGCGATGCTGTCCTATCTCGACCAGACGCAGAGCCGTGCGGGACGACCCAACCAGAATTACGCGCGCGAGCTGATGGAGCTGCACACGCTTGGCGTGGACGGCGGGTACACGCAGGACGATGTCGCCGAGTTGTCGCGCGTGCTCACGGGATGGACCGTGACCGGGCGCGGGGTGTTCCTCTTCGATCCGACCGGTCACGACTGGACGCCGAAGCAGGTGCTGGGCGTCGGCATCCCCGCTGGGGTCTCGACGTCCGGCCAAGCCGGGATGCTGGAAGGCGAGAAAATGCTCGACGTGCTGATCGCGCATCCGAGCACCGCGCGATTCATCTCGCGCAAGATGCTGCGGTGGCTGCTGACGAGTGAGCCAAGTGAGTCGCAGGTGAGCATCATTGCGGGAGTGTATCGCAGCACGGGCGGTGACATTGCCGCCATGGTGCGCGCGATTCTCAATGACGCATGGCTTCGAACAGCGCCGGCTCGTTACAAGCGGCCATTTCATTTCCTGGTGTCCGGAGTGCGCGCCCTCGGACCTAACGTCAACTCGGCTGATCCGTTGAATCGTCAGTTGACGTCGCTCGGCCAGCCGCTGTTCGCGTGGGAGACCCCAGACGGCTATCCCGACTCGGTGGAGTACTGGTCGGGAAACATCACGCCACGCTGGTCGGCGGCGAGCACGCTCTCGACGTATGCCACGCTGTCCACCGTTTCCGTTGATGCCACGCCGTTCCTCAACGCGGGACTCGATGGCAGCATCGACCTGATCAACCAGAGAGTGTTTGCCGGAGAGATCTCCGCCTCCACGCGTGCGGCGTTGCGCGCGTACGCCGCGGGTGGCACGCTGACGGAAACCCGCATGCGTGAGACGCTGAGCCTTGCGGTCGCGTCGTCCGACTTCCAGTGGTATTGACCGGAGCCCAGCGTGACTGACGAACTATTGGATGAAGTCGAAGACTGCGGCTGCAGCGAGTACAACGCGCTTTCGCGGCGACAGTTCCTTGGCGGTGCGGCCATGGCAGGCGCCACAGCCTTCTTTCCGGCCTGGCTCCCCAAGGTGGTGCTGGCGGAGACATATGCCTCAACGCGCGATGTGATCGTGTCGGTGTTCCTGCGCGGTGGCGCAGACGGCCTGTCGCTCTGCGTGCCGTTCGGGGATGCCGACTACTACACGGGGCGGTCCACGATCGCCATTCCGCGCCCCGACTCTGCTGCCGCGACGCGCGGCATCGCGCTCGACGGATTCTTCGCGTTTCCCCAGGCCATGAGTCCCCTCGTGCCTGCGTTCACGGCGAAGGACCTGCTGGTGGTGCATGCGACGGGACAGTTCAACACGTCGCGCTCGCACTTCGATGCGCAGCGGTACATGGAGGTGGGCAAGCCGGCGGATCCTGCGCTGGTGACGGGATGGCTCGGTCGGCATCTCGCCAGCGCGCCGCCCGTGCGCACCACAGCGCCGCTTCGCGCGCTCGGCCTCTCGGCGGGTCTCCAGAAAACACTCGTGGGGGGTCCACGGACTCTGCCGATCTCCGATCCGGCGAATTTCACCATTGGCGGCAGCGCGACCACGCTGAACGACCGCATCGCATTCCTGCGGAGTGACTACGCGGCGTCGCCGGAGCCCGCGCAGGCGGCGGCGCTTGACGCGACGAACACCATCACGCTCCTGCGTTCGCTCAATTTCACGGGCTATGCGCCCGCGAATGGTGTCACCTATCCCACGAGCTCCTTCGGCAAGGCGCTTCGTTCCGTGGCCGTGATGATCAAGGCCGATATCGGCATCGAGGCGGCGCAGGTGGACATCGGCGGCTGGGACACGCACGCGCAGCAGAACCCCACCGCGGGCAGCATGTACAACACCATGCGCGACTTCTCCAGCTCGCTCGCGGCGTTCTACGCGGACGTCATGCAGGGTGCCGTGGGCTACAACGTCACGGTGGTGGCGGTATCGGAGTTCGGCCGCAATGCGCGGGAGAACGGCAGTGCCGGCACCGATCACGGGCGCGGAACGGTGATGTTCGCGATGGGTGCCGGTATCGCGGGCGGACGCGTGCTCACGAACGGGTGGCCCGGGCTCGCGCGCGAGGTGCTCGAATCGGGGCAGGATCTCAAGGTGACAATGGACTATCGTGACATCCTGTCGGAGATCGTGCAGAATCGGCTCGGGAACACCAATCTCGACTACGTCTTTCCATCGTGGGTGCCGACGATGCGCGGCGCCACACGCTAGCTACTGCACCACCACCTGACCGGACATGCCTGGATGCACGGTGCAGTCGTACGGGAAGGTGCCGCGTGTGGTGAAGGTGCGGGCAACAATGACATTCTGCACCACGTTCACATTGGCAGGAGCGCCGGAGACCGCACCAAAGATCACGTTGTGCTGATCGCCGGAGATGTTGAAGCGCACGGTGCCACCGACGGCGATCACCGTGCTGAAGGGACTGAAGACGTTGCCGGGCGTATAGACATCCGACGGAGTTGGTCCGCCCGGCGTCACTGCGAGATCGGATCCGCAGGCCGTGGCGAAGCAGGTCACAATTGCAACGAGTCGTCGCATTCCAGTCACAATGAGGGATGATGCAGGTGCCACCATGATGAGACGACGCCGTGCCGGCACGCGATACCCCTGGCGCATGTCCGCCTTGGTGCTCGCGTCCACCATCGCCATGGCGTGTGGTGGGGATTCCGCGTCGGGGCCGAACGCCAGCCCTGTGGGCAGTTTCCAGCTCTCGTCGTTCAACGGGAAGGCATTGCCGACGACGGTATTCCAGGACACCGCCTTCATGGACGTGCTCGCGGCGGGCTCGCTGGCGTTATCGGCGGACGGAACCTACCTCTCTACCATCAGCGTGAACGAGACGGTCGATGGAAACCTCTCTGTGTACGTGGATTCGGGAAGTGGCAAGTGGACCCAGTCGGGAGCCGCGATGGAATTCGTCGGCTCCGATAGCGTGCGGCAGGCGGCAAGCTGGGACGGCATCGCAATCACGCTGAGCGACACGACGGCGCGTCCCACCTCGACGATGGTCTTCACGAAGAAGTAGGAGCACGCTCCGCAGGATGATAGGAGTGCACTTTCTATCATCCTATCATCCTATCATCCTATCATCCTATCATCCTATCATCCCGTATTTCACAGCAGCGTGCCATGCAGAATCAGATACGCAACGCTGAAATAGATCACCAGCCCGGTCACATCCACGAGCGTGGCGACGAACGGCGCCGACGCGCTCGCGGGATCGAAGCCCACCCGCTTCAGCAGGAACGGCAGCATCGAGCCGGCAAGTGACCCGAAGCCGACGATGCCCACCAGTGCCAGGCCGACCGTCATCGCGAGCAACATGTGGTGCACGCCGTAGTTGAACAGGCCGATGCGCTGCCACAGCTCGATGCGCACGAATCCGATGACGCCGAGTATCGCGCCGAGTGTCAGGCCGGTGGGGAGCTCGCGGACGGCAATGCGCCACCAGTCGGCGACCTTCAGCTCGCGGAGTGCGAGCGCACGGATGACGAGTGACGTCGCCTGCGATCCCGAGTTGCCGCCGGAGCTCATGACCAGCGGGATGAACATCGCGAGCACCGCGGCCTTCTCGATCTCCCCCTGGAACCTCTGCATCGCGGTGGCCGTGAGCATCTCGGACAGGAACAGCGCCATGAGCCATCCCGCGCGCTTCTTGATCATGCTCGCAAAGCCGATCTCCATGTACGGCTCCGAGAAGGCTTCGACACCGCCGAATTTCTGCGCGTCTTCCGTCTGCTCGCGTACCATCGCATCGATGATGTCGTCGACCGTGACGATACCAAGGATGTGGTTGCCCTCATCGACCACGGGAAGCGCGAGCAGGTTGTAGCGCGACATGATGCGGGCCGCGTCCTCGATGTCCGCGCGCGGCCGAACACTGAGCGGCGTGCGAGGAGTGCCGGCCACACCAACGGGAATCGATCGGTCGGATGCAGTTATGAGGTCGCGAAGTCCCACCGCGTGGACCAGGGCGTTCGTCGCGGGATCAGTGCAGAAGAGGACGTACACCGTCTCCTTGAGCAGCCCCACCTGCGATACGTGGTCGAGCGCCTGCTGCACCGTCCACGTCACGGGGATCGACACGAACTCCGTCGTCATGATGCCGCCCGCCGTATCCGGCGAATACCGAAGCAGCAGCTCGAGCGCTCCACGCGTCTCGGCGTCGAGCGGCTTCAGGAAGCGGGGGCGTTCCTTCTCAGGCAGCTCGCGGAAAAGATCGGCCTGCTGGTCGGCCGACATCGCGTCGATGAGCGGGGCGGCCTTCGTCTCGCCCATCCGGCGCACGATGTCGGCGCGGTGATGCGTGAGCTCGGGCTCGTCGAACACCCGCACGGCGAGGTCGAAGGGCAAAGCGGCCATGAGCTTTGCGGCGCCTTCCGGCGGAAGGTCGCGCAGCGCTTCGGCGACGTCCGCCGCGCGCAGGCCGGCGAGCGCCTCCTCGAGGTCGCTCGGGTCGCCGTGCAGGAGGTACAACAGTTCCGGAATCTTTTCGGCGACGTCAGGTGGGAAGGCTGGCATGCGAGTTCCTCGGGATGGGACGGAGCCTGCGCGTCACTGACGCTGCGTCGCCGGGCGTGAGGTCTGTGACACCGGTGCCGGATCGGAGCGGCTGAGCTTCACCGACAATATCTCCCTGCCGCTGCTGAAGTGAATGGTGACGTCTGCGTAATTCTCGCGCGCGCCGCGGAGGGTGCCCATGCGCACCTGTGCCATGTGCGGACCATATTCCGCGTCACGCTTGTCGAGCAACGACGTCTGCCCCTCGAACGCGTCGGCGAGCACCTGCGCAAGCCGCACTCCGTCGACGTCGAGTGGAAGCTGACGCGTGACGGTGACGATGCGAGCCGTGGGTTCACCACGGTTGCTCAGACGCGCATAGGTGGCTTCGACGGAGACGCGCGCGGTGTCGGGCCCCACGACAGCATCGTAAACGCAGACGATGTCGTCGTGCCCCTTCGTTGTCGCGGCATGACACGATGAATCGGGCGCCGTCGTTCCAAGGTCGGCCTCGAGGCGCAAACGTGTGATTCCGGCGTACAGCCCGCGATACGAATACGTCTGTGCCCCGGGCGCCACGCCTCCCGCGAGCGACGCGCGCATCTCGCGAGCCGTGCCCCACGTGTCCTGCAGCGTCTCACTGGAGCTGCGCTGCGCCGCGTGCTCCTGCTTACATGCGACGAGCGTTGCGTACACGAGCAGCAGCGCGACGCGACGACTCACGCCCTTTCCACGCTGAGATCGTGCACCTCAGCGGCTGGGAGCTGCAGGGTGAAGATACTTCCGCCTGATTCTCGCGGCTCGTAGTTGACGGTGCCGTGCTGAAGCTCCGCGAGTCCCTTCGCGATCGAGAGACCAAGCCCCGCATGGCCCCCGTCCGGCGTGGCGTCGGCGGGCCGGTAGAAGGCCTCGAAGATCCGCCCGCGCTCGTCGGGAGGAACGCCCGTTCCGCGGTCGGCAACCGAAAAGGTGAGCCAGCGATTCTCGCGCCTGGCGTGCAACTCCACCGAGGCGCCCGGGGGCGAATGACGCAGTGCGTTGTCGAGCAGGTTGCACAGGATTCGCAGCGTGTGAACGAAGTCGAATCGGCCGACCAGCGCTGGCGCCTCGAGGTCGATGTCCACATCGATCTCGCGACCGTCGAGCGAACCGCGCATCAGGCGGACTGCTGCGCCGACGAGATCCTCCGCGGTGTTGAGCTCTGCATTGAGCGAATAGCTCCCCGTCCGCAGCCTGGAGATCTCAAGGAGGTCGCGCACCATGTCCGCCAGGCGCTCGGACTGCTCGACGATTGCGGCTGCCTCGGGCACACCCCGCGCGGCCGCTCCCTGCGCCAGCACGGCAATCGTCGTGATGGGCGTACGAAGGTCATGCGAGACGGCGGCAAAGATCTCGTCCCTTGCGCGCTGCGCATTCTGGAGTTCGGCAGAGCGTTCCGCTTCTTGCTTGAGTTGCATGCGCTCGACACCGAGCGCCGCGTAGTAGCCAAGCGCATTGAGCAGGCGTCGCCGTGGCGCGTCCACGGCGAGCGCAGGATCGCCACGAACCAGCAAGACGCCGATGACGCGCGTCTCGACGCGCAGTGGTATCGCGAGAACGTGCGCCTGAATCGGCGTTGCGTCGGCCGAGTCGAGCGACGTGATGTTCTCGGTGCGTACGACCCCGTTTTCGTCGGCGACGGCCATCCTGCCCGCGGCAATCGCCTCGCGCGCGGCGGCCCGCTCGGCCGCGATCATGCCGCCGCCAGTGAGTACCTCGGCTGCCGTTGCGTCGTCGCCCGCCCAGGGAATGACCGTGCACGCGGCTGCGCCGATCGCCTCTCGCACGAGTCGTGTGATTGCCTCGAGCGCGCCTTCGGGCTCGGCGTGCCGCAGCGTTTCCGCGCCCATCTCGGCGAGCGTGCTCACTTCGCTCGCACGCGCCTCCGCCAGTGCCTTCTCCTCACGCGTTCGCGCGAGGAGCTCGGTCGTGACGAATGCCACTGCGATGAAGGCGATCAGGACGATCCAGTCGAGTGGCTTGCCTACCGCGATCTGATCGTATGGCGGCTGGAAGAAATAGTCGAGCAATCCGAAGCCCAACCCGGCGAGCGTGAAGCCGAGTGCGCGACCACCTGCCCTGCTGCCGCCGAGCACGACGAGCAGGAGGATGAGCGCAGCGTGCGACTGTTCGATTCCAGTGCGAAAGAAGACGAGTATCGCCGTTGCGGCGACCATCACTATGGGCCAGATCACCCAACCCGCCTTTTCGCGGGTGGTGGTCATTCGTCCGGAACCTCGAACCGGTAACCGACACCGGGATCGGTGACGATCAGCCGCGGTGTGGCGGGCGTGCGTTCGATCTTGCGGCGAAGATTGGTGACGTGCACTCGCAGGTACTGCTGCGGATTGCCGTAGGTTCGCGCCCACACGGCGTCAAAGAGCTGCTGGTGCGTCAGCGTGCGCCCTGCTTTCTGCACCAGTGCGTGAAGCAGCAGCCATTCGATGCGTGTGAGACGAATGGGCTCCCCATCGCGACGGACTTCGCGGCGCGCAATGTCGATGGATAGTCCATCCGCGAGCACCTGTGCCGAATTCTGCTGTTCGTTGAGCGACGCGCGACGCAGCTGTGCCTGTACGCGGGCAACGAGCTCCGCGAGCGAGAACGGCTTGGTCACGTAGTCGTCCGCGCCGGCGGTGAGCAGGTCGATCTTTTCACTCTCCGCGTGTCGAGCGGAAAGGACGACGATCGGAATGGACGACCAGCGCCGCACTTCCTGGCACACGGTGATTCCTGCCATGTCCGGGAGGCCGAGGTCCAGCACGATGAGACCTGGCGACTGGCTCGCGGCGATGTCCATGCCTTCGGCGCCGCTCGCGGCCTCGAGCACGCTGTTGCACAGTGGCTGAAGCGCGTTGCTCACGGCACGTCGAATCTGAGGCTCGTCGTCGATGACGAGAATGGCTTCCGTGTGCACGGGTGCGATTGTGGCGAGCGGTCCCGTCATGCTGCTGGCATTGTGAAGTACGTTCGCACCCCGCGCGATACGCGGGGTGCTGGAACGCGTGAAAGTGCTGGAACGCGTGAGCGTGCTAGAACCAGAACGCGACGCCGCCGTGACCCGTGCATGCGCCCGGACGAGTCCTCGACTCGGTGTATGTGCCATCCTTGCACTTCCCGGTCGCCTTTGCTGGTCGTTTTTCCTCCTTCGCCACTGCCTTTGCCTCTTTCTTCTCGGCCTTGGCGTCCGCCTTCATCTCCTTCTTCTCGGCCTTCAGTTCCTTCTTCGCGTTCGCGGTGGCCTTGCCGATTCCACCGTGTCCTGAACAGGCACCCCGGCCACCCGCGCTCATGGTGCCGTCGGTGCACGCGACCATCTTGCCGGACGCTGCCATCGCCTTCGTGGCCGCATCATCGACTCCGCCGTGAGCGGAGCACGTCCCCTTTCCGGCGGTAGCTGACTTCGTGCCGTCCTTGCAGACCGATTGCATGGCCTGCCCGCGCGCGACGACCGGCAGGATCGCGAGCGCGAGGGCGAGCGATATTGACTTCCAGAGGCGGTTCGACATGGGACCTCGCAGGAAAGTGGGCTGTGCACGAGCGTGATGCCGCGAAGCATGGGCAGTGCGCAGGCTTCGCACCAGCACCCAGCGGCCGGGTGCGCCCTGTAGCAATGTCGATATCGTGACGGCATTGCGCAGATCACTCACGAAGCTTTGTGCATTCTTAGCGGTGCTGTAATGATCCCGTATGGCTCGGCTGTGTAGATAGAGACGGACCCCTACCCGGCTAGGCGATGCGAGACCTGAAGGAGCTTGGTGCATGGATCGGGGGCCAGGATACCGGCCATGAGATACTGATCACTGACACACTGCCGGACCCGTGCTTCCTTCTTGACGGGCGCGAGTGTGTGTCGTTCAGCACCAACAACTACCTCGGCCTGGCCACTAGCGCGCGCATGAAGGCGCGTGCGCGGGAAGCCGTGAACAGGTATGGCGTGGGGAACTGCGAGTCCCGACTTCTGGGTGGAAATCTCCGGCTGTACGAGGAGCTCGAGGCGAGACTCGCGCTGATGAAGGGAAAGGAGTCCGCGCTCCTCTTCGCGACGGGCTATCTCACGAATCTCGGCGTGCTTCCGGCGCTCACGCGCTCCTCCTTGCTGGCGCGCGCGTTCGGCTATCGTGGCGCTCGGAGCTGGACGCACGAGTTCTTCTCCGATGAGTTCAACCACTTGAGCATTCGTGAGGGCATTCGAGCGTCCGGAACGCCAACTCGCTCGTATCGTCACAACGACATGAACGACCTCGAGGCCAAGCTCGCGGCCTCAACGGTGGACGTGAAGATCATCGTGGCGGACGGCGTGTTCAGCCAGCACGGTGACATCGCACCGCTACCCGTGATGCTGGCACTCGCGGATCGATACGACGCCGTCGTCTACATCGACGATGCGCACGGGACCGGTGTGCTCGGCGCGACGGGTGCGGGTACGGCCGAACACTTTGGCGTGGAAAGCCCGCGGCTCATCCACATGGGTACGCTGAGCAAGGCGTATGGGTGCATCGGTGGTTTCGTGGCGACCGACAGCGACATCGCCAACGTGTTGCGGCTCGGCTGCTCCGCGTACGGGTTCACCAGCACGCTTCCACCGGATCAGGCGGCCTGCGTGCTCGAGGCGATCGACATGGTCACGGATGAGCCGGAGCGGCGACGGACACTTTGGGATAATCAGGCGTACTTCGTCGCTCGCATGACCAGTGCCGGGTTTGATCTTCCCGCCAAGTCGACGCCCATCGTTCCACTCCCTGTCGGCGGCGAGGCGGAGTGCGGAAGGTTGGCGGCGGGACTGCGTACCCACGGTGTGCACGTGGACGCCATCATGTTCCCGGCGGTTCCACTTGGGCAGGCTCGGCTTCGCTTCATGATGAATGCGCGGCATCGCACGGAGCACATCGACCGCGTGGTGGACTCACTCGCACAGCTGACGCGCGGATAGCTTGTGCAGCGATCGCTGCGAGGGTGGACCATACGGCTCGGCTCGATACGCCAGGGACCGCTCCACGACCCAGGGTGTATGTCATGCGAGGAACAACCCACGGATCCTGACCGGTCGAGGAATATCATGGTCGCTCGCAATGCCACCGCACGCAGCACACGCATGCTGGTCCTCGCGGCCGCAGCGCTGCTCGGCGCATGTTCGCGCAATCAAGTGGCTGCCGAGCCGGGCAATGAGCCCGCCGTAGTGGTCTTCTCCAACGAGAGTCTGACCCAGGCGGACCTATTTGCCGTCGTGTCTGGTGGAGGCGACGCGCGGAAGCTGGGTACCGTGATGGCAGGACGCACGGAGACGTTGCGACTGTCGGCCGACCTCGCCATTCGCGGGAGCGTCTCGCTCGTGGCGCGTCTCCTGAATGGCGGCACCCTTTCGACTGGCCTGGTGCCGGTTCACCCTGGTGACACCGTGCACGTTCAACTGCCGTTGAATCGCAGCATGCTGGTATTCTTGCCGTGACCCTGAATGGCCACGGCACTCATGGTGACGGGCGGCGTCATGGGATCAACACTGGAATCGGCGGCAGCTTCCTGGCCGCCAGCGCCGCGTTGATCGGCGGAATCTCCTTCGCCACCCACGCATCGAAGCTCCGCGACACATCCTGCAGCTCCTTCCCGATCGCCGTCGTGCGCGCCATTTCGGTCTTCGACGGCTTGCCGTCGTAAAAGGTGACGTTGCCATAGAGATCGGCAAGATTTTCGCGCAGGCGCTCCTCGCCGGTGATCATCCCACCTTCCTTCGTGGCGACGATCTTCTTTCTTAGAGAATCCACGACCCCTTCCGCCTTCAGGAGCCGAGCGACCAGCGTATCCGCCGACGGCAGCTTCGTCGAGCGATCGTCGAGGGCAAGCCTGACATCATTGATCCGATCGACCGCCGCCGACATCTCGCCGAGCATGTCGCTGAGCTTCACGGAGAGCTGGTACTGCGCCCTTCGATCGGCAATCGAATGCGTCGCGCGCGGATCAGGCAGCACAACGAGCGGCGTGGTGTACACCTTGTCGTCCTTCGTCATCCGCACCGTGTAGGTGCCGGGCAACACGCGCGGTCCCACGGTCGCCCCGCCGGCAACCGAAGCGGCGGCGGGAACGGTCGGTGCCGGCAATCGCATGCCCCAGGTGATCCGGCTCAGGCCACGACGCTTGCTCGTTGGAAGCGTTCCGACCACACGCTTCGTGGAATCCAGCACCTCGAGCTTCATGTCGCCAAAGATGTGCCGCTTCTTCAGGTAGTACGTGATCACCGCGTCGCTCGAAGGATTCTGCCCGACGAACGCCGCGTCACCATTCGCCCAGCCGCCACCAGCCGACAGGGGCGCAACGGTCGGACGCACCTTCGCGAACACGACGTCGCTTGCCAGCGTCTGCGGCGTGAGCGCGCGCAGCGGCGTGATGTCGTCGATGATCCAGATGCCACGACCATGCGTCGCGATCACGAGGTCGTTGTCGCGCGGATGAATCGCGAGATCCCTCACCGCGACACTCGGCAGATCACCACCCTTGAAGCGCGACCAGTTGGCGCCGTCGTCCGTGGATATCCAGAGCCCGAACTCGGTGCCGAGGAAGAGCAGGTTCGGATTGACGAGATCCTGCTTGATGACGTGCGCATAGCCGCGCACAGGACTGTTCGCGCTCACCAACGACGTCCACGTCTTGCCGAAGTCGCTGGACCGATACGCATACGGCCGCATGTCGCCGTTGGTGTGACGGTCGAACGTCGCAAACACGACCCCCTGATCGAACCGCCCCGCATCCACCGACGACACCCACGAATTCGCGGGCAGCCCCGTGATGTTCGCCGTCACGTTGGACCAGCTCTTACCAGCATCGCGCGTCACCTGGACGTTGCCGTCATCCGTCCCCACCCAGATCACGCTCGCGTTCTTCGGCGACTCCGCGATCGCGTAGATGCTCGTGTGCATCTCGGCGGCGGAGTTGTCCACGGTGATGCCACCGGATTGCTCCTGCTTCTGCTTCTCCGGATCGTTGGTGGTGAGATCGGGCGAGATGCGGTCCCACGTCTCTCCATGATCGCGCGATCTAAAGAGGAACTGCGCGCCGATGTAGAGTGTGCCCTTGTTCGTTTCGCTCAGGTGAATGGGCGTGTTCCAGTTGTAGCGCAGCTTCTTCTCGCCGTAGTTGGGCAGCGGCTTGATGGGACGCGACTCGTGCGTCTTCCGGTTCACGCGCCCAATCTCGCCCCCCTGCGCCTCCGCGTAGAGGTAGTCGTTGTCGGTGGGGTCCACGAACATCCAGAACCCGTCGCCCCCATACATGTTCTCCCACTGGTGGCTCGTGATTCCACCAGGGTACGAGGACTCGCCCACCCAGGAGCTGTTGTCCTGGAGGCCGCCGTACACCTTGTACGGACGACTCATATCCACGCTCACGTGATAGAACTGCGAGACGGGAAGGTTGTCGCCCTTCCACCACTTGTTGGCGGCGTCGTACGAATACCACACGCCGCCGTCGTCGATGGTGATGAGGCGATCGGTGGCCTGCGGATCGATCCAGACGTCATGAAAATCGCCGTGCGCGCCGCCTCCGGCGTTGCTGAAGCTCTTCCCTCCGTCCGTGCTCGCGATGAGGCTGTACCCCGCCTTGTAGACCTTGTTCTCGTTCTTCGGATCAACGATGACGTTGGCGAAGTAGAATGGCCGCACGACCATCGCTCCGCTGCGGTCACGCATCTCCCACGTCGCCCCGCCGTCATCTGACCTGTAGAGCGCGTTCTTTGGCGGCACGGCCTCGATGAATGCATACACCACCTTCGGGTTGGACGGCGCGACGTTCACCGTCACTCGGCCCCAGGGTTTCGGCGGTAATCCCTTCGCCGTGCGTTCCGTGAGATCGCTCCACGTCGCCCCACCATCCGAACTCTTGAACAGCCCACTCCCACTCGGCGCCGTTTCACCGTCACCACCCGAGCGAAACGTCCAGCCCTTGCGACGGAAGTCCCACATGCCGGCGTAGAGGGTCTTCGAATCTTTGGGGTCCATCGACAGCATGGAACACCCGGTGGAGGCGTTCGGTCCGCTCAGCACCTTCGACCATGTCGAGCCGCCGTTGGTGGTCTTGTACACACCGCGCTCATCGCTGTCGCTCCACAGCTTTCCGGGCGCACACACGTACACGGTATTCGGCGCTGTCGGGTCGACGAGAATCTTGACGATGTGCTCGGACTGCTTGAGCCCCATGTTCGTCCAGTTCTCGCCGCCGTCGGTGGACTTGTAGACGCCGTCGCCGACGGAGACGCTGTTGCGCATCCAGCTTTCGCCGGTTCCTACCCACACGGTCTTCAGGTTGGTGGGGTCGATCGTCACCGCGCCGATGGACTGCGCCGTCTGCTTGTCGAACACGGGCTTGTACGTCGTGCCGCCATTGAGCGACTTCCACACCCCGCCGCTCGCGGTGCCGAGATAGATGGTGAGACGATTGCCGTCGTGCACCGCGTCGATGGCGGCAACGCGCCCGCTCATGGCCGCCGAGCCGATGTTGCGGGCGCCCAGTCCGGAGATGGTCTCGGAGTCGACCTTCACGGCGACCTGCTGTGCGTAAACTGCTGTCGGGACGATTAGCCCGGCGAGAATCGCGATGGTGTTAGACGATGCGCGCATGGTCAGGTCTTCTCCGGCTGCGCGGGCTTCACGACGATCACCGGCTTCGCAAAGCGCCGGTCATCGAGGTTCAGGTTTGCCTCGATCTTGTCGTAGTGCACCGTCGACTTGTCCTGCCCCTTCGGCCCACTCTCGATGGAGAACGGCATCAGCCAGCCGTTCACCGGCTTGTAGTCGCCAAGGGTGGTCTCGAACTGCTGCTCGGTGCCGCGGACGATGCGCGTTTCTTCCATGTGGATCGGGACGCCTGAATCCGCATCCATGTAGTACAGGCGGATGTCGCCGTTCGGCATGGTCACGCGAAGCTTGTAGACGTCCGTGCCCTCGACTTGGTCGGTGCCGACGAGCTCGATCTTGTTGCCCTTCGCCTTGTAGCCGACGAGCGGCTCGTCGAAGTCCGCATCGAGGAGGATGCCGTGCATCTCGTCCTCGCTCAGGGACTCCGGGTCCTTCTTCCCGCCGAAGGGATTGATCTTCCACCCTTCCTTGCCGTCCCACGCATTGATGGCGGTCATGCCCTGGAGTGCGAACTCCTCACGCACGAAGTTCGGTCGTCGGTTTTCCTTCACAACGATGGCCTCGAAGCCACCGCCGCCGATGAACTTGCCGGTTCGGCGCACGGTGCGGACGGCGTCGATTGTCTCGAGTCCACCAACGCGCGCGATGTACTTCGCGACGATGTCGTCGGCGGTCTGGGCGCGGAGGGGAGAGGCGGCGACGGAAAGCGCCGTCAGCGCAAGGAGGGTGTGTCGCATGGCGAACGGGAGTGAGGTGGGTTGCTTCCCTTCATATACGCGTCAGTATGCTGCACGACTAGGTGCAGGGGGATCGTCAGCGCACACTACGCGGTGTGCTGTTTACTGGTTCCGCAATCGCCTGATCTCCTCGAGAACTTCGACGTCGGCTGCATCCTGAAGCCGGCCTGTCTGCTTCGATGCGATGAGGTCTTCGATGGACGCGGTGGGAATCTTGACCCCCTCCACTTCGAACGCTGTGGCGCGCAGGTTCGCGTCGCTCCAGCGGAGGTTCCAGGCGCGGGTCAGAATATCGACGTTCGGAATGTCCCCGACCATCGTGACGACTCGCGAAATAACGTCCTTGGGCGTGTGCTCTGCCGCAATGTCGAACCCGAGCTGCGACAGCGCACTCAATACTCGCGCCGCGTTGCCCTCTGTGGGGTCAATGAGGATGTCGATATCACGCGTGGCGCGTGTCGTCCCCCACAGCTGCATGGCCGAGGCTCCCACGAGGACGTACCGCGCCTTCTCAGCATTTAGGTGGCTGCACACCTCGGCAATGCGCGTTTTGTAGTCACGCACCGCCGGTGCTCGCTCTCCACTTGTAGTCGAGATAGTCCTCGTAACGATCGAAGCCAATCACGCGCCGAGGGATGTTTGCCTCCCGCAGGCGATCGAGGTTCAGCGTCTCCTCTGCGGCTAGGACACGTTGTTCGGGAGTTAGTAGCATATCGCTACGAAGTTGCGCCAGCCGCGAGGCACTCAGCCCGCTCACGCGGGGCGTGTCGTCTTCATTGATGTCCGCACCATCGCGCGTGTCCATGTCGAATCATACCGCATTCAGACTGCCCATCAAGCCGCGGCCGCGCTAGCGTCTCAGTAGAGGCAGGCGTCGAGAATCGACATCACCTCGTCGAGGAGCTCGGCGGACGCCTTGCCTAGCCGGCGTGCCTTTCTCGAGTGGAAGTCGATTGACTTGACCTGTTCCACCATGACGACCCCGCTCGCGGCGTGTCCGTCGGGGATCGGCACGTGGAATGGGTACTCTCGACGCGTGCTCGTGATCGGGCATGCGATGCAGAGACCAGTGTGCCTGTTGAACAGGTCGTTGCTCACAACGAGTGCCGGGCGTCGCCCTTGTTGCTCATGGCCCGACTGCGGGTCGAAAGAGAGGGTGATGAGTTCCCCTTTCTTCGGCACGTAATCCGCCACTACCACACCTCGCGGCCCTTTGGCCCGCCCCAGTCGAACGCCGGCGCGCCTCCTCCTTTCGAGATGCGGCGAACCAGATCGCGTAGATCGTGGCCTCCGCGCACTCTGCGAACGGGCGTCACGACGAGGAGTCCATCGTTCACGACCACGTCCACAGAATCACCGACCTCGATGTCGGCATCCGCGAGCAGTGCCTTGCTCAGCCGGAGTCCCTGGCTATTGCCCCATTTCTGTACCTTGGTGATCATGGACCACTCCTCCTTCGGCTATCCAAAGGATATCCGGCGATGCTGGACGCCGCAAGAGAGCGCTCAAGTTCCGCCGCGGGCGAGTCCAATTGAGCAAGCGAAGCGAGCCATCGGAAGATCGCCCGACCGCTCCAACGCGTTATGCGATCCCGCGCCGCTTGGGCTGCGATGCGGCCGTACGCTCCATATACGAGCGCAACACGGCATTCATGCGCGATTGATAGCGTGGGCCGATGCCGCGAAAGAATGCCAGCACGTCGGAATCAACCCGCAACGAAATGGGAATCTTCGCGGCCGGCAGCACGGGGACGGCCTCGTCCCAGAAGTCAGGCGGGAGGTCGCGCAACTCGTCCGGCGCGGACCGGGCAATCTCCCGGTCCGTGACGCGACGCAGCGCGGCGAGATTGGCCCGCCCGTGACTGGCCCGCGCGCTAGGAGGGGAAGACTTTGCGGTACGCTTGGCGCTCACGGCGATTACTCACTCGGGCCGAAATGATCCGTCGGACGACCCCACCAGCCTACAGCCCGGTCGGTGTAGACGACGGTGAGGGGAATGCCATCAGCGACGCCGAGGGCGATCCGCCGGACCTCACCATAATCCTGGCGCGTGTCGATGCGTTCGAGAGTCGGGCCGAGGAAGCGGACCGAGGCAACGGCGAAATCGAAGCCCCGCTCCGCGAAGTTGCGGTCGCTCTTCTCCGGATCTCAGTCGAAGCGCACGCACGCAATATACTAGTGTATATACGCTCGTGCAATGGACCGTATGGTCGCATAACGCCCGAGCTACCTTGCGAGCGAGTTCAACACAATGCGAGCGCAGCGAGCTTCCACAGATCGCTCGACAAGTTCAGCGTTCGTTAGGTAGGCGCTCCGCGATGCCTGCACTACGGCCGCGGGCGCGCTGCCGGATCGGTCTTCGTTCGCTCGTCCAATGAAAGCCGTCTCCACCACGGGTCGCGCTGATCGCGCGTGCGGAGTTGAGGCAGGGCGATCGTCTCACCAGCGCGGAGCGCCGCGGCCGCGTGCTGAACCTCGCGCCGAATATGGGGTTGATGGAGGTCGCTCGCATAGCCGCCCCGTTCCACGTGAAGGAGAAACGCGGTCCAGCGCGACGGGTCCGAAAACCGTTTGTGCAGATTATTGCGGTGACAGGGAATGCAAAGCCAGTACGCCGCGGGCGGTTCGAAGCAGTACGGTCGGGAGTAGTCCTCGGAGTGAAGCTCAACGTGCGCGGACGGGTCCCCGCAGAGCATACATGCCATGGCTGGCGAGAGGCCTCCCTTCACGACCTCACGTCTCGCGGCAGCGCCGGCGCGGCTGCGTTCAGCGGGAGAATAGCCGTTGTAGAAATCCATCCGTCCTTGTCGCGATTTGTCTGCCTGCCTAACGCGCGCTATCGCACTTACCTGGTGTCGAAGCCATGCGCGAGCGCGATCTCGGGACGAGTCGCACGGTCATGTTTGTCTCAACGTGGAATGCCGTGACACCAACCCAACGCACTGCCAGCACGTATACGATTTGATAGCCTCACCGACAAACCCTTACGCCCGACCGCAGACGTGACACACCGATTCCCTCATCGCGTCACCGCGATTGCCATGGTTGCGCTCGCCGCAACCGCAGCCCCGCTCGCCGCTCAGCAGAAGTGTCCGGTGACGACACCGGGGGCAACGATGCCGCTCACCTACGAAGGCGGAACGACCATCGCCGCGATCACGCCGTGCGACCTGATGACGCGGCTCTACATCTACGCCGCGGACTCCATGCGGGGCCGCGAAGCGGGCACCCCTGACGCGATTCGCGCCACAGCCTACCTCGAGCGCGAAGTGCGCAAGCTCGGCCTCCGCCCGGCAGGTGACAACGGCACGTTCTTCCAGAGCATGCCAGTGAGCGCGCGAATCGTCACCTCTTCCTCCACGCTGACAGCCGGAGGGAAGTCGTTCCGCCCGGATGTCGACTTCAACGCCGCCGGCGCCACCGACAGACGCATCACCGGTGACGCGGTATTCGGCGGCACACTCGGCGACACCATCAACGCGCTCACAGCGGATGACGTCCGCGGCAAGGTCGTCGTGATGATGGCACCGGCCGGCGGCACAGGGCGCGGGTTTGGTGGACGTGGCGGTGCGGCGAACAGTCCTCTAGTCGCCGCGGCGGCAATCGTGACGGTCTCCCAGACGATCGCGCGCCCGCGCCTCCAGTTCGTGCTCAACGACACAATGCAGAACGACGGGCGCACAGCGTACGCCGCGGCAAATCCCGCTGCCGCGAATGCTGCTGTCCGTGGCGGTCGCGCTGGCGGAGCTGGCGGCGCCGGTGCACCACTCACACTGACCGTATCACCCGCCGTCGCCCAGGCGATGCTCGGCAAGCCGGTCGCGAGCGCCGCACGCGGCGACAAGGGCGGTTCCGTCGCGATCGTTCTCAAGGTCGAGAATGTCGCACAGCCCACACGCAGTGTCGTCGCGATCCTGCCGGGCACCGATCCGAAGCTGAAGAACGAATACATCATCATCGGCGCGCACTCGGATCACATCGGAGTGTCGAGCGCACCGCCAGCCGAGCATGACTCGGTGAAGGCGTTCAACATCGTCGCGCGTGTGGAGGGCGCGGACTCGCGCAACGCACCGCCGCCGACACCGGAACAGTGGGCGCGCATCAACACCATCAAGGACTCGCTGCGGCGCATCTATCCTGCGCGTCCGGATTCGATCAACAACGGTGCCGACGACGACGGCTCCGGGTCGGTTTCCATTCTCGAGATCGCCGAAGCCTTTGCGAAGGGACCCGTGAAGCCGAAGCGTTCGCTCCTCTTCATCTGGCAGACGGGTGAGGAGAAGGGCCTCTGGGGCTCGCAGTGGTTCACGAATCATCCCACGGTGCCGCGCGACTCGATCATCGCGGACCTGAACCTCGACATGGTTGGCCGTGGCGCCGCCAGCGACGTGACGGGACAGGACAAGGAAAACCATGAGCTCCTTGGCGCGGAGAACTATCTCCAGCTCGTCGGCTCGCGGCGGTTGTCGACGGAGCTTGGCGATATCGCCGAGCAGGTAAGCGCGCAGCAGTCAAAGCCCTTCAAGTTCGACTACGCGATGGACGCGAATGGCCATCGGCAGAACATCTACTGCCGCAGCGACCACGCAAACTATGCGCGCTATGCCATCCCCGTGATCTTCTTCACAACGGGCGGTCATGCCGACTACCACCAGGTGACCGATGAGCCGGAGTACATCCAGTATGACCACATGGCGCGCGTGGACAGGCTGGTGTTCGACATCGCCGTACGGGTGGCGAACCTCGATCACAGAGTTGTCGTCGACAAGCCAAAGCCGGATAGCCCGTTCGCGCGCTGTCAGCAGTAGCGCAATCGCTCGTCGTGTGCATTGCAACCGCAGAGCTGTCGGTCAACAGCCATCAGAATCAGTGAACAGTGACTGCGAAAGCACTTCGTGAAAGTGCTCGGCCGCTGTTCCGCTCGACTGGAAACTGACGCTGATGGCTGACAACCGAAGGCTCTGCGGTTGCAGGTATTGCACGGCGGTGAGGTGACGAGACGGGTGTACGGCAGTGCTGCCCTACACCCCTGCTTCGTCCACCACTACTCAGTGTCGGGAAGCAATCACTCTCGCAGCGCGGCCATCGGCGTCGACATGAACACTTCGCGCCCCGTGAGCATGCCTATCACGACGACGACACCGATCATCAGTCCCGCGATGCCGAGCGCCGCGATTGGAGCACCCGCAAACGGTACCTTGAATATGAAGTGCGTGATGGACCACGCCGCCAATCCCGACAGCACGATGCCCGCAATGCTGCCGAGCGTCCCGACGACGAGGTATTCGGTGACGAGCATCCGCCCGACCTGCTTGCGTGTCGCACCCAGGACCTTCAACAGCACCGCTTCGCGCAGACGCTCTCGGCGTGTGGCGGCAACCGCGCTGAAGAGCACCGGAATCGCGAGTACGACGCACATGATCGTGAGGCTCTGAATCGCCGCGTGGATCTTGGCGAGCACCGCGGTGATGGTTGCTTCCACGAGACTGAGGTCGACGGTGGAGACATTGGAGAACTTGCCCACGACCTCGCGCTGAATGGCAGGAACGCTGTCCGATGGAGCATTCGCGAGCACGGCGAATTGCATCGGCGCACCGCGCACGAGCGCCGACGGGAAGATCACCTGAAAGGCTGGCTGAAGCTGCGTCCGGTCGACTGCGCGAAGGCTCGTTACACGCGTCACGATCGGCACGCCCTGAAGCTGCCACTGGATGACGTCGCCAATCTTCACGTGCAGGCGCGTTGCGGCCGCACTGTCGAGCGACACTTCGCCCGTTCCTTTCGGTGCACCACCAAACCATCGGCCCGCCACCACGGTCTCCGACGTCCCCAGCGTGTCGGAGGAGGACGCCCGCCACTCTCGGCCCACCGCTCGACGTGAGTTGCCCTGGTTGCCGCGACCACCACGTCCGCCATTTCCTCGCGCGTCACGCGACGTATCCGCCATGATGTCGCCAATCGACCGGCCGTTGATCGCGCCAATGCGCACCGTGATGAGCGGAATGCGGGCCAGCACCGGTGCATGGTGCAATGTCAAAGTCGAATCGACGCCGGGCGCCTGATCCGACTGGATGTCGAAGAACACCACGTTCGCGTGCAACTGCGCCAGCCGGTCGGCCATGACCGCGAGCAGGCTCGATTGCGTCTGGTACAGGGTGCCGATGAGAAAGACGCCGAATCCGAGCGAGACCACCACAGCACGCGTCTGGTTGCCGGGGCGATGCAGGCTCGCCACGCCATGCCGCAGCGGAAAGGGCCAGAACGGACGCACGATCTGTCGAGCGACGCGCGACAGGATGGTCGCTGCCAGCCAGAGCGCCCCCATCACCAGAAGGATTCCGACGGCGAACGCGACTCCCTCCTGCCAGCGCCGGGCACGAGCGACCGTCACGAAGAGAAGGCTCGCCACCATCAGGAGCCCGACGAATCGCGACGCCCAGTCCGCGTGACGACCCAGCGCCACACTATCCTCCTCTCGGCGAAGGGCCTGGAGTGGCGACACGCGACGCAGTGACAGAAGCGGTTGCAGCGCACACACGAGCGCGACCCATACGCCGGTGAGCACACCGAACGCTATCGGCGCCGGCGCGAGCTGGATGTTCATCCCGGCGGGGAGATAGCTGCCGACGGCGGAGCCGAGTACGAACTGCAGCACCACGCCTCCGGCGGCACCAACGATGGCACCGAAAAATCCGAGAGCCGCCGCTTGCGAAACGTAGATCAGGAGGACCTGCGTGCTCGTTGCACCGAGGCAGCGGAGCACCGCCACCGTGTCGATCTTGCGCAGCACGAAGGCACGGACGCCGCTCGCTACACCGATGCCGCCGAGCAGCAGGGCGATGAGCCCGACGAGCGCGAGGAAGTTGCGCAGGTAGCCGATCGTCTCGCTGACGCGGTTGGCGTTCTGCTCCGCCGTTCGGATGCGCACACCCGCTCTCTCGAAGCGAGTGCCGAAGCGGGACGCGAACGCGTCCTCATCCATGGTGGGCGCGAGGCGCAGGACGATGTCTCGCTGCGCCCGACTGCCCGCCACCAGGAGATGCGTGGCAGGCAGGAATTGCGCGGGGATGTAGACGCGCGGACCGAGCGTGGTGGTGATGGCCACGTCGCTCGCGACATCGCGAATGATGCCGGTAACGGCGAAGCGTACTCCACCCAGTGACAGGGAATCACCGAGGCGAATGCCCAGGCCGGACAGGACGGCGGCATCCGCGACCGCATGCGGGCCGGACTGAAGGTCTGTCCACGCGCCGGCTGGTTCCGTTCGCACGGCGCCGAAAAAAGGGAATCCGGGGGTGACCGCCCGCACCTGCACCAACCGCAGCGCGCTGGCAGCGCCACCGCTCGCCATGGAGATGAAGTTCGTCTGCGTGGCGACGCCGGTGCCATGCGTCGACAGCGAATCGAGCACGCGCGCAATCGTCGTCGGAAGGGTATCGCGCGGTGATACGGCGATGTCGCCCCCGACGAGGCTCCGAGCCTGGTCGTGTACACCACTCGTCGCGTTGGCCGCCAGCGAGTCGATGGCCACGAGCCCCGCGACGCCCAGCATGATGGACGACATCGAGAGAAGCAGCCGCCGTCGCGCCATGCGGCTCTCCCTCCAGGCGAGGGAACCAAGGTTCCGCAGGGGTGAAGGCGTCATGATGTAAGCTACCCCGAAGAAAGCGATTACTCCCGGCGCTCAATCCTTTCGTGTGGTATCCGCGCGGACCGTGACTTTGATGACGCGATCGAGCTTTGGAAACTTCTCGTCGAGGTACTTGTTGGACTCTCGCGCCAGCCGCTTCGGGTTGCCGAGTGGCTCGTCGGCGGCGGGGAATTCGCCGTAGTAGGCGTAGAGGCTGTCGACAACCTCCAGCCCCTGCACCACCCGCCCGATTGGCGCAAATTTCAGCGTGTCGAGCTCCGGATTGTCGCGCAGGTTGATGAACACGTTGGTGGTGCGGTCCGTCGGCTTGAACTGCGCAAATGAGATCGTCCCTCTCGTGTTGTGCTCGCGGAGCTGATCTGCCGGCAGGCGCCGCTGGCTCCACGCGCGCGCAATGGCGGGGTCGCCGGCAATGCCGAATTGCGCGATGAACCCGGCGATGACGCGATAGAACCGGGAGTCGTCGTAGTAACCGGCGCGCGCCAGGTTGTAGAAACGATCGACGCCCTTGGGTGCCCAGTCGCGAATGAGCTCCAGGGTGAACGTGCCGCGCGAGGTCTCGACGTCGGCGGTCACGGTGGCGGGGGCACGCGCGGTCCAGTACGGCCGGTTTGGGTCGAGCAGCACGGCGCGGACTTTTGCGCTTGACTGTGCCGAAACGCGTACCGGCGTCGTGAACAGCATGCAGGCGATCATCAACCCAAACTGCGGCGCGCGTAGTTGGCGATGCCGTCGGATCATCCGACGTCGCCCGGGATCACAATTGCTATCACCTCCAAGACATCAATTCCGCTGAAGTCGCCAGGGTTGCAGGTATATATGGGGAGTTCGTTCGAGAGTGCTGTTGCCGCAATCATGGCGTCGAATGAACGGGCAGCCGGCTTTTTCCCGGATCGGCGCAGCGACGCTGCGACGCGTCCAAAAGCGCGCGCTGCCGCCGCGTCAAAGGGAAGTGGATCAAAGTCTGATTCCGCCTGCTGCAGGTGCGCCTGCCGCGCGGCACGCTCTTCATCACTCGATGCGATCAACGGGCCTACCGAAAGCTCAGCGAGAGTCATGGCTGATATGAGCGGTGTCTCCGGGAGCAGTTCGGGATCGCGGATCCGAGAGAGAAGGATCACGGTGCTCGTGTCCAGAAGCCCGCGGTCGTGTCGTTTGTGGCCGCGACTCATAGAGAACTGTCGATCAAACGATCGATGTCATCTCGCAGCGCGGCGGCGTTCACGGGCGGCAGGCTGCTCCATCGGCGAAGCAGTGTCGCGGCGGAGTTCTCACGCCGCGGAAGAGGCCGCAATTCCGCCACGGGCCGCCCATCCATGGTGACCGTCAGCAACTCGCCATTCGCCACTCGCTCAAGTACTCGCCCGCCATGGTTGCGTAGATCCCGTACGGTGACATTTGCCATGGTTCAATGTATCACGCGTGATACACCGTTTCAACTCCCATCGTCACGACGGACTTGCTGCTGCCGAGGAACTCGGCCGGCAGGGAGCATCACGGGCAGCTGTTAGACGATCGGCAACCTTACTTCCACGCTCTCCCGGAAGTATCTCTAGAAGTATGGATCTCTACTTGGTCTCGCTGGCGACAGGCGCCGTGGGACTTGGCATCATGGGTTTCGGCGGCCTTTCGCATGGCAGCCACGCAGGACTCAGCCACGCCGGGCACAGTCACGCTGGACACGGGCATGCTGGGCAAGCGCATGCCGGACAATCTCACGGCTCCCAGACGCAGGACAACCTCGTCGGCTCGCACATTCCGGCCGGTGGCGGATGGCGCTGGACCTCCCTGCTCTCTCCGCGCGTTCTCTTCTCGCTCATGGTGGGCTTCGGTGCCGGCGGCATCGTCACTGCGTCACTCGGCGAACCATGGCAGCTCGGCGCCGGCGTCCTCGGCGCCGCGATCTTCGAGACCGCGGTCGTCGGCCCGATGTGGCGCTTCCTGTTCCGCTTCGAGTCCCGTCCGGCAACCACGCTCGAGTCGAGCATCGAGGACGAGGCACGCGCCGTCACGGGTTTCGACGCGAACGGCTGCGGACTCGTCGCCGTGGATGTCGATGGCCAAGTCATACAACTTCTCGCCACCCTCGCGCCCGACGAACGCGCGCGAGGCATGAAGGTCAGGTCCGGCGACATGGTCCGCATCGCCGAAGTGGACGCGGCGCGCGGCCGATGCACGGTGACCGCACCGACACGTTGATAGCCTTCTTCCTCCAGTCAATCCCATGAATTCCATTGCGGTCGCAGGGGCAGTAGTCGTTGCGGTGCTGTTCGTCATTCCGGTCATCGTTGCATCGTTTCTGCGGAATGTCGAAGCCGGTACCATCCGCTTGGTGAGCTGGCTCGCCGGCGGCACGGTCATCTATCGTGGACCCGGCAAGTCGAAGGAAATTCCCCTGCTCACCACCGGGACCACGATCTCGAGCAAGGTCATCAACGTCGACCTCGACATCACCGACCAGACCGCCGATCTCGACGAGAACGGCACGCCCCAGCCAATCAAGGTTCGTGTGCTCGCCAGCGCGATCGTCTCCGTCGGCGACACGGACGTCCTCATCAAGACCGCTGCCAATCGCTTCTTCGCCAAACCCGAGGCAGACCAGGTCAACACGCTGACCGACCTGCTCTCGAGCTCCGCGCGTCGCGCCATCAACCTCCTCACGCACGACCAGCTCTTCTCGGCGCGCACGGCTCCCCGCCTCGGCTCTGGTGGAGCGACCACGGCCCTCGTCGCCCCGACTCCGCGCGCGCTCACGGTGCCGGACGGCACGAACATGGACACCCTCGAGGACGACGACGATCCGCTCGCCGTCATCATCCGCAAGGCATGCTCGCGTGAGCTGACGGACCTCGGCCTGATCTTCAACTCGCTCAACATCAAGGTCGTGCAGTCCGAAGTGGCTGACGCGCGGCGCCGCATGTCCGCAGCGGAAGCACAGGCAACCGCGGACATCGTGCAAGCCCAGCAGGCACGTCGCGCGAAGGAAGCAACGATCGAAGCGGAACGCATCATCTCGGATCGCCAGCGCGAGCTGGAGCAGACGAAGGCGAGTAACGCCGCGCTCGTCGCACAGGCGGAAGCGAAGCGTCAGGAAGCCATGGGCGTTCAGCGCATCGCGGAGCTCGAAGCCACGCAGATTGCGCAAGCGCGAGCCGACGCCGAGCGAGTGACCATCACGGCACAGGCGGCAGCAGACGCCGAGGCGATCCGGATTCGCGTGGTGGCGTCGGCGCAGGCGGAGAGCATCGATAAGATCAACAAAGCCATCGCGGCCGGAGGCGAGAGCTACTTCCGCTATCGCCAGATCGAGATGCTGCCGATCATTGCGCCGCAGATCGCGGCAGCGTTGGCTGAGGCGCGACTGATCACGGTATCCGGTGGAGAGAATGGCGGCGCGGCCAACGGCACGGCGAATCAGATCACGTCGGTCATCCAGACCGTTCTCGCGGCGCAGCTTGTCGCGAAAGGCAGCATGCTCGGCGACATCGGCGGCGACAAGAAGTAGCGCGAGGCGGCCCCACCGGCCGGCTGCGACGGACCCATATCGCATGGTGAAGAACATGACTCGCATTCCCCACCTGGCAGCGCTTCTCGCCGCCTCCGCGCTCGCGTTAGCAGTGCCTGTTACCGCCCACGCGCAATTCGGCGGGCTCATGAACAAGGCGAAGGAGAAGGTCGCTGAAAAGGCCGCAGAAAAGACGGCGCCCATCGCGCCCGGCGAACAGTTGACCGACGACCTCCTCGGAAAGGTGATCTCGGGCGCACAGGCAGCGGACCGCATACTCGTCGATCGCGACGCCCTGCAGACGCAGCGCACGGCGAAGGACAAGGAGCTGTCCGCCCTCAGAGAGAAGAATGGTCCGGTGCATCAGGCGTACAACGAGGGGAACAGCAAGATCATGGATTGCCGATCGGCCTCGTTTCACTCGCTCGATGAAGAGCGTCGCGAGCGCATGGACAAGAAGGTCGCGGCCATGCAGTCCGACCCGGTCGCCTTCGCCAGGGTGCAGCTCGTGATGATGAACTACGGCAAGGCGATGGCCGAGGCGCAGCAAAAGCAGGATGCCGTCGCGTTGGCGAAGGCGCAGCAGTCCATGATGAAGGAGCTGACCGGCGAGGACATCTTTCCGGAGCTGAAGAAGGACAGCGTGGCGACGGACGCCAAGTGCGGCAAGGCGCCCGCCAAACCCGCTGCCCTCCTTCAGGAAGAGCAGCTCGAGAAGGACATTACGGGGATCGACGACCGCATTCGCACGCTCGAGGCCCGTGCCGTCACGCAGGGCGCGGAGGCGAGTGGACTCGAGCAGGTTCGCTATCTCCAGGCGAAGGAGCGTGCCCTTTCCATCATGCAGCGCATGGCGGGTCAGGGCGCGGCGGTGAGGTACGGCGACGACGAGATGAATGCGGTGAAGAAGCGCCAAGGTGATCTCGAGAAGGTCAAACGGGCGCTGTGACGCTGATTCGCGCGGCGCTCGTCGCTGCGCTGGTCTTCACGGGGCGTCCTGCGATTGCGCAGGGCGCCCCGCTGCCTTCTTCCACCCTGGCCGTGCGCGACTCGAGCGGCGGATGGCGCACGTTCTGGTCGTCCTCGTCCGCGCCGGTCGTCTGGCGCAGAGCTCCGTTGGCAGCGGCTGCCCGGTGGAAGCCCGGAGCAATCGGCATCGCGTGGGCCGAACTCGAGCTGAAGGGATCTGGCGAGGCGTGGCAAACGCGGCTCATCGTCGCCCGCGTCAACCCGACCCTTGTTCGACTGGCACTGGACACGGCATTCACCGCAGCACGCGAGGCGGCGTGGACCCTGGATCACGCGCCCGTTGAGGCTGTGCTGGCGGTGAACGCCGGACAGTTCGAGGCGACAATGCCGTGGGGGTGGGTTGCGGTCGACGGGCGACGATGGCTTCCGGCGCAGAATGGCCCGCTGTCAGCCGCGCTGATGCAGGACTCGAGCGGTTCGCTCCACTGGATTCGCGCCGAGGATGTGCGTCGGGTGTCGAGCCAGCCTGGAGTCCGCTGGGCGTTTCAGTCGTATCCGGCCGTCCTGGCGGGCGACAGCATTCTAGCGCCGCTCCGCGCCGCCGGCGCCGGCGTCGACGTCGCTCACCGCGACGCGCGGGCGGGCATCTGTCTCACGCACGACGGACAGCTAGTCGTCGCGATCACCCGCTTCGACGCCGCTGGCCGGGCGCTCGACTTCGTGCCGTTCGGCCTCACTGTGCCGGAAATGGGAGCGGTGCTCGGCGCGCTCGGCTGCCGCGATGCGATGCTGCTCGATGGCGGCATCAGTGCTCGGCTACGCGTGCGCGGCGCAGATGGAGTCGCGCATGATTGGGAAGGATTGCGTCCCGTGCCCTTGGGCCTGGTGGCCCTGCCGAAATAGCGCCCGCCGACGAGATTGATCTTCCCACCTTCCGGAAGCGCGGCGCGATGGATCGCTTGAAGGAACATGCGACGCACCTGATATGGCACGTACACTAAGCTTGACCAAAACAGCCAACTGGCGTCTGGAATCCATGCGTCGACTTGTCCTCGTTGCAGCGGCATTTGCGCTGGGTGCCTGTAGCCACCGGATGCTGGCGCCGGTCGTCGCGCCGGCGCCGAACACCGCGGCGCGTGCGATCGCCGTGTATCGCGCGATCGCCGAGTCGATCTATGTGAACACGACGAATCGGGTGGTCGCTGTTGCGGCGACGTCGCTCGACAGCTCGTGCAGTGAGCTGGCGTGTGGTGATCTTGCGTCGCGCTGGGGGATCGAGACGCTTTGGTGGGCAAGGGGCGATTCGACCGAAGCGCGCGATTCGCGTGACGACCTCCTCGCGCGCGCCGCGGCGCCGTTTGACCTGCGCGCCGTGACGCAGGGACGCGCGATGCTTCTGGAGACGGATGCTGGAGATGTGCCTCCAGCGGGCGCCGATGTGTCCGAGTGGATCCGGTTCCGCGTCACGCATGCGGACGCGTCGGGCGCGGTGCGGATGTCACCTGTTGGATTCAGCCGATCGGGACGCACCGCCGTTGCCTTCGTGGACTGGCGGTGTGGACCAACCTGCGGCCACACGGTCGGCGTCGCCCTCACCGCCACGAGCGATTCGACCTGGGCGATTGCGGAAATGCTCCTCGTGTCGTCGCGAGCCAGGTAGAACTGGCGCCCCTCAAGTCTGCGCTGGCGTGGACGACACGGCGGCCGGTGAGCGATCGATCGAGTTGCGGCATCTTCGCTATTTCCGCGCGGTGGTCGAGGCAAAGAGCTTTGGACGGGCAGCGGAACGACTCGAGCTCACGCAACCCGCGCTGTCACGCCAGATCAAGGACCTCGAGCAATCGATCGGCGTGGCCCTGTCAACGACGTCGTCAACTGCGCGCTCGTCGCCGCTGGAAGCGAGCTTGCTCAGCGACCATCAATCGATTTCAAGGATCTTGCCGATGTGCCGTTCATCTTTCCCGACCGCGCGTTCCAGCCGCTGCTCTACGACCAGCTGTTCTCCGTCTTCGAGGAGCCGTCACACACGACGGCGAGACCGGAGTTCCTCAGTCCTGCGCAGGCTGGCGGCGTCTGCTGTCGTTAGTCGATGTTTTCAAATAACCGCTGCCCACTTGTCGCGACGCGCCGTCCTTGAACGCGCTACGTCACCGTGTGCGCGTGACCTATCTCACAGACCATTGCGCAGGTATGTCTTATGCCTTTCCATGTGCCACAGTCACCAGGAACGGCGCATGCGAAACGCACACTCTCGTCGGAAAAATCTAGGCCCGCTTCGCAAACGCACTCCCGCTGAGACCAGCGAGTCTCGCGAGCGCGCCTATGCCGCCGTACTCGCGCTTCTCGCCGAGTGCGTCGAGCGACAGGACCCGTACACCCGGGACCACTGCGAGCAGGTGTCGCAGTACGCGCGACTCGCCGCCGAACGACTGGCGCTGACCGACGACGAGAAGCACGTCGCATGCTGTGCCGCGCTGCTGCACGACGTCGGCAAGATCGGGGTCCGTCAAAGCGTGTTGAACAAGCCAGGCCAACTGCTCCCCAGAGAGCGCGCGCACGTCGAGACTCATGTCCGCATCGGCTACGACATGCTCAACGAGATCCCAGCGCTGCATCCCGTCGCGGAGGCCGTGCTATACCACCACGAGCAGTTCGACGGCAGCGGCTACCCGGAGGGGCTTGCCGGAGAGCAGATTCCCGTCGCGTCACGCATCGTCGCCGTGGTCGACGCGTACTGCGCCATGCTCGACCGCCGGAGCTACAAGGAGGCCTATTCGCCGAGACGAGCGCGCGCGGAGCTACTCCGCTGCGCCGGCACCCAGTTCGATCCGGTGATCGTCCGCGCCGTCCTCGCGGCGATCAATGAGATCGACGGCGTGCTCCCCGGTGACCTCGGTCAGCGCGGTCAGCGCGGTCAGCGCGGTCAGCGCGGTCAGCGCGCGACGTCCGCGCCGACGCGACTGCGGCAGCTACTCGAACACGAAATACCGTACGAACATCGATCCCCGTGATCAGCGTTGCTGTCAGTACTTCGCCAGGTAGTTGTCCAGCTCCCACTGCGACACCTGCGCGATGTATTCGCTCCACTCCTGCCGCTTGGCCGCGAGAAACTGCTGGGTGATGTGCTCGCCCAGTGCCGCCGTCACCACGGCATCCTTCTCCATCTCGCCGCACGCCTCGTTGAGGTCCTGCGGCAAGTCGTCGATGCGAAGGCGCCGCTTCTCGCGGTGGCTCATCTCCCAGATGTTCTCGTTCACCGGCTCGCGATAATCGGCCTTCGTCCGCACTCCGTCGAGCCCCGCGGCGAGCATCACCGCGAGCGCGAGATACGGGTTTGCCGCGGGATCCGGCACACGATGCTCCACACGCGTACCCAACCCGCGCCGCTCGGGGATGCGCAGCATCGGCGACCGGTTGCGCATGCTCCACGCGACGTTCACCGGCGCCTCGTAGCCCGGCACGAGCCGCTTGTACGAGTTGACGAGCGGATTCGTGATCGCACACGTGCCGCGCGCGTGTCGCAGCAAGCCACCGATGTAGTGCAGCGCCGTCTCGCTCAACTCCCACTGGGCACCCTTGTCCCAGAACGCATTCGCGTTCCCCTTGAAGAGCGACTGGTGCGTGTGCATTCCGCTGCCGTTCTGCCCGAAGATCGGCTTCGGCATGAACGACGCGGCCAGGCCAAAGCGCTGCGCAACGACCTTCACCACGAAGCGGAACGTCGCGATGTTGTCGGCCGTCGTGAGTGCATCCGCATAGCGGAAGTCGATCTCGTGCTGGCCGTGCGCAACTTCATGATGCGCCGCCTCCACCTCGAATCCCATGACCTCGAGGTCCTGAACGACCTCGCGCCGCGCCTCTTCACCAAGGTCGACGGGCGCGAGATCGAAATAGGCGCCGACGTCGTGCGTCTGCGTCGTCGTCTCACCATTCGGCCCGCGCTTGAACATGAAAAACTCGGCTTCCATGCCCGCCTTCATGGTGAAGCCCATGGCGTCCGCGTCGGCGATCACGCGCTTGAGCGCACCACGTGGATCGCCCGGAAACGGTGACCCGTCCGCGAGGTTCACGTCGCAAATGACGCGCGCGACACGATGCTCGGGATCACCCCACGGAAACACGCGGAAGGTCGCGAGATCGGGCGCGAGAAGCATGTCGCTCTCCTCGATGCGCACGAACCCCTCGATGCTCGAGCCGTCGAACATGATGTCGCCGGCAAGCGCCTTTTCGAACTGCGACGCCGGCAGCTCGACGTTCTTGTTGATGCCGAGGATGTCGGTGAACTGCAGGCGCAGAAAGGCGACGTTGAGCCGTTGCGCCAGCTCGAGCACGTCTTTCGGCGAAGCGCCCTTGAGGTCCGGCAGGAGTGCGCGCGTTTCAGTCACGCGGCAAAGATAGCCTGAGACTCTTGGGGTCGGACAGTCTGACAGATCATTACTTTTTCTCCATGACAACACCCTGTCCCTCCTGCGGCGAGCCCGCATCGGGCCGCTTCTGCTCGAGCTGCGGCACCGCACTCGCCGGTGCCACGTGCGCAACCTGCTCGGCCGCGCTCACTCCCGGTGCGCGCTATTGCCACCGCTGCGGAACGCCAGCGGGCATGACATCCGCTCCATCGCGCGGGCTCGCCGGCGTGCTCCCGTGGGCCGTCGCCGCGATCGCACTCGTCGCCCTCATCGCGCTCGTCGTGGGACAGCGCTTCGGCGCGCGTGGCAATTCCGTCGCCGAACCTGTCGCTGACGCAGGCGCTCCACCGCTCGGCGCCAGCGGTCCCACCGGAGCGATGCCCCGCGCGCCGGACATCAGCCAGCTGTCGCCCGAGCAGCGCGCCGAGCGGCTCCACGATCGCATCATGACGGAGGCCGAAGCCGGCCGCACGGAGAACGTGAAGACGTTCATGCCCATGGCGATCGCCGCATACGAGATGCTCGCGCCGCTCAACCTCGATCAACGGTACGACCTCGGCAGGATCGGCGAAGTGGGGGGCGACTCCGCCCTCGCCCGCGCCCAGGCCGATACAATCCTTGCCGCGAAGCCGACGCACCTCCTGGGGCTGATTCTCAAAGGAAGGGCCGCGCGCATGGAAGGCAACGAGTCGCGTGCACGCGATGCCGACGCGAAGCTCCTCGCGGCCGAGCCAACCGAGCGATCTGCCGGGCTGAAGGAGTATCTGCTGCACAAGAATGACATAGACGCCGCCGTCACCGCCGCACGCGCAGCCCGGAAATAGCCGGACACGGATTTCCGGTGGCTCGGCCAAGAATGCACAGCAGTTAAGGAATCGCTCCGGCGAGACCGATACTTGCCGGTAGCCCGCTCATGAATTCCTTCGCCGCAATTCCGCCCGATCAGCAACCCGCGCCCGCACCGAAGGCAGCGGGGTCAGGCACGCTGATACGCGTCCTCGTCGTCGACGACGAGGAGGCAGTACGCGTCGCACTCTCCCGCTTCCTGCGCAACCGCGGCTACGATGCGGTTGCGGCGGGCTCGGGACGGGAGGCGCTCGAGCAGCTCCAGAAAGGGAGCTTCGAGATCATGCTTTGCGACATCCGCATGCCCGTCATGTCCGGCCTCGACGTGCTCACCGAGGCACTCGCGCTGAACGGAGACCTGGCCGTCGTGATGCTGACAGCGGTGAACGAGGCCGAAACGGCGACGGATGCGCTGGCGCGCGGCGCCATGGACTACATCGTGAAGCCGGTTGGTCTGGAGGAGCTCGAGCGCGCTGTGCAGCGCGTCGCGCACCGGCGCCACCTGGAGATCGAGCGGCGGAACGTCGAGGTCATCATCCGCGACGAGATCGCGTCGCGCATTGACGAGCTGGAGCAGGAGAAAACCGCTCTCCGGACCCTCGCACTCGGCATCGCTGACACGCTCATCAATGCGATGGAAGCCAAGGACGTCTACCTGCGTGGCCACTCACAGCGCGTGGCGGATCTGGCCGCATCCGTTGCCGATTCGATGGGATTGGGCCCCGATCTCGTCGAGAACGTACGCCTTGCTGGGCGTCTCTGCGATGTGGGCAAGATCGGCATCCGGGAAGGTGTCCTGAACAAGCCCGGGCCGCTCACGCCGGAAGAGTTCGAACACGTGAAGGACCATGTGCGGATCGGCATGGAGATCCTTGCCCCGCTCAAGCACATGCCGGTCGCAATCGAATACGTGAGCGAGCATCACGAGCACGTCGACGGCACAGGCTATCCGCGGGGACTCGCGGGTGAGCAGATCACCATCGGCGGACGCATCCTGGCCGCATGCGATGCGTTCGACGCGCTCACATCACGACGCGCATTTCGCGAAGCCATGTCGCCTACCGAGACCATCACGTACCTGGAGAAATACGTCGGAACGAAACTCGATCCGCTCGTCTTCTCGGCGCTCTCACGTGTGGTCAAACGTCGCAAAACCCTGACCTTCCTCGAGTTCGACGGATAAACCTCAGTGCGCGTGCTGATGGTGCGACCGGACGTGGGCAATCCACGCCGCCACCTGCGCCACGCGCCCACCGAGTTCTGTCGCCGCCTCGGCGTTCCTGCCCGCGGGCGCTACGATGAGCATGCCCATGTCACCCATGACGGTCAGGGCAGGCCACGCGTCTCCGGCGGCGGCCTCCGCATTCGTCACGAACGCCGAGCCGACCTTGTTCTGTAGCGCCGCCTTCGGGACGACGGACGCCAGCTCGCCCAACAGTCGCCTGTGCTCGACGTCCAGCTTTTCGCTTGCGGATGACAGACCCAGGACGATGGCGTCGTACGGAACGAGCTCCTCGACGCTTGCGAGCACCTCATACGCCCCCGACGTTGCCTCGTCGCCGGGACTCGCCCGTCGAACCTCCACCTCGCTGAAGCGAACCGCCCGCGCGCCATCAGCCAGCGCATCGACGAGCGTGGTGTTCTGACCGGCGAAAAAAATCAGGATCTTCGGCATAAGAGCAGGTGATCGGAGCGATTGCAGGAAAAGTGTAGCAGTGGTCCAACTTACAGCATTGACAACGGTTTACAGTCGATTCGCGTATATCTCCCGATGCTTTTCCCCCGCCTTTCTGCTCGGCACCGCCCGTTCGTTCACGCGTTCGCCGCGCTCCTGATAACTCCTGTCGCACAGGCGCAGTCGCCTACCGCAGCACCTTCCAGCGACACGCTTCGGCTGTCACTCGGAGATGCCGTGTCGATTGCGATGCGGCAGAGCGACGAGGTGGGCATCTCCGCCGCGCAGGTCGACGTCGCCGAGGCGCTTTACGGCAGCGCTCGCGCCAACCTGCTTCCTCAGCTTCGCCTGAACACCACGTACGCGCACGTCTACCAGAGCGCGCGGGGCCAGGCCGTTGGCTCGGTGTTCAACCAGCCGAACACGTACACCGGCAACATCAATCTTGCGCAGACGGTGTTTCAGGGTGGACGCCTCATCTCCGCCGCGCGCGCAGCCGACGACACACGCCAGGCCGCGCGCTTCGACGAGCGCGAGCAGCGATCCGTTGTCACGCTCCAGGTGGCGCGCGCCTATCTCCAGGTGCTCTTCAACGGCCGCATCGTCGAGCTGCAGGAGCAGAACCTCGCGCTGGCGTCGAGCCGGCTCGTTCAAGTAGAACAGTTCGAGCGAGCGGGACGCGCGGCCCGCTATGACGTCCTTCGCTCACGCGTCGAGCGCGCCAACATCGAGCCCTTGGCGATCCAGGCGCGCAGCGATCGTGAGCTGGCGGTGCTGGAGCTCAAGCGATTGCTCAACGTCCCGATCGAACAGCCAATTGCGCTGGTCACGAGGGTCGACTCGGCATCAGCCGCCCTGCTCGTCGCCGCGGCCGCCGACTCCAACGCCATGCCAGACCGCGCCTCCGTTCGCTCCGCCGAATTGAATGTGGCGTCCAAACGACTCGGCGTGTCAGTCGCGCGAGCCGACTTCTATCCCGCAATCTCTGTCTTCTTCCAGTCGGGTTATCAGGCCTTTCCTGGCATCGGGCAGGGCCTTCCGCGCACCTTTGGCGACCTGACCTTCGACGCATGCCCCGTGAGCACCGCGGCGGGGAAGGTGTGCCAGAACGGCGGCTGGTTTTCCGATCGGCAGGCAGGCGTCAACGTCAGCATGCCCATCTTCGACGGCTATCGCGTGAAGTCGAACCTCGACCTGGCGCAGGCTCAGGCGCGTCTCGCCGACCTCCAGCTGCGTCAGCAGCGCGAGGCGGTGTCGGTCGACGTCGCCCGCGCCCGTGCGGAGCTGCGCCGGGCCGGCGCGGTGTTCGCCGCACGCCAACAGAACTCGCAGGAGGCCGATGAGGCCTTCCGCCTCGCCACGCTTCGGTTCAACCGAGGCCTGAGCACGCAGCTCGAGGTGTCGGATGCGCAGGTGGCACTGCTCACCGCACAGAGCACCGAAGCACGCGCCACATACGACCTCTTCCTCGCCTCGGCCGACCTCGCGCGTTCGCTGGGCCGTCCCATCCCGCTTCCGTCATCGGCCGTGTCGCCGGCGACCTCGAGATAGCCATGCACGTGCGCTCCATCTCCCCCGCCGTGCGCTCGCTCGCGCTCGCCGTCGCGGTCCTTACGGGCACTGCCTGCGGCAAGGAGGCCAACGGATCGGCCGCCGCCGCTGGTGGTGCCGCACAACAGCCTGGCGCTCCGCCGACGGGTGCCAAGGCTGGCGGCGCCGGTGCGCGCCCTTCGCCGTCGATCATGCTTGCCGCAACCGATGTCGCGACCATTGCGACAGGCACCATTGAAGATGGGACGGCCCTGACCGGGGACCTTCGCCCGATCGAAACGATCGACGTTCGCGCCCGGATCGATGGCGACATTCTCAGCGTGTCGGCACGCGAGGGTGAGCAGGTGGCCGCGGGTCAGGTGCTCGCGCGATTCGAGTCGACCGAGCAGGAAAGCACCCAGAAGAGCGCAGAGGCAGATCGTGTCGCCGCACACGCCGACCTTACGAATGCGCAATGGACGCTCGAGCAGGATGCATCACTGTTCAAGGCCGGTGCGATCGCCGAACGCGATTACAAGAGCGCGCAGCAAACGGTGGCGGCGGCGAATGCGCGGCTTGCGGCGACGGAAGCGCGGCTGCGCTCCGCGTCGAACCAGTCGCGCGACACGCGTGTGCTCGCGCCGTCGTCGGGAATCGTCGACAAGCGGATGGTCGAAGGTGGCGTGCACGTATTGAAGGGCGCGGCCCTGTTCACGATCGTTCGGAACGGCACACTCGAATTGGCCGCCGCGGTTCCCGCGCGCCTCGCCGGCACGCTGCGCATTGGTCAGACCGTTCACTTCGTCGCGGATGCCCGGCGCTTTGACGGACGTGTGGCTCGCGTGAGTCCGACGGTTGATCCCGCAACACGCGCCGTGACGGTGTACGTCGAGATTCCGAATCCCGGCGGCACCCTGCGCGGAGGCACCTTCGCCACGGGACGCATCGTGAATCGCACCTTGAACAATGTGATCACCGTTCCCACCGGTGCCCTGCGCCAGGCCGCGGAAGACGGCAAACCGTTCGTCTATCGTATCGACGGAAACACCGTGAACGTCGCGCCCATCCAGCTCGGTGCCGTTGACGAACGACTCGGCGTCGCGCAGGTGACCGAAGGCCTTCAGGTTGGCGACCGCGTCATCGTCGGCAATGTCGGCACCCTTGGTCGCGGCATGCAGGCGACGATCGCCGGTGAGGAACCGGTCAAGAAGAAGAAGAGCTAGCTCGGGCACCTCGCCCGCGCTTCATCGACCAACAGGGCTCGATCATGTTTCTCTCCGACGTCTCGATCAAGCGGCCCGTCTTCGCCACGATGATGATGATGGCGCTCGTGGTGCTCGGCATCGTGAGCTATCAGCGCCTGGCGATCGACGAGTATCCGGACATCACATACCCGATCGTGATCGCGCAGACGCTGTACCCGGGCGCGTCACCCGAAGTGATGATGCGCGACGTGTCGAAGCCCATCGAGGAGGCGCTGAACACCGTCCAGGGCATCAAGGAGATCACCTCGACGTCCATCGAGGGCATCTCCATCGTGCGCCTGCAGTTCAACCTTGGCGTTGACGTGTCGTCGGCGCAGCAGGACGTGCAGGCCAAGGTGGCGCGCATCCGGCGGACGCTTCCGCAGGACATCCAGGATCCCATCGTTCAGCACTTCGATCCGAACGACTCGCCGATCATGGCGTTCGCGCTCACCTCGTCGGAGCGGTCCATTCGCGAGATCACCGACCTGGCGAACGAGGTCGTGCAGACACGCATCGAGTCCATCGAGGGCGTGGGTGGCGTGAACATCGTGGGTGGCAACAAGCGGCAGATCCGCATCCAGGTGGATCCCGACGCCATGCGCGCCTACGGACTCTCGCCCGTGCAGATCGCGACGGCACTCGACCTGGAGAACCAGGAGGTTCCCGCCGGTCGCATCGAGCGCGGCACCACCGAGCGGCTCGTGCGTGTGACGGGTCGCATCCTCGACCCGAAGGCGTTCGCGGAGATTCCGGTGGCGGTGCGCCGAGGCACGCCCATTCGCGTCGGCGATGTCGCGACGGTGGTGGACGGCGCGGAAGATCGGCGAACGGCGGCCGTCATCTCGACGAGCGATCGTCCGGGCGGCATTGCCGCGGTGTCGCTGGAGGTGCTCAAGATCTCCGGAGCGAACACCGTACAGGTCGCCGATGCGGTGAAGCTCGCGGTGGCGGAGCTCGAGAAGCAGCTCCCCGCCGACATTCACATGAAGATCATTCGCGACGATTCGCGCCGTATCCGCGAATCGCTCGCTGACGTGCAGCTGACGATCGTGCTCGGCGCGCTGCTCACGATCATGATCATCTACCTGTTCCTGAATTCGTGGCGCTCCACGGTGATCACCGGACTCACGCTGCCCGTATCGATCATCAGCGCGTTCTTCATCATGTGGGTGTTCAACTTCACGGTGAACACCATGACCCTGCTCGCGCTGTCACTCGCGATCGGGCTCCTGATCGACGACGCCATCGTCGTGCGCGAGAACATCGTCCGCCACCTGGAGATGGGGAAGGATCATGCGTCGGCCGCACGCGAGGGCACGAGCGAGATCGGCCTCGCCGTCATGGCGACGAGCTTCGCCGTGATCGCGGTGTTCATTCCGGTCGCGTTCATGGGCGGCATCATTGGAAAGATCTTCCTGCAGTTCGGTGTGACGGTGGCATTCGCAGTGCTCGTTTCGCTCTTCGTGAGCTTCACGCTGGATCCGATGCTCTCGAGCGTGTGGGCCGATCCCGAGGTGGAGCACGCCGCGAACGACGGTGGCGAGGCGCAGCGTGCGCAGCGCGCCCGTGCGAATGTCATCCGTCGCGGCGCATTTGCATTCAACGACTGGTTCGAGCGCGTGGCCGACCGCTATCCGCGCTGGCTCAACTGGGCGCTGGCGCACCGGCTGCCCGTCCTGGCCGCGGCCGCGATCACGGTCGGCGCAAGCTTCTACATCATCCCGAAGCTCGGCTTCACCTGGATGCCCGACATCAACGGCGACGAGTTCAGCGTCAGCTTTCGGACGCCGCCTGGCTCACGCCTCGACTACACGCTGGGCAAGGGCGAGGAAATCGCCACTTTCCTCCAGAAGCTTCCGGAAACCGACTTTACGTACCTATCCGTCGGCGGTGGTTTTCGGGGAACCCCGAACAACGGCAACATCTTCGTGTCGCTCAAGCATGGCCACAAGCGCACGCTGTTCGAGATTCAGAATGACCTGCGTGGGAAGCTGAAGGCGATCCCCGGGATTCGACCGTCCATCACCGGCCAGTCGTCGATTTTCAGCCGCGGCTTTCCCCCGCTCGTGGTGAACATTCAGGGCGCGGAGTCGTCGCGGCTCAAGATATCAGCGGATCGTGCGCTGCAGGCCATCAAGCTCGTACCGGGGGTGGCAGAGCCGAACTCCAGCGACGACGGCGACATTCCACAGCTCGACGTCCGCGTCGATCGCCAGGAGGCCTGGCGTGCCGGGCTTGGTGTCGGCAGCGTGGCGGCAACGCTTCAACCGCTGTTCTCGGGCCGGAGGGCAACCACGTGGGAGGACGCCCAGGGTTTCTCGCATGATGTTGTGGTCGTCTTTCCCGACTCGCTGCGCGCATCGGCGGAAGATGTCTCCCAGCTCCCCGTCGCAAGCACGTACGTGAATGCCGAGACGGGGCTGCCGTCCATGGTCCCGCTCTCGCAAGTCGCTGACGTGCGCGCCGGTGTGGGGCCTCAGCAGATCGAGCGCCGCCAGATGGAACAACAGGTGCAGATCCGGGCGGGCGTGCTCCCGGGATTCGGCATGGGCGAGGTTGCGAAGCGCGTACAGGCCGCAGTGGACGCAATCGGGCTCCCGCCCGGCTACCATGCCGTTTTCGGCGGGGATGTGCAGAGCCTCGATGAAACCAAGGGCTATGTCTCGAGTGCTCTCGGCCTGGCCGTCGTGTTCATCTACCTGATCCTCGCGTCGCTATTCGGGTCGTTCCTCCAGCCGCTGGCCATCATGCTTGCCCTGCCGCTCAGCTTCATCGGGGTGGCGCTGGCGCTGCTGCTGACGGGCGGCAACATGAATGTGATGACCATGATCGGCGTCATCATGCTCATGGGCCTGGTGACCAAGAACGGCATCCTGCTGGTGGACTTCACCAACCAGCTCCGTGCGGAGGGCGAGGAGCGCGCGCCGGCACTGCTGTCCGCGGGGCGAATTCGCCTGCGACCGATCATCATGACCACGGTAGCGATGATCTTCGGCATGCTGCCGCTGGCACTGGCCATCGGCGCCGGCGCGGAGGCGCGCGCGCCCATGGCCCGGGCGGTCATCGGTGGGTTGATCACGTCCACCCTGCTTACGCTGTTCGTGGTGCCGGTGATGTACACGTACCTCGACGACCTCGGGAGCTGGGTAGCGTCGAAGTTCACCACGGCGGCGGATCACGAGGCGCACGGGATCACGCCAGAACCGGCCATTGGCGACTGATTTTTGCGCGGCCACGACAGCGCTCTCGCGGCGACTGTGCGGAATTCGCTTGACGTATTCCGCGCGGGGCCTTACAAGCCAATAGCGTCGGGAACGGTGGCGCGCCTGCGAGGGCACATGTCGTGCAGGCGAGGCCGCGACATCGACCGATCGACCAAGGTCCGACTGTCCTATCTCCAGAGGAGGCGGTGATGCCGCGCGGTGACGAGTTGAACGAAGAGCTCCGATTCTCCGATCGCGACGATGACGTCGATGATCTCGGCTACGGCGGCGGCGGCGGATCGTCGTCCTATGACGACGATGACGAGGAGGACGGCGGCTGGACGACCCACAAGGACGACAGCGACGACCTCTGGGACAGCACGGACGACGCTGACGAGGACGACGAAGAGGGTCTGGCCACGCCGGTCGTGGACGCGGACGACGAAGAGGAGGAAAGCCCCCTCGTCGTGGCCCGTGCGCCCAAGTCCGGTGGCAGTGGGCGTCCCATCAATCCACCAACGACCTCCAGTAGCGCATCGAAGCCCGCCAGCGCGCCAAAGGAGCCGGTAACTGCGTCAAAGCACCCGGCCAGCAAGGATCCCGGCCACCAGACGTCGGTGAACAGGGGATCGGTGTTCACCGAACCGGCTAAGGCGAGCAAGTCCAGCACGCCCGCGAAGGTGACAAAGGCCCCGGCAACGGCCGCCAAGGCTCCGGCCACGGCAGCAAAAGCGCCGGCGAAAGCGCCCGCAAAGGCACCGGCGAAACCTGCTGCACCCGCAAAGAAGGCCGCGGCCAAGAAGGCGGCTCCGGCCAAGAAGGCGG
>DAIUFP010000023.1:70634-79562 GCA_036844565.1 Gemmatimonadaceae bacterium | reverse complement strand
CGTTGATGCGGACGATCCACAGCTTGCGGAAATCGCGCTTCTTGTTCTTGCGATCCCGGTACGCGTAGACCCAGCCGCGCTCGACCGTTTCCTTCGCGGCCTTCCACAGCTTGGACCGGGCGCCGAAGGCACCGCGGGCGTGCTTGAGAATCTGCTTCTTCCGCTTGAGGCGCGGGACGTTCGATACGGCGCGTGGCATAGTCGGCTCCTATTAAGCGGCCTGAATGAGGCGCTTGATTCGCTTCTGTTCGCCGTTCGTGGCGATGAGCCCCGCGCGGCGCAGATTGCGCTTCCGCTTCGAGGACTTCTTGGTGAGGATATGGCTCTTGAAGGCCTTGAACCGCTTGACCTTGCCGGTGCCAGTCAACTTGAAGCGCTTGGCAGCGCCCTTGTGCGTCTTCATCTTGGGCATGACACGTCCTGCTATTTGGGCGTGAGAATCATCGTCATCGACTTCCCTTCGAGCCGGCCTGCGCTCTCGATCTTTCCGATGTCGGCTAGTGAGCTACTCACCCGATCGAGCACTTGTTGACCAAGCTCGGGATGGGCGACCTGTCGACCACGAAACATCATGGTGACCTTGACCTTGTTCTTCTCCTCGAGAAAACGGCGCGCGTGCCGCGTCTTCGTCTCGAAATCATGATCATCGATGCCAGGACGGTACTTCACTTCCTTGAGCTCGATGACATGCTGCTTCTTCTTCGCGACCCGCGCCTGCTTGGCCATCTCGAACTTGTACTTGCCGTAGTCCATGATGCGGACCACGGGCGGCCGAGCCGTTGCGGCGACTTCAACGAGATCCAACCCGGCTTCTTCCGCCATCCGGAGCGCCGTGTCCACCTCGAGAATGCCGAGCTGTGAACCATCGGCGCCGATGACGCGGACCGGGCTGATGCGGATCATGCGATTGACCCGCACGCGCTTGGTGGTGTCCTGAATACTCGTATACCTCAAAGAGAGGAGAACAAAAATGCGGACCTTCTGGGTAGAAGAGTCCGCAAAAGGCGCACTTCCTCCACAATCTGGGAGGTCGCGAGCCGAATCCAGGGACTCCTTTAGCACACCTCGCTAACTGATCGAGGGCCAGAGGGTGGGTGACCGAAAGTACTGGACACCACTTAGCTAGTTGTCAGAACGGAAGTTAGGCCGTTCGGCCCGGAAGTCAAGACGAGGGCTGTCAGCGCGGCCGGTGCCGTCCGCGTCACCGAGCGATCAGGGCAGCACCTCGCAGGAAAATCCCTTCCCGTCAGCAACGATACGACCAAACGCATTCGTCGCATCATGCTCGAACACGATCGTCCAGCCCTCCTCCGCCGCCTCAGCCCACAGTCGCCGCTTGGTCTCGAGCGTCCGAAGCGGCTCGACGTCGTAGCCCATGATCCAAGGTAGCGGTACGTGCGCAACCGTCGGCGCGAGGTCGGCCACGAAGAACATCCGCTCGTTCCCTGACGTGACCAGAATTCCCTGGTGATGCGGTGTGTGGCCAGGCGTGTGCCGCAGTTCGATGCCGGAAAGGATCTCGCGATCGCCGTCGACGAGCTCCAGCAGGCCAGCGTCGAGGATGGGATCGTAGTTGCGACCGAAGTAGCTCGCCGCCGTCCGCTCGTTGGTGTGGTGCGCCCATTCCCACTCGCCCTGCCGCGCAATGTGCCGAGCATTCGGGAACGAAGGGACGACGGCTCCCGAATCGTCGACCCGCGTGTTGCCGCCGGCATGATCGAAGTGAAGATGGCTGCTGATCACCAGCGTCACGTCAGCTGGCGAAAAACCCGCCTCGGCCAGCGCGCTCTCGAGCTGGGTCGGGCCCTCGCCGCCGAGCGGGGCGTTCTCGATGCCGTAGATGCCATGAAACTTGTCGGTTTCCTTGTTCCCTGCACCGGTGTCGATGAGGACCAGTGCATCCGGATGCTCCACCAGCAGGCAACGCATGCCGAGTGGTATGCGATTGCGCTCGTCGGCGGCGATCTTTCGCTCCCAGAGCGTCTTCGGAACGACGCCGAACATCGCGCCGCCGTCGAGCTGTTGAAGACCGGCCTGGAGGGCGTGAACGCGGAGCGATCCCACGCTGCGCGATTGAACGAGAGGAAGCAGTGGCATGATGCAAAGCTAAGGGAATCGCGCTATGCCGTCGTGTCCTTGTCCACCGGATGCGGCATCGCGCGCGCGCCGCGGTTCTTACGGGAGTTTCTTCGCGCCGTCGCATTGCCGGTGGCCAGGAAGCGCTCGAGCTCTGACCAACGCTCGCAGCCATGGCTTCTCGCATCCGCGAGCAGGCGAATGAGGCAATGCGCCGTTGCGAGCGCATCGCCGCCGGCGCGGTGCCGGTGGGCGGGCGGTATCTCCACGTTGTAGTGCCGCGCCACCCAATCGAGCGATCGCGAACGAAGTTGCGGCAGCAGGCGTCGAGCGAGGCGGACGGTGCAGAGGCGACGGCCTGCCAGCTCACGCCCCGATGTGCGCGCGACTTCTGCACTCACGAAACGCCAATCGAATCCCGCGTTGTGCGCGACGAAGACGTGTCCGTCCAACGCCTGCACCACGCGATCGCAGATGCCGTGAAATGGCGCCATGTCGCGCACCATGTCCCACGAAATGTTCGTGATGCGTGTGATGATGGGCGGAATGGAACGCTCTGGATTCACCAGCGTTTCGTAGACGTCCTGCACGCGACCGTCGCGCACGAGCACGATTGCAATCTCGGTGATGCGATCACCGAGCCGGAACTGGCCGCCGGTCGTCTCGACGTCGACCACCGCGAAGGACAGTTCCGAGAGGAGTGGCTCGTCCTCCGGCGCGTGGATGCGCCACGCGGGCGACGCCGGCTCACTCAGCCGCCACGCACCGTCAAGAACGGTGGCCGCAGCCCGAGTGACGACTCCATCGGGAACGTCGAGCTCGAGCTGCATTCCGGACATCGCATCAATCGGGATTGCGCGGGCGCGCGTGGAGCGCGGGCTACTCGCCATCAGAGCGCGTCTCGCTCCACCGGGCACGTCATGCAGCGCGGCCCGCCACCGCCGCGCACGAGCTCACCGCCCTCGAAGGTGATCACGGCGCACTCGTCGTCGCCGATGGTCGCACTGCCGTCGAGGTAGCGCTCACCAGACACGATCGTGAACCCCGCGCGCTCCATTTCGCGGAGCGTCCCCATGTTGCGCGCATAGGAGAGCACGAGACCGGGCCGCAGCGCGACGAAGTTGCAGCCCGACGCCCACTGTTCGCGCTCCTGCAGTACGCGCCGGTCGCCGCCGGCAAAGATGGGCGACATGGGCAGGCCGCAGGCGGCGAGCGCGGCGAACATGTCCTGCTTCTCCGTGAGCCGACTTTCTCCCTTCTTCCAGTGCAATACGCTGAGTCGCTCGGGTCCCGTGAAATGCGGCGGAAAGCAGACGCACTGCTCCCGATCGACCTGCGTGAAGATCATGTCGAGGTGAATCGCCGTGTTCTCTCGCGGCATCACCACGATGATGATGTCGGTGACCTTCGTCTGCGCGAACAGCACCGACGCCACGTAGTCGATGGCGCCCGGGCTCGATCGCTCGCTGAAGCCGATGACGACGAGATCCTCTCGCAGCGCATGCAGGTCGCCGCCCTCGAGCGTGTAGTTGAGGCGCCGTTCCGTGGACCCGTCGAAGATGATCCCGTCGTTCTTCAACAGTGGGTGATAGCTGAAGAGCGCCTTCATGATCAGCTCCTCGGGCCATCGACTGCCGTAGCGCATCGAGCCCACGAGCACGTGACCTCCAACAGCCATCGCCGAATCGCGGGTGAAGAAGAGGTTCGGCAGCGGCGGAAGCTCGTAGCCGAACTCATTGAGTGTCCGCGCGAGTGGTCCGGGCTCTTCGACACGCCCCTCGATGAGCATCGTCACGAGCGCATCGGCGGGAAGCGCCTCGATCTCCCGCGCCAACGGCTCGCTCGGCACCACGTTCGTGGTCTCGCGCACGAGAAGCTCTCTCGTCTCGCGGTTCTCGAGCACGTCGGCCAGCAGGGTCCGGACCTCGTGGACCGCACAGAAGCGCTCGAGCACTGACGTGAAGCGGCCGTGCTCCACGCGCGCCTGGTTCGCGTCCGGGAGGTCGTCGTAGAGGTAGGCTTCGCGCGTAGTCGGGGTCACGCCGAGCAACTCGGCGCCGGGCGTGTGGACGATGACGGACCGGAGCCGACCGATCTCCGAGGTGACATGCACGGTCATGACCCGAAGATAACCCGATGATGCGCCGCGCGCCCGTCCCCCATCTACATACGGAGCAAGACGTTGGAGACCGACCGCGAACCTGGTCGCTGGTGCCGGGTAGTAGAATCAGCTAGTTTGTGAATCAATTCACAAGCCCCGACCATCGCCTTGAAACGCATCGCGGATTCGACCGTTCGCCGGCTGTCCATCTACCTGCGTTTTCTCGAGGATTTCGAGGGACGCGGTCTCGCCACAGTCTCGAGCGATGAGTTCGCGCGCCTCGGTGGAACGACCTCGGCTCAGGTGCGAAAGGACCTGTCGTTCTTCGGTTCGTTCGGAAAGCGCGGCCTGGGCTATTCCGTCCCGGAGCTGGCCACTTCCCTGCGCGAGATCCTCGGACTCGGACGCCAGTGGAAGGTCGTCATCATCGGCGCTGGAAAGATCGGGGCAGCGCTGGCGCAGTATCGCGGTTTCCGCCAGCGCGGGTTCTCCATCGTCGCGGCCTACGATACCAATCCGGACAAGATTGGACGGACCCTGGAAGACATCGCGATCAGGGACATGAGCCAGTTCGAGGCCGACGTGGAGAAGGAGCGGCCGGATATCGCAGTGCTCGCGACACCCACCGAGGCCGCGCAGATCGCGCTGGATCGGGTGGCGCGCGCCGGCATCAAGGCCGTGCTCAACTTCGCGCCGGTGCAGCTGCACGCGCCCACCGACGTGACGGTGAAGACCGTCAACATGGCGATGGAGCTTGAAGGGCTGACCTTCGCCCTTACGAATCGCGACTGAGCGCTCAGAACATCTTAGGCGGCGCGCCTGTTCCACATTGACGTCAAGCGCCGGATCGCACATAGTCGAGATCCCTCCAACCACTCAGACTATGGCCAAGATGCTCCCTCAGCTCACGCCACGTCCCATTCGGCGCTTCGGCTGGCGCCCAGACACTCCCGACCAGCGCGACAAGGTGTTTTCGCATCTCGCCGCGATGCGCCGGCTCAAGCAGAAAATCCCCAGCACGGTCGACCTGCGGCTCTCCAGACTGCTGCCACCCGTATATGACCAGGGCGAGCTCGGCTCGTGTACCGCCAACGCCATCGGCGCTGCGTACGAATATCAGCAGCGGAGGCAAGGGCTCGAGACCTACATACCGTCGCGACTCTTCATCTACTATGGCGAGCGCCAGCTGGAGGGAACGATCAACTCCGACGCTGGTGCGGAGATTCGCGACGGCATGAAGGTGGTGGCGAAGCTTGGCGCGCCGCACGAAGACCTCTGGCCGTACGATATCGGGAGGTTCGCCCGGAAGCCGTCACCCGCCACGTATGTCGATGCGGCGAAGCACAACTGCCTCGCCTACGAGTCGGTCGAGATGTCGGCAATTGCCGTCAAGGCTGCGCTGGCGGCGGGGCATCCCGTCGTCATCGGGTTCACCGTGTACTCGTCCTTCGACAGCATCTCGAAGGACGGGCGCATGCCCCTGCCCAAGCCCGACGAGAAGGTGGAAGGCGGGCACGCCGTGCTCGTCGTGGGCTACAAGAAGATGAAGCTCAAAGGCACCAGCACGACGACCGACCACGCGATCGTCCGCAACTCGTGGGGCCCGAGCTGGGGCGCTAAGGGCTACTTCTACATGCCGCTCAAGTGGCTCTGCAACGCTGACAATGCCAACGACTTCTGGACGCTGAACATCACCGAGGAATAACGGGCGCGTTCGTCCTGCGAGCGTCCGGTGGATGCTCGCAGGATGAACGCTTCCCTCAGGACGACGCGTTGCGCGCGCCGAACGCCCGCAGCACGAGCGCGAACTGCGCCGGTGAGAGTGTTTCCGGCCTCGCCGCGGGATCGATGTCCGCGCCGGCCAGCACTTCGTCTGCCACCGCCGCATCTACCGCATAGAGCGACCGCAGCACGCGACGCATCTGCTTTCGGCGCATGCCAAACGCGCCCTGGACCAACAGTCGAAATGGACGCTCCTCCTCGGGCTCGAGAAGCGGCTGCGACCGCGGCGTGATCCGAACGACGGCGCTCTCCACCTTGGGCGGTGGCGAGAAGGCGCCCGCGGGGACCTTGAACAGCGTGTCGGCCTTCGCGAAGGCGGCGACGTTCACCGTGAGCGCACCGTATTCCTTGGTACCCGGAGCCGCGCTGAGCCGATCGGCGACCTCCTTCTGCACCAGATAGACCGCTTGATCCGCGCGCGGAGGCACGAGCGCATGGAAAAGGATTGGCGTCGTGATGTAATACGGCACATTGCCGACGAGCACGTACGGCCCCGCGGCCAATTCACCGAGCGATACCTCCAGAACGTCGGCCTCCGCGATGAGCACGTTGTTGCGCCGTGCATATCGCTGCCGAAGGATGTCGGCGAGTGCCCGGTCGTATTCGATTGCAATCAGGCGCCCTGCGCGTTCGACCAGAATGTCCGTCAACGCTCCGCGGCCAGGGCCGATCTCGAGCACCGTTTCCGAACCCGTGAGATGCAGGGCGTCGGCGATGCGGACAAGGATGCGCTTGTCTGTGAGAAAGTGTTGACCGAGGCTCTTCCGGGTGGGTGGAAAGCCCCCGCGATCACGGCGAGGCGCGGGCGCTTCATCACGCATTGCGATCAGCTCTTGAGGACGACGAGCGTCAAGTCGTCGAGGCGCGGTACGTCACCGGTGTATTCATCGAGCAGCCGGAAGACATGCTCGGAAATCTGCTCCGGTGTTTCCCCGCGGTGGTCGCGAACGCAGTCGAGCACCGGCTGCTCATCGAGCCGCGTGCCGTCCTTGTTGCGCGCATCCGTAATGCCGTCGGTGAAGAGGAGCAACACGTCGCCGCTCACGTCCCACGGCCGCGATTCCGATGTGGGCGCTTCGTCGAGCATGCCGAGTGGCGGCCCGCCCGCGCCCAGTCGCTCGACGTCGCCGTTGCGTGAAACCACGAACGCATGAGGGTGCCCCATGTTGCCGTAGCGCAGCACGCCAGCGTTGCGATCGACCACGGCATACAGCGCGCTCACGAACATCTCTGTCGTGTTGAGTTCTTCCTTCAGGCTTACATAGAGCCGATGCAGCATTTCGGCCGGATCGTCGGTGCCTTGCGCATGGATGGCGGACGCGCTCATGGTCAGCGCCATGATCAGGGCGGCCTGATAGCCGTGGCCGGATACGTCGCCGATCATGATGCCAATCCGCTCGTTCGAGAGACGGTAGATGTTGTAGAAATCTCCGCCGACGTCCTCTGCGGGCACCACGCGCGCTGACACGGTTGCCACCGGAGACGCATGCCTGGTGTCCGGCAGGAGCTTCATCTGCAGGTTGTGCGCGAGCTGCATCTCCTGCTGAAGACGCTGTTGGTCCAGCGACTTGCGCACCAGTCGCGCGTTCTGGATGGCCGCGCCGATCTGGCTCGCGATCGCCGTGACGAGCTTCTGGTCGCCGGCGGTGAAGGCCTGCCCCGAGCGCCGGTCGGAGAGGTTCACCACGCCGAGCGGCTCGCTGCCATCCTGTGCCGTCCACACGATTGGTACGGTGAGCATCGCGCCGCGCCTGAATGCGAGCTCCGCCTGGCATGGCATCTCGTGCTCGTCGACGATCACGGAGTGCAGGGTACGGAACACCTGCGCACTGACGCTGCAGGCGTCATCGAGCGCGATGGGCACAGTGGGGATTCCGTCACCACCGATGCGCGCGATGACGTCGAGCGCATTCGTCTCGCGATTGACCACGAGGATCGATCCGCGATGCGCACCCACTGTCTCGCTCACCTCGCGCAGGATGGTCGAAGCACCTTCCTCGAGCGAAACCGTTCGGCCGAGGATCTCGCTGATCGAGTAAAGGAGGTTGATCTCCTCATACCGCTCCGCGAGCTCGTTGGCCGCATGTTCGACTTCGAGCGTGTTCTGGAGAAACTGCGTGACGACCGGGCGCAGGAACGGGAGATACCCGGCGAGCGCGCGGGAATCGACGTTGCATGGGCCCAGCACGATCCACGCGGGGCGAGGCCCTCGCACGGTCATCAGCAACAACCGGCCGTCGACCGTCGCCTCGTCGTGAATCGCGCTGCCGGTTGGCAGCCAGCCGTCAGGCGGCGCGTCTCCGCGCGTGGTGCCCGCGACGAATTTCAGTGGTGCGGATTCGCGGTCGCGTGCCCACACGGCGACGTTGCAGGCGGTGGCCTCATGAAACGCACCGAGGACATCGCCGAGTTCGCTCACGTGCGCGCGAGCGTGAGGCGTACGACGTTGCCGGCGAGGCCGCTTGACGGTGCATCGAACCGCTCGACGTCGTCCATGAGCTTCCGCATGAGGAACAGGCCGCGGCCATCTTCGCGCTCGAGATTGGCGTCGTCCGCCGCATCGCGCGTTTTCGCATCGAGGTCGAACGGCGCGCCCTGGTCCGTGATCTCCACGATCAGTCGGTTCGAGTCGACGTCGGCCCGGACGCGCACGCGCTTGTCGGAGCGCTCGTTGTTCGCGCGCAGGATGGCGTTCGACAGCGCCTCGCTGAGCGCCACCGGCACGTTGAGCGCAAGCTGGTGCTTGTTGTACATGAGCTCAGCGCACGGGTGGCGGATGAGGTCCACCACGCGTTCGATGTACGCGACGTCGCTCGGGATGTCGACCTGAAGCGAGACGCGAAGCCCGCCGGCAGGGAAAGTCGGCTGAGTCGCAGACATGGAAGGCGTCAGTATCGGCGAGAGGACACGGCGCTGAAGGCCGGGGGACGACGACGCGGCATTCCTCCAGCGCAACGGCTTCGACGTGA
>DAIUFP010000023.1:0-70624 GCA_036844565.1 Gemmatimonadaceae bacterium | reverse complement strand
GGCCGGGGGACGACGACGCGCGGCCCGTCGGAAGACGGGCCGCGCCGACGTCATTGGAGCAGGATCAGAAGCTCGACAGTGCGCGATCGCGCGTGTCGGAAATCTGGAACAGCGTGTCGAGCTTGGTGAGCTCGAACAGTGTGCGAAGATCGTCGTTCAGGTTGGCGAGCCGAAGTTCTCCCCCTTGCTCACGAATCTTCTTGGACAGCGAGACCAGCACGCCGAGCCCGGAACTGTCGATATAGCCCGTCTGCGCGAAGTCGATGAGGAATTTCTTCTCGCCGCGCTCGAGCTCGTCCAGCACCTTCTGCTTGAGCTCCTGGCGATTGCCCACGATGAGTTGCCCTTCGACATCCACCACGACGATTTCACCCTGCTTCTTGATCGAGAAGCTCATGTGCCTGTCTCCTGACGGATCCCGTTCAGTAGTGCGGCCGCTGAGTCGCCCGCCTGTAGTGCGGTGACCGCGGCCACATTGAAGATGTCTTCAGCGCTCGCTCCGCGCGAGAGATCGTTACACGGATGACGCATCCCCTGGAGGATGGGCCCGATCGCGCGCGCCGAGGCGAGCCGCTGCACCAGCTTGTAGGCGATGTTTCCCGCATCGAGATCCGGGAAGACCAACACGTTCGCCTTTCCCCCAACCGGGCTCTCTGGCGCCTTTCGTGCCGCGACGTCCTGGATGAGCGCCGTATCTCCTTGCAATTCTCCGTCCACGGCGAGCTCGGGCGCGGCGCGCTGCACTTCCTCCACCGCAGCGCGAATCCGCGTGACACTCTCCCCCGACCCGCTCCCCTTCGTACTGAAGGAAAGAAACGCAATGCGCGGCTCGTCGCCAACAATAAGGCGTCGGTCACGAGCCGCAGTCATCGCGATGTCCGCAAGTTGCCCGGCGGTGGGGCGACGCACCACGGCGCAGTCAGTAAACGTGAGCACCTCGCCTTCGGAGCCACGAAACGCCGGCACGACCATGTAGAACGCGCTCGAAATCGTGCGCACTTTCTCCCCGGGTCCGATCAGCCAGAGCGCCGCACGGACGACGTCGGCCGAGGTGTGCACGGCGCCAGCGACACAGCCGTCCGCGCGCCCCCAGCGAACGAGCGCGTCGGCCACGAGCAGCGGATTCGACCCATGCCCAGCAGCCACTTCCTCGGTCATGCCCTTGGGGGACCGAATGGCGAAGATCTGCGCCGCCACCTCGTCGGCAAGCTCGCCGGGGCACGTCTCGATCAGCTCGATGCCGTCCATCGCGTCCGCCGCGCTGCCAACGAGGACCGGTTCCACGACGCCGCGCTCCTTGAGCTCACGCACCGCCTGCCGCGTTCGCGGATCGGCCGCCTCGGGGAAGAGGATACGCCGGCGCCGTGCGGAGGCTCGCTCGTGCAGGGATTCGAGAAACGTCACGAGGTCGCGACCTTCGATCGCAGCGCCTTCGCGATAGTCGGGTGCACCAAGTCGTGCACATCGCCGCCAAACCGTGCGACTTCACGCACGAGGCTCGCGCTGATGTACGTCGTATCGAGCGAGGGCACCATGAACACCGTCTCCAGCCTCGGCGACAGGTGGCGGTTCATGAGCGCCATCTGATACTCGTATTCGAAATCGCTCACCGCGCGCAATCCGCGAATGAGCAGCGAGGCATTGACCTCGCGCGCAAAATCGACGAGCAGCCCACCGAACGAGCGTACCTCGATGTGCTCGTCATCGCCGAGCGAGGCGCGGATGAGATCGACGCGCTCCTCGATCGAGAAGAGCGGCGACTTCGACGAATTCGTGGCGACCGCGACGATCAACGTGTCGACGAACTCGAGGCTGCGATGGATGAGGTCTTCGTGACCGCGGGTAATCGGGTCGAAGCTTCCAGCGTAGATGGCAATGCGGGAATTCGGCACCCGAGAAGAATCGACACCCGCATGCCAAAGCGCAACGCGCTCCGCCGTCATTCCGCGTGGTAAAACGTGATCGCCGTGCCGCCGTATTTTCGACGCTCGCCTCCCTCCGGCATCTTCTCGAAGGCACGATGCTCCACTCCCAACACATCCGCGAACGGAACCGCCAGCCACTGTTCGGCAACCTCGGCGGCGAGTCCACGGTCGTAGGGCGGATCGGCGAAGGCCACGTCATACGCGTGCGCGTCGAGTGCCCGAACGAACACGAGGGCATTCGCCTTGACTACTTTCGCCTCGTCGCCTGCCCCGACACTCACCAGGTTCTCGCCAATCGCCTTGAGACTCGCTGGCGCACTCTCCACGAAATCCGCGCTGACCGCTCCGCGGGATAGTGCTTCGATGCCGAGTGCGCCAGACCCCGCGAAGAGGTCGAGAACGCGGGCATCGGCGAGCCATGGATTCACGATGCTCATCCACGCTTCGCGCACGCGATCGGCAGTTGGCCGCGCGACATCTCCCGCCGGCGCCACCAGCCGGCGTCCCCGCCACTGCCCCGCGACGATGCGCACCCTCTAGGCGGCACAAAAGTCGGCGAGACGCGCTTGCAGGCGCACCTTGCCGCGAAATTCATCGCGTTCCAGTCTGTAAGCGATATCATAGAGCCGCGTGATATCAATCTCGCCGATGCGCGGTCCCATGGACCAGCCGATCGCCTCGACCGGTTCGCGCGTCACGGTGTCGATGCAGAGCTTGAGGCCTCCGTCGCCCACGATCTTCGGCGGCGCGGTGAGTCGCACGCCACGTGTGACGAGCATGGGCGATGGGTTGCCCATGCCGCACGGCTCGAGATGCCGCAGGAGCGCCTCGAATTCCAGCGTGACGTCAGCAATGTCTACTTCCAGATCGACGCGTAGCTCGGGCACGAGATCGTCGAGCGTGAGCACCGAGCGCGCACTGTCATTGAAGCACCGCGCGAACTCCTCGACGTGCTCTCTCGCGATCGTCACGCCCGCCGCACTGCGGTGGCCGCCGAAGCGCTTCAGCAAATGGCTGCAACGCCCGATTCCGCCGTGCAGGTCGAAGCGCGAGATCGAACGCCCCGACCCTTTTCCTTCGTCACCATCGAGCCCGATCAGCACCGTCGGACGACCGAACTCCTCGACGAGGCGAGACGCGACGATGCCGATGACGCCAGGGTGCCAGCCCTGATGCACCTTCCCGTTCTCGTCGACAGACGATTGCACTTCCGAAGCGAGCACGATGCCGAAGGTCTCATCCAGGTCCAACTGCAGCACGCGTTCACGCGCCTCCTTCAGTACCGCGCGGTCAATCTCCTGCCGACGCGCGTTCAGCTCCTCGAGCTCGCGCGCAATGGTGTTCGCCTGGTGCTCGATCGTCGCCATCAGCAACTCGACGCCGCGCAGCGCCTTGCCAAGCCGCCCGACTGCATTTAGTCGCGGAGCGAGAATAAACCCGACGCGACCTGCCGTGAGTGGCTTGCCCTCCAATCCGGCCGCGCGGATCAAGGCGCGAAGACCCAGGTTCTGCGACTCCGCCAGCATCTTCAGTCCGTACCGCGCGAACACGCGGTTTTCGCCCTTCAGCGGCGCGACATCGGCGATGGTGGCCAACGCCACGAGGTCGAGCATGCCGTAGACGTTGTTCTCATTGCCCCCCATCGCCCGCGTGACGGCGAGTGCCAGCTTGAACGCGACACCCACGGCCGCCAGATCCTTGTCGGCCGAACCGCATCCCGGGCGCTTGGGATTCAGCACCGCGAATGCGTTGGGCAGATCGCCACCGGGTAGATGGTGATCGCTGATGATGACGTCGATTCCCGCCGACTGGAGCGCCGCAACGGGCTGCACCGCGCTGGTGCCGCAGTCACAGGTCACGACAACCGTTGCTCCCGCTGCCCGCGCCGCGCGCACGCCCGCGTCGGTGAGATCGTACCCATCGACGAGACGCTCCGGAATGAACGGCACCACCGTTCCGCCGAGGAGCCGCAGGGAACGCGTCATGAGCGTCGTGGAGCACATGCCGTCGACGTCGTAGTCGCCGTGCACCAGAATAGTCTCGCCGGACTTCACCGCGAGGACCAGACGGTCGACCGCCCGGCCCATGTCGAGCATCTGGTCGAGCGGAAGCAGTTGGTCCAGACGGGGGCGCAGGTAGCGCTTCGCGGATTCAGCAGGCAAGTGACCGCGCGTCGCGAGCAGACGGCAAATCACCTCGGGCAGCCTGAGCTCCGATCGCAGGACATCCACCGTGGCGGGGTCCGGCGCCTGCGGAAGAATCCAGCGGGCTCGGGGCCGGGCGACGGGGGATGCAACGGTCATGCGTTCAAGCTATTTGGCAACAGGCCGTCGTTCAACGCCGAGGCAACATCATTCCGATGCGTAGAGGAGCACACCGCATCCCTCGCACATCTCGAGCGATCCGCTCGCCGCCATGGCGGCTCGTCGCTGGGTGGGAATCGCGGTGTCGCAGGCGCTGCACGACTTGTCGCGAAGCGGGAACACCGACTCGCTGCGCTTCCGTACTCTCACGCGATCGTACTTGTTGAGCATGGCGGGAGGTACCGCGCGCGCCGTTTGAGTGCGCTTCGCCTGTGCCGCAACGACCTCCACGCCGATGGCCGCGCGCTCGGCCTCCAGTGCTGATCGCGTTTCTGCCTGTCGGGCTTCAACATCGGCCAGGGCACCCTCGAGGTCCGCTACCGCGTGTCGCAGCTCATTGATGCGTCCCTGCACCTGCGCGACCTCACGCTCCGACTCGCCCATCATCCGCTTGGTCTGCTCGAGCTGCGACACGGCTGCGTTCGCCTCTTTCGGCGACGTCACGTTCTCGTACGCGTGCTGACTCCGCTCCACGAGCGCGCGATTGGCCTCGAGACGAACGGACGCTTCGCGATGACGGGCTTCTTCCGCCTCGATGGAGACACGCGCGCGGTCGAGTTGGCCGGACACCTTGCCGCGCTCCTTCTCGAGCGCCGCAAGCCGTGGAGCGAGCGCCGCAAGGCGGTCCTCGAGCTGGTACAACTCGATGTCATCGGCCTGCACAGCGAGCAGGGACTGAACGTCAGGATGCATGTCGGGAGTTGGACGTGTGTACGTGGATGCGAGAGCGAACTACGCCCAGCATTGGATCATAACCCGAAACACGGTAGCTCAGCGAAATTTCTTCCACCATTGCCCGCCCAGGCGTCGCAGCTCGTCCGTGAGAGCCATCTTTTCCCGGGTCAGCTCGTCCTTCTGCGTGTCGGAGGCAATCGGCATCTCACGATCGATCTCGGACATGCGCTCCGTCAAGTTGCGCTCGTGCATCGCGGACAGGCTGCCCGCAACGGTCTCGTCGGCGTGATCGAGACCGCCCGTTTCCTCGAGAAGCTCCTGCATCACCACGACCGCGTCGCCGGCGAGATGCTCCGCGAGGACGTCGGGACCAGCCTCCGCGCCATGCTCCACGAGCGCGCCAAAAATGCGACGAAGCTCCTCGTCGCGGAAGCTCTCAGCGCCAGCACGTTCGACGACCTGTTCGAAGTACGCGGGCCGATGCAGCAAGACGCGCATCAGCTCGCGCTCCGCACTCGCTGCGCGCTCACCAGCCACGCGCCGTCGGTCGCCCTGGCGCACACGCGGCACCTCGGCGCGCGGTACGGGAGCGCGAAAGTCTGACTCTGGTTCGTCGGGCGCGATGGGAGCGCGGGAAACCGAGCCACGACGCGTTCTCACCGGTCCGCTCAACTCACGCTCGAGAAGCTCTCGCGTGACTCCGGCGGCGGACGCGGCGTAACCGAGGTACATGTCGCGCGTGAGCGGATCGGCGGTCGCGCGCAACGTCGGGAGCAGCCGGTCGAGTGCCTGGCGCTTCTTGCGTAGATCGGAGAACCAACCGCCCCGCTCGAGAATCTGGATCTTTCGCTCGAACACGTCGATGGAGCTGCCGATCTGCGCTTCGAGCCCTCGCGCGCCGTGCGCGCGCACGTACGTGTCGGGATCCTCGCCATCGGGGAGTGTCACCACCTGCACCGCCGCTCCCTGGGAAAGCAGCTCGTCACCCGAGCGAAACGTCGCCTTCAGTCCTGCCTTGTCGGAGTCGTAGAGCAGGAAGACGCGGTCCGTGTAGCGGCGAATCAACTTTGCCTGTTCATCGGTCAGTGCGGTCCCCATCGGCGCGACGACGCTCTCCACTCCTGCGCCAATGAGGCGGACGACGTCGAAATAGCCCTCGACCACGAGCATGCGTTCGTCGCGTCGTGCAGCCTGCTTGGCCCAGTTCAACCCGTAGAGCAGCTTTCCCTTGGTGAACACCGGCGACTCCGCCGAGTTCAGGTACTTTGGCTCGCCTGGTCCGAGTAGACGGCCGCCAAAGCCGACGACGCGTCCCGACACATCGTAGATCGGGAAGATGAGGCGATCCCGAAAGCGCGGGCGCGGCTCGAGACCGGCGTCCGGCTTGTGGAGCAGTCCCGCCTCGATGAGCCGCTCGTCGTCGAAGCCGAGCGTGTTCAGGTGCGAGCGCATCAAACCGATTTCGCGCGGGGCGAATCCGAGTCCGACCTTGTCCGCGAGCTCGCGTGGAACGGACCGCGCCTCGATGTAGTCACGAGCGTGTTGTCCGAGCTCGTCCTCGAACAGCGTCCGTTGGAAGTACTCGGACGCCGCGGCGTTCACTTCCCATAGTGGCTCGCGTGAATCCTTCTCGTCCGTTCGGCGCGACTGTGTCTCGACGACTTCGATTCCCGACTTTTCCGCCACCATCTTCACGGCCGTCGGCCAATCGACGCCGAGCCGCTTCATGAGGTAGTTGAAGACGTCACCGCCCTCGTGACACACGAAGCAGTAGTACATCGCCTTTTTCGGCGACACCGAGAAGTTGCGGCCCGTGCCCTGATGAAACGGACAGGGTCCGCGGAAGTCCGAACCGGTGCGCTTGAGCTCCACGTACTCGCCGATCACGCCGACGATGTCGGCGCTCTCGCGAACGCGCTCGACCGTCTCGTCGGGAATCACGCGAACTCCGCGATCGTCACGCCGGCGCCGCCTTCGTTCCAACCGGCCATGTGGAATTCGCGCACGCGCGTGTCCTTGCGCAGCATCTCGTCGACGACCTGGCGCAGCGCGCCGGTCCCCTTGCCGTGAATGATGCGCAGCGACTTGAGGTCCGCCCGGACGGCGCTGTCGAGTGCCTGAAGCACCGCGCCTTCCGCCTCGTCGGCACGCATGCCGAGCAGATTGATCTCGGTGCTCACGAACACGTCGGGCGCGTCACCGAGGTAGCTGACGGCCGCCTCCACTGGACGCTCGGTCTTCCTCAGCGTCGCAACCTTCACCGTGAGCTTCATCGATCCCACGACGATCGTCGCGTCCTTCCCGCGCAGCTCCAGCACCCGACCGATCTTCCCGCCGAGTGTCCCGACCTCGACGACATCGCGCTCAGCGATCGGAGTGTGATCGGCGGGCTTTACCGCGACGCGCTTTCGTTGTGCCGCGCGCTCTTCCACATCGAGCCGCTCCAGCACATTCGCCTGTTTAGCGGCAAGCTCCTCGGCCTTTCTGCGCGCCTCGCGGCCCATCTCGTCGATCGCGGCATCCGCCGCTGCACTTCCCTTCTGCTTCAATGCCTTGATGGTGCGGTCGATTTCCGCGCGCGCCTCGAGCACGTACTTCCGCGCCTCCTGCCGACTGGTCTTTTCAACCTGCCGCTCGCGCTCGCGCACGTTGTGCTCGCGCTTCGCGACCGAGGCAATGCGATCGCGCGCGTCGTCCACCATGGCGCTCGCCTCACGCTCGCGACCCTCGAGCTCCGTCTCCTTCGTCTCGAGACGCTCGATGAGCGCTGCCATGTCGCGCTCACCCTGCGGCACGCGCTCCTCGGCGCGCGTCACTACTTCGGCGGGCAGGTTGAGACGGCGAGCGATGCTGATGCCGTATGACCGTCCCGGCACGCCCTTGATCAGCCGATAGGTCGGCGCGAGCTGCACCGCATCAAACTGCAGTGACGCGTTGACGACACCCGGAACCTGGCTTGCAAGCTCCTTCAGCTGCCCGAGATGCGTGGACGCGAGCGTCGTTGTGCCGCGCGCCGTTAGCGATTCAAGAATGGCCCACCCGAGCGCCGCACCTTCCTGCGGGTCCGTCCCCGAACCCAGCTCGTCGATCAGGACGAGCGAGTTGCCCGTCGCCTGGCGGAGAATCTCCGAAAGGTTCTTGAGGTGCGCGGAGAACGTCGACAGACTCGCCTCGATCGACTGTTCATCGCCGATATCGGCCAGGACGTCGTCAAACACCGGAATGCTGCTCTCGGCGCCGACCGGCGCGGGAATGCCGGCCTGTGACATCATCGAGAGAAGGCCGAGCGCCTTGAGGAGCACAGTCTTGCCACCCGTGTTCGGGCCCGACACGAGAAGCGTTCGCTCGTCGGGAAGCATCGCGAGGTCGAACGGAACGACATTCACGCGCTTGGCAAGCAGCAAGGGATGACGTCCATCACGGATGGCAAACCCTGCATGGCCAGGCACGAGGTCCGCCGGCGTGCATTCGAAGTCGACCGCGTACCGCGCGCGCGCGTGCAGCGAATCGAGCTCGGTCAGGGCATCCAGCGAATCGGCGAGACCTTCCCGCAGCGGCCGAATCGCGTCGGTGAGTTCGGCGAGAATGCGCTCGACCTCCTCCTGCTCCTCGGACTCCAACTCGCGAATGCGGTTGCCGTATTCGACGGCCGCGGGCGGCTCGACGAACATGAGTCCTCCCGTGCCAGACGTGCCATGCACGATTCCGCCCACACCGCGCACGCCCTCGCGCCGCACGGGAATCACGTACCGGCCGTCGCGAATCGTGACCGACATGTCGGGCGCTCGGTGATGCGCTTCCAGGCTGCCCATCACGCGCTCGAGGATGCGAATCAGCTCACCGTGCGACGCGCGCAACTCGCGGCGTATTCGTCGCAACGCAGGCGACGCGTCGTCCTTGACGACGCCGTCTTCGCCGAGCGCGCGCTCGACCTGCTCCTCGGTGGCGCGTGAGACCACCATGCGATCGGCGAACACGCCAAGCACCGCACGGACAATCGGCGACCGCCTGTCGTCACGGAGGGCGTCCCGCGTGCGCCGTGCCGACCGAAGCAGCACACCGCCCGACACGAGCTCGACGCCATTCCACACGCTTCCGATCACGCGCAGGCGCTGAATGGCGCCCGACAATTCCGGCACCGGCTCCGGACGCCAGATGGGCTCTCCGCTGAGCAACGAACGCACGGCTGCCACGCGGCGATGCTCTGCCTCGATCCACGAAAGATCCGACTGCGGCACGAGCGAGCGTACCCGCGCTGCGCCCGGAAGCGAGAACGCACGTTCAGCGACGAGCTCCAGAAGTCGTGGGAACTCGAGAATGCCCAGGGCGTGCGTGTTCATGACCGATGATCCAAGACGAAAAACCCGAACCGGCGCGACGGGCGCATGTTCGGGTAGACCCATGCTGTCCTGCGGGCCCGAGTCACCCCTGCCCGCTCAGTTCCTCGCGGGCGATCGCATTGATGGTGCTCCCCTCCGCGCGTCCCTTGAATTGCGGAAGGACTTTGCCCATCACCGCACCAATCTGCGACGCGCCCGCGGCGATCGCGGCACGCACCGCCGCACGCAGTTCCTCGTCGCTGACCGCCGCCGGCAGATACACCTCGAGAATCGCCACTTCCGCGCGCTCCTTCTCGGCGAGATCATCACGCTTGCCGGCGTACATCTCGATCGACTCCCGCCGCCGCTTGATGCCCTTGCGCAGCACATCGATGACTTCCTCATCGGTCAGGTCTCGGCGCAGCTCGATCTTGCGATTCTTTGCATCCGAGTAGATGGTGCCGAGCACGAGCACACGCGGCTTGTCGAGTGCCTTGCGTGCGGCGTTGAGGTCGGTGTGCAGCGTGTCGAAGAGGGGCATTGCGCGTGTTGGGGTAATCGCGAAATCTACGCGCGAGCCGACGCGCCGGCAACGAATCTCGCCGCGTACGAGCAGAGTCTCAACCTGGTGGCCAACCGAGCTTTCGTCCGCCAAGCAGGTGCAGATGAACGTGAAACACTGTTTGTCCTGCGTCTGCACCACTGTTCATGACGGTGCGGTATCCACCCGCCGATATTCCTTCCTTCCTGGCGATTGCGGCCGCCGTGAGTTGGAGCGCGCCGAGCATCTGCGCGTCCGTCGCCTCGTCGAGCGACGCGACGTGTGCCCGGGGAACGATGAGGACATGCGTCGGTGCCTTCGCGTCGATGTCGCGGAATGCGACGACGGTCTCGTTCTCGAAGACGATGGTCGCCGGGATCTCCTTGCGTGCGATGCGGCAGAACAGGCAGGTGTCGGTCATCGGCTCGATGGAAGAAATGATCGAAGAACAGCAAGGGCGGCGATACCCGCCGTCTCGAAGCGGAGAACGTTGTTGCCAAGCGACGCGGGTCGCCAGCCGCGTTCGATGAGCACGGAACGTTCGCGATCCTCGAGCCCTCCTTCGGGGCCCACCGCCACGGTCACGCCGCGCGCAAGGGTGCGCGCCACCTCGCCAAGTGCGTCACCAGCAACGTCCAGGAGAATGCGATCACCGAGCGAGTCGCAGTCCTGCATGCTCAGCGCCTCGTCAAGTGAGCGCTCGACGTGACTCGCCGGCAACCACGCTCCACCTGATTGCTCGAGCGCGCTGATCTGCCGAAGCCGCAGCTTCTCCCTGAACGATTCACCCTCCCCGCGTGGCGAAACGGATCGCGATCGCGCGTAGATGATGGGGCGCCACGAGGAGAGTCCCAGCTCGACCGACTTTTCCGCGAGCATCAGCATGCGGTCGCGATCTCCGACCGGCCCCCAAAGTTCTATGAAAGCTGGAGCGGGAACTTCGTCAACCGGATCGTCACCGAGCGCAACGACGCAGCTTCGTTTCGAGAGCGCATCGACAACGCCCTCCGCGCGACGCCCCGCGCCATTCGTCAGGCGAACCGCGTCACCCACCGCCATTCGCTTGACCGACGCGTGGTGCGCGGCGGATGCATCGAGCTCGACGCGCTCGCCACCGCGCCACTCGCCGGGCGTGTAGAACGTGCCTACCGGTGCGCGACGCGCGCGCTCCACCACAGCCCCTCCACGTCTTGGGCGACGATGTCCCAGCCGGCGTCATCGAGCTCGCCGCGCATCATCTCGCGCTCCTCGAGCAGCATGCCACTGAGTATCGCTTCGCCATCGGGGGTGAGCGACGACTCGATCATCGGCAGCATCTCCAACAACACCGTCGAGATGATGTTCGCAAGCACGACGCGCACCGGAGCGACGATCGGCAGGAAGACATTCGCGTCACCTTCGAAGATCATCACCCGATCGGCGACGCCGTTGCGCTCGAGGTTCTCGTGCGCATTTTCGATCGAGTCGTGATCGATCTCGATCCCCACCACGTGCGCTGCACCGAGCTTGATGGCGGCAATCGATAGCACCGCACTCCCGCATCCGACATCGGCCACACGATCGCCCGGCCGAATCAGATCCGGGAGCAGCCGCACGACGCCGCGCGTCGTCTCGTGCTCACCAGTGCCGAACGCCATCTGTGGCTCGATGATGATGGTGCTGGCGGGATCTCGGCCTTCGGCCAGCCACGGCGGCACGATCGCGAGCCTGCCAAGTTCGTGCGCACGAACACCCTTCTTCCACTCCTGCGCCCAGTCCACCGCGGGGATGACCGCCAGCGTGACTTGCGCACCTGGATCCGCGGCGAGGACGGCGCGACGCACGCGCTCCCCGTCCGTCTCACCCGGAAAGTGCGTGACCAGCTCGTCCCCCGCCTCGTGAACACCCTCCGACCCAGCCTCGAACAGCGCTGCGAGTGCCTGTGGCCGTGCGGCGCCTGGCCTCACGCGCACGGCCAGCCAGTTCATGCGCCGAGTGCCTCTTTCATCTTGGCCCAGAGGCCTTTCTCTCGTTCGCTGGGCACGTTTCGCTGCAACTGACCCAACCGCGCGATGAGCTCTTCTTCCTCGGCGCTGAGTGAGTCGGGTGTCCAGAGCTGTACCCGCACGTGCAGGTCGCCCGTTCCGGCAGCGTTCACACGGGCGAGGCCGCGGCCGCGCAGGTGAAACATTTGCCCGCTCTGCGTGGACGGCGGAACGGTGAGCGCGACGGTGCTCGTGGCTGTCGGCACCTGAAGCACGGCGCCCATGACGAGCTGTGGATACGTCACGAGCACCTCGGTAAAGAGATCCTCGCCCTCACGCTCGAAGCGTGGATCGTCGGCCACCTCGAACACGACATGCACATCGCCGCGCTCACCCTTTCGCGCGCCGATGTTTCCGACGCCACGCAGCGTCATGTACTGGCCCGTCGCGACACCTGCGGGCACGGAGACCTTGATCGTCTTGTCGCTCCGCGTCCGCCCGTCGCCCTTGCACCGCTTGCACGGCGTGTCGATCTGCTTGCCTTCGCCATGGCACGTCGGGCATGGCGTGACCGCGACGAACTGTCCGAAGAAGGAGCGCTGAGCGCGCCGCACTTCACCATGCCCAGCGCACGTCGTGCACGTGTGCGCCTTCGAGCCCGGCTCCGCGCCAGTGCCCGAACAGGCCTCGCACGCATCGAGCACCTTGACGCGCACTTCCTTCTCGATGCCCGTCGCAACCTCGGCCAGCGTGAGCGGCATCGCGATCCTGACGTCGTTGCCCTCGCGCTGACCGCCGCCCTGACGTCCGAACAGATCATCGAGACCGCCGAAGCCACCGAAGTCACGCATGAAGATGCCGAGTGCCTCGGAGAGGTCCACGTGGTGGTAGGCACCGCCGCCCCCGCCACGCAGCCCCGCCTCGCCGTACCGATCGTACGTGGCTCGCTTCTGCGGGTCGCGCAGGACGTCGTACGCCTCCGTGATCTCCTTGAACTTCTCTTCAGCTTCCTTCGATCCGCCGTTGCGGTCGGGGTGATAGGCCATCGCAAGCTTGCGATAGGACTTCTTGATCTCGTCGTCCGCGGCAGTACGCTCGACGCCAAGTGTGGAATAAAAATCAGCCATGATGGCGCTAATACGCTCGCAAGAAGTTGATGATGCTACAGCAGGTCCGACAACAGGCGTGACGTGTGCTGCACGAGTGAAATCACCTTGTCGTACGACATCCGCGTGGGCCCGATCACGCCGATGATTCCGGTAAGCGAGCCCGCGTGATACTCCGCCGTGACGACGGTGAACTGGTCGAGCCGTGGATCGCCGTGCTCACCACCGATCGTGATGCATACGCCCGGCCGTTCATCACCAGCGTGGGTGCGACGCAGGATGTCCGCGAGCCGTGCCGGCTCTTCAGTAAGCGTCAGAAGCTTCCGCAAGTTCGCGGCGCCGTCGAATTCAGGCTGCGATGCCAGGACGCTCGCCTGACCGACGATAACGCTGCCCTCACTCAGGGGCAGCGCGGCATCCAGCAGCTGCTCGCCCTCCTGCACGAAGATGTTGAGAAGGTCCTCTGCTTCCCGGTTGGCCGACGTGTCACGCAGCCGCTCGCTGACCGACGCCCGCAGCTCGCGCAGTGTGTGGCCCGCAAGTCGCTCGTTGAGCACCCGCGTCACTTCGCTCACGGCGCTGTCCGCCACGGTGCCGCGCACCTCGACGAACACTGTCCGCACTACTCCTCCGTCCAGGGTGAGCACGAGCAGCAGCCGATCACCGCCGACGCGCACGAGATCCAGCGCGCGCAACACGCTTGCATCCAGCTGCGGTCCCAGTGCGACGCCGAGCTCCTGGGTGAGCACGCCGAGCGACTGCGCCGCGCGGCGAAGGATGGTCTCGATCGTGGAGCTGCTCGCCGAAATCTCCGCCCTCAGCCGGTCCCGCTCTGCCATCACGATAGGACTGGGAGGCGCGTTCAGCAGGGAATCCACATACGACCGATACGCCTTGTCTGTCGGCACTCGGCCCGCCGATGTGTGCGGATGCATGAGAAACCCCTTCTCCTCGAGGTCGCTCATGGTGTTGCGGATAGTCGCCGGGGACACGCCGAGCCCGGAATGACGCGACAGCACGCGCGAACCGGCAGGCTCAGCGGTCTGGACGTAGGTCTTGATCACCGCCTCGAGAACGCGGCGTTCCCGCGGCGTCAGCTCGTCGGCGGTTGTCATAAGTTCAAATATGCTAACGACTTCGGTGGTGCGTCAAGGCGGTGGCAAGAGCATCGAGGCGCAGCCAGCCCTCTGCGGTGCACCGCATGCGGCCATCCGTGCCCAGCACAACCCATCCAGCCTCCGCCCAGGCGGTTACCAGGGACAGATCGCTCGAAAGGACCGCGAGACCCACGTCCGATCGCATTCCGAGATACACCGTCTCCGACTCCCGGTTCTCCGCCGTGAGCAGCTCCGATCCGTCGATGGGGTCGAGCCCCTTGGCCGCCACCTGCGCCCAAGCGGAATAGTGACGTGTATTCCAGCGGCGCGAGCTGCCGTCGAAGCCGTGGGCCGAGGGGCCCAATCCCACGTACGAGGCGCCTGACCAGTACGCGGAATTGTGTCGGGCGCGCCTGCCGGGGCGGGCGTAGTTCGAGACTTCGTAGTGCTCGAATCCGGCATTGGCGAGAAGGCGGTGGGCGGTGAGGAATTCCCGTTCGTACCCTTCTTCCGGCTGTTCGACAGTTACTCCTGATGCGACCCACTTTCCGAGCGCAGTTCCGCGCTCGACAGTGAGACCATAGAGCGAGACGTGATCAGGATGGAGGCTGAGTAACCGTTCCACATCCGCTTCGAAGTCACGATCGAGGGATTCCGGGAGGGCGAAGATGAGATCGAGCGACAGATTTGTGATACCGCCCTCGCGCGCCATCGCGATCGCCCGCTGGGTGACGCCGGCGTCGTGCGAACGGTGCATCCACGTCAGCACGCCGTCGTTGAAGCTCTGCGCACCGAGTGACATGCGGTTCACGCCGGCGGCGCGCCATGCAGCGACCGAGGCGGGGGTGACGTCGTCCGGATTCGCCTCGATGGTGATTTCCGCGTCGGCAGCGGCAGGAAAGCGGCGCTGAACGACTTCGATGGCACGCGCGACGCCGTCACCGCCGAGCAGGGATGGCGTACCACCGCCGAAATAGATCGTGTCGACGGGTTCCGAGACGTTCGCGCCGAACCGAGCCGAGAGCTCCCCTTCCATGGCTGCGAGATATTCGGCCACGGGCACGTTGCGCCGTACCGCGATCGCGAAATCGCAGTAGGAGCATCTCCGGGCGCAGAAGGGGACGTGGACGTAGATATGGCGGGGCACACTCGGAATATCGTGGGTGGGCGAATCGCCTGTACTGCGGCCTAACTCTGGGGACCGCCTTGTATGATCACCCGAGACGTGCGTTCGCATGGTTTTCCTGGAACCATGCGTACGTCCGTGCGATTCCCTCCCTGAGCCCAACTTCCGGACGCCACCTGGTGGCGAGCAACCGCGACGAATCCAGCAGCTTTCTGGGAGTGCCATCGGGCTTGCTGACATCGAAGGTGAGAGCGCCCTGTAAGCCGACGACCTCCTTCACGAGGCGCGCGAGCTCGCCGATTGAGACGTCGTCGCCATACCCGACGTTAACGATCTCGTTGATCGCGTTCGCGCCACCCACTACCGACCCGTCAGCACCGCCCTCGCCCCACACCTCCATCAGGTGCACCGACGCAGCGGCCATGTCGTCCACATGCAGGAACTCCCGCCTTGGGCTCCCGGTGCCCCACACCACCACCTCCGCGTCGCCGTTCTCCTTCGCATCGTGAAAGCGCCGGATGAGCGCGGGAAGCACGTGGCTCTCCGCCGGGTCGAAGTTGTCACCCTCGCCATACAGGTTGGTGGGCATGATGCTCATGAACCGCGTGCCATATTGCCTGTTGTAGCTCTGGCACATGACGATGCCGGCGATCTTGGCCACGGCATACGCCTCGTTGGTGGGCTCCAGCTCACCGGTGAGCAACGCCTCCTCCCGAATGGGCTGTTCGGCGAACTTGGGATAGATGCACGAGCTGCCCAGGAACACCATCTTCTCCACGCCCGTGGCGCGAGCAGCCTCGATCACGCTGATCTGCACCAGCAGGTTGTCGCGAATAAAGTCCGCAGGATAGGTGCTGTTGGCGCCGATGCCTCCCACCTTGGCGGCGGCGAGGAAGACGTGACTGGGGCGCTCCTGGTCGAAGAACGCGCGCGTGACTGCGATGTCCTCGAGATCCAGCTCGTCGCGCGTGCGGAGCAGCAGGTTGTCGTAGCCGAGCGTGCGGAGGCGGCGCACGATGGCGGAGCCGACGAGGCCGCGGTGCCCGGCGACGAAGATTTTAGCGCTTTTTTCCATGTTCCTTTTCTGCGAGGACGACGTCGGCGTCCACCATCATGGTCACCAGCTCGTTGAACGCGACCTTGGGCTCCCAACCGAGCGCGGTGCGCGCTTTGGAGGCGTCGCCGAGGAGGACGTCCACTTCGGTGGGACGGTCATAGCGGGGGTCGTAGGCGATGTACTGCTCGTGATCCAGCCCGGCGTGCGCAAAGGCCTTCTCCACGAACTCGCGCACGGTGTGGGTCTCCCCCGTGGCGACGACGTAATCGTCGCCCTGCGGGGCCTGGAGCATGCGCCACATGGCATCCACGTAGCAACCGGCAAAGCCCCAGTCGCGCTTCGACTCCAGGTTGCCCAGGTAGAGCTTGTGCTGGAGGCCCAGCTTTATCCGGCCGATGGCGCGCGTGATCTTGCGGGTCACGAATGTTTCGCCGCGCCGCGGGCTCTCGTGATTGAACAGGATGCCGTTGGCGACGAACAACCGGTAGGCCTCGCGATAATTGATGCCGAACCAGTGCGCGGCCACCTTGCTCACAGCGTACGGGCTGCGGGGGTAGAACGGGGTAGCCTCCGACTGCGGGGCCGGCGCGGCGCCGAACATCTCCGAACTGCCAGCCTGGTATACGCGAATCTGGCGGCCCTTGGCCTGCTCGAAGTCGCGCACGGCCTCGAGCACGCGCAGGGTGCCCATGCCCACGACGTCGGCGGTGTACTCGGGCTCGTCGAACGACACGCGGACGTGGCTCTGGGCGCCCAGGTTGTACAGCTCATCCGGTGCGACCACGTGGATGAGGCGCCGGAGGGTGCCGCCGTCGGTGAGGTCGCCATGATGCAGCACGAGGTGCGCGCAGCGCTCGTGAGGATCCTGGTACAGGTGCTCGAGCCGACCGGTGTTGAAGGAGGACGAGCGGCGGATGATGCCGTGGACCTCGTATCCCTTGGCGAGCAGGAGCTCAGCCAGGTACGAGCCGTCCTGCCCGGTGATGCCAGTGATGAGAGCGCGACGCATTAAGTGGAGCGAAGAGGATAGCGACGATAGTGGGGAAAGCTAGCCAGAGTCAGGAACGGGGAGAAGCACGGTGCCTGAGAAGTTGCAGCTTCCGAGAGGGCATCCTGTCCGGAATTCTGCTGGCGTGTTGCCGCGAACAGCGTCGTGATTTGCGTCACGCGCGCCGGATTTCCCCCGACATCTCGCACTCGATGAGCCCGCGCATCTCGAGCGTGCTCACCGCCGCCATCCCTTCGTGTGCGGGGAGACCGGATCGCGTACACAGGGTATCGAGGTCCGCGGCACCGTCCGCGAGCGCATCCCACATTCGGTGCGCGCCGCTGCCCTCGGGGATATCGGCAAGTCGTATGGGCGCAGTGAGGCCCATGAGCGCCAGGGCGTCGGCCAGGGTTGCGATCATGGTGGCACCGTCACGTAGCAGCTCATTGCTTCCCTGCGACTGCGGCATGTCGATGGGGCCAGGCACCGCCGCAACCGTTCGGCCCAGTTCCTCCGCGCGCGTTGCCGTGAGCAGTGCGCCGCTCTTGAACCCCGCCTCGACCACAATTGTGACCTTCGCAAGCGCGGCGATGATGCGGTTGCGCTGCGGAAACGACCCGCCATGCGCGGCGCTGGAGGGCTCGATCTCGGACACCAGGAGCCCGCGCCGGCCAATGTCGGCTTGCAGCTGAGCGTGGCCCTTCGGGTACACAACATCCAGCCCGGTTCCAAGCACGGCGCAGGTGGCGCCCTCCGCGGCAAGTGCACCGCGATGCGCCGCCGCATCCACGCCACGCGCGAGTCCACTGATGACGCACGCGCCCGCTCGCGCGAGAGTGCGCGCCAGTTCCGCCGTGACCCGCTCCGCGTAGGCAGTTGCGCGACGCGTGCCGACGATGGCCACGCAGGGACGACTCAATACCGCCAGGTCACCGCGTACCCAGATGCGTGCCGGAGGCGAGTGGAGGTCATGCAGCCTTTCCGGATACTCCGCATCGCTCCTCTGTATTTCACGAACCTCCACGGTGGCCAGCTCAGGGCAGCGCAATGTCCTTGACCGGCGCCAATGACGCCTTCTTCATCGCGAGCAGCTGACGCCACCACGCAAGCTTGATCTCCTCCAGACCGGTGCGCGCGGCCGCGGAAATGGCATACACGCCGAACGCACCCTTCGCCTCGATGGGGGCGGGCTCATCCTCGCCGAGCAGGTCCATCTTCGTGAACACGACACAATGCGGCTTCTCCGCCAACTCGGCAGAATACTGCGCGACTTCATTGCGCAGCTGGTCATACTCGGCCTGCCAGTCCAGCGAGTCGATGGAAATGAGGAAGGCGAGCAGTCGGGTGCGCTCGATGTGACGCAGGAATTTGAGCCCCAGGCCCTTGCCCTCATGGGCGCCCTCGATGATGCCCGGGATGTCCGCAACCACGAAGGTGCGGCTGTCACTCATCTGCACCACGCCCAGGTTGGGAGCGAGCGTGGTGAACGGATAGTCGCCGATCTTTGGGGTCGCCGCACTGATCACCGAGAGCAGGGTCGACTTTCCGGCGTTGGGTTGCCCAACGAGACCGATGTCGGCGATGAGCTTGAGCTCGAGCTCGAGCGTGAATGCCTCGCCGTCCTCGCCGGGCTGCCACTCGCGCGGACTGCGGTGCACGGACGTGGCGAACCAACTGTTGCCCTTCCCGCCCCTGCCGCCCTTCGCGAGCACCATGGTGTCGCCGTCCTCCAGGACCTCGCCAACGAGCTCGCCGGTGTCCTTGTTTCGCACGACGGTGCCCGGCGGCACGGGGAGCGTGATGTCCGCGCCTGAGTGGCCGGTCATGTTCGAGCCGCTGCCATGGTAGCCACGCTCGGCTTCCCATTGATCGCGGTAGCTGTAGTCCAGCAGCGTTGCGAGGTTGCTGTCGGCGCGCAGTATGACATCTCCTCCCTTTCCTCCGTCGCCGCCGTCGGGTCCGCCCAGTGGGGCGAACTTTTCGCGACGGAAGCTGGCGATCCCCGATCCGCCGGAACCGGCGGAGACGCGGACGATGACACGATCGATGAACATCCTGATGGTCTGGCGAAGGTAGAGCGGCGCGCGAAGAACGCGTGATCAAATAACCGCTGAGAGGCGCAGAACTGCGCAGCCCTAAATTTACCTTCGAACGGGCGGCCGTGAGCAGACTTTCGCCGGCGCAGCGCCAGCGCCGGCCCTTCGTTAGCCCGCCACAGGGCGCACTTCGCCGACTATCTCGTTCCTGGTGTTCCGGAGGGTTTTCGTCGCGAACTCCGCGAGGCGCGGCGGAAGTGCGTCAGGCAGGGCGCCGAAGTGTTGAAGCACGGCGATGACCGCCGGGAACTGCGCACGCTGGGCGCCACATTCGACCTTCACCGCAATTCCGATCCCCTCGTCGATGAGCGCGAGCGAATGCACCCCCTCGGCGCCCACCTTGGCGATCACGCGGCCCTCCGTGGCGGAGATGATGGCCGAGTCGAAACGGTCGCTCCCGCCAACGAGGAAGGGCCGCGTCTGCATCGCATGCGCGATGCGAGACGGTACCTCGTGCGAGCGCCGCGCGGCGTCGGCAAGTCGCGCGTAGGCCAGCGCCATCGCGTAGAGCGGGAGCGCGAACACGACCACACCGCACCCGTCGATGGCGCATGGGATGGACTCGCCATCCTGATCCGTCCATTTCGCAACCTGCGCCAGGCATTCCTGCTGTACCGGGTGCTCGAAGCGCTCGTATCCCATTGTCGACCAGGAGGCCGTGTGCGCGCGTGCGAGCATCGCGGCGTGCTTGCCTGAGCAGTTGTTGTGAAGGCGAGACGGTCGTTCGCCGCTCTCGCGCAGCAATTTCTCTCCTCGCGCCGAGAGTGGGTCGTGAGGGCCGCAGGCGAGGTCGCCCTCCTCCATGCCCAGCGACACGAGCATCGCGTGCGCGAGCGCGACGTGCTCGGGCTCACCACCGTGCGAGCCGCACGCGAGCGCGAGTTGATCATCCCCCCATCCCATGGCGTCGAAGCCGCCGTGTTCCAGCAGCGACATGACTTGAAACGGCTTCGCGCACGAGCGCCAATGGGTCACGAGGTCCGCGTTGCGCGCCGACCCGATTCGCGTGCCGGCCGCGTTTACGACGGCAGCATGCACCCGGTGCACCGATTCGACGGTCGCACCACGAGTGACGACGATATCGAGCGAGAGCTCATCCATGCGGGTCCCGGAAAAAACGATCCGGCTGAAAGCTAACCGGTGGTTCCGGTGCGCTAGCGATTGGCGGTCAGCAGGATTCCGACAAGCACGATCGCGCCCCCCCCCGAGGCAGGTGGCCGGGACTGCACTTACGACCAGGTGGGACGTGCAGATCCCTCGACTTCGCTCGGGATGACCACCTCAATTAGAAAATCAAACCGATGCAGGCAGCAGAGGGTGCGACCGGCGCGCTGTAAGCAGTACTCCGGCGAACACCACCGCGCCCCCAATGAAGGTGGCTGGCCCGGGGACCTCGCGGATACCCGGTAGCATGGCGGCAATGAGCGTGGCTCCGATCGGCTCGCCGAGCAGCGTGAGATTCACCACGTACGCTGGCGAGTGCTTGAGAGCCCAGTTGAGCCCCGTGTGCCCCAGCAGCATGGGCCCAAGCGCCAGGCCGGCAAAGATGGCGAGCTCGCGGGCGGGTTGGGGTGCGAGCGGGGCGTTCGTGACGGCGATGAGGATCAACAGCACCACGAGACACGCGCCGTACACGATGCCGACGTATGCCCAGAGGTCGAGCGCGGAGCGCAGGCGTCGTCCCGAAACGAAATAGATGGCTGCCGTCACTGCGCCGAGCAGCGCGAGCATGTCGCCGAGCCATGCGCGCGGGTGGGTGGTGGCGGATGCCGCACCGGCAGCAAAATCCGGCGACGCGACAATCAGCGCCCCGGTCATGGCGATGGCGATGCCGGCCCATTGGCGACGAGAAGGCGCCTCCCGCAACCAGAAGACCGAGAGCAGCGCCACAACCACCGGCTGGGTGTTCACCAGAACTACGGAGGCGGCCACACTGGTGAGCGTGATGGAGGTGTTCCAGCTCCAGAAGTGAAGCGCCAGCATGCCGCCCGCACCAACAGCAATGGCCACCTCGCGGCGCGTGAGACGCTGCCACTGGCGCCATTGTCCAGTGGCCATGAGGGCGACCGCGATGATGACCAGCGAGAACGCGAGTCGCCAGGCGGCGATGGTGAGCGGATGCGCGCGCGAGAGGCGGACGAGCGGGCCGGACAGCGATACACCCAGCAGTGCCAGCGCCAGGACGAACGGCGCTCGGCGATCCGCTTCGGTGCTCACCGCCGGATGATGGCGACTACGGCAACGAGGCTGGCTATGATTTGGGTTGCGATCGTGAAGATCGTGGCGAAGTCGACGCGGTCGGCAGGATCGCGTTCCGGCACGGTGACGACTGCGCCCGCATGCGGACGAGGCACCACGTCGGGGAGGAAGCGCCGGTCTTGAACGCTTTCCAGCTTCCCGCTCGCCTGCGTCACGAAGGCACGATGCTCGTCGGCCATTCGGGTTCCGCCTCCTGCGGCGCGGATGTAGTAGAAAATGTCTTTCCCTGGCACGAACGTCACGTTCGCTGGCGCGTTGACCGCGCCCTGAACACGAATCACAGGATTGTACCGGGGGATCGTGATCTGGTCACCATCTTCGAGCGCGATGTTCTCACGGGAATCCGTATGAGCCAGAACCTCTTCGAGATCGATGCCGATTCGTCCATTCGTCGCACGTCGTGCCAGCAGCGAGTCGTCGACCGAGGCCGTGCCTGCATCGCTCTTTATACGCGCGTCCGTCGGCCCCGGTCGCACGAAGAAGATTGCGTCCCGTTGCGCCTCGTCCGTGAGACCGCCAGCCCGTGCAAGGAGATCTCCGAGGCGCTCCGTCTTGTTCTTGAGCGCATAAGTCCCAGGGAATCGAACTTCACCATTCAGGTCGACAACACGCTGATACTCGAAACTCTCCTGCCGGAGAATCAGCACGTTATCGTATGGCTCGAGCGGAACCTCCGGCGCCGTGTTCGCTGGGGCGGGCGTCCCGGGTGGCCCGAGATATGTTCGACCCGCGCTCCGCTCGAAGAGGTAGGATGAGTCGAGCGGAACGCGAATCGTCACCGCCGTCTGCCCCTTCGAGCGATCACGCGGGAGCCGGGCAATTTCCGCCTCGGTCAGTAGAGCTCCTTCCTTCGCTCCCCCACCCAGAAGAACGAGGTCGCGCAGCGACATGCCTACACGGAATGGGAATCGACCGGGGCTGTTGACGAACCCCGCCACCGCGACGTACCGCGTCGGACGGAACGTCGTAAGGGAGAACACCTGGATCTGGTCATCTTCGCGCAATAGAAAATCATTCAGGACAGCGCCGGTGGAGTCCCGCAAGCGAACCCGCATCTGCGTGCGGGTGGAGTCTGACTCCAGGCGAGAGATGAGGACTTCGGCCAGGTAGGTATCCGACTTGATTCCGCCCGCCGCACGCAATGCGTCAGCCACACGCATGCCGGGCGTCAGGCCTTGAGCGCCTGGCGTGACCACGTTGCCGCGCACGGTGATTCGATCCCGCACCCTCTCGGTCACTGGAAAAACACGTACGACGTCGCCATTCTGGACGGGCACCGTTGGCCCAAGGCCGTTGACCAGGCCGGGACCAGAAACGTCAACGGTGGTACGCGCGCGACCTTCGCCCACACCGCGGTCGCCCGACGGCACGATCCGTTCGATGTAAACGCGGAGTCGGGCCGCAACTGCGGTGAATCCTCCCGCGGCCTCGAGCAATTGCGGTAGGCTTTCGCCGGCCTTGAGCTCGTAGGTGGCCGGCCGGACGATCTCGCCCACCACGCGCGCCCGAGGGCCGTGTACAGGGACGAAGACGATATCCCCGGACTGTAGCCGGACGTCGTGCGAGGCGTCGCCACGCAGCAGGTAGTCGTAGACGTCCAGCGCGTCAACGGTACGACCCCCGCGCCGAACCTCGATTCGGCGCAATGAGCCGTTGGTCGTGGGTCCACCCGCGGCATACAGCGCGGTGAGCGCGGTACCCGCGCTCGAGATGGTGTAACTACCAGGGCGCTGCACGTCGCCCACAACGAAAATCTGGTTCGAGCGCAGCTTGGCAACACTGATGGAAAAATGTGCGTTCCCCCCGCTACCGGCATACACGCGGCGCAAACGTGAGCGCAAGAGTGTGTCGAGTTCGGCGAGCGTCAGGTTGTTGACATACACCTGCCCCACCTCGGGGATGACGACGAACCCTTCCCGGGTGACGTCGAGGGAATACGACTCTTCCACGTCGCCCGTGAGGATCAACACCAGCCGATCGCCGGGACCCAATCTGTACCCTGGGTCGACCGGGCCGGCGAGATTCGCCTGAAACTGCGACGTCGATGACCGGAAGATATCGAGTCCGAAGATCGCGAAGCCCGAATCAGGGCTCGTCACCAGGCGCATGACCGAGTCGCGCGCAAAGCGGTCTCGAATTGTATCGGGGCGGAAGTACGACTGCGAACGGGCTATCAGGCCGGTGTCGTTACGGACCGCCAATCCGACCGCGGGCGTTTCCCCTCCACCGCTGAGCAGATCCAGCGAATCCGCCACGCCGAGGTCCTGGACGGCCCGAAGGATGGTGGAGGTGGGTGTTGTCGCTTGCCCTGTGGCTCCGGGGAGATACTGGTCCAGGAGGTTTTCTGGATAGCCCTCGGCGCGGAGCCTCGCGTGGATCTGCTGGGCGGTCATCCCGCTCGTCACCATCCGTTGCCGCAACTGCTCCACCAGATCGGGGCGAGTCTGCAGCAGCGCCTGCGCCTGTTCTGGCGTAGGCTTGACGCCTCCGGTCGCGGATTGCGCGCGTAATCCGCACAGGGGGAAAACGAGAGCGGTCACCAGGAGTGACCGCAGAAGGCGAATGTGCAATGTGCCCCGCGCGGATGAAAAGGAAGGCCGTGACAATTCGCGCGAAACTCGAATGCCGGACCGCTGCAACGTTCACGCGGCGCGTCGACGCATTGACACCGCGCCACGCTGATGCGGACATGAGCAATTTTATTGCGCATGAACGAAGTCGGCAAGGGGACGACCTCGTTCGTGGACGACCTCGTTCGCGGTCGAGGTGGACGCTAGTGGCCCGCTCCCTGCCTATCGGCCGGACACCCGCAACCCTAAGTTGCGCCGCAGCAGGCCGCTACCACCTACCGCGGCTCCGTACGAGCCATCCTGCCTTCTCGCAAACCATGCCCCGTGACGAATGACCCCAGAAACCTCGATGCCGACGTCGTGCGCGGCTTCGGGGATGAGTGGTCCCGGTTTGACCAGTCAGCTCTCACGGCTGAGGAGCACCAGCAGCTCTGGGATAACTACTTCTCCATCTTTCCCTGGCATCGCCTGCCTGCCGATGCGCGCGGAGTGGATATCGGGTGCGGATCCGGACGGTGGGCGCAGCTCGTCGCACCCCGTGTCGGAGCGCTGACGTGCGTGGACGCGAGTCCGCAGGCGCTCGACGTCGCCCGTCGCAACCTGGGTTCCCATCCGAACGTGTCATTCACGCTCGCGAGTGTGGATGCCATGCCCTTCCCCCCAGCCCATTTCGACTTCGGCTATTCGCTCGGCGTGCTTCATCACATTCCGGACACCCAGGCGGGACTGCAAGCCGCCACGGCCTCGCTTCGGCCGGGAGCGCCGTTCCTGCTATATCTCTATTATGCCTTCGACAATCGTCCCGCCTGGTTCAGGAGACTCTGGCGCGTTTCCGAGACGCTGCGCTACGCGATCTCGCGTTCGCCATTTCCACTGCGGTTCGTACTGACGCAGCTCTGTGCGGCGCTGATCTACTGGCCACTGGCGCGTGGGGCTCGGCTCATCGAGCGAATGGGAGGGCGAGTAGATTCCCTTCCGCTCTCCACGTATCTGAACCTCAGTTTTTATACAATGCGGACGGATGCCCTCGACCGGTTCGGCACTCGACTGGAAAAGCGATACACTCGCGTTGAGATAGAGGACATGATGCACAACGCCTCGTTGGGCGACGTCACCTTCGCCGACGGTCCGTACTTCTGGGTCGCACTCGGCTACAAGCGCTAGTGGCCGCCTCCGTGACCGCATGAGCGCCCGAATTCACCCGTGCATGCTCACGCAGTGACGGTCTCCCTCGCGCGTGAGCGGCTCGTCGAGCTCCTCGGCAGGACACGCGGCAAGCGCGTCGCCGTCATTGGGGATGCGATGCTTGACGTCTATCTCACTGGGGATGTCGAGCGGATCTCGCCCGAGGCACCCGTGCCCGTGGTGCAGGTGCGCAATCGCGTCGAGGCACTCGGCGGCGCAGCCAACGTTGCCCAGAATGTACTGGCGATCGGTGCCACGTGTGATCTCGTCGCCACCGTGGGCAACGACCCAGCGGGGGAGCGGGTTCGGTGCGTCCTCAATCAGCTTGGTGCTGGCGACGCCAGCCTACTGACCATCGCGCGAAGCACCACTGTGAAGACTCGAATTCTCGCGAGGGCGCAGCAACTGGTGCGCGTCGATGAGGAGGACGCGACCGACCTCCGCGCTCCGGATATCGCGTCCCTTCTCGAGCGGGTCCGGTCTGCCATTGCCGTGGCCGATGCCGTGGTGCTCGAGGACTACAACAAGGGCGTCCTGGTACCCGAGGTCATCGCCGAGACCATGCGGCTGGCTCGGGAGCGTTCGCTTCCGGTGGTCGTCGATCCCAAGTACCGGAACTTTTTCCTCTACCGCGGGGCGACGATTTTCAAGCCGAACATTCGCGAGTTGGAAGCGGCGCTTGGTGCTGCGGTGGATCTCGATCATTCGGAAGCGCTGCCGGCCACGCTCCTGCGACTGGGCGTCGAGCACATCCTGCTTACGCTGGGCGAGCGCGGCATGGTCCTGTTCTCGGAGCATGGAGAACTCGCGCGTGTGCCGACTGTCGCGCGGGCAGTCTATGACGTGGTCGGCGCAGGCGACACTGTGACGGCCTATCTCGCGACGGTGCTCTCAGCGGGCGGCACCGCTGCGGAAGCGGCCGTGATCGCGAACATCGCTGCGGGCATAGAAGTGGGCAAGCTGGGAGCGGCGACGGTCTCGGGCGAGGAGGTGATCGCCTACGTGGACATGCACTCGCTGGCAGGGTAACTGGCGATCAAGCGAAAACGCCGAGCTGCCGATAGACATCGATGGTTGCTTCAACGACGGAATTCTCGCCGAATTCGGTCGCGACCTTGATGCGGCCTGCGAGGCCCATGCGCGCGCGCGCTGCCGGATCGGCCAGCAGCTGTTCAATCGCGTTGGCGAGCGCGGCGGCATTGCGCGCCGGCACCAGGAGCCCGTTGTACCCGTCTTCCACCACCTCTCGGCAGCCTGGCACGTCTGTGGCCACGAGCGGCTTGCCCATCGCCGCTGCCTCCAGGAGCGAGCGAGGCACGCCCTCACGGTAAGAGGGCAAGGTCACGATCGTCGCCGCCGCCAACGATTGCTCGATGGCGTCCACGTGACCGCTGAACTCCAGCACGTCCTCGCGCACCCAGGCGGCAAGTTGTTGCGGCGAAACCGACGACGGATTTCCGGGATCGAGTTCACCCGCCACCTCGAAGATGGCCGGGTTGCCTCTCGCGCGAAGCAGCCGTGCCGCTTCGACAAATTCGAAGATTCCCTTTTCAGCCAGCAGGCGCCCGACGAGCAGTACCCGTGGCACCTCCTGCATGCCGCCAACACCAGGCGCAAATCGCGCCAGGTCCACACCGGAGCCGCGAATCACGGTCGTCTGTTCAGCGTCGATGAGGCCAAGTCCCACGAACGCATTTCGATCGTCCGCGTTCTGGAAGATGATGCGAGTGTGAGGCGATGCGAGGGCCACCCGATACAGTCGCGTCACCAGCGGGCGGATGAGGCGCGCCTTCAGGCGCTGGCTGACGAATACATGACCGAGTCCCGTAATCGCGTTCACGACCGCCGGTGTGCGCGCAACGATCGCGGCGAGCGAGCCATAGAGCACGCACTTGATGGTGAAATGGTGCACCGCCGCTGGGCGCTCTCGCCGATAGAGTCTAACCAGCGTGAGCAACGTCAGCAGCTCGACAAACGGGTTGATGCCAGCCCGGCGCATGCGCAGAGGCTCAAAGCGAAATCCTTCTGCCTGAAGCGCGTCCGCGTACTTGTCGTGCGGCGCAACGAACAGGGGCGCCAGTCCACGATCCCTCAAGGCGCGAGCAAGCGGGCGGCGAAAGTTGTACAGATACCAGGCCGTATTCGCAACCAGGATGACGGTGCGCGGCTCCTGGTCATTGCCCATCTCTACGCGGATGGCTTCCGCGCCAGGCAAAATACGTAGGGAGAGGTCGCCGAATTCGCCGGCAGGGACCCCACTCGCTGCTCGAGGAACCACAGCATCCCCGTGAGTGCCTTCAGGCCACTGAGGACGCCGTTGCGTATGACACGGCCGATCCCGGCGTGGGCTTCATTGATGTTCACGACGCCGAGGTGTGCAAACAACACGTATCTGGTGTCGAGCACCTGCAATCCGGCACGCTCGTGCGCGGAGCGCAGTCGGTCCGCGTTCAGCGCTACGTGCTTCTCGTATACCGCGGGATCGAGCGCACGCTGAAGGCGACCCGTGAGCCCCGCCATATTCGGCACGGTCGTGATCATGAGTCCTCCAGGCTTCAATAGCCTCGCACAGGCGCGCACGCAATCGGCGGGATCGGAGAAGTGTTCCACGACGCCAAATGAGACCAGGACATCGGCTCGATCGAGCTCACTGGCCGGTGGGTCGAAAACGTCGGCGCAGAGGACCTCGCCGCTGATCCCCTCGCGGAGCAGGTTCTCCTCGGCAAGCGCGCATCCCGCCGCCGCATAGTCGAGTCCAACCACGTGGAAACCGAATTCCCGGCCCAGGTAGGGGAGGATGCTCGACCCTCCCGCGCCCACTTCGACGAGCCGCTTGCCTTGTGTGTCGAGGCCGGAAAACGCGAATCGAAAATACTCATGGAATTTTTGCTTCCAGAAGTCTCTCGCCTTCCCACGGTGCGGATCGAAGGTGCGCGGACCAGTCGCCGCCTGGTATCCGCGCTCCCAATACTGCTGTCCCGCCTTATCTATCGATTCCTCTTTGGACATCGTCATCCGTCGAAGCTACGAAAGTATCGCGCCAGTTGGATTGCGAGCACCCGCAATGCAAAATGTTCGACAATTACCTGGCGACCCATCGATCCCATTTCTTGCGCGCGGGCAGGATTGCCGAGAAGCCCATTGAGCGCGCTGACCCATTCGTCATCGTCGTGTGCGGCCAGCCCCACCTCGCCAAGCTCTAGCACTTCCCTGTTCATTCCCACTGGCGAAACGACAACCGGAAGACCACACGCCATGTACAGCAGCATCTTGTAGCTGCATTTACCGCGCTCCCACGGGGTATCGTGCAGCGGCATGATTCCCACCGTCATGTCCTGCATGGTCGACACCTCGTTCGCTGGCGACCAGGGAATGTACTCGATCCTGCTCGCCGGCACGAAGCGGAAATCGGGTCGGCGATCAGAGACTACCCGAAGTGTCACATCAGGATGTCGTTGCAATACACGAACAAGCGCGTGCTCGACGCTGAGGAGGTATTTCGAACCAGCGTACAAGCCGGTCCATCCAATGATACGCGGACGCGACGTAATTCCAGCGCTGACAGCTTGGGCAGGTCGAGGACACCAGCGGTCGGTGTCGACGGCCGTTGGTATGACGACGCGATTGGTATTCCACTGGCTCGCCCAGTCATCGATGAACGAATTGCCGCACACGACGCCATCAACGCAATCCATCAGCTTCCGCACCTGAGATTCGCGCGACATCCAGACGGCGTCATCCAGGTCCATAACCCGAGGAGCCTTCGTCAGCGGTTCCAAGGTTCTAAACGTGGACAGCATCTCGCGCTGTAGAAACGTCAGGTCGTAGCGATAGGATGCGGCGATGGCGGGCAGCCGGCTGGCCAGCGTCGCCAACGCCCACGCCGGACGCATGGCACGATTGGCGGGAGGCCACGAGCCCAGCGGTGCGATGTACTCGACCATGTCCATGTCATGCTGTCGCAGCTCATTGATGTACTGGCGAACCCGAAAGCGCGCACTGGAGATGCTGCGGCCTCCGGTAAACGCGGCAATGCGCATCATCTCACGGGCCTGGCGAGAACTCGGCAATCCCGCCACCAGAAAAACCAACCGGCCAGCCCATACGCTGGAAGGGCCACGCCAGCCTTCGCTCGGCGAAGGACTGACCACCAGGACACCCGGGCATGGTGGGCGAAGCGGGCCAGATTGACGAGTGCCCGGGCGCGATTCGCACGCGAGCGCGACATCGCAGCAAATTCGCCGTAGTAGAGCATCGCACCTTGTGGAGATTGCACGCGGAGCCGAAGCAGCCCGGCCGAGAGTCCATCCGGATGGTATTCCACCACGCGCAAGGGCTCATTCACGAAACGGATAAGGTACTTGTCCGCCAGCCGATTCCAGACCAGTCCCTCCGGGATGAATCGCTCGCCGGGGATCTCGGGATAGGGACAGTCTCGCAGGAGCTCCGTCCGGTGAAACCCCCATTTATCTCCCTCGTAGATGTTCCCTGCCATCAGGTCGAGGGGACTCGCATCGAGCACGTCCTGGGGGAATGACGTCCCGATGACGCGCCCGTGCGGATCAACGCAGAGTCCGGTGATTCCCGAGAATCGCTCGCGGTCCGGGATCGCTCGCCAGTGAGAGTCCAGCCGTTCGAGGGCCTCGGGCAGCACGCGGTCGTCGGAGTCGAGAGTCAACAGCAGTTCACCCGCGGCTTCCCTGATGCCGTGATTGAACGCAACGTGCTTCCCCCCGTTTGGTTGGCAATAATACCGGACGACTATTCTCTGCTCCGCAATCCACCGCTGGACGATCTCCGCCGTGGTATCGGTCGAGCCATCGTCGATGATCAGCCACTCGAAATTGCGGTAGGTCTGCGCGCACAGGCTCTCGTATACGGCCGGCAATGTGTGCGCGCGGTTGTACGTCGGCGTGAGGACCGTGAACGTGCATGACGGGCCGTCCGTCCGATCATTCACGTATCCCCGCCGCGTGCTCGCCACAGCCCGGGCGGCCGAAGGTCTGAAGGGCGAGACGCTCATCGACGCGATTCAAGGTGTTCGCGCCATTGAGCGTCGGCGTGAAGGCCGCGAATGTGTACCGCGCGACTCGCGCGTTACTCACGTATGGCCACCAGGTTCTCGCACCGAGAGGAGTTGACCGCGCCGACGACCGGCTGCAACCCGTCCCCGCCAAACCGGAAAATGGTGAATCCGCTGTCGCGCAACAACGCAGCCACGTTCGAAACGGTGAATCCGTACCGTGCCGCATGTTCGTCCCAACTCTCCAGCAGAATGCAGCGCGTTCGCGCGAGCACGCGCGGAGCACCCATGAGCACGGGCAGCTCGAAACCTTCCACGTCCACCTTCAAGAGGGCAATCGGCACATCGGGTACAAGGTCGTCCAGTCGCGCAACGGGAACCTTGACTCCTGCCCCTTCCAGAACGACGTGATTCTGGTCATCACTCAGCTGGTTACTGAACATGACGGTGCCGTTGTCCTTGCCGACGGCAGAATGAATAGCCCGTACCCACGAAAATTCGTTGAGCGTCACGTTGTCGACGAGGAATCGATATGTCCTCGGGTGCGCTTCGATGGCAACCACGCGTCCGGTCGCTCCAACAACCGACGCCGCGCGGAGCACGAGCAGCCCGACGTTCGACCCGACGTCGACGTAGCAGTCGCCCGGCCGAAGTCGGGAGGCGACGAATGCTTCCTCCTGGCTCAGCGCATCCGGCTCGGTCCACGTGCCCGCGGACACGGCGGAGGGATGAAACCGGACCCGATACCCGTTGCGGCGCGCGACAAAGGTGTGTGAGAGGACAGATCTCCAGAGAAGGCGTGACATCACGAACCGGTATGGTCGCGATTCTTCCCGAACGCGCGTGAAGAGGTGTCGGAGATTCATCATCACTCCCTACGCACGAAGCGCGGCAGGAGCGCCACTGGATGCGCCCTCGTGCGCCGCGTGCCAGGCCTGGAACATCAGCACGGGCCAGATCTGCGGGAGCGCGTTGGTGCGACCGCTGACGTGCGCATCCCAGACCGCATGAACCGCCTTCGAATCGAAGTAGCCTTCATTTCTCAGGCGAGCCGGCTCCAGGAGCGCCTCGGCCCAGTCCCTGAGCTCGCCGCGCAGCCACACGTGCAGGGGTATCCCGAACCCCATTTTGGGTCGGTCCACAAGGGCACGCGGAACATGACGATGGAGAAGCTCGCGCAGGATCCACTTCGTCGTGCCGCCACGCATCTTCACGTCGTACGGCAGTCGCGCCGCAAACTCCACGACGCGGTGATCGATGAATGGAGCACGCGTCTCCAGGCTCACCGCCATGGCCGCACGGTCCACTTTCACGAGGATGTCGTCGCGCAGGTATCCTGTCAGGTCAGCGAGCATCATCTGCTCGACGAAGTTGAGGTTTTCGCTTGGCCACGGTTCAGCGGCTGCCCCTGTGTTCCCATTGATCCGCCCGGCCAGTGCTCGAGACGGAATGGGCCAGGATGAAATCATTTCCTCGTACATCGACTCCCGCGAAGTCAACTGGAGCAACCGCGAGAGCTTGTGCACCTTGTCGCCGTACGTTCGCATGCGGAGCGACGGAGCCACACGACCTGCTGCCGCTCCGACGACATCCCAGAATTCTGGAGACCCCGCCCTCATGGTCCGGGCAGCTGCGCGGCGGAGTGCCATGGGCATCAGAGAAATCTTGCGCCATGCGCGCTCCGTCCAGGCGTACCGATTGTACCCTGCAAACACCTCGTCCCCGCCGTCGCCGGACAGTGACACCGTGACATGCCGGCGCGCCATCTGTGCGACGAGAAAGGTGGGGATCTGCGACGAGTCGGCGAAGGGTTCGTCGTAGATGGCCGGCAGGCGCTCGACCACGTCCATAGCCTCGCGGGACGTCACGTAGAGTTCCGTGTGATCCGTTCCCAGATGCGCCGCCACCGCGCTGGCGTGGGGCGCCTCGTTGTAATCGGGAACATCGAAGCCGATGGAAAACGTGCGGACCGGCGATCCCCCCTGCTGCTGCATGAGGGCGACGATGAGCGATGAATCGATACCCCCAGACAGGAATGCACCCAAGGGGACGTCGGCCACCATCTCCTCTCCAATCACGGTGCGGAGGACCGCGTCGAGATCATCGACGAGAGACGACGCCGGCGCCGCAAGCCTGTTCCCGGCGCCCGCTGTGACGACGTCACTCGCCGACCAGTAGGTGATCACCCTGCTGAGCGCGATCTCCGCGTCGCTCCTCGCTTGGTAGACCTCGATGGTGCCCGGGACAACCTTACGCACACGCTCATAGACGCACGCGCTCGTTGGGATGTAGCCGTAGCGGAGAAATTCATGGAGCCCTGCATGGCTCACGCGTCCCTCCCACGCCGGATGACGCCGCAACGCGCTCAGCTCGGAGGCAAAGAGGATCCCCCCAGCGGCCGAGGCGACATACAGCGGCTTCTCTCCCAAACGATCGCGGGTGAGGTACACGCGCCGCTCACGCTTGTCCCACAGCGCGAGGGCGAACATCCCGGCAGAGCGCTCAATGGCTGTCTCGACCCCCCATTCCTCGATGGCGGCCAACAGCACCTCGGTATCGGACTCGCCGCGGAAGGAGCAGCCGAGCGCACGCAACTCCTCGCGAAGTGTGCGGTAGTTGTAGATCTCGCCGTTGAGGATGAGCACCCAGCGGCCGCTCGAAGAGGACATCGGTTGCGCACCAAGCAGTGACAAGTCCACGATGGCCAACCGCCGGTGCCCGAGCGCGATGCCGGCCTCATCATCGCACCAGACTCCGTGCGAGTCGGGTCCACGATGGGCCAGGCAATCGGCCATCGCACCGACGGTGACATTCGGGGCCGAGGGCCGCACGGCCCCGGACCAGAACCCTACGATACCGCACATGGCCCACGCTCCCCGGACGGCAGTGCATTTCGTTCGCGAGCATTCATCTGGATCACCGTATCGGCACCTTTGTCGCGGTGAGCGAGGAATACATCGCCTCGAATCGCTCCCGGGTCCGCTGTGCGGAAAAGTGCGCACGGATTCGCTCGCGGGCGCGCTGTCCCAGACTCTCCAGCTCCGCTACCGGCATCTCGAGAAGTTGGACGAGCCCCCGAGCAAGCGCTTCCGAATCCTCCCTCGGTACAATCACACCGGTATCTCCGACGAGAAATGCCGCATCGCCCACATCAGTGACGCAGCATGGAACCGCCAATGCCATCGCCTCTCCCACCACGTTGGGAAAACCTTCCGACCGTGACGAGAGGCAGAATACGTCCATCGCCTGAAGACAGGCTTCCACGTCCGACCGTTCTCCGAGCAGGGTGAAGCGATCGGCATGACCAGTTTGCTCGATCCAGGAAACCAGTTCCGGATTGGCTCGGTCAATGTCGCGACCAACCATAAGAAATCGCGCAAGGGGCACCTGGTCGGCCACCCGCTTGCTCGCGTTGACGAAGTTATGGTGGTCCTTGTAGTGGTTGAATCGCCCGACGCACCCAACGACGCGGGCGTCGTCAGGCCAACCACAGTCCCTGCGGAGGCGCCGGCTCACCTCTGCGTGACGCTCCCTTTCCGGGACGTCGAACCCATTCGGAACGACCACCATCCGCGACGCGTCGTAACCAATGTCCTCGTGTGTGCGGCGAGACGCTTCGGCGGCGCATACGATGAACCGTGGCACGCTCGACGAAAGGATCGCACACAGCCGGCGCAGCCACGCCGTGAGGCGGGACGTGCCGCTGATCATGTCGGTGCTGCGGACTCCCCAGATTACCCGCGGATTCCCCGCCAATCGCGACGCGACCCCGCCGAACAGGTCTGCATGATACATCCAGGTCTGGACGATATCGGGCGCCTCGGCTCGTATTAGGCGGAAGAGCCGAAGAAAGGCACGCGGCACCCCCAGGATTGAACGTATTCCCAGTGGCCGCACGCTCACGCCATTGGATTCCATTTCGGCGCCAACGGTTCCGATGCTGCTGAGCGAGACCACCGAATGGGTGTAGCGTGCGTCGCGCCCCGTGCCAGCGATGAGCCGTTGGAGTGACCGCTCCGCACCGCCGGTGTCCAATCCCCCGATGACGTGTAGTACCCTGAATTGTCTACTCACAAAGCGAGCGACGCTCGACGTTCATCGGCGAGGCGTGCCCTGCCGAGAAGGATGAACAGGACAATGGCCCCAGCCAGCACGCTCCAGCTCACCGCCTTCAAGGCCAGGCCGCGCGGCTGTGGCTGGAGGTGCGAAGGCAGACCGTCCACGACGACGAGCGCGGGCGCCTCCTCCAGTTCCCTCGCCGCCGCTGCTTCGCGCGCGGTGACGGCCTGGGAGTAGAGGTCCGTCGCGATCCGCAACTCGCGCTGCAGCCGCTGTTCCTCGAGGGATGCAACCGAATAGTCCCTGGTCGGGCGATTCGTCATCCGGAAGGCTCGCTCCGCATTTTCCGCGTCGGTCAGCCGGGATTGCGCCCCGCTCAGTCGGGCATCCTGAGCGTGCTTCAGCGCGCTCCCCTGGGCTCGAGTGGTGTTCACGAACGCAGCACTTGTCTGCTGAATCAGCTTCGCCGCAAGTCGGCGTATCAACGCGCTGTCTTCAGCCACCACTCGTATTGTGACGAGGCCGCTCTGGAGATCGGCCGCTGACGATACCGCCGTTCGCATCGTCTCGAGGGCGGTCCGGTCATCGACCGAACCCGGTGCTTCGTCGCGCATTCGGTCGATGACTCGACCGGCCTTGGGCCCTATCGTGTCCAGCGCGACGGCGAGCAGCACGCCATCGAGGCGCGCAATGCGACTGACGAGAATCGGGGTGGATTGAAAGTCTCCGGCGGCGCCCGCACCAAGCACGCTGGCGGCGAGTGACCCGCTCCCGAGTCCCGGGCGGTTGGAGACCGGCGAAACGATGATGGTTCCCTCGTACACCCTCGGCTTGAGCAGTCCGATTCCTATCACGACGAATCCGACGAGCGCGGGTATTCCTACCACAGCTCGACGATGGCCGAGGATGATGTCAACGACGCGGGTGATCATTGGGCGCGGCGCACTCCCGTCGTCGCGAAGCCGGTCGACGTCAATGTCGGACGGTTGACCAGTGAAACGAAGAGTACGAAGATTCCCAACTTGCCAAGAAAATTCGCATTCGTATAGAAGGGCTCGCCGAAGGACGATTGCAGGGTCGCGGCGGCAAGCATGCCGAAAAAGAGCGTTGCGCCAAGCTTCCCCGACGTGGCGCGCCTGTGGGCAATAGCGCTGACGCACCCGACGACCAACGTGAGGCACAGCGTGCCAACGAAGCCGACCTCAGGGTAGTAGGCACTGTACATGGTGTACACGTTCGTGTCTATGGCGTCACCGACGCTCGTCCACTGGAGGTGCTGCGACGGAACTTCGTAGTGTGCGCCAAGGTGATTCGCGATGTCCTGCACCCCCCGGAGATAGCCGCCATTGCTCGGGATGCTCGCCGGGTCATCGACGATCCGCTCGAAGCCGACGATGCCGGCGAGCGAGTACACCTGCAGCCCGTCACCCATCGCGGCGGCATTCTCCATTAAGCTTGCATCGGGGCGGGCGTTGCCCTTCTTGATCAGCACGCCCATCAAGGCAAAGACCATCATCGCCGCAACCAGCCCCATCACGACCTTCCGAACGGGCAGGCTGCGCGCGTTAACAGCGGCGATAGCACCAAGTCCGCAGATCAGCGAGAGGGGAGCATTGCGGCCTCCCGTGAGTATCGCCAGGAACAGGGCCAACACGATCAGCAGCGCGCGGCAGAATCGGTCGATGGGCCGAGGCGCGCGGACAGCAGTGGCTAGCAGTGCACACATCGTGGCGAACCCGACGATGTTTCCGGCGACGCCGATGCCATCCTCGAGGGTGGTATCCAGTGTCCGGACACGCAGGGTGTAGAGAAACTCGGCGCGTGGAACACTCCCCACCACGGCGATCACCTTGGCGACGTACACCGGAGTCAGCACGACCACGAGCACGGTGAGCAACGGCACCAGCCACTCCCGCACGACGGGCTCTCCGCGCAGGCCTTCCCTCCCCCATCCGGCCGACACCCACCCCAGCGCGCCGCCAAGGCAGAATGCCGCGGTGCCACCAAGGTAGATCAACAGCGTGGCGCTCGACACCGGGGAATAGCGATTGCCCGCCGAGTAAAGCCACAGAATTTCCGCACCCCAGACGGCGCAGAGCAAGGATGGCGGATACGCCACGTGCCCTACGATGCGCACCTGTAGCAATGCGACGGCAAGGAGCAGCAGGCCGACAGGCAGGAGCAGGCTATCCATGGTCAGCGCGAACTTCCTGCCCCGACAGTCGACCCTCGTTGCGAGGCTTCTGAAGTGCCATGGAGAAGGTCTCACACAAGTCGTCCGCCCCCGCCGCCACCACGGCCAGCGTCCAGAGTCGCCAGAGCACGTGCAGGGGGAGCAGGAAGGAAAAAATAGGAGCTCGTGTAATATCGTCTCGTTTCCGCGACCTGCAGGCCCGACGCAACGGCCAGCCTGGCGATCGCGGCCGGAGTGCACTGGTCGTAGTAGCTCCGAAAGCCCTGGGTGCGGCTCACTTCCGGAAAGACGCCGAACAGGATGCGCCGCTTGATGGACTCCGGAAGCAGCAGGCTCAATCGAGCGAATGGAGCGTTGCGGCACGGGACGAACAGCAGGCAGACACCTCCCGGCCTCAACATGGAGACAACGGAGCGGATGGCCGCCGGCACATCCGCGACATGTTCGAGCACCGCCTGACAGAGCACCACATCGCAATCACCTCGGCCCCGCAGCGCCGTGATGTCACCCACGACCACTTCGTCGTAAGCGCCGGCTGGGGCTCTCGCAAGTTCCTCGGATGAAATGTCGACCCCGATGACGCGGCAATCGAGATCGGCCTTCCGCTCCACTGACAAGAAGGGCTGCTTCCCGCCACCGACGTCCCCGACCGTCTGCCGTGGTCGCAGGTACCTCCACACAAATTCGTGCAGGTAGTCCTGATTCCCGTCGACCCGCAACCGCGGCGCAACCCACCCGTCCACCCAGCGTGACGCGCGCTTGTTTAGGTCCACGAATCGCCTTATGGGGGACGTGGTCATTCCACGAGGCTCACGTGCGTGGCCATGCTGGCATGCAACGCTTCAGGTGAGACTGGGACCTCAACGGTACGCCCCATCCTGCTGAGGTCCAGCCACATCGCCGGAACTTCTGTCCCCATCGCCCCCAGCGCCACCACACCGGTCACGATGAGCGCTGGCGTCCATCCGTTGCTGATGGCGGCGAGAGCGGAGCAGGCCAGCACTGCGGCGGGCACGCGAGCCATTCCGAGCCTGGGAAGGGACACGCGATCGCGAAGCCGATGGATTGCCCGCGCATCGATGAAGGCGGAGTACATCAACTGGCTGACCACCCAGGCCCAGCCGATGGCGTACCGCGGATACTGTCCCGCGAGTGCCAGGAACACCGCAGTCATGACAGCGAACGAGATGGCGGCAGCTTCTCCAACCGTGCGAAAGCGCGCCCCCGCCTGAAGGAGCTCGATGGAGAGTGTAGCGTGGGCATTCCAGAGCACGCCGATGATCAGCAGGGCAAACAGCAGCGGCGGCGTCGCACTGAGCCGCATGAGAGTGAGGACGAACGGCGCGGCCAGGATGGCTGCCACGGCCGCCAGGCAGCAGGCCATCCAACTGGCATTCTGCATGGCCGGGAGGACCCGCGCCAGGCGCTCTCGCGAGGCCTCTCGACGCAGGAGCTGGATGAAGCGCGGGTACAGAACCGTTCCCGCCGTGTTCGAAAAGAACCAGACTTTGCTGACGACATCGAACGCGGAGCGGTACACCCCGAGTGCCGTTAGTCCGAAAAACCCGTTCACCAATACGGACCCAGCGGCCACGGTGGACAGTTGCAGCAATTGGGTGAGCGCCAACTGTGACGACTGGCCGACGAGCGCCAGCGCCTCGTGCGTCGATATCCGGGGGCGCCACGAACCCTCTGGGAGGTGTGGCAAGATGTGCGGCGCCGCCGTGAGGTCGACAAGGCGCCGGCCGAGGACGAATGCGAGCGCGAACTCCACGCGGCGCGTGAGCAACACACCTGCGAGCATGAGCGAGTACCGGCTCGCGTTGGACACGAGCATGAATCGCGCGTACGAGCTGATGTTTTCTCGGCTCAGCGCATAATTCAACCGGATCGCGACGGGAATGCCGAGCAAGTAATCAAGGATCGCGATGACGGCGATCCAGTAGACGGTGGTGACGTACGGGGCCGGGACCCGAAACATCGCCGCCTCGACGGCTGGCACGATCAAGGGGGACAGCGCAACCAGTGCGACGGCGATCGTGACGTACAGGCCCAGCGCCAACCGGAGCAGGTCCCGCGCCTCCCGCTCGGAAGGCGCGGTCCCGAGCAGTCGCACGAGGTTCTTTCCCATCCCGAGTTCCACGAGGACGAGGTAGCCCGAGAGGACCGAAAAGATTGAATAGAGTCCGTAGCCCTCGATGCCCAGCCGCTTCACGGCGATCGGCACGATCACGACGCCGAGCACGCCGTTGAGCGCATTCACGAACGTGACGGCAGAAAGACCGCGCACGAAGTTCTTCACCGGCGGGGCTCTTGGTCTTGCAAGGCGCGCTAGAGGGAGGTTACCGAAGAACCCTGGCTGTGACCGCTGGCGCCTGGTGCGGACAACTCGTCGCGAAGCTCCTGGCCGGCATTCGAGCGAAACCACTCCTCGAGTGCCGGACCGATGCGGGCTGCCACCCGCTCGGCCGTATGACGCGGTCCAATTCCGGCTGGCCGCGGGCACCAGATGCGCAGGATCATTTCCCGCATGCCATTGGGTCCTTCGCACGCGAAGGGATAGTCAAGCCGGAGGGGCAGCGCGTCGTACGAGGAGATGCGCTGCCGGCTGGGTCCGTGCGCGTGCAGATTTTCATTCGATTCCAGGACCTCGATGTCGAGGACATTGGAGTCCGCGATGAGGGCGGCAATCGTCGCACGCACCTCTGTCAGGTTCCGCGCTTGCCGCAATGACTGGGCGCTTTCGTCCGTGCGAATGTTGGTTCGAATCACGGCGCGCGCGTTTCGTACAACCGATCCCAAGGAAGCGCTCACGGCGAAAAACTCATGGTAGCGCAACCAGCGCAGCCCATACCAGAATGTGGCGAACGCAATGGCCGACGACGCGAGCATCAGCGCCAGCGAGGCCTGCGGTGGCGCATATGATATGGACATACCGAGCACGGCGACCAGGGCGAAACAGGCGCCCAACAGCTCCACGGTGGTGCGCGCGGAAAGCCCCAGGGCGAGCATCTGGTGGTGAATGTGACGCCCATCGGCACGGGAAAACGGATCGCCCCGGAGCCACCGCCTCACAATGGCGATCCCGGTGTCGAGCAACGGTAGGGCCAGTGCGGCAAGCGGCACGAGCACAAACGTGTGTCCGCCCGTGTCCGTGGCGCTCATGACTAGCCGAACGGAGAGCAGAAACCCGAGCACCATCGCTCCGGAATCGCCCAGGAAGAGCTTTGCGGGGAACCTGTTGAATCGCAGGAAGGCAAACACGGATCCGATGGTGGCGACAACAACGAGTGGAGAGTTGCCGGACAGCCCGAAGGCGTCGAGCGCAAAACAGGTGACAAGGCCGATAAGCGCCGCAGTCCCTGCCAGGCCGTCGATGCCGTCGATCAGGTTGAAGGCGTTGGTGACACCAACGATCCACACCATGAACAGCGGGGCGGCCAGCCAACCGAGGGGAAGGCTCGCGAATCCTGCTGCGAGGACAATGGAGTTGGGGCTGAACACATACCGGGCGACGACAAGGGCGGCGAGTCCCTGCCCCAGCAGTTTCGCCTTGGGGGACAGGCCCCGGACATCGTCCGCAAGACCGGTCGCGAAGACCATGGCGAGCGCGGCTGTAAAGGCGACATTCCGCACCAGTGCCGCAGGATCCCCCATGGCGCGAACAATGGAGAAAGCACTGACAGCGAACACCACGGCGAAAATCGCTACTCCGCCAAGCCTCGGCACCGCCACATGATGGATCCGGCGAGGATCGGCGGGATCATCAAGGAGCCCAGTTCGCGTGGCTAGGCCGATGAGCGCAGGAATCATCAGGTAGACCAACGCGTACGACAACACAATTACACCAACGATTGTCAACGCGTCAGACATTGCCGTCAGGGAGCGAGCCGTGGAAAGTCACGCCGAAATTCGCGCGTAGAGGCACGCTCAGTTGCAACTTCCATGCTGCCACTGAATTCCAGTGCCTCGAGTGGTCGCGCAGGGACTCGAACCCAGGACCTCTGCTGTGTGAAAGCAGCGCTCTAACCAGCTGAGCTACGCGACCGAACGCCGAGCTGGCTCGGCATCTGAATTGTGATCTTAGTGTGGGTCAGGAGTAGGGGCAAGGGTCGGCGCATACGCCCCCCGATCCCCGCCTATCGCTTGATGGCTATGACAATGGCGACGAAACTCGCCACGATCTGTGCAACAGTGCCGACAACCGCGATATAGTCCCTTTTGTCCGCGGGATCGCGCTCGGGAACGGTGACGACGCTGCCTGGCCGAGGCCGAGGCATGCTTGCCGGACGAAGGAAATGCTCCTGCACTGTTTCAAGCTTCCCGCTGGGTTGCGTCACGTAGGCATGACCGTCGTCACCGTTTCGTGCGGTACCGCCGGCAGCGTTGATGTAATAGTCGATTCCCTTGCCGGAAATGTAGGCTACCGTGGACGGTTGATTCACCGCTCCGCGAATGCTGACAACAGAATTGATGGCCGGTACAGAGATGTTGTCTCCGTCGCGGAGGATGAGATTGTCGCTGCTGTCGTACCTTCGAAGCGCGGACGATAAGTCCACGCCGATCCTTCCAACGCCATTCTGCGCGCGCACAAAAACGAGACCATCTCCGTTGGCTTCGTCACTCAACCCACCTGCGCGCGCGATCAAATCCGACAATCGCTCACTCTTGTTCTTGAGGGCGTACGCGCCCGGAAACTTCACCTCTCCCGCCAGGACCACCGTTCGGCCCAGCTCCCAATCGGGCTGCCGCAGGATCAGGACGTTGTCGTACGGTTTGAGCATGACTTCCGGAGCGCCGGAGCTGACTGTCTGTATACCAGGGGGCCCACCATAGCCGTCCCCCGCTGCGCGCTCGAACAGGTACGTCGAATCGAGCGGTACCCGTATCGTCACTGCCGTTCGTCCACTATCGCGGCTTTCCGGAAGGCGTGCGATCTCCGCTTCACGCAGGTCGGCACTCTCCTGTACGCCGTTTGCGAGCAGGACCAGGTCGCGAAGGGTCATCCCGACGCGGTACGGAAAGCGGCCACCGCTCTTCACCGCACCTGCAATCGCGACATACCGGGCGGGACGAAAGGTTTCGACGGAATACACGATGAGAGAGTCATATTCCTGGAGCGCGAAATCCTGGGCGACGTGACCGAGCGTATCCACGAGGGTCGCCCGCAACATCTCTCGGGAGCCGTCGCTGCGGCGCCGCGAAATGAGCATTTCACCGAGGTACGTGTTGGCGGGCAGGCCGCCGGCCTTGCGAATGGCGTCGGAGATCTTCATCCCGGGAGCAAAGGCAACAACGCCCGGTTCGCGAACGTTTCCGTTCACGGCAACCTGATCGCGCACGGCGCCGGAAATCGGGAAGATCCGAACGACATCGCCGTTCTGGAGAAGCACAGGCCCTCCGCTCCCCGCCAGCAGGGATGCCGACGACACGTCGATGGTGATACGGTCGCGTCCCTCCTCGGACCGTTGACTCGGCGCCAGAATCCGCTCGATCAACACGTGGCGTCGAGCGGCCGTCACCTGAAATCCTCCGGCGTCGCGCACGAGGTCGGACAGGGACTCCGCTCCCTTCAATTCGTAGGTCGCCGGGCGGAGAATCTCGCCGACGATTCGTACCCGTGTTCCGTGCACGGGAATGAAGAGCACGTCGCCAGTCTCCAGTCGTACATCATGCGACGCATCGCCACGCAACAGGTAGTCATACACGTCGAGCGTATCCACAGCGCGCCCATTCCTCCGCACTTCCACCGTGCGAAGCGACCCGTTCACCGTTGGTCCACCGGACGCATAGAGCGCGGTAAGCGCGGTGGCTGCACTGGAAATCTGGTAGGACCCCGGCCGCTGTACCTCTCCAATGACGAACACCTGATTGGAACGGAGCTTCGCCACGCTGAGCGAGAAGCGCGTCGTGCCTTGATTGGTCGCGCGAATGCCCGAGTACACTCGCGACAATCGCGTGTAGAGGAGCGTTTCCAGCGAACCGAGTGTCAGGTTCGCGACGTACACCTGCCCCACTTGCGGGATGACGACAAAGCCTTCGCGCGTGACGTCGAGTGAGTAGCTCAACTCCACGTCGCCGGTCAGGATGAGCACCAGCTTGTCGCCGGGGCCAAGGCGGTAATTTGCGTCGACAGGACCGGAGAGATTCGGCTCGAATTGCGTCGTCGGCGCGCGAAAGAGGTCGAGTCCGAAGATCGCGAACCCGTCGGCATCGCCTCGTGCCTTGTTGATCGTATCCCGCGCAATGGAAATCGCGCCAACCTTGCCTTCGTTCACGACTTGCGCGGTGGCTACACCGCGCTGTCCCTGAAGGGCCGCAATGTCCGCAGAGTCGGCCACTCCCAGCGCGCGCGCAGCCTTGAAGATGTCATCGCCCGGTTCGCCCGCGGCACCCGTGCTCCCCGGGAGGTACGCGTCCAGGAGATTCTCGGGATATCCTTCGGCGTTCAGTCTGGCGTGCACCTGCTCCCGTGTCATGCCACTCGTGACGAAGCGCTGCCGTAGCTGGGCGACGAGGTCAGGTCGTGTTTGCAGGAGCACCTGCGCCTGCTCTGGAGTCGGCCGCACGGCCGGTACTTGCGCGGAAAGCGGTGCGGAAAGAAAAAACAATCCAACCAGCAGCAACAGGCGTATCGGCCTCAAGATCAGCGGCCGGACATGGCGTCGACCGCCGGACCGGGCCGCGACGATGACAGGCGTCGCCGAACCGCAGTTCCGCCGGATTGCATGACCGCGCCAATACGCGACCACTGCAGTGTGGATGAGGGGGCGCTGTCGACTGTCGGCAAAGGCGGAACGCCGAGGTTCACGCGCATGACGACCGATCGCACCTTTTCTTCAATGTCCGCGCTGTCGTGGGCGGAGAGGTCCACGCCCCGGGCAACTACCCACCCTTGACGCTCGCTCATCGCGACGACCTGAAGCGTCCCTGACGTGCCTTCGGGGTCCTGCTCGCACAACACAATCGCGCTGAACTCAGCGGCCCATGCAGCGAGGCTCTTCGTGCAGGAAATTGCAATCCACAAATCCGAACGGTGAGACCTGTTTCTCGTCGGCACCGTCAGCTGCGATTCGAATCGAACGACTTCGGCCTGGTTCTGCATCATTCTCCCTGTACTTGCTCATACCCCCCTTCGGCGAGAGGATAATCATCCGAGCAAGTTAGCACAGGTGCTCGGCAAAGAGAATCGACCTCCGCCCGCAGTCTCAGAAGACCTTGATGACCCCCTTCATGTACTTGGACGGATCCTTCCGGATGTCCGCCAGTATTGCATCGAGATCCGCGACGAGCTTGTTGAGCTGGTCGTAGAGCGTCTGGTCCGAGAGGAACTTGCCCACGGTGCCCTGCCCGCCGGAGAGCGATTTCATGAGGGAGTCCGCGCCCTTCGTGATGCCGACGAGGTTGCGGTACAACGTCGTGTCGCGAAGGAGCAGGCCGGCCGTTCCCTTGTTCGAGTTGAGCGACACCACGAGGGAGTCGGCGGAGCCGATCACGCCGATGAGCTTGTTGTACAGCGTGGGATCGCTCAGCAGGTGCCCAACGGTGCCGTTCGGATTCTGGAACTGCGTGAGCATGACATTCGCACGGCCGAGCGTTGAATTGAGCTGGTCATAGAGGACGCGATTGGTGACGAGCTGCCCGAGTGTCCCCTGCCCCTTCACGATGCCACTGGTAATGACGTGGAGGTCCTTGGTGAGCGCGACCATGTCGGCGACCGCGGCGCTCGCCTGGGCAATCACTGCCTCGTAATCGAGTGATTGTGCAATCGCGACCGTGTCGCCTGCGGCGAGGGCGCGTGTGCTGGGCGTGCCCGGCGTGATGTCGAACACCTTGTCACCGAGGAGGCCGAGCGTGCGCAGCTTGCCCTTGGAGTCGCGGCGGATCTGTTGACGCACTTCCTCGTCGATGGCGAGCGTGAGCCGCAGGTTGCGCGTGGTGTCGTTGTCCACGGGCAGGAAGTCAATCTGCTTCACTATACCGGCCAGCTGCCCCGCCACCATGACCGAGCCGCCCACCTTCAGTCCATTGGCATCGGGAAGGTAGGCAATGAGCTCGTATCGCTTCGCAAAGAGGTTGGCCGCCTCGCCGAGCTTGTAGATGGCAACGCCGATGACCGCCACGGCGAGCAGGATGACGCCACCCACGCGTAGCTGGTCCCAGGTGAGTGTCGAGGAGCGTTTCATGGTCAGTAGCCGCCGAGGAAGTCGCGAAGATACTCATCGTCTGAGGCGGCCATCTCTTCCGGCGTGCCGAAGAAGACGATACGCCGGTTGTACAGCACGGCAACCTTGGTGGCCATCCGGAAGACGGAGCGGATGTCGTGCGATACGACCACACTGGTGACGTTGAGCTCGCGCTGAAGCTTCATGATGAGACGCGTGATGGTGCCCGTCGTGAGCGGGTCGAGGCCAGAGGTGGGCTCGTCATAGAGCATGATGTGCGGGTTGTCCGCCATGCCGCGCGCGATTCCGACGCGCTTGCGCATCCCACCTGACAGCTCCGACGGGAGCTGCTCCATCACGCGGTCGGGCTCGAGGTCGACGAACTGGAGCTTCTCGCGCACGCGCGCCTCGATCTCGTCGTCATCAAGTGTCGTGTGCTCACGCAGTGGATACGCGATGTTCTCGAAGACGGACATCGAATCGAAGAGCGCGGCGCCCTGGAACACCATGCCCATGGTCTGCCGCACCTCGAGCGCCTCCTTGAACGTGAGCTGCGTGATGTTCTTCCCGCCGATGCACACGCCGCCCTTGTCGGGCACCAGCAACCGAAGGATCAGCTTGAGCGCGGTGCTCTTTCCCGTGCCCGACTCGCCGACGATGCAGATGGTTTCGCCCTTGCGGGCGACGAAGGAGACGTCTTCGAGGATGGGGGTATCGAACGCGAGATACACGTGATCGAGCACGATGACCGCCTCGGACTCGCCACTCTTTTCCTTCTCGGCAGCGCGCTCCTCTGCCTCTGGGGCGTCCTCGGCCAACTGGTCGCGGATGGCCGCTCGCACCGTTTCGGGCTTGCGCTCGGCGACGCGACGGCCCTCGCCGCGGCGATCTGCCTCGCGTTTCTGCTCGGCCTCGCGCTTCTGATCGGCCACGGGCGTCTCTCCTGCACCGGGCTTTACGTCGTCCCGCGTCTCGTCCGTCATGGCGCGAACAGCGACAGGAGGATCTGCGTCAGGAAGTAGTCGACGATGAGGATGAGGATGCTGGAGAGGACCACGGTCCGGGTGGTGCTCTGCCCCACGCCTTCAGTTCCACCGGTTGTGTTGAGCCCGAAGAAGCAGGCCGAGATGGAAATGATGCCGCCGAACACGAACGGCTTGGTGATCCCCTGGATGAAGTCGTTGGGAATGAAGTGCAGCGTAAACCCGTCCGACGCGATCTGCTCCCACACGGTGCGCCAGTACAGCCCAGTGGGAATGCCGACCAGCAGTGTGGAAATCAGATTGCCGCCGAGGATTCCGACGAAGTCGTTGATGATCGTCAGGATGGGCAGCATGACCAACGCTGCGAGCACTCGCGGGGTGACCAGCTTCTTGATGGGGTCAGTCCCAAGGGTGTTGAGCGCGTCGATCTGTTCAGTCACCCGCATGGAGCCGAGCTGCGCGGCGATGCCGGATCCCACGCGGCCAGCGACCATGAGGCCCGCGAGCACGGGTCCGAGCTCGCGAATCATCGACGCCGAGACAAGCCGGCCGATGTACATGGTGGCGCCGAACGTCTGGAGCTGCACGCTGGACTGGAGGGCCAGCACCATGCCGGTGAAGAAGCCGGTGAGCAGGACGATCCCGAGGGACTTGACTCCGATTTCATCCATCTGCTGGATGACGTCCTGACCGTAGAACGGACGCGCGAAAATGAAGCCAAGCGCGCGGCCAGCCAGGGAGAAATAGTCCTGGACGGTGCGGAGCTTGGCTTTGGTGGCTTGCGCGAATCGAGCGGTGAGTGGAGGCAAGCGGTTGGCTGAGGGCACGAAGTACGGCAGCGGAGGGAACGAGGTCAGGCAAGTGATGTGCCGGACAGAGCCATGCGGTTCAACGAGCGACTGCGCTGGCCGAGTGCCTGGAAGAACCGTTCGGGCTTCCGCGTCGTGTTACCGCCAGGCTTTGGTTGGAACGCGGTGTCTGCGTTGGTACATTTAGCCTTCGTTGATTCCTGCTATGCAACGATGCAATCCGGACTGGCATCGCGCCATCGCCGGCGCGAATCGACAGACACTGTGGCCTGGGTAACCTCGCTTGAAACTACCGGGACGTGTGCGCGATGCGGGACTACGATCGAGGGGACATCTCGGTGGCGCGATCGGAGGCCGGCCGACTGATCATGGAAGTGCGGAAGGGACCGCTGGCGTGGGGTTCGGGCGGGTGCGGCGTTCGCCGTCTCGCCCAGGCACTCTCATGCGGGAGACTTGGGCATGATTGGCTTTGCAATCGCCAGCTTCGCCATCGCGCTCGTGCTCACTGGCGTTGTGCGGCGCTACGCGCTACGCCATGCCGTCCTGGACGTCCCGAACGAGCGGAGTTCGCATACGGTCGCAACGCCGCGCGGTGGTGGTATGGCGATTCTTGCGGCGGTCGTGGGGTCGGGCGCGATCGCCGCACTGTATGGTGCCGTGTCGATGAAGGACGCACTGACGCTCGGCGTCGGCGCGCTCGCGCTGGGCGTGGTCGGCTGGGTGGATGATCACGGCGGGCTTCCGGCGACGCTCCGACTCGGGGTGCATTTCGCGGTGGCAATCGGAACGCTGGTGTCCTTCAAGGGCCTGCCCGTGCTTCGCCTGGGCACGTCAGTGCTTCCGCTCGGCGTGATCGGTTGGGGTCTCGGTGCCATCGGCATCGTCTGGAGCATCAACCTGTTCAACTTCATGGATGGGATCGACGGACTGGCCGCCTCACAGACGATGTTGATCCTCGGCGTAGCTGCTGCGCTGCTGTCGGCGCGTGGTGAGGCGTCGCTCGCGATCATCGCCGTCATCGTCGCCGCCGCCAGCGCCGGCTTTCTGGCGTGGAACTGGCCTCCGGCGAAGATCTTCATGGGCGATGTCGGGAGCGGCGCGCTGGGCTACCTCGTGTCGGGCGTCGCGGTGGCATCCGAAAACCGGGACGCGGTTCCCCTGCTCATCTACGTGATTCTTGGCGCCGTATTCCTGGGCGATGCCACAGCAACTCTGGTGCGACGGATCGGGCGCGGGCATCCCCCAGCGGAAGCGCATCGCGAGCACGTTTACCAACGATTGTCTCGCCACTGGAACAGCCATCGCGCGGTGACGCTCGCGGCGGGCGGCCTCACCGGTGTCTTCGCTCTGCTCGCAGCCGTAGCGCTCCGCGTTCCCGCACTGATGGTCGGCTGCGTCCTGCTCAGCTATGCGGTCGTGGGCATCGTGATCGTTGCAGCGGAACGGCGTGCTCCCATGAAGGCGCGGGTTTAGGGCGTAGCTGGTGGCGAAGACTTCCCGAGGCTGAGACTCAGTCCTCAACACGCGAACGACGCATTCACTTCCATCATGCGGGTTGGAGATGTCGCAGTGAAGGGTGCCGTGCAGCGTAAGCAAGTTTGAGAAAGCCGAAGAATATCGCTGGCTTGGTATAGGGTGACGCCATCGTGCGGGCAAGGATCTCAGCGAGGCAACAGCCCACGGCCTGATCAGTTCCGCGTTATCTGTGGACCGGGCAAGAGTGTCTTGAGGATCGCCTCGTGCGACGGGTGCTAGACAGGGAACACCGTGCACCAGTGCACCAGTGCGGCGCGTGAGCACGGAGCAAACCGTTACCCATGTACGGGGGAGCTGAACGGTCGTATCTTCGCGACCATGCAGATTTCCGCCATGGCGCGCAATGTGTTCCGCGCCCTACCGGTCCCAGTCGCCAACGCGCTGAGGAGGCTCCTCTTTCCTTTCCGCAACCGTGGCCTATTCGCGCCGTACGTCATCCACAAGGACATGGAAGGCGAATCGTTCGAGTTCCTGATTGGGGATCGCACGGGGCGCGACTGGTACGACCGGCCATGCATCAACAACCCGCGATGGCTGGAGATGCGCTTCATCAAGGAGCACATGGCGGCACCGGGGGATGTCATCCTCGAATGCGGCGGTCATCACGGCTGCTCGGCCATTCTTCTGTCGCGCTGGGTGGGCGCGGCCGGCAGCGTCGTGACGTTTGAGCCGTTCCCGGAGAACTGCGACATCCTGGCGCGCAACCTCACCCTGAACGCGCTAACCAACGTCACCCTTGAACGAAAGGCGGTAGGCGCGACGGACGGGCACATCACGGTCGAGCCGGCCAGCTCGGGCGTTGATCTCAGCGGACATGGTCGGCGCGTCCCTTTGGTGCGACTGGACGACTATGCGCACTTGCGCCCGACGTTCCTCAAGATCGACGTGGAAGGCTTTGAAGTGGACGTGCTGCGGGGCGCGGTCGCCCTCCTTGCCACGTGCCCCAAACTCGCGTTAGAGATTCACGCCGATCTCCTGGCGCAGTACGGCGCATCCGTGCAGGACGTTTTCGACCTGATCGGACTGGATCGATACGACACGTGGGTGCAGTGGACTGACGACCAACAGCCGGTCCCCTTCGATGCGTCGATAACGATTGACCACCGGGTGCACGTGTTCTGTCTCCCGCGAGGTCATCGCACGCCATAAACGCAGAGAAGCTCCAGTTAGCGCCGCTGAACTCGTCTGCTTCAAATGCCGCCCCGTAGCCTGAGAGCCGCGCACGCGGCTTCGTGCATGATGCGTCGAAACGTCAGCGCCTCATTCGCACCGCTCGGTACGCGTCGGCACCCGTCCACCCGGACCCTCGCGTGAACTGACTTCGTTGCATTGCGAGGCGGCACTTCGCTTCAGAAGAGCACCTCGTGTCAGTGCCCGCGGAATCCGGCGCGCCTCAAATGCCACTCATGGCGACTGAGGCCTGCGTATGAACTGCGAGATGCGCAACATCAGCTTGAATACAAAAGGCTTGAGTCCGACTCGAAACCCGTATTTCCGAAAAGCTCGAGCAATTTCGACATTTTGGCGGATTACATGGGCAAGACTCTCGTTTGACGCACCACCAAGACGCATCCGCACCAGGACATGCGGGATGTAGGTCGTCGTGATTCCGCGCACCACGAACAACCGGAGCAACATATCGAAATCCGCCGCTAACCGCATGCTTACGTCGAAGCGGCCAAATTCCTGATAGAGCTCACGCCGCGCATAGAACGTCGGATGTGCCGGTACCCATCCCCGCTCGAACAACCCCCGCACGAATCTTTGAGACCGCCAGTAACGAATGACCTTTCCGGTGTCGTCAGGCGCGACATACACCAGGTCGCCGTAGCAAGCGTCGATCGATGGTTCTGCCATCACCAGCGCGACTTCTGACAGAACGTCAGCATTGGCAAAGACATCATCGGAGTTAAGGAAGCCGACGACTTCACCTGTCGCCAGAGCCAAGCCTTTGTTCATCGCGTCGTAAAGACCTTTGTCTCTCTCGGACACAAGCATTGCCACATGCGGCCCATCGGCAGCGATGATATCCAGGGTGTTGTCGGACGAGCCACCATCTATAATGATGTGTTCTATGTCCCCATGCGACTGCGCACGCACCGACCGCAATGTGTCCCCGATTGTCTTCGCCGAGTTATAGCAAACTGTGATTACGCTAATCTTCATGTGCCTGAACTTCTTTCGCATTGGTGGACAGGTGGTTTGAGCTGCTCTGGTAGTTGTCGTTCAGTCGCCCGCCGAACCGCCAGGATCCTGCGCATTGCATGGAACGGGCGACGTCCCCTGTCGTCCTCACGGTCAACTTCCGCCGCGACAGCATAGTCGGGTCAGGTCGGGCTCATCACGCCAGGGCACTTCCAGGACCGCGCCATTTCGAAGCGACGCTTGCGACGCCGGTAACCTGTAACCTGCGCGGCGTCAGCAAGGCAAGTTTGCCCCCCGCATCATGTCTCATGCGGCCATTGAGCGAGACACTTTCCCGTTCGGAAGCGATGCCTGTGAGTGCCAGCAGGACAACCGGCAGCCACCACGAAAGCGCCACCTACGTGTCGGGCGTGCGCCCATGACCTGAGGTTGACTACCAACGGGTTACCGTCGGCTGCCTGCAGAAAACAGACATCGTCATAGGGCGGGCGCTCTTTCGTGCCATCTTCGCGACGAAGAATCCTGTCGACGTTTCGACTGCAAGAGCGGAGCGCACTCACTACGAACACGCGCCCGTCTGCATGCAGGTGCTCCTCGCGCGCCTCACCCAGCACGGGACAAGCGACGGTGGTCACGCATGTCAGCGACCAAGCCGATGACGATGCCCAGCAGCCCACCAACGATAATGGCGACGATGCCGAACCTGGCGATTCCCCTGGAGTCAGGCTTGGGTGGCAGGCTTGGGCTCTCGATGACCATGATGACGGGCGTGTCCCGAGCCTCGTCCATCCGCGCGCGTTCGTTCGCCTGCGAGACGCCGGTCAGTATCGTCCGCATGAAGTCCACCTCGTTCTGCAGCCGGTCGTGGCGAAAGGTGAGCTCGGGTGAGTTTCTGTAGTCCCTGTTCTGCTGAAGGAATGCCTGCAGTTGATCTTCGGCGTCGCGCAACTGATTCCGCAGTTCCAACATTCGGCGCTCAGTGAACTTGGCCTCGGCGGCCGCTTTCGCGTTGCGCTTCGTGGCGCTGAAGCGGCCGACTTCATCCATCAAGCGCCGCACTACCTCCTGCACCAGCTGCGGGTCGTTCAGTCGAAGGCTCAGGGACACCACGCCTGTGCGCGCTTTTTGGGTGACCTGCATTCGCTTCGTTATCTTTTCAATCGCCTTGTCCAACCGCCGTCCGGGGGTGGACTCGTTCACGTCCAGCGCATTGATCAGTTTCACCATGGTCGCACCGCGATCCGTGGTGATCGGATACGACGCCTCGAGGACGGTGGTGAGAATCTCGCGAGTCGTCAGAAGGTCGACGTAGAAGGCCGGCGACTCGGTGGCATCCGGTCCGCCGGCCGACACGCCAAACTGCGCGGCGAGCCCCGACAGTGCGGACGACTTGTCCGAGGCCTGTGGCACGAATGACGCCGACGACGTGTATTCGCGGTCGCGGAACAGAAGGATGGCCACTACCAGCAGGAGCGACCCGACCGTCGAGATAGCGATGGTTCGCCACCGGCGCTGGAAGAAGGCAACGATGTCTCCCACCGACACCTGGTCCAGTCCATCCTCGCCGCTTCCATGTGTGCTTTGCGTCACTTATACGTTCCCGGTGGTTCGTGAACAACGATCACTTGCATACGATGACGTTACGACCAACGACCCGGTCATTTCGCGGCCGATGAAAGCGCGACTTGCCGTGGCAGTTGATCATCGGTGCCGAGACTCCGATACACCTCGAGGGTGTGCCGATGCCGCTCGCTCCATGAGCTTCCTTGCGCCAACTCGAGCCCTCGTCGCACGATGGCGTCGCGATCGCTCGACGCAGTCCGGCGAATGGCCTCCGCCATGTTGCGAGGGTCGCGATCGCGCACCACGCTGAGCGCATCCTGCCCAACCTCGAGGACGGCGGCACACTCGACCGACACCACCGGACACCCGGCGCGCATGGCCTCGAGCACGGGGATGCCGAATCCTTCGTACAGGGAGGTGTATGCCAGGCAGACGGCCTGCGCGTACATGACATTGAGCTCCTCATCGGAGAGGAAGCCCACGTGACGAACGCGTCGCGTGACGCTCTCGGGAATATCGTTCATCTCGTCCGTAAAAGTGGGTTCACCACCAACGCAGACGAGCTCAAGCTCCGGCAAGTGCACCATCGCGTGCACCAACTGCGTGAAGTTCTTGTATCCGCGACGCTTGCCGACGAACAGAACATACGGCACCGGCGCCGGATCGAGCGAGAGCTGGCGGAACGCCTCGCCGACTCCGCATGGAATCACGTGAATCTGTTGGCCCGGCGTTTCACCGATGAGCTCGAGCAGGTCGTCTTTTGTCGCCTGCGAAATGCAGATGACCGCCTGCGCCGCGCGGATAGCCGCGCGCTTCTGTTCGCGCTGTATCCAGAGGCGTGGCCCGCGCTCGCATCGCTCATAGATGAAATCGTATACCGTGACGACGGTTGCCTTCACCGGTCCGCTCGGACGACGGTAGAAGCTCGAGTGAAAGATCGTTTGCGGCTCGTCGACGCGACAGCGCCGGAAGCGCTCCAGTCTTCTGGCTGGCCGACGCAGAACGCTCGCGCCAAGCGGCAAGGTGCCAGGGCCCGCCATCGTCGGCTCTTCGATCAAGCACCTCACCGTTTGCCGTTCCTCCGCCAGGTAGCGCAGCAGCTGGTGGAAGTAGACACTGATACCGCCGTGACGTTGCAGTGAAAACACTATACCGTCGATCGTAATCATCGGGAATTGGAATAGAAGCGCGCGCGTCCCCTGTGACCGGGCCGCGAGAACCGATTCGATGGATGATTCATGTCACAGGACTCCGATCGCTTCGGCCTGATGTCGCGACGCGTCAATGGGTGATCGATGCGCGGCCTGCCAGGTAAGGCGCAACATACGCACGCCCTGCACGAGCAACAGCACGGGAATGAGATTCTTCTCAATCAGCGACAGGTCCAGGAAGATCGTGTACTTGACGGTGAGGATGCATGTCGAATAGCAGTAGGCATAGACCGTCAGGCCCCACCACTTGTGCTTTCGCTTGAGAAACCAGCGCATGATATACGCGAAGAACATCCCGTTGATGAGACCGCGTATCAGCAGATCTGGTTCACCGCCCCACATGGCGCTGTCGGCGATGGGACCTATGGTGAAGGGCGGGATGTCGACCGTCGGAAAGTAGTTGTCGGCATACCAGTTCATCGGATTCCAGCGCGTGAAGTCTCCGAACGTCACCAGGGCAATCGCGTCATAGAAGAACATCGGCCATTCGGTGGGTGGCAGGGCGTGCTGCCGGCGCTCCTCGTAAAGGTGGAAGCCCGGAAGAAACACAGCTCCGAACTCCGACGCGGGCTTCAATGCTGTTTCCGACAAGGACGCCGCCCCCCCGGCCGAATCCGCTTCCAGTGGGCGGACCAACTCGACGACCGAGAACACTGCGGCCATCGCCAGACATGCGATGACGCCAGTCTTGATCAAGATCCTGCGAACCTGAAAGTGATACAGGCAGACGGCCTGCATCAGGACGATCAACGCCTGGATGCGCGCACCGTACGAATAGACCAGCTCATGTGCGCAGATCGCCACGACAACGACCGGAATCAGGAACCGGTATCGCTTGTAGTCGCGGAAGAGCAGAGTAAGAAGCACGCAATAAAGGCCCAGGCTCGAGCGGACCGCGAACGAGATGAGCTTGTGCGTAAGCCACGGCAAGTGGTCGTACCGCGTGTAGTGCTCATAGTACGAGTGCACCGGCGCGGACATCCACGTCATGCTCGCGATCGAGAGGGCGATGAGGATCGCCGAGAAAACAAGCGCTCGTCGGTCCCGTTCGGGCCGCTCTGGTCGCAGTGCAGCGTGCGGCGCCGGCTCTCCCCGCAGTACCAGGTAGCCCACCCCGACGGCTGACTGGAACAGCACGTGCCGCCACAGATGCGCAACGAGCCGCGCGGGGTCCGGCTGCAGCCATGAGAGCGGTCCCAGCTGATCGAGGCCCGCCGCCATGATGCCCAAGGCCGGCACGACCGTGTACGCGAGAATGAACCCGAGATAGAGGAAGCCGATCTCGCCGAAGATGTTCTCGCCCACCTTGCGCCGGAGCACGACCGCGAACGCCGCGAACACGCCGACGGAAACCATCGTCGGTGCGATGTACGGCGCGACGGCCGCCGGAGCGACGCCGTGCAGGACGACACCGAGTACGGCGGCGATCGGAAAGCCCAGGAGCGTCAGGACGACGCGAGATCTGTCAGAATGCATGCAACACTATGACGCGCTGATATTTCGCCAAACGAGCAGTCCTACTGAAAAGGACGCGTACCCATCGCGGGAGACCGCTCCGAGCCAGCACCTCTTCGGCAACCGGCACGATCGGATTACACCGCGTGGACAGGCCGCCACAGCGAACTACGAAAGCAAGTCCTTCCACTCCGCCAACTCGGGAAACGATGATCCTGCCTTGGCCGAAAGGCTGCGGTACCGCGCCGAGTTGACCAGCGCTTCCCAGATCACTCCGGTCGTCACCGTCGCTGAAAGTGAATGCGCGTAGTACGCGAAGTGCGCAGCGTCGAAGACGTTCTCGATCCCAAGCCGCGTGCCGTCGAGGTACAGTCGACGAGGGCTATACGCGTTCCCCTCGAGGGGTCTCCGGCTGTTCCGATGCCTCCGGCGAACCTCCTTCTCGAAAAAAGCCGCGATGCCCTTGTATTTCGCAATTCCGTGCAGGATCGCGAGCTCTCGAGCAATACGATCATGTGCGAACAGGCCATCCTGAAGCTCGGCCAGGCCCCTCATGAGGAGATTCTTGTAGTCGATATTTGGGCGCACGCCCGGCCACCCAGGAAGATCCCTGGCCGTGAGCAGGTAGTCCGCCGTCATCAACGAAATGAGCGGCGAGTACGGCATCGAGCCGAGTTCCGCGTGCATGGGCTTGCGTTCCACGCTCTTGAAGAATGCCTCGGACTGCTTGCGCGCCTGATCACTGTTCGCCAGGTAGCTCACCCCGGCCGAGGTGGGCGAGACGCCATGGAGAGAGAACGGTGCGCCGGAGTACGCATAAGTCTTCACTTCGCCGGCCAGCACGATTCCGGAATAGCCATCAGGAGTCGCGCACGCATAGAATCGCCCATCCGTCGTGCGGCTTCGGACCCGCTCTACCAACGTTGTCGAGACAACGCCCTTGACGTAGAACATCGGCAACTCGATGTCCGCGACGTAATTCAGCTCGCGGGCCTGCCGCTCGAGAAGAGGACCGGTTTCCATGATCCGCCGGCCGGTGTGAGGCCGCGCGCCCTGGGTGTGCACGACCATCTGCGCCATCTCCATGCGCGTGCCCGCATAGAAGTACATTGGCGCCGGCCAGGCGAGCATCTCCTGGCCCGTCTCCCGCAACGCGTCTCGCATGCCGCGGATCCCGTGAGGGAGCAACCCGTCATCGCCACCAAGTGCGATCACATAGCCAGGCTTCACGCAATCAAGCGCGAACTCGAAGTTGTCGCGCATCCCTGCGCCGGCGCCGGGCGAAACGTACCGGATTCGCGGATCGATCCGTGCCGCCTCGTGCACCACGTCGCGCGTGTCGTCCGTGCTCCCATCGTCCGACACGATGACTTCCAGATTCTCGTACTCCTGCATGATGCAGGTACGCAGGGTCTGATGCAGATATCGGGCTCGATCCTTCGTGGGGATGATGACCGTGAATCGAGGACTCGGATCCTGCTGCAACGCGCTCATTGCTTGCCAACCTCTGCGAAGTTCAACCGAAGCTTCCCGCGGACACGCGCGACCCGTGCCGCGAAAACGCCCCCGACCACGAGGAGCGTCGTCATGCCTATCCAGCCCAGGCTCGTCCAGCGGCCAAGGTCGCTCGGCATCGCCCACGCGGAGATCACGGCCACGGGTAGCGCCATCACAAACGGCGGGACGAGTACAGACCTGCACCAGTTCCAGAGATCGCCGATCAGCAGACGACGATGCATGAGCCACAATTCAACCGTGCCCGAAAGGCCGTGGACGACCCAGACGGTGGTCGCCCCAGCGGTCCCCCTGGTTCGGATGGCCCAGATCATCAGTGGGGCTCCGACGGCCAGCGCTGCGACGACCATGCTCGCATGCAGCCGGGTCCAGCCGTTCGCTTGCTGGAATGCCGCCGGCAGCCACATCAGTCCCGAGCATGTGATCGCGAAGAGCAGGTAGCGGAATACCACGGTTACCGTTTCGTCGCTCCGCCCGAGCCAAGCATGCAGGAGCTCGGGAGCGAACGTCCACCCAAGAACTCCAAGGGGAATCAGGAGGCCGGCGATCAGCTGACAGCTGCGGAAATATTCGTGTCGAAGCCGCTCGGGCTCCCCGGCGGCGACCAGTTCCGAATAGCGCGGGAAGAACGATCGGTAAAACGGCTGGATGGCGAGCTGCAGAAGTCCCGTTGCGGTGAACGCGATGGAGTATTTGCCCAATTCCGCCGCTGGCCGCATTGCGGTCAGGGCAAGCCGATCCGCATTGGCCAGGAGCACCGAACCGAGCGCAGAGAGTCCCATGCCGGCGGAATAGCGCCACATCTCGCGGACGAGGGCGAATCGCGCAGAAGCAGGTGAAGCACTCGGCGTAGCGATCTGGCGATGCAGGGCATACCGCGTGGCCAACGTCTGCACTGACGCAACACCAGCCTGGGTGATGAAGAACCAGACGACGTCCGCTCGCCACAGCAGCGTCAGGACACCCCCTCCGAATCGCAGGACAGTCCCCGCAATCTGGAGCATGTTCATCCGTCGATGTTCCTGGAGCCCCGCGAGCCCGTTCGAATAAAGCGATATCGGGAACTGCACGGCCAATGCAACCGCCATGATCTGAAGAGCACGCGCAACGTGCCCGCTGGCAAGTGTGGCCGACTTGAGCCAGTGTTGGCCGATCGTCTCCGCTGACAGCACGAGCACCAGCGCGAGGACCGCCGCAACGCCCCAGTAGAAGTACTCGAGTGTCCGCAGCAGGTCGCGTCGAAAAGCCTGCCCCTCTGCGTTCGGCCCGGAGCCGGCAAACGCCTTCACCACCGTCGCACCCATCCCGATATCGAGGATGCCCAGCATCACCTGCATGACGAGCCACAACCCGACAATTCCGTAGCCCTCGAGGCCGAGGCGCGCGACGTAGACCGGCGTCGCGACCACGACAGCCACCCCAGCGAAAAGGCCGCCGAGCAGGTTCCAGCCGACATTCCGCGCCGACTTCCCCGAGGGGAATACCGCCACGGCGACCGCAAGCACGCGCTCCCGACGCGTGGGAGCATCGGCGACAAGAGGGAGCGGTGGATGTAGTGGTGCGACCGACATCAGACGCGCCACACCGTGCGGTTCACGTAATCGATGTAACTCAGCACGATGCGCACAACCTTCTTCGACACCGCGCCCGCCTCGTAGTCGGACACGACGGCGAAGGCGCGACGCTCGCGGTCGTACTGGCTCGTCACGACGCGGACGGCATCCAGTACGTGGATCCGCTCGAGGCCGCACATCACGAGCGTGCCTTCGTCCATCCCCTCCGGACGCTCGTGGGAATCCCGGATCGTGACGGCCGGCAAGTTCAGGAGTGTAGCCTCTTCCGTGATCGTGCCGCTGTCCGACAGGACGCAGGTCGCGTTCATCTGTAGCTTGACGTAATCGAGAAACCCGAACGGCGGCAGGAAGCGAATCAGCGGGTGTGCGACGCCTCCTTCGAGCACGTCAAGCCGTTGCCGCGTCCGGGGGTGCGTCGAAACGATCACCGGATGCCCGTACTCCTCGGCCAGACCGTGGAGCATGTCCACGAGCTTGCGCAGGTTGGCCGGCGTATCGACAGTCTCCTCCCGATGCGCGCTGACGATGAAGAACTGCGATGGCGTCAGGCCGCCGCGTTCCAGCACATCCGACGCGTCGATGCGCGCGCGGTAGTAGCCCAGCACCTCCTGCATGTGCGAGCCCGTCTTCATGATCGTCTCGGGACGGATGCCCTCGGCGATGAGATACCGGCGCGCATGCTCCGTGAGCACCAGGTTGATATCACTCAGGTGATCCAGGACCTTGCGATTCAACTCCTCGGGGACGCGCTCATCGAAGCAGCGATTCCCCGCTTCCATGTGGAAGACCGGAATCTTGCGGCGCTTCGCGGCGATCACGGCAAGGCAGGTGTTCGTATCGCCGTACAACAACACTGCCTCGGGCTGCTCGAGTGCGAGGACATCGTCCGCCTTCGCAATGACATCGGCGATCGCCTTCGACGCCGTATCGCCCGACACCCCGAGAAAATGGTCCGGCTTGCGGATCTCGAGATCGTCGAAGAAGACCTGATTGAGCTCGTAGTCGTAGTTCTGGCCCGAATGCACAAGCACGTGCTTCGTCTGCCGATCCAGTTCGGCGATGACGCGGCTCATCTTGATGAGCTCCGGCCGCGTGCCCACGAGGGTCAACACCTTACGCATGCAGTTCGCCCTTCAGGTAATCGAGCGATGTCAAGAGCGCCTTGATCGCCGGCACATCGAGCCGATGCGTGTTGTGCGAGGTGTAGTCATCGAGCTCGGAGATCAGCTGCTCGCCCTCCACGAAGTACTTCTCGTAATTCAGGTCGCGGTCGTCGGCGCGGACGCGGAAGTAGCGGTCCCGGTCTTCCGACCGCGCGCGCTCTTCGCGCGATACGAGGACCTCATGCAGCTTCTCGCCATGTCGGGTGCCGATCACGCGTACTGCGCTGGTGCTGCCCAGCAGTTCCGTCAGCGCCGTCGCCAGATCGCCGACCGTGGACGCTGGCGACTTCTGGATGAAGATGTCTCCCTGACGGCCGTGCTCGAATGCGTGGAACACAAGATCGACGGAATCGTCGAGGGACATCAGGAAACGCGTCATGCGCGGGTCGGTGACGGTCAACGGCAGCCCCGCCTTGATCTGATTGACGAACAACGGTATGACCGATCCTCGCGACGCCATCACGTTGCCATAGCGCGTGGCGCAGATGACGGGGCCGCCCGCCGGAACATTGCGCGACTTCGCGATCATCACCTTCTCGGCCATCGCCTTGGAAATACCCATGGCGTTCACCGGGTACACCGCCTTGTCGGTGCTCAGCACTACGACGCGCCTGACGCGCGTCGCGATCGCCGCGTTCAGCACGTTCTCGGTTCCGAGGACGTTCGTGCGGACCGCCTCCATCGGATAGAACTCGCACGACGGCACCTGCTTGAGCGCGGCCGCATGGAACACCGAATCCACCCCGATCATCGCCTCCCTCAGGCTGTCGAGGTTGCGAACATCGCCGATGTAGAACTTCACCCGGTCGTTCGCCAGCGCGATGCGCATGTCCTCCTGCTTCTTCTCGTCGCGGCTGAAGATGCGGATTTCGCGGACGTCGGTCTTGAGAAGGCGCCGGAGCACGGCATTGCCGAACGAGCCGGTGCCACCGGTGATAAGGAAGGTCTTGTCTTCGAACATTGGAGGAGCCCCGCGGCTCAGGCTCGTGAATCGTGCATGCGCGCTACCAACTCGGGCCACGCCGGCGCGACATAGCCCGTCGCCGCCGTGAAGCGGGTCGAGTCGAGCGAGCGGTCAATCTGCACCGAATCGTTCGGAACGATCGTGACCTCCTTTCCGTACGCGCTCGCGATCAGCTGGAGGAGATCGAACTTCGTGATGGGCGCCGAGGACACGTGATAGAGCCCGCGAAGTTCCGGGCGCGGAATGCAGATATCGCCAATCACCCGCGCCAGCTCGACCCACGGAAGGCCGGAATAAATAGCGCGGCGGTACCCCTGAGCGGTCGGACCCTGCGCCAGGAACCATTCAAGAAGGCCGTGCGCCGAGCCCAGCTCATGCCCGATTCCAGACGTCCGCAGCGTAATGACGTGTGGCTGGTCATGCACCTCGCCAATGAACTTCGACTTGCCATACAGGTCCTCCGCATCCGAGATGTCGGCTTCCGTGTAGTGCCCAGCACGCCCCGAGAAGACACAGTCCGTGCTGATGTGTACCAGGCGCGCGCCTACCAGCCCGCAGAGACCGGCAAGGCGGTGGGGGAAAAGCGCATTGATGGGAAGCACGATCGCTGGGTCATTCGCGCTCGCGAGCTGCTTGATCACGCCGACGGCATTGACTACGACATCGGGGCGCACGCGATTCAGCACGGTCACTATCGCCCGCTCGTCGAGGACGTCAACGCTGTCGATCAGTCGTTGCTGCACCGCGTCCTGAAACGCCCGACGGGCTCCTGGGGCCCGCAACGTACCCCACACCTCGAGCCGGCGATTGCCCGTCAGCACCTGGAAGGCTGCGTGTCCAAACATTCCTGTCACACCAACAATCAGTACACGCATGTAATCTCGTCAGGTCGATACATCGGATATGGAACGACATTGAATGGCATCTGCACCGGCGGGAAAAGGTCGGTGGCGCAAGATGGGGGGACGGCGAACGGTTCCTGCAAGCCGTCGAATGAGCGCGCGGCCAGGAGTGCGCTGCGACGGGCTGAGCGGAGGCGCCTAGATTCGCATCGACCGCTTCCCGACGGGTACCGCATGGACGAGTTCCCCTTCCTGCTCGATATCCTGCCGCGAGCCGGGCTCGATCGACAGCGTCTCACCTCCCAGCCCATCGTCGTCACTGCAGTCGCGAGCGACCTCGACGTCGGCGCCGACACTGAACTCCCCGGTGTCAAGGGTGCCGGTGTACTCGGGTACGACGGCGGCGATCAATCGGCGGATCTCGCCCGCCGATCGGTGGCGACGCGCGGCCTCGATCAGGGCGTCGATCCGTGCATCGTCGAAGTCGAACGCCTCGCTGTCCAGTGCGCGGAGAATCTTCGGGTGATCGGTGGGCGTGATCCCGACTCCGGAGAAGAACAGCTCCTCGAATAACTTCTCGCCCGGACGCATCCCTGTGAAACGGACCTCAATGTCGACGTCCGGTTCGAGCCCCGACAAACGGATAAGATCGGTAGCAAGGTCGAACACGCGGACCGGTTGACCCATGTCGAGCACGAACACTTCGCCTTGATTGCCGAGCGCCGCCGCCTGGAGTACCAACTGCACCGCTTCCGGAATAGTCATGAAGTATCGCGTCATGTCCGGATGCGTGATCGTGACGGGTCCGCCATCAGCGATCTGCCGCATGAACGTGGGCACTACGCTGCCGCGGCTGCCAAGCACGTTGCCGAACCTCACCGCCACGTAACTGTCGCGCCCCTTGGCGTACTGATGCACCAGGTGCTCGGCGATCCGCTTGGTCGCTCCCATGACGCTTGTGGGACGCACCGCCTTGTCGGTGGAGATGAGGACGAAGTGCTCGACGCCGTACTGCGCGCACAGGGACACCACGTTCTGCGTCCCCAGCACGTTGTTGAGTACCGCCTCCGCGACGTTCGCTTCCATGAGCGGGACGTGCTTGTGAGCCGCCGCGTGAAACACCGAATACGGCCGATGCGTCGAGATCACCCGATCCATCCGCACGCGATCGCGTACGTCGGCGATCACCGGCTCAATCCGCACATTGGGGTAGGAGCGCGAAAACTCCTGGAGCAACTCGAAGATTGAATTCTCGCCGCGGCCGACCGCAATGATGCGCGCCGGTTCGAGGCGAGCCAGCTGTCTACATAGCTCACTGCCGATGGATCCCCCCGCGCCGGTGACCAGTACCGTGCGGCCGGTCACGAGAGATCCCACCTGTGCCAGATCGGTTCTGATCGGGTCCCGGCGCAACAGATCCTGGATCTCGATCTGGCGAAGTGAACTGACTTGCTTCTCGCCGGAGAGAATTTCGTATAGCCCAGGAACAGTGCGTGTTGTGAGACCAGCTTCACTTGCCTGACGCAGCACGCCGCGTATCGTCCGGCCGGATGCGGACGGAATGGCGATCACGACGTCGGTCGCGCCAACTTGTACTGACAGCTTCTGTAGCCCACTCAGTGGTCCGATGACCGGTATGCCGTGCAGGCGAAGATGCAGCTTGGCAGGATCGTCGTCCAACACGCCAACGGGATGCATCCCAAGCTGCGGATTCTTCGCCAACTCCTGCACGATAAGGCCGCCCGCCACTCCCGCGCCGACGACAATGGCTCGGCGCGAATCACCGCGACGGGAGCGTCGATCTCGCCGGGCAAGCACGCGAGCCATGAGGCGGGGAAGCGCGATGGCAAGCGCACTGAGACACGTATCGAGTAGCAGAACAGCGTACGACTGCCGCGTGGCAGTCAGGTGCAGGAACGGGAGGAGGAAGAGGCCGAGGACGGCATCGATCACAGCGATTGCCGCCGCGCCGGCCACCAGCCGCTCGAGGTCGCTCACGCTCGCGTAGCGCCACAGGCGCCTGTACATGCCGAGGATGTAGAGTGCGACCAGCTTGAGCGGCAGCGTGGTCAGCACAAACACCCGAAGAAGCGCGTAGACGTCCGATGTCCAGATGCCCTCGTAGCGCGACAGGAAGGCGACTATGGCGCACGCGGGCAGCAGCACGACATCGGACGCGAAGAACGCCCGGTTCCGGATCGTCGTGAGACGACCGGCCAGCGTCCTCAAGCGCCAGCCGCCCGGAAGGCGGTCGGAAATTCCGCCCTGACGGTTGTCATGCCAAGCGACGCTCTTAACACGCCGCGAGTCGCACTAACGTTCGAAAACGTTTGTCTCAGATAGCGAAAGTGCACGATAGCCAGTCGTCTTTGGTCATTTCAATGAATCAGCATGCATCGTTGTTTCCCGACAGGATTATCTGCCTCAGAGCCAGCCCGGATACGTTCATTTGGAATGCCAACGAAAGTGGCTATCTCGAACGCAAGGTTGAACTTACCTGTCGGCAAATGCCATGACAAGCGGCTACCAAGGGCGGCCCGCCGCGGCCGAGCATCAAGACTTTGGCTCTTTGGCAGGTCTCCTCCCCGCCAGCGTTCCTTCGCCCCTAAAACGCCCCCGTCCTGGAGCACACGGCGGGAACGGTCATGCAGAGAATCTTGAGATCGAGTCCAATCGACCAGCGATCGATGTACTCCCGGTCCATTCGAACCACCTCCTCGAAGTCCATCACGTCGCTGCGCCCATACACCTGCCAGAGCCCGGTGATGCCAGGCTTCACGCCGAGCCGCAGGAAGTGGTGATCCTCGTAGTCGACGAAGTCATCCTCGAAGAAGGGCCGCGGTCCGACGAGCGACATCTGGCCCGACAACACATTCACGAATTGCGGCAGCTCGTCGAGGCTCCACTGCCGAAGGAACCGACCGACACGTGAGATTCGCGGGTCGTTCGGAATCTTAAATAGGCGCCTGTCGCCAGAAGCATTCAGGTGCTCCAATTCGAGCTTCTCGCTATCCGCGCCAGCGCGCATGGTTCGGAACTTGAGCATCTGGAAGCGACGCCCGCCGAGTCCGACGCGCTCCTGTCGAAAGAAAATGGGGCCTGGCGAATCAAGACGAATGGCTAGTGCCACGAGTGCCCATACCGGAAGACCCGCTACGAGCGCCACCAGCGATCCAATGACGTCCACGCAGCGCTTGGCGAGCAGCTGTGGCGCATGCAGCTTGGGCGCCTCGGACCGCAAGAAGGCACAGGGACCACGCCACACGAAGCTTGACCGAACCCCCTGTATTCCTTGCGATGGCGCAGCGGCAAGGAACTCGCAGCCGGCGCGCAGGCTGATCTCGGCGATGCCGGCCAACTGCGCACTCTTGACCTGTCCGAAGACGATGACGGTCTCGGCACGTGTACGGCGAATGAGGCGCGCCAGATCCCTCATGCGCGCATCCGAGTGTCGCCAGTCCAACACCATCGATCCGGCCACCCTGTAGCCGGCGGCGGACGGAAGAACCGCAACCGTACCGGCATGATCCAGTGCGCGCAGGACGCTTGCATCCAGCTGCGGTCCCAGCGCGACGCCAAGCTCCTGGGTGAGCACGCCGAGCGACTGCGCCGCCCGACGGAGGATGGTTTCGATCGTCGAGCTGCTCGCCGAAATTTCCGCCCTGAGCCGGTCCCGTTCTGCCATGACGATGGGACTGGGCGGCGCGTTCAGCAGGGAATCCACATACGAGCGATACGCCTTGTCCGTGCGTCGGCGTCGCGGGATGGCGTCAGGAGTAAAGTCGCCAGGCGGTCCGTCACCAATCGGTTGATCTCCTCAGGCATCGTGCGATCCCCACTACGGAGCCCCAGCCTCCACGTGCGCGAGGGGTTGCGCGATCTTCGCCGCAACCACCGCCGCGGCGAGCGTAGAGTTCACGTCGCCATACACCACCACCCAAGTGGGACGAATGCGCAGCAATTCGGGCTCGATCCGCTCCATGACTCGCGCCGTTTGCTGCGCATGCGACCCCGATCCGACCGCGAGATTGATGTCGGGCTCGGGAATCTCGAGTGACGTGAAGAACGAGCTGGGCATCGACTCTTCATAGTGCTGACCCGTGTGCAGCACGATCTGCTCGAGACCGCGTGCCACGCCCGCGCGGTGCACGGGTGCGAGCTTTGGAAAGTTCGGACGCGCGCCGACGATGTGCAACAGAATCGGAGGGGTCAACGGATCAAACCCCGGCCGGGGTATACGGGGGCAGTGCACTCTCTGGAATAGCCCGCAAGCGCGGAGCGGTGCGGTCCTTGGCGGAGAGAATGGGCGGCAACGTCCAGGGAATTGCCAACTCTTCATCCGACCAGAGCACGGAACGCTCTGAACCGTGCTGATAGTACTCGGTGCATTTGTATAGTACGACTGCCTCATCCGATAGTGCCTGGAAGCCGTGCGCGCACCCGGCGGGGACATACAGCTGGACGTGATTCGCAGCACTCAGCGTGGCGCCCACCCACCGCCCGAACGTGGGAGAACCGCGGCGAATGTCCACCGCGACGTCGAATATCTCCCCCTCGAGGACACTCAGCAGCTTTCCCTGCGACTGCGGATATTGAAAATGCAATCCCCGCAACACGCCGCGCGAGGAGCGCGAAACGTTATCCTGCACGAAGGTCTCTGGCATGCCGGCGTGCGCATAGCGCGCCTGACTCCAGGTTTCGTAGAACAGGCCGCGCTCGTCAGTGTACGCGTCCGGGTGGACGATGAGGACACCAGGAATTTCGGTGGCTTCAACGTTCACGAGGCGCCCTCCGCGTTGTGCTCATGGAGCAGGGACTCGAGGTAGATACCGTAGCCACTCTTGGCCAGTGGCGCGGCGAGACGCAGAAGGGCGTCGTCATCGATGTAGCGCATACGCCATGCGATCTCCTCAGGCGCGGCGATCTTCGTCCCCTGCCTCGTCTCGATCGTACGAATAAAGCTCGACGCGTCGTGCAGGGAATCGTGCGTCCCGGTATCCAGCCACACCGATCCGCGCCGCAGCACCTCGAGGCGCAAGGCCCCCCGCCTGAGATACTCCAGATTCATGTCGGTAATCTCGTACTCGCCGCGCGCAGAGGGTCGCAGGTCTCGCGCAATGTTCGCCGCATCGCCATCGTAGAAATACAGTCCGGTTACCGCATAGTTCGATCGCGGAACCAACGGTTTCTCCTCGAGGCCGATGACGCGACCGTCTTCACCGAGTTCCGCAACGCCGTACCGTTCGGGATCGCTCACACGATATCCGAACACCGTCGCCCCTCGCTCCTCACGCGCCGCGGCGTGAAGCTGCTGTGCCAGGCCGGTCCCGTAGAAGATGTTATCCCCGAGCACGAGCGCAGACGGCTTCCCGGCGATGAACTCGCGACCGATCACGAAGGCCTGCGCGAGTCCGTTCGGCGTCGCCTGCTCCGCATACGTCAGGCTGATGCCCCACTGGGAGCCGTCGCCAAGGAGCGAACGGAAGAGCGACAGATGCTCCGGAGTCGAGATCAGGAGAATGTCACGGATGCCCGCGAGCATCAGCGTCGTGAGGGGGTAGTAAATGAGCGGCTTGTCGTAGATCGGGAGCAACTGCTTGCTGACGACGAGCGTCACGGGGTGGAGGCGCGTGCCAGATCCGCCCGCCAGGATGATTCCGCGTCGCATCACCGCCCGCCTGGCGCAGCGGTGAGGCCAAGGCGTCCTCCGGCGTATGACCCCGACTTGATCCGCTCGAGCCAGTCGCCGTGAGCGATATACCACTCGATCGTGCGTCGAAGTCCCGATTCGAAATCAACCGATGCCCGCCAGCCCAACTCCTGCGCGATGCGCGACGCATCAATGGCGTAACGCTGGTCGTGCCCGGGTCTGTCCGCGACGAAGGTGATCAATTCAGTGCGGTCGCCGATGGCAGGGTCGGGGGCCAGCTCGTCGAGAAGCCGGCAAATGCTCCGCACGACGTCGATGTTCCGTCGTTCGCTTTGCGCGCCGACGTTATACGATCGGCCAGCCACACCCCTCTCGAACGCGATGGTGAGCGCCTCGGCGTGGTCGTCCACGAAGAGCCAGTCCCGCACGTTTGCTCCCGTTCCGTACACAGGGAGCGTCTGGCCGGCCAGAGCGCGCTGAGTGACGAGCGGAATGAGCTTCTCTGGAAACTGAAAAGGTCCGTAGTTGTTGGAGGAGTTGGTGATTACCACCGGCAATCCGTACGTATGATACCAGGCGCTTGCCATGTGATCGGAAGCCGCCTTGCTGGCCGCATACGGTGAGCGTGGGTCGTACGCCGAGTCCTCGGTGAACAGCCCCACGGCCGGCAACGACCCGTACACCTCGTCCGTCGACACATGGACGAATCGAAAGGCATCGCGCTCGCTGGCGGACAACGTTCGCCAGTACGCCAGAGACTCGGAGAGAAGGGTGGTTGTGCCCACCACGTTGGTCTGGATGAACGTGTCTGGTGCGTCGATGGATCGATCAACATGCGATTCCGCCGCGAGATGTATCACGCCCTGCGGGTGATACTCGACGAAGAGGGCGCGCAGGCGCGGTGCGTCGCAGATGTCGACCTGCTCGAAGCGGTACCGCGGATCCGACGCCACTGACGCAACGGCTTCCAGGTCGGCCGCATACGTCAGCTTATCGAGGTTGACGACATGATGCGTCGTGCGACCGATGAGCCGGCGCACCAACGCCGATCCGATGAAACCCGCTCCGCCAGTGACAAACACCGTGCTCATTTCGCATCTCCGCTGGTGAATCCATCATGCACCATCTCGTCGTTCTCGTTGGGGCCCCACCGCACATACGCCAGTCCACGTCAATCGACCCAACCGCGGAAGGATTTAGTGGCCGAGATCCCGCGTCTAACGCGGATGGATCAAATAACGCAGGAGGGGTCATCGACATCCTTCTTGTACGCGACGCCCAGGACAAGGACGTGGCTGCCCATCACTGCCCTGCCCTCCAGGTTGAGCGCATCCACGATCTTGTCCACCACGTATTCCGGCATCTCCGTGTTGATCTCGCTCGCCAGGTCGATCAGGCGCGTCTTGTACGACAGCGTGCGCATCTTCCAGGCGAGGTAATGCGGATCCAGCGGGATGCAGTGTCCGCCGAGTCCGGGACCCGGCGTGAACTTCATGAAACCGAATGGCTTGGTGGCTGCCGCATCGATGACGCCCCATACGTCGAGCCCCAGCTTCTCGCACGCCTGGGCTAGCTTAGCTCGTTCGCGAGGGCAATATTGATCATGCGGAAGGTGTTCTCGTAGACATTCACCAGTTCCGCAGCCTCTGCGCTCTCCACCGGCACCATCGTGTCGAAGATGCGCGAATATATGGACAGTCCTGCTTCGGTGCATGCGGAAGTCACGCCTCCCAGTATCTTCGGGGTATTGCGCGTGTGCCACGTTACGTTGCCCGGATCAACGCGCTCAGGACTGAAACAGAGGAAGAAGTCCTGGTCCGCCCGCAGGCCGGACTCCTCAAGCACCGGTAAAAGGATTTCGCGCGTGGTACCAGGAAAGGTCGTGCCTTCCAGGATGATGAGCTGACCCGGCCTCAACGTCGCGCGGATCGCCTGGCCCGCGGCGATGATGTAGCTGAGATCCGGATCCTTGATCTTGTTCAAGGGCGTCGGCACACACACCGAGATCACGTCGCACTCGACCAAGCGCGCAAAGTCCGTCGTCGCCGCCACCCTGGCGCTTGCCACCTGTGCGGCGAGGTCAGCGCTGGGCACGTCGCGGATGTGGCTGCGCCCAGCGTTGATGCCGTCGACCACGCGGTCACTGATGTCAAAGCCAATCACGCGGTAATCGCTGCGTGCGGACTCCAGGGCCAGTGGCAATCCAACATATCCAAGGCCGACGGAAAGCGCTGGGCGCCGCGGTCGTCAGTCGTCGTGATGCGTCATGGGTTGCCCTCACCAGCGCATTCGCCCATCCAGATCATGCTCGCGACGTGCTCACGAGCGGAGCGGCGGGAAGCGAGAATTCACCCGTGTCCATGGTGCCGGCGTACTCCGGCACCAGAGCGCCAATGAGGGCGCGGAGTCCGCTCGACGAGGTATTCGTTGTCGCGGCGTGGATGAGCCGCTCGATCATCTCATGCCCGTCTGTCGGAAAGGCAGAATCGCGCGCGCGCAGGATCTTCTCGTGCGTCGTGGGAACGGCGACCGAATCGCTGAAGAACAGCTCCTCGTACAGTTTCTCGCCCGGACGCGTGCCGAGGAACTTGATCTCGATGTCGGTACCGATCTCGAGCCCGGAAAGCCTGATCATGTCCGTCGCCAAGTCGAGCACCCGCACGGGTTCACCCATGTCGAGGACGAACACCTCGCCGTGCTCACCCAGCGCGGCGGCCTGCAAAACCAGCTGGACCGCCTCCGGAATCGTCATGAAATAACGCGTCATGTCGGGGTGCGTGATGGTCACCGGCCCCCCGGCAGCGATCTGCCGCATGAACGTCGGTACCACGCTTCCTCGACTGCCAAGGACATTTCCGAAACGCACCGCGACATAGCGACTGTGTTCTTCCGCCACTTCATGCACGATGTACTCGGCGATCCGCTTCGTCGCGCCCATGACGCTCGTCGGCCGCACGGCCTTGTCGGTCGAGATCATCACGAAGTGCTCCGCCTCGCAGAGCGCCGAGCACTGCACGACGTTTCTGGTGCCAAGCACGTTGTTGAGGATGGCCTCGCCCACGTTGGCCTCCATGAGCGGCACATGCTTGTGTGCCGCCGCATGAAACACCGAGTACGGGCGGTGCGAGGAGAACACGCGTTGCATGCGACGTTCGTCCCGCACGTCGGCGATGATGGGGTCCACGCGCGTGCCTGGAAAATCCCGGTGCATTTCCTGAAGCAGCTCGAAGATCGAATTCTCGCCGCGGCCCAGTGCGACGATGCGCGCGGGCTCCAGGCGCGCCAGCTGGCGACACAGCTCCCCACCGATGGACCCACCCGCGCCGGTGACCAGTACGGTCTGGCCCGTCACCAGCGATCGCACCTGCTCGATATCCGTGGTGATAGGCTCCCTGCGCAGCAGGTCGTGAATCTCGATGCTGCGCAGCGCACTGACGAGCTTGTTCCCCGCGAGTATCTCGTAAATTCCCGGGACGGTGCGCGTCTGGAGCCCACTCTCGCTGGCACTGCGCGCCACCTCGCGAATGACCCTTCCCGGTGCGGATGGAATGGCGATGATGACGTCCGCCGCATTGTAGCGCTGCGCAATCTTCGAAAGATTCGCAAGCGTACCCAGGACCGGCACGTTGTGCAGCCGCAGGCCCTGCTTGAGCGGGTCGTCGTCCACGATGCCGACAGGCATGATTCCGAGTTGCGCGTTCTCCAGCAATTCGCGGACAATCAGTCCGCCGGCTGCGCCGGCGCCGACGACGATTGCCGGCCGCGAGCCCTCCAGCCGCGCCCTTCGCATGCCGACGCGCGTCGCAAATCGTGGCAGTCCGACGAAGATGCCCGTCAGGCCGGCATCGAGGATCAGAACGGAAAGCGGAATGCGCGCAGGGATGAAGCCCGCGCGCGGCAATAGAATGCCGCCCAGTATCGCGCTGGCCACGCCACAGATCGCGCTCGCGCGGGCGATGAGCGCAAGATCGGTGATGCTGGCATATCGCCACAGACGCGCGTACATGCCCAATCCGTACAGGATGAGCAATTTGACGGGGAGTGACGCCACCATGAACCGCACGAGGCTCTCGCTGGTGTCAGGACCCCAACTGGCCCCTTCGAAGCGTATTGTATACGCAACAACGACCGCCACAGGCAGCAGAAGCAAATCGGAAAGAAAGAATATCCGGTTTCGCACTCGACGCATTGACTTTGTTTTAGTATGAACGGTTGGCTACCGAGGCACCAACGCCGCCGTCAGTCACGGATCGTGCGACCGATCACAGGCGTTGGCAAGGTTCCCACATGGAAGGGAACCGCAGGTGGCTAGAACGCCCCTGTCCTGGAGCACACGGCGGGAACTGTCATGCAGAGAATCTTGAAGTCGAGTCCGATCGACCAACGATCAATGTACTCCCGATCCATACGAATCACTTCCTCGAAGTCCATCACGTCGCTGCGCCCGTACACCTGCCAGAGCCCGGTGATGCCAGGCTTCACGCCGAGCCGCAGGAAGTGGT
>DAIUFP010000022.1:0-79995 GCA_036844565.1 Gemmatimonadaceae bacterium | reverse complement strand
GGCAGTTCCAATGCCTCATTTGCTCTTAAATCGCTGTATTTCAGCAACCTGCTAGGGAAAAGCATCCCGCACGCGATGCGTGCCGCCGGCTATCGTGTCGAGAAGCACGACGACCATTTCACTCCAAGAACACGCGACGAAGTTTGGCTGCCCGAGGTTGCTAAGCGCGGGTGGATCGCGCTATCTCACAACAAGGCGATACGGCGCGTCGCCCTCCAACGTGACGCAGCAATGCGGGGTGGGCTCGCACTGTTTATGCTGATTGGTCACAGGCTCGATGAGTGTGAGCACAATCTCATCCCGACAATGCCGACGATCATCGCGTTTCGCGAAGCGAACGCACCGCCATTCATCGCCCACGTCAAACGGCCCGACACCAAGTACCCTCTGGGCAGCCGCCCGGGGCATGTCGAGATGAAGCTGACCGTCGACCAGTGGAAGGCGATGATCGGTGAGTAGCCACGCAGTGGCCTATTCGTCGCTTTTGCGCTTGCTCCAGCGAGCCTGGGCCCCCTTCAGAGCAATATCTGACCGCTGCGCTTTCGTGAGTGCCCGAGCGCGCGCCTTGCCGCCCCGCCTGCCGCCAACAGCGCCCCGCTTCACGGCCTCCTGATTCTTTTCTTTCCTGTCCATGCGTTCGCTTGGAGGCAGCGTTTTCGGCGCGTCCCCTGTTGCTTCCTGCATGACACGGAAGGCGATTTCCGCAGCGTCCGGTCTGAGCTTGGCGGGCTTCTTGGGCACGGCTAATGGCCTGACATGAAGATGTTCGTGGAGCGCTTGGCGAGGTCACACTTTGTCCGCTGAGCATTCAGAGCCTTCGCGCGAGCGCGCCGTTGCGCGGGCGTTTCATTCAGTCGTGCCATGAGCATAGCGCTGTCGCGCTGGCCTTCGGCTATATCCGCCTTCACTGCGGCAACGGTCGCCGTGGACGGGTCCTCTTTCCACCGCCGCATGCGCTCATTGCTGGCGGCCATACGAGCATCGAGCGACGCATATACCTCGTTCGCGCTGTCTGCCACGCCAGGAACACGGAGGCGTAGATGCGGGCTTGTTCTCGGTCATCGGCGCGGGTCGCGGTCCGAATCACCTGAACCATGGAGCGCAGCAACTTGCGTAGCTCGCCTACGGTGGATGCCATGGCCTTCTGCTGGGCTTGGTCCCGCAGCGCTTCCTTCAGTTCGGCTCGTATGATACTTGTATCATAGCGCGAACGGCCCAGCGATCAACTTCTGTCACGGCCAAACTGACGCACTACCCAGTGCGCGGGCGTTGGATCAAATGACGTTACGAACCGTAGTAGGATGCACTCCATGGTGCCCGTACTCTACGATGATCGCGGATCTGGCGAGTGTCGATCTCGAGGCGATCGGTCTGCAACAGAAGCCCATCCACGCAACTAGTCTGTCATCCAGCAGGACGAGATGAACACGAGGTCATCGGCCAGCGCGTGAATCAGAACGCGGCGCCCACAAGTTCAGCGCGAAGTTCCCGCCGATCGCGCCGATCAAGTGTCGCCACGACGCCGTCCCTCCTTTCTCACGCTGGGCGCGCCCGCAACCACGCGCACCTCGGTGACCAGGCGCACCGGTCCGAGCAGACCCGCGGGGAGGAGCGGCGAGGTAGCCGGAGGAGGAGACGTTGGCGGTCGGCGCGGCAAGAATATCCTTGGTCGTCTCCTCCCCGGCCATGTCGAGCTGCGAACCGATCTGGCGCCGGACCTCCGATGGGTCCTCGCCGATCCCGGACAGGTGGACCAGGTGATCGTGAATCTCGCCGTCAACGCACGGGACGCGATGCTCGATGGAGCGAAGGTGACCGTCGAGACGCGCAACATCGAAATCGACGCGACCAGCGCCGAGTCCCATCCGTGGGTACAGCCCGGCAGCTATCTGTTGATGTCGGTGAGCGACACCGGCGTCGGCATGCAACCAGAGATACTGCGCCGGCTATTCGAGCCGTTCTTCACCACGAAGGAACCGGGCAAGGGGACTGGGTTGGGTCTGTCGACGGTCTACGGGATCGTGAAGCAGAGCAACGGGCACATCGAGGTGGACAGCACGCCCGGCGGCGGCACGACGTTCACCATCCTCCTGCCACAGGCTGAGTCACCCGCTCGTCACGAGGAGTAGTACGCGGCGTTCTCGTCGATGTAGCCCTTGGTGAGATCGCATCCATACGCGGTCGCCTGGCCGTCGCCGACGCCGAGCGTCACCTCGATATCCACGGCCTCGACGCCCAGTGCGGCGCGCACGATCGCGTCGTCGAACTCGAGGCGCTGGCCAGCGCGGAGCACCTCGAAGCCATTGATGGATGCGCTGGTGGACGACGGCACGATCGTGCAGTCGACGCACTTCCCCACCGCCATCAGGATGCGTCCCACGTTGGGATCCGCGCCATAGACCATCGTCTTGATCAGCGGCGAGTTGATGAGCGACTTCGCCACGCGACGCGCCTCGGCAGTGCTCGCGGCGCCTTTGACGATGGCACGGAGCAAGTGCGTCGCCCCTTCACCATCGCGCGCAAGCATCTCGGTCATCCGGATGCAGCCCGCCGTCAGTGCGGCGGAAAAGGCGGCGGCATCCACCGAGCCCGCGAGCCCGTTTGCCAGAATCGCGCAGGTGTCCGAGGTGCTCGTATCGCTATCGACGGACAGCATGTTGAACGAGACGTCCACCGCCTGGCGCAGCATCGCATCGAGCGATGTGGCGTCGAGCTCGGCGTCGGTGAAGATGTAGACGAGCATCGTCGCCATGTTCGGCTCGATCATCCCCGAGCCCTTCGCGACCCACGTGATCGTCGCGGCGCCGACGCTCACCGACAGCGCTTTCGCAAACGTGTCGGTGGTCATGATCCCCTCCGCGCCGACGAGCGGATCGTCACCGAAGTCGCCCGACATGCCGCGAATGCCGCGTTCGATGAGATCGATGGGAAGAGCAACGCCGATGACGCCAGTCGAGCTGACGAGCACGCGGTCGGGGGCGGTACCGAGTTCCACGGCGGCAGCGGCGGCCATGCGGCGCGCGTTCTCCACCCCGCGCTCACCTGTAGCGACGTTGCTCACCTTGCTGTTCGCGACGATCGCACGCAACCGTCCGCCACGTATCGTCTCTCGGCCCAACACCACGGGCGCACCCGGAAACTGATTGCGCGTGAAGACCGCCGCGGCTGCGGCATCGACGTCGCTCGCGAAGAGCGCGAGGTCCTTGGCGTTTGGCTTGAGGCCGACGTTCCGGCTGGCACAGCGGAAGCCCCGGGGAAAGACGGGGCGGTCGTGGAACCGTATCACGTGCGGGATGTCTGGTGATCGAGGTGTGGCAACGGGCGAGTACGAACCATACGCCAGTGGTGGGCGCCAATCAATTCACGGACGCGTCATGCGATGCGCGTGCGATGCGATGGTTGGACGCGAGTCACGACACGTTGACGAGTGTGACGCCGGCGAGCGTGATGGTCAGCCACAGGACGAGGCTGAAGATCGCGACCAGCCTGAGCCGGTCCCAGAGCGTCGTCGCCCGCAGGGCGCTTACGTCGCTTGCCGGTTCCTCGCTCACGCGTTGCAGCGCCTTCTCGAGGCGCGTCATGAACAAGCCATTGGTCAACAGCAGCACGATGAGCCCCATCTTGAGCCAGAAGACCCACGAACCGAGAAACGTGTCGAGGTCCGCGGCCAGCAGCGCAATCCCGCTGGCGATCGAGAGCGCAAGCGCGCTGGTCACATAGGGGTGCACGGCGCGCAGTTCGAGCAGATGGCGCTCACCCGCGTATGGATCGTCGTGCTTCAGCCGAAGCGTCGCGCGGTCGAGAAATATTCCGAAGCCACCGCCCACGACAATGGGGGCGACGTGCAGGAACGTCACGACCGTTGCGGCGACCTTCGAATGGTTGTGGAACTTCGCCCATGGTTCGACGAAGTTCGCCAGCGCCTCGGGTGTCGCGAACATCATCGGCGAGCTATGGGTGAAATGAGGATTGGACGGACGAGGCTGCTACGAGCGTGCGAGACGACCGGCGCGACGAATCCGGGGCGCACCGTGCTTACTGCAAGCGCGACACCATCCGCGCAACAGCAGGTACGGGCCCTTCGCTGTGCTCCATCAACGACACGTAGCGATTCAGCGGCCACATGACAAGCATACTTGACATTCGTGCCGCACGTCAGCATCTTGCGATGTAAAGCACACTTGACATGCCAACGACCGTCATCAATCGCATCAAGGAGCTGCGCACCGCGCGCGGCTGGACCCAACAGGAACTCGCGGACGCCGTCAGCGTCTCGCGACAGAGCATCAATTCCATTGAGTGTGACCGCTATGTGCCGAGCCTGCCCCTGGCCCTCGCGTTCGCGCGCGTCTTCGGATGCTCCACCGACGAGATCTTCACGCTGAAAGGCAAACGATGAAACTCCCCTTTCTCGACCGGCTGCTCGACGAGCGCTTCTTCGAGTACCGTCGCCGCCGAAGCGGCGCTGCTCCTCTTCATGTACCAGTACTACGTGAACCACGTCGCGCGATGGGACCTGCTCGCGATCGGCGCCGCATTCCTCCTCGTCAAGCTCGGCCTGATGGCGTGGTATTACCTCACCGCTTAGGAGCCTCACCATGTGCATGAACGCGCGGGATGAACACCCCAACAAGCTGCTCACCCTCGGCATGATGGCGCTCGTCGTCGCCAATGTCGGGGGCTACGTCATGCGCCGGACGCTTGGGCTTCCGGAATCTGTCCTCGACCCAGTCAGTGGCTTCCTGCTTGGACTCGCCATCGCCATGACGCTCTTGGGCGTCCGGCGGCACGTGCGATCCGCCAGCGTTGCGCGCGATGCGGTAGACGACGTCTCTCGGTAGACGAAGTCTCTTGCGGCAAGCCACAAGCCACGCTGTCCTTCCGCGGGTGATGACGTCCATCACCGACGGGCGGGAAGAGCGTCGGATCCCGGGAGGAGGCAGTCATGAAGGCAACTCGACTGATCGTGCTCATTCCGGCGCTGCTCGCGTCGGCGTCTTTCGGTGGCCGCTCGCCACTTCAGGGGGCAAGGCCGAGTTGCTTCATGTAGGTCTGGTTGTCCCAGGCCTTCATGTCCTCGATGTGCTTCGACAGCCCGTGAGTGTCGTGGCCATCGGGCCATGTGACCGTGATGTCCTCCGCATGACGTTCCTTGAAGCGGTCGAATTGCTGGTGGCTGAAAATGTTGAAGTCCAGGGTATCGAACTTCGTGAGGTTCTGCGCGATCATGCCTGCCGAGTCGCCGGCGGTTGCCGCCGATTGCGACGAATGTGTCGTATCGGCCGGCTTGGAGCCCGCACCGGAGCAAGCGGCGGCGCCAATGACGATCGCCAGGGCGGTGAGACGACCTGCGTGGCGCAGATGCGTGTTCATAGGGAGCTCGTGTTGGGTCGAAGTGGTTCACAGTCCCGGTGGCATAGCTTGCATCCGCCCGACCACCGTGGCCGCGTCGCTCGAAGCGAAGTCGCGCGCGGCGTCAGCCCACGCGGCGAACGAGCATCATGCTGCGGACGAGCCTGACCATCTCGTACTCGCCGCCCGCGAGCAGCTCGTCGACGAAGGCACGCACGCCGGGGTAGTAGTTGGCGTAGTCGTGAAACGCCACGTAGCCGCGCGAGGCTATCCAGGGCCTGAAGTGCGCAAAGTCGCGCGAGACGTTGACGTAGTCGTGCAGCCCGTCGATGAAGAGAAGGCCGATCGGGCGGTCCCACGCGACCTGCGTGGAGTATTGCTCCACGAGTTCCACCATGTCGGCCACGTCGGCGGCGGCGATGTTTCGGAGAAACTTCTCGCGTGAGGGCGCGACCTGGCTAATGCGTTGATCCGCCGCGCCGACCTGGCCGAGATGTGGATCGATGGCGACGACCCGCTGATCCGCGCCGAACGCTCGCGCCGCATGCGCCAGCACGACGGTCGAGCGACCGCAGTAGCTCCCGATCTCCACGATCGCACCGAGCGGGCGTCCGTTCCGGCAGCTGGCGTGCACCGCGCCGATCAACAGATCGGCTTCGTCCTCCTCGAGCCATCCCTCGATAGCCTTCATCTGCGAGAGCACGGCCATCGGGAGGAAGACGGACGCGTCGGCAATCGCTGGCACCATGCTGGGCCTCGGCGGCTGATAGTGATCGAATCGCTCGCGCACCTGATGGCGCAGCGTGTCGTTGTATCGCCTCGGCACCGGATGCATCCAGTACGCGTCGGCTCGCCGAAGCGCCGTGGTGAGCTGGGACGAGGAGTAGCCGACCCGATAGCGCACGAACTCATGGCTGCACGGGTTCGCGTCGATGCGGAAGCCGAGCAGCGCAGCGAGTGTGGGAAAGAGAATCTCCTCCGTGGCCCAGAGCCTTGATTCGGCAAGAATAGCGCGGAGCTGGTCGTCGCCATCGAAGAGGTCGACGAGCGCTCCGCATGCGTCGGCCGTGAAGACGGTGGACGGCCAGAAGCTCCAGTGCACCCACTTCGCCTCACCGTCCGGGAAGCGACGCAACCATGGGCGCCAACGGTCCACCTCACGCCACGCGGCCATCGCTGGCGCGACGCGTGTGGTGCGGGGCTGTACGCCCGGACTGTTCACCAACATGCCCACGCCGGACTGCCCGTGCAGGTGCCGCGCGAGCACCGTCGAGTAACCCGCACGGAGGGCGAGCTGATCGGAGTCGACAATCGTCATCGTGTCGAATGGGCCGAGCGTCCGGGCGAAGCGCATGCTGTCGAGCGCGAAGCCGTGGAGCGTGCCCCATTTTGCCGCGCGCGGCGTGGGATGCACCACTGCGCCGAGCTGCTCGAGGTGGGCGCGGTCGGACAGCAGCGTGGTGTCCGGCCCGCCATTGTACAGCAACACCGTGGACGCGGGATCCATGTGACGGAGGTTGCGCACGAGGTCGATCACGCAGTCTGGCCGTTCGTGCACGAGGCACGCGAACACGTTGCGGATCGGCGTGGCCTCGTGGGATGCGTCGCGCGCAGGCACCGCCGTCGGCTCGCTGACGGATGCGACGATGGCGCGCGTGACAGGCGTGGACCGCGTGGCAGGCGTGGCCCGCACGTCGGAGCCGACGGGCGCGTTCGCGGAAGTGGCGTACGCCTCCGCATCCGGCCCGAGCAGCGTCGTGATCGTGTCGGCGGGCACTTCGCGCCACCAGCGCCCAGTGGTATGCTTGCGGCTGGTGTTGCGGTTGTGAACCATGCCGACGTGGAAGGTGTGATCGCCGAGCGCGCGCATGACGCGCGGCTCGCCACTCCACACGAACTTTGCATCTTCACCAGCGTTGACGCTGGCGAAGCGATGCGTCTCCCAGAACCGGCGCCGGTACACAAGCGTGCTCCCGGACAGCCAGCATCGCTGCCCCGCGGGATACGTGTACTCCCAGGCGCGTGCGGTCTCGGGTTGATAGAACAGCAAATGATCGATGCCGCAGACTTCCACGCTCGCGTCACGCATGGCGTCCATCTGCACGGTGAGACGACGCGGCGATTGCCAATCGTCGTCATCCCAGTGCGCGATGATTGCGCCGCGCGACTGTTCGCAGGCGAAGTTCCGCTTGGCGCCGAGCGACATGCCGGCGGCGAGGCGGAGATAGTGGATGCGGGGATCGAGCGGAACGAGATCTTCCACGGGGTCGCTACCGTCGTCCACGATGACCAGCTCGCGCTCGGTGTAGTCCTGGCGCAGGAAGTACGCGATGGCGAGCGGGACAAACCGGCGGCGATTGGCCGTCGGCATGATGCAGGAAACGAGAGGCAAGTCGCCGGTAGTCGCTGACATCAGTCGTGTCGCCAGATGATCTGCACAGGGCTGAGTGCCTTGCCCTGTCTGCGATCCCGATTCATCGACATGAGCTCGGCCGCGAGTTCCTCCGTGACATGTGGGGGCGCGTTCTTCGGCACCCGGATGTTGTAGACGATGGGGACCTCGGGGTACAGCTGCGACAGTGTGTGTACATTGCCCGCAAGCTGCATCCGCTTCGCCGAGACACCGCTCCCGGGCGACGGCCGTCCGACCTGGAATTCGGAATCGAGCGTAACCTCGAAGATTTCGATCTTGCCGCCCTGCATCAGCAAGAGATCGGGGTTTCGACGCATCGGGTTCTCGCCAACCTGCGCCTGCTCGAGGAGCGTGCCCTCCGTGAAGGTTGCGGGCAGGTCGCCTCGAGTTGCGGTGAGCTTCGTGGCCCCTTCGAGGGCTGCGGTCACATTCCGTTCGTACTGCTTCGGCGAGTTCGATCGAGCCGCTTTCAGCGCACCCACCGAGCTTCCTTGCGGTGGTGTGCTGTTCGTGGCCTTCACGTAGAGCACCCCACCGATCTCGACTTCCGTTCCCTCCGTGTCGAGCTCGGGGTTTATGGCAACATGGATGTGGACTTTTTCCTTTGCTTGGTCCTGACTGTCGACCTTCAGGTCGATCGACGTCAGCTTGTACTTCTTCTGGATTGCCGGCAGCCCCGCCTTCACCTCGGCCTCGCCGATGCCAGGCTTCTTCTGCAACGCCTCGGCTTCCGTCTTCGCCTTGCCGAGGTCAGCGAGCTTCTCCGCGTCCGTCCGCTTGTCGTCCTTGTTCTTCCCGAACGCCCTGGCGAACAGCTTCTTCGCCATCGTCACGATCCAGTCGATGAGCGCGTCCAATCCCTTGTCGACCGTATCGCGCACCTTGACGATTACCCCCATGATCTTGTCGGCGATCTTGCCGAGCCCCGCGAAGCCCGCGAGGAAGCTGATCGCGAGCGACAGCAGGTTGGCCAGCACGCTCTCGACCTTCTTCGCCGCACCGCCGATCTGCCCCGCGGCGATGTTGACGATCGAGTCGACGAACGCGGTCACCACCTCGATGATCTTCGAGATCTTCTCCACGAACACCATGACGGTGTCGTAGATCGAGACGATTGCCGAGATGAATCCCGCCCCGGGTATGAACATCGCGATCATCTTCGGCACGGCCTTGGTGGCGATCGCCTCGACGACCATCCCGATGATGCCGTTGATGACCTGATCCTTGAGCGCATCGATCTGCGCCTTGATCTTGTCCCACGCCGCGGCCGGCCCTTCGCGCACCAGCGTCAGAACGATGTCGAAGCCGGCTTCCATCAGGCTCACCGCCGTCTCGCCGACGACCTTTACCAGCTTGCCGCGGATGTTCGCCCAGCTCAACCCGAGCACCGAGAAGACGAACTTCACGATCTCGCCGAGGGTGAACGCCTTCGGGATGTAAACGCCGGGGAGCGAGCCGGTGAGCCAATCGATCAGCCCCTTCTTCAGGTGCTCCCCGAAATGGTCCGCGAAGTTGTTGAAGCCGAGCTTCGCCGCCTTGACCAGGTTGCCGACGAATGGGATCGGATTCTTGAAGATGCTCTTGATCGCCGCGCCGGTCTTCTTGATGTACGTCAGCGCGCCGGGACTCACGACGTCGAAGATGATCTCGAGCAGGTTCCAGATCGTCCCGCCGGCCCACGAGATGAACTTGAGCGCGAAGGTCCCGAACGCCTTGCCGAGCTTGGCGAACGCGCGCGGAATGAGGATCATGTCCGCGACGTCGAGCGACTTGAGCGCGTTGATGAAGGTGTCCGGGATGGCGCGCACGAAGCCCATCAGCTCCGACATCGCCTTCTTGAACCAGGCGAAGGCGCGCGGAATCGCCTTCGCCTTCTGCATGTTCTCCCAGATCTCATCCTGATGGATGAACTTCATGAAGCCGCCGATCAGCGTCTCGGCGTCCTGCGGCACCGCCTCACCGGTGATCGGATCCTTGCCCAGCACCGCCTTGAGCAGGTTGTAGCCGTTTGTCCCTTCGGCGAGTTTCGCGACGGGAATCAGAATCGCGTCGCGGATGAAGCCGAGCACTTCGGCCGCGAGCCCACCGACAAAGGCAAGCGCTTGACCGACCGGCACGGAGAAGATCGCCTTCGCGCGATCGTACGCGCCGCCGAGGTCGAGCAGGTCGCCCGCCCCGAGCGTGTGGAGGAACCGGTCGAGCGCCGATCCGATCCCGCTCACGATCGACATCAGCGTGTCGAGCTTCACGCTCAACCACGCGCCGACCTTCGCGATGATGCCGTGCGCCTGCAACGCGTCGAAGATGAGGCTGCCGCCAGGCCACAACCCCATCAGCCCTTTCACCAGATTGACCGGCGACCGATCGACGTGGGCCTGCGTGATCGGATCCTTGCCGAGCACGAAGGCGAGCAAATCGTAACCCGGGATCAGTCGCGCGTGGTCGCGAATGAAATCGAGTGCCAGTCCGATCACGTTGCCCACCGCGTCAGCGACGGCGCTCGCCGCATCACTGATCGCGCCGCCCACTGCCGAGAGACCCTTCTTGACCCAGCCAAACAGGAACTGTGGCCGCGGCGACGTACGCTCACGAACCACCGCGGGTCTTCCGCTCACCACCGCCGCCGATACGCCGTGCGCCTCACGTTCGAAGCCATCACTCGCGGTGGCTGCGCCGTAGGGCTGCACGGTCGCCCCTCCCTGCTGCTGCACGACATGCGCGACCTCGTGCGCGATGAGCGCGAGATCGTCGGCGCGCTCGCCAACACCGAGCATGATGTGGGATCCCACGGCGAAGGCGCGCGCACCTCGCGCCCGCACGAGCGCCTCTGCGCCCGCACCCTGGTGCACGCGCACGGACGACAGGTCGATGCCCAGGCTCCGCTCGAGCGCGGCCTTCACGGGCACCGCGAGCGGCGCACCAGATTCGCGCGCCAGTAGCTCGCGCACGCCCCCGGCCGCGCCACCGGGGGTGACGGGCGAGAGCGGCGCGAGACGCAGGAATGGCGTCCCCGACTGCGGCGACACCGTGGCGCTGCTCGGCGAACGCGCGGCCTGCGGCGCCGGCGCCGGAGTGAACGATCCCGGCGCAGGGCTCGACAACGACTTGGTCGCGCCGGCGGCCATCGTCAGCGCACTCCGCTCCGCGCTCGCAGTGGCGAGAGAGCGCCCTGGCGCCGGTACTCGCGCTCGATCGCTGTCTCGAGATGCAGCGAGCCCACCGCCTCATCCGACTCGAGCGCGAGCAGCGAGGCGTGAAGCGCGACGTTGCGAATCTGGCCGCCGCTCAACTCGCAGCGCTGGGCAGTCGCGTCGAGCAGCGAAGGATCGACGTCGTGCGTGCCCGGCAAGTGCAGTTGCCAGATCGACCACCGCTCGCTCGCGCCCGGCAACGGAAAATCGATCACCATGTCCATCCGGCGCTGGAACGCGCTGTCGATGCGGTCGCTCGCGTTCGTCGTTACGAGCAGGATGCCCTCATAGGATTCCAGCCGCTGCAGCAGGTAGTCGGTCTCGAGGTTGGCGTACCGATCGTTCGCGCTGCGCACGCTGGTCCGTTGCGTCAGCACGGCGTCGCCCTCGTCCAACAGCAGGACAACATCGAGTTCCTCCGCACACGCGAACACGCGTTCGAGATTTTTCTCCGTCTCGCCGATGTACTTGTTGACGACGGCCGCAAGGTCAACGCGGTAGAGGTCCATGCCGAGCCGGCCGGCGAGCAGGCGCGCGGCGAGTGTCTTCCCTGTCCCGCTCGGCCCCTTGAACAGCGCACGAACGCCAGGGCCCATCCCGCCCAACGCGGTGCCGACGACTTCACCGAGCCGCTCTCGCTGCCGACATCGTGCGGCGAGCGTCGCGAGGTCAGTCATGGTCTCCGCCTGCACGGCGAGATGCGACCATTCGCCCGACGGTTCGACCCAGCGCGCGAGCTGTTCGAGCGCGGGCCGCTCGAGCGTGCGCACCGCGCCGCGAAGTGCGTCGGCGATGTCGGTCGTACTTCCGGACACGTTGCGGGCCGCACGCGCCAGGCGCGCCGCGCGCACGATGTTGCCGCTCGTCATCCGGCGACGCTCCATACCGGCCGGCTCCGCATCGAGCGCGGCGCGCCAGAGCGCAGCACGCGCGTCCGCGTCCGGAACGGGAATGCGCAACGTGATCGCCCGATCCGCCAATGCGCCCGACAGGCCTCCAATGTTGCCGAGCGTGACGAACAGCGGCGCCATTCCCTCCTCGATGTCGGGAAGCGCAAATGCCTCGGACGGAGTGGAGCTGCCCGACACGAGGATCGCCGCATCGAGCAGGCAGGCGACGGCCGCGGCAGTGCGCCAGCGGGCATCGTTGGCGTGCTCCAGCCCCGGCACTTCAATCAGCGTCTTCCCCATTCGCGCCGCGAGCGCGCCGGCGAGCGTGGAACGTCCGTTGTGCCGCGGCCCCCTCAGCACGATGACGCTCGCCGCGCCCGACGCCAATGCACTCGGAACGCGTCCTGCCTCGGCGCGCACGCGATCGGGGAGGACGAGCGTTTCGAATTCGGGAAGCTGATCGGCGGCACGATGCCGCATCCAGGTGCAGGCTATCGCGACGCTGCCGCGCAACGCGTCCCAGGCCGCGGCACAGGGACGGACACCGCCGTTGTCGCCGGTCGATGGCTCGACCAGACCGAGCGCACTCAAGCGGTGCGTTGCCGCGCGCGCGTCGAATCCCTCCTCGGGTGGCCAGCTCGCGGCGAGCAACGCGAGTGTCGCGCGTCGTTCACCCACGCCGCCCTGCAGCACGTCGAACGCGTGTCCAAGGCGAGGGTCCTCGTCGGGCAGGCCGATCTGCACGAGCAGCGTAAGATCTTCCTGCGACAGGCGGCCAGCGTGCCGGAGTGCGGTGAGCGGCAGGCGACACGGCGCCGCGCTCTCCCACTCGAGCATCGCGTCGCGCCAACTGGCGCAGACGTCCGGCGAGTCCAGGGCAACGATGCCCAGCTCGTTCAGCTCGGCGAGATACCCGTCGAGGTAAGGCAGCGCCTTCCGTGCGGCCTGTGCGGAGTCGTAGTGTCGCGCGGCCCGGGTGAGGACGCGCAGCAGCGCGGCGTAGAAGTACAGCGCAAAATGCTGCAGTGGAGTGTGCGGCAGGTGGTCGAACAAGCCGCATTGGCTCGCCGACGAGCGTTCGTTCGGAGCGCTCATGGTGCGCGCCTAGTCATAGTGAAACTCGATGATGCGTCCGGTGGCCGGGACCCAGCCTGCATCGCGATCGAGTCCGGCCAGGCGGATCGCCAGCGGATGTTCGGCGAGCGGGAAGCGGACGTCGAGACGCGTGTCGGTGAGGGCGAGCGTTCCGCGCCGCGCGCAGAGGTACGCGACCGTATGCTCGGCTGGTATCGCGAGCGCGCGCGACAATCGCTCCTCCATGCGCGCGAGCAAGTCTGCGAGCCAACGCTCGAACACACGCACGTCGCGCCGACGCACAGCGCCCGCGCGGAGTGCGCGCCTCGGCTGCTGTCGACTGTCTCGACCGGCGATCTCCGCGAGCACGCGCCAGATCGGGTCGTGGCGAATGTCGGCGCTGCAATAGCGCTCTCCTATCAGCGCCAGCAGGTCGCCGAGTGCCACGGGGATGCTCGGTCGCTCGGGGTTGGCAAAGTCGGCGTAGAGCTCCATGTGGAGCAGGACGTTCACCAGGTAGAACACGCCGGCGTAGTTGCTGGGCAGCGGGGACGGCGTGGAGTCGGACGCAGGCGTGGCAGCGACGGCTTCTGGCGCTGTCGGCGACGACACATTCATCACGTCGCGTTCGTCGGCGTGCAGGGCGGACGTGTCGTGCGGGACAGGCACGAAGTCGTTGCGGCGACGTGCGTGCGGGGCGTGCGAAGTGGGCGCGACGTCCATGTCGTCCGCACCACGATGCGCGGCGAGGGAGCGCGCCTGTTCGCTCACGGACGTCATCGCCTGCCGCGCGTCGGCATCACTTCGCGCGTTCGCACCTGGCATGGATGAACGAACGGACGACCTCTGTTGGAATGAACGATTCCACACGTCCCAACGCGCGAGTAATGGCGCGCAGGGCCGTGCGCGCGCCAGCGCTGGCGCACGCGCGACCAACAGGCAGAGGACGAGCAGATGGCGCGGCTCGTCTTGCATCGTGGTGACTGCGCCGGTGCAGCCCGCACCCTGCAGCACGGAGTGCAGCGCGCGCAATGAGCGCTGCGCCTCCCGATGCACATGATCTCCAGATTGAACAGTCTCGCGCGTCGTTCCCTCGAGCTCCGGTGCAGACACTTCACGAGGAAGCGCGAACGCGCGCGTCACCCCATCGATCAGCGCAGCGCACACCGCCACCGGCATCGCCCGCAGGACGTCATGCGCCGCGCCACTCTCGGCCAGGAGTGACACGATCGATGGCAGCAGCGTCGGCGCATCGATCAGCCGCTGGTGCACGAGCGCCTCGTCCGCGTCGCGCCCGAGGAGACTGCGCCACCACCACGCATCACGCCCACGCCAATCGCGCGCGAGGCACGCGAGCATCTCGGACTCGTCGCGAAACAATACCGCTGGCGCGTTCGCCGGTACCATCTCGGCGAACGGCCGCGCGGCGCGCGTCACCGCCTGCTCCACGTGCGACTCGAGCTGGGCCGTCCATTCACGACCACCCGTAACGCCACCACTCATTCGGAGGCGACGCACGCACACGATTGCGTGCGGTGCGCAGCCGCGCGGCCGAAGCGACGCCGGGCCGATCGCGCGTTCCAGCGCACGCCGGTGCGCGAGCGTGTCACGCGCGCCAGCGACGGCGCGCAGCACACATATCCGATCACGCCCGACGCTGGTCAGCACGCGCGCCCCATCATAGCATCTGTCGACCCGAGAGTCCTTCGTTCAGCCCCTTGAGGATCGAGCCGGCGCGCTCTTCATTGCCGAATGCGTCGGCAAGCTGCCCTGCGTCCTTCGTCAACATCGCGCCGACCGTCGGCTTCTCTCCGCCGAACACGGCGTTCAGCTTGGTCGACGACGTGGACCCGAGTGCGAGCACGGATTCCACGTTCGCAGACTCGATGGTCTGCTGCTGCGCCTTTTCCACGAGCGCCTTGGCGGCGCCCGCCGTCAAGTTGCCCGCCGCCGCGACCGCGGCGTCGCCGGCGCGCGCAAGCTCGTCCACGGTGGTGATGCCGCTGCCGTCGAGCACCGCCGCAGTAACGGGGTCCATCCCCTCCCATCGCGCAAGCGCGATCGTGGGCGCGAGGATGATCGCGTAGCGCGTCAGCCCCGAGAGCGTCTCGTTGATGACCGGGTTGATGACCTCGTCGCGCTTCGAGGCAGTAAGGCCAGAGAGACCGAGTGCTTCAGCAATCATTCCCTTGCCGGCTGTGTCCTTCGCGCGCTCCACGAAATCGCCCTTGGACTCGATGCCGCGCTGGTACAGCTCGACGATCTGCAGCTCTGCCAGGGGAAGCGCCTCGAGCGACCATGCATCCTGTGGAACGATCTGACGTGCCTCGGCGATCAACCGCACCGCTGCGCCGCGCGATTTGAGCGGATCGGCCAGCTTGGCGACGTTCGCGTTGGCCAACGACAGGTCGGTCGGGAAGCCCGATCGCTTGAGCACGGCGTCCAGCGTTGGCGTGAGTCCCGGGTAGTAGCCGCGCACTGCGTTGATGGCGACAGCCGCGGTCGCCGCATCAGCGATGAGATATGGTGCCGTGTCGAGCGGGTCGCCGGTCGCATCGAGGACCAGCTCGCGCCACGCCCATGCGAGATCGTTGACGTCGATGATCCCCGCGCGCGCCAGCGACTCGAACGTCTCGATCGATACCCAGGGAAGCACGGTGGAGCTCAGCCGCACCGGCAGACGAGTGAGATCGTTCTCCACGCGAATGGAGATCGGGACGGCGATTGGACCGAACACCGCGTACGCCGGCGGAAGCAACGGCTCCTGCGACGCATCGCGCGGCACGATGTACTTCGGGTCGACGACGATGAACGGCTCCTCCCTGGCGATCGACGGAACCGCAAGGTCGGCGGCCAGCCAGGCGGACCAGTCGAACAGCCACTGCCGCACTTCCTTCGGCAGTTCCCTGAGCGACGTCATCTTCTCGAAACGCCCGCGATCGCGGTAGACGATCTCGCCAGTCGCGGTGACGTACCGCGCACCGCGCTCGCTGATAGCCTTGCGTCGCGCCGCGATGCGGTACGTGTCGTTCGCGATCGCGCCTCCTTCGTCCTTGCGCAACTGGCCGCGGAAGAGCCGCTCGTCGAACTCCGTCGCCATGAGCATCAGGCAGATGCGCGCCTTCGCGATCTTCGGCTGCTCGAGTTTCTCTATTCCAATGCACCGGGACGGACGCGGATCGGCATTCACCGCGGGCTCGAAACGGAGCACGGCGTCGACGGTCGTTCCCTTCGCGGTCGGTCCAACCGAGATCGACGCGGCCGCCTTGTATCCGTTCGCCGTGCCGGTGATGCTGTACGTGCCGTCGGGGAGATCGTCGAACTCCCAGCGACTATTGAGCGCCACCGCGGTCCGCGTGATGCCGCCACCCGTTGCGCTGATGCCGAGAATCTTCGACGGTGCGATGACATCGTCGGTCTTCGCATCGCGCGCATCGATGGTGATGATGCCGTTCGGCAGCGGTGTCAGCGTCACGGAGAGATCGGTCGTCCGTCCGCCGACGACCTGCACCTCGCGTGCGGCAACCGTGACATAGTCCGGCGCCACGATCGTGAGGTCGTGCGTGCCCGGTTGGACCTCCGGCACGGTGACGCGCGCGTTGTCCCTCGTGGATCCGTGCACTTCAGAGCCGGTCCTGGCCGTGAGCACCACTTCTACTTGCTGTGTGTCACTCGGCGCCGGAGCGAGCGTCACGCGCACGTTGCCGAGCTGTGAGCGGGCAAACACCACGTATGCGGCGCCGGGTACCTCGAACACGCGCAACGGTACCGGCGGTGTGGTGTCGAGCGCGAATGGATCGTCAAGCCAGGAGCGCTCGATGATCCCGCGCACCAGGGCGGCGTCGATCGGCGTGACCGCGCTGGGCGCATGCGCGCCGAGGAAGGTCTTCCAGTTGAAGCCCGGGCCGTCGGTCGGGAGCCAACCGGCGGGCGGCAGCAGCTCGAAGTAGCTCGTCGCGGCAATCGACGCCGACGGCTCGACCGGACGCACGATCTCCAGCTGCGACTGGAATTGCAGGAACGTTGCTTCCGCATCGCGCACGCGGCGCGGACCGGCAACGCCGCGCCAGGTGGAGATGCCGCCCGCGCCGACCAGCTTCCGTCGCACGCTCCAGTTGTCGACGAGGCTCACGCCAGTGCTCGTGAGCACGACGAGGGCGAGCGGCACGTCGCAGTCGGTGAGGTCACCGCGATCGCGCATTGCGTCGAGCGCGCCCCATCCGGCCCATGTCGTCTCGCGTCCGATGGGGCCGAGTGGATCGGTGAAGTAGCCGCCGATCGCCTGCGTGCCGAAGCAGAGATGTGCGAGCGCGTTGCGCAGCCGCTCGCGCGCCGCGGTGCTGGGTGGCGGCAACAGCGACGCGATGTGCGACACCAGCGCGCCGTCCAATCCGGCCAACTGCGTCAGCTCCATGGGGACAAGGCGGAAGCGAACGCCTTCCACGCTGAACCGCGCGCCACAGGTGCCGCGTCCGGCGGACGTCGTGTTCGCATCGCTGATCAGCGCCGAGCCTGTATACGCGGACGCCGGTGCCGAGACGAGCACGTAGACGCCCGCGCCGGTGTACGCGGCGCTCGCGCGCGGTGGCTCGCATTCGCCGAACACACCGGCGCCCGTCGCCGTGGCTGACGGTGCGCTGGGAACGAGTGTCACGTCCGCATCATCGGCGAGCGACAGGAGGTCGAGCCGACGGTTGATGGCGAGCCCGCTGCGCACGCGCACCGTGCGCGCGGTTGCGCTGACGATGCTGACCTCGAGCCCTGACGCGACGCCATCGCCGATCGCACTAGCGAGCTGGCGGCGCTGCTCGCGATTCGCGCTCTGTTCGGCACGCAGATCCTCCGCGGAGAGAAGGCGGCCGTTGAAGAAGTTGTTGCGCTGCACGCCACCGTCGAGGATCGGCTGCAGCAGGTTGACGGTGCTCATCGCACGCTCCTGGATTGCGTCATCGCCGAGTGCCTCACCCGCGCGGGTTGAACATGCTCACCTCGACCATGAGCCTCACGGCATTCCATATGTTCTGCGTGACGCCGGTGTTGTCGGGCACCGGAATGACGCGCACGAGGATGCCGGCGGTCGTGAGGTCCATGTAGTTCGCCAGCCACATCGTCTTGAGGCGCGGATCGAAGACGGGCGTCACCTTCACCACGAGCTGTGCCTTCGCTTTCACGTCATCGTCGATCGTGTCGTAGCGAATCGTGAAGACGCCGTTCGCGCTCACCGCAACGACGCGCAGTCCGTTGTATCCCGGTGCAGCGCCGATCCCGATTTCCCCGCCCGCCACGATCGCATATCGACCGGCTTTCGGGGCCGTCTCGACGAACTGTCCGATGAGCACGGCGGGATCGCCGGCCGGACCCTGCGCGCCTTGAAGTCCCTGAAGTCCCTGGGCTCCTTGAACTCCCGGTGCGCCGGCGGAACCGGGAATTCCGGCCGGACCTTGCACGCCGACCGGGCCGGGTCCGCCGGCGGGACCGGCAGCACCGGTGGGCCCGGCAACGCCCGCGCCGCCCTGTGGTCCAGCAGCGCCCGTCGGTCCGGCGACGCCGGCATCGCCCTGCGGTCCAGGAACACCTGCGGGCCCGGGAGGTCCCGCGTCGCCCTGCGGTCCGGCCGGACCTTGAGCGCCCGTTGGCCCAGCTGCGCCGTCGGCGCCGGCCGCGCCCTGTGGCCCTGCAACACCAGGTGCGCCAAGCGCGCCCGTGGCACCCGTTGGACCCGTGGCGCCAATTGGCCCTGCAGCACCGACTGGCCCGTCCGGACCAACCACGCCGTCCGGCCCGTCCGGCCCCACTGCGCCCTGCGGACCAGTCGCGCCAGTCGGGCCGACCGGTCCGGCGTCGCCGGTCGGTCCGCGGTCGCCGCGTACACCCTGCTCGCCGACGAGGCCCTGATCCCCGCGCGGTCCGCGGGGTCCGACAGCACCTCCGCTTCCCGCTTCGCCTGGCCCGCACGTCATCCACTCCTGAAGCAGTCGCAGGGGTGCGAGAATCGGCCGGTCATCCTCAATGACATCGACGGGAACCGCGGCATCGACTCGGCCATCGGGCGCGAGCGTCACCTGGAGCCGAGCGAGGAGGAGACAGGTCTCGGGCGCGGCCGGCGTCGGCGTCGTCTGGCCGCTGCAGCACTGGCACGCGCCAAACTCCTCATGCCAGAGCGGACGCAACTCGGTCGTCCACACGCGTAACGCCGCGCGCAGATACTCGCACGCATCATTGCGGTCGATGGTGAAGCGCTCGTACGGCGACACCGGATCGAAGTCCGGCGAGGGCGGTGAGCTCGGAGGCGACGTCGGGGACGAGACGCGCGCCGCGTCGCGCAGCAGCGCGAGGAAATCATCGACGCTCCCGGTCGTCGGGCCGTCGCCGATGTCCACGGTGTCGGTGGCCCACTGCACGAACTGGCGCACGGCGCGCTCTTCATCATGCACCGGTGCGTCGAGGCGCAACTCGAGGCGGAACGCATCAGCGATGCGCGCCGGCGCCATCGTGTCGGCCTCACTGCGGCAGGGCTCTCCGGGAATCGGTCGCGCGTCGGTCTCACATGTGTCGTAGCAGAGCACCACATAGAGCGGCAACGACGACGGCGGCGACGACGGCAACCGCGCGCTCACGTCGGCGCTGTTGGTCAACAGCCAACTGTCGAGCGGAGCACACTGCGCCGGCGTGACGCGAACGAGATCGCCCCGCGGCGTGATGGCCGTGCCGCACGACACCTGCACGAGTGGCTCGGTACCGGCGTCCTGACGCACGGTTACTTGCAAGCCGTTCGCCGTCCCATAGCCGAGTAGATCGCGCGCGAGCCAGCGATCGCGACCCTCCAGCCACGCGTGCTCCTGCTCGAAGTCGTCGGCGCCGAGGATCATCCCGAGCGTGTACTTCACGCGCTTGGCGGAGTCGGGCGCCGCGAGGTCCGGTGCGGGGGGTGCGAATGCGCTCGTCATGGTGTCATGCCGGCCAGAGGGTGTAGTCGCGTGGGTGCGCGCATGGTCACGGTCCGCCCAGACGGGCCGACCGTCCCACCCGGTCGCGCCCGATCTGCAGGCGCGATGGCGCATCGGCGCCGGGAGGAGCGGAGAGGAAGGTTTCCGCGAGATGTCCTTCACCGAGCACCATCGGCCCCATCAGGGCCGGAGCTCGGCTACCGAGATCGATCAGCGTGTCGTCGCCCAATCGGGCTTCACCGACCCGGAACATCGACCAGTAGAAGCGTATGTCGAACACGGTGTGCGCCGGTTTCTCCAGCTCGAGCACTGCCTTCGCAAGCGCGAGTCGGCGCTGCTGCGCGGGAGTGTCCGTGCTCAGCTTCACCGGAACAGGCAGCATGACGCTGAAGCGGTGAGCGGTGCGATGCATCGTCATGACCGTTCCCTCGAACTCGAACCAGTCGGAGAGCGCGGGACCGTCGGGCGGCAGTTGGTCCGGGAGCGGGATGCTCGCGAACGCGCTCCACGACGCGTGCCACGCGGCAGCGAGCGTGCTCACGCTGCGGTAGCGGCGCGCAAGGAAGTCCTGCCACCGTCCGCGATTCACCGTCGGCGAACTGGAGAGATACGCGCGCCATGTTACGCCCGCCGCGCCGGTCGGCTCGCTGAGCGGAACGCGCATGCCCTCGAACGTGAGCGTATTGCCCTGCTCCGCGCGCAGCTCCGTCACACTCTCGTGATATCGCTGCCGCGCCCAACGCTGCCATGCACTGCGCTCGGCAGCCGCAACCTGTGGAACGAAGCCGAGCTCGCGCTGCGCGAAGTCGCTCCAGTCGGTACTCGACGCGGGCGCGAGGAGCGGAAACTCGGCCGTCGACGGAAGCGAGAGTGCCTCGGCATACCGGCGTCGAAGTTCTCCGCTCCCCATCGTCGGCCGCCACCGCGCTGCCGTGTCCACGAGCTGTGGGCCCGGCACCGCGGTGCGCACGTCGCCGAGCAACGAAGGTGGTGTGCGACGCGAGCGAAACCGCTCGATGATGCGCACCGGTGTTGCACTGCGCGGTTCCGACGGGTCGAACATCCGGTCGTCCACGCACTCGTCCAGCGCGAGTCGAAGTGCCAACTGCAGGCCGCGCATCGTGCCGCGCGCGGCGAAGAACTCCATCGCGTGACGGAGAAACAGGCGACGACGATCATCCGTCCAGGCAGGATCGAGCGCGACGCCGAACCATCGGCCGAGCCAGTCAAGCGTCTCACCGGGCGCGGTGCTCACGTCGAACAGGAGCTGCGCCGCGGCGATGCGATCTTCCGTCGCCGTGAACGTGCCCTCGATGTTCGCGAGGAACCGGTCGAGGAAGCTCGCCGAGTCGGCGTCGTCGCGGTACACAGCGGGGAGATAGTGCTCGAGATAGGAGAAGCGCGGATACCAGGCGCGCAGCGCGCGAATGCGCGGCGTGCTCCGCCCATCGCCGCGCAGCACGAGCCTGACCTGCACGAACCGGCCACGGGCGCGCTGGAAGAGCAGCTCCCACGTGCCGCGCCCGCCGCCAGACTCGCGCAATGCGTACGGCAGCTCCGATCCATCGCCTCGCAGGTAGGGCGACGGCTCACGCTGCCAGGGCAACAGGTCGGCCTCGTTCAACAGCTCACCATCGGAGAGCACGTCGGTCGCCTCGAGCCGCTGACGGTCCGCGTCGCCGAGCCAATCGATGAGCGTGAGCGCATGCCAATCGTCGGAGGCACGCGTGTACACGTCCACCGATGCGCCGTTCGGGATGCACGCATCGAGCATGAGGCGATGCCAGACGCACCCCGGCTCGCCGCCGTCGAACACGGGCGTCCAGATCTCGCCCGACTCCACGTAGCGCGGACGACGCTGCGCGGTGAGCGGCGTCCACTGGTTGGCGCAATCGTAGAACGGCACGCCGTCCGCGGTAACGAGCGCGCGTCCACCGAACAGGCGCAGCGGGTAGTACTCCGCCAGTGCGTCCAGCACGAGCGCAGGGCCGGCGGTCTTGACGCCGAAGGCGAATGCCTGATTGCCGTCGATGCCGACGATGAGCAGCCGGCCAATCCAATTGGCGGGATCGTCGTCCATGCGCGCGGCGAGCGTGAACGCGTGACCGCGCAGTGTGAATGGCTCGTCGCCCTCAGCCACTTCGATGTGTTCGCTCATGGAGCTCGTCGATGCAGGTGCCCCGACGGCGACGCCATCACGCAGCCAGTGCACGCACGCGAAGCCGGTGCCGTCGTCCGCCTCGAGCACGAGCACGCCGCCCGCGGCGAGTCCCACGACGTCGACGAGCGCACCGGCGCCGGACACCAACCAGCCTTGCTCGATGCGAACGGCTCCGCGCGTCACGCGCGGCGCATCAAGCGCCGGTGCCACACTGGTGAACGCACCCGCCGATGCGGGCGCCGTCGCCGCGTCACCAGACGTCACGATCTCGAACCGGCGGTCGAGCTCCCACACTCGGCGATGTTCGGAGTCGAGCACCCAGACGCCGCCGCCAGCGCGCGCTGCCATCGCGAACGGCGCGAAGGGCACTGGCCAGCGCCGCTCCGAGGACGGACCGCCCGAGTAGAGGTCGAGGATCACCAGCCCGCCGCGCCCGGAAGCCGTCTCGTCAACGACACCCGCCACGAGATAGTTGTCCTCGGTGATCGCGAGTCCGCGGAGCAGCGAGGGCGCGGAGGGCGCCGCGCTGCGCGGGCGAAAGCGGCCGTCGCTCGCATCGCTTGCGCAATCGTCCGTGATCGGCCAGAGCTGCGAGATCTGTTGCGATCCGGAAGAGAAGACCTGGATTGATCGCTCATCGGGCGCGAGCCAGTACCAGTTGCCGAATCGATCGCGCGCCGCACCGCGGCGGTCCTTCGACGTGAGCGGAGCGGCACCACGCGTTGTGCCGAACCGAAATGCATCGGGCCAGAGCGTGACCTCGTTGCGCGGCGCGTTCCAGTACACCTGCTTCGAGCCCGGCGCGAACGACGGCTGGCCGAGCAGCGTGAAGCAGCGCGACCAATCGGATTGGCCGAGCAGCAGGTGAAAGCGCGACCGATTGGCATCCATCGGCTAGCACTCCTCGGGTACGACGGGCACCGGCACGAAGCCGCCGGGCGTCGTCGCCGGCCCGCCGGCGCCGGGCACTCCGCGCAGGTCGGTCACCGGCACGGCCGGCCCGACCGTGACCATGATTCCCGCGATGCGCGGCAGCTCCAGGCCTCTGATGTCGATCGTCGCCTGCGCGGTGGTGTCCGTCTCGCGGGCAAGTTGCAGGTCGCGCACGGCCGTCACGCCCGGCACGCGCGACGCGATCGCCGCGAGCTCGAGCGCGACCACGGGTTTGCGGAGCGGCCAACCCTGCATCTGCCCACTGGCCTGCCGCGTGAACAGCGGCAGCAGCGCTTCGGGCCCGCTCTCGGCGTCCGTTGGAGGCAGCGGTGCGAGCGCGACGCGGAGCGCCATCGTCACCGCTTGCCGCACCTCGGCGATTCCGCGCTCGCTCGCCACGTCGATCCCGACGGAGATCCAGATCTTCTTGTAGACCGGTCCGCGCAGGAACACTTCCGTCGTCACGAGGCGGCGCGGGTCGAGCCAGTCGCAGATCGCATCGAGGAAGAAGCGATCGGGACGTGGCGCATCGGGCTGATCCACATCTCGGCGTGGCGCGACGACGAGCGTCACCGCGCCGGGGGCATCGCCAGGCTCGTTCGTGCCGAGCTCGGGGCTCGCCGCGGGGATCACATCGATGCGGCCGATCTCGACGCCCGGTGTTCGCCACGCGATGGTGACGAAATCCTCTGCGCTCACCAATCGGTCGCGATGCTGCAGCCAACGCTGGATCTGCTTCTCGCCTTCATCGACCGTCTCGGCCGCTGCGCCGCTCCACGTGCGCACCGGATTCGACACGGTGAATCCCGGCGGCAGCAGTGGCGCTGTGCGAATGGCGCCGGCGTTGACGTTGCCCGCGCGGCCGTCGCTGTACTCGTAGTCCGCGATCACAGATGCGGCGAGTGGGGGCCGAGCGCCGCGCATCCCGTCGCCGAAGCGGATTTCTCCGGCTTCCGCATCGAGCATGAACACGCGCGACTCACGCGGTCGCTCCGGCATCGCACCCGGGGGGAGCCGCGGATCGGGGACCGGGACTTCGGCGCCCGCTGTCGCGATGTCGTCGATCGCCGTCCACTCCTCCGGCGTCTTGCTCTCCGGTCGTGTGATGAACACGTGCACCGAGTCGGAGAGCACGGGTCGTTGCGCGAGGCGCATCACCTGATCCGGTGTCCCACTTCCTTGCGGCAGTCGTTCCGCCGCGACGCGCGCGCGCTGTGCGACCATCGCCGCGTTGATCCCTGCCCACGTCAGTCGCGCCTGCGCGCGTGCGGGCACGGAGAAGCGCAGCCACGTGATGACGCGCGCCTCGAGAGTGGTGTCTTCGATCGCCGGCGGAAAGTCGCCGACACCATCCTCGAGCGGATCGAGATTGGTCCAGAGTCCGAGTCCCGACTTGGGAGGCAGCGTCACCTGCACCGTTCCGGGGACGGTCAGCACATCGTCGCCCGCCACGGCGAGCGGGAGATACTGCGGCACCCGGTCAGCGATTGCCGACGGCAGCTCGCCGGATGCGTCGACGAGGGGGATATGGCATTCGAGCTGCGACGAACGCTCCGCGTTGGCGGTGCCACCCGGCGTCAGTTGGCGCGCGGCATCGGTGACCCATGGGACGATGCCGAGCGTGAGCGTCTTCGCCCCGATACGCTCGCGGACGTCGTCGAGCGCGGCGGCGAGCGCGGCGCCCGAGAGCCCGGCGACATCCGCCTTGCGCGCAACGAGCGCCACCCAGATGGAGCCATCGACAGTGTCGTCACCGAGATTGATGCCTTCGGCGGCGTTGAGCGCGACGGACTCGTACAATCGCGCCGTGCTCGGAAGAGGCGGGCGCAGGAAGGATGCGTAAAGCTGGTCGTAGTACGCTCGCAACGTCGCCGACGCGCCCGTGACCTCGCGCTTGTAGAAGACGCGACCCTCCACCGGCAGCACGTCGAGCCCCTGGGTGAGCACGAAGGACAGTTCGCCCGCGCGGAGCTCGAGGCCCGTTGGCAGCGTCGATGTTTCGAGTGGGCCGCGCTCGTTGGCGATCTCCACGATGCCACGCGCCGCGCTCGCCGACTGGAGCGGTACGCCGAGCAGCTTGAGAAACTTGAGCCGGTTGCGCTCCGGTATCTGGTTGGCGCGGTAGAGCAGGCTCTCAGTGAGGAACGCGAACACCTCGACGAGCGTGACTCCCGGATCGCTTCTATTGAAGTTGGTCCACTCCGGGTTGTGCACCGGGATGCGGCGCAGCCCTTCGTCGCGCAGGTCCTGGTAGCGGCGGTCGTCGATGGCGGGAATGGTGATCGGCATGGGGTCAGCTCCCCCCGAGTGATACAGACAGGCTCACCCGCTCGACGATCCCCGTTGCCACGAGGCGATAGGTGATCGTCGCGATCGCCGACTGCGAATCGTTGTCCGCCGCGTCGACGCTCACCGACACGACGCGAATGCGTGCTTCCCATTCGCCAAGGGCGCGTTGAATGCGATCGAGAATGAGCTGGCGCGTCGTCGCCGTGTTGGGCTCGAAGAGATATCGGCCGAGCCCACCGCCGAACTCCGGAAGCCGCACCCGCTCCCGCTCCTCGGTGAGGAGGATGATGCGGATCGACTCGCGCACATTCGTCTCGCCCTCCGACCAGGCGACGCGTCCGTCGGCGCCGACGCGCGGCGGGAAGCCGATGCCGCGACCATACAGTGTGCCGGGATTCATGGCGTCGCCTTCTTGGCCTTAAAGCCGGGCAATGGGAAGCAGATGATGAACCAGGGAATCCACTTGAAGATCAGGTCGAGCACGAGCACGATCATGAACAGCAGGATGAGCGCGCAGATCGTGATGATCGGGATCGAGAGCGAGCAGATCATCCCGAGGTTGCCGCTCGTGCTGTTGCACGGGCCGATGCCGTCGTTGCCGATGTCGAGGTCCTTGTGGAATGGCCACGGCAGCACCGAGAGCACGAGGTCGACGAAGCCGAGCCCCTTGAGTCGGTTCACCTGGCCGCACAGGACGTCGGAGATCACGAATGCCGTGTTCTTCTGATGCTTGCGCATCCCGGCCGCCGTCGTGTCGATCGGCAGGGCGATGCGGATCGGGCGCGCCGGCGCATCGGAGTCGAAGAAGCTGGCGAGCTGAAAACGTTGGCTCGGATCGCTCAGCACGGTCGGCTCGAGCGGCCCGCAGTCGCAGCGCACGTAGGCACAGCGAATGACGAACCAGCCTGGGTCGCCCTTCGTGCTGACGATCGCGTCACGCACCTGTACTGCGAATGGAATCGGCGGTGGCGACGTCGTGGCGTTTGCGTCGATCGCCGCCATCACGAGCTGCACGAGCTTGTCCACGAGCTTCGCGTCGAGCTCCGCTGCCGTGTTCTGCGGTAATGCCTCCACGTCCAGATCGTCCGGAGCGAGGATCGTCACCGGCGGCGTGGCAAGAGCGGATTGTATTCCAGCGGCGCCGAACGTACCGGCAGGATTCTCTCGCACGCCCGCGAGCAGGTAGTAGAACTTCGGCCAGGATGGATTGGCGCCCAGCACGTTCGCCGAGACGAAGGAGCGCTCCGCGCCCTCGAGTCCTTCACGCACGCCGGCGGCTCCGATGCGCTTGAGTGCGTCGCGCATCGTCGTCGCGTACGCGACTCCGGCTACTGCCGGAAGCTGCCAATTGCCAGTGAGCGCCGTCGTCGTGCTGTTGAGCCACGTGAACAGCGAAGCACCGAGGCTCACCGATGGATTCGCCTCGTTGCTTATCACCGCGCTCCACACGTTCGGCACGTGATGCGCGAGATAGTCGGCGAAATCGAGGAGGATGAGCCATGACTGCAACTGGGCGCCCTCGTTCGCGGCGAGTGCGGAGGCCTTCCGCTTCGCAAGTTGGTCTGTGAGGGAAACACGCACATCGTCGGCCGCCGCGATCCGATCGGCGGCCTTGTACGACGCGCGGATGAGCGCCTTCCACGGCTCGCTGACATCAACCTTGAATTGCTCCTTCCGCGCGGACTTCCGTGTCGGCGCGTCGCCCGCCGGATCGAACACCACCGCCCCCGGCGTCGGCGACGGCGGTAGCGCGGTCTCGTACCTCCGCACGGCCATGTATTCCTCGCGCCGACCGACCGGGATGAGCCCGGAGAGCATCCGGCGCGGATGATCGACGTCGTCGCGGAAGTTGAGCGGGAAGAGCGGCAGCATCTCCTCGCCGTGCACGGTCGTCGCGTAGTGATCCACGGCGTTGGCGTCACGCGGCACTCGCTCCCAGTGCGGGCCGCGCGAATCCTTCACGAACGCGTACTCGTGCACCACGGCGTTCACGTCGTCACTCTCCGGCAGCACGCGACGGAGCATGAACGACACCTGCTCGCCACCACCCGTTGCCACCGCACGATCGGGAAAGCCGGGCACGCCGCACACGAGGTTGGCGGCGACGAGATAGTGTCGCTGGTGCGCGGGTTGATAGAGCTTGAGCGGCACCGTGCGCGTCACGCCATTCACGGCGGTGCTCTGCTCGTGCGTCGTCGTGGCCACGGCAGTCTGCGCCGCCGCTCCCGTGATCAGTCGCGCGAGACCACGCGCCCGCCTCGGCAATCGCACCGGCTCGACGAGATCGGGCGCGTCGCCCGATGGATTGCGCCACGTCTCCGGACGCGCGAGCGTTTCGCCGATCCGTCGTGGATCGCTCTCGAGAATGGCCAACGTCTGCTGCATGAACTCGTCGCTCGAAAAGCGGAGCAACGCCGGCCGGCGCTGATCGAGCGCGGTGAACGCCGCGGGCTCCACCGCGCCGAACCGGCCCCACAACGGCTGCGGCGACGCCCACAGCACCGAATGCTTCGCCATGGCGCTCACCAGATATTCCCCGCGCCCGGTGTGTACGACGCGCTCACGATGCTGTTGCAGATCACCGTGTCCGCCTGCACCACGCCGGAAAACTTCGACATGCCCGCGTCCACCGTGACCATGCCCGCCGAGATGGCAACCTGGCTCGCATTCACCGTCACCTTCGCCGACGCGGTCACGGTGACGCCGGCGCTCTCCAGCTTGATCGAGTTCCCGTTGGAGTCGACGATCTCCACCGAGCCCGCACCATCCTTCAGCGTGATCTTCTGTCCGCCGGGCGTCTCGCAGATGAAGCTTTCCTGCCCGTCGTGATCGTCGAGGGTGATCTTCACGCCGTTCTTCGAGCGCAACACTTTCTTGTAGTTGTTGCCGCTCCCGTCCATCGACTCGGGTGGCGCATCGCTTCCGTTCCACAGCCCGCCCACCACATACGCACGTCGCGTGTCGCCTCCCTCGAACATCAACAGCACTTCGTCGTTGACATCGGGGATGAACCAGCTGCCGCGGTTGTTGCCGCCCATCATCGTCGCCAACCGTGCCCACGCTTCGTATTTCCCGCTCCCCGTATCCGGCGACCACGGGAGCGTCACCTTCACGCGCCCCTGCCCGTCGGGATCCTTGATGTCGGACACGAGCGCCGGATAGCAGCCGTACCAGCGGCCGCCGAATCCCGCAGGCATCCGCGCGTCCAGCACCTGCTCGAAGGCGTTGTCGATGTACATCGTCAGTGCGCCTGCCCGATCCCGGGCCGCTCGACGTCGAACTCGGTACGGATCCCATGCGCCGTATCGAACCGATGGCGCACCGCGGTCACGGTGTACTTCCCGCTGAACATCGGGCCGAGCTCCTTGAGCTCCACCTGCTTTCCCACGCGCAGCCCGACGCTGGCCTCGGCCACACCGCGACCGGTCACGAAACGGCGCGCACTCATCCGGAAGTAGGCATCCGCCGCGGCCTGCCCTTCGCTCGCGGTGACCGGCACAGGATGAGCGAGATTCTCCTTGCGCGTCGCGATGCTCTCGAGGATCGACACGCCGCTCGTCTGGCTCCCGAGCTCGGAGCTGATCGCGCTCGACGTCGCCTCTGACTTGATCGCCTGCTTCCCCGACACGTCCCACCCGCTCACGACGACCGCCGTGCGCTGCGCCGCGAGATCGGCGGTCACGGCAAACTCGCGCAGCTGATTCTGGTACGTGAGCGCGACTGAGCTCGTGTCGCGCGAGTCGCGCCGCTTCACATGGAGCGTCGTGTCCTCCACCCACACCTCGGCGTCGACGGCCGTGGCGCGTTCGCGCAGGAACGCGAGGTCGCTCTGGTTCACCTGCGCGATGTGCTTGTGCGTCGGGCCGGAGACGTCCAGATCCGCCGAGAGCGAATGATCACTCGCGATCGTCCGCATCACGTCGGCGTCGCTCACGTCGGCGAAGCTCCGCGTGCGCCTCGTCATGCGGAGATCCTGAAGACGGTCATCTGCCAGCACGATGACCCGCGGCGGTGCACCCTCGGGGTATGAGGCGCGCAATCCCATCACGCGTCCCTGGAAAAGCGTAGTAGAGCCGAGCTTGATGGCGAACGCCTTGCCAAAGTCGAGTAGCGCGCGATCGAAATAACGGAAGCCGATGCGACCACTCACCGTCCCCCAGTTGCCGAACTCCGCCTCGCAGCGGTAGAGACCGAGGGTGTCCTCGCGCACCGTCAGCTCGAGCAGCTGCGACGAGAGCTCGGGCTTGTCCTGGCCGCCGACCGTGAAGGTCGGCGACGAAGAGACGAAGGACGCGGCGGAGGATCCCATGGATCGCGGTCGCTAGTAGGCGCGCGCGCGGACGGCGCGTGCATGACGGTCGGCGAGCTCGCGTTCGAGTTGCGCGGCGTCGAGCTTTGGCGCCGCTGCGGGCGCGGCCGCCTGCGCCGGTGCTTGCTCCGCACCGGGCACGACCTCGAATTCGTTGATCACGACGGCCATCGCTCAGCCTCCGAATGAGAAGGACGCCGACGCGCTCACGTTCAGGTCGAGCAGTTGGCCGGGCGCGAGCTGTCGCGGATTCTCGATACCGTTCGCGCTGGCGATGGCCTGCCAGTCGCCGCCGAGGCCCGCCTCCGCAGCCAGCCCCTGCACCGTTGCCCCCGCTGTCGCCTGAGCGAGCGGCGTCGTTCCGGGCGAGGCGCCGCCAGGCAATCCCGCACCGCTCCCGAGGCCGCCGCCTGCGCCGGTATCGCGGAAGGTGAACTTCGTGATGCGCTGCTGTGAAAGCGTCAGCGACATCGTCGCGCGCAACGGCTTGCCGTCACTCGAGAAGAACTCGAGGCTCTCCTCCAGCCCGTCCACGATCCCATCGAACTGGAACGATCCCCAGAGAAACCGAACCGCCGGCGGGATGAAGTGCTTGTCCTCCTCCTGCGGCGTGATGTAGTACGCGACCTTCTGCGTGAGCTTGCGGACATCGTCCACCGCCTGCTCTCCTTCGGCCGGCGGCGCGCTCGCATCGAAGTAGACCGTGAGCGCGAGCTTGGTCGTTCCCGCACCCACGAACTGCCGCGACGGCGTGCCACTCTGGTCCCCGGCGCCACTCGGGGTCTGGATCTGGTTCGCGAACGTGAGCTTGAGCGTCTCGGGGTTGAACTGGAGCTTGGTCCAGTTCTCCCGCTTGATCTCGTTGCGCAGATCCGCGTCGAGCTGGCGCAGCTCGGCCTTCTGCAGCTTGACGGTCGTCATCCTCCCTCCGGACGCTTGAGCGTCAGCGACTCGTACGCGAGCTGGAACTCCTCGATCGCCACGCCGCCTTCCTTCGCATTGAGCGGAGGCGCCTTGAGCTTGGCCGGCACGCAGCGCGAGAGAATGAATCGCACGCGCTCCGTGCTCCCGTCCGGCGCGAACACCACGACCTCGGCGTCGGCGCGCAGGCCTGGCTCGGTACTCATCCGGCTGATCCAATCCCACAGGTCGAAGCTCTTCGTCATGCCGCGCTTGAGCGTGAGCATGCCGTAGTTCAATGGACCGGTGAGCCGGATCTGGCGCGCGTTGTTCCCGCCTTCACGAATCGTCTTCACGTCCATCGTCAACTCGAGTCCATCGCACTCCGCGAACGCCGCGTTGCAGATCTTCGTGGAGACGCCGGGCACGTTGATCTCCACCGCGAAGTTGAATCCGGTGAATGGCTGGCGAACGGTATCGTCGGCGGCGTTGGCCACGTCACGCACCTGTCAGCGTGAGTCGTTCACCTGTCTGCACGAGACGCATCGTCACGAAGGTCAGCGGGCGCGCCGGTGCCACACGCAGCTCGACGATGAACCGCCCCTGGTCCACCGAGGCGTTCGTGTTGAGCGACGAGTCGGTGCGCACCTGGAAGGCCGTGGTCGTCGTATCCCCCGCGAACGCGCCGCGCTCGAACAGGCCGCCGAGCATCGCCTCGAAGCCGCGCTGCACCATGCGACGGAACGCGTCGTCGTTTGGCTCGAACACGTAGGTGGTGCCGAGCCGCAGCGCCTGTCGTCGCAGCAGGATGAGCAATCGGCGCACGTTGATCGAGCGCACCTCGTCGTCCGGCGACAGCGTATCCGCACACATCACGGTGAAGCCGCGCGGCGCATGCAGCACGACGTTGATCCCCGCATCCTGGAGCGACTGGTGCCGGCTCGGCGCGGACGGACGCGACAGCGCGATCACACCGCGCAGCGACTCGTTCGCCGGCGCGAGCCACGCGCCGCGCTCGATGGCGCGCCGCGCGATGACTCCGCTCGCGACGCCATCCGGGGCGACACTACGCAACTCACCGTCGTCGTCGCGCGTCACGAGCCAGCCGTGATACAGCGCGGCGAACCCGAGCGCGTCTCCCTCGCCGATTCCCAGCGCGGTCACCATGCTCGCACCGAGGGTGACCGCGCGCGCACCAGGCGTGCCGAGCAGCCGCGCGTGCGCGATGGCTGCGTCGTCGCGGTAGTGAACAGGCAGCGACAGGACGGCCATCGCGTCGCGACGCGCGGCGCAGCAGCGCAGGAGCATGCGGTGCGCGGCAAGCAAGGCGTCGTCGCGAAACTCACTCGGACGACGCACGCGCCACCCGTCCGCACCGGACAGCCGCACACCGACGCCGTTCGACCATTCCGTCGGACGATCGCCGGTGCCGCGCACGCGATAGTAGTAGTCGCCCGGTGGGCGATACTCGATCGTCGTCGCGGTGCCTTCACCCTGGAATGCGGTGATCGCATCGCCCCACTCGCGGCGCGTCGCTTCCTGCAGTTCGAACTCGCGCGTGTCGGCCGCCGCCACCCACTCCAGTTGCACGCTGCCGCTCGCGTCGCGCCCCACCGCCTCGAGGAACGGCGCGCGCCCAAGCACCGCACCGCAGTTGATGAAGTCGGGATCCTCGCGCGCGTCGGTCGCATCGCTGGTCGTTGACTCGGGAGGCGGCGGCGCTTCCTTCTCCACCGCCACCCATCCCGGCTGCGCCGCATCGGGGACGGAGATCAACGTCGCTTCCTCGATGCCGAGCGCGCAGTGCAATCCAACGAGCTCGCGCGTGACCGGCGCGAGGAAGCGAATGAACTCCGCGTCCGACAACAGCGTCGAGGTCGAACTGTTCGCCAGCGCTTCATCGCCGAAGAGGCTCGCATCCCACCGCGCGAGCCCGTCGCGCAAGAGCGACGCATCTGCCGTCACGCGCGGGGGGAGGAACGGCGCTGGCAATGCACCCAGGCCCACGGGGATGCAAAGCCGCGCGCCACCGGCACCGGCAGCGGGGAATCCAAGTCCATCGCGCCACGCCGGCAGATCGGTGCGCACCGTTGCACCGTACCGCTCCGCATCACTCGGCAATCGCTCCACATGTCGAGCGTGATCGGGCGCCAGCCCCAGTGCGCCCACGCGCCGCACGACACCGTCTCCCCCGCGCGCCCACACGTCGAGCGACAGACGCTCGGCGCTCAGGGTGGCGAGTGGAGGCAGCGCGCTGGGCGCGGTGTTTCTCAACCAGCTCGCGTCGCCCTGCACCTCGACTGTTGGGGTTGCCGGCGAGGTAGACGCCGGCGCCAGCTCCACATCGCGCACGGTGAACAGCAGCGTCTCGCTGCCGAAAGCCACGACGAGCATCGCACCAGGTTGCGGAGCGTTTCTCGCCTGAAGGCCTAGTTCGAGACGGACGTCGCTCGTGAACGCGCCGTCCGCGAGCGTCGCGCTGACCAGCCGCACGGAGACGGTCGCATCATCGACGCGTGTCGTCCCGGTTTGCTGCGCCGGAGCGCGCGTCGGGTCGCACCACTGCACCTCGCCGAGTCGAACGCGGAGTGCTACGCGCCTGCCCGGGCTGCCGCTCGCATCCGCGGCCGAAACCTCGGCGACTCCGGCGTACAGCACCGATCCGCCGGCGCGCGCGCCAATGCGAAACAGGTCACCGACGACGACTGGTGTGTCGCCCGGCCCTTCCACCTCGATCACGGTAGGGTTGTCCCATCGTCTCACGCCATACCGCTGGCTCGTGAGGCTCGCCGACAGCGTAACGTCGTCCGACCAACTTCCCGGTGAAGAAGCGTCCAGCGCGAGCGGCTCGGCGCGACGGTCCCGCATGGCGGCGAGCCCTGGGACAAGCAACGCGTTCGTCCGCGCGTTGCGCGCGAGGCGAATGATCCAGGCACGGCGACCGCCATTCACGAAGAACAGTCGCACCGCCGGACCGAGCTGCGCATGCACGACGTGACCTGTTTCCACATCGGCCGCGAGGGGCGCGTCGGCACCGAACACGGCGCTGAACTGCGCCACATCCTCCACCGGCACCGGCACACTCACCGGCCCGCGCGACGCGAAGCCGGCGAACACGGCAACGTCCATCCGTGGCAGCACGTCGTCGTAGACGGGCGCTGCCACCTCGAACGAAAAGCCGGGAAGGGGACGCGAGGTGGGGATACTCACGGGGAAGTCGTCGACCTCATTCCATCTCGAGGCGCTCGTACGCGAGCACGAGCTCTTCCATCGCGACGTCGGTGCCCTTCGCGTTCATCGGGCCGTTCGTCACCTTGACCGGTCGCGCGCGCAGGAGCTTCCACGTCATCACGACCGAGGTGTGATCCTCGTTCTGCAACTGCACCGTGACGTTGCGCAGCGCCTTCTGGTTGCCGTTCCGGATGTCGTTGAGCCACTGATACAGGGCCAGCGAACCGATGACGCCACGCTTGAGCGTGACGTCGGTCGACTTGTTCATCCCCATGATCTTCTGCACGCTGTTCTCGCGCGCGTTGCCGTTCCGGTATTCGGTGACGGTCACCTCCATGCCGATCCCGCTCACCTCCTGGAAACCCGCCTCGGGGCCATCGGTATTGCCGGTCCCGAGATCGACGAGGAAGTTGAACTGCACGTACGGTCTGTCGCGAAGCACTGCCATGATCCTGTCCTCCTGGAGGAATGCGCGGTCAGACCTTGCGGTCCGAAGTCCACTGGCCGATGCGGAAAATCACGAACTCGGCGGGCTTGATCGCGGCAAGGCCGATGAGGCAGACGAGTCGCCCGTTGTCCAGATCGTTCTGGTTCATCGTCGTGCGGTCGCACTTGACGAAGTACGCCTGCTCCGGCTTGTCGCCGAGCAGCGCGCCCATCTGGAACTCGTTGAACAGGAAGTCCTCGATCGTGCGCCGGACGTTCGCCCAGAGGCGTTCGCCATTGGGCTCGAACACCGCCCACTGCGTGCCGCGGTCGATCGAGTGCTCGATGTACGCGAAGTAGCGGCGCAGGTTGACGTACTTCCATTCCGGATCGGACGAGATCGTGCGCGCACCCCACACGAGCATCCCGCGCCCCTCGAAGAAGCGAAAGCAGTTGATGCCCTCCGGGTTGAGGACTTCCTGCTGCGCCTTGCTCAGCATCATGTCGAAGCCGAGCGCCAGGTTGACCACTTCGTTGGCCGGCGCCTTGTAGACGGCGCGATTGATGTCGTTGCGCGCGTAGATGCCGGCGACGAACCCCGACGGAGGCAGCGTGATGGTGCGCCGCGTGATCGGATCCATCACGGTGACCCACGGGAAGTAGAGCGCCGCGTACTTCGAGTCGAGCTTGGCGCGCATCTTCCGTACGTCGCTGATCGACTGCTGCTGCGCGCAGTCGATGATCGCGATGCAGTAGCGCATGTTGCTCGCGTGCGCGATCAGGAGACCGATGATCGTATTCGCGTTGTCGCGGAAGTTCGTGTAGTCCCACGTGGAGCCCGGCGCAGCGATGATCGAGATGTCCTCGAGCGCCTCGAACTGCTCGAGTCCCGTACGCGTGAGCAAGTCGGGATTGGCCTTCCCCTCGTACTCCACGAAGGTCGGGCGCTGCCCGTCGTTGCCACCTTGGAGCACGATGTCGCGGGTGATGCCCGCCGCGAGCGTATCGCCGTTGCTGAAGTCGTTCGTGATGCCGTCGTAGCTCTCGAACAGCGCCGACAGCACGTCCAGCGCCGCCATCCCTGGATCGTGCGAGAGCACGATCGGGAGCTGGCGCGACTCGGGTCGGTCATCGAACAGCGCGAACAGCGAGTCCGCGGCGCCGTCGGTCCGGTGGGCCGGATCGAGCGGGAGGTCGGGCCATATTCCGATGGGAAGTCCTGAGTCGTCGAGCACGGTGAGGGTGAGTGTCACGATACGTACGGAGTCGCCCTGCCCCGGCTCCGGATCGGGAACGAGGTCCAAGATCGACGACACGCCGAGCGGGCCCGCAATCGGGCTCCCGGTCGCGCCGCTGAATCGCACGCCGAACGGTTTGGTGGCGTCGGGCTCCACCATGTAGATGTCGCCCGGTGTGGTCGGGCTGACCGTGTCGCGGATCCACACGAGATCGCGATCGCCCAGCGCGCCGAGCGTCGCCTTGGCAACGCCATCGCTGCCGAGCACCTGGCCGAGCAGGTTGCGGCTCGACCGCACCGTGAGCCGAACGGTGAAGTTGCCATACGCGCCCGGGGAGCGCGCGCGGAAGGTGACGCCGCCCACCGCCTTCGAGCCATGTCCGTCCACGGCGAGACTGCCGGTGGCCGCGGCGAGCGGAAGGAACGTGCGCGACACGTAAAGCCGCTTGCCCCCCTCCGTGTAGAACGCGCGCGCCGCGTGCCACACGAAGTTGTCCATCCGCGTGTCACCGTAGGCGAGGCGACCGCCATCGCCGTACGTGCGCTCGAACTCGCCGAGGCTCGTGAGGATCTCCGGATCCTCGCTCACCGGACCATAGCGCGTTGGTCCAATGAAGCCGGTGGTTGTCGTGCTCACCCCTTCGATCGACTTGGAACGGTACGAGGTCTCTTCGACGTATACGCCTGGTGCGAGGTACTCGGGCATCGTGATCTCCTGCCGGTGATAGCCGGCTCAGGCCGGACTGATGAAGAGCTCAGCGCCGGACGGCGCGCCGAGGACCAGCTCCTCGCCGTAGCGCAGGGTGGCTTCGGTGAGTGGTGCGAGTGGGGACGACGTGAACACCGCGGTGGACGGCTGCTGCAACAACTCACAGAGATCGGGCACGGCGTCACGCGTACCCACCGGATACGTCGGCATGTCGGCGCGGTGGCGTACCGTGATCTCGATCGGCCACGACTGCTCCGCGAGCGGAACCGTGGGCGCCCCCGCACCACCGCCCGGCGACGTCGGCGGCGGATCCGGGGGCTCGGGATAGGCGAACATCGCGACGACTTCACCGCGCGTGTTGGCGATCCCGCGCGCCAGCAGTTGGCCGGCGCGTCGCAGCTCGAGCACCGCCCATGCGGCGGGTGCACCGCTCGCGCGATCCGTCAGGATGCGGGCACGCACCGTCGCGCGCCCGGCAGGTGTGGTGCGCGCCGGCGTCGAGAAGAGCGGCACGTACGACGGCACGGTTGCCGACGCCGGCGAAGACGCCAGCGGCGACGGCAACTCGATCGGCCACAGCGCGTCGACGCACGGTGGAAGCGCGCGTCCGCGCGCCGGCAGCAGCACGTGCAACGCGAACGGAAGAAATCGCCCCGTGTCGTCGCGCACGTCGACGAGATGCGGCCGCGGGGGCGACGCGATCGCCCATGACTCGAGGCCGTCACTGCCCGATTCAAATGCACGCAGACGTTGGAGTCCGTGCGCCGCGAACAATCCACTGCGGGTGGCCGTCGCCATTGTCGTCGATGCGACCTCCGTACCGGCGAGTGCGCGGACGCGCACCGAAAGTCCCTCGCTCACGAGTGCGCCCGTGACGGCGTCCCACAGCCCAATCCCGAATGGGGTCACGTGCGTGAACCGCTCGATGACGACGTACGACGGTGCGGTCATCGCGTCACGCGGGCGAGTTCGAACGCGCGCGTCTGCACTGCCCGCCCTTCGCGCAGCACCAGGTCGGAATCGATCAGGACCATCCGCGCGACGTACGTCATGGACGTCTGCAGGCGCGGCTTGAGCTTGTCCCACAGGTTGGTGTAGTCGGCGAGGCCCAGCGGATCAGCGACCAGCTCCACCGTCTCGTCGCTCCGAAAGACATCGGGCTCGCGGAGGTATTTGTTGAGCAACCCGGCTGGCAGGATTGCGTTGTCCTCGATCACGCGCATGCCCCATCCGAGCAGTCGCTGCTGCGTTTCCGCCTTGGCGGCCCACGGCGTGAGGAGGTAGTGGAGGTCCAACGGCAGCGACGGCTTGTACCGCGTGCCATCCTCCGCGAGTCTTGGCGGCAGGTTCCGCAGCGTCATGTTGATGCCGACGCGATAGAGACAGAGCGTGAAGCCGTCGTCGATGCGAGTGTCACCGGCGATGTCGCTCGCGTGCACGGGATCGAACGCGAGCGTCCCGAAGAGGTCGCGCGGATTGGCGTCCTCGAGCAGCCCGAGTATGGCTCTCGTCGTTGCGGCCACCGCGTTCCAACTCGCCACGTCACCCCGGACCAGCGGTCGGCCTGGGCCGCTCGTCGCGCGGCACGACCGAATAGATCGCGCTGCCGTCCTGCAACTGCACTCGACGCATCACTCCCTCCTCGATCAAGCGGTCGAGCGCGAGCTCGACGAGCGGCAGCGGCTCGTCCACCGACGGAGCCAACCACCACCGCTGAATCCCGACGACGGTATCGGCGGCCGTTGGCTGTGCGGCGATGTATCGCTGGAGCGCGCGCACGACGGTGCCGATCGCGTCCCCCCTCATCCTCCGACATGCCACGCAATCGCCATCTCGGGTCACGGTCGGCGGCACCAAAAGCACGTGGCATGCCTCGCGTGCAATCAACACAACGCGCGGCGCGGCAACGGCTTACGCGATATTCGCGGATGAGTGGTGGGTCCTTCGTGCCGCAGGGGAGCAGCGCCCACTACGCGGCGCAAAAGTGTATCGCCGCAGCGATTGCCTTGGGTGGGTCGTGCGCGCGTGGCGTGGGTCGGAATTGCCGCACGCTGGCGTCTGCGCTACGCACATCGGGAGCGGGAGCGTGAGCGTGAGCCACCAGGGCGTCAGCGATCCGTCGAATTCTTCTCGAGGAAAAGCTCTCGCTCCAGCCCGTACTTCTTCACGAGCTTGCCGAGGCGGCTCCGCTCCTTGCCTGATATCCGCGACGCGAGGCTGATGTTTCCATGCGCGCGCTCCAGAAGCGCAACGATGTACCGCCGCTCGAACTCGGCGATCGCGCGACGCTTGGCCGCGGCAAAGGTGCCTTGCGACACGGCGTGGTCCGCGTCGCTCGCGGCGTTGCGAGCCGCGGGCGTGGAGGGCACGAGCGCCACCTCCTCCCCATCGGTCATCAGGAATTGCCGGTGGATGAGGTTCTCCAGCTCGCGCACGTTGCCTGGCCACGTGTACTGCTGCAGCCACTCCAGCGACGCGTCGTCCAGCACGCGCGACGGCTGGTCGTAGTGCCGCACGAACCGCCGCAGGAAAGTGCGCGCGAGCAGCACGACGTCCGTGCCACGATCGCGAAGGGCCGGCAGTCGCAGCGGGAGCACGTTCAACCGGAAGAGGAGATCAGACCGGAACGCCCCGCGCGCCACGAGCTCCGACAGCGTCACGTTCGACGACGCCACGACGCGCACGTTCGCACCGCGCACGGTGCTGCCGCCGAGTGGGCGATACTCGCCGTCCTGCAGGAAGCGCAGCAGGGCGACCTGCGCGCGCGGACCCATCGCCTCCACTTCATCGAGAAACAGCGTGCCGCCACTCGCCTGCGCGATCAAACCGGCACGCGTCTCGCGCGCGTCGGTGAACGCGCCGCGGGTGTGCCCGAACAGCTCGGACTCCACGAGGGTTTCCGGTAGTGCACCACAGTTGAGCGGAATGAATGGTGCGGCGCGCCGGCGGCCCAGGTAATGAATGGCGCGTGCCGCGAGCTCCTTGCCGGTGCCCGTCTCTCCCTCGATCAGTACCGTCGCGTCCCAGATCGCCATGCGCCGGATCTGCCGCACGCAATCCTGAAACGCGGGCGATTCGCCGATCAGGTTGAGTCGCGCGGCGTCTCCGGTGCTCTCGAGAGCGGCGGGCGCGAGTGGTGACGCCCGCTCATCGGGTCTGCGCGTCATCGGTCCACTCAGCGGCTCCATCGGCCCGTGTGGCTCCTGCGGCACAGCGTCGGCCTCCGCTCGAAGCACCCGGCGTTCGTCGTCGAGGCTGCGAGATGCATGCATCACGAACGCGTGCGAGTCTACATCGGCCTCGCCAGTGGGTGCGTTGAGTGGGACGGCAACTTTAGCACGCCATGGCCGAAAGAGCAAATGCTGGGTGCTGTCGGCGTTGGCGCGAGGGACTAAGGCGAAACATTTGACATTGCGCCGCCACCACGGAGACCGATGGAAAGCGCACCACGACGGCGGTGCGCTAAGACGTGGTCGTGCGAAGCCGGCGAGAGCATCGGAGCACCTCGCCACCTGGGAGACAGCGAACGCGGGCGCCGTCGTCACGGCGGAATAGCACAACGCTACCGGTGATGTGGTGGTCGCGAGGGAGCTACCGGTGGCGGAGGCGCGGGATTCCGAGCAAGCCGCCGTTGCCGGAGACGGGTTGCATCCACCCGTGGCGTGGTGTGGATAGATCTCGTATGTTTGTCACCCGCGGGATACGCTCCGTGTGCCGCGGCACTCCCCTTCGCGCGCGAGGTTGACCATGGAGACGCCACAGCAGCCGCATGAGTTCGAGGCCAAGGTCGTCGAGTCACTGCCTGAGAAGCCGCTCAAGGATCAGGACACGGCCAACATCACGGGCGGCCTCATGGGCAGCGACGATGATCTCGATGACCTCGAGGTCGAACGCCTTCGTTAATCGCCCAAGTCGCTCTCACTGGAGCATCACATGGACAAGAAAAAGGAGTCGCAGAAACCCGCCGTGCCGGATCTGCCGGCGAAGCCGGTCAAGGAAAGCTCGGCCAGCCACGTGAAGGGTGGCGTGATGGGGCCAGGGACACAGACGGAAGACGATTTATACGTCGGGATCAAGAGGCGCTGAGGAGGTTGGGAACCGGGGCGACATCGTCGCCCCGGTTCTTCTTTTGGTGCAGGTCGACTTCGTTAACCGAGCGCCGATAACGGGCTTGGACGCGCATGCAGGTCCGCCCACAGGTCGCCCACGACGTCGAGACGCGCGTCCATCGTTCGCAGCGCGGACGATCCGCCCGCCGCGATCGGCCTTGTAGAACTCCTGCGTGAGGTGCGCGGGATCGCGTTCCGCGAGCATGCGCCCCACGCGATGCCCGACCCGCGCCGGCGCGGCGACGCATACATGAACCGTCAGTATCTCGATCCCGTCTTCTTCGGGACGTATCCAGACGAGATGCGCGATATCTTCGGCGACGCATGGCCAGATTTTCCTGCCGAGGACTTCACACTCATCCGCGAGAAGATCGACTTCCTCGGCATCAACTATTACACGCGCGGCGTCGTGCGCGATGATCCACTCGCCCTTCCCGTACGTATCGCATACGTGCGGCAACCCGACCATGCGTACACGGAGACCGGCTGGGAGATGCATCCCCCGTCACTCACCCGCACGCTGACGTGGGTCACCGAGCGATACGGACGCGTGCCGCTGTACGTCACCGAGAATGGTGCGGCGCTTTACGATCCGCCGCACACCATTGACGGCGCCATCGACGATCCGCTTCGCGTCTGGTACTTCCGGGAGCACATCAAGGCGGTGCATGACGCCATCGCCCGGGGCGCTGACGTGCGGGGCTACTTCGCCTGGAGCCTGCTCGACAACTACGAGTGGAGTCTCGGCTACTCCAAGCGGTTCGGCATCGTGCATGTCGACTATGCGACGCAGGTCCGGACACCGAAAGCGAGCGCGCTGTACTATCGTGAGGTCATTCGCTCCAATGGGACGTCGCTCACGTGATCTGCGCCGCATCCGCAGCTGCCGCCCCCTGTTGCTATGTACCCGGTATACGGGTATATTTCGGCAAGGCCTGTTCGATACTGGTAGCACCACTGGCACGGCTCGAGGCGCGAGAGCGACCCGCACGTGATCAACTCGTTCAAGGACAAGGGTACGGAAGACGTTTTCAACGTACGGACATCAAGGGATGCGCGCCGCACGTGCCCCGAGACGCTGGTCAAGGTGGCCCGTCGGAAGCTCGGCATGATCAACGCTGCGATCCGCCTGGTGGACCTTCGCGTGCCGCGTGGCAATGAGCTCGAGGCACTGAAGGGCGACCGGAAAGGGCAGCATTCCATCCGCATCAACGATCAGTACCGGGTGTGTTTCACCTGGTCAGAAGCGGGCGCAGAACAAGTTGAGATCACGGACTACCATTAAACGACGAGCACAACGGCGAGCCGCCGCCAGAGTAGCGCCACTGGACTGTACCACTGGATCTTTTAGACGAAGGACACGGAGCAACGCACATGGTGCGCATTCCCACGCACGGCCCGCCGGTCCATCCGGGGGAGATGCTGCTCGAGGAGTTCCTCGTGCCGCACGGTATCTCGCAGCACAAGCTCGCCGAGATGATCGGCGTTACGGTCAATCGGGTAAACGAGATCGTGAAGGGGAAGCGGGGGGTCAGTCCAGACACGGCCATCCGCCTCGAGGCCCTGTTTGGTGCAAGCGCGCAGTTCTGGCTCAACCTGCAGCTCGCGTGGGACCTCTACCATGCGCAGCATGCGCCCGACGTCGCCGCGGTGAGGAAGCAGATCAAGCGGCTGGGCGCCGCGGGCCGAGGCGATAGGGTCCGCTCGAGCGCGTGAGCCGACTGACGCTCACGTCCTCCAACGCCTTCGCTGCACGCGATGCCCGCACTCGTCTAACCGCGCCGCGAGACCAGGTCGGCGGCCCCACCACCGCACACACGGCCCCGCAGAGGGGCGCCGCGGTCCCCATTCCACGCACGCTCACGAAGCAGGCGGATTGCCACGCGTACCGCATCACACATTGTTGGTGCCGCATGTCACATTGCGCGCCGCACTCGAGCACTGCATCAGATTCGCGTACGCACGACATCGAGGGTTCTGTTTACCGGGGTGCGTTCGAATCGTCTCCCGTTCAGTGATCACCGAGGCGGGTGATCTGCATGTTCCATGGGCCGGCGGCAGTAGTGCCAGCTCGTAGACCGCCTCTACGGTGCGTCACATGGCAAACATTCGGGAGCTGTACGAACGGCGCGTCGAAGCCGCATCCATTGCGCTCGGGCGAGGCGATCGCACCGAAGCAGAACGTCTCTACGCCGAAGCACTCGCGATGGGCGAGGAGAACTTCGGCGTAAACGACCCCGCGCTCGCCGTTCCGCTGAACGAGTTGAGCCGGCTGTACGTGCGGCGATCGGAGTATGCGCGCGCCGAGCCCCTGCTCCAGCGCCTGCTCGGGATCAGGTGCGCCAGCGGCGAGAATCATCCCGACGTCGCCACCGTGCTCGCCGCCCTCGCGGCGGTACGGCGCGGACTCGGCGATGATGTCGCGGCGGAAGGCTTGTACCGTCAGGCGCTCGAGATCCGCGAGAAGGTCCATGCGCCGGATCACATGGCGGTCGTCGTCACGCTCGAGCACCTTGCGGACACGTGTGCCGCGCTCCGCAAGTTCGCTGAGGCGATTGCGCTCCTCAAGCGCGCGCTGGCCGCTCGCGAGAAGGCGCTCGGAGCGGAACATGCGAGCGCGCGGACCCTGCGCGAGCGCCTGACCGACCTCGCAGCGAAGTCCGCGTCAATCCGACCAGATGCACCGCGTCCTCTACCCCCCGCGCCGCCGGCGGCACCGGCACCAGAGGAAGCACGCAAGTCGAAGGAGCTCGTGTTCATCTACGAGCCGGAGAAGCCGGTGCGCCGCGCATCGGCGCGGCGGGACCGTGTCATGACCCCGCCATTCTCCGTGGCTGTCGCTGCGGCCTCGCTCATCGCCGTTCCTGCGCACGCGAGTGCCCCGGCGCGTGTGTCCGCCGCGACGGAGCTCTCAGTGACGTCCCTCGTGATGGCCGACCCGCGCGAGTTCGACGCCGCGAAAATGCCGCGTCCCGACGACGAGCGCGTGGCGCACGAAACTGTTCCGCGCCGCAGCCAGCGCATCGCGTCGCCAGTACGCGCCGAGGCCGTTGCCGCTCGGCCGACGAACAGGGCGAAGCGCTACGGGTTCGCCGCGGGAGGATTGGCTATGCTCGCGAGCGCCGTGTTCTTCGTGAGCTCGCGCCTCCCGGGCCGGACGACGTCCGAACCCTCGCCGCTCGCTCGCTCGAGTCAACCTGTCGCGCCAGTCATGCGCGCTCCCGCCGCGCGGCTGGCGGCGGTCGTCGCTGCACCAGTGCGGTTCGCCACTACGCGTCCGGATTCCGCGCGGCTCGCGAGCGCGAAACCGGTAGCGGCTGCACCGGCGCCGAAGTCGCCGCAACCCGACCAGCAGGCAGACAAGCGCTCCGTCGTTGCAGCCATGCCGCTGCTGCCGGATATCGGCGGCGTGGTGATCCCCGAGACGACAGCGCCCAACGCCGACTCCGTCCTGCGCGCCACCACAACGCCGCGCGCAGCGGAGACCGACCAGATCGGATCGGCGGGACGGCTTGGCACTCCGGCCCTAGGCGAGGATCGCTCGGAGACGTCGCCGGTGCTGATTGGCGTCGTTCCACAGCCGCGCTTCCCGGACGCACTCCGCGCGCAGCGGATCGATGGTGCCGTCGTCGTGCGGTTTCTCGTCGGCGCGGACGGTAGCGTGGACCCGTCGAGCATGAAGGTGGTGCGGTCACCCCATGAGTTGTTCACGGCGGCCGTGCGAAACGTGCTCCCGAAGCTCCGCTTCCAACCGGCCCGCTCGGCCGATGCGAAGCCGCGCGCGGAGTGGGTGCAGTACAGCGTTGAGTTCAGCGCGACGAAGTAGCGGGTAGCGGATGGCCTTGTCGAGAAGTCATGGTGGCCATCTGTCCACTAGAGAACGCGCTTCCTGGCCTGCTGAACAAACTCCATCCACCGTCCAAACAGAGGATCCTGGAGTCGGTAGTGCACGGCGCCCTTATCCTCTTCCTGTCGCACCAAACCCTTGGCCTCAAGTGCTGTCAGCGCACTCTTGATTGTTGACGGCGGAGCATTGAGTTGTCTTGCCACACTCATGCTCATGAGGTTGATGCCTCCTTCCTCGACCACCGCGATGAGGACCCGCTTCTGTACCCCAGAGAGTGAGGTCCAGAACTGCGTGTATCCCGGGTCTTCTTGCTGGGCCACGCGAGCGAGCGTTGCGTCCACACGGTCTTTCGTGATTGTCTGGTCGTCCGAGACTCGGGTTTGTTCCCAGCACTCGTGTGCCAGACGCTGAACGCTATACGGCACCTCCTCCGCAGCGTCCAGAATCCGGTCGACCGCTCCGTCCGCGCACGTGAAGCCGACGTTCGTGAATCCGTCAGTGAGAAACGTTACGAATTCATCCCGCGGGAGTGCCTTGAGAAACAGCCGCGAGCCGAGCTGATAGAAGGGGCGATTCGCGTTCCCTGTCATATCGGCGAGCAACCTCGTGGCCGATCCTGCAAAGATGTAGCTCACGTGCCTGTGCTTTTGCACAGTCGCCCGAATCTGTTTTTCCGCGCGGTTCCCCTTGTCCTGGACGACCGCCTGGAACTCGTCAATGATGATTGTGACCGCCCGCTTCGACTCGTTCGCCATCTGCTCGACAGCATCGAGGACGTCGATGAGGATGGGGAGTGGCTTGGCCTCCGGCTTGTCGCGTGCACCCAGGGACACAGACATCTCGCCTTTCTCCACGTCGTATGACACGGTCGGCAACAGCGCGCCGGCGAATCGCTTGAGCATGTCTCCAGCCTTCTCCACCGTGGTCGACAGTCTCCGCCCGGCGGCAGTCAGCAATGCCTGCGCGAGCATGTCGAGGGTGGAAAATCGTTCTGCGTCGAACCGAAGCACAACCGTCCCCTCCTGCTCAGCACTAGCCTCCGCCGTAGCCAATAGTGACGTCTTGCCGTACCGGCGGGGCCCGATCAGAAAGAGCTTCCCCCCATTTCCCATGGCGCGCCGGATCGTTGCGAGCTCGTCGCGACGATCAACCAACTCGCCTACGCCCAACGCGCGTCCGTACTCGAATGGGTTCTTGCTGCTGGGGGATGACAGTCTCTTCATGTCACGGCTCCTAGGTAGCGACCGCCAGTGCTCGTTCGCCCAAGAATGGCGCTATGGTCCGTCTCAGTACGCTGTTCATCGTAATGCCAAATCGCGCAACGCGAAATACCGTTACCGATAATATCGTTACGATATATTACGTTACGAGAAATCTCGCAATCGTAATGCGGTGGTATATAGTGGGTTATGGAGCCAGCGGCTGCGCGCGGAGGATCCGACCTCCGCGAAGGGTTTCGCGCCGATCGTCGAGTGCCACGCGCGCTGCATCGGCATCGAGAGCTTGCCCGCTGACACGCTCGTGCCAATGCTCCGCGCGCGCGGCGGCGACGACCACCCGGCGGACCTCACGCTGGACGATCTTCTTCGCCATTTCGCGCCGCGGCGACCTTTCCCTGGACCGCGTCCGCGAGGAACTGGGCGAACGGGCCGATGTCGCCTCGGGCGCTCGCGGCGTCCAGGGCGGCCATGTATCGGTCGCGCCAGTCGACGCGGATGATCGTCCAGGGGTAGCCCCCGGAGGCTAGCATGGCGTTCATGAGGAACCGCCCAATGCGCCCGTTGCCGTCCGCGTACGGGTGGATGAACACGAAGCCGAAGTGCCCAAGGACGGCGCGGACGGCGGCCGACGGCTCCTCGGCGATGAGGTCGAACAGGGCCGGCATCATCTCGCGGACGGCATCGCGCGGGGGCGGGACGTGCGCGGCGTTCTTGATGTAGACGGGCGCGTTCCTGTAGCCGGCGAGGTCCGCGGCCGAGAGGATTCCGGCTTCGACGCTGGGGCCGAAGAGGGCGCGGTACCAGGCGCCGTGGTCGCCACGAGCGACCTCGCCGGCATTCTCGGCGGTGAGGATTCGCCGGAGTGAGGTCTGGACAGCCGCGAACGCGCGCCAGTAGCCGTGGGCAGCCATGGCGTTCCGGGCATCCTTGTCCTTCGCGTGCTGCTCCGGGTTCCAGGCGCCGGAGGCGACACGGTCGATGAGTTCGTCGGTGACGCGGTACCCCTCGATCGAGAGGGAGTGGTACGCGTCGGCGCGGTAATTTTCCTGAACCGCGGCCAGGTAGGCATCGACGTCTCCTGGGAGTCCGGGCTCTTCGGGGAAGCGACGGAGGACCTCCTCGCGCATGGTCCGCCACATCAGTTGCAGGCGGTGCACGTAGGGGGAGGTCATGCGCGTGGTCCTCAGGACGGGAGGTTCGACGAGGAACGGGTTGGCCTCCTGGACGGTGTACCCGGCCGCACGCATAGTGCCGATGACGTCGTCCGCCAGCTCCGCGCGGCCGATCGCGCGCAGCGCGCCGGCGAGGCGGCCGGCGACCACGCTGTGGCCCCCGGCGAGCAGCGCGCGGTTGAGGTCCGACGCGTCGGCGAGCCCCGAGAGTGCCACCTGCGCATCGGTCGCGGCGGTCTGGAAGAAGTGATCCGAGACGCGAATGAGCGCCATGGGGAGGGCCAGCACGCGGAGGCCGCCACGGACCTCGATCTGGTCGGATGGGGGACCCTCCACACGCGCGTCTATCAGGGAGCATCCGTCGGGCAGCCCAAGGTGGTGATTCCCTCCTCGGGTGGAATGGACGGTCACCTGCTTCGGCAGCGCCGTCGCCCCGGCGTGGACCAGGACGGAGTACGCAGGCGACACGTGCCAGTCGTCGCGGAACCGGGCATTGCAGTAGCCAGCCACGAAGTCCCGCATGCCGGCGTACCACGGGGTCGTGTCCCCGGGCGTATCCCCCGGTCGCGAGATCAGATACCAACCCTTGACGACCATCCGGAGGAAGCCGGCCTCGACGAGGGCTTCTCGGTGGCCACGCGTGAAGTCATCTGACCGGAAGACGACCTGTCCGCGGTCCTGATGCTGCTTGAGACGGCGAAGCGCGGCGGCGAGGCGGCGCTGGGCCGGGGGGATGGAGGCGGCAGCCATGGCAGGCGGGTCTGACGAATGACTTCTAGCATATACTGTCAGACTTATTATAGCATATTACGTTCAGCTAACACAAGCATATTGTGACTGACAATTTATAGCATATTATGTTCAACAATTTTTAGCATATCGTGCTCACTGGGCGCCAACAATCCATCCAACCGATTGCTCTGTGTTCGGCGGTCGGATATATGAGTCTTGACAATGGGTGTTCCAACACGTAACATTATGCATGCCCTCTCTGTTGCTCCGAAACGTCCGTCAGAAACCGTCTGCCAGCCTTCCGCAAGAAGCCTTCGTGAGTCTCGCCCGGACTGAGGCAGTGCTTCACGACGGTCTTGACCGGGTCCTCGGCCCTCGTGGGCTGTCGCTGACGCAGTACAACGTCCTCCGGATTCTTCGCGGGGCAGCACAAACCGGCCTCTGTCGGAATGAGATTGCCCAGCGACTCATCACGCGGATGCCGGACGTCACCCGCCTCCTGGATCGGATGGAGGCGTCAGGGCTCGTCAGTCGGGTCCGGAGCACGGAGGATCGCCGACTGGTCAACACGACGCTCACCAAGAGCGGCCGAGATCTCGTTGGCGATCTCGACGCGGAGGTCGCTCGCGTGCACAAGAAACAACTCGGCCACCTAACGGACGTGGAACTTCGCACGCTGATTGATCTGTTGAACCGTGCGCGCGAAGCGCGCTGAACACCGACCTGATTGTTCGCAACAATATGTGTTGCAACACGCTGCTTCTAACCGTGCCGAACACGCTCGGCGTCGAATACAATGCGCACGTGCTTGAATCAATTCTCACGCACGTCGCGCCGGCCTTGGGTTGGCGATAGCCGGCCTGGCCATTGAGCGCGGTGATCGTTACGTGACGCTTGCAATAACCCAACTGTTGGGTTAGCATTCCTCATGCCGACCGTGATGACGCTCGATGGCTTCACCGTCAAGATCCATGGCTAAGCGGCTCAGCACGGAGGAGATCCTCGCGCAGATTCCAGCGGCGACCGCGCGGGGCGAAGCCCAGCGCCGTGCCGGCATGGCCGCGCACTCTATCCGCTATGAGCGCGGGCTGCGTCGCTTCGTCCTCGAGCTCACGAATGGTGTACAGCTGAGGGTTCCCGTCTCCTCACTTCCTGCGCTCAACGGAGCGACGGACTCGCAGCTCTCGAAGGCGCAGCTGTCGCCCTCGGGGAGTGGCATCCATGTCGAGGCGCTCGATGCGGACTTCAGCGTCCCCGGCATCATTCAGGCGAGCGTGGGCCGAGACCTTGCGGCGCGCGCTTTTGCGGGCGTCGGTGGCAGTGCGCGTTCCGATGCGAAGACATTGGCCGCGCGCGTAAATGGCGCGAAGGGGGGCCGGCCACGCAAAGCCGTTCGAGAGGAGTAGGCCCTCACAAATCTCGGTCATTTTCCAGATAGGAGCGACACAGTCACCCAGTCAGTGGAAGCCTGTCGTATCAGCCCCAGCCCGAATCGGCAGATAGAGATCCGCGATTCGTTGCGCAATGTCCCCCGGCTTGCCACCCGAGCGATTGGTAAGCACCACGACTGTGAGCCGACGTTCCGGATACAGCACAATGGCGTTCGTGAAGCCCCGGCTTTCTCCCGTATGCCGGACACGCATCATGCCGCGATCGCGCTCGACGAACCACCCGAATCCATAGGCGGTTTCGTGGCCGTCGGCGAGGACGCCGGGGGTCCACGCCATGCGTTGTGCCGCCGCGCTGACGAGTGTGTGCCGCTCCATCGCGCGGTTCCACTTCGCCAGGTCGACAACGGAGGTGTAGATGCCGCCATCACCCAACGTCGCGCTCGTGTTGCTCTGATCGGTGCGATGCACTGCGTTGGCGTCCACCGTATAGCCATACGCGCGGTGCGATACGCGCGACCGGCCCTCCTCGAGCGCGACCGTACCCGTCATGCGCAGCGGCACAAAGATGCGGGCATGCAGGAAGTCGGCAAACCGCTGGCCACTCGCCTGCTCGACGACGAGCGCCAGCAACACGTAGCCCGTGTTGCTGTATTCGAAGCGTGTCCCAGGCGAGAACCTGGCGGACGACGCATGCCCGATGAGCGCGGGCACATCGCGATCGTGTACCTGGGCCGTCTGCGTATCCGGGACGAAGTCCTCGTAGTCGGGCAGGCCGCCGGTGTGGTTGAGCAGCTGTCGGATCGTGACGCGGCGCGCGAACGCCGGCAGCGTTGGGAGAATCGCGCCGATCTCATCGTCGAAGCGGAGCTTGCCGTCGGCCGCGAGTTGCATCACGGCGGTGGCCGTGAATTGCTTGGTGAGTGACGCGAGGCGGAAGTTGGTCTCCGGGCGCACCGGTGTTGCGCGCTCGACATCGGCACGGCCATAGCTCCTGACGAGGTCGACGCGGCCATTGTAAACCACGAGCACACTTGCGCCCGGCGCGTTTGGCCGCGCGTAGTCCGCCATCAGTGAATCGACGGCCGTGGCGCGCGGGTGCGACTGCGCGGTGGCGGCGTGCGCCAAGGTCAGGCCGAGGATGGCCGCTGCTTTCATCAGATGAGGCACTGGTTCACCGAGACAATGATGGCGGTCGTTGCTGTTCCACAGCCCCGCTCGCGCCGTGCACATGGCGACGCACAGGGCCGGTGAATCGTAGTGACATTGTGTGTAACTGCGTTGCGCGTCAACGGCCAGGTTCACAGCTCCCGGTGCTAGCAGGCGCTACGCGGGAAAGTGCTACCCAGAGTGCTACCCACTCCGACAATCCCAGTCAGCGGCCACGCTTCAAGAACGGAAATGACGCCGCGAACTTTCGCCCCGTGCGAGTCGACGATACATGCTGCGTGAATGTGGTGACGGGCTGGGCGCACATCCGTGGCTTCGTTGCCGCATGCCCACAATCTGCGTATTCTATGGAGTCGTTATTCGGATGTATTGGGGCGATCACGCCCCGCCCCATTTCCACGCTATCTATGGTGATGACGAAGCAATCGTCGGCATCCGTTCGCTCGAGGTCATCCGTGGAGCGTTGCCAGCGCGCGCTTTAGCGTTGACATTGGAGTGGGCACTTCTGCACCGAGAGGACTTGTTGGAGGATTGGAATCTGTGCGTGATGAACCAGACACCAAGAAAGATTCCGCCGCTCCCGTGATTGGCTCCGTGAGCTGGCATGTCATCGACGTGCGACCCCTACCGGGGCATCGGTTGACTGTCCGCTTCGCTGACGGCACTAGCGGCGAGGTTGACGTCTCGAGGCTCATCTTTGGTCGCAAGCCCGGTGTGTTCGACCGCTTGCGCGATCCGACACGATTCGCTCAGGTGGGCATCCAGCACGGCGCGGTAACGTGGCCGGGCGACCTGGATCTGGCGCCGGACGCGATGTACGACGGAATCAGGCTGAACGGCAGCTGGTCGCCCGAGTAAAGAACAGGATGGTGACACAGCGAAATGAGGTGACAGTGATCCCTCGTTGTCATCCCGCATGAGCGCAGTGAATGTCGGGATCTGCTCTCCCTACACCGTAGTCAGGCACGAAGTGGGAGCGTAGATCACGCAGCGGGAGATTGGCCGCCGTGGTGGACTAGCACGGGGCCCAGCGAAGTCGCGCGCGGCGAAGGTGAACGGGGCGAAGGGTGGCCGACCGCGGAAGGTCGTAAGCTCAGCGAAGTAGCTAAGGTAAGACGCGACAAAAGCAGGTTATCCAGGCTGAGTGGTGATGGCATAAACCATCTCGCTCACGAATCGCTTGAACGACTCATTCTCCACGAACTGTTTGTAGACCTGAGTGTCGTCCTTCAAGAGGTTCTGCATCACTTTACCGAGCGCCTGATCGTGCGCCATCCGTGCGGTGTGCGGCGTGTTCGCCTTGGCGTTCTGAAAGGCCGCGTCCGCGGCGACCTTTGGCGCGATGTCTTCGCGGATCCGGAGTGCGACACGGTCGGTGTCCGTAAACAGGGTCGCAAACTGCTCGTTGAACGCCTTGAGGATGTTGCTCAGCCGGTCCAGCTCCAACTCGGGCCTGTGTCCCTTCGTGTCCGTCGGCACAGGTTCGATCTCGGCATCCTCGTCAGCGAGCGCGATCTTCATGGCCGCCTTCTTCTCCACGCGATAGCTGTCCATGTCGATCGCCGCGAGGATCCCCTTGGCGAGGTCCTCCTCCTTCGGCGCCGGCAGCTTCGGCGTCAGCAGATCGAGAAAGATCGACAGCTTCTCCCACTCCGCATTGCTGTACGGAATGACGGATGACAGAAAGGCGTACGTTCGGCAGAACACCTTCGCCTTGCCCTTGAACTCTACCTGTCCGTCCTCGTCGAGCCGTGCTTCATAGACGGCGACACAGGTATCGAGAGTCGGGTCCAGCGTGTCGCGGTCCGCCCCGGCAAGGAAGAGCTCGACAACCTGAAGCACCTGCTCCGGCGTGTAGACCTGCGCGTTGTCCAGCGCCGACTTCAAGTCGTGCAGCTTGTTCGGGTCGGTCTCCTCGGCAAGCAGGGTCGCGCGATAGTAGTCCTGAAAGGCGTACGTGATCGCTTCGCTGTTGTTCTGGAAGTCGAGGACGAAGCAGTCATGCTTCTTCGGGTGCGCCCGGTTGAGCCGCGAAAGCGTCTGCACCGCCTTGATGTCCGACAACGGCTTGTCCACGTACATCGTGTGTAGCAACGGCTCGTCGTACCCTGTCTGGAACTTGTCGGCACAAATCAGGAACCTGTACGGATCGGTCTGGATCTTCTCGGCGATATCGCCGCTCGGGAATCCGTTGAGCGATGCTTCCGTCACCTTCGCGCCGCCGTATTCGTGTTCACCCGAAAAGGCGACGATTGGCTGATAGGGACTCTTCCGCTCGACGAGATACGCCTTGAACGCGTGGAAGTACTGGATAGCCCGCTCGATGCCACTGGTGATGACCATCGCGCGAGCCTCGCCGCCGACCTTCCCGGTCGCCATCACCTGCTCGTGGAAGTGGTCCACCATGATCTCCGCCTTGAGCCGGATCGCGTGGTCATTGCTCTCGACGTACTTTCGCAGCTTCTTCTGCGCTTTCTTCGTGTCGAACTCGGGATCGTCCTCGGTCTTCTTGATCAGCTTGTAGTAGCTCTCCACCGGCGTATACGCCTTGAGTACATCGAGAATGAAGCCCTCCTCGATCGCCTGCTTCATCGTGTAGCTGTGGAAGGAGCGGTGCTTCACCTTTCCCTCGGAGTCCACTGGCAGCGCTTCGCCGAACATCTCCAGCGTCTTGTTCTTGGGCGTGGCAGTGAATGCGAAGTAGCTGGCGTTGGTCAGCATCTTTCGCGCGGCCATTCGCCTGGCGAGCGCTTCGTTGACCGTGTCCTCGGGATCGGGCTCCTGCTCTTCGGTCGTAGTCTCACCGCCGAGCGCCTCGCTCATTGCTGCCGATGTCTTGCCGCCCTGGCTGGAGTGTGCCTCGTCGATGATGATGGCGAAGCGCTTGCCCGCCTCGGTGGCAATCTCGTCAAGGATAAAAGGGAACTTCTGTACGGTCGAGACGATGATCTTCTTGCCCTGCTCGATGAATGTGCGTAGGTCGCCCGAGCGCTTGGCATGACCGACCGTTGATCCCACCTGCAGGAACTGCCTGATGGTGTTCTGGATCTGGTCGTCGAGGATGCGGCGATCTGTGACGACGATGACAGAATCGAAGATTTCGCCGCCCGCAACGTCGCCGTCTTGCTTGAGACCGATGAGCTGGTGCGCGAGCCATGCGATGGAGTTGGACTTGCCGCTGCCCGCCGAGTGCTGGATGAGATAGCGATGGCCTGCGCCGCGGGCGCGCACCTCGGCCAGTGTCTGGCGCACGAGACTGAGCTGGTGGTAGCGCGGCCAGACTTGTTTCCGCTTCTTCTTTCCCGTGCGCGGATCCTTCTCCTCGACGATCTGCGCGTAGTTCTCGATGATGTTGGTGAGACCCGCGGGGGTGAGGACTTCCTTCCAGAGGTAGTCGGTCTTCAGGCCATTGGGGTTTGGCGGGTTTCCCGCGCCATCGTGGTAACCCTTGTTGAAAGGAAGGAACCACGAGCTCTTCCCCGTAAGGTGCGTGCACATCTGCACCTCGCTGTCGTCCACGGCGAAGTGCACGGCGCAGCGGCCGAACTCGAAGAGCCGCTCTCGTGGATCGCGATCGTGGCGGTACTGCTCGATCGCGTCGCCGACGGTCTGCTTGGTGAGGCTGTTCTTCAGCTCGAACGTCGCGATGGGCAGGCCGTTGATGAACAGGCACAGATCGAGCGCGCGACGCGTCTCGTCCACGCTGTAGGCGAGCTGGCGCGTGATCGAGAAGCGATTGTCGGCGTGCAGCCTTTCGGCCTTGGCGTTGCCCGGCGAGGGTGTGCCGTAAAACAGGTCAAAGTGCACCGGCCCGTGGTCTACGCCTTTGCGCAGTACGTCTATGACGCCGCGCTTGCCGATCTCGCTCGAGAGGCGGGCGAGGAACTTGAGGCGATTGATGTCCTTTGCATCATTCGCATCGGCCAGCGTGAGCTTCTTGAACGCTTCGGGCTGCGTCGCACGCAGGAAGGCGAAGAGTTGCGGGACGTCGAGCGCGTGGGCGCGGTCGTAGTCCTGGGCGCTGCCGGCGGTGTAGCCTGCTCCCGCATAAGGTGGTGGCGGCCGCTCGGCGACTCGGTTCGGAACGACCGCGAGGCCGTCCATGCCGGTCATGTGCCGAACGATGATGGTCTCGAGGCCTTTTTCGCTTGTATCGGTAGTCACGCCGCGGTCGCGTGCAACTTGACCCCGAGCGCGCGTGCGACCTTGAGGACCGTGGCGAAGCTCGGATTCCCGTCGGCGCCCAAGGCCTTGTACAGGCTCTCACGACTCATCCCCGCGTCGCGGGCGACCTGGGTCATGCCCTTGGCACGCGCGATATCACCCAAGGCACGCGCGATGCCTGCGGCATCCTCGGGGGCGTCGGCCAGCCATGCATCGAGATAGGCCGCCATCTCCTTGGGCGTGCGCAGTTGCGCCGCCACGTCGTACGGCATCGTCTTGGTGCGAGTCCCCTTCTTTGGAGCGGTCTTGGGCATGGTGAGTTACTCCTCGTAGTTTCGGGCGAGCCGAATCGCCTTCTCCACATCTCGCTTTTGCGTGGACTTGTCTCCACCCGCGAGCAAGAGCAGCAGCCGCGTACCGTGAATCGTGTAGTAGACGCGGTAGCCGGGCCCGACATCGATCTTCAGTTCGCTGACACCGCCGGTGAGATGGCGATGCGTGCCGGGGTTTCCGTGAACGAGCCGGTCAACTCGCACCTGGATGCGGGCACGCACGCCGAGATCCTTCAAGCTGTTGATCCAGTCGCGGTAGACTTCGGTCTCCTCGATCCGCATCACAACTAGTGTATCCTATAGGATACGGCTGTCAAGCGCAACAATGGGCATGGCGTTGCCCTGTAGTCCGCGCCGCCATACGCTGATGGTCGTGCTGCGACGCGGCCGGAACGACGGTGAGGCCGTCCGTGCGAGTCGGGCGCCAAACTATGATCGCTTCGTGGACCTTCTCGCTGGTGTCGGTCGTCATGCGACAGCTTCCTCGGCCGCAACCTCCTCCTCTCTCGCGTCGATCTGATCGTTGACCACATCGAGCGGCGCATCGTCGGGCAGTCGCGTCGCTGCCTCGCGCACGTCGAGCTTGCCGGTCACCACCTCGGCGACGAGGCGTGCGCGGTATTCGCGGAGGAGGTCGATCTCGCGTTCGAGACGAGATGTGGCGATTCGGAACTGACTCAATTCGATATCCAGGCGATTCGCGATGGCGATTTGTTCTGCATACGGCGGAAAGTGGAAACGGTAGCGTCGCAGCTTCTCGCACGTCAGGTGCGCAATCGTGTTCTCATTGCCGTCGGCAGTAAACACGCCGCGCCCAGCTGCAAGTTGCAACTGATAGAACAGGAATCGAGGGTGGTCGCGATTGCTGTCGAGACAGCGAACACGGTGTAGCGCCTTTTGAAAACCGCACACCGCTAGCTGTGCGGCCCAGAATGCAGAGCGTCCTACTTGACCGCCCTCGCACACCAAGAGATCGCCCTGCCGCAGCGTGTAGCGGTCAAATTCTCTTGGTGGGATGTCCATCACTGGCAAATCATCAGTTACCACTCGGTCCCACTGCACGTCGCGGTTTCGGAGATACGGAACGGAATAGCGCCCGGTGATACGCTTTGCGTCCAACATCTTCCCGAGTTCGACCGAGTATCGCATTCGAAGAGTGATCGCCTTCCAATGCTGAGGGACGTCGCCGAGCCATGAGCTGCCCGAGGGTTTGAGAGGCACGGTGGGGTCGAGGCCCCGAGTGACTGCGTGGTGGATGATGGCCTGCTTCTGCTCATTGAGCAGCGCGATCACCTTCCGCTTCGCCCGAATCGCCCGCTCCAGCCGCCCGTTCGCCCAGTCCAGAAACCGCACGATCGCCGCTTGCTCGTCGGGCGGTGGACAGGGAGTAAGTATCTGCTTGAACTGGTCCCAATACAGCCGATTGCGGTCCTTAACGATTCCGTGCGAGCAGTTGTCAATTTCGGCCATGTAGTCGCCCGTTCGAAACAATGCGACGAAGAATCGCGGCTCGACGTCCGCAAACGGTCGTGCGACAACGTATGCCGGGCTGACCAGGCCGTCGACAGGCGATACCCCAACAGCGCCCTGCCACATCCGCATCATGTTGTACGCGACGTCACCCCGCGCCGCCCGTTTGTACTTGCGCAAGTCAGACATCACTTGCTTGCGAGTTGAATTCTGGAAGTCTCGTACTCGCACGCCAGTCTTCAATGAGACCTCGAGAATCGGAAGTTCCTCGAATCCGGTTTCGTTTCGCTGCCCAAACAAACTGCCATTGCGAACCACTCGCCAACCGCTTGGCACCTCAGTGAGCCAGGACAGTTCCGAGCGCTTGTATTTCGGATAGGGCTTGAGATCGGCGATCACGTGTTGGCTCCAACGCCCACTTTCAGCAGTCCATCCAACAAACCCTTTGCCTCCTCCTCGACGGCGAGAATGTCCGCGCTGATCTCCTCAAGCGTGCGCAGCAGCTGCGGTTTGTAGAAGTGTCGAGTGAAGCTGATCTCGTAGCCGATCTTTGTCGCATCCTCCTTGATCCACGCATCGGGCGTGTAGGGTAGCACTTCGCGACGTATGAACGCCTCGATACCGCCATCTTCCAGCAGCGGCACCTGCTCGGTGTCCCGAAGATCAGGATCAGGTTCGTACTCGACGACGACTGGCTTGCTACCAACATTCGCCTCAAACAGGCCGCGCAACGGATCCGTCGTGGTCTTGCCGGGCTTGTGCACCTTGGCGATGACTGGTGTAGCTGCCTCGACACGCCAGCTCACGGCCTTGAGTATCTGCTTCAGGTCAGCGGCGGCAAGTCTGATCTCAGCCTTCTTGAGTGCGGCGTCCACGCGATCGCGGAAGACGCTATGGTCCTCGAAGAGCCCGTCGCCGAGCGCCTCTCGCAGCTGCGTGGCGACGTCGACTAGCCGGCCATCTCGCTCCCATGTCTTTGGGTCGAGCAGCTTCTTCCGCTTCTTCTCTGACAGGCCCTTCTTCGCGCCGCTATCCTCCTCTTCATCGCCTTCACTCTCGTCCTTGCCCCACTCGGACAAGCGCTTCACGAGCGCGTCTGACACCGTGGCGAACCTCGTGTACAGCTCATCTCCGAACTCCTCGTATAGCGCCGCGCGAATGTCCTCGTCGCCGGACGTAAAGCGCAGCGTCTCGATGGACTTGAGGGTGAGCCGGCTATGCAGGCGCAGGGGACGCTCGACCGTCACCTTCCAATAACCGAAGGCCGCGTTCGGAAAGATCTTCGACTCTGGCGTCTCCTCGAAGTCAAGAAATACGCGATTGATGCGCGCGATGTCCTCGGGCGAGAGCTCGCAGTTCTTCTTGCCAAGATTCTTTCGCAGCGGCTTGAACCACTGCGTGGCATCGATCAACTGCACCTTCCCTTTGCGGTGTTCCGGCTTGCGGTTGGACAGGACCCAGATGTACGTGGCGATCCCGGTGTTGTAGAACAGGTTGAGCGGCAGCGCGACGATGGCCTCGAGCCAATCGTTCTCGATCAACCACCGACGAATATTGCTCTCGCCCTGCCCCGCATCTCCCGTGAACAGTGACGAGCCATTGTGCACCTCGGCGATACGGCTGCCGAGTGCAGACCTGTCGTTCATCTTCGACGCCATGTTGGCGAGGAAGAGCATCTGCCCGTCGCTCGAGCGGGTGACGAGCGACAGCTCCTCGCCTTGATGCATGACTTTGAAGCGTGGGTCACGCATGCCGTCCTTGCCGCCCATCGTTTCGAGATCCTTCTTCCAGCTCTTCCCGTACGGCGGGTTGGCGAGCATGAAGTCGAACTCTCGCGCCGGAAACGCGTCGTGCGAGAGCGTGGACCACTCCGCGCCACCCACGATGTGGTCGGCGTTCTCGCCTTCATTTTTCAGCAGCATGTCCGCCTTGCACACGGCGTACGTCTCGGGATTGATCTCCTGACCGTACAGGAGCGCCTTCACCGCCTGTCCGCGCTTCGTGCCGATGGCCGTGAGCGTCTCCTCGGCAACCGTCAACATCCCACCGGTGCCGCACGCGCAATCATATAACAGGTAGGTCCCCGACTTGATCTCGTTCTCGATCGGGAGGAACACGAGGTTCGCCATCAGGCGCACGGCATCGCGCGGCGTCCAGTGCTGACCAGCCTCCTCGTTGTTGTCCTCGTTGAACTTGCGGACCAGCTCCTCGAACACCGTCCCCATCGCATGGTTGTCGATCCCAGCGGGCGAGAGGTCGATCGTCGGATCAAGGAACTTGCCGATCAGCGTGCCGAGCGAGTCCGAGCGCGAAAGCGTCTGGAGCTGATTGCGGAACTTGAAGTTCTCGAGAATGTCCTGGACGTTCGGCGAGAAGCCGTTGAGGTAGTCCTCGAAATCCGCGAGGAGGCGCTGTTGGTTGCCGCGTGACGTCAGGTCGCGCAGCGTGAACTTCGACGTATTGTAGAACGCCTGACCGGCCGCATCGCAGAGGGCAGCTCGCTGCTCCGTGATGCCAGCGGTGTCGAGCATCTGCTTGGTGTCGAGCACCTGCTGCTTCGTGGGCTCGAGGACAGCATCCATGCGTCGGATGACGCACATGGGGAGGATTACATCCGGGTACTTGCCGCGCTTGAAGAGATCGCGGAGGACATCGTCGGCGATGCCCCAGATGAATGAGACGATCTTGTTGTGGGTCGCTTGGTCCATGCAGAGTGGGGCGAGTTGGAGTTGCTGTCGAGCGGAGGCAGGACAAGAGTACCGCCGCGCTATGACACTAACCAGCCGAAGGGCCACTGACTAACGAAGGCCCCTTCAGCCAGTCTCGACCAGCCATTTCGCGAGTTTGCGCACCGTTTCCTCAACGAAGGCAAGCCCATCGTGAATGGTCGTATGCTCGCTCCACACCGCGACGCGATCCCGGTCAAAGGCAGGTTTGTGCCTTTCTAGCAACTCCCGGCCCTTTACGCCAAGCACATAGGCCGTCACCGGTTTTGCCCGCGCGTCCTCTTCCCACGCGAGAAAGGCAGCCAGAAAGCCGAATCTCGTCTGCCAGTGTTTCCACGGCGGTGCCTCATTCCCCACGCCGAGGACTCGGCCCCACGCGCCCGCGTCCGCTCGGAACTCCACCGGTTGCTCCGCGGTGACGTGGAGAAGACCGGCATCAGCCATGTCCCCGGCGGCCCTGCGTACGGCCGCGACGGTATAACCCGTCGCGCCGGCGATATCGCGGATCGTCGCGCCGTCGCCGGAGGTTCCGATCAGGAATGTCAGGACGTCCGCCTTCGCGCCGACCCCGAAGCCGAGTCGCAGTCGCAGGGCGAGCGTGGCCGGCGAGTCGGCTCGGACCCGGATCGCGCGGCGCTTGTTCGTGCGAATTTCCGGATCCCACGATTTCGCCGATTCGCTTGCGCACAGGGAACGCCACCGCTGATCCTTTACCTCCAGCGTCACCAGTCTCGCGAGCCACGCTAGATGCTCCGCCGTCGCCGTCGGGTATGCCGGCGCCAGGTTCTTGAGCCGTTGCACAGAAAGCAGATCGGCGTTGAGCTGCGTCCAGTCATGCAACACGTCGACGAGGCGCGGCTCATCGTCGGCCATCGCGAGAGACAGGAGCACGAGCGCTTCCGGATCGACGATCGACTGGATGGTGCCTTTCGCCGCGGTCTGGCCGCCTACCGCACGCCATTGCCGCCACAGGACGGACAGCGCGGCTTTGCGCAGCGTGTCCGCCATCGCGCTGAGCCTGGCGGTCGCGTCCGACGTGCTATGTGTCATCGAATCCAAGGTCACGGCGGGCATGGCGAACCACCTCACTGAGAATACGAGCGAATTCCGGCGCGGCGTCCTGTGTCCGCACCCAATCCGCAGCCGAGAACAGTTCATCGGCGGTCGGGCGCAGCGCGAGCAGATCCCGGTAGTGAACGCTTCGGGAACCGGGCGAGTCGGCCGACGCGAAGAGCTTGAAGAAAATCAGGTCGTAGCGTGCGACGATACCGACGTGGAGCGAATCGTAGCGCCGCCACTGCACACGGTCGGCGAGGCCCGGAGGAAGGCCCGCGCGCCACTGGAGTGCCGGGCCGGTATTTAGCCATTCGTTGTCGAGGCCGAGGTCTCGGGCGACGGCGCGGGTCGCCTCGCGCAAGGGTGCCGGCATCGGTTCAGGCGGCGCGTGGAGAAGCCTGGATTTCTCGGCATCCTCGCCGGCGAAAGCCAGGATGTCGACGTCGGTTGTCGGCCGCTCGACAATGCCGAGCAGGTTCAGCGCGGCACCGCCGAGGATGACAATGGCGTACGAGTGCCCGCCGTAGGCGAGGAGCTCGCCCACGCGCCGGAGCGAGTCGTCGATTGCTACGCTGCCCGAAAACTCCATAGGTTCACATTGTGAGATACTGTATGTATCTTTTTATGATGAATAATATATCATATCCGACTGGGACGCAACAGGAGCAGGGGCACAAAGACGCCCGTCCTCACAGAGTGAGAACGGGCGTCAAACAGTCACATTATTCGCCATAGCAGGGGCGGGACTCGAACCCGCGACCCCGGCATTATGAGTGCCGTGCGGGCCCTCTTGGAAGGACTGCCTTCATGGTGTAAGGCGGCATATGAGGGCGTGGGATTCCGAGCGTCGCGGCATATGCTGTGCTACCCAGTGTGCTACCCACTCCGGCAGGCCCCGGTCAGTTCATCGACCTGGAACCGGCCGAGGCTCACTCGGAAACAAGCGAGCGAGGGACCTAGTGGCCGACTGCCGCGAGTTCGCCGAGGTTCTTGATTCGCACGTTACCGTCGGGGAAGTGCGCCACGATCTCCAGCGTGCCGCCCATCGCCTCGATGTAGCGCCGGAGGGTGGAGAGGTACATGTCGGTCCGCCGCTCCATCTTCGAGACGCTTCCCTGCTCGACGTCGAGCGCTTCGGCAAGCGTCGCCTGAGTCATCTTCAGTGCCTCCCGAAGCTCGGCCAGTGGTAGCTCGGCCAGCATGGCCTCCGTGCGCGCGTCAGCGCGATGGCGGGCCTTCACGGGCATCTTGGCCCGAAGATCCGCGAACTTCCTTGCCATGGGCGTCATCCTCGTTGGAAAGCGTCAGTAGGTGATCGTCGTACAGTGCATCGGCCAGGGGAACCATTCGCTCGTAAAAGCGGTCATCGCCCGTCTTGTCTCCGCCGATGAGGAGCATTGCCATCCTGCGTGGGTCGAATGCGTAGAACACGCGGTAGGGACGTCCTTTGTGCTGCACCCGCAGCTCGCGCATGTGTCCGTGCCGCGAGGACGCGATCGCCGACGAATCCGGTTCACAATGCCACTCAAGGAATATTCACTCAAAGGCATATCAACGCAAGTGGGCCGGAAGACGACAGCGACCGGCAACGCTGATGGCGATACTGACCGCTCGCCAGACCGCACCCGCCGGCTCGAACGTTGTCTCGTTTCCCCCTCCAGACGCCACGCTTCAGTGGGGCCCGATTGGAGCGGCCGCACGGCGTCGGTCGCCTGGCAGACAGGCGTCCGGCGCCGCGCCCGTGTTGAAATGAGCGGTCCTTGAAGACCCTTAAAGCGTCTTGAGATACTCCACGAGGTCCCTGCGCTGCTCTTCTGTCAACGAAAGCTTCCTGGCCCGGACGTAATGCTCCACCACGCCCACCAGCGTCTTGGCACTCCCGTCATGGAAGTACGGCGCATGCTGCACCAGTCCGCGTAGCGGCGTTGTCCTGTATCGTTTCTGCGTTGTGCGTTCGGCGTACCGAGCATCCACTCCTGTCTCCGCGGGGTCGTGAAGCACGCCATCGTTGTTGTCGGTCAGGTTTCCACTTACATGGCATTGTGCGCAGTTCGTTCCGAAGAGCGCCTTCCCGCGGACGGCGGCGTCATGGTCGTATGACCCCGCCGAAGGCGTCGGCACAGGAATACTGTGTTGATATGCCTGAAGGGCAGCGAGCTTCGACGTGACCAGATCCGGTTCCTGGACAATGTTCACGCCGAGTCGCTGATCGGAGAAGTTGCCGTGCCCGTGCATCTGCGTGACGGCAACGTAGGCGTTCCAGTACGAGATCGGCCCCTCGGCGGTATACGTCACGTTCTTGATCTTGGCCAGACCATATGCTGGAGGCAGAACGAGGGGCGTGCTCTTCCCGTCGAAATTGAAACGCGGGTCGTACGTACCCTTGGGCCATGAGCGCAAGACGGTCTTCTGCTGCTCGGTGAAATTGGCCAGCGTCGCCAGTATGTTGCCCACGTGCAGACTGTGGTTAGGCCATCCATCCAGCCGGTGACCAATCCCGGGCAGCAACGCGTTGTCGACGGTGGAGTGGCAGAAGGCGCACGTGATGCCGACGCGCGCGACATGCCCGTCGGGGCCGAACGTGGCGCGGACTCCAACGACAGCGTTCTGTCGAAGCAGCTCACGCGTGCCGCTGGCAGCGAGCGGATTGTGCAACACGAACTGGAGGAGATTCAACCGATCGACGTCGACCTTGACGCCCAGTCGAAGGGCGGCGATCGGCTGGAGGTGTTCGTCCAGCACTTCGTTCAGGCGAGCGGTGTCAGTCCAGAACTGCTCGTCGCCGAATGTATCGTCCCGGAATACCTGTTGCCCCTGGCGCTCCAGGTCCGTGCCGAGTGCGGAGCCGGGGTAGGGGTGACGCGTCACGCGAACAACCAGCACCACCACCAGCAGCAGCACGAGACCGACGATCAACAGCGCGACGGCCCGCCCTCGCGGAATTCCAAACCATGAAGAATGCGAACGGTCCATGGACTGAGGCATGTCACCGATCTCCTGAATTGTGTCGAATCGCATCGAGCATTGTCGATGACGATAGCGGTGTTCCGCTCGTGACGATCAGGGCGTCCTCCTCACTGGCGCTACCGGCGATTCCCTGGCGTCAAGGCATCGACAGTGCGCTTCCCCATGAGCGGCATTGTAGCATTTAGTCGCGCAACCGAGCCGTTAGAGCTCGGCGATTGCGGCGCTGAAACAAGCGCGTGCGGTCACGCTATGCAATTCGTGTGCTCTATGGACGACGTGGCCAGTTCGCCGCGAGCCTCGAGGCGGGCGAGCAGGAGGTGAAAGTACAGCATTCCCTGCTGTGGCCTCAGCGCGTCGAGAGTGCCTGCTGTGTCGATCGGCGCCGAGCCGCCGACCATCGCGAGATTACGCGTCACGCTGCTGTCGTTCATCGGAAATACGTCGAGCCGGCCCAGCCCGCGCAACAGGATGACGGTCGCCGTCCACGGGCCGATGCCTTTGATTTGCTGGAGCAGCGCCGCGGCATCCGGACTCGCGCGCTCCTCCAGCATTGCCTCGGCAAGGGCGCCCGAGGTGAGCGCACCACCGACGCGATGCAACGTGGCGAGTTTGTTGGCGCTGAGGCCGGCGCCGCGCAGGACGTCCTCACTTGTTCCCAGTGTACGCTCGCAGCTCGGGAATTGGTACGACGACGAACCCTCGGGGCCGACCGGAGACGAGAGCGCCAGCAGCAGACGACGCATGATCGCGGTGGCGGCGAAGAGACTCACCTGCTGAAACACGATCGCATTGACGCACGCCTCCCATAGCGTCGGATAGCGGGGCGGCTTCACGCCGCGCATTCGGCTCGCCAGCGGAGCCAGCCACGGGACCCGTTCGGCGCCGCTGTTGAACGCACCAAGGTCGCGATCCACGCCGAGTATCCGTCGCACCAAGTTGAGCGCGTACGGGTGGTCCGTGGTGTTTCCATCGAGCGTGACGGTGAGCAGTTCGGGGCTTGTCTGTGCCACGCGCACGAACACGGGCGCATGTTCGTTGCCCAGCACGCGAAGGTATTCTCCGTCAGGAGTGAACACGTCGACCATGTTGGTGTGCAGGCGCCGAAGCGCGCTCACGGTGAGGTCGAGCCGATAGGGTGCGAGCACCCGAAGATCGTACTGCGCGTGTTGCACGCGGCCCGGCAAGTCTACGGGTGACGAGGCGTGGCCCCGCGATTGCGACATGACGTCACGGACTAGAGGAGGTACGCAATGACGCGACGATTCAAGCGCGGTGACCGCGTGAGCTGGAACTCGGAAGCTGGTCGCGTGAGCGGCCGGATCAGCCGGGTGGTGACGTCGGAGATCGAGTTCAAGGGGTACACCGTCCGTGCCAGCACGAGCGAGCCGCAGTACGAGATCGCGAGTGACAAGACGGATCACATCGCGATGCACAAGGGATCGGCGCTACGAAAGCTTTCGTCCTGATCTGTCGCTGCGGCGCACAAATCGCGCCGTGTCCGACTTGACCGGCAACGAGTCCGCCATCTCGCCATGACAATGCTCGACTATCCGCTCTGGCTGCGCGCGACGCACTTTCTCAATCTGCTCTTTCTTTCGTTGCTCGTGCGCAGCGGAGTCGAGATCCTCAGTGCGCATCCCAAGCTCTACTGGAACGACGACTGCACGCCGGGGAGCGAGTGGCTGCGGCTCACGCGCAAGCGATTGCCCGCGGATGGACTATGGACGTCGCGCGATGAAGAGGAGTCGTTCTCGTCGTGGATCGCGCTCCCGGGACGCAAGAACCTTGGCCTTGGCCGGCATTGGCACTTTCTCGCTGACGCCGGCTGGCTGCTGACCGGTCTCCTGTATGTCGTGATGCTTTGCGTTTCATCCGAATGGCGGCGCCTCGTTCCCACCTCGTGGTCGATTCTTCCGGGAGCATGGCACGCGCTGCGGGCGTACCTGACGCTGCACCTGGTGGTCACACCGGGAGGATACAACCCGCTGGAGCAGCTCGCGTATTTCTCGGTGGTCTTTCTGTTGTCGCCCCTCGCCATCGCGACCGGGCTCGCGATGTCGCCGTCGATATCGGCTCGGTTTCCCTGGTACATGCGGTTCTTTGGCGGTCGACAGGCCGCGCGCAGCGTCCACTTCCTCTGTCTCTGCGCGTTTCTGCTGTTTTTCGCGGTGCATCTCGCCATGGTGATCGCGCACGGCGAGATCAGCGAGATGGCGCTGATCGTGCTGGGCGACGTCCACGATGTGCATGGCGCGGTCGGGCTCATGGTTGGTCTCACTGGCCTCGCCGGCATCGTCATGATTCATGTCGTGGCCACCCGGTACTCGCTGCGCTATCCGCGACTGGTGCAACAACGCACGCAGGCGCTCACCGATCCCTTGCGTCGAGCGCTGTTTGGTCACGGTCGCTCGGTGCAGCAGTACGCGTCATCCGAGATCTCCGCGCACTTTCGCGTGAATGGACGTCCACCGGCGGATGCCTCGTACGAGGCGATGACGCGGGACCAGTTCGCGAGCTTCGTACTCGAGGTGGACGGCCTGGTGGAGCAGCCGTTGCGCCTAACGCTCCCGGAGCTGCGCCGCTGGCCGAAGCATACGCAGATCACGAAGCACTGTTGTATTCAGGGATGGTCCGCCATCGCGAGCTGGAGCGGCGTGTCGATGGGCGACATCGTGCGGCGGTGTCGCCCGCATGCGACCGCGCGCTACATCGTTTTTTACGCGCTGGACGACAAGTCGACGTCCGAGCCGGATCCGGCGGGACCGGGTTGCTTCTATGGAACGATCGACATCGCGCTCGCGTCGCACCCACAGACGATCCTCGCCTACGATATGAACAACCGGCCGTTGCCGGTGCCACACGGCGCACCGCTCCGGCTGCGAGTGGAAACGCAACTGGGATTCACGATGGTCAAGTACGTTCGCCGGATCGAGTTCGTGGATGACTACCGGCACATCGGCGCGGGCCAGGGCGGGTGGCGCGAAGACCATCAGTACTACAGCAGAGAAGCGGGCATCTGAGGGGCCGCGGCTCACCCTGCTCCGGTGGCGGGGGAACAACGGGAGGTGCCGCCCCAGGACATCATCACGCGCGACAACGTCTCACTCAAGGTGAACGCCGTCGTCTACTTCCGCGTGGTCGATGCGACAAAGTCTGTCGTCGCCGTGGAGAACTTCCGCTTCGCGGTGGAGCAGGCGGCGCAGACCGGCTTGCGCACCGTCCTCGGCGAAGTCGAGCTGGACGATCTCCTCTCTCAACGAGAGAAGTTGAATGAACGTTTACAGACGATTCTCGACGAGCACACCGAGCCCTGGGGAATCAAGGTCACGCAGGTGCAGGTGAAGCAGGTGGATTTGCCACAGGACATGCAGCGGGCCATCGCAGCGCAAGCCGAGGCGGAGCGGGAACGGCGGGCCAAGATCATCGCCGCAACCGGTGAATTCCAGGCCGCCGCCAAGCTCGCGGAAGCCGCGGCCGTGCTGAGCCGCGAACCAGCCGCAATCACGCTGCGATATCTACAGACTCTGATCGAAATCGGCGTGGAGAAGAACACGACGATCGTCTTCCCGCTCCCGATGGACCTGCTGAGTGGACTCGCGGTGCGGCTCGGCGGGAACGGAATGCCTAACGCGGTCGCCGAGCCGCAGCCGGCCATCGCGTCCCCGGCGCCAGGCCTGGCTCCCACGGGGACCGGCGTGCCTGGATGAGTCGTTCATTGCTCTCGTCATCCTGCGACGCGATCGATACGCTGTGCATCAACACGCTCCGCACGCTCAGCATCGATGCGGTCGAGAAAGCGGCGTCGGGGCATCCGGGTCTGCCGATGGGCGCCGCGACGATGGCTCGCCGCCACGTTCAACCGGCCGGATCATATCATCGTCGACCATCACACGTACGTCATCGCGAGCGATGGCGACCTGATGGAAGGCATCGCGTCCGAAGCGGCGTCACTCGCCGGAGACCTGCACCTCGGTCGCCTGATCGTTCTCTACGACGCGAACAAGATCACGCTGTCTGCGACGACGAACGTCACGTTTTCCGAAGACGTCGGAGGGCGGTTTGCAGCGTATGGCTGGCACGTGCAGGAGATCGATGGGATGAGCGTCGCCGCGGTCGACGCCGCGCTCACGGCGGCCCGCGACAATGACGACCGCCCGTCGCTCATCGTGGCGCGAACACACATCGGATTCGGCAGCCCGAACAAGCACGACACGTTCGAAGCGCATGGCGAGCCGCTCGGCACCAACGAGGTTCGCCTCACGAAACGAGCTTACGGCTGGCCGGAGGACGAGACATTTCTGGTCCCCGAAGAGGCGCAGCGAGAATTCTCGAAAGTCCGCGAACGCGGCGTTGTCTCACGCAGCGAGTGGCAAGCCGCGATGGACGCCTTTCGTGGCGAGCGCGCCGACCTTGCCGGCGCGTTCGACCGCGCGATCACGGGCGAGCTTCCTCCGAACTGGGACGCCACACTGCCTGTCTTCACGCCGAGCGACGACGACATGGCTACGCGAGACGCGAGCGCGAAAGCCATCGCGGCGATCGCTGAATCGGTGGCCAACCTGATCGGTGGATCGGCCGATCTCGATCCGTCCACGCGCACCGCGATGAAAGGCAAGGGCGATTTTCAGAGTGCCTGCGTCTCCGAGGCAGGGCAGACGCCGCCGACGCAAGGCATGGCCGGTGGTGAGTGGGGATATGCCGGACGAAACATCCACTTCGGGATTCGCGAGCATGCGATGACGGCCATTCTCACCGGGATGGCGCATCACGGTGGCGTGATTCCGTTCGGCGCGACGTTTCTCACATTCTCCGACTACATGCGCCCGAGCATTCGGCTGGCCGCATTGAGCGAGGCGCACGTCATCTACGTGTGGACTCACGACAGCATCGCCCTCGGAGAGGATGGCCCGACGCATCAGCCGGTGGAGCAGATCGCGAGCCTGCGTGCGATGCCGAACATGCTGTTGCTACGCCCCGCCGACGCGAATGAAACGGTGGAGGCGTGGCGTGATCGCGACGGGCTCCGAGGTATCGCTTGCGCTGGCGGCGCACAATCAACTCGTCGCTGAAGGCATCGGAAGTCGCGTGGTCTCAATGCCGTCATGGGAGTTGTTCGACGCGCAGCCGGTGGAGTACAAGCAACTGGTGCTCCCGCCAGGTGTGACGGCGCGTGTGAGTATCGAGGCGGCGTCTTCGTTCGGGTGGGAGCGCTACGTCGGGCTCGCGGGGGCGATGATCGGCGTCGATCGTTTCGGCGCGTCGGCAACGGGCCCGGTGGTGATGGCACACTACGGATTCACCATGGAGCACGTCGTTGCGACCGCCAAGGCGGTGCTGGGCCGGTGACGCGATTGGTTGATCGGGGCGGCGTGCCTGTTGAGCATTCCTGCGCGCACCGATCGCGTAGGGCTAAGGGGTCGGGTTGTGCCATGTACGATTCCCTGCGATAATCGCCTCGGCCTGACTCGGTCCCCAGCTGCCGCGTTTGTACGGAATAACGGGCGAATGCTTCGTGAGCACCTTGTCGACCACCGCCCACGCCGCTTCGACGGCATCTTCCCGGGTGAATAATGCGCCGTCTCCCACCATCGCGTCGCTGAGGAGTCGTTCATACGGCGGTTCAGCACCCGCAAGCTCCTCGGTCAGATAAAGCTCACGCTGTTCGCCAACGAACTCCTTGCCGGGACGCTTGACGCGCGCGGCCAGTGCGATGGCCGCGTGCGGCGAAAGCCGGAACCGCAGATAGTTCGCAAGCCCGTTGGTTGGCGACGAATCGCCAAACAGTGCGGACGGTGGCGGCTTCAGCTCGACGAGTATCTCCGCGGCGGTCACGGGGAGACACTTTCCGGAGCGCAGGTACCACGGGACACCCTGCCATCGCCATGAATCGATGTAGAGGCGCATGGCACAGAAGGTCTCGACGTCGGAATCCCGGGCAACGTGCCGAGTCTTGCGATACCCCGCATACTGGCCGCGCACCAGGTCGCGCGACGTCAGCGGTCGCATGGCTTCGAACACCTTGGCCTTCTCGGTGTGGACGGCGCCATAGTTCCTGTCGACCGGAGGTTCCATCGCCAGCAGTGCGACGACCTGGAAGAGGTGATTCTGTACGACGTCGCGCAGGCATCCCGCCGTCTCGTAGAACGCACCGCGGTCCTTCACACCGAATCGTTCGGCGAGGGTGATCTGGACACTTGCGACGTAGTTGCGGTTCCAGATCGGCTCGAGAAACGAATTGGCAAACCGGAAGTAGAGAATGTTCATGATCTCTTCCTTCCCGAGGTAGTGATCGATCCGGAAGATCGAATCTTCGGGAAAGGCCTTGTGCGCAGCGGCATTGAGTTGGCGCGCGGAGGCCAGGTCTCGCCCAAAGGGTTTCTCGACGATGACACGCGCGCCGTGCGTGAGGCCGGCGTCGCCCAGCCCGGTGATCACGGTCTCGAACAGCGACGGGGGAATCGCCAGGTAATACGCGGGGCGCACCGCCTTCCCTAACGCCAGCTTGAGCGCCGCGAAGGTGTCGGCAGAGGTATAGTCGCCGCCCACGTAGCGGAGCAACGACAATAGTCGCGCGAGCGCGGGTCGATCCGGCTTCATTCCCGACTGTTTGATGCTCTCTGTCGCGCGTGCCCGAAGTTCCGCGACGGTCCATGGCGACGAGGCCACCCCGATGACGGGCACCTTCAACTCGCCGGCCTTCACCATCTCGAACAGCGCGGGAAAAATCATCTTGTGCGCGAGATCGCCGGTGATGCCGAACAACACCAAGGCGTCGGAGGGGACACGATGATCAGCACTCCTTTTCATCGGCATCTCCATGAATAGCCGGGCGGTTGCACGTTCACGACGGCGCTCCCGGCCGGCCCTTGATCTTCATGATTGTCTCCGCTCGAAGATTGCCGCCCACTCCTGAAAGCGCGCGGCGATTCGGGACACCGCCTGCTCACGCGTTGTCCGCTTGGCGAGGAAGTCGGCGACCGGGTCCCAGAACGTCGTGCGTCCCACGGCGAAGCCGATGAAACCGGGCACGCTCGCCGCGGTCTCGAGCCACGTCACAACCTTGTGCTCGTCGGCACCGCGTCCGAGGACGATGCATCCGACGTCCTGTCGACCATCTCGCCGAGCCGTCACGACGATCCGCTCACAGTCTTCGCGGCGATCGAGTCCTTCGATCTTCCAGACGTCTGGTTCGACGCCCGCGTCCTGGAGGATGCGGATGGTATCGAGCATCAATGCGGGACGAACGTGCAGATCGTACTCCGGTTGCGAGCCGTGGACGCGATCCAGTTGCGCCTTCGTCGCAGGCACCAGCAGCTCGAACATGAAGAGTTGGCCGACGGTGCGACAATAGCCGGAGAGCTGGACCAGTCGTGCGACCTGGCGCTGGTTCAGTGCCGCATCGCCCTCGGGGTTGAATCGAACCAGCACCTTCGCGAACGTCGGCGCAATGGCTTCGATGTGCTCCGCGAACGCCGAGCCGTAGTCGAATTCGAACTCGTCGGACCCGCTCGTCTCAGTGGACAGCGCCGTCGCGTAGCCCTGCGCTTTCGCGTCACGCAGGATTCCGGCGCCGAACTCTTCATCGACGAGAATGCCTGCGCGTTCCCTTGGCACGCCGGCGGCTATCGCCGCCTGAAAGCCTTCATAGATGACCTGCTTGCTGTCCGTCACCGCAGCGTGTTCATCCGCGCTGAGTGGTGGCGTGAAGTGACACATCTCGCTGATGTACGAGTGGCGGTGATCGAAGGGGAGGAGATAGAGGGGGCGATCGTATCCGCGACTCCTGGCGATCGTCACTCAGCGTTCCTCTCTGCCATCACGACCCTGACCCGATGTGTGCTTCCATCCGTAGCGAGAGGAATCGCCGGATGCGTATCGCACGCAATACCGTCGACGTCGATGCTCGCGACACCTCGGGAGACGTGGCCCGGGTTGTCGACCGTGATGTCGTACCGCGACACGCCATGGCGAAGCACGACGTCGAACCCGGGCCATGCGGAAGGAATGCACGGATCGATGATCACCGTGTCCCCCTGAACGCGCACGCCGAGCAGTGATTCAATTCCGGCGCGATACAGCCATCCGGCAGTACCCGTGTACCAGCTCCACCCGCCGCGACCGATGTGCGGCGCCTCCGAATAGCTGTCGCCTACGGCGACGTATGGCTCGACGCGATATCGTTGCATACCCGCGGGAGTGCTCGAGTGCGTGATCGGGTTCAGCATCGCGAACAGCTCCCAAGCGCGGTCTCCCTCACCGAGTTCGGCGAGGGCGATGACCGACCAGACCGCAGCGTGCGTGTATTGCCCGCCGTTCTCGCGTACGCCCGGCACGTATCCCTTGATGTAGCCCGGCTGGAGTTTCGTGTGATCGAACGGCGGGGTCAGGAGCAGGACGAGGTTGTCCTCGCGCTTCACCAGTTGGTCCTCGACGGATTGCATGGCCTGCCGCGAGCGATCGTGGTCGCCGGCTCCCGACATGACACTCCATGACTGGGCGATGGAGTCGATGGCGCACGCATCGGCGCCGGCGACGCCGAGTGGCGTCCCGTCGTCGAAATACGCACGCACGTACCAGTTCCCGTCCCATGCGCGGTTCGCCGCATCGTTGATCGCGGATGCGTGTTCGGTCCACGCGGCGGCGCGCTTCGTTTCTCCGCGCGCAGTGGCGATCTTCGACCACGATGTGAGATTCGCATGGAGAAACCAGGCGAGCCACACGCTCTCGCCCTTGCCTCCGACTCCGACGCGATTCATCCCGTCGTTCCAGTCTCCAGTCCCCATCAGCGGAAGACCATGGACTCCAACAGCGAGGCTTCGGTCGAGTGCGCGCGCACAATGCTCGAACAGTGTCCCCCTGTCGGGGGCAACTGTCGGCTCGAAGTACGCGTCGTTCTGCCCGTCAACGAGCGCGGCTCCTTCGAGAAAGGGAATGGACTCGTCGAGAAGCGCCTCGTCTCCCGTGACGCCGAGATAGTGGGCGGCCGCGTAGGGCAGCCAGAGCAGGTCGTCAGAGACGCGCGTTCGCACGCCACGCCCCACCGGCTCGTGCCACCAGTGTTGCACATCGCCCTCGGAGAGGAGTTGCGTTCGCGGTGTGGCGGTGTTCGGAGAAGAGAATCGACGGGTGGACGGCGGTGCTGCGGCGGGGACCTTCCGGGGGCGACCTCTCCCGCGCGCCCCGGACTGCTTCAAGGACTTCGTCGCGTCACCCGGCATCTCACTGCGACGCACCCGGGGAGAGCCAGCCGCCGGTGAATCCGGCAGCGCGGAGTCCGGCCGCGACGTGTGGATTATCACGGAGCATTTTCCACACCAGTTGCGTCCGATAGTTCTCGATCATCACAACGATCGGACCTTGATTGAGCCCACAGAAGAACGGTGCAACCCAACCGTGCGTCAGTTTATCGGCACCCGGGAACGTCGGATTGAACGTCACCCGATAGCCGAAGGGGTGCTCGCCGCCGAGACGAAACCGTCGCATGTGCTCGATGGTCGGCAGTACGATTTCCGGAGCGAATGGCAATGACGCGACGACGCTCCAAGGGGAAATCGTGCCGTCGTCTGGCCCATCGGGAACGCCGCGAGCCAGGTAGCCATGGAACCGCCGTTTCACTCCATGGATTTTTCGTGTGCTCTTACCGGGTCCTGCACTCGCCGTGATCCCCCAGCAGAACTCCCCGTACCGGTCGTACCCATTCGGATTGCGAATGGCGTACTGCTGTTGCACGATGGTTGCCCGACGGCTGTTCTCGAAATAGTCGCAATCATGTTCGGACATGAACGCGTCCCGGATACCGCGGAAGTCCAGCCAAATGTGGGAGAGCTGATGTATGAAGAGTGGGCCAGCGTGCAGATACGGCGTGTCGTAGATGGTCCGCCACTGGTACGTCGTCGCCCACGCGCTGTAGCTCTCTGGCGGAATTGGATGCGTTGGTGAACCGAGCGCGAGGACGTAGAGCAGGAGCGCCTCGTCATAGCCCTGCCAGCGATAGGGCAGGAAACCCCGTCCGGGTTTCCATCCGTGCGTCACGGTGGGGCCGCCATTCCGCGCCCAATCCCAATCCACGCGCTCATACAAGCGGCCGGCGAGATCGCGGATCTCGCGTTCACCGGGCCGGTCTTCAGTGAAATACGCCGCGGCCGTCAACATCCCGCCGAGCAGGAGCGCGGTATCGACCGTGGAGAGCTCAGACTTCCACGCACGTGCCCCCGTCTTCCTGTCCAGAAAGTGGTAGTAGAAACCCTTGTAGCCCGTCGCATCCAGTTCGGGTCCCTGCTTGCTCTGCCAGAAAAACCGCAACGTCGCGAGCGTTCGTTTCACTGCCTCGCGGCGCGAGATGAATCCACGCTCCACGCCGATGGGATAGGCGGTAAGGCCGAGCCCCACTGCGGCGATGCTCGACGGCGCACCAGGCTCCGTCGAGTCGGACACCAGGCCGTTGGAGAGATTGGTTTCATTCGCGAAGTAGTTGAACGCTTCGCGCTGGATGGTGCCGAGCATGCGCGATTCTGCCGTGATGGCGTGGCGCGAATTCATCACCGGGTCAGTCGTGCGGGCAGCGCGATCCGGTCATGCCTTGCCGTCATTTTCCGCGTGGCCACCGAACTCCGAGCGCATCGCAGAGAGAAGGCGATTCTGGAAATCGGCAGTCCGATCATTCCCCATTGCATCGTTGTCCTCCGGTGCGAGGCAGCCCGGCTCGCGATACCGGCCTTTCTGTAAAGTGCGCAAGTCGCGAGTAGTCGTTCAGCGTTTCGCGGCGTTGTACTTCGTGAGTACTTCCCGCACGCGATCGAGGGGAATGGCTTCCACGGTGTGGCCCTTGTTCGTCACGCTCGTGGCCATGAAGAGCGAGTTGTAGACCGCTTCTTCGGCCGCTTCGACAACCGCCTCGAACAGCGGCGACATGTCGTCGTTGCTCAACTCCTTCCGCCGCGTAACCGTAGACGTGTCGCGCCGAGCACCAACTCGACGCACGGCGTCCGACGTCGAGAAGGCGATCGCGAAGTCGCCCGAACCATTCGAGAAGCTCGACCCCGTTCTCGCCACGCCCATCATCGAACGCTCGGCGACGCGCCGGAGATTGCGGTCGCTGATTGGTGCATCGGTGGCGATGACGACCATGATGGATCCGTCGCCGCGTGCCTGGTCGACGGCATCCTTATATGCGTACTTGCCGAGCTCCTTGCCGACGGGTGCGCCGAGTACCTGGAGCACGCCGCCGAAGTTGCTCTGCACGAGGACGCCGACGGTCCAGCCGCCGAGGCTCGCCGGGAGTTTACGTGATGAAGTTCCGATGCCGCCTTTCCACTCAAAAGCGATGGTGCCAGCGCCCGCGCCGACGGATCCTTCCGCGACGGGACCGGTCGCAGCGTTAGACAGGGCCTCGTGCACGGCGGCGGGTGTGATGGGCCGAGTGCGGATGGCGTTCAAGCCGCCGTCGTTGGTTTCGCCGACGACGGGGTTGATGGAGCCGACGCGTTCCATGCCGGGCATCGCGAGCAGCTCGGCGACCATCGCATCGGCCGCGCGCCAGACGCAGAGGGTGCAGGTGAGGAGGATTGGCGTCTCGAGCTCGCCGAGTTCCTGCACCTGTGTTGCGCCGACGAGTTTGCCGAAGGCGTTGCCGACGTAGACGGCGGCGGGAACGCGATCGAGAAAGAGATTGCCGCCGTGCGGGAGGATTGCGGTGACGCCTGTATGAATGGAGTCGCCGACGATGATGGTCGCGTGGCCGACGCGAACGCCGGCGACGTCGGTGATGGCGTTGTTCGCGCCGGGCTGGAAGATGCCGGGGGCGACGCCGAGGTCGCGGGCGCGGGCTCTCTGCTGCGCGGTTGCGGACGGCGCGAAGAAGAGCCTCCCAAGTATGATCAGGAGGACACTACACCACGAGCGCATCAGGACGCCGTCTTCGATCCCAGGCGAACCGGGATTCCGTGTACGACGGCTCCATCCTGTGTGCGGACGGCGATGGCAATCTGGTTTCGACTTGCTGAACGCAGCGCGTGCTGTACGCCCGCGGCGAACGCAGTCACGCCCCTGCGACCATGTACGCTCATACGTGATGGGCTCGTCAGAACTACCCTAAACTGCTTGTTGGAAGAGCTGTCTAACGACTTGCGGTTCGCACCGGCGACGGAACGTCCTTTGGGGGACGAACCATCGTTCAGCGAAGAATGTGTCGCGGGAGAACTCGTATCTGACGCGCGTTTCGACATGCTGATGAATGGCGGTTGGGATGAGAAGTATACCCCGACTGCCTCAGGTGGAGGAGGTCCTCGGTGACAGGATCCGGGCAATGGGTCAGACCGCGCGGCCGTGCTGATTCTGAGTCATGATGTGTTCAATGAGCGATCGGGCACGGTGATCGCCGTGGCGCTCACGAGCCAGGAACCGCGGGCGGGATTCCCACTGACGATGGAGAGTCATACGCTGGGGCTGCCGAAACGGTGAACGGCTGATCACGAGCACCAGCCACTCGGCATCATCGAGTCGGCGCTCCTGCAGTCGGCACCCAGGGTACGGCCCTGTGCTGAACAGCATGGCCATACTACACAAGCGTCAATATTTGCATCCAAGAACTGCATCGCCAGGCGACTTCGTTACCGGTGCGGCGAAGCGAGCGCGGACAAGAGCCACGTGAGGTTCGCGGTGCCGTCCATGATCGGCTCGTTGGTGGAGTAGTCGCCGATGTCGTCGTGGTACACCATCCGCCCCGTATTGAACCGCGCGTACTCGTCGCTCTTGTGCAGCGCGATTCCCTTGAGGTTGCCGTAAATGGACCGGTACACCGGCCCGTCGAGCAGCCCGCCCAGCAGCTTGTCCACGCCGAGTCGTGCCGCGACAACCGAGTGTGGATCGCGCGCGGAGCGTGCGTCGTGCGGGTAGCCGATCACCATGGACGTTCCCCACGGGTTCGTGCCGAAGAGCCAATCGATCGCGGCTTGCTCCTGCGCGCGGAATCGATTGTCGCCGGTCATCTGGCGATAGAGCATTGCCTGCGTGGCGAACGATACAACGAGGTTGTTCGAGCACCAGATGAAGGGCACGCCCATGAGGAAGCCGTTGTCCGCGCGAGACGTCACGGCGGCGAGACCTCGGCGATAGTAGTCCGCCATGCGACGCCGGTTCGCGCGATCGTGCGTGTGCGCGGAGGCGCGCCAGATCTCGTAGTGTCCGTTGTTGTGCCACGGATACCATTGGTAGTGCTTCGCGGTGTCCGCTCCGAACCACGGCGTAACGGGCTCCAGCTCGGCGTACTTCACGGCGTCGCCGAGCCGCACCGCGGATCCGTCGAGCTGCGCGAGCGCCGCGGCACCGAGCTCCATGTCGTCGGCCCAGTTGTCTTCCTCATAGAAGTACGGCGAGCGCGCAGGCGCGGTCTGACACACGCCCGGATGTGCGCGACCGATCGCATACGCCGCCTCGGCTTTCCGGCGAAGCGTGGCGGCGAATGCCGGGTCACGCCTCGCGAATATTTGCGCGCCGAGTGCGAAGGCGGACGCATACTTGCCGGCGGTGGATGCGAAGCCGGTCGAGCGGTTCTTGTTGGTGAAGAGCCCCTGCGGGCGGCCTGTGCACGGATACACGGGACGCATGCCTCCCTTGCCCCAGCCATAGTCGGAGGAATCGTGGGTCGGGAGGTCGAAGTACGTGTGATCGCGATCGTCGGCGACCTGGTTGAACATCACGGTGTCGTTCGGGAACATGCCGAGGAGCCACTCGAGCCCGTGACGCGCTTCATCGAGTACGTCCGCCTGTCCGTTGCGTCCGGGCGTTCCGTTCGCGGCGAAGTCGTCGGCGAATGCGGCGGGGTGATCGCGATAGGCCATGAGCATGACGTACGTCGCGTTGGCGGACGTGGCGACGTACTGGAGGTAGTCGGACGCGTCGGCCCAGCCGCCGCTCACATGCACGGTGTCTCCTGCTCGCGGTGAGTCGACGATGATTCCGTCGTGCCGGTGCACGGAGTCGCCGAACACGGGATTCCACCCCGAACGCTGCTGTCGCATGTAGTAGAGAAGTGTGTCTGCGGCGCCGTCGTATACGTGCGCGCCGATGCGGAAGGTGGGCGACGTGTCCGATGCGGCGATGACTCTGTATCGGCCCGGTGTGCGCACCGAGGAGAAGTCGAGACGGAACGTGGCTTGGCATGGGCCGAAGGAGCCCGCCTTCCTGGCGGCCCGGGGGCCGAACACAACGGCGCCGCGGGCATCGATGACGCGGAAGTGCGCGAGCGTCGCCGTGTCGAGTGCGCAGGCGACGGCAACTTTGGGCGCATCGGGGAGGTAGCCGGCCTGATTGACGCGAATGAACAGAGTGCTGTCGCTGACGACCGGCGTGCTGAGCCGCGCTGCGGCGAGGAGAACGATGGGGAGGGCTACCGGCGCCACGCGGTGGTGAAACACGCTGTTGTGGTCAGCGACATCCCGCGCGACGACCGCAGCACTACCTCCACCCCCGCTGCCAGCCGACCTCGTCTGCCGCAACGCTTGTCAGGGCGCCGCCGGCAAAGGTCGCGTCGTGACTATTTCGCTGTCCTAGATTTGCGCGGGGCAGTTGCAAGAGGGGGCGTAGGGCGTATCATAGCGTGTCGGGTGAGCGGTCTACTTTAATACCAGTTGGACCGATCGCACAAGGGCACGCGCAGGTCCGGAAAAAACCGCCGATAAGGAGTACGCAATGTCTTGTCCGAGGCTTCTGGCAATGGCCCTGTCCGCATGTCTGTGCACGGTCCCTCTTGGCGCCTTGGCACAAACGCCCCTGCCACCGCCCCCCCTGATCCCATATGGGATCCCTATTAGTACCGACAACGCCAAACGCGTGGCTGCGGCGGCGATTGCCGAGGCGCGACGAAACAACTGGAACATGGCCATCGCTGTCGTCGATCCCGGAGGTTACCTCGTGTACTTCGAGAGGATGCCGAACACGCAGTTGGGAAGTGTTGACCTAGCCATCGAGAAAGCGCGCACCTCGGCCCTGTTCCGGAGGCCGACCAAAGTGTTTCAAGACGCGCTAGCCGGAGGGGGCGACGGTCTTCGTGTCTTGCGACTCACCGGCACGATTCCAAATGAGGGTGGTGTTCCGATCATCGTGGAAGGAAAGCTCGTCGGGGCCATCGGAATTTCCGGTGGCAGCGTCGAGCAGGATGGCCAAGCCGCCAGGTCTGGTGCAAGCTCGCTGAAGTAGGAATCGATGGAGCTTGCGGCCCAACACAGCGTTTCACCAAGTGGGCCGCCGGCGCCGATCATGAGCGGCCCGCCGGCGAACGCTGATCTTACGCCGCCAGAATAGGATGACGCGCACATTGGACCTCGAGGGCATTGCGGTATGAAATGAAGGCCGCTCAGGACCAAGGCACGCAAATCGAGCTGCTCAGAGCTCGCGTGAACGGATTCGACAATGCCGCGGCGTACGAGGTGGCGCGTTCGATCCACCAGGCCCGCATGCGCGAAAGCGCCTCACCTGTCGGTCGAAAAATCGGTTTTACCAATCGGGACATGTGGCGGGTTTATGGGGTGCGCGAACCGATCTGGGCCTTCGTCTACGACACGGCCGTCGTGCATTTGGCCGGTTCCCGCGGCACGTGCCGTATCGGGCGATTGACGGAGCCGCGTGTCGAGCCGGAGATCGTCCTGCACTTCGGACGGCGCCCCCGGTGAGCAACGAACCGACCGACATCCTCGCGTGCATCGATTGGATCGCTCACGGGATCGAGATCGTGCAGTCACACTTCCGAGACTGGAGGTTCCAGGCGCCGGACGCCATTGCGGATGTGACGCTGCAGGTGATGCTGCTGGTGGGTGAGCCGCAGCGCGTGACCGGATCGCAGCAGACCTTGTGTCACGGCTCGAACGGTTCACGATCGCGTTGTCCTGCGATGGCGGCGTGCGCGACACCGGCCTCGGCTCCAATGTACTTGGTAGCCCGCTGGCCGCAGCCGCGCACCTCATGGCGGTGGCGCTCGTGCTCCTCCATGGGCGGTGGTTACGGGTCCGCGTTCACTTCCTGTGCGACGCGCGCACCCGACTCCAGCGCGCCCTGCATCCAGCCGTCCATCCAGACCGACGTGTGCTCGCCGGCGAAGTGCACGCGGCCCTCCGGCGTGGCGACGTGGGGAAGCAGCGTCGTCATCTGACCGGGCTTGTAGTAGGCCGACGCCCCCCGGGCCCAGGGATCGTCGTCCCAGCACTTGGAGACGCCCCCTTCGAAGTTCGCCCGCATGCCGGGATACACGAGCTCCGCCTGATCCACGGCGAAGCGCAGCCGATCCGCCTCGCTCAGCGCCGCGAGCCGGCGCGCGTGGACACTGATGGGAAAGCATTGCATGATGCCGCGCGTGCCCGGTTGGCCGGCCGTGCTGTCCCACACTTCGTGAACGGGCAGGTCGGTAATCGCAAAGCCGTCAAGCCCCGCGTCGCGCCAGTAGCGTGTCCGGGTCTGCAGAAACACCTTGCTGACGGATTTATACGGCAGCTGCTCGATGGCTTCCTGCTTCCGGACCGAGAAGGGGGGCGACACCTCGATGTCACGCTGTACCGTGAAGGGCACGGCACACACGAGGTAGTCCCCGGAGACCTGCTCCACTCCGCCGTTACGCCGGTAGAACGCGGTGGCGCCACGTGTATCATGCTCGATGCGAAAGACCGGCGAGCCATAGCGGATGCGCCCGGCCAACCGCGAGGCGAATGCCGTCGGCAGCAGGTCGTTGCCACCGCGGATCTTCTGGACCACCCCCGCACCGCGGCCCAGCGCGGCACTGCGCAGCGTGAACAGCGCGGATACGGTGTCGATATGGTCGTCGAAGCCTCCCCAGGCCAGCAGCTGCATGGCACCATCCGATGCCCCGCGCTCCCGCCAGAGCTCCGACCGGTTCATCTCGTCGTACCGGGCCAGCGACGGAGGCGGCCAGCTCCGGTCGGTCACGTCGCCGAGCGACTCGAGCAGCGCGCCCACGTATTTCTGCCGGATGCCTGCGAGGCCGAGCGCGCGCTCCGCCGGGGTGAGCGGATACGGCCAGTCCACAGGGTCGCCGGGCCGTACGACCATCCGCCGGGCATTGGCGACATAGACCGTCGACGATCCCGCTGGCTGGAACGGTTCCAGCGGAAGCCCGAAGCGCGCGATGTAGCCGAGCGTGAGGTCGTGGTGCGCCGGAATGCGGCTGGCGCCAGCCTCCACGTGCAGGCCCTCAGGGAAGGGATCGCGGAGCGTGAGGACGCGCCCCCCCGCGCGACGCTGGGCCTCGAGGATGGTGACCTCGTGCCCCGCCGCCACGAGCTCGTACGCGGCGGAGAGTCCGGCGAGACCAGCCCCAATCACGATCACCTGCTTCGGCGCGCCGTTTCGGCGGCCGACTGCGCGTCCTGGAGACACGCCGGGGCGCTGGGCAGCACCAAGTACCGGAACCGCCAGCGCAGCGGCCGCCGCCGCGGACCGGTGTAGAAATTCCCTGCGTCGCATCATGCGCTGTGGCATTCTCGTCCAGTTTGCAATGGTGGAAAATGCACCGAGCCTGTTGTCCGCTTCTTACATGAAGTCGGCAGTCGGGCATCCGCTACATGGAAGTTGTCC
>DAIUFP010000021.1:0-80436 GCA_036844565.1 Gemmatimonadaceae bacterium | reverse complement strand
GTTAGGGGACAGTTCTATCCGCGTTTCGAGGGGACACTATCATCCGCCGACAACAGAACGCGTCGGCCAGCCCTACCTCTCTATTCGATGCCCAGGCGTCATGATCGCTTGCTCGGACGCGCGTGGGAATGACGGCCGCCCGGATGCGCGGACCAGACGCGCCCGACATGGTCGTGTGTCAACCGCGCTACCGTAATTCGCACGGGCGCCTGCGCCCGCGGTTGCGTGCGCAGCGGCGAAGACTGTGGCAACCAAAATGGTTGGGCCGAATCTCAAGGCGTCAATGTGTCATCCTCTCGCCGTGTGTGCGCCACCACTCGTGTGCATCCTCGTCACTCCAGTCGCCAGTTTCGCTCGATGAGCGAAAGGCGCGCTCGAGGCTCTTCGCATCCGGGTAACGATCGGACGGGCGCTTCTCGAGGCAGCGCGCGACCACGTCGGCGAGGGCCATGGGAATCTCGCCGCGCAGCGTGTTGACCAGCACGGGAACCTCGTACATGTGCGCCAGGATCATCTGCACCGTCGAACGTCCGACGAGAGGTGGCCGGCCGACGAGGAGGAAAAATGCAATCGCCCCCAGGCTGTAGATGTCGCTCGAGGAGGTAACCGCAGCGTCGGCATTGCACTGTTCCGGCGACATGAAGGCGGGTGTACCCAGGATTGCGCCCACCTGCGTCACCGGGTCACCCGGCTCATCGACAACCTGGGATACGAGCCCGAAATCGAGGAGCTTGGCGACATCGTGGAGCCCACCGCGCTCGCAGAGCATCACGTTGCCGGGCTTCAGGTCGCGATGCACGAGCCCGCGGCCGTGCGCCTCGCGTAGCGCGCCGCAGATCTGGACGAGTATTCGCACGGCGCGCGCCGGCGGAAGGGGCCCGTGCTGCGCGACGAGGTCCTCGAGTGTGATGCCCGGCAGGTACTCCATCACGTAATAGAACGTGCCGTCTGCGGTGTGGCCGTAGTCGTAGATCTGGACGGTGTTCGGATGCGTGAGCCCGGCCGCCGCTTGCACTTCCCGCTCGAAGCGAGCGAGTGCCGCCGCATCGCCGGCACGCTCGGCGCGTATCAGTTTCACCGCGCAGGGCCGTCGCAGGTACTCATGCCTGGCGAGATGCACCTCGCCCATTCCTCCCCTGCCGAGCAATCGCTTCAACACGTATTGGCCGAGCCGTCGCGCGTCTTGCGCGTCCTGGCGCAGCACCTCGATGCTGTAGCCGCCGTACACGGCGAGCGCACTCATCGACGTAATAAAGACGGCCTTGAGAACGAGATACGTCGGCATGCCTGATCGCAGTCCCGGGCCGGTCACGATGCTGAGCAACTCGGGGATGAACGCGCAGAGCGACAACACCAGCGCGCGAGCCACACCGTGCCGGACACTGCTGGGAATCAGGACACCGTAGGCGACGATCAACGCACCCCACGGGGCGGCCAGTCCGAGTCCGAGGTTCATCGGGACGGTCGCGAGCTCGGGAGTCATGCCCGCGAGCTCACGAGTCTGATAGACCGCGAAGAAGGCAGCGGTCACGATGACGCCGAGCCATTCGATGCGGCGGAGACGCGCGAGGCCCAGGCGGCTCTCCGGCGAGAGCGCCCACACCATCGCCATGGTCACGAGCGCGATGACGAGCAGCACGCCGGGGAGCGGCGGCACCGTGAAGAAAGTAAGTGGATCCTGACGGATTAACTCACGCCGGACGATGGAGGTCGTCACGGCGATGGCGCCGGATGCCACGGCCCAGATCAGGAACGCGATGCGAAGGCAGTGCCGGAGCTGTTCCTCGAGATCGCCTTCGATGTGGACCGGTATCCCCATGCTCGCCGACATCCGAAACGCAACACGGTCGGCACGCGGTGCCGCGGGTGTGCTATCAACGCCAAGTCCCGGAGCGGGTGGCAACATCACCTCCTCAGCTCGAGCGACGTCCAGAGCTGGAACGCTTCAAATGGGCCCAAAGGTCCTGGGGCACGGCTCCCTTCGATATTCAACTTGGCGAATCGAATGCAATCAACAAGGGGCTGAACGACATCCATCTCCGCTTAGTATTTCGGCGAGTGGGAGCAGAGCCCTGAGACTAGGCCGCGATTCATTGAATCGCCTCTCAGCCGCCGCTGGGCCACTGGACTACCGCGTACGATCTTGACATGCTGCCCGTATCGGGGTTGGAAGCGGTGGAGGTTTATCGAAGCGCGGCAGAAGTGCCAACACTCTATGGCGGCGCGACGGCGCAATGCGGTGTCCTGCTTCTGTGGTCTCGTAATTCCGGTGGGATTTAGCTATCCAAAGACAAGATGGTCAGCTGCTCACTGTGGCGTTACCTCGCTTGATACCAACGAGCACGGGCTATTCATCAGCCACCGAGCTGGGGGAGTTGGTGCAGCTCCCGATCCGAAACCGCCATTTCCGATTCGAGCGTCCGAATATTCTGAAATCGGAGAGGCAATGCCACTGACTGTTGGCCCAGTCTCGCGCACCACCGTGCGCTCGGCTGCGGGGTGATCGTGCACCGCAGCCTTGTCGAGATTCTATTTGCTGCGCGGCAGGTCGATGGGACGACACGCTCGACCATCGCGAGATGGAAGCGCGATGCACTGATGGGGATACCTCCGTCCACAGAATGCCGCCACACCGGGCGGCACGCCAGAGCAACGCGCTAACCGCTCTTGTACGGCAACGGAGGACGGATATACTTGGCCATGCCCTCCTCCACGTTGGCGGCCCCCGGCGTTGCACCCTTCTCGCCGTCGCCGTCCGTAGCGTCGTTACGGGAGCTGTTCGACCGCCAGCATGCCCGCCGCGCGCGCGTCGCAGCGTCGACCCCGCGCGAGCGAGCCGAAAAGCTCCGCCGCCTTGGCGCCGTCATCCGCGCGCACCGAGGTGACCTCGCCGAGGCCATGCGTGTGGACTTCGGCAGGCATCCCGACGAGTCGGAGCTCACCGACATCCAGCTCATCCTCGCCGAGCTCAATCACGCCATCAAGCATCTCGCGCGATGGATGAAACCAGTGCGCGTGAGCACGCCGGTCTGGGTGGGACTCGGCAGCAGCGAAGTGCGTTACGAGCCACAAGGCGTAGTGCTCATCCTGGGTGCATGGAACTTCCCGTTCATGCTCCTCATCGGCCCACTCGTGCCCGCGATCGCCGCCGGCAACTGCGTGATTCTTCGTCCCTCGGAGAAAGTGCCGCACACCAACGCGGTGCTCGCGAAGATCGTGGCCGAGGCGTTCGAGCCGGACGAGGTGGCGCTGGTGGAGGGTGGTGTGAGCACGGCGGAAGCGCTGCTCGAGCTGCCCTTCGACCACATCTTCTTTACCGGCAGCGTAGGCGTCGGCAAACGCATCATGGCCGCGGCGGCGAAGACGCTCGCGTCGTGTACGTTGGAGCTGGGTGGAAAGTCGCCTGCCATCGTCGATGAATCGGCTGACATCGCAATGGCTGGGGAGCGGTTGGTGTGGGGAAAGTTCACGAGCGCTGGCCAGGCCTGCGTCGCGCCCGACTACGTGTTCGTCCACCGCAGCCGCCGAGCGGAGCTTGTGGCGGCGATGCAGCGGACGCTGTCGCGCTTCTATGGCGACACGGAAGAAGATCGCGAGCGCTCCGCCGACTTCTCACGCGTGGTGGATGCAGCGAGTGTCGCGCGGCTCGGCGCCCTCGTCGAGGATGCGGCGCAGCGCGGTGCGACGATCGTGACGGGTGGGCGCTGGGATGCGGCAACGCGATATGTCGCGCCAACTATCCTGACCGACGTTCCGCACGACGCCGCCGTGATGGAGGACGAGATCTTCGGGCCCGTGCTCCCGGTACTCGACTACGACGACCTCGACGAGGTGTTCCGGTTCATTCGCACGCGCGGCAAGCCGTTGGCCCTCTACATCTTCAGCCGCGACAAGGCGTCGGTGTCACGCGTGCTCGCCAACACGTCCGCCGGGGGCACCGCGGTGAACAACGCGCTCGTACACCTCGCGAATCCGAACCTCCCCTTCGGCGGAGTGGGGTCGAGTGGGTTTGGTAGCTACCATGGACTCGCCGGCTTCAAGGCATTCTCGCACGAGCGGTCCGTCTTCGTGCAGAAGATGAGCGGCGCGAGCTTGTACTACCCGCCGTACGGTCCGCGTACGCGCCGGCTGGTCGAGTGGATGGCGAGGCTGCGGGGCTAGCGACCGTCAGTCGACGATCACCGTCGCCTTCATCGACGCATGGATGGCGCAGTGATACGGGAAGGTGCCCGCGGTCGGGAATGTGCGCGTGTACCCCGCCGTTGGCGCGAGCGTGCCCGAATCCCACGCGCCGCCATCGCCGGTCGACGTATGCGGGATGACGGTCTGCTCGCAGTTCACCCACGCGACGCTGCTTCCCGCCTTCACGCGCACCGTTGGCGTATTGAAGGCGAAGTCCCGGATGAAGACGATGGTCGCGCCGGCGGCGCTGGTCGGCGCGGTGCACGTGCCGGTGCTCACCGTCGTACTCGAAGTCGCACGATCCGACACGCACGCCGCGATACCGAGCGACGCGAGCACGACGGACACAGCGACGAAGGCGGGCGCATGGCGCCATGACGCGTGACGCATTGTCATTTGACGACGACGGTTGCCTTCATGAACGGATGCGCCAGGCAATAGATAGCGTACGTGCCGGGCTTGCTGAACAGGTGGCTGTAGCTGCCGTCAGCCGGGATGACGCCGGAGTTGAAGCTCTTGTCCACCGCGGTGACGGTGTGAATGAGTGCGTCGAGATTGTTCCACCGCACCGTGGTGCCCGCCGCGACCTCGATGTGATCGGGGGTGAAGGCCTGCCCCTTCATCCGCGCCACGAAAACCTTCGGGGTCGCGCGCGGGGCTGGCGGCAGCGCTGCGGCTGAGCGCACGGGCGTCGCCGTTGGTGCAGAACGCGGTGCCGACGCTCTTGCGGTCGTCGTGTCTGACGTTGGCGCAGGAGCGGGCGACGGAGCGGGGGTGATCACCTGACTCGGCGTTGGCGCAGTCGTGGGCGGAGTGGCCACCGAGAGCGACGAATCGGCCACCACCGGCGCAGCAGCGCCCGGTGGCTCCATCGCCATGGACGCCGGCTCCGGGTTGGCAAAGAAGCGGGCGACGTGAATCGGGATGGTGAACTCGAATCCGTACCGCCGCGTGTCGCCACCCCGTGCGAGGCCCTGCAGCGTCGACGTCGTGGCATTGGAGACGTGCAGCGACAGTGTGTGCGGCGTGTTCGGCAGCGCGATGTGCAGCCCCGCGCTCCACGCCACCTTCTCGCCCGCAGCGCGACTGGTGAGCGTAGCGGCATCTCCCGCAACGGCGATGAAGCGTCCGAATCGCAACGTACCCCCGCCGCCAAACGAGAGCCGACGCTTGTCGCCGCCGAGCGTGTCGGCAATCAGCCGGGTCACGGCGATGAGGCGCAGAGGGCCATCGCGCCGCGCGACGGAGACCTCACCGTCCACGCCCTTTACGGCCGCGTTGTAGTCCACCTGTCCGCCGAGGTCGAACGGAGCGCCGTCGTCCTGCTGGAGCGCGGCGTAGCGCGCGAAGAACTCGTACTCGTTGGGATAGCGCGCGGCGAGCGCCGAATTGGTGGCGTAGTTGAATCCCACCAACCCGCGTGACGCGACGCCGGTGGCCACGAGGAACGTGGGGAAGTTGGTGACCTTCCGTTCCGGTGGCGCGCTGGTGCTGAACCGGTGGACGAAATTGAAGTAGAGGGTGCCGGTGTTGCCGATCCAGTCCGCGGATACGTTGTCGGGACGATCGAGCAGCGACTGCGCGAGGACGGTGGCAGGCAACGCCACCGGCGACAGAGCCGCCACGATGGCCACGGCTAATCCGCTGCGAGATGAACGCACTCTTGGTCTCCGACGGCAGGGCCTGCGTAACGCCTCGACACAGATGACCTGCGGTTCGCAGCCGCGGTCACTTCGCGCTCAACCCGTGGGCTTGTGCACCCTCAGGGAAGAGCAGTGTTCCAGGAAAGCACGTACGACCCATGCCCCTCGGGCAAAATACTCGTTCCGAGCAGGATGCGATCGAGGCGGTTGCGCGGGTTGGCATGCGCATGCACGACCACCTTGTGGCCGATGAACGCACCGATGAACCCACCCATCACCACGTCGCTGGCCCAGTGCTGGTCGAGGTACATCCGCGTAAGGCCGGGAATGGTGGCCGCCGAGTACAGCACCAGGCCAGCGGGCCACGCTGCACCCGGTCGCCGTTCGTTGATCTCCGCCGTCAACGCCGCCGCGGCCGCGAAGGCGGAGGCCGCGTGAAGCGACGGGAGCGAACGGTAGTCGTACGACGTGAAACCCTTGCCGACATGAAAATCGGAGTTTTGGTCGTCCTTGGTGACGTAGGGGCGCGCACGGCCGAACGGACCACGAATGGCCTGACTCACGACGTTGGTGATGAGCAGCGCCTCACCGACATGTGCGGAGACATCCGTCACCAGGGGCTGGTGGGTGAGGCGGCCGACACCATAGGCCAGCAGCGCACCCGCGGTGAGCGTGGTCTCGTTCGCCTTCGTCAGTCGATTCACCAGATGAAGACGCGCACTGTCGCCCTGCACGGAACGCGACTGCGTGTAGTGCGCCACCTTCGTGTCGTAGTGCGCTATCTCGCCTGACACAACGACGGCGCCGACCAACAGCGTCACGTCACGGCCCCGGAAGAGCTGCTGATTCGGGTTGGTTGACGGCAGCGTGTCGGCGGCGCTCCGCTGGGCGCGAACGCTCGGGACGACTGCCGTCGTGAGGGCCAGCACCAGCGCCGCAAGCGAGGTCCGCGTGGCGCGCGAATGGTGTGGGCGGCTCGCTCGTTTTCTGGGCATACGCTACCTCACTCGTGCGACAAGGGGAACGTCAGGCCGAGCGAAGTCCGGCCATTCGCGTCCGGCGCGATGTTCGCATGAAGGAGCATGCGATCGAAGTAGTTGTCGGGATGGTCGTGTGCATAGCGCACCACCTTGAGCCCGCTGAAGATCCCGATCGCGGCGCCGAGCGCGACGTCCGACGCCCAGTGCTTGTCGTGGTACATGCGGCCGACGCCGACGAGCGTCGCTCCACCGTACAGCACCGGTGCAACCAGCGCGGTGTGACCCGGCCACAGGTGCGCCAGCTCGCTCGTCGCCGAGGCGGCTGCAGCGAACGCCACCGCCGTATGCGCCGACGGAAACGACGACCGATCTTCTCCCGTGAAGCCTTTCCCGAAGGAGAAGTCGTTCGGCATGGAGTCCTTCGTCACGTAGGGACGCGACCGTCCGAGCAGGCCCTTCGCGACGCCGGTGATCCCGGTGGCGAGCACGATCGCCTCGGTGGTGTGCAGCCCCAGGTCCCGCGCGGCGGCGTTGTTCCCGTAGCGTCCATAGAGATAGATCGCCGGACCGATGATGTACGCACCAGGAACGGACAGCACCTCGAAGGCCGTCGCGCCACGATCGACGAAGCCTTTCTGCAGCGTGTCATGCTGAAGCCGCCGCTCGATGGACTTGTCGATCGGAAACATCGCGATCGTCAGTCCCGCGAACCCGGCGGCTAGCGCAGCGTCTCCCGCGGTGAAGAGCTGAGCATGATTCTGGGTGTGCTCCGAGTCTGGCGCGGGCGACACCTGCGCGCCGATGGCCACGGGAAGGAGTGTCGCGAACAGGAGCGCCGAGAGCGTGCCTCGGCGTGCGGACGTGATCATGGCGTTGACCTCGAAAGCGAAGAAGTGACGGTGGTATCAGTGCGCCGGCGTCGCCGGTTTCGGTCGTACAGAACGATGGACAGGACGGCGATCACGACGCCGGCGCTCCAGCCGCCGAGGACGTCGGTAGCCCAGTGCACATTCAGGTAGATGCGACTGAACCCGATGAGCAGCGGCATGAGCACCGCGAACACGATGGCGGTGGACCGCCGCGTGAAACCCTCGCGCCAGTACACGTATGCCAGTGTCGCACACACCGCCGCGGACGCCGTGGCGTGTCCCGAAGGAAACGAATAGGAGCTCGGTACGATGCCCCCGAGCCCGATGGGGCGCGGACGGGCGTACGCTTGCTTCACGAAGTCGAACACGCCCACGGCGGCGACTGGCGCGAGCAGCACGGTGGCGGCGACGCTCCGCTTCCCGCGATACCAGAGGTATCCCGCCGCCGCGAGCGCGAGTGCGCACATCGGGCCCACCGAGCCGAGGTTCGTCACGACGACGAATACCTTGACGAGCCACGGCACCTCGTGCGCGAGCATCCATCGCTGCACCGACTCGTCGAACGCGGTAGACTCGCGCGCGAAGACATCCTCGCCCACTTTCGCCACACCGAACAGCGAGAGTGCGCCAAGCAGTACCACCAGCGCCCAGTCGCGGCTGAATCGCGCGAGACGTCCGATCTTGACATCGTGCCCGTCGTGCGCACTCACAGTCGCCACCGCAGTCCGGCATTGATCGAGCGCCCTTCCAGTGGCGCCCACTCGTCGACTGTCATGCGGCCGCCGTCGCCGGCCGTGCGGCGAAGGAACGGGTCGTAACCGGTCTGCCGAACGTTCGTGAGGTTCTCGAGGTTCACGTAGACGGTCACCGCCCCGAGCCGCTGCGACGCCAGGATGCCGATGGTGGTGTAGCCGGGTGCCACCGTGCGGTACGGGTTGTCCTCGACGGCCTGCGGCCCGGTGTAGAAGGCCTCGATGCCGATGCGCGTCCCGGACTCGTCTTCCTCGAACGCCGCATCGATGCCGGCGGTCTCGCGCGGGACGTACGCTGATTCCCTGAGTCGTCCGTTGTCGGGCGACGTCTCGCGCGTGCGCGTCAGCGCATAGAACGCCGTGACGATCACCGGCTCCTCATTGTAGACCGCGAACAGCTCGGCCCCGTGCGCGATGGCCGGTCCCGCTGCATTGACCAGGGTCACCATGCCGGTCGTGTCGCCGCTCACACGCCGAAGGCCAACCGGATTCGCGACGCGCGATGCGAACAGCGTCGCACTTGCCTCGAGCGGCCCGTGCGTGCTGCTCACATCCAGCGATGCGGTGCGGCCCCGTTCCGCGTCGACGTTCAACGGACCCTGCACACGTGCGAGCCCGAAGACCTCGGTCTCCTCCGTGAGCGCCGTCGGGGCGGCCCATGCGCTTCCGGCAGAGAGTCGAACGCTCAGCGCCTGTCGAGCATGGAGGAGAAGCGACGCACGCGGCGAGCAGATGGTGCCATACGTGCTCGACGCATCACAGCGTCCATTCAACTGTGTGGAGAGCCAGTCCGCGGGCGCGTAGGTGTGCTGCACAAATACCGCCGGTGTGCTCCGATCCTCATCGAAGCGCGGCACGTCGCGATTCCGGTATCGCTCCAGCTGGATCGCCGCACCGGCGAGCACCGTCTGCGCGCCCGCGACGACGCTTCCAGTCAATTCGCCAAACACGGTCGACGCACGCTCGCTCTCGCGCTGGATGTTGAAGCGTCGCACGCGATCCTGGATGTTCGCGGCGGCGCGCACGGCGAGCGAGACGGCGCTCGTCAGCTTCGACCGCGCCGAGAGGCCGACGTCCGCGTGGCGCGTGCTGAGGCTCTCGGGGAATGCCGCCGTCGCCGACGTACCTTCAGACGACCCGCCGCCGCGGTCTTCCGCTAGTGCGCCGGCGGTGACCATCAGGGATCGGCCGGTGGAATCATTCGCAAAGAAGCGCGGGCGGATCTCGACGCGACGAAAGCCTGGAACGTCCGACCACCCATCGCCGTTCACATCGGCGCGATGCTGTGTATGCGCGCCCGCCAGCAGCGTCGCGCCATTGCGCTCCCGATCGCGCGCGACAAAGGCGACGACATCGGCGCCGCCGCGCGCGTTCGCATTCATGAGCACCTCGGAGCTGTCCGTCGGCAGGCGCGAGATGAGGTTCAACACTCCGCCGAGCGCGCCCTGGCCATATAGCGCACTGGCGGCGCCCTTGATGACTTCGGCTTGCCTGAGGTCGAGTGGCGGCATCTGGAGCAACCCGAAGCCGCCCGCCTGCGCCCCGTACAAGGGGAGGCCGTCGGTGAGGATCTGTGTATAGCGTCCGCGCGCACCGAGGATGCGGATGGATGCGCCGCCCAGCGATGGCGATGTGCCCTGGATGCTCACGCCACTCATCTCGGTGAGGAGCACGCGGAGATCGGCGGGATGCATCTGGGTCTTCTCGCCCACGTCCTCGCCGGCGAGCACCTCGATCCGCAGCGGCTCGTCCTCGACTCGCCGTTCCGTGCGCGTGGAGCTCACGAACACCGGCGCGATCTCGGCCGCGCCTTCCATCAGGTGACGCGTGATCGTGGTGTCCCCCCCGGCCGCGAGCAGGACCTGCAAGGTGTCCGGCAAGAATCCAAGCCGGCGGGTGATGATCGTCGCGCCACCGGGGGGCAGCCGCAGCGTCGCCTCGCCGCTGTCGCTCGTCCGCTGCGCGATGCGCCCGCTCGACACCACTGCGCCCGCGACCGGCGCGTCGGCGCCGCGCACGAGCACGTGCACCGTCGCGCGCGCGATGTCGGCGGCGGTCGACTGCGATCGCGCCTGCGACGGCAACGCGGCCATCGCGCACGTGATCAGCGCGCAGGCGCAGCAGCGCGGCAGGCGCGCAGATCGAGCGAAGTGCGTGCGTGGTGTGTTCGACATGCCGGCCGGTCAAGGTGCCGCACAACCGCCCCGCCATTGTGCTGCCTCACAGCGTATCCGCCGTACATGACACCACGATCACATTTGCTGCGTCGGAGCAGGCTCGGCAATACTGAACAGCCAGACGGCGCCGGCGCTGCCGTCAGCTTCGCTGCGGCATCAGCAAAGTCACGACCGTACCCTTGTCCAGCGATGAAACGATCGTGAGCCGACCATCGTGCGCCTCCGCGATCCACCGCGCGATCGGAAGTCCCAGTCCCGTTCCCTGCGCGGCGGCGCGAGCACGCTCGGTTCTATAGAAGCGATCGAAGACGCGCGGCAGCGCATCGGCGGTGATCCCGATTCCCGTGTCCGCGACCTCGACGCGAACAACATCGTCCTCCACGCGCACCGAAACCGTCACGCGCCCGCCCTCCGGTGTGTACTTGATCGCATTGTCGAGGAGCGCCGACACGAGCCGACGCAGCAGGACGATGCTGCCACTCACCGGCGCCTCCTCGTAGTGCGCGAGCGTGAGGCTGACGTTGCGCTGACGCGCCACGGTCCCGAACGCCGAGACCGCGTCGGACACGATGTCGTCGAGAAAGGTGGCCGTGCGCTCGACATCGATTACCTGTCCATCGCCGCCGGCGAGGATGAGCAGGTCCTCCACCACACCACTCAAGCGTGCGGCTTCGCTGGCGATGACCTCCATGGCTCGCCGGCTCTCCGCGTCGCCGACCCCTCGTGCAAGCGCCACTTCCGCCTCGGTGCGCAGCACAGTCACGGGTGTCCTCAGCTCGTGGCTCGCATCGGCCATGAACTCGCGCATCTGCTCCACGATCGATTCGACCGGCGCGGATGATTTGCGTGCCAGGAAGACGCCGCCCAGCGCAACGAGACCGAGAGCGATCGCCGCGGCCGCGCTGAACTGCGAGATGAGGCGCGTGTAGCGATCCTCCAGATCCTCGAGGTCCGCCGCCGCAACCGCGATGAACAGTCGCCCATCCGTCGCGCGGAAGCGACGCGCACGCGCGCGAGACACCTGTTCCGCCCCGCTCGGCAGCTGGCGCGTGGCCTCACCCTGCGCCGAGGCCAGCGCCGCCTCGCGCACGACCGCGCTGGCCGTGCCGCCAAGGACGGGAGCCCCCGTGGAGTCGAGCACGGAGAGCGCGATTCCCGGAATCCTCAGGCCCGATGTCGCGTCACTCCAATTCGGCGCGCGCGTCCGGGTGTCGCGCACGAGGATCTGCACGGCCTCCTGGAGCGACGCGTCCACTTCGCGCCGAATCTGGCGCGCGACCACGAGAAAGAGTCCGCCGCCGAGCACGAGCAGGATTGCGGCGTAGGTGCCGATGTACCAAGCCGTGAGTCGAAAGCGGAGTGTCGCCAGCGGCACCAGCCCCGCGCGGTGCGGCGCACTCGAGCGAGCGCCGCGTTTCGGCTCAGCCATCGGTGCCGAAACGGTAACCCGCACCGCGGATCGTGTGAATGAGCTTCGGTTCGAAGGCGTCGTCGATCTTCGCCCGGAGTCGCCGCACCAAGGCCTCGAGCGTATTCGACGTGGGATCGTGATTCTCGTCCCACACCCTCGCGGTGATCGCCGCGCGGTCAACCACGGCATCCTGACTTCGGATGAAAAACTCGAGCAGCGCGAACTCCTTCGCTGTGAGCGTGATGGACCGGCCAGCGCGGATTACCTGCCGAGCGACGAGGTCCACGCGCAGGTCGGCGACCTGTACGCGCTCGGCCAGGATCTGGCCACCGCGCCGACCGAGCGCACGAATGCGCGCCACGAGCTCCGCGAACGCGAACGGTTTCGTGAGGTAGTCATCCGCGCCGCACTCGAGGCCGCGGACCCGGTCGCCGATCGCGTCGCGGGCGGTGAGCATGAGGATCGGCGTGACGATGCCGCGACCCCGCGCGAAGGTGCAGAGGTCGAAGCCCGTGCCGTCGGGGAGCATCACGTCGAGGACGATGACATCGTGCACCGCGAACACCATGCGCTCCCGAGCCTGCTCGGCCGTCGCAGCAACCACGACCTCGATGCCAGCGTCGCGCAGTCCGCGACGGATGGCATCGGCAAGGCGAATATCGTCTTCCGTCAACAGCACGCGCATGACGAAGAATAATCTGATCCGGCCACACCCGCTGCCGTCGCCGTCTCGATGCGGAAGGTGCTCGCCAATCCGAAAAGTTCGGCGTCCTGCAAAGGGCGGGAAATCCGTACCAGATACAGATCTCCGCGCGTTATGGCATCTGACGGCGCCTTGCCACGCGCGGGTCAGCGCTCCCGCACGCGTGGCCGAGCGTGTGGTCAGCCGGTAGGCTTGACAATCACCATTGGCCGCTTGATCTCCACCGTGTAGCCGTCGCGGGTGAGCAAGTCGGTCAGAACGCGCATCGCGCTCTCGTCGGCATGCTGGAGAATGCCCGACTGGCGTGCCGCCATGAGGAACTGCGAGCGAATGCGCCCCTGGATCACGTCGCGATCTTCGGCGGTGAAGGGATTCCATAGCCCCGCCCGTTCATCATACGTCGTCATGTTGACGACGTCGACGCCCATGATCTGTGCGGGGGGAAGCGAGATGACGATTCGCTTCGCGGAGGAATCGATGTGCACCTCGGTATTCGTCCGAAGGTCGATTCCAGCCGAAACGCGAGCCGTCACCACGAGCAGTGTGCGCTTGGTGGAATGGAATTGCGTTTGCTCGTACGTGACGACGTCGCGCAGCGTCATCTCACTCGACACCAGCTTCGCCACCTCGCGCAATCGCTCGACGACGAACTGCTGCGTCATCACCGGCTCCGACTTGCCGAACAGCGATCGGCCGAACGCGCGGCTGACGAGGGCCACGCTCACCGCGGCGCCAAGCGCCAGCGCGCACACGACGAAACCCCATGCAAGGATGCGTCGTTGCGCCGGCGTCAGCATCGGCTCCGTCATCGCAGAATGAACGCGACGGTCGGATCGACTGGATAGCGGCCAAAGTGCGCGCCGTAGATCGCGAGACCTCCCGGCGTTGCGGCGTCCACCTCGAGGCGCACGACGACAGCGCCGTCGCGCGCCGCCTTCGCCAGCGCAGAGGGCGACAGCGGAACGCGAACCAGTTGTCCATAAGACCCCGCTTCGCGCAGGTAGCCGTCGCGCAACTGCGACGCCCATGAGAGAATGCCGCGGTGATCGGCGGGGTCGTCCGCGAGCTCGTAGCGACCAGCGTTCTCACCGTTCAACCAGACGGTGATGGCACTCGGAAATGCGGTCTCGCCCGTCATCGGATACGCATTGCGATTGCGACTCGGATCCTGAAGACCGCCGCCGCGCATGTAGTCGCCGTTGTCCTTCGCGGTGGTGTCGCGGTCCTTGCCGAGGAGTCGCTTCGCAGACGCCTCCACGATGAATGACGCGGCGGCGACGTCTCCCACTTTCAGGCCGGCGGGCCACGGAATCCGATATTCGACGAAGCCTGATCCGGTACCGTTCACCTTGAGACTGTCCATCACGGTCCAGCTCTTCAGCGACCACGTGGCGGCCGAGTACGATGCGGGGTTCACGTGCGACAGCACCACGCGTCGTCCGTCCGCGTTGCGTATTTCCGACGACACGCCGCCGTTCACCACGAACGTCGTGAAGTTGCGCTGGAGCACCATTCCGCTGGCGTCTTCCAACCGCGTGGTGAAGACGGCAACCGCCGTCTCGTTCGGCATCGTCACCGACTGCGGTGCGAGCGATTCAGCCATCCACGGACGGTACGCGATTCGCCGAGAGGAGGTGCTCCAAGTCTTCCGTTCGCCGAGTGCGTTCCACCCATAGAGCTCGAACTTCAATGTCAGCGAATCGCCATGCGCTCGGCTGTCGCTGAGGAACGACGCATACAGCGGCACTTGCATCGTCTGGCCGGCTCGTACCGGCGTGCCCATCTCCTCGCCGACCACTACATAGAATGGCGAGTGGAGATCATTGAGCGTCATTCCGGGAACCAGCTCGCCCATCCCGGTCTCTTTTTTTGTGCGATCGGCGCGCCAGTAGCCGTTCCATTCATTGATGACGTCGTCGAGCTCCGTGTAGAGCCAACCGGACAGCTTCGGATGACGTCGAAACGCATTCACCGCGAGGTGGTAGTCCCAGCTCCAGTCGACATCCCCCGACGAACCCTTGTAGCCCCAGACATCGCCGAATTCCGAGTTGAACATCGGCTGCTGCTTCTGCGCAAAGCCCTTCTCGAAGTTCCACGGCGATCCGGCGAAGGTGCTGTCGGAGATGATCGACACGCGCTTCTCCCACTGGAATCCCGGGAGGTACTCGTGCCACGAATTGAGATCGGTCTCCGTGTGACCACGACCACAGCACGGCGAATTGTCCTCGACGAGCCGAGTGGGATCGAGTTGCTTGGCGAGACGCACGCTCCGTATGACGTTCTGCTGCGTCTCCGGGGTGTAGACATCCTTGCCATTCACCTTCGAGACGATGCCCCACGCCTCGTTGTACGTCACCCACGAGAACACCGACGGATGGTTGTAGTCGCGCTCGATCATCTGCTGCATCGCGTAGTCGTGCTCTGCGAACGACGCGGAATCGGGCGGTCCCCACCAGTTCGGGACGTCCGCCATCATAAGGACGCCGAGCCGGTCGGCCCAGTACAGCTTGCGCGGCGCCTCGATCTTGATGTGCTCGCGAAGACCAGTCAGCCCGATCTGACGCGCTTGGAGTATCTCGTTCCGCAGCAATGAATCAGTCGGAAACGTGTAAAACCCCTTCGGGTGGTAGGCCTGGTCGAGCGAGAGCTGGAGATAGATCGGTTTTCCATTCAGCGCCACATATGGAATGGTCGTGCCAGGAAGGTTGACGACCGAGATCTCGCGCATGCCGAAGTAACTCTTGACGCTATCCGTGACGATGCCGCTGCCACTGATCGTCGCCGTCACGGCATACAGGTGCGGATCATCGGGCGACCACAGTCGCGCATTCGGGATTGGAATCTCGAGTCGCACGTGCCGCTGTCCTCTCGCCATGCGCTGATCGACCGCCGACGGCAGCGCCGTCTCGCCTGACGTCAGCGAGTCCTCACCGCGCCGGAACGCCACGCGAAACGACACGTCACTCGGCGCCGGCTCACTCAGGTGGGCATCGACCACCACCCGTCCTCGCGCGATGTCCGGCGTGAAGTGGACGTATTGAAGAGGATCGGAGCCGCGCGCCTCGAGATACACCGTCTGCCAGAGCCCGCGCGCCTTTCCGTAACCCTGCTTGCCTTCGAGCTTGAAGGGATGTGGCGTGTCGTCCACCCGCAGTGTCACACGCTGCTCCGTGCCATACTTCACCGAGGGCGTGAGCTCCAGCGAGAAGGGCGTGTAGCCGCCCTGATGCTCGCCGACCTTGACGCCGTCGAGCCACACGGACGTACGCCAGTCCGACGCACCGACCACGAGGAAGACCCGCTTGCCGCGCCACGCTGTCGGCACCTGAAGCGAACGCTGGTACCAGGCGATGTCGGCGCTGTCGGCGACTCCCGAGAGCGGCGCGCCCCACGAGAACGGCACGCGAATCGAATGCGGCGCCGCTAGCCCACCCCCATACCACCGCTCGTTCTCGCCGCGATTGCCACCGTCGAACTTGAACTGCCACGTGCCGTTGAGATTGACCCAATCGGGACGCTGGAAGTCCGGCCGAGGGTGCTCGGGAAGCGGAATCCCGACCGAGGCCGCGGTGAGACGCGCGGACTGGGCAAGCATTGGCGAGCTGGAGGGGACCAGGAGTGCCACCCCAACCAGCAGGCGCGGAATCGAAATACGAGGGGAGAAGATGGGCATCCGCGAACGATGGCAACCGCGTGCGATGTGTCAAGCATCCGGCATGCGCCTGCCGTCTTGACAAGCGCGCGCTCCGATGCGTTATCACCGTGATTCCCTGTGTCCCGGGAACACGGCGACATCAACCCCAGTCACTCCATGCGCAGCTTCGCTCCTCGCCACCTCGCTGTCCTCGCCCTCACCGTACTCACTGTCGCCGGATGCGCGCGGAAGAAATCGTCCGCTTTCGTCGTCGGATTCTCGCAGATGGAGAGCGACAATCCCTGGCGTCTCGCCGAGACGAAGAGCCTCAAGGACGAGGCCGCGAAACGGGGCATCGAGCTGGTCGTCACCGACGCGCAGGGGCAGACGTCGAAGCAGGTGTCCGACGTCGAGGACCTCATCGCACGCAAGGTGAGCGTCATCCTGCTGGCGCCGAGGGTATTCGATGGACTCGCGCCCGCCCTGCAGGCCGCGAAGGCCGCGAAGATTCCGGTCATACTCATCGATCGTGCGGCGGCCGGCACCGCGGGTGAGGACTATGTCACGCTGCTCGTGTCCGACGAGGTCGAGGAGGGTCGTCGCGCCGCGCGCTGGCTTGCCGATCAAACGAAGGGGACGGCGAACATCGTCGAGCTGGCGGGAACGCCGGGCGCGTCGGTCGCCAACGATCGCGCCGCGGGTTTCCGTGAAGTCCTCGCGAAGTATCCGAACATGAAGATCATCGCGTCGCAGACGGGGAACTTCAACCGCGCCGGTGGCCAGTCGGTCATGCAGAACATCGCCCAGTCGCTCGGCAACAAGATCACGGCGGTGTTTGCGCACAACGACGAGATGGCGATCGGCGGAATCGAGGCCCTCACGGCGTCCGGCCGAAAGCCGGGCGCGGACATCACCATCGTGTCCGTCGACGGCGAGCGTGCCGCGCTGGAAGCGATCGTTCGCGGCGAGCTCGGCGCCACGGTGGAGTGCAACCCACGCTTCGGCCCCCTCGCGTTCGACACCATCGAGAAGCTGCGGAAGGCAGAAGCCATTCCGCCGAAAATCATCGTGCCCGACCGCTTCTTCGACAAGTCGAACGCCAGCCAGTCCATCGCGGACGCATACTGATTCCAGGGCGTTCGAGAGCTGAATGACGACTCCGCCCGGTGGTCCGCCGCTGCTGCGGATGTCCGGCATCACGAAGCGCTTCGGCGCCACTGTCGCGCTCGACGGTGTGGATTTCTCCGTCGACCGTGGTGAGGTGCACGCTCTGGTCGGAGAGAACGGCGCGGGCAAGTCGACGCTGGTGAAGCTGCTCATCGGCGCATACCACCGGGATGCGGGGCGCGTCGCGATCGATGGCGTCGACACGCAGTTCGAAACGCCGGGCGACGCACAAGCCGCCGGAATCTGTGCGGTCCACCAGGAGATCCACCTGCTCGGCCTCAGGTCGGTGGCGGAGAACATCTTCACAGGGCGGGAGCCGACGCGCTGGGGACTCGTGGATTGGCCGCGCATGAATGCGGATGCCACGGCACTGCTCACGGGGCTCGAGCTGGACATCGATCCGCGCGCCATGGTGTCGACGTTGAATCCCGCGCGCCAGCAGATGGTCGCCATCGCCCGGGGCGTTTCACTCGGCGCGAAGGTCCTCGTGCTCGACGAGCCGACGACGTCGCTCTCCGATCGCGAGGTCACGATCCTCCACGCGTTGATCGTGCGACTGCGCGCGCAGGGCACGTCGATCATCTATATCAGCCATCGCTTCGACGACCTGTATGCGGTCTGCGATCGCGTGACCGTGCTGCGCGACGGGAAGCTCGTGGCCACGCGGCCGCTCGCCGGACTGGAGCGGATCGATCTCGTTTGCCTCATGCTGGGGAAGACGCGCGATCAGCTGCGACAGGGCGCAACCGGGTTCGCGCATGCAGCAGCGTCGACGTCCGATCCTGCGCACGTGGCGGATGAGGCTGCACCTCTGCTGGCGGCAACCTCACTCGCCCGCGGAGCACGGTTGCGCGACGTCTCGCTGACCGTACGCAAGGGAGAGATCGTCGGCGTCGCCGGGTTGCTGGGATCGGGACGCACGGAAACCGTGCGCGCGATCTTCGGCGTGGATCCGCCGGACGGTGGAACGATGTCGTTCAACGGAACTCCATTCGCTCCGGCCTCGCCGCACGACGCGCTCGAGGCGGGGATCGGTTTCGTGTCCGAGGACAGGAAGGCCGAGGGGATCGTTCCCGAGCTGTCGGTGCGCGAGAACCTGACGCTGGCGATCCTGCCGCTGCTCACGCGTTTCGGCATCGTGTCGCGAGAGCGCCAGACGGAAGTGGTCGATCGCTACATGGTGCGACTCGGCATCCGCGCGAGCAGTGCCGACCAGCCCATTCGCGAGCTGTCCGGCGGCAATCAACAGAAGGTCCTGCTGGCCCGCGCGCTCTGCATGCATCCCGCCCTGTTGATTCTCGACGAGCCGACGCGCGGCATCGACATCGGCGCCAAGGGAGAAATCCAGGCACTGGTGAACGAGCTGGCCGCCGAAGGACTCGGCGTGCTGATGGTGTCGTCGGAGGTCGAGGAGCTCGTGGAGGGAAGCACGCGCGTCGTCGTGCTGCGGGACGGTCGCAGCGTTGGCGAGCTGGGAGGCGCCGAAATCTCGGAGTCCGCGATCGTTCACGCTCTCGCCGGTCACGCGTGATCCGCGCCGGTCCGCTGGTGCAACGCTTTGCCGCACTCGGCGCGCTCGTGGCGCTGGTACTGTTCAACGCGTTCTTCACTCCGAACTTCGCGACGTCCGGCAACCTGTGGAACGTGCTGTTGCAGGTGTCGCCGGTGCTGTTGACGTCGATCGGCATGACGTTCGTCATCGCGACGCAAGGCGTGGATCTCTCCGTCGGATCCGTCATGGCGGTCGCCGCGGCGATCGCCGCCGTGCTCGTCGATCGAGGCGTGGTCGTCGCGGTCGTCGCGGCGTTGGTCGGAGCGATGATGATCGGCGCGTTGAACGGCACGCTCATCGCCATGTTACGCGTACAGCCGATCGTCATTCCGCTGGCGACACTGATTGCGGGGCGCGGACTCGCGCAGATCATCAGCCGGAACGGAGAGCTCGTCACCATCGGTGATCCGGCGCTGTTGCTCGTGGGTCGGGGGGAACTCGGCCCGATACCGGCGCCCGTGCTGATCTCGGTGGGCGCAACGATCATCGCGATGCTGGTCTTCCGCCTCACGCCGTTCGGGCGTTATGTGCTCGCCGTCGGGGGCAATCCCGCCGCCGCTCGACTTTCGGGCGTGCCCGTGCGCGCGACCCTCATCAAGGTATATGTGGCGAGCGCTCTGCTCGCGGCGGTCGCCGGTGTGATCGTCGCCGCGCGCCTGGGTGCCAGCGACGCCGCCAAGATCGGGCAGAACATGGAGCTCGACGCCATCGCGGCGGTGGTGGTCGGCGGCACCGCGCTGACGGGCGGGCGCGCAACGATCGCCGGCACGCTGATCGGTGCGCTCATCATGCAGGTGATCGCGACGAGCTTCAACATGCTGCTGGTGCCGTACGCGCTGTCGCTGGCACTCAAGGCGGCGATCATTCTCGTCGCGGTGTACCTGCAGCGCCCGGCGCGCGCATGAACGCGCTCACCCGTGCACGGGGATTCGCACTGCTTCGGCACAATGGCGCGTTCGTCGCGCTCGTGGCCGCGTGCATACTCGGGGTCGCGCGCTACGAGGAATTCCTGACGACGGAGAACATCGCGAACGTTCTTCGACAGAACAGCATGATGGGCTTCGTCGCGCTCGGCATGACGTTCGTGATTCTCACCGGGGGGATTGATCTCTCTGTCGGGGCACTTCTCGCGGTGGCAGGCGTCGCAGCCGCATACCTCGCGCGATACGGCGTCGTCATCGCCGTCACCGGCGGCGTGGCCTCGGCGGCGCTGCTCGGGACAATCAATGGCCTGCTGGTGACGAAGGCGCGCATCCAGCCGTTCATCACCACGCTCGCGATGCTCATCGGAGCCCGTGGCGCCGCGCTGGCGGCGACGAACGAGCAGAGCATTTTGGTGCCAGCAGACGCCGACACGCTCACGTGGCTCGGACGCGGGAGTGTCGGCTTCGTTCCCATTCCCGTCCTGTTGCTGGTGGCGGCATACATCGCCGGTATGCTGGCGTTGCGGTATACGAAATTCGGGCGACACGTCTACGCCATCGGCGACTCGGAGGAAGCCGCTCGGCTCATGGGCCTGAAGGTCGACCGGGTCGTCATCGCGACGTACGCGCTGAGCGGCGCCCTCGCTGGCGTCGCCGGAGTCGTCCTCGCGGCGCGGCTCGGCTCCGGACAGGCTGTCGCGGGAACCGGCTGGGAGCTCGACGCCATTGCCGCGGTGGTCGTGGGTGGAACCCTCTTGACTGGCGGAGAAGGGGGTGCAGGCGCCACACTGGTGGGCGTCCTGCTGCTTGCGGTGATATTCAACCTCTTCAATCTCGAGGGGACCATCAGCCCATGGTGGCAGTGGGTCCTACGGGGTGGATTCCTCTTGGGTGTGGTGGTGGTGCAAGCGGTACTGCACCGGCGATCCGAAACATGAGCGTCGAGCCCAACTCCAGACTCATCGTACCCGGTACCCGGTACCCCGGTACGAAGTACTACTGCACCTTTGGAAAGCTTTCTGCGCCTGCGCTTACCTCTCTCAGCAGGCCAGAGATACTTCGTACTTCGGTACCGGGTACCGGATACCAGGTTCTGGAGTTGGCTCAGAAGTGTTTTCGCCCACCTCGAGGAAGCAAATGAGACTCCAACTATCGATAGTGCTGGGCCTCGCCGCCGGCTGCGCGACAATCAGCGCCGCCCAGTCGCCGGTGACGATCACCATCAATGCCGACCAGGGCCGCGACACGATCAACCGTAACATCTACGGACAATTCGCCGAGCATCTTGGACGCGGCATCTACGATGGGGTGTGGACGCGCGAGGGCAATGGCGCGTGGCACCTCCGTGCCGACGTCGTGCAGGCATTGCGCGCGATCAAGGTGCCCAACGTGCGCTGGCCGGGTGGCTGCTTTGCCGACTACTACCACTGGAAGGACGGCGTCGGGCCGCGCGAGAAGCGTCCGGCGCTGGTGAACAACAACTGGGGGGGCGTCACCGAGGACAACGGCGTCGGGACGCACGAGTTCCTCGAGTTCACCAAGGCGATCGGCGCCGAGCCGTTCATCGTCGGCAATGTGGGCAGCGGATCCGTGCAGGAGATGTCCGAGTGGTGGGAGTACCTCAACCAGCCCGGCGGCAGCCCGATGTCCGCGCTGCGGCGCGCCAACGGCCAACAGGCGCCCTGGAACGTCCGCTTCTTCGGCATCGGCAACGAGAGCTGGGGCTGCGGCGGCAACATGCGTCCCGAGTTCTACGCCGATCAGGTGCGACGCTACGGCAGCTTCCTGCCACGCTACGGAAATGTGCGCGCGTTTCGCATCGTGACGGGGCCGAGCGATGCGGACTACAACTGGATGGAAGTGATGATGCGCGACGCCGGTCGCTACTTCGATGGCATCGACCTGCATCATTACATGCTGGCCGGATCGTGGGCGAAAAAGGGATCGGCGACGGAGTTTACGGAGACCGAGTGGTCGGAGCTGATGTCCAAGGCCATGGGCTTCGACGAGCTCATCACGCGCCAGTCCGCGATCATGGACCGGTACGATCCGAGGAAGCGGGTGTGGCTGGTGGTTGGCGAGTGGGGCACGTGGTACGACGTCGATCCGGGGACGAACCCGGGATTCCTCCAGCAGCAGAATACGCTGCGCGACGCGCTCGTCGCCTCCGTGTCACTCGACGCGTTCAACAAGCACGCCGATCGCGTGCGGATGGCGAACATCGCGCAGATGGTGAACGTGCTACAGGCGATGATCCTCACGAAGGGCGAGAAGATCGTGCTGACGCCCACGTACCACGTCTTCGAGATGTACACCGTGCATCACGACGCGGTGCTGCTGCCGATGACGCTCGATGCGGGGACGTACGCGTATGGCGGGCGAACGATGCCCGCGGTGAGCGGCACGGCATCGCGCGACGCGGCAGGACGCATGCACATCACGCTGACGAACGTCGATCCGAATCAGCCGCGGACGGTCAACGTCTCCATTCGCGGCCAGAGCGTTGCGACGGTTGCAGGGCGCATCCTGACGGCGAGCCAGATGAACGCCCACAACACGTTTGAGCAGGCGCACGTGGTGCAGCCGATCGCCTTCAGTGGCGCGCAGCTCAAGGGCGACCGGTTGACCGTGCAGCTACCGCCGAAGTCCATTGTTGTTCTGGAGCTGAAGTAGCTGTTCGTGGGAGGATAGGAGGATAGGAGGATAGGAGAGCAGTTCCTATCCTCCTATCCTCCTATCATCCTATCCTCCCAAAGCCGTTGACTATAGCCATGAGTAACCTATACTCATACGTATGAGTGAGCGTCTGCAGGTTCTCCTGGACGAGAAGGAGTTCGCCGAAATTCGGCGAGCTGCGCGGAGGCGTTCGCTGACGGTCGCCGAGTGGGTCCGCCAGGCGCTTCGGGCGGCGCGCCGTGAAGAGCCTTCGGGTGACCCGAGGCGAAAGTTGGCGGTCGTTCGGGAGGCGATGAAGAACTCCTATCCCACTGGGGACATCGACGAGATGCTGCGCGACATCGAGAGGGGGTACGTCGGGGAAGGGTCGTGATCTTCATTGATTCCAACATTCCCATGTACCTTGTCGGCGCCCCGCATGCGAACAAGAACGCCGCGCACCGTGCGGTCGAACTGTGCATCGAGCGCGGCGAGCGAATGGTCACCAGCGCGGAAGTGATGCAGGAAATCCTGCACCGCTATTCCAGCCTTCGGCGGCTCGACGCCATTCAACCCGCGCTCGAAGCGCTTCTCGGCGTGGTGGATGAGGTATTTCCGATCGAGGCGGAGGATGTTGCGCGCGCGAGGGATGTGTTGCTGGGCCGCGCCCAGATGTCGGCCCGCGATGCGCTGCACGTCGCGGTCATGAAGCGGCGACGCATCGAGCGCATCATGAGCTTTGATGTGGACTTCGACGCGATCTCCTGGATTGAACGCGTGTATTGACGATGTGGCTAGCGCTAGTTCGGGGCCGTATTCGCGTGCACCGGCGAGGGCAGCCCCCGGTGTTCTAGGGAATCAATAAATCAGCCGGGATCCCCAACTCGTCGCGGAGCGTACGGATCTGCGCGACTGACAGGCGACGCTTTCCGGAGAAGAACTCCGAGACGCGGGCCTTGCCGCCCATGAGTGCGTGCAGATCGGCGCGCGCCATCCCCTTCTGCTCGAGCATGAAGTTCACGACGCTCTGGGGCGTGCCCAGACTCTCGTCGATGGGGTTGCGCTCGTTCTCGTAGGCTTCAATGAGCACGGCGAGGAACTTGAGGCGATCGTACGCCTCGGTCCCCGACGCGGGGTCAGCGTCAGCGAGCTGGTCGAGCTCGGCCACCGCCGCCTTGAACTCCTTGACGTTCCGCAGCACATGCGGCTTCGAGAAATCGAGCGCCATTGCTGTCGCCATCGTCACCACCTGTGTGAAGCCCCGGCATCCGGAGCATGTCCAACCTTTCGTGTAGTCCAACCACCCTTTCGACTAGGCCCTGCCACTGCGTCCCGAGCTCATCTAGCAGCCTAAAGCACCCCGCGCTCGATGAGACGGTCGTACTCCTTGTGGGTCACCACGTACCGAACCAACACCAGACCGCGCCCGCGAAAGTCCATCTTGACCACCAGCCGGTAATCGTTCCCGCAGATGTTGAAGACCGCTCGGCCCTGGCCGATGAAATCGACCGACGGGAAGTCGCCCTTAACCTCTGCTGTGCTCCGGTACCGCTTCCGACGTACTACACGTTCCCAATCGAGGAGCGGCTGGAGAGCATCGGCGTACTTCGCACCGAACTCCGTAAGCCGCGTCCGGGTAATGATGTGCATGCCAGGGTCTCGAATCGTGCCAACGTGGTTACCAACATGGGAACTTTTCGCTGTTGTGTCAAGCTCTGCAACTACTTCGGATGCCACTCGAGAATGGACACCGGCTGAGGCGGGACATTCTCGAGCGACTCGCCATCGCCCTGGCCGACGCGCTGAACGAAAAGGAAGAGCCGGTTCAAATTGCGCCATGCAACGGGATCATACGTCGGCTCCCATTGCCCGACGCTCGCGCGCGTGATCGCCTCGACTTTCCAGACCGCATGCGCGGCATCACGGGACGTCGCCACCGAGATGCCGCCGCCGAGCTCCTCGTCGCGGTAGATGACGTGTACGGCGCCCGATCGATCAGCAAGCACGAGCGGTCGTGAGATCGGGATGCGCTTCGTGCCGCCGCCACTCAGGCGAAACGACAGCGTGCGTGTGCCGACCTGACTCACGCGCCACGTCGCACCGCCGTTCCAGACGAGTTGAAGCTGGGGAACGTCCACGGAATCGGGGCGCCAATAGGTGGCAATCAGCGGATGGCCTTCCGCGTCGACCGTCATGGTGGTCTGGTTGATCAGCTCGTGCGCCCGCGGTACCGCCCACGCCACTTCCGCCGTCGCGGCCGTGATGGGAAGCACATAGCGCACGCCCTTCGACGTCATCCAGTTCCGCCCCAGGTCGGTCGAGTGCGCGTACATGATGTCGTGATTCGAGGCGACGTCCGGCGACTCGCGCCAGCACCATGACAGGTGCCAGCCACCCTGTGCGTCGATCGCCATCGTGTTCACGTATGCGTTGCGGGCGCCCTCGCCCGAGATGAGTGGATGCGCCTGCGCGCGCCACGTGTGGTCGCGGACGCTCCAACGGTTCAGCATGACGTCCCCCTTGCCCGAGCGGCCGTCGCGGTAGACGAAGAGCAAGTCGCCACCCTGCAGCGCGTAGAACTGTGGGTACGTCACCTGCGCCTCATCCTTGCCGGTCATCGCCACCGAAGGGCCAAGCTCGAGCGAGCCCGCTTTCACCCCACGCGCATAATGCAGCGCCCGCGCATGCTCCGCCCACGCGACATGCAGGACGCCGTCGCCGTCGACCGCAAGGACGATGGCGTTGTGCGCGTCGGTGACGTCGTTCGTGTACGGCGTGACCCGCACCGTCCACTTGTTCGTGCCGAGGCGCCGCCTGGCGAGGACGACGCGCGCGCTGTCGTCGTACCAGGCCGTGAATTGCACGCCACCATGCGTGACGACGCTGTTCGTCCGGAAGACGACCGTGTTGACCGACGAGCGTGCCCATCCGATGCCCGGGCTGGACGAGACCGTCGACGTCTGCGCGCCACTCGCTGGCGGCAGAAGTAGTGCCCCAAGCCCCAGGAGAATCGTTCTTTGGAAGACGAGTCGCATGGTAGCAACTAAACGAGAAAGGGCGCCGAGGCAACTGCCTCGGCGCCCTTCCAGGTGTTGCTGCGTCCGGTCTAGTACCCGGGGTTCTGTGCGAGGTTGGGGTTCAGGTCGCGCTCCGCCTGCGGAATGGCCCAGAGATAATTCTTCGGGTCGAAGAACTTCCGCCCCGAAGCCGGCTGGGTGAAAGTCTGCTTGGCGCCGTTCACATCGATGTAGTCGGCGCCCGTGACTGCGACGATCGGCATGATGGCCGCCGCGACCTTCCACCGGCGAATGTCGAAGAGGCGCAGCCCCTCGAACGCGAGCTCGACACGACGCTCATACCGCACGTCCGCCTGGGTCACGGCCGCGAGCGCCGGCATGCCGGCGCGTGTGCGCACGAGGTTGATCGCCGACAACGCCGACGCGTCGGGCTGTCCGAGTGCAACCTTCGCCTCGGCATACATCAGCAGCACGTCCGCGTAACGCATCAGCATGACATCGATGCCGCCGTTGCCACGATCCGCCTTGTCCGTGAGGTCGATGTACTTCCGGATGTTCAGGCCCGTCGTCGACACGTTCTCGTTGCCGAGGTTGAAGGCTTCGGGCTTCGAGGACTGTCCCACGGGACGTGAGTCGAAGGTACCGCCATCCCACGATGCGCCCGGGTACAGGATGGTCGCCGCCATCCGCGGATCGCGGTTGTCGAACATCGTTCCCGTCGCATTCGGCCACGGCGCCGGGTTGTACAGCGGCGATGTCGCGATGGACTGTCCGTCGGTCATCTGGTACGCGTCGAGCAGCGAACGAATCGGCACGACGTGGCCGCCCGCCGAGTTGGTCGGCGGCCCGAACTCGCCGAAGATGTTGTTGTTCTGACCCGTTGCCTGCGTCGTCTTCGCGTAGGTATGCACGAAGATCACTTCCTTGTTCGTCTCGCCCGCGTACGTGAAGAGCTGGGCGTAGCTCGGGTGCAGCTGGAACACGCCACCGTCCATCACGAGCTTCGCGGCGTCCGCGGCGACCTGGAAGCGGCCGGCGTACAGGGCCGCCCGCGCCTTGAACGCGATCGCTGCCCACTTCGTCGCGCGGCCGTAATCCGAGCCCGTGAAGGCGGACGGAAGCACGAGAGCGGCGGCATCGAAATCCGCAATGATCTGGTCATAGACCTTTGCCGACGGGGTGTTCGTCAAGCTGCGCGCTTCGGCGTCGGACACCGGCACCAGTGGCATCGGCAGATCCCCGAACATGCTCACCAGCTGCAGGTAGAACACGCCACGGAGGAACTTCGCCTCCGCGACGTAGCGCGCCTTCCGCGTCGCATCAATCTTGTTGGCCGGGATGCGATCGATGTTAGCGAGCAGGATGTTGCTGCGCGCCACACCGTTGTAGAACTGGTTCCAGAGCCCGCGCGAGTAACCGCTCTGGGGATCGTTCGTTCCGTCGGTAAAGACGTATCGACCGTCGAACTGACGATTGACCCCGGCATTGTCTGTGAGTCCGTCGAGGCCGATCACGTCGAACCAGCTCGGCAGCGCGCTGTAGGTACCGACGACAAAGAGCTGTGCGTCGGCCTCCTGCGTCCAGAAGATTTCGTTGGAGACCGTCGTGGGCGAAACGACATCGAGCAGGCTATCCGCCGATTGGCAACCCGCCAATGCGATCGTCAGGCCGAGCACGCCCGTCACGAGATATTTCGCTGTCATCGGAGAGGAATGGTGAGTCCGGAATTGATGAATGCGCTGGAGGAATGACATCAGAAGCCCACGCTCGTGCCGACGCTGAAGTTCCGCGTCTGGTAGTAGTAGGTGCCGCGCGACGAGAATGGGTTGATCTCATTCGGCAGGATGCCCTTCAACGGGGACCAGGTGTAGACGTTCGTGCCCGCCACATACATGCGGACACTGCTCAGGCCCGCACGCCCGGCCAGATTCGTCGGAAGCGTGTATCCGAGATTCAGGTTCTTGAGGCTGAGGTACTTGCCGTCGCGCACGTACCACGAGTTGGAGCCTGGTGCGTTCTGGTTATGATCATCGCGGAAGACGAAGCGCGGCCACTTCGCATTCGGGTTGTCCGGCGTCCACGAGTCGAGCAGGTAGGTCGAGAAGAAATTCTCCCAGGTCGGTCCCTCGATCAGCGCGCCATCGAGGAAGACATCCTGCTTGCCGACACCCTGCATGAGGATGCTGGCATCGAAGCTGTGCCACTGCGCGGACATGTTGCCGCCGTAGGTGTAGTGGGGGAAGCGGTCGCCCATCACGATACGGTCGTTCGCGTCGATCTTGCCGTCGCCGTTCTGGTCCTTGTAGTGGAGATCACCCGGTCCGGTCTTCGCGTTCTGGAAGGGCGCCGCGGCCACTTCGGCGGCCGTCTGGAAGATGCCAGTGGCCTCGATGCCGAAGATGGCATCGATCGGGACACCGACGCGACGAATCGAGGGCGACTGGCTGGCGTTGATCTGGTCGCCGCCCGGGAGGCTGGTGATGCGATTCTTGTTGTCCGAAAGATTGAAGCCGATCGTGTAGTTGAACGTCTTGATGTTGCTGCGGTAGTTCGCCGCCGTTTCCCAGCCCACGTTGCTCACCGACGCCGCGTTCTGCGTCGGAGCGCTCTGCCCGACCAGCGACGAGATCGGCACCGCCAGCAGGATGCCCGAGGTCTGCTTGTTGTAGAGGTCACCCGTGAACGTGAGCTTGCTCTGGAGCAGCTCGAGGTCCATGCCGACGTTCGACTGCTCGGTGGTCTCCCACCCAATGTCCGGATTGGCGATCCGGCCAGGGGTCGCGCCCGTCGCAAGCACGTTGCCGAAGCTGTAGTTGCCGGAGTTGATGTTGATGGTCTGCTGGAACAGGTAGTCGCCGATCTGGTCGTTGCCGAGCCGGCCCCAGGAGCCGCGCAGCTTCAGGTCGTCGACAAAGCCGAGGTGACTGCGGAATAGCGGCTCATCCGAAATGCGCCACGCCACCGATGCGGACGGGAAGGTGCCGTACTTCTTGTTCGGACCGAAGCGCGAAGAGCCGTCGTGACTCACGTCGGCTTCGAACAGGTAGCGGTTCTTGAAGCCGTAGTTCAGGCGGCCGAACTGCCGAACGAGCCGCGTCTGGCTGGCACCGCTGCCCGTCCCCTGAAAGGCCACATCGCCGTTGCCCGGCAATTGAAGGTCATTGTTATACGCCCCATTCCGGCTGGCGGACACACCGTCGTACTGCTGCTGGCGCTGCTCGTAACCCGTCAACAGGTGGAGCGCGTGATCGCCGTAGCTCCGTTCGAACTCGCCGGTGAGCTGGGCGTCCATGTTGAAGTTCGTATTGCGCGAGTCGTTCGAGTACGTGCGGATGTTGGACATCTTCGCCACCGTCGGCGAGTTCACTTCATCAAAGAACTGGTAGCGCGGCTGGAATTCGAGGTTGCGGTTGTCCTTGTTGTCCGCCTCGAACTGCGCGCCGAACTTGAGGCCGTTCTCCAGGGCATAGCTCCCCAGGGTATTGACCGACGTCGTGAGCCAGCGCGACGTGACGCTGCCGTCTTCCCGAAGCTGCGCCAGCGGGTTGAAGGCGCTCTTGCTCCAGCTGTAGGTTCCGTCCGGATACTGGGCGAGTGAGGTCGGTGGCGTATCGTGCAACACGCGGAACTGTGCGTTGCCTTCGCCGCGCGGGCGCATCGTCTTCTCGTCCATCAACGCGAGATTCGCCTGTGCCGTGAGGCGCTTGGAGATGTTGAAGTTCGAGTTACCGCGCATCGTGTAACGCTTGTAGTAGTTCTCGGCGTTCAGGATGCCCTGCTGATTGAAGTAGTTGCCCGACAGAGACAGCGTGGCGAGATCATTGCCGCCGGCGACGCGAATGGTATTGTCCGCCATCGGGGCGGTTTTGTAGATGAGACCGAGCCAGTTGGTGTTGGGGTACTTGATTGGATCCAGGCCGAGTGCCGTGCTGTCGATGTAGCCGGCGGTGTACTTGGCCTTCTGGCCGAAGTTCGTGTACACCTGGTTCACCGTATTCAACTCCGTGCGGATGTCCACACGCTGCGGCATGTCCTGCGCCTTCTGCGTGGCGACGTATCCGTCGTACGTGACCTTGAGCCCACCCGTGTTGCGGCCGCGGCGGGTCTTGATGATCACGACGCCGTTCGCAGCTCGTGCGCCGTAGATGGCCGCGGACGCTGCGTCCTTCAGCACCGACACGCTCTCGATGTCGAGTGGGTCGAGGTTGTTTATCTCGCCGACGACACCGTCCACGAGGATCAGCGCGCCGTTGTTGCCGAGGGTCGTGGCGCCGCGAATGCGGACCTGTGCGCCGTCCGAACCCGGACGTCCGCCGAAGTCCTGCACTGTGACACCGGGCATGTAGCCCTGAAGGCCTTTCGTGATGTTCGACACGGGGCGCTTCGTGATCTCGTCACCTGACACGACTTCGGTGGCACCGGTGACGTTGGCCTTGACCTGGGTGCCATAGCCCGTCGACACTATGACGCGCTCCAGCTCTGCGACGGAGCGACCGAGGCGGAAGTTCGCGGTGACGGTCTGGCCGTTGCTGACGCTGACGGTCTGCTCGGCCGCACGATAACCGAGGAGTCTAACGCGAACGACGTGTGTACCAGGCGAGATGCCGCGTAGGGAGTATTGGCCGGTCACGCCGCTGCCAGTGGCCGCGCCGGTACCGTCAACGAACACGCGTGCGCCAGATACCGCCGCGCCCGAGGAATCGAAGACGGTACCGCTGATGACTCCCGTGCCTTGGCTGGAGGCGACGGACGGCAGGGCGAACAGCCCGATAGCGGCAACCGCCAGGAGCCAGCGCCTGCTGGGTTGAATCGGGGACATTCCAGACCTCATGGTGATGGGGACCAACGGTGGTAGGAACATGCGAGGCCATTTCATAACTGCGTGTCCTCCAGAAGCCAGAGTAGACCAACTACCATTCGCCAACTGACGAGACAAATTCCCAACAGGTGGTGCGATGCCGGGCGAGAGGCAACGGGTTTGCTTTACGCCGTGATTCGGCGAACGGACGCACGCACGATCAGCTCGGACTCGAGCATCGCGCGTTGTGGCGGGAGTACCGTGTGCGCCTCCACATGCTGGATCAGCATCTGCGCGGCGATCTCGCCCATGCGCGCTTTCGGCATTCGTACTGTCGTGAGCGGCACGCTCAGGTACTCGGCGAGCGGGATGTCGTCGAAGCCGATGACAGACACGTCGTCGGGCACGCGCAGCCCCAGCTCCGCGAGCGCGCGATACAGGCCAGCGGCGACGAGATCGTTATAGCAAATCACCGCGGTCGGCCGTGATTCAGCCGAAACCGCAGTGAAGTACGCCAGACCGGCGCGATAACCGTCGGCGAGGTGGGCACCCGCTCGCACGATATGGTCATCAGTGAAGATCAAATGCGCCGCGCCGCATGCTCGGCGCGTTCCATCAACCCGCTCCTGGGTGTGCATCGAGTAGGTCGGGCCGGCAAAGTACACGATGCGCGTGTGCCCCTGAGCAATCAGGAATTCGACGGCATGGCGGGACGCGTCCACGTTCTCCACGTCGACAAGACTGGCCTGCACGCCGAGCACCTGCTCGATGAGCACGAAAGGAAAATTGCGCCGCTTGAGATCAAACAGGTGCGAGAGGTCGGAGCCTGCATGCAGAACCGGCGTGACGATCAGTCCGTCGATTCCCTTTGCCCGCATCAGAGCGACCGCACGCCGTTCCGACTCGTACTGGCCTTCCGAACTCGCCACGAAAAGTGAGTACCCGTTCGCCTCTGCTATTACACGGGCGCCAAGAATCACCTCGGCGTAGTACGGATTGTCGACTTCCTTGATAATCAGACCCAAGCTCTTCTGCCCGACGGCGTTCGTCCGTCCAGTTATCACGGGGGCAGACCGGTAGTTGAGCAGTTCGATTGCGGTGAGGACGCGCTCGCGCGTCGACTCCTTGACCATTCCCGTGCCATTGAGCACGGCGGATACGGTGGCCTTGGACACAGTAGCCAACCGAGCGACGTCGCCCATCGAGGCCCGCTTCAACTTGGTGGTAGTCATCAAGAGGCTGGTGCTCATCATGCGGAAGAGGCGTGAGACGAACGATGCTGGTGGCTCAGGTAAATCGAAGCCGAACGAAGCGAAGCGCCCATTCTGTTCGCTTTTGAGGTTTTCGTCACCGCATATCCAAACGCATTTGAACGTGTTCAGGCGCGTCACGCTATAAGCGACAAGTTCGCGTGTCAAGGGACCTCAGACGATCTATGGCAGTCACATTGAAATTACGCAGCCACCATATTCCGGGCAGCGCAACCATGCTACTTACAGCAATTATTCCTCTCTAAGTCTTTTAATTGCATGCGTTTATTGTACAGTATGCCATGACTTGCCTTCTGTGAGAATTGGAGCAAAAATCCTTCGTTGCAGAACCGCGCATTCCTTGGAACGACTGATTGGGAGCCCATCGTTCCACGTTGATCTCAGTCCTTGAAATACAGAATCGTGATGGTGAATTGAACGGCCCCAAGCATGAATCCTGAAGACGCCGAGAACACAGAACCGGCGCCAACCGAAAGCGATTCGCGTCCTGGAATTTCTGATGTTTGGTGACGCGATGACCCACTCGGCAAGCCACGAAGCCCAGCCAGTTACATCTTCGCGCCGCTTTTGTTCGTACAAGAAACAAAGCCCACATTAGTTACGGCAGGTAACAAATTGTCACGCGCAAAGGTCGCCTTGTCAATGCGGGATTACCCCAGCATCCCTCATTCCGTCACATTCTTGGGCGTCTGGCGCCTCATGTCCAACGGACCTACTATCGGACTAGTCCGAAACCGGGACAATACCTGAAGTGGAGGTGGTCGCCATGGCCATGATTGCCTGTAGAACGTGGGTGCCGCTCATTGTGTTGAGCACCCTGATCGCTGGAGCTTGCCACTCCCGCGCACCACAGGACATCGATCCGGATCGGATTGACCCGCGCACGTCCGACTCCCTCCGCAATGCCCAATCGGAGCGCGGGCGCAGCTCGGCTACCCAGTCCATCGATTTCACTGCCGAGGAACGCGGCAAGTTCAACCGCGTCGAGCAGATGATCCAGGCCCGGTTCTCGGGCGTACAGGTACTTCCGTCGGGGGGTGGCTACACGATCCGAATCCGTGGCTCCAGCTCACTCGGCACCAGCAGGAGCGAGCCGTTGATCATCATCGATGGCGCCAGTCGCTCCACAGGTGACCTCGGCAACATCAGTACGCGCGAGGTGCAGCGGATCGAGGTGATGAAGGACGCAGCCGCCTCGATCTACGGCTCGCGTGGCTCAAACGGGGTCATTCGCATCACCACCGTGCGCGGCTCTGCTCCCTGAGCCTGCGTCAGGGAACCCGTTGGAGTGATGCGAACGACTTGAAGCTCCAGAGCGGCTGAAATTCCATACGAATGGCTCCGTCGCCTCGCACGACGAACGGCAGCCACACGTACGTCGATTTATCCAGCGCGCGCGACTCCCACCGGTCGCCCATGTAGACGAAGCACCGGGCACAGATTGTCGGCACCGGCAGCACGAACGCACTCTGCGAGCGGAATGTCGTCGCGGAATCCGCACCGACGACTGGATTCCCAAGCGTCCGCCACGGGCCGAGCACATGGTCCGCCACGTGATACCGCGCGGGATTCGGTGCCCAGCCAGACTGCGCGGACGAAATCATATAGTAGGTGCCGCCGACCTTGAACGGCGCCGGCGCCTCTCGACGCGCCGCAGGGAAGAGACGCGCCCATGTCTTCCCCTCGACGGCGGGACGAACGACTTCCGTGTAATCATCGCTGAGCTGCACCGCGTACAACGTCTTGTTGCTTTCCGAAGCATAGAAGACGTAGGCGCGTCCATCGTCGTCTCTAAAGAGCGCCATGTCGCGGAACGTGTTGCCGAGCGAGTCCTCGCGCTCACGCACCTGCGTGTCCCCGGTGCCGTAACCGTAGTCGAAATGGATGGGACGAAAGATCCGCACGACGGCAAAGGGACCAGTCGGCGAAATGCTCGTGGCGATACCGGCACTCGCATCGGCGTAGCGGTTGGCGTCGAGATGCATCCACATCACGTACCGCTTGGTCGCCTGGTTGTAGATGACCTTCGGTCGTTCGGCGACCCCACCATCGCGATAGCGCAACGGAAGGCTGTCCTTCGGCAGCACCACGCCCTCGTTCTTCCAGTGCAGCAAGTCGGTGGACGAGTATGCCGAGATGCCCGTCTTGTTGCCGCCGCCAAGATGGTGGTTTTCGCCGTACCAGTAGTAGGTGGCGCCTACCGAGAGAATGCCGCCGCCATGTGCCTCGATGCGGTCGCCATTGGTGTCGTGCCACTCGACGCCGGGTTCGAACGCGTCCGGGCTATCGGTGGTCGAGAGGAGCGACGGAGGTGCATGACTGCAGCCGAGAAGCGACGCGCTCGCGGTAATCGCCAGTGAGATCGACGCGTGTCTAAAGCGAATCGTCATGACCCGCGAGGTACGCTTCGGTGCAATAGCGCACGAACTTCTCGAACATCTCCACGCGCTTCTGCACGTCGCCGGAGATGCGGGGCGCACGCTCGAAGAGCCGCTTCACGGCGAGCGCCATCTGGTCGCTCGATACGCCAAGCCGGTTCGCCTCGTGCGCAACGCGAAGCGCCGCGTGCCGGAGGTGCCCCTCGCCATCGGTGGAGCGCTGCGACAGGTACGTGCCTATGGCGAGCGCGACCTCGTTCCGCGTCTGTGGAGAAAGCTCGAACTCGGTGGAACTCGAGCTGTCGGAAATCGTCATCGTGCAGCCTTGGTCTGACCGTGCTGCGTTGCGACTGCACTGCTTCGCCCAGCGCCCGACACAGCGTCGGGCGGAAGCTACACGCGGTGACTCGCCCGGGTCAGGCCACCCCTCGTGCGCGTTTCGGCACGCCGGGGCGAACCAGCACGACACCATGTCCGAGCGCGCCGGCGCTGCCGCCCATCTCTCCGAGGTCGCCGGCGTGATACGCTTCCTCGCCATGTTCGCTGGCGTCGAGGCCGATCACCTCGGACGCAATGGAGCTGCGCACCTTCATGACGGCCTGAAGCGCGACGAGGATTCCAGCGGTAAGTCCGCCGGAGAGGACCATCGTGACCAGGACGGCAATCGCCTGTACGCCGACCTGGTGAAAGCCACCGCCGTGGATGAGTCCATCCGCGCCGGCGGGATTCACGACCTTGCTCGCAAAGACGCCGGTGAGCAGCGCTCCGAAGATGCCGGCGACGCCGTGACAGGCGAAGACGTCGAGCGTGTCGTCGAGCGCGGTGCGCGCGCGGATCTGCATGGCGATGTAGCTGGCCAGCGCCGCCAGTGCGCCGATCACGAGGCCGGACCGCGTGCTGACGAAGCCCGCGGCGGGAGTGATCGCCACGAGTCCGATGACGGCGCCCGTGGCTGCGCCAACCGCCGTCGTCTTGCCGGTCCGCATGAGGTCGATGATGATCCACGCCGTGAGCCCTGCGGCGGCGGCGGCGTGGGTGGAGGCAAAGGCCAGTGCGGCCAGATCGGACGCCGTGAGCGCAGATCCCGCATTGAACCCGAACCATCCGAACCAGAGCAGGCCGGCACCGATGAGCGTGAACGGCACACTGTGCGGCACGAGTGGCGCACGTCCGATGACGTGACGCTTGCCGAGGATCATCGCGGCGACGAGTGCCGCGGTGCCCGCGCTGACGTGAACGACAGTGCCGCCGGCGAAGTCGAGCGCGCCAAGGGTGCGCAGCCAGCCGCCATTACCCCAAACCCAGTGCGCCAGCGGATCGTACACGAGTGTCGTCCAGAGTACGGCGAAGACGAGGTACGCCGGAAAGCGCATGCGTTCGACCACCGCGCCGGAGATGAGCGCGACGGTGATGATGGCGAACATCGCCTGGAACATCGCGAAGGCGACGTGCGGGATGGTGGCGGCGTAGGTCGGGTTGGCGCCGGCGCCGACGGCGTTGAAGCCCCAGTAGGAGAGTCCGCCGAGGGCGCCGTTGCCGGGCGCGAAGGAGAGCGAGTAGCCGATGAGGACCCACTGCACCGTGACGATACCGAGCGGCGCGAGGGACATCATCATGCTGTTGAGCACGTTCTTGCCGCGGACGAGCCCACCGTAGAAGAGCGCGAGCCCCGGCACCATCAGCATCACGAGGGCGGTCGCGATGAGCACCCAGGCGGTGTCACCGGCTGAAATGGCAACGGCGGGATTCATGTCTCTGCCCTCCACGCCTCGAAGTCGGTCTGGCGTGACTGCACTTCGTCGGCGGTCACGGGTGTGAGCGCGTTGACGTCACGCTCGCCGGTGCGAATGCGCACGACGCGCTCGAGCTCCTGCACGAAGATCTTGCCGTCGCCGACCTCGCCGGTCCGCGCGGCGCGCACGATCGCCTGGATGGTGGCTTCGACGAACGGCTCCGACACGGCCATCTCGATCTTGACCTTGTCGCGGAACTCGAGCACGAGCGCCGAGCCGCGGTAGTGCTCCACGATTTCTGTCTCGCCGCCGTGGCCGCTGACGCGAGAGAGTGTCATGCCGGTGACGCCGACTTCGAACAGGGCTCCCTTGACGGCTTGCAGCCGTTCGGGCCGGACCACGCAGGTGATGAGCTTCATTGGCGGTTGGTGGGAGCGGGCGGATCGGAACACGCGGCGGCATGCAGGAGGTGGAGCACTGCGCGGTGGGGTGACGTTGGAATATTGCACACAAAGCATAAAACATTCAACGTTTTCCTTAGTTTGCACACTTAAGAGACTATATCAGAAGCAATCGTTGCACTTCGCGCACAAAATGCGTAAAATACTGAACAACCCAAACCGTGTGCCCGATGACTCGATCCGTCGAACAGTCGCCCGCTGTCGCAGCGCATGCGCTCGACTTCATTTCACTCGGCAAGATCGTCCAGATCAGGGAGCGACTCCTGTCGGCGCAGGCCGCGGGCAAGGTGGTGTTCCGCTTCGAGTCGGGTGACCCGAGCTTCGCGCCCGCCGCGCACGTGGCCGAGGCCATCGTCGCGGCCACGTACGCGGGCAAGACCCACTACATCCCGAACAACGGCATCCCGGAGCTGCGCAAGGCGCTCGCGGAAAAGGCGGTGTTCAAGAACGGCCTCGTTGGCGTGACGAACAGCGACATCTTCGTCACAAATGGGGCGATGCACGCGCTCTACGTCGCGTTCGGTGCGCTGCTGTCGGAAGGAGATGAAGTCATCATCCCCGATCCGATGTGGACGGAAGTCGCGGAGAACATCCGGCTGGCCGGTGGTGTGGCGGTGGGCGTGAAGTTGAATGCCGACGAAGACTTCGCCTACAAGGCCGCCGACATCGAAGCGGCCATCACACCAAAGACGACCGCGATCTTCCTCAACACGCCGCACAATCCGACCGGTGCGATGCTGTCGCGCGCCGATCTCCAGGCGATCTACGACCTCGCTCGGCGCAACAACCTGTGGGTGATCTCGGACGAAGCGTACGAAGACCTCGTGTTCGAGCCCAACGAGCACATCTCGATCGGCTCACTCGCCGACGATGATGATGTGCGCGTGATCAGCATCTATTCATTCTCGAAGAGCCACGCGATGAGTGGGCTGCGCACGGGATACATCGTTACGCGGGCAAAGGTGCTCCAGGATCGCATCCCGAAGCTGCTGCGCTGCACGATCAACGGCGTGAACAGCATTGCACAGTGGGGAGCGCTCGCGGCGGTGAAGGGAAGTCCCGCGAGCACGCTCGCCATGCGCGACGAATACCTGGTTCGTCGCGACATCATGCTGGCGGCGCTGAAGGGCATTCCCGGCGTGTCCGCGTTCGTGCCGAAGGGAACATTCTACGTGTGGGTGACACTGGATCCGTCGGTGTACGAGCGACTCGAGGTTGCAGATGCCGACGCGCTCTCCACGTCGCTGGCGGACGACGGTATCGGCAGCGCGCCGGGTGACGCATTCGGCACGCACTATCCCGATGCCATCCGCTTCGCGTTCAGCTGCGACACCAACATGGTGAAGGAAGGCAGTGTCAAGCTGCGCGAGGCGCTGCTCTGAACATGGATGCGCCGCTGGCCCCCGACGCAACACTCCGCGTAGCACTGGCCGAGTATGACACGGGCTGGCTGCAGCCGGAGTCGTCGCTCGATCGGGCAGCGGTCTGTGTGGCGCGTGCGGCGTCGACGGGCGCGCGCCTGGTGGTGCTTCCGGAGATGTGCACGACCGGCTTCACGATGGAGCCGGAGAACTGGTCCGAGGCGCTGAACGGTCCGTCCTTCGCGCGCCTCAGTACAATGGCTGCGGTTCACGACGTCTGGCTCATGGCCGGTGTGGCCGCGAAGAGCGAGGACGGGTACTCGAACGTGGCGGCGGTGTTCAATCCCGAGGGCAGCCTCGTGCTGACGTACGCGAAGCAGCGGCTGTTCGCGTACGCGGGTGAAGACCAGCACTACTCGGCGGGCATCGTGCCGGCGGTCATCGACATCGATGGCGTGCGGGTGAGTCCGTTCATCTGCTACGACCTTCGCTTCCCTGAGCTGTTCCGCGCGGCGGCGCCGTGGTCGGACTTGATCGTGGTGATCGCGAATTGGCCGGCGTCGCGTCGGCCGCATTGGGATGCGCTGCTGCCGGCGCGCGCGATCGAGAACCTGGCGTACGTCGCCGGTGTGAATCGCACGGGCGTCGCGAATGGCATCCAGTACGACGGCGGATCAGCGGCATATGACCCGTGGGGCGCGCCGGCTGCTCAGCGGATGGCGGTTGCGGCGCCGTCCGTGGTGGATGTATCCGCCGCTCGCGTCGCCAGTATTCGCGCCAAGTATCCATTCCTCGACGATATGGCCGGCAACTCGTTGGCGGCCGCGGAGTCGTAAGACCTCGGCACTGCAACCAAGACCTCGGCACTGCAACCGAAGAGCTGTCAGTGCTCGGCTGTCAGCGTCAGTTTACAGTCGAGCGGAACTGCGGCCGTTGAGGGATGAAGTTGTTCGTTGGCAACGCGAATCCAACGAATCCCGCGAATCGCTCTAAACGCGGAAACCTGGCTGCGCGCCTGACTGCAAACTGATGCTGATAGCTGTCGACTGACGGCTCTGCGGTTGCTTTTCCGAAGTTCGCAGCCATCAGTGGTCAGTGCGCCACAGCGATCTATCGTCGTCGCGGGCCGCGGCGGTCGAGGCAGACACTCGCGCGGGCTCGCACGCCGCGCATCCCCATCCATCCCAGCGGCGCGAGATAGCCCGGTGACTCCCCGAACGGGTCGGCCGTCCCGGAATTCACGGCCGCCATCCCCGCGAGCGCCAGATTTTCCAGCTCGGAGGCACGCGGGTCGCCGGATGCAACCGCCACGGCGTGGACGAGGCCAGCGCGCTCGGGGCTTATTCCGAAGAAGATCTCGCGCGCATTCGCGCAGAAGCCGCCCGTCGCCATTTGCAGCAACGCCGCCATGTGGGCTGGCGACTCGAGCTGCTGCACGTAGCGAACGGCCTCGCGGGAAGCGGGGTCCGCCGACATCGCGGACAGCCCCACCGGCATGCTGGGCGGCGTGCGCCAGCGCATGCGCACGGCGCGAATACGCGTGACCTCCTCTCGCAGGGCGACGTCGTGCGTCGTGCGGGCGATCACGCCGAGCTGTGATTCGCCGACACCCATGATGATGTAGCCCCGGTGATCGTCCTCGAGGTTTGTCGAATGCATGAGGTGTCGACCCGCCGAGATGTTCTCCCGGGCCCGACGCGTTGCGGTGGCGACGTCACCCTTCGCGAGCGCATACTCGCCAACGATCGCGTTGCGCCGCGCCAGGTCCAGGTTATTTCCCGGCCGCATGAACTGCATGCTCCAGAGGTACTTCACTCCCGGCATCCCGGTGCGATACTGCCACATCAGCGGGTAGTCCGGTGATGCAGCAAAGCGCCGCCAGAGATCGAGCCACGGCGTCTCGGCCGCGCGTGCGATGGGCTCCAGTGTGGCGAGCGAAGGGGCCAAGGTGTCCGCGAGCGCCACAATTGCGGTGCCAGGCAACGCGACCAGCGGAGCCACGCGGTTGATGGCGGCAGCGCCAGCGGTGTCTCCGTCCATCGCACTGGGAATCGCCACGTTCGCGCGAATGAAGCTCTCGGCCACAAGCGCGCGCGCCGCATCCGTGTCGGGCAGTGTGCCCGTGCTCGGCACACCTGATCGGCGCGCGATCGAGTCAAGCTCGGAGAAGGGCATCGGGCGCGTGCTGTCCGCCGCCATCGCTGTCCTCAGTTGCTCCGCGACAATGCGACCCGTGGCGAGGTGCTGCGTTGTGACGAGCACAACGAAGAAGATGACCAGCGTGGCGTAGACGATGGCGACGAGGACGAGTCCCGTGAGCGCGGGCGCGAGCGACGCGAGCACTCCGCGCGCGCGCGGTGCATGTGCGGGAGCACCGCGTCCAGCTTCCTTCAGCCATGCCGCCACGAGCTCGGACTGGAATGGCGCGCGCGCTGCCGACGCACGCTTGGTGACCGGCAGCCGAGAGCGGCGTGCGAGCAACGCGAGCACGACGAGGCCAACGAGCAGGGGCAGCGCGATCACTGTGAGCTCGGTGTCCGTCACGAGTGCCGCGGTATCGTGCCCACTGTGCAACGCACCGCCCAGCCAAAGTAACGGCACCAGCATCGCGAAACCGATCATGACGAGCATCGCGATGGCGTAGGCGCGTCGGCTGCGCAGCAGGCGTCGACGTCCATCCGACGTGTACAACGCGAACACGCCCGATCCGTTCAACAGCGACGCCGTGTCCCGTGACCGATCCCACGCCGTATCGAACACAACGGCCCACGGATAGCGACCGAGCGCCGCGTGCCGCACCTCACGCGCGAAGCGCACGGTCTGCCAGATCACGAAAATCGCGAAGGCATGCATGAGCGCGAGGTTCGCGCTGACGAGAAATATCCACACCGACGTCGCGTCCGAGGTAGCCGACTCAGCGAGATTGAACCGACGATCACCGCGTGCGGCCAATATCGGATCAGGCGGGGCGAAGACGCGACTCCATACGCTCTTTTCCCCTTGCGCCCACTGTGGCGACCCAAGGGTGGGTCGCATGTGCAGCACGACGAAGAAAAGCAGGACAGCGACGCACAGGACGACCCACTGCAGGCTGAGCCGCGCACCGCGACCACGAATGGTCTCGAGCCCGGGTGGCGGCCACTCCAGCAGGCTGCGCGACGCAGGGACGAGCGAGTGCGCGACGTCTCCTGCCGTCGGTCGCTCCGCGGGATTCTTCCGGAGGCAGCGTTCGACGAGCTCCGCGAGAAGCGGATCGATGCCCGGACGCTCGGCGTGAAGGCTCGGCGGCGGCCGTTCGACGTGCGCCGCCATTACCACCATCGGCGCGCCATCGAAGGGCGGATGTCCAGTGAGCAGCTCGAACGCGATGAGGCCAAGTCCGTAGACGTCGCTCTGCCCGGTCACTGGCTCGCCGGTGGCTTGCTCGGGACTCATGTAGGTGGGCGTACCGAGATATGTGCCGGCGACCGTGAGCTTCGGCGACCCGGGTTCCTCCTCCCGGTGCAGCACCGCGCTGATGCCGAAGTCGAGCACCACGGGACGATCCGTCTCGCGTTCGATGATGATGTTGGCGGGCTTTACATCACGATGAACGACGCCGTGCGCGTGCGCCGCCTCGAGCGCGGATGCGATGTCACCGACAAGTCGCTTTGCGCGCGTATCAGAGAAGGCGGCTCCATCGCCGATCACCTCGGCGAGCGAACGTCCGTCGATGAACTGCATCACGTAGTACGGCGTGCGGCTCTGGGGCAGCTCGCCGACGAGGTAGATGCCGGCGATGTTCGGATGCATGAGCGCGGCGCTCGCTTCCGATTCGCGGATGAATCGCGCATGCGCGACCGCGTCGCCAGACAGGTGCGGCGCCAGCACCTTGATCGCGACGAGGCGCTTGAGCAGCGGGTCGCGCGCGAGAAAGACGAGACCCATCGCTCCCGCGCCGAGCGGTCGGAGCAGTTGTATGCCCGGCGCGATCGCGCTGCGGAGCTCCTCGGCGATCGCCTGCGCGGCCGTCGTCGCGAACGCCGCCTGCTCGGTTTCGTCGAGAAGGCGGACGGATGCGGAATCGGAGCTGTCGCGGATGACGGGCATGTCGTCGCATGTTGCAGCCACGCGGAAGCAGGCGCAAGCGCCCGGGCGTCACCCCGTGTTGCGCAACCCCTGGGCGATACCGCTCAGCGTCGTCGCCAGGATCTCCTCGACGAGCGTGCGTTCGTCGCTATCCGCGGGCAGCGCGCGCTTGCGCCGAAGGAGCGCGATCTGGATGAGCGACAGCGGGTCGACGTAGGGATTCCGAAGCGCGATCGCCGCCTGAAGCACCGGCACGTCGGCGATGAGCTCGGTGCTTTCGCGGATCTGAAGCACGCTCTCCACCGTCCGCCGGAATTCCGCTTCGAGCAGCGACAGAAGCGCGACGTCGCCGCCAAGCCGCTCGACGTAGGCACGCGCAATCCCGAGGTCGGTCTTCGCGCAGACCATTTCGACCTTCGCCAGGAAGTCGTCGAAGAAAGGCCACGCGTGCGCCATGTGCTGGAGCTCGCGAAGGCCATCCGGAGTCGAGCACGCCTCGGCGAGCGCGGTTCCGACGCCGAGCCAGCCGGTGAGCATCAAGCGGATCTGCGTCCATCCGAACGCCCATGGAATGGCGCGAATGCCTTCGATGCCGGGGTTGGCACCTGGCCGATATGCCGGACGAGATCCGAAACGCGCGTCGGCAAGCTCGGCGATCGGCGTCGCCGCACGAAAGAGCGTGAACAAATCCGGCTTCTCGTGCACGAGCTCGCGATAGAAATCGTACGACCGCGCCGCGAGTGAATCCACGATCGCACGGTAGCGCGCGATCTCCGCATCATCGTGACCGACGCGCCAATCGGTGAACCCATGCAGCAGCACACCCGACACGGTCACCTCCAGCGTACGCTCGGCGACCGGGAGCAGCCCGAACTGCTGCGAGATGATCTCCCCCTGCTCGGTGATCTTGATGCGTCCGCCGATCGTGCCCGGAGGCAATGCCGATAGCGCGCGATGCACCGGCGACCCGCCGCCACGGCCAACGCCACCGCCGCGACCATGGAAGAGCACCAGCTCGACGGCGCTGTCGCGAAAGAGCGATGCAAGCGCTTCCTGCGCACGGTAGAGAGCCCACGACGCACTGAGCAGGCCGGCGTCCTTCGCCGAGTCGGAGTAGCCGAGCATGACTTCCTGTCGGTTGCCGCGTGCGGCAAGCTGGCGGCGATAGACGGGATCGGCGAGCAGCGAACGCATGACGTCGGGCGCGCGATCGAGGTCGTCGAGTGTCTCGAAGAGTGGGACGACGTCTATGCGCGACGTGGGGACGTCGTTCGCGAGATCAGCGAGCCCGGTCTCGCGCGCGAGCAGCAGCACGCGCAGGAGGTCTTCGGGCTCGCGGGCCATCGAGATGATGTACGTCGACGCCGCGGCTTGCCCCGACTCGTCCTGGATGGTCGCAATCGCGCGGAAGGTGTCGAGCACGCGGACTGTGGCTTCGCTCACCGGCAGATGAGCGCCCACGAGCGGACGCCGGCCGGACAGCTCGCTGCGCATGGCGGCGCCGTCGAGGGTGGGGAGTCCGAGCACCGTGCTGATGTCGTCGATGGCGGCGCGATGCAGGTCGGCGTGATCGCGCACGTCCATCATGAAGCCGTAGAAACCGTGGGCGCGCAGCACGGCGATCGTGGGATCGAGCATGCTACGACAAGCCTCCACAGCACCGGCGAGCAGAACACTTTCACGGACGAGGAGCAGGTCGGACTCGAATTGCGAGACGTCCGCATATGCCGCGGTCTCGGGACGCGGCGTGCCTGCATCGCGCGATGCGACGACGCGCCGAGTGGCCGCGATCCGTGCCGACATGAAGCTGAGCTTCAGTCGTACCGGTTCGGATTCGTTGCGTGTTCGATTCGCCGCCCATACGTCGGGGAGGATGAGGCGATCGCTTTCGATCGACGTGAGAAGCGACCTCGGTGGTGGCGCGAGCTGCGCGGAGAGTGAGAGCCGTTCGGTGAGCGCCGCGAGCGCCCGTCCATAGCGCCCGAGCATGACGTGGCTCGCACGGCGTGCGGCAGCGATGGTCGTCGAGGGGGTGACGTTCGGATTTCCGTCGCGATCGCCGCCCACCCAGTTGCCGATGCGGATCGGAACGGGGATGCGGAGGGCGTCGGCTGTTGCGCCGAACTCGTCCTCGAAGGCGCGCATGAGTGCCTCGCGCGCCGCGGCGCCGGCATCGATGAGTCGCGTCTCGAGGTACCAGAGTCCGGTGCTCACTTCATCGAGCACGGTGGGGCGGTCGGAACGAATTTCGGCCGTGAGCCAGAGCAGTTCGATCTCGCCGTCGAGCTGTTCGTCCAACGCGCGGCGCTCGGAGTGCGCGGTGGATTCCCAATTGAGCAGCACGTCGGCGACGCGCGCTTGCAATGCGAGGAGCGTGCGCCGCGTGGACTCGGTGGGATGCGCGGTGAGCACGGGGCGCACGTCGAGCCGGGCGATGGCGCCGAGCACGTCGTCCGCGGACCGGCCTTCTGCGCGCAGCTTGCGCATGGTCCAGCGTGCGGATGCGGGCTGCGGCGCCGCGTCGGCGTCGCGCGCGTAGACGCGGGTGCGGCGCACGCGATGCACCTGCTCCGCGGTGTTGATGAGCAGGAAGAAGAGCGTGAACGCGCGCGCGGCGGTGGCGGCAAGCGGGAGCGGGAGTGCTTCAACGCGCTCGAGTAGTTGCTCGAGCGACGGCGCGTCGGGCGCTTCGCGGCGTCGCGCGCGCGCATCGCGGCGCAGCGTCTCGACGGTCTGAAAGGCCTGATCACCTTCGAGCCGGCTGATGACGCGACCGAGTGCAGCCGCCAGGCGGCGGACGTCATCGTGGAGCGGTAGGTCGACTTCGCGCGTTTGCTGGATCGTCATGTCCCTGGGTCTGACAGTCTGACAGTCTGACCCGCTCGCCGCTCCGCGGCTGCTCGTCTGACAGCGGGTAGAACCAAAGTCTGACAGCAATGTGCTACACGACTGGGTCCCTTGGCGAGTAACCTGCCGGCGTGGATAAGGAACGCCTCCTCGCGACCACCTGTTTGCTCGCCCGGGACGTGGTCGTGTAGGCAACAGCTGTCGGACCAGTCCGTTGACCCGCTGTCAGACGAGGACGGCGGCGCAGCCGCTCGTCCGGGTCAGACTGTCAGACTGTCAGACCACGAGCAGCACCGCGCGTCGCCTTTCAGGCGACGCGCGGTGCGGCGAAGTGTGGCGCAGCGACCAGGGCGGTCGCTCCGCGCAGGCGCGGATAGCCGCCAATCTGTTCGGGAATCACCGGTGTCTCCTTGCTGGCCCGTGTCAGCGCGCGCGCCAGGATGCCCTCGCGCACGGCCGACTCGATCATGTCCCACGCCTCGGTGATCTCGCCGCCGACGAACACCTGCGATGGGTTCAGCGCGTTGAGGATCGTCGCGATGCCGATGCCAAGGTAGTGTCCCGTGGCCTCGATCGCGCTCGCCGCGCGCGCGTCGCCGCGACGTGCACGCGCGATGAGGTCCTCGATCGTGAGCGACGACGGCTGCTGCACCGCGCCTTCCCAGAGCGGGGTGAGCTCGCGGCCAAGGTAGCGCGAGAGCGTGGCCTGGTTCGAGGTATACGCCTCCCAGCATCCCCGGCCTCCGCAGAGGCATTGCGGCCCGTCGGGATCAATGGGGATGTGGCCGAACTCTCCGGCGGAATTCGTCTCGCCGCGAATGAGGGAACCATTCAGCACGATGCCCGCGCCGACGCCGTCGGAGACCGTGACGTAGACGAAGTTGTTGCTGGTCGTGCGATGACCGAGCCACATCTGCGCCTGTGCGCAGGCCATCGGCGCATTCTCGATCGACACGGGCATGCCGACCGCTGCGGAAAGACCATCGCGGATGTCGACGTCGCGCCAGCCGAGTTGCGGGGCGAGAAGGATCCGGCCGGTCGTTCGCTCAACCATGCCCGGTACCACCAGCCCGACCCCCTCGCACCGATCCTCGATGGCATGACCCGCCACGATGCGACGGATGCGTGCGCCGAGCTCCTCGACGAGTGCTTCCGGGTCGAACATCGTCTCGAAGGAGTCGAGCGCGATCTGCGAGCCGGCGAAGTCAGTCAGCATGATGAACGTGCGACTGAAGCGGATGTCGACCGCCACGACGTACCGGTCCTGCGTGCGCACGAACAGCATCGTGGGCCGCCGTCCGCGCGCGGCTACGCCGATGTGCCCTTCGTAGATGGTGCCTTCGCCGATGAGCTCCTGCACGATCGACGTGACGACGCCGCGGCCGATCTCCATGTGTCGTGCGAGGTCAGCGCGCGACAGCGGCTGATGATCGCGCACCAGGTTCAGCACGATGCGGCGATTGATCTCACGAGAGGTGGTCCTGGTGGCGCGGCGGAAGTCACGCGTGTCGATCTTTCTCACGATCGGGCGGGGCGAGAGGGAAGACTCCCGAGCTGCGCATCGGCGCTGCTTCTTCGCAAGCGGCGAGGTGCTGCAGGCAATATTGCGGGTCGAGAAACTGCCGGGTACATTCAGGCACGACATTAGTTTCTTGCTCGAACAAAGTCAGGAACACGTGGCAGCAGCGCAATAGGAGCTGCCCGCATCCTTCAGCGACGGTCCTGCCTCCGTCCGGCGCGGCGGCCAAACAAGAGGGATCCCGCCCGGGAAGTTCCTCACCATCCAGTGTGAATGTCGGCGGCCGATGACTCGGCCGCCGTTTCCCCCTTTCCCCCTCTCCGCGATGGCTAGTGCGGTGAATGACCTGGTGACGGGTACTGGCAGCGCCTCGGGGCGCCCGCTTCGCCTTCACGCTGATCGCTTCTTCGATGCCGATCCGGCCACCAGGAGAGCGGCCCGCGAACTGTACGAGGGCATTCGCGACCTGCCACTCGTCTGCCCCCACGGGCACGTGGATCCATCGCTGCTGTCCGAGAACTCGGCGTTTCCCGAGCCTACGGCGCTGCTCATCATTCCGGATCACTACATCTTCCGGATGCTGTACAGTCAGGGCGTGCGGCTCGAAGACATCGGCATTCCCACGCGCGACGGCTCCGCGGTGGAAACCGATCCACGCAAAATCTGGCAGCGTGTTGCGGACCACTGGCACCTGTTCCGCGGAACGCCTTCAGGGGTGTGGCTCGCCCACGAGCTGCATGAGCTCTTCGGCGTGCGCCATGAACTCGACGGCAGCACCGCGCAGCGCATCTACGACGAGATCGCCGAGAAGCTGGCGAGCCCGGAGTTCCTTCCGCGCGCGCTCTTCGAGCAATTCCGCATCGAGATGATCGCGACGACCGACGCCGCCGTCGATCCGCTCACGCACCACCGCGCCATTCGCGAATCGAGCTGGGCGTACGGTCGCAATCGGGTGATTCCCTGCTTCCGTCCCGACACGCTGTTCCGCATCGCACAGCCCGAGGCATGGGCGAAGGAACTCCGCGCACTCGAGTCGGCGAGCGGCATGAGCATTGGCAGTCAGGCTGACCTCATCGCTGCACTCGCCGACCGCCGACGTTTCTTCGCCTCCATGGGAGCGACGGCGACAGATCACGGTGTGCTGGAGCCATACACGATCGCGATGTCGGCCGAGGAGGCCGAGCGACTGTTCGTTCGCGCGAAGAACGGTGAGGCCACGGTCGCCGAGCAGCGCGAATACGAAGGACACATGCTGATGGAGATGGCGCGGCTGTCCGTCGCGGACGGCCTCGTGATGCAACTGCACCCAGGCTCGTGCCGAAACCACAACACGGTGGTGTTCGACCGCTTCGGCACCGACAAGGGCGCCGATATTCCGCTCGCGACCGAGTACACCCGCAACCTTCAGCCGCTGCTCAACACGTACGGCAGCGATCCGCGCTTTCATATGGTGCTCTTCACGCTCGATGAGAGCACGTACTCGCGGGAGCTCGCGCCATTGGCGGGCCACTATCCGGCGCTGCGGCTCGGTCCGCCGTGGTGGTTCCACGATTCCATCGAGGGACTCCGGCGTTTCCGGGAGCAGGTTTCGGAAACTGCGGGTATCTACAATACCGCGGGCTTCAACGACGACACCCGCGCGTTCTGCTCCATTCCGGCGCGTCACGACCTTGCTCGACGGATGGATGCGAACTGGCTGGGAGGTCTGGTCGCCCGGCACATCGTGGAGATGGACGATGCGCGTGAGATGGCGCAGGCCCTCGCGGTAGACCTCGCGCGAGAGACGTACCGTTTCCCCAAATCGATAGCCTGAGGACGATGGCCGTTTCCGCGCCTCCAACAACGCGTCCGGATGCAGTCCGTATCCACGCCGACGACAACGTCGCCGTCGCCATTCGTCCGCTGTCGGCGGGTGAGGAAGTAGAGGTCGCGGGCGCTCGCGTGCTGCTGCGCGACGACGTTCCGGCGGGCCACAAGTTCGCGCTCCGGCATCTCGAGAAAGGCGAGCCGGTTGTGAAGTACGGTTTTCCGATCGGCGCACTCACGCAGGGCGTCGAACCCGGAAACTGGATTCACAGTCACAACCTTCGCACGCAGCTCGAGGGCATGACCGGGTACACGTACGCTCCGTCCGGCGCGCGTGCGCAGCAGGCTGGTGAGATACCGACCTTCGAAGGATTTCGTCGCGCCGATGGTCGCGTCGGAACGCGCAACGAGATCTGGATTCTCAACACGGTCGGCTGCGTGAACTTCGTGGCCGACGGCATCGCGAAGAATGCGAACGAACGGATGGGCGCATCGATCGACGGCGTCCACGCCTTCGGCCATCCGTTCGGATGCTCGCAGCTCGGCGACGACCTGGCGCATACGCAGGCGGTGCTCGCGGGCCTCATGCGCAACCCGAACGCGGGCGGCGTGCTCGTGCTCGGGCTCGGATGCGAGAACAACCAGATGGACGCGTTGCTCGCGCGTGCGGGAGACGTGGACCGCAGTCGCATCCGGTTCTTCAATTCGCAGGACGTGATGGACGAGCGGGCGAGTGGCCTCACGATGGTCGAGGAGCTCGCGAACCGCATGCGTGACGATCGTCGCACGACGATCAGTGCATCCGACCTGGTCATCGGCCACAAGTGCGGTGGCTCCGATGGCTTCAGTGGAATCTCCGCGAATGCGGCGGTCGGGCGTGTCGCGGATCGGCTGACGTCCTACGGCGGCGGCGTGTTGCTCACGGAGGTGCCCGAGATGTTCGGCGCCGAGCAGTTGTTGATGAACCGCGCGACGAGTGAGCCGGTGTACGAGCAGCTCGTCGCGATGATCAACGACTTCAAGGCGTACTTCATTCGTCACGGGCAGAGCATCTACGAGAATCCGTCGCCGGGCAACAAGGCGGGCGGGCTCACGACGCTCGAGGAGAAGTCACTCGGCGCCATCCAGAAGGGCGGTCAGGCGCCGGTGACGAAGGTGCTGCGCTATGGTGAGCAGGCGTCCGTCGGCGGATTGAGTCTCCTCGAGGGACCAGGGAATGACGGCGTGTCGTGCACCGCGATGATCGCGAGTGGCGCGACGGTCCTGCTGTTCACGACGGGACGCGGCACGCCGCTCGGGTTTCCCGTGCCGACGATCAAGATCTCGTCGAATTCGGAGATTGCCGCGAAGAAACCGCACTGGATCGACTTCAATGCCGGCACGCTGCTCGATGGCACGCGGTCGATGGACGACCTGTCCGACGAGCTCTTTGCGTATGTGCTGGATGTCGCGTCGGGGAACAAGCGCACCAACAACGAGCAGCATGGTTACCGCGAGATCGCAATCTGGAAGGACGGAGTGACCCTGTGACCGCACGACTCAATCGCGCTCTGCTGGCGACCGTCCGCCGCGAGCGCGGTGAGATCGTCAATGTGCCCAAGGATGCGCTGCTGGACCTCCCGGAGCGCGCGGTGCAGTTCGGCACGGGCGCACTGCTGCGCGGGTTCATCGACGACTTCGTGCACAACGCGAACGTGCAAGGAGCGTTCGGCGGCCGCATCGTGGCCATTGCGTCCACGGGCAGCGCACGCGACCGTGCCCTGCGCGAGCAGGATGGGCTCTACACTCTGGTCGTCGAGGGCATCGAGCGCGGCCAGCCGATGCGGGAGTGTCGCATCATCACCTCCGTGAGTCGTGCGCTGTCGGCCGTGGACGAATGGAACGAGGTGCTGGAGCTCGCGCGACAGCCGCTGCTGGAGTTCGTGTTCTCCAATACGACGGAAGTCGGCATCGTCTCCGACGAGGACAGTGGTGCCGAAGATGCGCCGCCGAAGTCCTTCCCGGCGAAGCTCACCCGATTCCTGTTAGAGCGCGCGCAGGCATTCAACTTTGCAGCCGAGCGCGGGCTCACGGTCATCCCGTGTGAGCTGATCGAGAACAATGGCGCACGTCTGCGTGAGATCGTCATCGCCATCGCGAGGCGGTGGGAGCTCGGCACCACGTTCCTCGAGTGGATCGACAGCGCGGTGCCATTCTGCAACACGCTGGTGGACCGCATCGTGCCGGGCGCACCACGCGATGCCGATGTCGAGCGGCTGAACACGATGCTCGGCTACGAGGACGCGCTGCTCACGACGTGTGAGCCGTATCGCCTTTTCGCGATCGAGGGAGACGAAGCGCTGCGTGCGCGCCTCACCTGGGCGACGGACCCGGGCATCATCATCGCGGCGGACATCGCGCCCTATCGCAAGCGGAAGGTTCACCTCCTGAATGGCGCGCACACGCTGCTGGTGCCCGTCGCGCTGCCGATGGGCTGTGAGACCGTGCGCGATGCGATGTCGCAACCGTCGATCAACCGGTTCGTTCGACGCGTGATGCTCGAGGAGATCGCGCCGTATCTCGACGTCGAAGGCGCGGAGGAGTTCGCCGAGGCGGTGCTCGACCGGTTCAGGAATCCGCACATCCGTCACGCGTTGATCGACATCACGCTTCAGTCGACGATGAAGACGAGGGTGCGGGTGGTGCCGTCCGTTCAGCGATACGTGGACCGGACAGGGTCGGTGCCGCAGTCGCTTGCGTTCGGCTTCGCGGCCTTCCTTCACTTGCTGCATGGGAGTTTTCAGGCTTCGCGTCGTGCGCGTGGTCTCTCCGTTCCGGCCGATGATCAGGCAGGGCCTCTTCATGCGTTGTGGAATGCGTTCCCGGACGGTGCGTCGGCGCCGGTGGGAGAGTTGGTGTGGGCCGCGTGCCGGAATCGGGAGCTGTGGGGTGCGGATCTCACGGAGCTTGGAGGCTTTCCGGAAGCGGTGTCGGATCACCTGTGGCGCATTCGAGAGCAGGGCATGGCCGCGGCGCTGGAGCATCATCTGGGTTTGGCATAGGTGCTTGCGGTTGGGGGCGGTTTCCGATAGTATGCACATATGGAGGTGCATATGGAGCTTTCAAAGAAGACAACTATCCTGTTCTCTCCGGATGCACACCGTCGGCTCAGCGAGCTGGCTGAGCGGCGCGGGGTGAGCCTTGGTGAGTTGGTTCGCGAAGCGTGTGCTACGGCATACGGCATCGTGGACCAGGAAGTCCGAGTTGCCGCGGCGGCTTCGTTGGGCGCGCTGCACCTTCCGGTCGGCACGCCGAAGGCGATGAAGCTGGAATCCGTCGTGCACGCCGACGCGCTCATGCCATGACGCGCCGGCGCGCATGATCCTGATCGACACGAACATCATCATGTACGCCGCAGGCGCGGAGCATCCGCACAAGCGGCCGAGCGTTCAGTTGCTGGAGCAGGTGGCGAGTGGCGACGTCGATGCGATCATCAACGCCGAGACGTTGCAGGAGATCCTGCATCGGTATCGATCGATCAAGCGTTGGACCGATGGCCGCAAAGTGTACGACCTCGCGCGCCAGATTTTCCCGGAAATCATTCCGGTCACATCCGAGGTGCTCGATCATGCGCGCCGTCTTCTCGACGCGAACACGCGGCTGATGGCGCGCGATGCGCTGCACGCCGCCGTGGTGATCGGGGAAGGGCTCGATGCGATCTGCACGTTCGACCGCGACTTCGACGGCATTCCAGGCGTTCGGCGAATCGAACCGTGATGGGATGATAGGACGATAGGAGGATAGGATGATAGGACGATAGGATGATAGGATGATAGGATGATAGGACGATAGGACGATAGGATGATAGGAGAGCTCGAGCCTCGGCTCACCTATCCTCCTATCCTCCTATCTTCCTATCTTCCCAAGTTTTTCGTTCACCGCTCGATAGTTCCAGCACCTCTTCCCACCGTAAATCCGATGGCTGCCAAGGACCGCCTGTCCGTCCTGCTCGCGATGATGGATCAGGGCGTCATTCCGGTGTTCTACCACCCCGACGTCGACACGTGCAAGAAAGTCATCCAGGCATGTGCGAACGGTGGAGCGAAGTGCATCGAGTTCACCAACCGCGGAGACTTCGCGTCGCACGTCTTTCACGAAGTCACGTATCACTTCGCGAAGGCGGATCCCTCCGTGATCATGGGCGTTGGCTCCATCGTCGACGCGCCCACGGCCGGCATCTTCATCGCCAACGGCGCGAAGTTCGTCGTCGGACCGCTGCTGAATGCGGAGGTGGCGAAGGTCTGCAACCGCCGCGGCATTCCGTACAGCCCGGGTTGCGGCTCCGCGACAGAAATCGGCGATGCGCAGGAGCTGGGCTGCGAGATCGTGAAGGTGTTTCCCGGATCGTCGGTGGGCGGACCGGATTTCGTGAAGAGCGTGCTGGGACCCATGCCGTGGACGCGCATCATGCCGACGGGCGGCGTCGAAGCCACCGAGAGCTCGCTTCGTACATGGTTTGGCGCCGGCATCGTCGCATGCGGAATCGGCAGCAACCTCATCACCAAGGAGCTGCTCGACAAGCAGGATTACGACGGCATCGAGCGCAAGGTGCGCGACACGGTGCAGCTCATCAAGGCGATTCGCGCGAAATAGCCATGACCGACACCGCACTGCAGATCAGGTCCGCCGCCGAAACGAAGTGGGACTGCATGTCCTTCGGTGAGGTGATGCTGCGCTTCGATCCCGGCTTCGGCCGAGTCCGCAACGCGCGCAGCTTTCAGGTGTGGGAAGGCGGCGGCGAGTACAACGTCGCGCGTGCGATGCGGAAATGCTGGGGCAAGCGCGCCGCCGTCGTCACCGCACTGCCGCAGAATGACCTCGGCTGGCTCGTCGAGGATTTCGTCATGCAGGGCGGCGTGGACATGTCGCACTGTATCTGGCGCGCGTTCGATGGACTGGGCCGCAACACGCGCGTCGGTCTCAACTTCACCGAGAAGGGCTTCGGCATCCGTCCCGCCCTCGGGTGCTCCGACCGAGGACATTCAGCAGCGTCGCAGATCAAGCCGGGCGAAGTGAACTGGGAGCGTATCTTCGGCGAGGAAGGCGTGCGGTGGTTCCACACCGGCGGCATCTTCGCGGCGCTTGCATCGAATACCTCCGAGGCGGTAATTGAAGCGGTGGAGGCGGCGAAGAAATACGGCACCGTCGTCGCGTATGACCTGAACTACCGCGCATCGCTCTGGAAGAGCCAGGGCGGGAAGGAAGGCGCGCAGCGGATCAACCGAAACATCGCGAAGTACGTAGACGTGATGATCGGCAATGAAGAGGACTTCACGGCGTGTCTGGGTTTCGACGTCGAAGGTGCCGACGAGCACCTCACGAACATCGAGACCGAAAGCTTCCAGAAGATGATTCAGACGGCGGTCACCGAATTTCCCAACTTCAAGGTGGCGGCGACGACACTGCGGAAGGCGACGACGGCATCGCTGAATGACTGGAGCGCGATCCTCTACTATCAGGGGCAGCTTTATCAATCGGTGAAGCGTGAGAACCTCGAGATCTACGACAGGGTCGGTGGCGGCGACGGCTTCGCGTCGGGGCTGGCCTACGGATTTCTCGAAGGCAAGGGACCCCAGGCGGCGGTGGAATACGGCGCAGCGCACGGCGCGCTCGCCATGACGACACCGGGTGACACGTCGATGGTGCGGGTGGAGGAAGTGGAAGCAGCGATGAAGGGCAAGGGCGCGCGAGTGATTCGCTAATCCAGGAGATCGGAATGGCAGTACGAGACGCAGGTACGCTCGACAGCGTGGCACCGCCGAAGTTCGGGTATCGATGGACGATCTGCGCCCTGTTGTTCGTCGCGACGACGATCAACTACATGGATCGCCAGACGTTCGGCATCCTTGCCCCGACGATCCAGCGGGAGCTGGGCTGGTCGGAGCAGGACTACGGAAACATCACGTCATGGTTCAGCTTCGCGTATGCCATCGGCTTCCTCGGCGCGGGCCGCATGATGGACAAGTTGGGCGTGCGCAAGGGCTACGCGATCTCCATCATCACGTGGAGCGCGGCAGCGATGTCGCACGCACTCGCGCGCACGACCTTGCAATTCTCCCTCGCACGCGTCGCGCTCGGATTTGGTGAGTCGGGCAACTTCCCCGGAGCCATCAAGACGACGGCCGAGTGGTTCCCGCGGAAGGAGCGCGCGTTCGCGACGGGCATCTTCAATGCGGGAACGAACGTGGGCGCAGTGCTCACGGCCGTGTTCATCCCGCCCATCGCGCTGCACTACGGCTGGCGTGCCGCATTCCTCTGCACTGGTGGTCTGAGCCTGCTCTGGCTCACCGCGTGGCTGCTGATGTACGAAACGCCGGAGAAGCACAAGCGCGTGAGCGCCGCCGAGCTTGCGTACATCCGCAGCGATCCGGTCGAGCGGGTTGGATCGGTGAGCTGGGGCGAGGTGCTCGGCCATCGGCAGGCATGGGCGTTCATACTCGGCAAGTTCCTCACTGATCCGGTGTGGTGGTTCTATCTGTTCTGGCTGCCGAAATTCCTCGACCAGAATTTCGGGGTGAAGCTGTCTGACCTCTCCGCGCCGCTGATCGTGATCTACGTCATCGCGGACATCGGGTCCATCTTTGGCGGCTACCTGTCCAGCGCGCTCATCAAGCGCGGATTTTCCGTGAATCGCGGACGCAAGACGGCGATGCTCATCGCCGCGCTGCTGATCGTGCCGACGATGTTCGCCCCGCGCATGGCCAGCCTGTGGGGTGCGGTTGCGCTTGTGAGCCTCGCGGCAGCGTCGCACCAGGCGTGGTCGGCCAACATGTTCACTACGGCGAGTGATCTCTTTCCGCGACGTGCCGTGGCATCCGTCGTGGGTTTCGGCGGCTTCGCCGGTGCCATGGGAGGCGTGATCTTCCAGCGGCTGGCGGGCATCGCGCTGCAGCATGATCCGAACGCCTATCGGTACATCTTCATGTGGTGCGGCGGCATCTACGTCATCGCGCTCGGGCTGATCCACCTCATTGTGCCGCGCATGGACCAGGCACAGCTGGGCGGAGAAGCCAGCTGATGAACTCCTGGACGCGCGCCATGGTCGTCGCGACGGCGACAATCATGGCGCGTGCTGCGGCAGGGCAAGGGACATCACTACCAGAGGCGGTGGGGCCGGCGCTGCTACCTGCCGCCAGCATCGCCGCGCTGAAAGGAGCCGAGCGCTCCGCATGGACTGCCTACATCTCGCGTTCCCGGCAACTGCGCGCGACGGACAGCGCGTCAATGGCGGCGGAGCTCCGCAGGTCGGGTCGCACCGAGATGATGAAGGCGCCGTATCGCGCGCCGGACTTCACGTACTTCAACCGGCCCGACGCGTGGTTTCGCGGCGACAGCGCGCAAGCGCTCGGGAGCGCGATCCTGACCTGGCAGACGCCGTCTGGCGGATGGTCGAAGCGAACGGACATGTGGCAGCCACGCACGACCGGCATGAGCTACTACTCCGAGACTTCCGGCTGGCACTACATCCCCACCTTCGACAACGGGGCGACAACAGGGCAGCTGCGGTTCCTGGCGCGCCTGTACGCTGCGAACCACGCTGCGAACTACGCCAATGCGTATCGGCGCGGCCTGGCGTTGCTGCTCGTCGCGCAGCAGCCAAATGGGTGCTGGCCGCAGAGCTTCCCCCTCGATGGCGGCTACCATGATGCCGTCACGTTCAACGACGACGTGGCAGTGCTCGTCCTCACCACCCTCGACGAGGCCGCCTCGGGGGCGGCGAACATTCCGTCCGCGTCCGAGCGTCGGGCCGCATGGGAGGCGGCGAAGCGCGGAGTGGCGTGCCTCGTGCGTGCGCAGGTGCGCGTCGCGGGAGCACGAACCGTGTGGGGACAGCAGGAGGATCCGCTCACGCTCGAAGTCGTACCCGCTCGACGGTATGAGCTGGCTGGCCTGGCGGGCCGCGAGAGCGCGTCGATCATGCTGTACCTGATGTCGCTCCGCGATCCGGACTCGCCCGTGCAGTCCGCTGTTCATTCGGCGGCGACATGGTTTCGCTCACACGCGCTCAGCGGGTTGCGCTATGAAAGGTTCGAACTGCGGCCTGACACCGCCGCGCCACCCCTCTGGGCGCGCCTCACGGAGATCTCGACCGGACGTCCGATCTTCGCGAACAGGGATGCGGTGAAGTTGTATGACTGGAATCAGCTGAGCGATCGTCGCAGCGGCTACGGGTGGTTCGGCCGCGAGCCGGCGGAGGCGCTGCGTCAATACGAGGAATGGGCTCGCGTGCACCCACTGCGCGCTTCGACAGGAGGGCATGAATGAGCACAAGGTCGTCGCGCCGGGAGTTCCTGCGCCTCATGGGATCGGGAGCCGCCGGCCTGCTCGGCTCTCCCGCCCTTCTCTCGGCGATGGAGGCAGGTGATCGCAGGGAATTCCTTGCCACGCACGGAGTCGTCGACGCCGAGGGATGGGATCGTGTTCCGGAGATTCTGAAACGGATCAAGGCACCGACGTTCGGCAGTCGCAGCTTCGACATCACGCGGTACGGTGCGCGTGGTGATGGTCAGGCTGACTGCACGCCCGCATTCCGCTCCGCCATTGGAGCCTGCAATGCCGCCGGTGGCGGAGTCGTGGTGGTGCCTCCGGGACGATACGTCACGGGCGCGATTCACCTGTTGAGCAACGTGAACCTTCGTGTGGAGTCAGGCGCGACGATCCTCTTCAGCACCGATCCGCGGGCGTACCTGCCGGCCGTCTTCACGCGCTTCGAGGGCATGGAGCTGATGGGCTATTCGCCCCTCCTCTATGCGTTCAACCAGGAAAACATCGCGATCTCCGGCGGCGGCACGCTGGACGGACAGGCGAGCGCGGCGAACTGGTGGGCGTGGAAGGGAGGGCGCGGCTACAAGCCCGGTGATCCGCGGCAGGACGGCGCCCGCAACAAGTTGATCGAGATGGTCGAAGCGGGCGTGCCGGTCTCGCAGCGCGTGCTGGCGGAAGGCTCGTACCTGCGGCCGAATTTCATCCAGGCGAATCGCTGCCGGAACGTCCTGATCGAGAGTGTCCGCATCGTGAACTCGCCGATGTGGGAGATTCATCCGCTGATGTCGACGAACGTCACCGTGCGAAATGTGAAGATTGCGTCGCACGGACCGAACAACGACGGATGCGATCCGGAGTCGTGTCGCGACGTGCTCATCGAAGGCTGCGAGTTCGATACTGGTGACGACTGCATCGCGATCAAGTCAGGGCGCAACGCGGATGGACGGCGGCTCAAGGCGCCGACCGAGAACGTCATCGTGCGCAATTGCGTCATGAAGGATGGCCACGGCGGTGTCACGATCGGGAGCGAGATCTCGGGCGACGTCCGCTGGGTGTTCGCCGAGAAGTGTACGATGGACAGCCCGAATCTCGAGCGCGCCCTGCGCCTCAAGAACAACGCTTCGCGCGGCGGTGTGCTCGAACACATCTACATGCGTGACGTCACCGTTGGTCAGGTCGCCGACTCGATCGTCTCGATCGACTTCACGTACGAGGAAGGCGCGAAGGGCGCATTCACACCGGTGGCGCGCGACATCAACGTCGAGCGCGTATCGAGCCGAAAGAGCAAGTACGCGCTCTATCTTCGTGGATTCGAGAACGCGCCGATCTCCGACATTCGGTTGACGGATTGCCAGTTCAACAACGTCGCGCAGCCGAGTGTCACGCAGAACGTGCGGGGGCTGATGCTCGATCGCGTGACGGTGAACGGCAAGCCGGTGGACGCCGCTTCGATCGCCGCGAAAACATGAGACGGACCCGGATTGGCACACCGACAACGGCGGAGGGCTGGGCTCGATGACTTCACACCTCGGCGACATGTTCGACCTGAATGGCCAGCGCGCACTCGTCACTGGTGCGAGCCGCGGGCTGGGTCGAGCGATGGCGGAGGCGCTCGCGGGCGCTGGAGCAGACGTCGTCTGTGCCACCGCGCACGCGGGCGGTGCGAGCGAGACGGTAGCCGCCGTCGAGGGCATGGGCCGAAAGGGATGGGAAGTGACGGCCGACCTCGGCGACCGCGCCGCGATCGATGCGATGACGGTGGATATCGAGATGATCGCTGGGCCGATCGACATCCTGGTGAACAACGCCGGCATCGTCCGGCGTGCGCCGGCGGTTGAATATTCGCTGGCGGATTGGGATGTGGTGATGCGCACGAACCTCGACGCCACCTTTGTCCTTTGCCAGCACTACGGCACTGAGATGATCGAGCGCGGGGCGGGCAAGATCATCAACATCGCGTCGCTGCTCGCTTTCAGTGGCGGTATCACCGTTCCTGCGTATACCGCGAGCAAGCATGCCGTCGCCGGATTGACGAAGGCATTCGCGAATGAGTGGGGGCGTCACGGTATCCAGGTGAATGCCATTGCGCCCGGATATTTTCGCACCGACAACACAGAGGCACTACGGAACGACGAGACGCGATCGGAGCAGATCAACGTGCGCATTCCGGCGGGGCGTTGGGGTGAGCCATCGGACCTGGCGGGCGCGGTGGTGTTCCTCGCGTCGCGCGCGAGCGACTACGTGAACGGCCACGTCCTCGTGGTCGACGGAGGATGGATGGCGCGATGAGCATGCATACCCTGCCTGACGCCGTGCGCGCTGCGCACATGACGACCGACGAGCTCCGCGCCAGCTTCCTGGTGCAGGGGCTCTTTCAGCCCGGCGCGATCAACCTGCGGCGCATCGATCTCGATCGCCTCGTCCTCGGCGGCGCGGTGCCCACGGACACCCCATTGAAGCTCGAGGCACCGGCAGACTTACTCGCGTCGTTCTTCTGCGAGCGCCGCGAGCTGGGTGTGCTGAACATCGGTGCACCCGGCAGCGTCAGCGTCGACGGCACTCGGTACGCACTCGGCAATCGCGACCTCGTGTACGTGGCGCGCGGGAGTCGGCATGTGGTGTTCTCGAGCGACGATGCGTCGAAGCCGGCGCGATTCTACCTCGTCAGCTACCCCGCGCATGCCGACCATCCCACCGCGCTCGTGCAGGCAAGCAGCGTGCAGAGCGGAGAACTCGGCACCATGGAGCAGGCGAACAGGCGACGGATCTCGCGCTACGTGCATGCCGCCGGCGTGCAGAGCGCGCAGCTCGTCATGGGCATGACGGCGCTGGAGCCGGGCAGTGTGTGGAACACGATGCCGGCGCACATGCATGACCGGCGGACCGAGATTTACCTGTACTTCGACGTGCCGGAGACGGCGGTCGTGTTCCACCAGATGGGGGAGCCGACGGAGACGCGGCATCTCATTGTGCGCGATGGAGAGGTCGCGCTGTCGCCGGGGTGGTCGATTCACGCCGGCTGCGGTACGGCGAGTTACGCGTTCTGCTGGGCGATGGGCGGTGAGAACCAGGATTACGCGGACATGCAGGTTGTCGACGCCACCACGCTGAGGTGAGCTGTTCAGTGTCCGTGTCCGATGTCTGCATTTTTCCGAAATCCGCCAACTGACGTCGCACTTCCGCTCTTGCAACAGCACAAGTGCGACGACGGACGTCGGACATCGGAAAAATACGGATATCGGATCACCCATCGGAGAAAGCTCTACTTCCTCAGGTAACTCTTCGCGATCATCATGTGGACGCCCACATTCTGATCCACCAGCTCCGTGATCCGTAGGTCCGCGGCCATCGACGCGGCCTGATAGGCCTGCGTCTGCGTGATGCCCTTCATCTCCTGGAGCAGCTTCACCATCTCCGTCACCGCGACCCTGGTGGCGACCGTGAGTGAGGTGTCGGTGCCCATCGTGATCCAGTGCGTCGGCGTCTCGATGCGCGGCCATTCGAGCTTCATGTCCTTGCGGACGATGAGCTGCACGCGTCCTTCAAGATTGGTCTCGATTGCCGTCTGGTCCACTTCGCCATCGCCCTGTGCGGCGTGCCCGTCGCCGATCTCCAGCAGCGCGCCCTTCACGAACACCGGGATGTAGAGCGTCGTCCCAGCGACGAGCTCCTTGTTGTCGATGTTGCCGGCGTGCCGGCTTGGCGGCGTGCTGCTCACGCGTCCGAGTGCCGCGGCCGGCGCGACGCCGACGGAACCCCAGAACGGGCGCAGCGGCACGGTGATGCCCGGCGCGACCTCTGCGGTCATCCGCTCGCGGTCCATGTGAATGAGCGTGCTGCCGCGCACCTGGCAGAGGTCGCGTATGAAGCCGCTACACCCGTTGTAGCCGTACGCGATCGGCAGCGTGATGGATTGGATGCGCACCTCGAGCACGTCACCCGAGTCGGCGCCTTCGACGTAGATCGGGCCGGTGAGGATGTGTCCTCCGGGCCCCTTGAGTGCGGCTCCAGTATCCTGCGTGACGATGTCGCGCAGATGTTGCGGCACGTCCTCGGGCTTCACGCCGATGCGCTCGAGTCCTGCGGGCGTGTTGGTGAGCATCGTCTCGACGTCGACGACGTCGCCCGACTTCACGCGAATGGCGGGCTTTGCCTCGGACCAGTAGTAGCCATAGGCGACGGTGGACGGCGTCGCGGGGAGACGGTGGACGACGGGCGCCTGCGCGAATGCGCTCGAAGCGGCGAGCAGGGAGAGGCAGAGGGTACGCATGCGGTCCGGGCTGAGGGTGGCGCGGACCAACATAGCACTGCGAGCTTGGGCTTGGGCTTGGGCTTGGGCTCGGGCCTTAGCCCAAGCCCAGGCCCAGGCCCAGGCCCAGGCTGGTGTATCGTCTGCGGTACGGCACTGCATATTGGAGCCGCAATCCATCTCGCCACAGGGAGTACATCATGGGAGCAGCCGTCGCGGTCCTGCTGATCAAGGAACGCCACATCGTGGAAGCCATGGAGCGCATCGGCGCCACGAGCCCGGACAAGGCACTCACCCTCCGCGAGCTCGAGGACCTCGGCGTTGAAGACGGGGGAGTTGCGTGGCACGCGCTGAAGAATCGCGTCATCGTGCGCGAGGCGGCACCGGGGCGGTTTTACGTCGACGTCGAGGTATGGCAGGCAAACCGACGTCGCCGCAAGCGTGTGATGTTCCTTCTGCTCTCTGTGGTACTCCTGGCGGCTGCCGTAACACTCCTCAACGCCAACAGGCTCGCGCCGTAATGACGTCGCGACGCGAGTTCCTGAAGCGAAGCATCGTTTCTGCGGCCGGGCTGTCGCTTCCAGCAACGGCGGTGGCCGCTGCCGCCGATGGCGTGATCCGGCGCGCGAGTGCGCCTCGCAGCTTCCTCGACCTCCACCGCGCCCCTGATAGCGTGAGCGTCTACACGGCGTCGGGCATCCAGCGACTCAGCGCCGGTGGCGGTGGACAGTGGCAGGGCTCTTCGGGACTGATGGTCGTCACGCGCGAAGTGCCAGGATCGCTGCGTATCGAGCTCACGTCGCCCACGCTGGGCATCAGGAGAATCCACCTGCGCTGGCGCGGCCGCATGGACGCCACCCGCCTTCTCCTCGGCGACGCATGGGAGCGCGGATATGGTGACCTCGAGTGGCGCGGACTCTCACCCGATCGCGCGATGCCCTGGTACGTCGCCGCATGGGATGGTGCGCTCACGCACGCCTACGGAGTGCGTACCGGCGCGAAGGCGCTCTGCTTCTGGCAGGTGGACGCAGCGGGAATCAGTCTCTTTGCCGACGTCCGCAGTGGTGCGGCGCCGATTCAACTCGGGGATCGCATGCTCGCTGTCTGCGATGTGGTATGCAAAGCGGGCCAACCGCACGAGTCGGCATTCGCCGCGGTCCATGCCTTCTGCCGACAGATGTGCGAGAAGCCGAGGCTTCCGGCGCAGCCCGTGTATGGCAGTAATGATTGGTACTATGCGTATGGACGAAACGACGCCGCGAGTTTCCTCCGCGACGCAGAGCGAATCGTCGCGCTGTCTCCCACGCACGGCAATCGCCCGTTCGCCGTCATCGATGATGGGTGGCAGCCCGGCCGAGGCAAGGACAAGATCGGCGTGGGCACGTGGGATCATTCGAACGAGAAGTTTCCCGATCTCCCCGGTCTCATCGCGAAGGTCAAGCAGGTCGGCGCGCGGCCTGGCGCGTGGTATCGTCCACTCGAGGCGCCGTCCACCGTACCCGACACATGGCGCCTCGCGCGCGACCACAACGTGCTCGATCCCACCGTGCCGGAAGTGCGCGAAAAGATCACCGGCGACATCAGTCGCATGCGGGAATGGGGATTCGACCTCATCAAGCACGACTACTCGACGTACGATCTCTTCGGGCGTTGGGGCTTCCAGATGGGAACGTCGCTCACGAAGGATGGCTGGACCTTTTCCTCCGGCCCGAATCGCACCACGGCCGAGGTGATCGATGACCTGTATGGAACGATTCGATCGGCCGCGCGCGATGCGTTGATCATCGGCTGCAACACGGTGAGTCACCTCTCAGCAGGGCATTTCGAGATCTGCCGCATCGGTGACGACACGAGTGGAACGGATTGGAGTCGCACGTGGAAAATGGGCGTGAACACCCTCGCGTTTCGCGCTGCGCAGCAGGGTGCCTTCTATACGGCTGACGCTGATTGCGTCGGCGTCACGACGGCAATTCCGTGGGAGCTGAATCGCCAGTGGTTGGATCTGCTTGCGCGCAGCGGCACGATGCTGTTCGTGTCGCTCGCCCCGGATGCGCTCGGTGCGCAGCAGAAGGAGGACCTCACGCGCGCGATGGCGATCGCTGCGATGCCACAGCCGATCGGTGAGCCGCTCGATTGGCAAAGGACGAGCTCGCCGGAGCGGTGGAGACTGATGGGAAAAGAGCGCACATTCTCGTGGGCTGGAGACGAGGGCGCCAAGCCGTCGAACTGAACCTGCTGACTCCCAACTGAAGCCCTGGGCCCTGGGCTGAACAGCGGGGCTTGGGCTAACTACGGGCTGGGGCTCGGGCTTCGGGCGGAGGGCGTTGGGCTTGAGCTTGGGCCGGCGTAGGATCGGCCGGTGTGGTATTTGGCCCGAGCCCATGCCCGAGCCCAGGCCCAAGCCCCCGTTTGCCCAAGCCCCGTTGTTAGCCCAGGGCCCAGGGCCCGGCTGTTCCAAGACACGGCACGATCATCGCCAATAGGCCCGAACGACTTTCAGCACGACCTTGGACGGCGCACGAATGAACAGAAAACGCATTGCCTTTGGCGCGGTCGCCGTACTGGCCCTCGCCACTATTCTGTGGTTTGTGGTGCACTCGCGCGCGAGTGCCGCTCCCGCATATCGCCTCGCGGCGGTCGAGCGTGGGAACATCGAACAAACGGTCTCGGCCACAGGCGCGCTGAGCGCCGTCAAGACCGTTCAGGTGGGCACACAGGTTTCGGGACAGGTCGCGGAGATTCTCGCGGACTTCAACAGCCAGGTGAAGAAAGGGCAGCTCCTCGCGCGCATCGACCCGACGCTGCAACAACAGGCGGTGCGCGACGCGCAAGCTCAGCTCGAAAAGACGCAAGCGCAGTTGCAGCAGGCACAGCAGGAGTACACTCGCAACCAGCCGCTCATCGCGCAGAAGTTCATCAGCGCGAGTGAGTTCAGCACGGTGCAGGTGAACCTCTCGGTGGCGCAGGCGACCGTGAAGTCCGCGCAGGTGACACTCGACCGCGCGAAGCAGAATCTCTCCTACACGAACATCTTCGCTCCGATCGACGGCGTCGTCGTCGAGCGCAATGTGGACGTCGGCCAGACGGTGGCCGCAAGCCTCTCCGCGCCGCAACTCTTTCTCATTGCGCAGGATCTGTCACACATGCAGATCCTTGCGTCGGTCGACGAGAGCGACATCGCGAGCATCAAGGCGGGACAGGTGGTGAAGTTCACGGTGCAGTCGTATCCCGGGCGCACGTTCAACGGAACCGTGGACCAGGTGCGCCTCCAGTCGAAGCTGACGGACAACGTGGTCGGATACACGGTCGTCGTGCGGCTGGACAACGCGGACGGCAAGCTCGTACCCGGGATGACGGCGACGGTGGAGTTCATCACCGGCTCGGCGAACGGCGTATTGATCGTTCCCAACCTTGCGCTCCGCTACAAGCCGACGGCGGAGCAACTCGCGGCCGCGGGCATTCCTCCGGTCGACACGACACGCCGGCGCGGCGGCACGGGCACCGACACCGGACGTGCCACCAACCCTGGCGCCGCCGCAGCGGCCGCACTCGGCTCGGCAACGGCGCCGCAAGGTGCGGCGCCAGGCGGTACGAGAGGTGTCGCGGGCACCGCGCCGACGGGTGGAACAGCTGCACCACGCGCTCGGCGCAGTCAGACCGGTGGCGTGGGGAGCGCAGGAACGCTCTACACGTTGAACGCGGTTGGAAAGCTGAAGGCCATTCGCGTGCGCGTGGGCCTGTCGGACGGACAGCACACCCAGGTGACCAGCGACTCCCTGAAGGCAGGTACACAGGTGATCGTCGGTGCGGCGGCGGTGTCCGCCGGCGCGGCAGCGGCGCCGAGCACCAATCCGCTGACGCCGCAGCGTGGCGGTGGCGGGCGCGGTGGTCCCTGACGACTGCCGCGCCAGCGACGGCGCCGGCGCGTTCGGTCATCGAGATCGAAGGCGTGAAGAAGATCTACACCATGGGCACGAACAAGGTGTATGCGCTGCGCGGGGTGGATCTCACCGTGACGGCGGGGGAACTGCTCGCCATCATGGGCTCGTCGGGCTCGGGCAAGTCGACGCTCATGAACATCCTCGGCTGCCTGGACGTCCCGACGGAAGGCAAATACATGCTCGACGGTGTTCGCGTGGACGGACTGGGGCGCAATGCGCTCGCGGACCTTCGCAACCACAAGCTCGGCTTCGTGTTTCAGGGCTTCAACCTGCTGCCCCGAACGTCGGCGATCGAGAACGTGGAGCTTCCACTTCTCTACGACCGACAGCATCGCTGGACCGACACGAAGAAGCTCGCCGCGGAGGCACTCGTGCGCGTCGGACTGGGAGATCGCCTCGATCACGTGCCGAGTGAGTTGAGCGGCGGACAGCAGCAGCGCGTCGCGATCGCGCGCGCGCTCGTCACGCAGCCCACGCTGCTGCTCGCGGACGAGCCGACCGGAAATCTCGACAGCCACATGACGGTGGAGGTGATGTCGCTCTTTCAGCAACTGAACGATCAGGGCATCACCATCCTCATCGTGACGCACGAGGCGGACGTCGCCAAGTATGCGAAGCGCGTGGTTGAAATGCGCGACGGGCGAATTCTTCACGATCATCCGGTGGAGGATCGTCGCAATGCGGCGGAGGACCTGAAGGCGCTGGGCGCCGACGACCCTGAGGTCGCCCCCGAACCGGCGACGGAGGCAGCATGAAGCAGAAAACACTCCTGAAGCTCGCGTGGCAGAGCATCCTCAAGAACAAGATGCGGACGCTGCTGACGATGCTGGGCATCGTCATCGGCGTCGGCGCGGTGATCGTGATGATCGCCGTGGGGCATGGCGCGCAATCGCAGATCGAGGCGTCGATCAGCAGCCTGGGGACGAACCTCATCGTGATCTCGCCGGGCTCGTCGGCGCAGGGTGGTGTGAGTCAGGGCGCTGGCACGTTCAACCGCCTCTCCATTGCCGACGCCGAGAAGTTGAAGGCCGAGGGAACGACACTCGCGGCGGTCTCGCCGGTGGTGGCGACACGCCTGGTCGTGATCGGACCCGCAGGCAATTGGCGGACGATGATCAACGGCGTGTCGCCGGACTATTTCACCATTCGCGATTGGTCCACCACCACAGGATCGCCGTTCACCGACGCGGATGTAAAATCGGCGCGCAAGATCGCGGTCATCGGTGCCACGGTGGCGAACAACCTCTTCCCGGGGGTCGACGCCACGGGAGCGCAGATCCAGATCGGGCACGTCCCCTTCACCGTGATGGGCGTGCTCGGGCCGAAGGGCCAGAATGCAAACGGGCAGGATCAGGACGACGTGATTCTCATGCCGTACACCACGGCGCAGAACCGTCTCAGCGGCAATGTGCGCATCGGACAGATCCTCGTGAGCACCATCTCCGCGAGCGACATCCCGGCGGCGCAGGATGAGATCAGCGCGATCATGCGCGAATCGCACAAGCTCGGCGACAATGTCGACGACTTCACCGTGCGCAACCAGACCGAGATCGCAAAGGCCGCTACCAGTACCACGTCGGTGATGTCGGGACTACTCGCCGCGATCGCGTCGATCTCGCTGCTGGTCGGCGGCATCGGGATCATGAACATCATGCTCGTCTCGGTCACGGAGCGCACGCGCGAGATCGGCATTCGCATGGCGATTGGCGCACGCGGATCGGACGTCCTCACGCAGTTCCTCGTGGAGAGCGTGGTGATGAGCATACTCGGCGGAATCGTGGGGCTGGCGGTGGGTTATGGCGGCTCGATGCTGCTGGCGCATTTCACGGGATGGGCCACCGCCGTGCCACTGTCGGCCGTCCTCATCGCGGTTGGTTTCTCGGCGGGTGTCGGCGTGTTCTTCGGCTACTATCCGGCGCGAAAGGCTTCGGCGCTCAACCCCATCGAGGCGCTGCGGTACGAATGACGCGAGCTCGTTGGTCTTACTTCGCCGCAGTTCTCATACTGTCAGCAGGCGTCGTGCGTGTGGACGCACAGGACACCACGTCGCGGGTGCGGCCGGGCGCGATCATCACGCTCGCCGATGCCATCAGCATCGCGCTCGCGCAGAACAGCACGGTGCGTTTCGCGCGAAACACGCAGGCGCTCGATTCGCTCACCGTGCGCCAGCTGAGGAACCAGTTTCGACCCAACCTGTCGGCGAGCACGAGTTCGTCGCAGGGTTTCGGGAGTCGTGTCGCGGGATCGAACACATTCTCCACGAGCCTGGGCGTATCGAGCGGGCTTACGTTGTACAACGGCCGACAGAATGTGAACCAGCTGCGTGAAGCGGAGCTCGTGGTGCGCGCGAGCGGGCAGGAGGCGGAGCGCACGCGACAGACGGTCGTGTTTACGGTGGCGTCCGATTTCCTCAACCTCATCACGCAACAGGAACAGTTGCGCGTGCAACAGGAGAACCTCGTTGCGCAGGAGGAACAGCTCGCGCAACTCGAGGCGTTCGCGAACGCCGGCACTCGCCCCATCGGCGACCTCTATCAACAGCAGGCGGCCACCGCCGCCGCGCGCCTCGGCGTCGCGACGGCGCGACGTGCGACGGAGCTCGCGAAAGTGGACCTGATTCAGGAGCTCGTGCTAGATCCTCGCCGCGACTACCAGTTCGAGGTGCCGTCGGCGCAATCGGATACGAGCCGCCGTCCGATCGTGAATCTCGACAGCCTGATGGACGTGGCGCTCATGCGCCGAGTTGACATTCAGGCGGAGCTGCTGCGGGTGGAGGCGGCGCAGCGCGAGATCATGGTGGCCGAAGGGCTGAAGCTGCCTGTCGTCACCGGGTCGGTGGGATACGGAACGGCGTTCAACACCGGATCGAGCGACAACATCGCCGTTCAACTCGACCAGCGCCGCGGCGGCTCGGTCGGCGTGGGAGTGTCACTTCCGATCTTCGATCGCGGCGCGGCGTCGATCGCGCGCCAGCGCGCGCAGATTCAGCTCGAGAATGAAACCCTTGCCCTGCGCGATGAGATTCAGACGGTGGGGCTCGAGATCCGGCGTGCGTATCTCGATTTCCAGTCGGCGCAGGAGCAACTCACGGCGGCGGATGCGCAGCAACGCGCTGCTGCACTGGCCCTCACGGCCGCGCAGGCGCGCTATCGCGTCGGTCTTGCGACCTTCGTCGAAGTTACGCTCGCACGGGCCACGCTCGTGCAAGCGCAGAGCGCGGTGGTGAATGCGCGGGCGAGTCTCACGTTCCAGCGGGCGTTGATGTCGTATTTCACGGGCGAGATCGATGCGGGGAACCGGGGCGGTTTGCGGTAAAGGGGCGCAACGCTGGACCAGGAACAGAAGCCCTGGGCCCTGGGCACAACTGCGGGGCTTGGGCTAACTACGGGCTGGGGCTCGAGCTTGGGGCTGCGGGCCAGGGCATGGGCCGGAGCCTTTTTTGTCCGCGCGGTCGAGGCCCAAGCCCAGGCCCGAGCCCGGGCCCAAGCCCCCGTTTGCCCCAGCCCAGTTGTTAGCCCATTGCCCAGGGCCCGGCTTTTCTACTCGCCGTAGGGAATCCAGATATTCTTGACCTGCGTGGCCTCACGCAGGAAGTCGCGTCCTTCGCCCTCGGTGCGTTCCATCCATGAACGCGCCTCGAAGCTGGCCCACGTGCGTTTCATGTTCCCCGCCGACGCCAGCTCCACCGCCTTCACACCCTCGTGCGAACCGAAGTACCACACCGCGTCCACGTCGTCGTGCTCGGCCAGCGTCTTCGCCAACGCGTCCTTCGGACCGGTCACGATGTTGATCACGCCCGCCGGCACGTCGGACGTCTCCAGCACCTGATAGAAATCCGTCGCCGCGAGCGGCGAGCGCTCGGACGGAATTGCGACCACGGTGTTGCCCACACAGATCGCCGGACCGATGAGCGACACGAGGCCGAGCAGCGGTGCATCGTCGGGACAGACCAGGCCCATCACGCCGATCGGCTCATTCATCGCGAGCGCAACGCCGCGCAGCGGAACCTGGTGCACGAGACCGTCGTACTTGTCGGCCCACGCGCCGTAGGTGAACAGTCGCTGGACGCACGCATCGACTTCCGCTTCACCATCCTCGCCAGTGAGCGCCGAGATCCGCGCCGCAAACTCGACCGAGCGCGCCGCGAGATTCTCGGCGATGTAGTAGAGGATCTGTGCGCGGTTGTGCCCTGTTGCCTTGGACCAGCCGCCGAGCGCGGAGTGCGCCGCCTCGACCGCGTTGCGGATGTCCTTGCGATTGCCTTCGCCCACTTCGCCGAGCACGCGACCGTCGGTGCCGGCGATGCGAACGGAGTAGCCGGAGTCGGGGCGCGCCTGCTTGCCGCCGATGAAGAGCTTTGCCGTGCGATCCACCGGCGGGCCGCCGCGATCGGCGTCGTCCAGCTCCGCCGCACGCTTGATCGGCCTTACGGACGCACTGTTCTTCGACGCGCGTGCCGACATTTTCGCCGCACGCCCCGCCGCGAGATCGTCGGTCTCGGACCCGTGATCCGCCTTGAGGTACTCGTACATTCCCTCCTTACCGCCTTCGCGCCCGAAGCCCGACTCGCGGTAGCCGCCAAACCCCGCGGCGGCATCGAAGAGGTTGGTGGAGTTGATCCACACCACGCCGGCCTTGATCTTCGGCGCAATGTCGAGCGCAAGGTTGATGCTCTCGCTCCACACCGACGCCGCCAGGCCATACTGCGTGTTGTTCGCGAGCGCCACCGCTTCACTCGGCGTCCTGAACGTCATGGCGACGAGCACCGGGCCGAAAATTTCTACCTGCGCGATCGACGACGACGGATGCACGTTCGTGAACAGCGTCGGCGGATAGAAGCAGCCTTCCTGCGGACATGCCCACGACGGCTGCCAGAAATCCGCGCCTTCAGTCTTGCCCGCATCGACGAGTGAACGAATGCGCTCGAGCTGAATGGGTGCGACGATGGCGCCCATGTCGACCGACTTGTCGAGCGGTGAGCCGAGCCGCAGCGTCTCCATGCGCGCGCGAAGCTTCGTGTAGAGACGCTCGGCGATGCCCTCCTGCACGAGCAGGCGCGAGCCCGCGCAGCAGACCTGCCCCTGGTTGAACCAGATCGCATCGACGACACCTTCGACGACCGAGTCGAGATCCGCGTCCTCGAACACGATGAAGGGCGACTTCCCGCCCAGCTCCAGCGAGAGCTTCTTGCCCGACCCCGCGGTGGCCTTGCGGATGATGCGTCCAACTTCCGTCGAGCCCGTGAATGCAATTTTATCAACGCCATCGTGTGCCACGATGGCTGCCCCCGTGTCGCCGTCACCGGTGATGACGTTGAGCACACCAGCGGGAAGTCCAACCGCATCCGCCAGCTCCGCAAACGCAAGCGCGGTGAGCGGCGTGAACTCGGCGGGCTTGATCACGATGGTGCAACCCGCCGCGAGCGCCGGCGCAATCTTCCACGCCATCATCAGCAGCGGGAAGTTCCACGGAATGATCTGCCCAACGACACCAGCACCGTGGTAACCGGCGAACTCGGTCTCGAGCAGCTGCGCCCAGCCCGCGTGGTGATAGAAGTGCCGCGCGACGAGCGGGATGTCGATGTCGCGCGTCTCACGGATCGACTTGCCGTTGTCCATCGTCTCGAGCACGGCGAGCAGGCGCGCATTGCGTTGCACGGCGCGAGCAAGGGCGTACAGGTAGCGCGCGCGGCCATGTCCGCCGAGCGCCTGCCACGCGGGCAGCGCCTTGCGTGCGGCCTTCACGGCGGCGTCGACATCCTTCTTCGAGCCCTGCGACACGGTGGCGATGCGCGCATTCGTCGCCGGATTGGAGACGTCGAACGGATTCGCGCTCTTCGTCCACACTCCGCCGATGTAGTGACCGAACTTCTCGTCGTGCTTCGCGAGCCACTCGATCGCCGGCTTGTCGGATTCCGGCGCGGGACCGTACGCCATCGTCTCGAATGCATCTCTGACGGTCGTCATGGTCACACCATGGGGTGACGGTGCGCCGCGGAATAGCGCCCGGTGACGAAGTGCTCGAGCTGTCGCTCGATATCGGTGAGCAGCGAGCTGGCGCCGAAGCGGAAGAGGTCCGGCCGGAGCCAGCGATTGCCGAGCTCCTCCTTCATGAGGAAGAGATATTCGAGCGCCTGCTTCGCCGTCCTGATGCCGCCCGCCGGCTTGTAGCCGACCGCATATCCCGTCCGCTCCTGATATTCGCGAATCATGCGCACCATCACGAGCGAGAAGGGCAGCGTCGCATTCACTCCTTCCTTCCCCGTGCTGGTCTTGATGAAGTCCGAGCCCGCCATCATCGCGACCATGCTCGCGCGCGCCACGTTGCCGAGCGTCGCGAGCTCGCCGGTGGCGAGGATGCTCTTCATGTGCGCATCGCCGCACGCCGCACGGAAGAGCTTCACCTCGTCGTACAGCGCTTGCCAGTTGCCCGTGAGCACATGGCCGCGCGTGATGACGATGTCGATCTCCCTTGCACCGGCGGCGACCGACGCGCGAATCTCGCGAACGCGCTCCTCCAGCGGACTCAGTCCGGCTGGGAATCCGGTGCTCACTGCGGCGACGGGAATGTTGGTGCCCTCGAGCGCCTTCACGGCGGTCTCGACCATCGCGTGATAGACGCACACCGCGCCAACGGTGACGCCGAGGTCGGCAACGCCAAGTGCCTCGGTGAGGTCGCTGCGAATGGGGTGCGCCGCCTTCGCGGCGAGCCGGCGGACATTGCCTGCCGTGTCGTCGCCAGCAAGGGTCGTGAGGTCGATCATCGTCACGGCGCGAAGCAGCCAACCGGCCTGCCACTCCTTCTTCACTGTCCGTCGCGTGGGGATGGTGGCCGCACGCCGCTCGACCGCCGAGCGGTTGACGCGCAGGCCGCGGATGATGTCGAGGTCGAGCGCGGTGCCGGGATTGCGCTCGACGTGCGAATCGGTGAGCCGGGGCTCGGGTGCCTCCGTTCGAGAAGCGGGGGCGTCGGTCCGGGCAAGCCGGAGCGCGGGTTCGGATTTAGACTGCATCGGATCCCCGGATGGGATTTTGGGCAACGGGATAGCGCCGCTCAGACAATCTAGTCGCTCGGCGGCGGCATTGGCCAAGAGCTTAAGTGCGACAACTGCCGTCGCTGTTCCGCCGTTCCGCGTGTCTTCGGGGTAGAAAGTGTTCAACTATTCAGTCCGTGACCGACACTGTATCGCAGTCCCTCTCTCCGCGTATGTCCACCACCGACTACAAAGCGCTGTTCGCCCTCGCTGCCGATGGTATCGTCGTCACTGACGCTGCTGATCGCATCGTTGACGTGAACGCCGCGTTCGCACGCATGGTCGGCATGGATCGCGATGAGCTCATCGGCTCTGAGTCGTCGACCGTCATCGCCCGCTCGGACGCACAGGTCGACGAGCTGGCGCGCGACGGCGTCGTGCTCAGTGTCCGCAGTCTTCACCACACCGACGGCTCGTCCGTGCCGGTCGAGATCCACGCGACCGTGATGCCCGACGGCACAACGGTTGGCATCGTCCGCATCGAGCGCCAACGTCCACTCGCGGAGGCACTCTGGTCGGCGGAGACGCGGCTGCGGGTCGTGGGCGAGAGCCTCAACGTCGCGCTCGTAGTCACCGACGCGGAGAACAGGACCGTCTATGCCAACGAGCAGATGTCGCTGCTCACGGGCTTCAGTGCGGACGAACTGCTTGGGCGCGACATGGACGACCTCCTCGTCAGCAATCCGACAGAGCTCGAGTCCCGCATGCGCGCGCGCCGGAATGGTGTTGACGAGCAGTACGTCCGCGAACACTACCGGAAGGACGGATCGATCTTCACCGCCTCGATCTCCGGCTCGCCGATGAAGGACGAGCGCGGCGTCTTCATGGGCACCGTCGCGGTGGTGGAGGACATCACCGAGCGCCACCGCCAGGCACACGAGCTTGCCGAGCGCGAGCTGCGCTATCGCTCGCTCTTCGAGGTGACTCCGCTCCCGACGTGGGTCTTCGACCTCGAGACGCTCCGCTTTCGTACCGTGAACCCCGCTGCCTCGGAGCACTACGGGTACACCGAGGAGGAATTCCTCAGCATGACGCTGCTGGACATCCGGACGCCGCAGGACGCCATGGAGTTCAGCGAATACATGAAGAACTCCGATCCCGCGCCGCTCCAGAGAAGTGCCGAGCACCGGAAGAAGGATGGATCGCTGATCAAGGTTGCGCTCGTCGGCAAGGACCTCATGCTCGACGGACGTCCGTCGCGACTCATCATCGCCCGCGACATCACCGACGAAGTCCGGATGAGCGAGCGCCAGCACAACGTGGAGCAGCAACTTCGGCTTGCACAGAAAATGGAAGCCGTCGGCAGCCTTGCCGGCGGCGTCGCGCATGATTTCAACAACCTGCTCAGCATCATGCTCGGCGCCACCGAATCACTGGGCCATGCGCTGCCGCGTGATAGCGTCCTCCAGGAAGACGTGAAGGACATTCGCGAATCTGCCGAGCGTGGCGCGGCGCTCATCAGGCGGCTGCTGTCGATGGGCCGGCGCGATGTACACGTGCCCACGCTGGTCGATCTCAACGAGATCGTGCACAGCGTCACGCGTCTGCTCCAGCGCGCCATTGGACCGCACATCCGCACGGAGGTCGCGTGCGCGACGCACCCCGTGGTCGTCCTCGCGGATGCCGGCAAGCTCGAGCAGGTGCTGATGAACCTCGCGATCAACGCGCGAGACGCCATGCCCGCGGGCGGCACCATGCACATCGAAACGAAGGTGTGCACACTCGACGCCGAGAGCGCCGCGCCGATCGGAATCGACCCGGGGACATATGTCTGCGTGATCGTGCGCGACCAGGGCACCGGCATGGACGAAGCCACCCGCGCACGCGCATTCGAGCCCTTCTTCACGACAAAGGGGCCAATGCTCGGAACGGGCCTCGGCCTTTCGACCGCCTACGGCATCGCGAGGCAGGCGGGTGGGGGCATCTCGCTCGAGAGCACGGTGGGCGACGGCACCTGCGTCACGATGTACCTGCCGCGATCCAAGGGCAACGCAGCGACCGGCGAGCTCCGCCGCTCGTCGGAGCATCGTGCGGTCGGGGATCGCGGTCGCGTGTTGCTCGTGGAGGACGATCCTCGCGTGCGCGCACAGGCGCGGCGGCTGCTCGAACGCTCGGGCTTCATCGTGACCGAGGCAGAGGACGGCGCCGCGGGCCTCGAGCGATTCCTCATGGGCGGTGCCGCGTTCGACATCGTCGTGACCGATGTGATGATGCCGCGCATGGGTGGAGTGGACATGGTCGCCGGGCTGCGGCAGACGAGCCCGGAAATGCCCGTGGTGTTCGTGTCGGGTTACACGGCCTCGGACCGCGAGCTTCCGCTGGACGAGCAGACGCTGTTCGTACCGAAGCCGTACTCGATCGACGCGCTCTGCGCAGCGATGGACTCGCTGATCGCGCATTAAATTCAGCGCATGAGCATTACACCGCCGCACGGGTTCGCGCACGACGGAGCCGGAGAGGGGCGCGAGGCGCACGGCCCATTCACGCGCGAGAATCCGTTGACGTTCATCGTGCCGGAGCCGCTGCTCCTCCGCATCGAGCGCCTCGATCGCCCCGGTGCAGCGCCCGGCGACCAGCCCGTCGCGTTCACCCGCGCGGGTCCGAAGGAAGTGCTGCTTGCCGTGAATGCGTATCCCGCGCAGCTCGTCAATGCGTTCTTCGCGAGCGACATATTCGGCGAGCCGGTCATCGTCGTGGGCGCGGCGTGGGAAGAGGATGGCGGCGTGCGCGGCGAGCTGAGTGCGCTGCTGCCCGAGCGGGCGATGCACGATATCCAGGAGAGCGTGTCGCCCGAGCAGGAGCGCGACGACGACGAGCGCGAACCGTGGGCGGAATCACTCACGCTCGGCGGCCAGTCCTTCGAGGATGCCATCGCGGACGACGACGAGGGCGACGACGAAGCGGACGAGGCTGCCGAGCCGCACTTTCCACTCGTGATCGGAGCCGTGATCCGTTTTCCGGAGAACCGGAAATTTCCCGCCGACTTCGAGCTCGAGGTCGATGACTTGATGCGTGCGATCCTCGAGGGTCGCGCGATGGACGCGTCCGAGAAGCGCATCGAGAATCTGCTCGGCGACATCTGAACGTAGGTGGCACGCGTCTTGACTATTTAAGTGGCCGGAGCCGAGGCCACCATCGCGTGAGCAACGCTTCAAACGCCTGCCCGGTGGCGCTCGGCGTCACCGGGCAGCGGGTATCAGGCAAGCACGATATCCAAGTACGATATCGCACTCCGATTTATTTGAAGCCAGCGGCACGAACCTTCCTGTATATCGAGCCGAAGGTCTTGCAAGAGCGAGGTCAGCATGGAGTCATTCACCGGCACAGCCGTAGGTGGACTGGTGTCCTGGAGTGTCGATATAGACGGCCACGTTTTCCCCGCCAATGGGGGCGCAGCCGATGAGCGGTACCCTCATGTCGTGGTCGATCACACTGGGGTCGAATGGACGGTCCGCGAGGTCCCAACCCCACAAGTGTGGGCAAAGGGAACTCGGTGCCTCGTGTTGAATTCGCGTGAGTGTGTGCGCCGCGTGTGGAAGTATCCGCGTGAATGGCGCACGCTCGATGCGGATGTGCTGCTGCGGCTCGGCGTAGCCGACTGAGCGGCGAGTAAACACAACTGGCGGGTGAGCGGCCTTCTGTCTTCGGACAGAGGGTCATCTGCGCTTGCTCGGTCAATGATCCGGCTGCAACTTCATTGCGGCACCGTTCGCGGAAGATGACGGGCAGTTGTTCCACGTCCTCACGCATCGACCCATGACGACCCACTGGCGTACCACCCAACTCGACGAGCCCCGCCTGCGGCCCGAGATCGCGTGTGATCAATCGATTGTTGTCCCCATGAGCTTCGAGTGCACGGCGCCGCAGGGCGAGTCGTGCCCAGTGCCGGGTCAATCGTACGGCGCTTCCGCAGGGACTCAGCACATCCAGCTCCCGCCGGAGACCTCGAACTGAAGCTTGGGCCCGGGCCCGGGCTTGGGCCTGGGCTCGGGCCTCCGCCTCCGCTCTGTCCTTTAACTGCGTGACTGCGACGACAGTTGGCGGAAAAAACGGACAAAACGGATTTCGGACCTGGACGTCGGAAAAAAGCGCCGCATGGGAGCCAGAGCGTGGAGCCGAAGCCCGAGCCCAGGCCCGAGCCCGAGCCCAAGCCTCTGTATGCACAAGCCCGGTGGTTGGCCCATAGCCCATGGCCCGGCAGTTAGTTGGCAGTTAGGTGTGACTTCTGCCCTCCGCCGCCTGTCAGACTTGAATGACTCCTGTCACGTCCGCCAACCGCATCGGTCGCCGGGCCAGCGTCGCCGTGCTCGCGGTGATCGCGGTCGCCGTTGCGGTACTCGGTCTCGTCGTGGCCCAGACCTCGCGCCACAGCATCGACGGCGCCCGCATGAACGTCGCCGGACACCAGCGACTGCTCAGCGAGCGCCTCGTCGCGCTCACGCTCCTCAGCCGTGATGCAGATTCCGTCGGACGCGAGCTCTGGCGTCCGCGAATAGACGCCACCGTAAACGAGCTCCGCGCCGCCTCCCAGCAACTGCGCAGCGTCAGCACGGGCGGCGCCATCATCCCGGACGACAGTCGCGCGGGACGCGACTACGAGAGCCTCATCGCCCTCCAGGACTCCGTGAAGGCGTCCGCGAACGGCGTAACCGAGCCCAACGCCACCAACGCGCAGATCGATTCGACCCTCGCACAGCAGAAGCGCCTCGCCGTCGCCATCGAGCACGTCGCCGACGAGCTGGAGCTCGAGTGGAGCCGCGAGGTCGATCGGCTGCTCCTGCTCGAGGCGGCATGCGTCATCCTCCTGCTCATCGCGTTCTCCTTCGGCGCTCGCCTCGCGCTCCAGCCCACGCAGGAGCAATTGTCCATCACCATTGGCGCGCTTGCGGAGAGCGAGTCGCGCACGCGGGCGGTGGTGAACGCCATGGAAGACGGCATGTTCATCATCGACGAGAAGGGCGACGTCACCGAGTGGAACCCCGCCGCCCTGCGCATATTCGACCTGCCCGAAATGGCGCTCGCGTCGGATATCCATGCCGTCATGCACCGCACGCGAGACGAGCATGGGCGCGATCTGACGCTCGAGCGCATGCCGAGCATCGTCACCATCCGCACGGCGAAGTCCGTGGCCGGAATGCTGCTCACGACGACCACACCCGCGGGCGACGTCCGCTGGATCAACGTGAACACCAACCCGCTCTTCCGCGGCGACAGCACGGCGCCACATGCGGCCGTCTCCATCTTTCGCGACGTCACCATCGCGCGGCGCATCGAGGAAGAGCGGCTCGCGCAGGCCGAGGCGCTCGAGCTCCAGAATCAGGAGCTGATCTCGCAGGCCGATGCGCTCGAGCGCGAGCAGGCGCTCTTCCGCTCACTCGTGGAGACGGCCGGCAGCGCCATCGTGGGACTCGATGCGGACGGGCGCGTATTCGAGTGGAACCGCGAAGCCGAATCGCTCTACGGTATCGACCGCGTGGATGCGCTGGGAAAATCCTACGTCGAGGAATTCGTCACTCCACGTCATCGCCAGCGCATGCGCGCCGGCATCGCCGAAGTGCTCGGCGGAAAGCAGATCAAGAATCTTGTGGGCCCCGTCGTGAACCGGGAGGAAGAGCGCCATGTGGTGCTCTGGAACATCACACCGCTGCGCGCGGGCGCGGGCGAGCCGGTGCATGGCCTCATCGCCGCGGGCGTCGATATCACGGAGCGTGAAGCGTCCGACGAGCGGTTCCGCCTGCTGTTCGAGCGCTCGACGGATGCACACATGCTGTACGACGCCGAGGGCATCATCGATTGCAACGACGCAACGCTGCAGTTGCTGCGCGTCGACTCGCGCGAGCGGCTGGCCGGTCGGAGGCCGGGCGAGTTGTCACCGCTCCGGCAGCCGGATGGACGGCTCTCGGTCGTGGTCGCCGGACAGATGCGCGAGCGTGCGCGCATCACCGGACATCACCGGTTCGAGTGGACGCACCGGCGTGAGGACGGCACCGATTTTCAGGTCGAAGTCACGCTGACACCGTTGAAGCTCCATGGGCGTTCGGTGTTTCTCGTCGTCTGGCACGACATCACCGAGCGGAAGGCGGTCGAGCGTGCGCTGCGCCTCGCGAAGGACGCCGCGGAATCCGCGAACCGCACGAAGAGCGACTTCGTGACGCGCATGAATCACGAGCTTCGCACGCCGCTCACGGCGATCATCGGCTTCTCGCGAACGCTTCTGAAGGAGAAGTCCGGGCCGATGGTGCCGGGCGACCGCCTCTACGTCGAGCGGATCCGGGAGAATGGAATGCACCTGCTCTCGGTGATCAACCAGATTCTCGACGTCGCGCGCGTGGAATCCGGCCGCATGGAGCTCGAGCGCGATTCCGTGATGATCGACGAGCTCGTGCGGGAGACGGTGGCGATGCTCGAGTCGACGGCGGAGGTGAAAGGCATCGAGCTGCGCTGCGAGCTCCCCGAGCAGACGCATCCCATCATCACCGATGCGGGGAAGCTGCGGCAGATTCTCATCAACCTCGTCGGCAACGCAATCAAGTTCACGGCGGAGGGCGAGGTCCTCGTCCGGCTCACGAACGATCCTGACACGGGACAGCCGCGTGAGATCATGGTGCGGGACACCGGCATGGGCATTCCGGCGGACCGACAGGTGAAGATCTTCGAGCCGTTCGAGCAGGCCGACAGCTCGACGCGCCGCGAGTTCGGTGGCACCGGTCTTGGCCTGTCGATCGTTCAGTCGTTCGTGCAGCTGATCGGCGGGAGCATCTCTCTACAGAGCGTGCCCGGAGAGGGGACAACCTTCATTGTTCGGCTGCCACGCTACCGCGCATCAGGAACAGTCACCATGGTCGCGGATGGGGAGACAGGAGTTGGAAGTGTCTAAAGCTGGAAGAGCGTACTCTGTACATCGTACCTGGGTACCGGGATTGGCATAACGGCTCCGGGGAACAGTGGACAGTCCCTTCTCGGCGACAAAGTCTGCTACTGCGTACCGAGTACCAGTACCGAGTACCGAGTACGCTTTTGAGGAAATAGCGTCCACTGTTCCCCGTGGGCAGTATGCCATTCCAGGTACAAGAGTACGATGTACCCAGTACGATTTTGCAGTTGTTGTGGTGTAGTGGTGGGCGCACCGCCCCGTTGTCAGACCGTTCAACCGATTCGTTATATGCTCCGTCTTTCGTTCGCATGTGTTCTCGTCCTTTCAGCGGCTTGCGCCTCCAGCAACCCCGAGCCGCAAACCGATCCTCAGCCCGATCCCCGCTCGCGCACTGGCCAGCAGCAGCGGCGCAGGCCGACCCCCTCTGATTCGATGCGCGGCAACCGCGTCACCGAAAATGCCCGCCCCGACGCACCCGCCCGCGCCGGCCTGATCATCGTCGCGAACCAGGAAGCAGCGAGCGCCACCGTGCTCGATGCCGCCACGATGAAGACGCTCGCGACTCTAAACGTCGGCGTCGGTCCGCATGAAGTCGCCGTGTCGCAGGACGGACGCTGGGCGGTCGTCACCAACTACGGCAACAAGGACGTCGTCGGCAACACGCTGAGCGTCATCGACCTCAGCGCACCAACCCTCTCCGTCACCCGCACCATCGACCTCGGCGAGTATCACCGGCCGCATGGCGCCGCGTTCATCCAGGACGGCCGCAAGCTCGTCGTCACGAGTGAGACGTCGCAGAAGCTCGTGATCGTCGATTTTCCGAGCGGCAAGGTGGACACCGCGCTCGCGACGAACGCCCGGGGCTCCCACATGATTGCCGTTCGGCGCGACGGCAAGCGCGGTTGGACCGCCAACATCGCCGACGGCAACATCACGGAGTTCGACCTCGACGCCCGCCGCACGGTGCGCACACTCCCCGCCGCGCCGAACGACGAGGGCATCGCGACCACACCGGGTGGCATTCTCGTGTGGGTCGGCAGCAACTCCGAGAAGACCGTCACCATCATCGATACCGAAAAGGGCGAGAAGGTCGGTACGATCACCGGCGTTGGCTCACCGTATCGCATCGGCATCTCACGCACCGGGCGGGTCGCCGTGGTCAACGATCCGGGCGGCAACTCGGTGTGGCTCTACGAGATCGGCTCGAATCGCCAGCTCGCGCGTGTCGAGCTCGGGAAGGAGAAGAAGATCGTCCTCGCCGATGGCGGCCCGCCGGGTATCGCGGGCGCAGGCCCGGAAGGCGTGACCTTCGACCCGATCGCCGACATCGCCTACGTCACCCTCCACGAGACGAACCAGGTGGCGGCCATCGATCTGGTGAAGTTCACGGTCGCCGACGTGGGCTCGGTGGGGAAAGGGCCAGACGGTATTGCTTATTCTCCGCTAGTGAGAAAGTAGCGGAGCTCGCTTTTTCCGATGTCCAGGATATCGGAAAAACCCCTTCAGCTCAGCCCTGCTTCTCCAACCACGGAATCAACCCCGCCCAGGTCGCCGAATCCTGAAGCAGCAGAGTCAGGAAGTACGTGGCCACCTCGTCGGGCGGGAACTTCGCCACGAGCGCATCAGCCGCCGCCGCCACCTTCTTGGCGTCCTGGACCGGCACTTCGACCTTCTCGGAGTCGATGCGCCCCTCGTCGTTCTCGATGCCGAGCGTGTCGAGGTACGCGCCCATCATCGGTCGGCGGTGGCCAAGGTGCAGGTCGACGATATAGGCGCTGAGGAGCTGCGCGTCGTCGAGCGGCAGGCGCGCCGCCTCGCTCACGAGCTTCTGGCGCGGCCAGGTCGCTACGGTCTGCGGGCGGAACTTGAGTGCCGCCGCGACCGCGGTCCGGGTGCTGTTCTTCACCCAGCCGTTCTCGTCGTCGGATAGGCAGGCGGTGATCGCCTCGGTCTTCTCGTCGGGGGTGAGGGCCTTCCAGAGGCGGCGTACGGTGGTGGTCGTGGGGGCGGCGGCGAGGGCCGCGAGGGCGGGGCGTAGAGAGGTCGTCATCGCACAAAGCTAAATGCGCGCGACGACAAAAAGCCGGGCCCTGGGCCATGGGCTAACAGCTGGGCTTGGGCTTAACCA
>DAIUFP010000020.1:0-87301 GCA_036844565.1 Gemmatimonadaceae bacterium | reverse complement strand
AGCCACAATCGCTACGACCGCGGGTGCAGCAGGCGAGAACTCTCATTGCGACGGGCGTGGTTGCGGTATAGAAGTTATGACTGGGCTGGCCTCCGATCTTAGCGTGGGTTAGATCCTCACGCGTTGAGACGGAGTTCCCAGAGCCACCTGCGACGATGCGATCTGTCGCACCACGGAGACCAACCCATGTCATCACTCGTTGCTGCGGTAACCACTGCGCCTGCTGTCCGCTCTATCATCTATCTCGGCATGGATGTGCACAAGGACTCGATCACGATCGCGGTCCTGCCGCAGTCGGCCAAGACGCCGACTCGACTCGAGAAGCTCGCGAATGATCTTCCGAAACTCAAGAAGTGGATCGACCGCGTCGCGCGCGACGGCGAGATTCACGCGTGCTATGAGGCGAGCGGCGCCGGGTATGTGCTCCATCGCGCGCGCGCCGAGTGGGGGTACGCGTGCGACGTGATCGCGCCGTCGTTGATCCCAAAGCGGTCCGGCGTCCACCGGAAACACGACAAGCGCGATGCCGCTGACCTGGCGCGGCTCTATCGGGCCGGCGAACTCGTCGCGGTGCGCATCCCGAGTGAAGCGGACGAGCGCGTGCGCGATGTCGTGCGCTGCCGGGAGACGTTCCAGCGCGAGATCCTTAAGTCGCGGCATTACATATTGAAGTTCCTGGCAACGCGCGGGTTCGTGTTCCGCGAGGGCACCAACTGGTGCACCCCCCACCTGCAATGGTTGCAGCATCTCACCACGGACGGCTCGCCGCTGGCCACGGAGGATCGGCTCATCTACCGGGAGTATCATGCGCTCCTGCTCTACAAGCTGCAGCGGCGCGAGGAGTTGGACCGGCAGATCGAACGGCTGGCCGAGTTGCCCACGCTCGCGCCCATGGTGAAGCAGCTGCAGTGCTTCCGCGGGATCTCGGTGCACTCAGCGATGGTCTTGGCCACGGAGATCGTGGATTGGCGGCGGTTTGAGCGGCCGGCACAATTGGCCTGCTATCTCGGCTTGGTCTCGCGCGAGGACTCGAGTGGCACCCGGCAGCGCCTCGGCTCGATCACGAAGGCGGGCAACAGTCATTGTCGGCACGTGCTGGTCCAGGCGGCGTGGAGCTATCGGCACCGGCCGCAGACCAGCGTCGACCTGAAGCGGCGGCAGGAAGGTCAACCCCCCGCGGTGATCGGTCACGCGTGGAAGGCGCAGCAGCGCTTGCATGCCCGGTTCAATCACTTGTCCTATCGGAAGCGGCCGCAGATCGCCGTGGTCGCGGTCGCGCGGGAGCTCGTCGGCTTTCTGTGGGCGGTCATGCGTGAGCTCGAGCCCGTGCAGGCGTGACCACCAGGATCGTGGTGCGGCGTGTGGCGCCGAGGCTCGATGTGCGAGCACGCTCGACGGCGTTATGCGGCCCGGATTGGACGCAGGACCGGGATCCCCGAGTATAGAATGAGCCAGCTCCCGACGAATCCGCTTCTTGCCGTACCAATGCGAATTGGGAACCGGCGCATATCAGCAGGATCAACCGTCGATGCTGCCTCGGGCCCACGTCGTTCCACGATCACGTACGTCCACCATCAACACGCGGCACTGCCCATGGTGTAAAACGCGCCCTTGACACCAGCCCAGTCATATCAACGCCCAAGTTGAGCTGCGGGCGAGTCAATAAAATGCGGCGGCGGAGCCGCCGCTTCCTCAGATCGCCCGTCTGCTCCAACGAACGTTAGAGTGCACGGGACGGAGGACTCGGACTATGAGAGAGCCGGATAAACCGCGAGCCGTGAAAAAGGAAGAGAGAGTCTGCGGTATACTTGAAGGCCTCGCACTGATATTGTTTGCCGGCCCCAAGACAGATAATGGGTCCGCTAATGCAGCCCGTACCAGCGCCAAAGCTGCATTCGGCATCCCCACCGTCCGCGTGCCCTTGTGCCCAGTCTGCTCGCGCAACGACAGCATCGCGCGACGTGAACATGATGTACCACCGCTTGATGCTGGCCAGTCGTCCGTTGCTCCAGGGAACTATACCCACGGCGGATGAGTCCGCCCGAAGGGTGAGCGTGTCTCCGCGCAGGTTTGCTGGTGCGATGCGTACCCAATCGCCCACGAGGCCAACCGGTGCGTGGGGAGCGGGAGGCCTCGGCGGCTCTGGCGTATCGCGGCAAGCAATCGTAAGGATCCCGACCAACGGCAGGAGCATGCGCATGGCGTACCTCGCGATGATGTATGGTGCACTCTAACTTTCTATTCTGCTGCACTACATCCTACCCCCTGTTCTAACTGCCCCGCAAGCCGGGCCGCAATATCCGTTAACCGCCCAACAGTCGATCGGCTGGACTCCGAACGCCGAGCCCGCCTCGATTGAGCACATGGGTATAGATCATCGTCGTTCCGACATCGGTATGACCCAGAAGTTCCTGTAGCGTCCGGATGTCGTACCCATCCTCCAGCAGATGCGTCGCGAAGGAATGACGCAGCGTGTGGCACGTTGCCACCTTGGTGATCCCCGCATCGCGCACCGCACGCTGCACCGCCCGTTGCACGGCAGTCTCGTGCAGGTGGTGCCGGCGCTCCTCTCCAGTCGCAACGTCCCGATAGCGACGCGCCGCGGGAAACACCCACTGCCATGCCAGCTCTGAGGCCCACGCAGGAGCCTTCCGGTCCAGCGCGGTGGGCAGTGTCACCCGCCCGGCACCGTCGCGCAGGTCGCGCTGATGGAGCATGCGCACGATGTCCACCTGGCGCTCGAGCGGACCGCGCGCGACCGCAGGAAGCATCGTCATGCGATCCTTCCCTCCCTTGCCGCGTCGCACACGGATCTCGCCGCGCGTGAAGTCGAGGTCCTTCACGCGTAAGGTCAAGCATTCCATCAGCCGAAGACCAGCGCCGTACAGCAGGAGTGCCACCAGTCGCGACTGACCAGTCAGTGCGGCGAGCAATCCCCCGACCTCCTCGCGACTCAACACGGTCGGCAGTCGCGTGGGCGTGGTCGAACGAAGGATACCGCGCAAGTCGCGCACCGGTATGCGAAGCACTTCGCGATACAACAACTGTATCGCACTCAGCGCCTGCATCTGCGTCGAACGCGCGACACGCCGCTCAGACGCAAGGTGGGTGAGATAGGCCACTATATCCTCCTCACCGAGCGCCGCCGGATGGCGTGTGCCGTGATATCGGATATAGCGGATGATCCAACCCACGCGTGCTTGCTCGGTGCGCGGGAGTATCACTTTCAGCGTCGAAGAGGACGGCAGACGAGTCTCCTACCACCTCGCAAGAGCGAATCTGCGTTCGCTCTCATTCAACCAGCACGCGCTGCCGCTTCGGGTCCACGAAGCGGCGCAAGCGCCGTCGCCCACTTCAGCAGCTCGTCGAGCATCGCCGCGGCGGCCTTGTCCTGGACCTCGCCGGGGGAGAACTGGCCGGTCGCCTTGTCGATATGCTGCGCAAAGAACGGAATGGCGACGCCATCGGGGATCGGCATCATCCGAAGCGCCGTGACGATCTGCTTCGACATCTGCACCCCGCGCGTGCCGCCCGACACGCCACCGTAACTCGCGAAGCCGACGGTCTTGTACGCCCATTCGTTCACCAGGTACTGAAGCGCATTGCTGAGCGCGGCCGGCGCGCCGTAGTCGTACTCCGGCGTGACGAAGACATACGCGTCGGCGCGGGAGACGATCGCACTCCATGCCTTCGTATGCTCATGCTCGTATTTTCCAAGGCGAGGATGATGCGGCTCGTCGAAGAGCGGGAGGTTGACCTCCGCGAGATCGATGCGCTCGACGTCGAACCGTCCATGCTGCGTGGCGCGCTCGAGGAACCAGTCGCCGACGTGAGGGCCGAGCCGGCCCTTCCGGGTGCTGACGGTGACGACCTGGAGCTTGAGCATGGCTACACCGTTTTGGCGAAGAGTGTCGAAATGCGGATGCGCGGGGTTTGGCCTGATGAATCCTACGTCGCGTCGAGGATGGCTCCATCGCACTCACCATGCCGAGCGGGTCGAATGGCCAACCTGAACGTGAAGACGTCATGACTCCGGTGAACAGAAGTAGTGTCGTGGGCGCGACGATCCGCTCGCTCACACTCATTGGCGCACTCGGCGCGTGCTCACGCGCTACGTCCGCTCCGGCCGACGGCACCAATCAGGAGCTCGTGCTTGCGGTGGGAGAGTCCGCGCGCGTGGCCAGCACCACGATTCAGTTGATCACCGTGGAGGACTCACGCTGTCCGTCGGACCTGGTGTGCATCACGGGCGGTGACGTGGCGATCGTGCTCGCCTTCACGGGCTACGGTGACGCAAGAACGGATACACTCCGATTGAACGCGACCCCGAGAACGGCGTCGTACGGCGGACTTGTCTTCCAGCCGACCGACGTCACGCCATACCCCAAGAGCCAGCTGCCGTCCGCGCCAAAGTCGCTGACACTGCGCGTGAGCCTCGCGCCTACGCTTTAGGCACACCGAACCTCACGTCCGTTCCGAAGCCGTTCCGCATGCATTCGACGTAAATCGCTCTCGCCGCGGCCACGTCTTCCACGCCGAGCCCAACAGACTTGAAGAGCGTGATTTCGCGCGCCGAGCGGCGACCGTCGATACGACCGGTCAGCACCGCGCCGATCTCACCACGGATGTGCGCGGCGGTGATGGTGCCGTCAGCGATGGCGAGCCCGATCTCTCCGGCTTCCCGCATCGCTGATTCCATTCGATCGACATAGACAGTCGCGTCGCGCACCACGGCGCTGGAGATCTCGCGATGCATCCCGGAACCTGATCCCACGGCGTTGATGTGCGCTCCCGGGCGCACGAGCCCACCGTCCAGAATTGGCGCCTGGGCGCCGGTCGCGGTGCAGATGATGTCGGCATCGGCGACCGCCTGCGCCACGGTTCGGCACACCTTGACGTCGACGTCGAGTCGATCCCCCGCGGCGCGGGCAAAGTGCTCGGCATGCTCGGCGCTCCGGCTCCAGACGGTCGCGTGCGCGATGCGCCGCACCTGAATCATCGCGTTCAAGTGCGACATCGCCTGCGCTCCCGAACCCAGGATCGCGAGACGCGTGGCATCGTGGCGCGCCAAGGCATCCGTCGCCACGGCGGACACCGCTGCCGTTCGTGTAGCGGTGATCGAGGTTGCGTCAATGAGCGCGAGGAGCTCGCCATGCTCGCCGAAGAGAAGAACCGCGCCCTGATGGGTCTCGTGCCCCGATGTCGCGTTCCCCGCAAAGGCGGTAAGGACCTTTACGCCGAGTGAGGCCGGAGAGCCCGCGTAGGCCGGCATCAGCCAGCACATCGCGCCGTCGACGGGGAGGCTGAAGCTCGACCGGAGTGGTTGCAGCGCCTCGCCACGGTCGAGCGCGATTAGCGCACGGCGCATCACGTCGATGGCCGCAGGCATGCCGAAGGTGCGCTGGACGTCCTGCTGGTCGACGATGAGCATGCCGTGCCGTTCCTACTCCCCGCTCAGGGACTCCCGCCGACGACGAACCGCATTCTCGACGGCCAACGCAAGATCATTTCGCGTCCACGGCTTCAGGATGAGCTGCTCCGCGCCACTCGCGTTCCGGGCAACGGACATGGTGGTCGGATCGGGAAGTCCGGTGAGGATGATGCGCTCGGTGTTGGGATAGAGGTCGCGCGCCATCTTCAGGAAGGTGAGGCCGTGAACGTCCGGCATGCGAAGGTCGCTGATGATGACGTCGAACGCCCCGCCCTCCTTGAGCAGTGCGAGGGCGTCCTGCGCCGTCTGCGCGATGCTGACGTCGTACTTTTCCTCCAGCTGCCGCTTCAGGAGACGGAGCACCTGAGGGTTGTCGTCCACGCAGAGCACGCGCGCACGGACGACGACCCCTGGATCAGCGGCAGCGACGGGCTCGTGCGGCCGAGCGGGCGTTTGGTTGATCGCGTCCGCAATCGCGCGGACCGGATGTCGCATCCATTCGGGAACAGACGGGTTCACAGGAGCACTCCGAAAGTTGGCATGTAAACATTATCGGTTCGAGCCACGAAGACCAGCACAGGCAGAATGCTCCCCTGCTCACTTCGCTACTCCCGGACATCCTCGTCCACCCAATCCAGCGTCCTCTTTACCGCCTTTTTCCAGCTGCGATAGAGGCGGTCCCGTTCCTTCGGGTCCAGCGCCGGAGTCCAACGCCGGTCCTCCTGCCAATTGTTGCGAAGGTCGTCGAGACCGGCCCAGTAGCCCACCGCCAGCCCCGCCGCGTACGCTGCGCCGAGGGCCGTGGTTTCCGCGACGACGGGGCGGACGACGGGGACATCGAGGATGTCCGCCTGGAACTGGAGCAGCATGTCGTTGGCCGTGGCGCCGCCGTCGACCTTCAGCTCGGTGAGGGGCACGCCTGAGTCCGCATTGACCGCGTCGAGCACTTCCCGCGTCTGGAAAGCGATAGCCTCCAGGGCGGCACGCGCAATGTGACCCTTGTTGACGAAACGCGTAAGGCCGACGAGGGCGCCGCGCGCATCCGCACGCCAGTGGGGTGCGAACAAGCCGGAAAAGGCCGGCACGAAATAGGCGCCGCCGTTGTCCTTCACGGACTTCGCCAACGTCTCGATCTCCGCGGCGGTCGTTATGATGCCGAGGCTGTCCCTCAGCCACTGTACGAGCGAGCCCGTGACGGCAATCGACCCTTCGAGCGCATAGCGCGCGGGCTCGTCACCGAGCTTGTAGGCGATGGTCGTAAGCAGGCCGTTGCGGCTCTGGACGATCTCCGTACCGGTGTTGAAGATGAGGAAATTGCCCGTGCCGTAAGTGTTCTTCGCCTCGCCGGCACCGAAGGCCGCCTGGCCAAAGGTCGCGGCCTGCTGGTCGCCGAGGATGCCGGCGATGGGCACTTCGCGGAGGAGACTGGACTCCTCCACCTTGCCATAGACTTCCGACGACGAGCGCACGTCCGGCAACATCGAGCGAGGTACGCCGAACGCGGCAAGGATCTCGTCGTCCCAGGTGAGCGTGGCGAGATCGAGGAACATGGTGCGACTCGCGTTCGTCACGTCGGTCGCGTGAACGCCGCCATCGGTGCCGCCTGTAAGATTCCACAGCACCCACGTATCCGTCGTGCCGAAGAGCAGCTCGCCCGCCTCGGCGCGTGCGCGCGCGCCGTAGACGTTCTCGAGAATCCAGACGATCTTCGTGCCCGAGAAGTAGGTGCTCAGGGGAAGCCCCACCCTGCCCTTGTAGCGATCGACACCCTCACTGCCCGCAAGCCGCTCGACGATGGGTTGGGTGCGGGTGTCCTGCCAGACGATCGCATTGTAGACGGGCACGCCGGTCTGTCGGTCCCACACGACCGTCGTCTCGCGCTGATTGGTGATGCCGACGGCCGCAATGTCATGGCGCGTGAGGTCGGCCTTGGCGAGCGCGAGACCGATCACCTCGCGAACGTTGTCCCAGATCTCCTTCGGGTCGTGCTCCACCCAACCCGCGCGCGGAAAAATCTGCGCGTGCTCCTTCTGGCCCGTGCTGACGATCGCTCCGGCGTGGTTGAAGATGATCGCCCGGGTGCTGGTGGTGCCCTGGTCGATGGCGAGGATGTACTGGTCGCTCATCAGCGAAGGACCGGAAGGAGAACGGTCGACGCCCATCCGCCAACGATGCCGCCGATGATGGGTCCGACGATCGGTACCCATGCGTAGGACCAGTCAGAGCTGCCCTTGCCGCGAATCGGCAAGACGAAATGCGCGAGCCGGGGGCCGAGATCGCGGGTGGGGTTGATGGCATAGCCAGTCGGTCCGCCAAGTGATGCGCCGATGCCGATCACGAGCAGCGCGACGGGAAGTGCGCCGAGCGCGGCGAGGCCACCTCCAGCCGGATGTCTACCGAAACCGATGACGACGAACACGAGCACGAACGTGCCGATGGCTTCCGTCATGACATTCCATCCATAGCTGCGGATGGCTGGAGCGGTCGCGAACACGCCGAGCTTCGTGGCGGCGTCGGGCTCCGCATCGAAGTGCTGCTTGTAGGCGAGCCATGCGAGCACGGCGCCCGCGAATGCGCCCATGAGCTGCGCGACGAGATAGGCGAGCGTCGACATCATGCTGACCGGCACACCGGATCCGAACGCCGTCGCTCCGCTCGCGATGAGGCCGAGCGTGACCGCGGGATTCAGGTGCGCGCCCGAGTTGTACGAGACGATTACGCCCGCGTAGACGGCGAAGCCCCACGCGAAGTTGACCATGAGGAATCCGCCGTTGTTGCCCTTGGTCTTGGTGAGGGCCACGTTCGCGACTACGCCGCAGCCGAGCAGCGTGAGGAGGGTGCTGCCCACCAGCTCCGCGAGGAAAACGATGGAGAGGTTGTTCATGCGTGGGTCTGTTCCTGCGACGTTGCCGTCACGGTGAGGAGTGCGCTTTGTGAGGTCGGTTAAGCTAGTGGGGGAGTGGGGGCGCGGACAGAAGCGCATGCGCAAATCGCCCGGACCAAGAAAGGGAGGTAGGCCAGTCTCACGGCGTTCTCAACCCGCAAGCTGGTATCTCGCAATCCACGCCAGAAGCTCCAGAGCGATTGATGTACTTAGGGATCCTCGACGGTCAGCTGCGCCTGCTTGAGGATGTGCGATAGCGTTGAGCGATCGGCCGGTGCGCGGGGACGATGATTTTGAGCGTCTCCTGCGCGGTGTGCTTCTGCAAGCGGATGTGACTCCCGCGCTATCGCACGACGACCCAGCCTCCGCGTTGTAGCGCGCGGAGGACGCGCTCGTAGCTGAGGCTTGGGTGAACCGTCCCGTTTCCCGATTTAACTGTCGGTTTTCACCTAACCTGCGGAATCGTAACTACGGAACGGTATGAGCGCGATGTCGGTGGCCTCGCCCTGCGAGCGTGACGGGTGCTCGGCGCAGAGAAGACCTGTCAGTCGCTATGCTAGCGTCCAGCTCTACCTGCGTCTGTGTCGATTCTGGTGACGACGCCTTCGTATCCGGGATAGATGGCCCATCGTTCAAAGGAATGTTGATACCATCCTATGGTGCGTTCATCCGGTGTGAACACCGCACGATCACCGACCTTGAATGGATTGTCTTGGTTGCTCATGAATCATCTCGCTCCGTTTCAAGGAATTGGCTTCGGTCCACTCACGGTACCTGGTCCCGTCCCCGTCGGACAATTGTACTCCCACCCACCGCCAGGCTGGCCATTCGCCGGCGCGACGCGCGTCGGGCCTTTTACATATCTCCACCATTCTGGCGTTACTCGATATGACGCGTTTGGCGGAGTAGCGCGCCCAGGAAGTGCCAGCGTTTCGACAGCCTCCGCTCCTGATTCAATCGTTGTTGCCCGACCCGCCGCAAATGATCCTTTGCGAAGTCCGTTCGCAAAATTCGCAGCGTCTTCCGCATAACCAAAGTGCGTGAATGTACCAACCGGCCGTCCCACGGGCGCCACCGAGGCGAGAGTCATCGCCGTCTCTTTCCACGTGTCCGATGTCCACAGCGAGGCAACGGCAAGGCCAACGTTTGCAGCACCGCGAGCCACTGCGGACTTCGATGATGTCGCTACACCCGCGTAGTAGTCGACGGCCTCATCGCCGCAGGTTGGACATAATCGCATCGGGTCGGAGAAGTTGACCGGATCCCCGCCCGCGAAGCCGTAGAGGTTCATGCCACCCGCAATGCCGACGGGGTCTTCCTGCGTGAACCGACCCGTCTCCCGATCCAACTGTCGGTTTTCACCTAACCGGCGGGAATCATACCTACGAGTTGTGCTGGTATGACTTCAGTGGTCTCGGCTGGGAAGCTGATAGGTGCTCAGCCCTGAGACGGACGGTCAGTCACCGGCTAGACATTGGCGCGACTTACGTGTGCGTGCCGTTGAGACTATGCCGACCGCGCCGGCGATCTTCGCCTAGGCGGCGACCTGCTCGTTGGAGAAGGTCGGCATCCCGGTCCGTTCGGTCGCGTGTTCGACGGTAATCCCGCAGATCCCGCCCGTTTCATCAAGTTCGAGTAGCGTGTTTTCGTCCAGGTCGCGCGTCTCCGCGATCGAGCCCGGCTTGAACTCGATGTAGAGCGTGTCCGTATCAGAGAAGAATGTGACTTTCAAGGATTGAGGCCGATCGAAGAACGCATTGTGAATGGTCTCGCCAGCACCGTTAGCCAAAAAGATCCGAGTGCGATCCGGCGCGGACGAACACGATGTCCGTCTCGCCTGAGTAGTACCAGATCAGCAGAATGTCCGGCTCAACGTGGCACTCCCAATGTCCGGCGTACCCGCCGTGCAACTGATGCACTCGATACCGTGCTTCGAGTGTTTCCTGCGCAATGAGTCGGGTACCGACTCGATCGAGTGCATCGACGTCCCATCCTCGTTTCTTCGCTCGCTTCCGATCCTGCTTGTACTGCCCGGTAAATGAGGGCGTCAGCACAGATCAGTCGTCGCTATCGAGCGCGGCGAGCAGCGCGGCGGCATCCTGGACGCGTGTGAGACCGTTGCCGGTCTCCGCGTCGCGCATTGCGCTGAGCGTGGTGGCGTTGGGCAGGGAGATCTCGAACGGAATTGCGTGACGCCGGACGATCTGCTCGTAGTAAAGCGTGATCGCCGTGGTGGCGTTGAGGCCAAGTTCCCCCAACACGCCTTCAGCCTGTTCCTTCAGCATGGGCTCGACACGAGCACGGACGGTGGCGCTTTTCGACATTCGATACCTCCAGTATCCAGAAATATGTAGCCCAAACGCGCTACATGCAAGCGGAGGGTTTGTTTCGGTCCGTGGCGTCTTGCTGCGAGAGAGGAGATCACTGCCGCTCTCCATGGGATCGGGAGATGCCCACCTACCGGCAGCTCCCCACGGAGCTTGGCTGCCGCCTCGCGCACCTGCGCCAGGAAGCGGGCCTCACCCAGCAGGCGGTCGCCGCGCACGTGGGCGTCGCGCAGCAGACCCTCGCCCACTACGAGGTCGGCCGGCTCCGGCTCCCCGTGACCCTCGTGCCCAAGCTCGCCGCGTTCTTCGCTGTGCCCACCGATGTCTTGCTCGGCGTCACCAGCGCGCACCCCGGCAAGCGGGGCCCGACGCCCAAGCTCCAGCGCCAGCTCGAGCGCCTCTCCCGCCTCCCCAAGGCCCAGCAGCAGACCGTTCTCGCCATGCTCGATGGTGTGCTCCTCCAGCACGGCTAGCACGCGAGCGACGGGTCCGTGTACGCATTCCTCCTAGCCGCTAAAGAGAGAAGCCCGACGGGTGTTCTTGGTCGGGCTTCACGTCTATTCTCGCCAAAGCATGCGTCACGCGACCTTGAAATCAGTCAGATTCTTGGGCTTGAGAACACTAAACTCCTCACCGTCAAGCTCGCGATAAGCGACACGCGCATCGGCCCACATTCCATTGCCTGATAAGGCCCGCTCGACTTCTACGAATGTCCCAGCAGGATCGTCCGTAAGAATGAAGATATTCATTTCGCCAGAGCCAGCATCGTGACCGTCGACTTCACTCGACGTTGACAGGTTCTCTTCAAGGATATTCTCGACTTCGATCAAGTCATCAAAATCCTTGATCGATGTTGCTGGCCACTGGAGCACGAGTTGGTATTTCATGGTTCATAAGGTGGAGTTTTCAATCCTTTAGCGGCCTGCTTCTCGATATAGAACCGTTGCCCTTCCCCTGAACCGATGGGAAGTGCTTCGTGCAGACTTCGTTCTAGCGCTAACATCGCATCCTTCGCTCCCTGCGCAAGAACGTTCAGCCGCCCGCCTGCAAGCCCTGCAGCACTGTAACGGCTAGCCAGATTCTTCGTTATGCCAACTTTCAGATGCTCGCCTGCAGCTCCTAGCTTCTGATACAGATAGGTAGCGGCTTCGCCCTTGCCGACGAGGCCTATGCCCGCACCTGCCGGGCCTCCGATCCCGCCACTCTCCATTGATGTGGTTTCCCCAATTGCCGTAAGGACGGCATCAACCCCAGCAATGGCATTCAGCAGGCCCGTGTGCCCGTTCCTCGCCGCCCAATCCGCGGACTTTTGAACGAACTGACAATCTGTAAGATCACGGCTCTGTGGCGGGCACAACCCAAAGGGATCGGAGAAATTGACCGGGTCCCCGCCACCAAACCCATACAGGTTCATCCCCCCAGCGAGGCCAATGGGGTCTTCCTGGGTGAACCGCCCCTTTGCCTGGTCCACGCGCCTGCCTAGCAGGTCCTGGAGGTCCATGAGCAGGCCGCCGATATCAAACACACTTCGCCCGGGGCTCATCCGAACCAGTAAGTCGATGTCACTCGACTCATTGGCGTGTCCACGTGCGACGGAACCGAATACGCGAACGTCCGTCGCCCCGTACTGGGCGGCGAGACGAAGTGCCTGCGCTCGGTGGCGTTTTAGCGCGTCGGTGGCAGTCGTTGCTTGTCGCGGAGCAGATGACCTGAAGATATTGCGTGGCCCCGACACGGTCCAATCGGGACTCCTCTCCGGAGAATATGCGAAAGCGCCGGACCATCAGGCCCGGCGCTCTCGATGTTGCGCTCGGCGAGTAGCCGCGGAGAAGTCGCTGTTAGTGCGTGATCGTGATGAACCAGGCGTTGCCGATCGCGCCAGGCGTCGGACGCGTGCCCGCGGGTGAGCCTGCGGGAGCCGGCGTGGACGGGCCACGCTCGGGCTGGAAGAGATACGCCGCGTGGCGGATAGGATCCACCGCAATCGTCTTCGCACCCGCAACCGTCGGGACGTTCGCGACGACCGTGTACTTGTCGGGGCCGTCCTGGTGAACAACCGTCACGGTGCCGGTACCGGCGCCGGACGGAATGTAGATGAGCTTCTGTGCGTCATCGTAGCCGAGTGCGTCGACGCGATCGCCGTTGGTAATGTTCGCGACCACCTTACCCGTTGCCGCATCGACGACGACCGACGTCTTGCCGCAGCCGGCGAAGATCCGGTTCGAGGCCTTGTCGTACGCGATGCCCGTCGGGCCGTCGCACGGAGCGATCGGCCAGGAGGCGACGGCCTTCATGGACTTGGCGTCGATCACCTGGATCGTGTTCTTGCCTTCATTGTTCACGAAGATGCGTCCCTTGCCGTCTGCCGCCGCGCCTTCGGGCGCATTGTCCTCCAACTCTGCCGTGCCCGTGATATCGCCGGACTTCGGGTCGATCGAGACAGCCGTACCAGGATGGCTGTGATTCGTCAGGATGATCTTGTCGTCGCCGTCATCATACATGATGCCGTCGAGGCCTCCAACCTTCACCGGAATCTTCTTGATGAACGCGAGGGTCTTGAGGTCGAACATCGTGACCGTCGAGTCGCCGCCGTTCGTGGTGAAGCCGTGGTTCCACTTCGGCGCGATGCCGATGCCGTGCGTGCGCGGCGTGTTGGGGATGTCGCCGAGCACCTTGCCGGTGGCTCCGTCAACGACCATCACGTGCGTGCCGCGCGAGACGAAAACGCGGCCGGTGCCTGGCTCAGCGGTCACGTAGTCAGTGCCGCCTTCGCCGCCGATGTTCCACTTCTCGACCTTGAAGTTCTGGGCGCCGGCGACCACGGGCAGCGCCACCGTTGCCGCGAACAGCGCGGTCTGCAGGATTGTAGAGGTACGGGTCATGCCAACCTCGAAATGTGTGGGTGCTCTGGGCAGGGAGACATCCGGGCGACATCGGCCCGGCTGCGCGGAAAAAGCTATGCGCCGGACCTTACCATGGGATGACAATGGAGCCTACCCTGACGCATCGGCAGGTGTTGGTCGTCTTCAGCGGCCTGCTGCTGGTGATGCTGCTTGCCGCGCTGGATTCGACAATTGTTTCCACGGCGCTGCCCACGATCGTCGGCGATCTGGGCGGACTGGAGCACCTGGCGTGGGTGGTCACCGGTTATCTCCTCGCCCAGACCATCGTTACGCCGATCTACGGAAAGCTGGGAGACCTCTTCGGTCGGAAGGTCGTGCTCCAGGTCGGAGTGATCGTCTTCCTGGCCGGCTCGGCGCTCTGCGGCTTGAGCCAGTCGATGATGCAGCTTATCGCCTTCCGTTTCGTGCAGGGGCTGGGAGGCGGTGGCCTCATGGTCACGACGCAAGCGGTCGTTGGGGAAATCGTTCCGCCGCGTGATCGCGGGCGCTACCAGGGACTCTTCGGCGCGGTCTACGGCCTCGCGAGCATCGCCGGTCCGCTGCTCGGCGGCTTCTTCACCACGCATCTCTCGTGGCGCTGGATCTTTTACATCAACCTGCCGCTGGGCGTCGTAGCACTCGTCGTGCTGGCCGCGACGCTTCCCGCGCGCGCCGAGCGTCGCGCTCACACGATCGACTACGCCGGATCCGCACTGCTCGCGGTGGTGCTCAGCGCCCTGACGCTGCTCGCCGATCTCGGCGGCGGGACGTACGCGTGGACGTCGCCCACGATTGTCGGGATGATTGCGGTGGCGACGCTCGCGCTCGCCGGCTTCGTCGCGGTGGAGCAGCGCGCCGCGGAACCGGTGCTGCCGCCGCGACTGTTCGCCGAGCCGGCGTTTGCGGTCACGTCGGCGGTGGGGTTGATCGTGGGGTTCGCGCTCTTTGGCTCCATCACCTACTTCCCCGTGTTTCTCCAGGTCGTGAAGGGCGTGAGCCCCACCGCCTCTGGCATGCAGATGCTACCAATGATGGGCGGGATGCTCATGATGTCGATCGTCTCGGGACACATGATCAGCCGAACGGGCCGCTACAAGATCTTTCCGGTCCTCGGCACGGGGATCATGACCGCGGCGCTCTTTCTATTGTCGCGCCTTGCCCTCGGCACGAGCCAACTGTTGACCTCCCTGTTCATGCTCATACTCGGCCTCGGGCTCGGCATGGTGATGCAGGTGCTCGTGATCGCGGTGCAGAATGCCGTGGACTTCAAAGACCTCGGCGTGGCGACATCCGGCGCCACGCTCTTCCGGTTGATCGGTGGGTCGCTTGGCACCGCCATCCTCGGGGCCATCTTCGCTGGGCGGCTATCGCGCAACCTCGCGACGATGCTTCCGAACATGACTTCCGCGACTGGCGCGACCCGAATGACGTCTCAGATGCTCACGCAGATGGATCCGATCGCGCGGGCTTCGTATTCGACCGCATTCACCGGCGCACTGAACACGGTTTTCCTTGTGGCCGCGACAGTGTGCGCCGTTGGCTTCGTGCTCACGTGGCTCATGCCCGAACGTCCGCTCCGCGCGACGGCCGCTGCTTCCGCCGCTGACACGGGAAGCGAGATCGGAGAGGCGTTCGCGCGTCCGGACGACGAAGCGAGCGCCGAGGCGCAGCTCGCGGCGGCATTGCGGTCGCTCGACGATCGTGCGGTGCAGCGACAGCACATCGAGCGCATCGTGGAGCGCGCGGGAGAAACGCTCTCGGCGCTCGCGGCGTGGCTGCTCGTGCGCATCGAGCGTGATCCAGACCGCAGTCCGTTCGACATCGGGCGTGAGCGCGACCTCCCGGTGGAGCGCGTGGGTGCTGCGCTCGATGAGCTGAGCGGGCGCGAGCTCGTGCATGCGTCGGCGACGGACGGTTCGCACGCGCGACGCTACCAGCTCACCGCCGCTGGTTGCGATGTGATGGACGCGCTGACCACGGCGCGGCGAGAACATCTCTCCGAGTTGGCCACGGGCTGGGAGCCGGGCGGCGACAAGAACGTTGGCGACTATCTCACGCGCGCGGTGGCGGACGTCGTGCCGACTGCGAGCCGAGTCGGATTGGAGCGTTAGTCGGAGCTTTTCCTTCAAACGCAGCAGTACTCCGTACACGTGGTCACACGTGGTACTAAAATACTCCGTACTCAGTCCTGTTCCGATCGTCGCAAACGTCGGTTCGTTCCCAAAGGACTGAGTATGGAGTACCGCAGTACTCCTGTACGAAGTACTCGTTCACAACCGAGCTTGAGATCGCATTTCGCGCGAGCGCTGACGCGAGCATGAGCGTGAGCCTCCAGCATTGAGCAAATCAGAGCCCGCGCTCGGGCTCGAGCGAGAGCTCGGGCTCTGAAGGGCTGGTGGCTGGAGGCTCACGCTCGCGCTCACGCTGGCGTTGGCGCTGGCGCGCCGCTCCACCCTCGTTATCATTCCAGGAGTGGCACGGGGTGCCTTCGTCCAGTACACCGGACGCGGGCTGAGATCACACCCGTCGAACCTGATCTGGGTAATTCCAGCGAAGGGAGCGTCACTGGGATTCGGAAGCTCGAGCGACGCGGTTTTCGTTGCGTAGGATTCGGCTCCTCCCCTGCTCCCTCCGCTGATTCACGCGAGACCGGAGCATGCAGTGCTTGCACTCACCGTTGTTCTTCTTCTGAACGCCGCGCAGCAAACCACGTCGGCATCCGACACGCTGCGCACGCACGCCGATTCCGTCGCTGCCGATTCGGCGCGAGCACGACGCGCACAGCGCCTCGAAGGCGTCCAGGTCAACGCGATCCGCAGTCCGTCCGCGCCGATCTCGGCGAAGACGATCGATCGCGCGGAGATCCAACGACGATATGCCGGTCAGGAGACGCCCATCCTGCTCCAGATGGCTCCGGGAATCACGGCGTATTCCGAGAGCGGCTCTGCGTCGAACTACTCGTACATGCGCCTGCGCGGCATGGACCAGACGCGCATCAACCTCACGCTCGACGGTATTCCGCTGAACGAGCCGGAAGACCAGTCCCTCTACTTCTCGAACTTTCCGGACTTCGCGAACAGCATCTCGTCGGTTCAAGTGCAGCGTGGCGTTGGCTCTTCCAGCCACGGAACCGCATCGTATGCGGGCTCGGTGAACTTCGAGTCGGTGCCGATTGCCGTCGTGAATCGCGGCGCGGAAGTGCAGCTGACGTCGGGGTCGTACAACACGACGCGTGGCAGCGCGGTGTATCAGACAGGCATGCTTCCGGGCGGCTTCGCGGCGTACGTCCGCGGGTCGGCGCAACACACGGACGGCTACCGCTACAACTCGGGGAACAGCTCGCGCAGCACCTTCGCGAGCGCTGGATGGTTCCGCCAATCGGACGTCGTGAAGCTGTCGCTGCTCGCCGGACTCTCGTCGAACCAGCAGGCGTACTATGCGTCGCCCCTGTCGGTGCTGAACACCACGCCGCGCGACAACCCGTTCGGCAACACGCCCGCGACCGCAGTTGGCGATCGCTTTCACCAGGATCTGCTGAGCCTCGCGTGGACGCATGCGGTGTCGCCGAGTGCGAGCATCGCAACCACGGCGTATGGCTTCGATGCAGGGGGCTGGTACGATTATCCAGCCAGCAGTGTGGACGACGCCTATCACTACCTCCTCCATTCGCGCTGGGGTGGATTCACGAGCGCACTCGATTGGCAGGGTGCCTCCTCGTCTGGGTCGGTCGGCGTGAACGTCGCGCGATATGCACGCGAACATTGGCAGACGCAGCGTCCCGAGCTCGTTACGCGGTACTACGACAACACCGGATACAAGGGAGAGCAGAGCGCTTTCGTGAAGGGCTCGGTGACATCAGGGGTGGTTTCGTATTCCGGGGACGTCCAGTTTCGCCTCGTGCAGTTTCGCTACGATCCCACCGCGGGCTCGGGTGTTCTGCCGGCATCAGTCAACTGGACCTTCGTGAATCCCAAGGCGGGCGTGAGCGTCGCTGTCGCGCGGGGAGTGAGTGCGTACGCAAGCGCGGGGCTGAACGGACGCGAGCCGACGCGCTCCGACATGTTCGCGGGCGCCGATGACGTCGATAGCGTGACCGCGCGTTCGGTGCTGCCGCTCGATCGCGTGCACCCCGAGACGGCGTACGATCTGGAAACTGGCGTCACGTTCCAGCGCTCGACGGTTCGCGCCCAGGCCAATCTCTTCCTGATGCAGTTCCACAATGAGATTGCCGCGATCGGCGCGATCAGCGAGCTCGGATACGAGCTACGAAAGAACGTGGACCGGAGCCTTCGGCGCGGCGTGGAAGGCGACATCACCTGGCAGCTGCGGCCGTCGCTCGCGTTCGTCGGCAATGTGTCGGTCACGGATGCGAGCATCGCGGAGTATCGCGATGATGCCACCGGTGTCGTCTATCGCAACGTCACGCCGCTCATGACGCCGCGCTTCGTGAGCAACCACGGCTTCCGCTCGGAGCTGGCGTCGTGGCTCTCCCTCGACGTCGACGGACGCTACGTGTCGCGGATGATGCTGACCAACACGAACGATCCGCGGTTCGTGGTGCCGAGCGCGTGGTATGCCGATGCGGGCGCAACGTTCAGGGTTGCCGGGCAGTCGCTGCTCGTGCAGGTGCGCAACCTGCTCGACCGTCGTGTCTACACCGGCGGCTACCCGGGCGCAGGACCGAACACACCGGCCGGCCCTTCAGACCAGGAGCCGTACTACTATGTGCTCGCCCCGCGGAACGTCACGGTGAACGCGAGGTTTGCGTTCTGAAGCGCGGTCCGCTTTCGCCTATCGATATTCGCCTGCGCCAAGCAGTGCGCGGCATGCCGTAACGGCGACTTGCCAGCGCGCGTCCCAGTCTCCACGCACGACCGTCACGTGTGCCTCGCGTGCCGCCAGCGTGTTGGCGAAGAGATTGAACATCGTGACACGATCGCTTGGACGATCGCGGATTCCGTCGCTGACCCACGGGACGTCGACGTCGCAGAGTAGATAGAGGTCAGCCCTTCGGTGACGCTCTTCATCCTCGAGCCATGTCGATGCGAAGTTGTAGTAGTCCTTGGCGTAAACGACCGTGCTCACGAGGTCTGTGTCGAAGACGATCGCGCCACCACCGCGGTCGATCACGCGTCGCGCCGCATCATCAGCCATCGTGATATGCTCGGCGGCAATGATCTCGACGTCAGCCGAGGTGAGCTCGCGGTTCGTGCGCTCGGCATAGAGTCTCGCCGCTTCGGGCACATGCTCGGCGCCGAAGTGCGCGGCGAGGCGATGGGCGAGCGTCGTCTTGCCCGTGCACTCCGGGCCGGTGACACAGATGCGGATCACCCGGGTGTGTTCGCTGGACTCAGAGAGCGAGGGATGCGCCATCGGTCAGACCGCGACCTGGAGCTGCGACGTCATCGAGCGACGCCAGTCGATGTAGCCGCGCACGGCCAGCCCGAGGAACACTGCGTACAGCGCCGACGTGAGGTAGAGATGCTTGAACGCGAACATGCCGACGTAGAGGACGTCGACGGCGATCCACACGATCCAGTTCTCGAGCTTCTTCTTCGTCATCATCCACTGCGCGATGAGGCTCGTGCTGGAGAGAAACGAGTCCATGAATGGCAGTGCGGCATCGGTGGCTCCGCGGAGAATGACACCAAGGACTGCCGCGCCCGCAACGCCGATGAGGGAAAGCACAATCGCGAGCCTTCGCCCCGTTCGCGTGACGTGCAGCTCCGTCTTGTTCTCACCGCCGTGGAGCCACTCGTACCATCCGTAAACGGAGAGCACCGCGTAGATCACCTGGAGGCCCATGTCGGCGTAGAGCTTCGCGTCGTAGAACACGAGCGTGTACAGCACGACGTTCACGATTGCGGTCGGCCAGCTCCAGATGTTCTGCCGAACGCTGAGGTAGACGCTCAGCGCACCAACAAGTGCAGCGACGAGCTCGAGGGTCGACACGATGGATGGCGGAGTTCAGGAGGGTGCGAGGCTTCCAGCAGGAAGATACGTCGGGCAGCACCTTTCGTCGCCCCGCTCCCGCGCCGGGAAGTGGGGCGGAGCTCGTCATACGGGGGTTGTCGCGCGAGGAATAGAGCCGCGCCCAGAAGTGCTGTAGAATTGCCACCTTAGACGCTCGCAACGCGCACCGCGCCGCCAGATACCCCCTCTCATACCCGAGACATATCGCTCCGCGTCCGTCTGAGTGGCCTACTCGCTCATGCGAGAACCGCCCTGACGGCAGCGGGAGTCGCATTAGGATTTTCTAAGATTAGCGCGGACGCTCATCTGCATACTCGTTATGCGTGCGGCCCCGATCGCGGGGGGGGGCAGCCCACCACGCCGAAGGAGGCTTCCATGATGCGCCCGAGCATCCTCATCGCTGTCCTCGGTCTCTGCTGTGCCGTCCTCCCCGCTTCAGCGCAGCGAGGCCACCGCAGTTCGTCGCACAGCAGCGGCTCTCGCAGTAGCCGGCCGCATAGTGCGCCGTCGCACCGATCGCCTTCGTCGAGTCGTAACCGCAGTGCCAGCCCGCGCGTGAACTATGGCGGTGGGGCGCACTCAGATTAGCCACGGCGGCACATACAAAGGCAGCAGCGGCTCATCGCACAAGGGCGGCCACTATGCGAACCAGAAAGGTAAGCCCCAGTACGGAAAGCATACGCCATGAACGGTTTTGGCCGCGGGATCTCACGCGAGTCAGCTCGCGCCGATACACGCGAACGGAGCAGCCCACCGAATGCGTCCAATTGCTCCATTTGCTGCTCCGACATCCCCACAGGAGCGAAAAAGTGCCCATTCTGTCACGAATGGCATGGAGAGACGACGCTGACGCAGGTTGACCTCGCACTTCGCGCGTGTGGATTCGGTTGGCTCGTCCTCTCCGTCATCGGGGCGTTCTACGTGTCGGGTGCGCTTGGAGAGGGCGCACTGTTGGCGCGCTCGTGGATAATCGCGCTTCTTCTTCAGGGCGTCGTTGTGGGGCTAGCGCTAGTCTCCTTCGCAGAGAGGGGGCCGCGGCCACCGCTGTGAGTGACCACGTGAGCGGCTCGCAGCGTCCCCGACATTGAACTCACGCTCATTTTGGTCGAGGAAACGCCCTGTCCGTGACCACTGAGCCCCCTTCCCAAACCGACCGCGGGCCGCTGGTGGATGAGGACACGGACGAGAGCTGGATGGACCGGAGCTGATCGGCCACTCAGGCGAAGACTCGAAAATGGGCATGAGCGGAATGTGACCGGGCGCGTCGTCCTGACGTCATTCTGGGCGATCCCTAGCGGACCGATGCGCCTGGCCCACAGCTTGCCTCGTGATCGGCGGCACTTTCTTGTTACACGGTGTATTGAACAGTCATGATCGACAGTCAGCAGGGCAGCGCGCCCAACGTGGCAAGCGGAAGGGTAGAGGCAGAATGGCGTGGTGAGTCCGTCCCGGTCATCTTTGCAAACGAGGCGCTGCTACATCACGTGAACGATCAAGTATACATTTCATTCGGGCAGATCGTCATTCAGCCTGTCTCTGGCGTGGCGAGCAGTGTGCATATCCAACCGGTCGCGCAAATAGTCATGCCTGAGCAGTCGTTCCGGAAACTCGCGGCGATGTTCAATCGCGTTATCGAGCGGCTGCCCGCACCACTCGCACCTGCCGGAGAGGAGTAGCTGTGGCCGTTTCATCAGTCCGTCTCTTCAGCGAGCGTACCGATCAGCGTAGCATTCGCGTGTGGGATGTGACTCCACCGCGCGCAATGTTGTGCGTGGACACCATCGAAGCGCCGTCAAGTACGGAGGATGGCGAATGGGCCGCTGCGTTTGCGTCCCCTTCGTTTGCGCACCTCGTTGCTCGCGCGCGCGAGCAGATCGCAAAGGGTCAAACCAAGCCGCTTCGCCTCGAAGACTTGTAGTCGCAGCTCGTGAGCACGCCGCGCCGCTACGAGTCTCACATTACGCGGGACTTCTGGGCCTGCTACCGGCGTCTTTCATCCGATGTGAAGGATCGCGCGCGGGAGACGTACAAGCGATGGCAAGCCAACTCCAACGCCCCCGGTCTCGACTTCAAGACCATGGGTCACGATAGCAGTGTCTGCGAGATTCGCGTCGGAGACCACTATCGCGCGGCGGGGATTATTGAAGGCAACGCGGTGTACTGGTTCTGGATCGGCACCAAGAACGAGTTCAGAAAGAAGTTCTAGGGTGCACCATCGTCCGGCCGCCTCACGAGCTAGATGAACTCGCGGTGTCAATTGAGGCCACATTCCGAGCGGAGATTCAGTCGCTCGCGAGCGCGAAACGGCGGCACGGGTCACTGTCGCACGCATCCTGGTTGGAAGAGCGTATGCGGTGGGTAGAGGGGAAACGAGACTATTGCATGGAAAAACTGCCTCCGGACGCGCCCATCGTAGCGCGCCCCCAGTCGATCGAGGAGCACGCCGCCGCGCTCGCCGAGATCCTCGCGTATCTGTACGAGAAGGCGCGGGCTGAGCTGCCGGCGGAGTGGCCGCGGGAACCGGTGCTTGACGTGTTGTGCGCGACCACGGCACAGCTCGACGACTTGTCGAAGCACACGGGAGGAGCGGACGTACGTCGGATGCTTGGTGCGGCGTGAGCAAGACACACGAGCGGCCACTGACGAGTGGGGATTCTGCCGTCCACGCACCGCGAACATCGGGTCCGTCGAAGACCCCCATCAAGCGAATCTCGCGGGTGGGAATGCTGGGATTGAGCACGATGACAACCGAGTCCGGCTGATCGCCGCGAGGGTGAGCAGCTGGTCTCATTTCACGCGCGGCCAGCCCCGGCACTTCCCCCTCCTCCCAGCGCGCCAGTCCGAGTGAGTCCAGCGCCAATTGATAGACGCCGATCTGCGTCGGTTGGGAGATCGATGGGAACGACACATCGGTACGCCGATTCGCCATCATCGTCACCGCGCCGCGAACGGTAAACGGCAGCGGCGCGGCCGTGGGAGAAAGCGACATTGCGCGCTCGAGGCGCAGGTTCAAGTCCCATGTACCTTCAAGTCGGTCTGCCTCCGCGGACGGGTCGCGTGCCTGTTCCGCTTTACCCCCACCGCAAGAACACACGAGCAACATCCCCATGTGGGCGGCCACCGACGGCATGCGCCAACCAGGTCCCACACTATTCACCGACATTCAACGGCCCTCTGCGGGTAGCTGCATATGCAGTTCGTTTGCGCCACGATTCACCGTGCCCGCATGGGCCTGCACCACGCGCACAGCGGCAGCCCAGCGAACCGAGACACTTGTCGCTCCAACACCTGTGACGATCACATGAATCGCGGCATCTTCGCCGCTCACTTCGAGACGTACCCTGCTGTCGCGTGGCGCACTGGCGACCGTATCGCGAAGGATGGTGACGAGGGCACCCTGAAGAAGCGCGCGATCGCCCTTCACCGCGGGCAGCAGCGGCGCGACGTCGATCTCGAGCGTGACGCCGGCGGCATCGGCCGCGGAGAGGAGCAGCGGGCGCACGGCATCCACGATGTCAGACGGCCGCATGCGATGCTCTCGCAGTGGCTGTTCGCCGAGGTCGAGCGCCGCGATTTGCCGAAGGCTGAGCATGTCGGCATCCGCCGCTTCGGCCGCGGCGCGGGCGGCGCCCAGCATCTCTTCCTGGTTCTCGTTCAGCTCGCCGAAATGGTTGTCGAGCAGAATGTGCAGCGGCAGCCGCACTTCCTCGAGGCGCTTGGTGGATGCATCCGCGATGGACGCAAGGAGCAGCGCGTAGTCATGCGCTCGCCGCTCGAAGAGCTGTTCGCGGTCCGCACTCTTCACCTCGGCGATCTCGATGGCATTCGAGAGCCGGTCGACGACCCGCTCGATCTCGTCGATCTCGTCGGGGGGGCCGGGCGACTTACCAAGTGCGATGGCGATGGCCGCGATCACGAGCACCAGCTCGGGCGCCGTGCGCGCATACTGTCCCCAGTAGGTGAGGGCGGCGAGGAGCAGCACGGCGAGCGCGGCCGGCAAGACCGTGAGATACAAGCGATGACTGATTTTCACGACCGTTTTCCCGATGGCTTCGCCGGATCGAACGACACCACGAGGACGTCCAGCCCCGCGGTATTGTTCAGGAGGCGCTCGACCACAGAGCCCCGCGTGAGATAATGGAGACGTGAACGCTTGCTCTGTCCGACGATCAGCAGCGTCACGCCCTTCTTCGTTGCGAACTGCGACAGTGCGGCGGCCACATCGTCGCCTGTGAGCTTCACGACTTCGGCGCCCATCGACTGGGCCAGCTGGATGTTCGCGACCAGCGTGCGCTGTACCGTGCTGTCGATGCGATCGGCGCGCTCGTCGCTGGTCTGTACGTAGACGCAGTACCAGTCGGAATTGAGTCGTCCGGCGATTCGACTCGCCTTGCGCAGCAGCGCGGCGGTGTACGGCGGGTTGCTCGACATCGCGACCAGCACGCGCTCCACCGTTCGCGGCGCGGCGGACGGCATCTCTCCCGTCTCCCGACGTACGATCTCCTCGCGCGAGCGATCAACCGCGCCCGCAACCTCGCGAAGGGCGAGCTCGCGCAAGGTTGTGAGGTTCTCGTCCGTGAAGAAGTTCCGAAGCGCGGCGTCGACCTTGTCGGGCGTGTAGATCTTCCCCTCGCGCAGCCGCTGGCAGAGGTCCTCGGACGAGATGTCGAGGTTCACCACCTGATCGGCGGATGCCACCACCCAATCGGGAACGGTCTCGCGCACCGTGACACCAAGCGTCGAGGCGACGACGTCGTTCAACGACTCCACGTGCTGGACGTTCAACGCCGAGATGACGTTGATGCCTTCGTCGAGGAGCTGCATGACGTCTTCCCACCGCTTGCGATGGCGGGCGCCTGGAACGTTGCTGTGCGCGAGCTCGTCGACGACGGCAATCTGGGGGCGCCGTGCAATCACCGCGTCGACGTCCATCTCCTCGAGGGTGACTCCGCGATATTCGATCTTCTGGCGCGGAACGACCTCGATGTCGCGCACCTGTGCGTCCGTGTCGGCGCGGTTGTGCGTCTCGATGAACCCGACGACGACGTCGATCTCGCGCCCCCGCAGATCGTGCGCCTCGTTGATCATCCGGTAGGTCTTGCCGACTCCGGCAGCGGAGCCGATGTACAGCTTCAGCTTTCCCCGTTCCTGCCGTTTGACGAGCGCCACGAAATCGGGATCGGAACGCGCATGGCTCCGTCGTTCCGGCACTCCGGCGTCCGTGCGGGCGACCTCGTTCGAATCGGCGTTGTCGGCGGTCACGGCAGGTGCCTCACGGTCGTATCTTTCACAGCGGAACGGTGCCGCGCAGCGCGCACCGAAACATCTTCGAGCGCGAAACTGCAATGGAACTTGGCGGCATGGTCGTCCTGCTGTTCGGTGTCGCCGCGGCGGTCGCCATCGTGGCGCGGACGCTCCGCATTCCCTACACCGTCGCGCTCGTTGCCGCGGGCGGCCTGCTCGGCGCCGCGCGCGTCGTTGCCGTCCCCGTCCTCACGAAGGATCTGCTCTTCGCACTCTTCCTCCCGGGCCTGCTGTTCGAGGCGGCCTATCACATGGAGGCGGAGGACTTCTGGCGCGACCGCTTCACGATCCTGTTGCTCGCGCTTCCGGGCGTCGCCGTCGCGGTACTGCTCACCGCCGCGCTGCTCGGTCCCGCGCTCGCGTTGGCGGGTGTGCGCATCGCGCTTGGGTGGAACGTCGCGTTTCTCTTCGCGGCACTGATCGCGGCCACCGATCCCATCTCGGTGGTGTCGCTCTTCCGCACGCTCGGCGCCCCACGACGCCTCGCGGTGCTGATCGAAGGGGAGAGCCTCGTGAACGACGGCACCGCCGCCGTCTTCTTTACCGTGGCCCTTGCATTCCTCCTCAACGCCGAGCCCAACACCGCGTACTTCGCCTTCGATGCCGTGTACCAGATTGGCGGCGGCATCATCGTCGGCGGGATGATCGGCATTGCCTGCGCGCATGTCATCACGCGGCTCGACGATGGCATGCTCGAGATCACGGTAACGACCATCGCCGCGTATGGGTCGTTCATCGCCGGCGAGCGACTCCAGGTGTCGGGAGTGATCGCCACCGTGACCGCGGGGCTGCTGTCGGGCAACCGTGAAACACGTCGCGGGATGCGCCCCTCCACGCGTCTGGCAGTGACGGCGTTCTGGGAATATGTCGCGTTCGCGCTGAACTCCCTGGTGTTTCTGCTGATCGGATTCCAGGTGCGACTCGGAACGCTCGCTGCCGCGTGGAAGCCGATCCTCGCGGCCTATGTCGTGGTCACGATGGTGCGGAGCGTGGTCATTTTCGGATTCGACCGGCTGCGTCCCGGGCGCGAACGTCTTCCGCGCGGTTGGTCGACGATGCTCGTCTGGGGTGGCTTGCGCGGCGCCCTCTCGATGGTCCTCGCGCTCAGCATTCCACCGTCGGTTCCACAGCGCGACTTTCTCGTGACGCTCACGTACGGCGTCGTCGCCCTCTCGATTCTGCTGCAGGGCCTCACCATCTCGCCGCTGATGTCGTGGCTGGGTATTGGCAATCGGCATCAGCGCCGCGCGGACGCGGAGCGCGCGCGGGCGGATCTGTCGTCCGCCCGTGCTGCCGCCGAGGAGATCGATCACATGCGGGAGGTGCAAGGTATCAGCCCCGGGGCACGTCAGGAGCTGAGTCGCGAGTACGAACAGCGGATCGAGGCGGCGGAAGCGCAGCTCGGGAAGCTCGGCGACGACGGAGCTGGCGTTCCCGGTGCGCTCTCGCGAGCCCGGCGGTACCTGCTGCTCGTTGAAAAGGACCAGGTGCTCGACGCATTTCGCATGGGGGCCATGAGCGAGGAAGTTCGTGACCGGGTACTGCTCGACATCGACGTCCGATGGGCCGCGGCGGAAGCCGAAGTCCAGGAGCTCCCGGCCGACGGCGCGTGATCCCGTTGCGCGCGTCACGCGCCGCGCCTGAATTCCTTGCTTGGTCGGCACGCGCCCCTTAGAACGTCAACCCGAGTGAGGTGACGATGAACGCGTCGCTCTTCGACGGTCCGCCGTCGCCCTATGGGAACACCGCGTTGTCGCCCTGAAAGCCACGCACTTCGGCGGCTGCGGCATCGCGTCCATTCCGATCGACAACCCGTTGGCGCGGAACCCATCGGGGCCACCCGTCACGAGAATGACATGGTCCGGCTCCGCTCTCGTAGTACAGCGAGTAGTCCGCGACCAGCGACCGCGTGTAGATGACGTGTTTCAGGCGGCGATATGCGGATGGCATCGGTGGAAGACGGCGGGCGTGTCCAGGCTGCGAAGACTCGAATTTCTTCGTCATGTCGAGGCTCGAAAATGCCCCGCCTATATATGTATGCCCGACCCCTCCCCGTACTGCCGCTCGCGCACAAGAGACTTGAAAGAATTGCCTGTACGCGTACAAGCATTTCACAAGGATTGGGCTCGGCGCCTCCCAACAAACGGAGTCGGTCGTGCGTTCTCCATCGTGCGCACGCCTTGGCCCATACCCTGACGCCTCGGTACAATTCCGAGCCTCATTCGGCGTCCTACGCCTCACCGGCGGCTCCGTCCCCCAGCACTGGATATGTCGTACGTGATGACTTTCATCCGCCACCTGCCCATCCGGCGCGCGTCACTCGGCGCGACGCTTCTTCTGGCGCTTGCGCTCGCATGCCGGTTGGAGCCTGTGCCGGGTCGCTCCTCTCCCGCGCTGGGCCTTCGCAGCTTCGCTGCCGGGCGACCGCTGAGCTCCGTGTCGACGTCCTCCACCGCGACGCAGGGCGAAGGTGCTGTGCTGGCGCTCGACGACACGGCGCCCGCCACGGCGATTACGCCCGTGCACACCGCCGAGGCAGAGCAGAAGCTCTTTCATACCCTGCCGGGATATCATCTCGAGCTCGTTGCCGCCGAGCCCCTCGTTCAGGATCCCATCGCCGTCGACTTCGATGCCGACGGTCGCATGTACGTCGTCGAGATGCGCGGTTTCATGCCCAACCTCGCGGGCACCGGCGAAGATCGGCCCGTCGGGCGGATCGTGGTCCTCGAGGACACGAACGGCGACGGCAAGATGGACAAGTCCACCGTCTTCATGGACAGCCTCGTGCTGCCGCGCGCCATCAAGGTGCTCGAGCACGGCGTGCTGGTCGCCGCACCGCCGAACCTCTGGCTCGTGCGCGACACCACCGGCGACCTGCGTGCCGACACGAAGGAGCTGATCCGCAAGGACTATGGCGGCCCGGGCAATCCGGAGCACCTGCCGAATGGCCTCATGTGGGGCATCGACAACTGGATTCACAACGCCAACTACGGCGGCCAGTTCCGCGTGGGCGACGACGGGAAGATCATCTACCGCCAGACGCCGAACGAGGGCCAGTGGGGCCTCTCGCAGGACGAGTCCGGACGCATCTATCGCAACAGCAACGAGGATCCGCTACGTGCCGACCTGGTGTCGTCGCACTACGCGATGCGTAACCCAGAGCTTCCGACACCACGCGGCGTCTACGAGCAGCTCACGCACAACGTCGCGGTGTTCCCGGCGCACAAGACGCCTGCCGTCAATCGCGGCTATCGCGCCGAGACGATGCGCTCCGACAGCACGCTGGCGCACTACACCTCCGCCGGCGCACCAACTGCGTTCGTCGGCGATCGTCTACCGGCGGACCTCAAGCAGGGTGTCTTCGTCATCGAGCCGGCCGGCAATATGGTCGGCCACCTGCTCGTCCAGGATCAGGCCACCGGCATTCCGACGGCGCACACTGCGTACAACAAGCGCGAATTCCTTACCGCAACAGACGAACGCTTCCGTCCCGTCAATATCACGACGGCGCCGGACGGCACGATGTACGTGGTGGACATGTACCGCGGCATCATCCAGCACCGCGTGTTCATCACGGGCTATCTCGAGCAGAAGATCATCGAGCGCGGCATGGAGCAGCCCATCGGGCTCGGTCGCATCTGGCGCGTGGTGCACACGTCCACTGCATCGAAGCCCGCCGAGACGCCGCACCTCTCGAGCAAGACGCCGGCGCAACTCGTCCCATACCTCGCGCATGCCAATGGCTGGTGGCGCATCACCGCGCAGCGGCTGCTGGTGGAGCGACGCGACACGTCCGTCGCCGCGGCGCTGCGCACCATGGCGCGCACACACGCCGACCCGCGCGCGCGGCTGCACGCTTTCTGGACGCTCGACGGATTGCATGGCGCCGATCGCGCGACGATCGAAGCGGCACTGGCAGACAAGTCCCCGCCGGTACGCGCCGCTGCCATTCGTGTCGCCGAGCCGATGCTGGCGGCCGATGACAGCCTGATGCGGGTCGCGGTGCTGCACCTCCTCTCGGACCATACGCCAACCGTACGTCAACAGCTCGCCGCATCCCTCGGCGAGATTCCCGGTGCCCGTCGCGACGGAGCCCTCCTGGCGGTCGCTGCCTCCAGTGGCGACGATCCCGTCGTCGCGGACATGATTGTCACTGCGCTTCCTGACCGTGAGCTGACCTTCCTGGAGCGTTTGCTTGCGTCCGCATCGACGCTGACACCGGCACAGGCACCGGTGGTGAGCTCGCTCGCGCGCGCGATCATCGCGTCCCGGAACGCGCCAAATGTGGAGCGAGCCCTCGCGCTCGTGTCCGGTGAACGCGTTCCGCAGTGGGAGCGCATCGCGGTACTCAGGGGCGCGCGGCGTCCGCAGGGTCGACAGGGTGGCGGTTACGTCACTGCGCTGACTGCGCCACCTGCCTGGGTGCTCGCCGCGGCAACCAGTCGCGATACAGCTGTTCGCGCCAGCGCGATCGACGTTGCCTCGGCATTGACGTGGCCCGGGAAGAAATCAGTGGCGCCGCCCGCCAAGCCGCTCACGCCTGCGGAGCAAAAGCGCTACGCGGCTGGACAGCAGCAGTACCTCACCACGTGCGTCGCATGCCATCAGATCGGCGGCACCGGATTGGCCAACGTCGCCAAGCCGCTCATTGGCTCGGAGTGGGCGTTGAGCATTCCTGAGCGAGTCGTCCGCATCGTGCTGCACGGCAAGGAAGGCACGATGCTGATGCCGCCGGTTGGCAGCGCGCTCACCGACGAGCAGATCGCCAACGTGCTCACCTACGTTCGCCGGTCGTGGGGCAACAGCGCCAGCGCGATCGACCCCGCACAGGTCGCCGAGGTGCGCGGCGCGTCACTCGGCCGCAAGAAGCCGTGGACGGAAGCGGAGCTGCGGACGATTCGACGGTAATGTTCGGATTACGCGAGCAGTGAGCGTGAGCGTGAGCCTCCAGCATTGAGCAAACCAGAGCCCGCGCTCGAGCGCGAGCTACTGCTCGGGCTCTGATAGGCTGGTAGCTGGAGGCTCACGCTCACGCTCGTGCTCGCGTCAGCCTGTCGCTACCCTCGCCTGCTCTAAACCGCCTGGCCGAAGCGTGAGCCAGTCTGTCCGCACGCGATCCCATTCCTGGATGATCACGCCGTGCTGCTCGAACAAGAGACGGATCCGTCGGCGATCGTAGCCGAGCAGCTCCTCGAACACCGGCACGAGAACGCTCAATGCGTCGTCGCTCATGACGGTGCGGCGCGCGAGCGCCGCGATGTGGCGGGCTTCCGACGCCGCGATGGTGAGGCCGTCGGACCGGTTGACGTGCAGCATGACATGAATGTCGGAGCTGCCATCGCCGACATACACCACGCGCTCGCTCGGCACGCCGAGTCGCTCGCGCAGTGCGTTGACCGCGGCCACCTTGCCGAATCCCGCGGGCACGCTGACGATCTGGGCAATCTCACCCGTGACGTCATCGTAGCGAAACTTCGTCCCGATGACACGCTCTGGCGGGACGATTCCCTCGAGTGCCGAGTTGACGACGTCTTCCGGTGCGGCCGATACGACGTAGAAGTCGAAGCGGTGACCGTCGACGCCATCGGCGAGCAACTGCGACAGCAATGCAATATTCCGCTTGAGGCGGATACGACGACCGACTTCCACCAGGTCTTCACGACGTACGCGGCGAAACTGCGGATCGTGAAGCAACAGGTACGACAGCTCGGCGCCGGATTGGACGAGGTTCAATTGTGAGAGGCCGGCGACGCGACTGAGGAAGTCGTCGATGCCGAGCATCTCGCTGAGGACGTGACCAGAATCATTGAAGCTCAGCGTCTGGTCGAAGTCACTTACGAACAGATAGTGCTTGCGCTCCATACAGTGCTCCTGCGAAACAAGACATGCGTGACCCGACCGTTGGGCCACCTGTGCAAATGCGCCCGCATCGACTGACTGCGGTGCGCCGCAACCCACCGCAACGAATGGGGCGTGATTGCATGATGTACGAGACAGGCATGGAAAGCAACCGCTTTACGTCATCGTCTCGCATTCGGTACACGAAGCGACAGAAGGAGTTGCGTTTGTCTCTACTCAGGACAAAGTCTATATTGTACGGTAAGGTTCCAAATCATTCGACGTACCGATCTTAGACGCGCCATCATCATCTGGAGGACACGTTGCGCCACCTTCGCCTCATTCCCGTCTTTTTTATCGCAGCGTGTGCATCTGGCGGATCGTCGAGCACCAAGCCCGTGATCGAGACTTCTCGCGTCACTTCCGGAAGTCAGATCCACCTCGACGTCATGAGCAACACGCTGACCCACCGGGTCGACGTGAGCGCGCCGCTCGCTGCGGTGTGGAGGGCGCTCCCCGCGGTCTTTGATTCGGTCGGCATCAAGGTCGCCAACGCGGATCCCTCGACCTACGAAATCGGAAACCGCGGCTTCGCCGTCGGACGGCAGGTTGGCGGCGTGATGACGTCGCGCTACTTCGACTGCGGCAGCAACGGCGGCGCGTCGAGCGCGTTCAGCTGAGATCTCTTCGTTTCCGTCGTGACCAGCGCGACGGCGGTAACGCCAGGATCCACCTCGGTGGGCACGGTCATCGACGTGAAGGGGCGGCCCGTGTCCACGTCGGGGAATTGGCTGGCGTGCGCAAGCACAGGCGCGCTCGAGCAGAAAATCGCCGAAATACTGGAGAGATCGCTGCGGCGCTGAGGTCCGGCAGCCGGCTCTTTTGCCGCCGGACTGGATTGGCGTTGGGAGTGCGGCAAAACAACTGCTTCCAACGCGAATCCAACGAATCACGCGAATCTACGCGAATTGCTCCGTGCTATTCCCACGGAGCGTGGCTGATGAGAGGCGACGCGACGGCGGGACTGAGAGTGGAGTTATTCGCGTGGATTCGTGGGATTCGCAAGATTCGCGTTGGAGGCAGTTTTTCCTTAGCGATTATTCTTGGTAAGCCAGCCCGCCACATCTACGCGTCATCTTTCCAGCTATCGGCGATGGCCTTGTCCTTGGCGAGCGTCACGACGGCGCCACGCACCGTGATCCGAATGAAGGGGCTGTGGTGGTACCCACCGAGGAGTACCGCGCGCGTCGTTCGCGAGAAGAGGCGGCCAGTTCGCGTGATCTCGTAGAGGTCCTCATAGCCCGCCAGGGGCACGCGCTCCGCGAGCTCGTCGTTCTTCTGCGCGCGGCTGGCGTTCTCGATTTCGAGCTTGTGCCGCCGGTTCGCGTGGTGGTTCCTGCTGTCGCGTTGAGCCATGCTGAAAGATAACTCGCCGGAATTGGCGGAAGACCGTGCATTGTTTCTGTGCCGTCGAGCCGCCAGCTTGGTGGCTGGCGACCCACCAAGGCGAGAGGCTCTGCATGGCTGAACGAATCGGCATTCTGCTCCGGGCGACGTCCGGCCTCGGCGTGCTGCACCAGATGACGGGCGTCATCGCGAAGCATGGCGGCGACATCGCGTCCGTCGAGATCTCGGGGCATGCGTTGCCCGAGGCGCGCGTCTACTTCGAGATCAGCCTCGCCGGCGACTCCCTCGCGCTGCTCGACGACCTCCGCGCCCTGCCTGCGGTTCTCGAACTGACCCGCGTCGACACGCTCGACAAGGTCTACGGGAAGCGGATCATCATCATGGGCGGCGGGGCGCAGGTGGGTCAGGTCGCCATCGGCGCCATCTCCGAAGCGGACCGGCACAACATCCGTGGCGAGCGCATCTCCGTCGACACGATTCCCCTCGTCGGCGAACAACCCCTCGCCGATGCGGTGCGTGCCGTCGCGCGACTGCCGCGCGCGTGCGCACTGGTGCTCGCCGGCTCAATCATGGGCGGAGACATCGAGCGCGCGGTGCGCGAGGTGCGCGAACAAGGACTGCTCGTCGTGAGCCTCAACATGGCCGGCAGCGTTCCCGCCGCGGCGGACCTCGTCGTCACCGATCCGGTGCAGGCAGGCGTCATGACCGTCATGGCCATTGCGGATACCGCGAAGTTCAACGTCGCGCGCCTTCAACGTCGCCTCTTCTGACGGCGCTACTCTCCTGCCCTTCACGAAACCACCGAGGCGCAACATGAACGTTGGTTCGCTCATCGCTCGCGCGTTGATTCTCACCGTCGCCACTGCGGTGGCGACGGCTGCACAACAAGCCGCGGCGCCATCGACCGCGAGCGCACCGCCCGGTTACTCCCTCGTCTGGGCGGACGAGTTCGCCGACAGCGGGTCGCCAGATCCGCGCAACTGGACGTACGAGCGCGGATTCGTGCGCAACCAGGAACAACAGTGGTACCAGCCCGAAAACGCCGTCGTGAAGGATGGTCAACTCGTCATCGAGGCGCGTAAGGAGGCTCGCCCCAACCCGCAGTTCGTGGCGGGAAGCACCGATTGGCGGCGCAACCGCGAGACGTCCGAGTACACATCGGCGAGCCTTTCAACCCGCGGCCTCCACAGCTTTCGTTACGGCCGCTTCGAGATGCGCGCCCGCATCGACATCCGCTCCGGCATGTGGCCCGCCTTCTGGACACTCGGCGAAGCGGGCCGTTGGCCCGCGAACGGCGAGATCGACATCATGGAGTTCTATCGCGGCAACCTGCTCGCGAACGTCGCGTGGGCCGATTCGACCGGCAAGGCAGTGTGGGACGACACCCGCACGCCCGTTGCGGGGCTCGGTGGCGCGACATGGGCCAGCCGTTTCCACGTGTGGCGCATGGATTGGGACGAGAACGAGGTGCGACTCTACGTCGACGACACGCTACTCAACACCACCGACGTGCGCTCGGCGGCGAATGGCGGCGGCGGACTCCGTAATCCGCTTCAGCAACCGCACTACATCATCGTGAACCTCGCGATCGGCGGGGCGAATGGCGGCGACCCGTCGATCACGACATTTCCCGCACGCTTCGAGATCGACTACGTGCGGGTGTATCAGAAGGCCGCGATCAAGTAGCTCGCTCGTTTGCGCTCAGGGTGGCGATCAGGGCCAGCAATCCCTTCGTCGCCAGCGAATCCGCCGCGTCGCCGATCGCCTGCCGAGCCTTCGAGGGTGCAGTGCGCGCCGAGTCCGTCACGTACTCTGCAGTGGCTTTGGCGGCATCACGCGCGCTCTCGGCGCCCGCGTGCCCCGCCTGCACTGTCGCCGACGCGATCCGCGCGTCGCTCCCCGTCGCGGACAGGAGGGCACCGGCTCCGACAGCGAGCGCCAGCGCCGGCCACGGATTGTTTCGCGCCGCCTCCACGAGGTTCAGCTTCTGCTTCGCGGTGTTGATCGGGCTCGTGACACGCTCGCTCAATTGAGCGAGGGTGTCTGATAGCTGGGCGCGGGCGCGCAGCACGTCCTCCCGCACCGCATCGGTTTCGGGTGATGTCATCTCGGGCTCCTGTGGTGTGCGTCCTGGCGAACACCGCGCATACGCACATTTCGGGCGCAGCGATCCTAGAAGCCCTCGGCGACATCGTATAAAGTGCGCATGGCGGACAGGTCCCGCGCCGTGAGCGTCGTCGCCGTTACCCAGGCGGCCATGATGTCGCGCTCGTCGTCGCTGTGTTCCAGGCCGAGCAGGTGCCCAATTTCGTGCAGCGCAACAGCATGCACGGTCGAGGTACGCTGCGGCTTGCCCGCCATGTTCCGCGTGCTGAGCTCGATCGTGGCCGCGCGGAGCCAGCCCCGGTTGTCGGTGAATCGCGTCACCTGTCCAGCGCGCGCGCCCGGGAGGGTATCTCGCCAGAGCACCTGGACGTCCGCCGACACCGAGTCGCCGACGAACACGAAGTGAACGGGCGCTCCCGCTGCACTCCACTCGTGAAAGGCGTCGCGAACGAGGTACCGGTCCGCGGAGCGCCAGTCGGGCACGCTGTCACCCGGCGCGATCCATACCCGCACGTAGTCGTACTGGTTCTTCGTCCAGCGCGATCGAAAGTGGGTGGTGGCGGCGAGGTTGAGCGAAGGGGCCGCTCCGTCACGCGCGGCCGCGCCGGGCCCCATGAGGCATGCCTTCTTCCGACCGCACGCGTTGAGCACCCGCACATATGCATTGCGACGCTCGGCGAACAGTCGCTCGTCGGGCACGCGACCGAGCGAGCACACTACGATGGCGAGCGTTGCGCCGATGGTGGCACGCAAGAGTCCGCGCATCGTGACCATGCGCCTCGCGCTAAACCTTCGCGCGCCACCCGCACTCGATACTCTCGAGAAGAGTTTCAATCGCCTTACCAGTGAAGGAAGCGCGTTCGAGACCTCGTGCTCTCGTACTACACCCCAGTTCCCCGATCGGCCGCGCGGTGCAAGCAAGCACAGGATTGTCCGTCGCGCGCTATTGTTTCAACGCCTTCCGTCTCAGCCAAACGCGCACGGAGCTCCAGAATGCAGAAACGTCTTGCGATGCTCGTCGCAGCGGTGGCGACGATGCTTTCCATCGCCTGCTCCTCGGCGATCCCTGGATCATCGTCGGCGCACCCACTGAGCGTGTCGATGGCGCGCAGTGCGTCGGCCGCGACCGCGCTCATGGGCTTCTACAACGACAGCACCGGGCTGTTCCGGGGCACCGGGTGGTGGAACTCCGCCAACGCGATGTCCGCGCTGATCGAGAGCGAGCGCACTACGCGCGTCGATCGATATCGCTATTCCATCGCGCGCACGTACGACCTCAACGTCGCCGCCAAGGCCGGACAATTCCGCAACGAATACCTCGACGACACCGGGTGGTGGGGACTCGCGTGGGTCGCAGCCTACGATCTCACCGGCGACCGCCGCTACCTGAACACGGCTCGTATCGATGCCGATCACATGGCGGCGTACTGGGACGCCACCTGTGGCGGTGGCATCTGGTGGAGCACCGCCAAGACCTACAAGAACGCCATCGCGAACTCGCTGTACATCGAGCTGACGGCCGCGCTCCACAATCGCATGCCGGGCGATTCCGCGTATCTCGCGCACGCGAATGCGGGCTGGTCGTGGTTCTCGGCCACGGGCATGGTCAACGATTCCTCACTGGTGAACGACGGCCTCGTGACGGCGACCTGCAAGAACAATCACCGCGCTGTGTGGTCGTACAATCAGGGTGTGCTGCTCGGCGCGCTGTCCGAGTTATACCGTGCGACGAACGATCGTGCGCTTCTCGAAACCGCACGGCGCATTGCGGATGCAGCCACGACGACGCCGACGCTCCACACCGCCGATGGCATCCTTCGCGACCGGTGCGAGACGGGCAATTGCGGAGCCGACGGACCCTCGTTCAAGGGCGCGCACGTCCGCGGACTCGGCGTGTTGAACGTGCTGTTGAGTGACCATCCCTACACGCTATACCTCAAGCGACAAGCGGACCGCGCTTACGACAGCAACCGCAATGCACTCGAGCAATACGGCCTTCGCTGGTCAGGGCCGCTCGACAAGGCGGACGCGGCGCGTCAGCAGAGCGCGCTCGATCTGCTGAACGCGGTGCCCTGATCGCGCCGGATCCCTCTAAGCGATCGCGCGTTCGAGATCGGCGGCAAAGGCGGAGACGCTGGACCAGTCGCCTTCGTAGCGCACACCGTTGACGAAAAACGTTGGCGTGCCGTTTACGCCACTGCGCACGCCGCTCGTGAAGTGCGCGCGGACCGTTTCCTCGAATGCGTCACCCGCGAGGTCACGCAGCACGGACTCACCGTCTGCTCCCGCTTCAGTCGCATAGCGCGCCAGGTGCGCGTCGTCGAGCGCGTCGAGGTCGTCCTGCTGATGCTCGAACAGCAGGTCGTGCCTTTCCCAGAATGCTTCGTTGCCCGCGCTCGCAGCGACGCTCTCCGCGGCTTCCGCAGCGTGAAACGCTTCCGGGTGCGCCTCCGCCAGCGGAAAGTTGCGGAACACGAACCGGAGACGATCGCCAAAGCGCTGTTGAAGCGCCGTGATGCGAGGATGAGCCCGCGCGCAGTGCGGACACTGGAAATCTCCGTACTCCACCAGCGTTATCGGTGCATTCGCAGGTCCGGCAGCGCGGTCGTCCTCACTCACCGGGGGCTTGAGCGTCGCGGCGTCCGCCCTCATGCCTTTACGGCGTTCATGGACTCGAGCGCCTCGAGGATGCCGTCCGCCCCCGGGTTCACACCGATCGGCGACTTGAAGCTCCAGCGGATGACGCCGGCGCCGTCGATCACGAAGAGCGCGCGCTCGCTCGTGCCCCCCTTCTCATGATACGCGCCGTAGCTGCGCGCCACGGCGCCCTTGGGCTCGAAGTCGGAGAGCAACGGGAAGTGCAGCTTTCGCGAATCCGCGAATGCGCCGTGACACCATGGACCATCAACGGAGACGCCCAGCAGCACGGCGCCGTGCTTGCGGAACTCGCCGACGAGCTCGTTGTAGAGCGCCATCTGGTCGCCGCACACGGGACTCCAGTCCGCGGGATAGAATGCGAGAATCACCGTCTGCCCCGCGAACTCCGAGAGTGAAACCGTCTGGCTTGCGTTGACGGGAAGCGTGAAGGCTGGCGCTGGCGAGCCAGCGGGGAGCACGTCGGTGGGTTCCGTCATTCTCGTCATCCTGAAAAGAGCGTGTATTGAGATGTAGCCGGTGCGAGGACGATTGGTTCCGGCAATCTGCTGCGTCGGCGACATGGTGGCGCGGCCGTGGGTTATGACCGAATATCTGGCATCCCTGATGTACGACTAGTGCCTCGACGAGTCGTGGTTCCGCTCCACAGGCGCGGGCACCATGATACGATGCGGCGTAATCGGCCATTCGGCCGGAATTATCGCATCGGTCTCAATCATCTGGCAAAGACATGACGATCCCCAACATGCTCCCGCCCGTCGCGATGGTGGTCTTCATCGTCGTCGTCTGGCTGTTCAACTCCATCAACATCCTCCGCGAGTACGAGCGGGCCGTGGTGTTTCGGCTCGGCCGGGTGCTCGACACCGAAAAAGGACCCGGCTTGATCCTGATTCTGTGGCCGATCGAGACCATGGTGCGCGTGTCCCTTCGCGTCGTCACCTGGGATGTTCCGGCGCAGGACATCATCACGCGCGACAACGTGTCCCTGAAGGTGAATGCCGTCGTCTATTTCCGGGTCGTCAGTGCGACGAAAGCGACGCTCGAGGTGGAGAATTATCGCTATGCCGTCGAGCAGGCTGCACAGACCGGACTTCGCACCGTCCTCGGCGAGGTCGAGCTGGATGATCTCCTCTCGCAACGCGAGAAGCTCAACGTGCGTCTGCAATCGATACTCGACGAGCAAACGGAGACGTGGGGCGTGAAGGTCACGCAGGTCCAGGTCAAGCAAGTGGACTTGCCTCAGGAAATGCAGCGGGCGATCGCCGCGCAGGCGCAGGCGGAACGGACGCGCCGAGCCAAGGTCATCGCCGCCGCAGGTGAGTTTCAAGCTGCCGGCCAGCTCGCGGAAGCTGCGGCCGTGCTGAATCGCGAGCCGACGGCGCTCACGCTCCGGTACCTTCAGACCCTGATCGAGATCGGCGTCGAGAAGAACACGACGATCGTGTTCCCGCTGCCGATGGATCTCCTGGGAGCGCTGGGCGTCAGGCTCGGGTCCGGACCCCCACCGCCTCCGACGGCGACTTAGTGGACTCGGTTCGGCTCACCTGAGTGCGTCGGCGTACGCCGAGACGCGTGCGTGCTCCGGCTGTTTGTTCGCTTGGCGTTGTTTGACGAGGACCAAGCCGCCGGCATGCTCGCGTGGCCGCACTCGGGGTTCCACGTCCCTACCGCCGTCTGGGTCTCCGAGGACGATCGCGCCTTCGCGAAGCGCCTCATCGGGGCTCGCATTCATCCCGTACACGGCATCACCGATCTACTCGGCGACCAAGGCGGCGATTCACGCGTACACCCAGACCCTCCGCGCGCAGCTCGAGGGAACCAGTGCCACCGTGATCGAGCTCGCGCCTCCCGGCGTCGAGACTCCACTGTTCCGTGGCGAGTTCGAGGAGGAAACGAAGGGACAGACGCCAATGGGTGTCGCGGAGTTGGCGAAACGGGCGATCGCCGGTATCGAGGCGGGCACGCTCGAGATCCGGCCAGGGCTTAGCAACGTCCTCCGGATCATGAGTCGCGTTGCACCGGGCTTCATGTTCCGTCAGCTCACGAAGAGCGGCAGACCGAAGTCGACGGGGAGAAGTGGCAGTCGCGGTAACGGCGCGTAACGCCCTTCGCGAACGAGATGAGTCACGGAGTGGTGAGCGTCAGCGTGGACGGCGAGCGGTCGCAGAGTGCGTGGGACGCGCCGCCTTGCCCGCCACGTGTCCGCCCCGTGCGCGCCGCCGGAACGCGCCGGGCCCCTCGCCCTGGATGCGCGTGAACGCCTTCGCGAACGCCAGAGGATTCGTGTAGCCCACGCGCCCGGCGACGGCGTCGACGCTCAGTTGCTCATCGCTCAACAGCCGCGCGGCGAGACTCATTCTCCACCGGGCGAGGTACTGGAGTGGAGAGTCCCCAACGAGATCGGTGAATCGAGCGGCGAACGCGGAGCGCGACATCGACACCGATGCCGCGAGCCGAGCCACCGTCCAGGCTTCCGTCGGCTTCGCGTGGAGAAGGCGCAGCGCCGCGCCAATCGCAGGGTCGGCGATCGCGGGCAACCCACAAGCCTCCTTACTGTGCTGTGACATCCAATAGCGAAGCGCATGGATCAAGAGGAGGTCGGCGAGCTGCGCCAACGCGATCGCGCTGCCCGGCCCCGACGTGATGCTCTCGTTGGCGAGCATGGCGACCACGCCGCCGAGTGGCGGGCTCGCCGCCGCATCGGCAGGAAGATGGATTGCCGTCGGCAGCGAATCGATCAACACGTTCCTCGTGACGCCCCCGAAGGTGAAATGCCCTGTGACGAGAGACGTCACCGGACCGGCGCCGCCAAAGCGGACCGGACCCGCATTGTGCGGCCCGGGGCAGCGCGTGTAGTCGAGGTCCTGCGGAGCAGTGATGCTGTGGTCCGCATCGTAGAGCACGTGCGCCGAGCCGCGGGGGAGTACGACAGCATCTCCCGGCGCGAGAGGAATGACGAGCGAGTCCGGCTCCTCATCCAGTTGCAGCGACGCGGTGCCCTCGGCGACCACATAGAAGCTCAGGTATTGCTGCTGCGGAATGCGCAGCTGCCACGGCATGCGCAGCTCGAGGCGCCCGAACATTGCGGTGGTGAGATGAACCGCGCCGAGCACGTCGCTGAGCACATCGCGCGGCGGCAGCACGTCGTTCGGACGATCGGACAGGAAATTCGGCGTCGCATGCATAGGTAATCCATATGCGCGGGGCGATACTACGTCAACCGAACACGCGACTCACACGCCACGGAACGCGCCGCTTCTTCTGACTTCCAGGAAAACATCATGAAAATCGCAACCACGATCGCCCGTTATGTGTTGGGCCTGATCTTCACCGTGTTCGGCCTCAACGGCTTCTTCAACTTCATCCCGGCGCCGCCACCGCCGCCCATTGCCAGCCAATTCCTTGGAGCGCTCTTGGCCTCGCACTACATGGTGCCGGTGTTCCTGCTTCAGGTGCTCTGCGGCGTCCTGTTTCTCGCCAATCGCAGTGTGCCGTTGGCCCTCACGATGATCGCGCCGGTCATCGTCAACATCCTGCTGTTTCACATCCTCATGAATCCGGCCGGTATTGTACCGGGTGCGATCGCGACAGTGTGCTGGCTGCTGGTGTTCTCCACGGTGCGACCCGCGTTCGCCGGCCTCTTCACGTACGACGTCCGGCAGCACGCACACTCGTAGGACGTACGCATCGAGCCGCCAATCGTCGGCTCGCGAATGGGCGGTGCCGCGTTGCGCCTCCGGCACCGCTTGAATCGGCAGCTCCACCGTGAAAGTGGTGCCCGCACCGAGGTCATTCGAGGCATCATCCACCTCGATTGAGGTCGAGCGGCTAGTGTCGTGAATTAGAAGTTCGTGGACAGATGATTGTTCTCCTGAGCATGAGCGTGAGGCGCACGCTTGCAACAGTCGCTTCGGAGCCTGATCAGGCCGGCCGAACAGCGCCGACGACATCCTCCAAATCATCACACGATACTGTCTGCACACTTCTAACTCATGACACCAGTGCCTGCGCCGCGGTCCAATCGTCTCATGGAGTACCTCTCACCGCGAGATCGCGCATGCAGGACCTGACGACAGGCTCCATCACTCGGCATCTCCTGAAGACCATGAGCTTCATGCTGGTCATGATGCTCTTCCAGACACTCTACGTCCTGATCGATCTCTACTGGGTTGGACGACTCGGCACGACGGCGGTTGCGGCGGTGGGCATCGCGGGAAACCTGATGTTCATGGTGCTCGCGCTCACCCAGATGCTGGCCGTTGGCGCAACCACCGTCGTGTCCCACGCGATTGGCCGGCGCGACAATGACGCTGCGAGGTTGGCATTCAACCAGGCGCTCTCGCTGGGGTTTCTCTGCGGCACGCTTTTCCTCGCGGTCGCTCTCGCGCTTCGCACTCGCTACGCGACGGGTCAGAGCGCGGACGCCGCGACGGCGATGCAGGCCGCGCGCTACCTGATCTGGTTCATCCCCGCCATGGCACTGCAGTTTCCGCTCGTGGCCATGTCGGCCGCGCTTCGTGGGACGGGAAACTTCAAGATTGGCGTCGCGGTCGGCATCGCGACGATCATCGTCAACATCATCCTCGCGCCCGTGCTGATCTTCGGCTGGCTCGGCGCACCCGCGGTCGGCATCAGCGGTGCGGCGATCGCGTCGCTCGTCGCGATCCTCTTCGGCAATACGTGGCTTGCGCTGTACTTTCGCAGGGAAACCGTGCTTCGCTTTGCGACGTCCGAGTGGATGCCACGCGTCGACGTGTGGAAGCGCATGCTCGGTATCGGTCTCCCAGCCGGATTCGACTTCGCGATGATGGCCGTCTATCTCTTCATCGTGTACTCCGTGACGAAGCCGTTCGGCGCCGCGGCGCAGGCAGGGTTCGGCATCGGGATGCGCATCATGCAGGCGGGGTTCATGCCGGTCATCGCACTCGGCATGGCCGTGGCACCCATTGCGGGACAGAACTTCGGCGCGCGACTGGCGGACCGTGTGCGGCACACGTTTCGTGACGGCGCGATGCTCGCCGCGGTGATGATGCTCCTGTTCTTCATCCTGTGTCACGTTGCGCCGTCCGGGCTCATCAGGGTCTTCACCTCCGACCCGTCGGCGATTGCCATCGGCGACGAATACCTCCGCATCATTTCGTGGAGCTTCGTCGCCTCCGGCATCATGTTCGTCGCGGGGAGCATGTTCCAGGCAATGGGAAATACGCTCCCGTCCATCGCGACGTCGCTGGTGCGCATCGTGATCGTCGCGCTCCCGGTCTTCGTGCTCGCGCGTTCGCCCGGCTTCGAGCTCGCGACCATCTGGCGGCTCGGCGTGCTCTCCGTATTCGTTCAGCTCGCTCTTGGATTGGCGCTGCTGCGCCGGGAGTTTTCGCGGCGACTACACTTCGGGGAACGTGAAGCCGCCACCGCGATCGGCACGAGCGTTGGGGGGATGGCGGGACCGGTGCTCGCGGAGTAGCCCATCGGATCACGCCGGCGCACGTACACTGATGTAACGATGGGCGGAGTAGCATGACCGACGTGACCGGGAAGGAACAGGCCTGCGGCGAGCTGCGCGAAAGCGAGGCGTTTCATCGCCTGCTCACGGAGAGCGTCAGCGATTTCATCCGCCTGCACGACCTCTCCGGGCATAGCGTCTACGCGAGTCATTCGGTTGCGCGGCTCTATGCGCGAACGCCGAAGGAGATGTTCGAGTCTGCGGCAACTTCGGAAGATGAGGGAGCAGGATCGAGGCGTTTCCACAGCTCGATGTACTTCGGCTCGTGCAACGCCAGTCCGCCGAAGAGCAGCGCCGGATGACGAATGGGCCACTGCTCGAAGTACATCACGGCGGGCGGTAAGAGCCACGTCGCGAGCCGCACGCTGTCACTGACGAGCTTCGCGAATTCTGCGACCTGAAGCGCATACGCCGCCGAGTGGTTGTTGCCGTTGTCGCGCACGAAGTTATCCGGATTGGGTCTCGCCGTCGTGCCGGATGTACGGCTCGAAACTCAACAATGCTCGCGGCTGGTTAACTTCCATTTGATCGCAAATGCTCCGCAGGACCGCGAGAACGGCGCGCGCAACACGCCTCCCACCTTTAAGCCGTGGCGCTGTTCGACCGGATTCGAATGATGCAGCAAGGAGTCGCAATGCCAGAACACGGAAACGGGGGCTCCGGAGACCGCCTCAGCGACGAAGACGTCCAGCGCATCGCGCGCGCGATTTTCGCGCAAGCGTGGCCTGGCGCAGGCGAGCGCCCGTCGGAACATCTGCTGTCACAGAGCCACGAGTTGCCTCGCGAGGACGGGCAGCGGGTGTCGGACGCCATCGAGAGGATGCTCGCGTTACGCTCGAAGGCACGGAACGGGAAGGCAAAGCAGTAGTCTTTCTACAGCGCGCGACCAGGTTACGGGATCGGATCCGTGGGCGGCTCTACCGCCTCGTCATCACTGCGGCGTTCCCCGACCCCGAGCCTGCGATCGACTGAAGGCGTTTTCCCGGCGCGATACTCGAAGCTGAACTGCAAGAGCGCCATCTGATCCATGAGCTCGTTGAAGTCGCGGCTGCTCATGCCTGCATTCACGGGCCAGAGTCGCGTGCTGATCTCTTCCCGGATCGTGGCCAGACGCGCCTGCGCCCGTGCGTCTTCTTCAGTCGACAAGGAAATCACTCACGTTGCGTCACCATTGCGACGAGACCCAGAGAGGCGTGCAAGATCGTGTCCGCTTATCCTTCATCCCCCTCCGGCGACGGCGCCTTCAATGCTTGTCCCGAAATTGTTCACCACGCTTCGTGCGTACGACCGCAGCGAGCTGAAGGATTTTTCGGCCTGCGCATGGGACCGGTGCCCTGGCGCGCGCCGCGGAGCACCTTGGCACCCCGAGGTGTCAGCCCTCATGATCCCACCCTGCCCGTTTGCCGCATATCCGTCTTAGCACTAGACTTATATCATGACGCTCGCTGACACGGCCTTCCTGCTCGACGTCGACACGAAGTGGGTACTCAATGCGCTTGCGGCACTCCGGCGCCCGGCGCGGTACTCCGTCGCGCTCGCGCAACGATTGGCGGTCACGCGCGCCATTCAGCAGGCGACGGGGAGTTCGCTCGCCCGGAGCTTTGCAGATGCACGCCGCGCCCTCACGTCCGCCGGCGACCGCAGCGTCCCGCTGATCATCGCCGAGGCAGATCGCGATGTCGGCCTGGTGGTGGATCTCCGCCGCATCCTGTCCTCGTTCAACGTGCGACTCTCCCTCCTGCACACCACCTACGAACCCCCGCAGCGGGGACGCCCGTCCTCCGCGCACCGCCATCCGATTCGGGCCGCCACCGAGTGGGGACTCGACCTGACGCTGCTGGCCGACAATCTCGCCAAAACGGTCGAACAGCGCGTGCGTCAACTTGATGCCATGGCGGCGTTCGCGCGCGGTGTGCAACGGTCTCGGACCTGACCAATGTTCGAGGAGATCCTCGCTGCACTGACCGCCCGTGACATCCGGTTCGTGATCGTTGGCGGTGTCGCGGCGACGGTTCAAGGCTCCGCCAGGTTCACCAACGACATCGACCTGTGCTACGATACTGCTCCTGACAATGTGGACCGCCTGGTCACATTGCTCGGGGAATGGCGCGCCTACCTGCGAGGCGTTGAGACCGGCCTTCCCTTCATCCTCGATGCGCGGACCTTTCGCACGACGCCGTTCATGACATTGACGACGACGATGGGGGCCATCGACCTGCTTGACCACGTGCCCGGCGTCGGCGACTACGCGAAGGCGCTGGCCGCGTCAGAATCAGGACGTGTCGGTGCGGTCGAGTTTCGGTCGCTCACGCTGGAGGCGCTCATCGCTTCCAAGAAGGCCGTGCGACGCAGGAGGGACCTGGAGCACCTCATCGAGCTCGAGGCGATCCAGGCTGTGCGCAAGCGCAATGCGCGGCCTCGATCGATCCTGCCCTCCTCCTCCGCTCCCGGGTCATGAATCATCTGCCCAGACATGTAGGGCCGGTGTCAACGGCCAGCGCGCAGTCCATCCACTTTTCGCCGATTCTCGCGGAAGTGGCACAGTTGGAGGCGAGCGGAGTTTTCTCTCGCATGAAGACGTCGCTGGACGGCCTGACCGATGCAGAGGCGTCCAGCCGCTTGGCGGCAGTGGGGCCGAACGTCGTGGCGGCGAGCCAGCATCACGCGTGGCCGTGGCGGTTGCTCAGCGCGACGCGAAATCCGCTGGTCATCCTGCTCGGCGTCCTCGCGACGATTTCGTTCCTCACTGGCGATGTGAGAGCCGGGATCGTGATCACCGTGATGGTGGTGCTGGGCGTGCTGCTGCGTTTTGTGCAGGAATCGCGCGCGAGCGCCGCGGCGGCGACACTGAGCGCGATGATCAACATCACGGCGGCGGTGGTGCGCGCAGGCAAGGAAGAGGAGCTCGCCCTGCGGCTACTCGTCCCGGGCGATGTGGTGAAGCTCTCGGCGGGTGACATGATCCCCGCCGACGTGCGTCTCGTTGCGGCGAAGGACGTGTTCATTTCGCAGGGTGCATTGACTGGTGAGTCATTGCCCGTGGAGAAGCTGGATACGTGCGACAGGCGGACGGGGATGTCGCCGCTGGAGTTGGCCAACATCTGCTTCCTCGGAACGAGCATCGAAAGCGGCGCAGCCACGGCAGTGATTCTGGCGACCGGAGCCCAAACGTACTTTGGCAGCATGGCCGGAAGCATGGCGGGAGATCCAGAGCCGACCAGCTTCGACAAGGGGATGCAGCAGTTCACCTGGCTGATGATCCGCCTGATGATGGTGATGGTGCCGCTGGTCTTCCTCATCAACGGCTTCACCAAGCACAACTGGCGCGAAGCGTTCTTTTTTTCCATCGCGGTGGCTGTCGGCCTGACGCCGGAGATGTTGCCGATGATCGTCTCCGTCTGCCTGGCGAAGGGTGCGCTCGCCATGTCGAAGAAGCGAGTCATCGTGAAGCAACTCAAGGCAATCCAGGAACTCGGCGCCATGGATGTGCTCTGCACGGACAAGACGGGCACGCTCACGATGGACCAGGTGGTGCTCGAACGATATTGCGATGTGATGCAGAAGCAGGACGCGGCCGTCCTGCTCGATGCTTTTCTCATTGCGCACTTTCAGACGGGCTTGAACAACGTGCTCGATCGTGCGGTGCTGACGCACCGCGACGCCCATGAATCGCTCATCGTCGGCTATCACAAGATCGATGAGATCCCATTCGACTTCGTGCGGCGCATGATGTCCGTGGTCGTGGAGAAGCCGGACAAGGATCATCAGCTCCTGACCAAGGGAGCGCCCGAGGCCGTGTTCCCGTGCTGCACATCCTATGAGCTGGACGGCAAGGTGTTCGCACTCGAGCCGCAGCGTGCTGCCGAGCTGATTCGGCATTATGAGGACCTCAATGCCGAGGGGTTCCGTGTGCTGGCGGTCGCCCACAAGCACCTCGCTGCTGGCGAGGTGATTTCCAAGGAGGATGAGCGCGACTTGATCCTCAAGGGCTACATCGCATTCCTCGATCCCCCGAAAGATTCGGCGGGCAACGCGATCGGCGCCCTCCAGCGGCACGGCGTCACGGTGAAGGTCCTCACCGGCGACAACGACCTCGTCGCCCGAAAGGTGTGCCAGCAGGTCGGCCTCGATACCGTCGAGATTCTTCTCGGCAGCAGGGTCGAGGCAATGACGGATGTCGAGCTCGCGGAAGCCGCCGAACACACCCAGGTGTTCGCGCGTCTCGCGCCCGCGCACAAGCAACGGATCATCCGCGCGCTGCAGCGGAACGGGCACGTCGTGGGCTTCATGGGTGACGGCATCAACGACGCACCAGCGATGCACGTGGCCGACGTCGGCATTTCCGTCGATTCGGCCGTCGATATCGCCAAGGCCGCGGCCGAGGTCATCCTCCTCGAGAAGGATCTCATGGTGCTGGACGAGGGCGTGATCGAGGGGCGCAAGGTGTTCGTGAACATCCTCAAGTACGTCCGCATGGGCGCCAGCTCGAACTTCGGCAACATGTTCAGCGTTCTCGGGGCCAGCGCCTTTCTGCCGTTCGTGCCGATGGCACCCATTCAGGTGCTGACGAACAATCTGCTTTACGACTTCTCGCAGGTCCCGATTCCCACGGACACGGTCGGTCCGCAGCAGACCGCCGCACCTCGTCCATGGCACATCGGTGACATCAAGAAATTCGTGTTGTTCATCGGCCCGATCAGTTCGATCTTCGACTACACGACCTTTTTTGTCATGTTGTACGTGTTCGGTTGTTGGGATCCCGCGCGCGCCTCACTCTTTCAAACGGGCTGGTTCGTGGAGTCGCTGATCACACAGACGCTGATCGTTCATGTCATCCGCACGAACCAGATTCCCTTCATCCAGGGCCGCGCCAGTTGGCAACTCACGATGACGACCTTGGCAATCATGGCGATCGCCGCATGGCTGCCCTACTCGCCCATGGCGCCGGCGCTCGGGTTCACCGCATTGCCTCCGCTCTACTGGCCAATCCTTCTCGCGACCCTCGTGTCCTATGTCGTTCTCACCCAGAGCATGAAAATGTGGCTCATCCGCAAGGCGTGGCTCTGAGCTCGCGCACGGCACTAACGGGCTTTCGCCGCTTGCTCCAACCTGCTGTGCATCGCCTGGATCTCGATGTGAAGGCCGCCGAGCGGCTCGTCCAGCTCGCGCATATCGAGACGTCGCTGCGTCGAGAGGTCGCGCACCATCGCATACAGATTCGCGAGGGCACGACGCATGGCCGGCGAGAGCGCAATCCCCCCGTCGCCGGCCGCGCGCTGGATATGATCGGCGGCCATCGTGAGCTCGTCGCTGACGGACTCCTTGCTCCGCGTCGACCAGGCCACAGATGCGAGCGCAAGATGACGTTCCGCTTCGCCGAGATTCGCGTGGGCTGACAGCCGATCCAGACGCGTGGAGTCGATGATGCGTCGTTGACGGACGTCGTTCGCCAACGAATCCAGTCCATGGGCTGCCGCGAGAAGGTCGTCCGTGCCGCGGTTCGGCGGCGCGTGTGCTTGCTTGACGAGGAACGATGCGCCTTGCTCCAACAGCGTCGCCGCCAAGCCCGAGTCTCCGCCAGCCAGCGCGACGCGAGCGCTGTCCAGAAGCCATTGCCCCTCGAGACGCAGCGCCATGGGTCTCTCGAGGATCGCTGTCGGCGTCGGCGAGCTTACCGCCTGTTGCGTCGTTGCGGGCGCGTCCTTCTTTGGGGCCCGCTCGGTCTCGCAGGCACTTGCCAGTTCGAGGGCGAGCACACCGATCAAAGTGCAAATCTGTCGCACATCTCCCTCCACCAGTAACGCCCAACCCACGACGCACCTTTCCGAATCAGGCGCCCCTCGGGCCAGGTAACGACGCGAACCCATCTTTGAACGTGCGTCTTGTCCACACGCGCGGCCGTCAGGCGGACGCTGACGGTGAGACAGGCCATGCAGGCGGAGGCGTTATCGGGCAAGTCGAGCGTTTGCGTACTTCAGCTCCTCCGTGACCTCCCGATTCAGCACTGCGCGCAGCCAGGGCGGCAGCTCGACATCCGTGTCCACCCCTGGAAGCTCGATCTCGGCGACGACGAGCGTGCGGTCGAGAAACTCGTCAACTTCCCACAGGAGACCGTCAGACTCGCGGATCGAATAGCGACGCTTGTGAATGCGTCGCCCCTTGGTGAGTCGCCACATGGCGCGGCCGAGATCGGCGTCGGCCTCCTCCTCGAGCTCGATGCGACTGAGGCCGCTCCCGACCTTCACGGTGCGGAACCAGCGTTCGGTCCCGTCGGGCGACCGCACCCGCCGGATGCGCTCGACCAGCATCTCGCCTGGCAAGTACCCCTGCACGATCTCGACCGAAGAGGCCTCGAGCGCCTCAACCGGAAGTCGTTCGAGGAGAAACTTTCGCTCGATCTCCGTGCCTGCCGACGCGCTTCGCGTTAGCTCGGCCGCAAGATCGCAGACTTGCTCGAAGAATGGCGCTCCGGCATCGTTCAACCACTCCCGCTCGATGCCGGCGTAGGCGCGCGCGCCTCGCTCGTGCAGGCGGCGCGCGAGGCGGATCAGGCCGGGGCCGGGATCGCGCGAACGCGCACGCCGCATTTGAGCGTCTCCATCCTCGTCACTGAGCACCACCTCCGCCACTCGTCTCGCCTGTAAGACGGCCGCTTCCTCGGTCGCGGCCATGACCACCTCCGAGAAGACGTGCACGTCGTGCAGATCGCCCAGTGCGTCTTGCAGCGTCTTGAGTGTCTCGATGATCGCGCTGCCGCCGGACGTCAGCTTCGACACGGGATCTGCGAGATAGCGGAGACGCTTCGCGGCGATGCGCGCGCGATGCGACTCGCTCACGTCGGTGGCATGATGGATGGCGGCAAGGCGATCGCGGAGCGCATCGCTCACTCTCAGCAACTCCTCGACGAGACATGGTCCGAAGCGCTCGGAGCGATCGGGCGCGAGCACGGTGCAGCGATAGGCGTTCAGCCGGCGCGTGAGCCTGGCGCCCATCCGGTCGAAGTCACTCGCCGCGGCGAGCGCCGCCTCGGAGCCGTTCTGCCGCTGCGTCTCCAGCCGCTCGCGCAGCCACGCGTGCCCGACACGCTGCCGCGCGGTCAGCGCAGGTCGTTCCTCGCGCAACCAGTTCAGGTGCACGGTCGCATCGCGGTTCGCGCCCGTCGCATCGGCAATCCGGGAAAGACATCGCCGCTGCTTTCGCGATACGGCGTCACGGAGCATCGGCTCGAACGCGCGAATCCAGCTACGCAGCCGGCGGACAGCGACGCGGAAATCATGCAGCGCGTCATCGCTCTCGGCGTCGCCGTCGCGGAGCTGCCGCGAGACGCGCATCAGCCTGCCGCCCGCCTTCTGTGCGTCCTCGAGCAGCGACAGCGCCACCAATCGCACGCCGCGATCGGCTCGTTCCTGCAACAGACTCTCGTCGACCATACTCTCCTTTCAGCGCGCTCGGCGGCCGTTGTGACGGCGTCTCCGCTCAGGCAATGGCTAGACCGCTGTCCCCTGAGCGTACATTCAAGGACGTGATTCGGCAGTTGGAGTTTGCCTGACATACCCCGATTGCACAGCTCCAATGCCGGCTTCCCGCCACGCGCGACGAGAGAAAATCATGGTGCCGGCGCGACGATCGCGATTTGTGGAGCGGGTGTTCGAGTCTGGCGCACTCACGAGCGCCGCCGCCTGGTCGGGGCGCGTCATGACGCGCCCCGCCAGGACCGCTCAGCTCGCCTCTCCGTCCGCACTAGCCATGCGGCCCGTAAGCTTCGCCAGCCGCTCCGGGAGCATCATCCGGGCATGGCTTCTTGGAGGAAGCCCCGGTGCCGGAGCCATCCTACTCCTGCACGGTGTGCGTGACAACCGCAGCAGCATGGTCGCACGTGCACGCTTCCTTCACCGCGCTGGTTATACGGTCCTGCTTCCCGACTTTCAGGCTCATGGTGAGAGCGAAGGAGCCCGAATCACATTCGGAGTTCTCGAAAGCCTCGATGCCGAATCGGCCCTCGCATTCCTGCGCGCCTCCAGCGGCGGCGAGCGCGTGGGAATGATTGGCGTGTCCATGGGGGGCGCGGCGGCGTTGCTTGGCGCGGGCCAATTCCCGGCCGATGCCTACATACTCGAATCCGTCTACCCCACCATCCGCCAAGCGCTCGAAGGCCGTCTCGGCGTATGGCTTGGCCCCCTCGGAATACTGAAGCGGATGATTGCCCCGCATGTCATGCAGGGAGTGACCGCCGAGATCGGCATCAGGGAGGATGCGCTTCGGCCGATCGACTTCATCGGGAGCGTTGGAGCACCGGTCCTCGTGATCGCCGGTTCTCGCGACGCCTACACACCGCTAGTCGAGGCGCGGGCGCTGTTCGAGCGCGCACGCGAACCGAAAGAGTTCTGGGCCGTGGATGGCGCGCGCCACGAGGATCTGCACGCGTTTGCCGCCGAGGCCTACGAGCAGCGGGTGGGCGAGTTCCTGGCCCGTCACCTTCGCGCGACGCCCGCCCGCTCGCCAGCGCTGAGTACCTCCTTCAGATGACGTGGTTCGTGGCCGCCCTTGTCGTGGGACTCGCCTGGATTGCGCTCGCCGCCATCATGCCGACTTCCACCGGGGAGTTCGTATCGCACGGCGCGCCGGCGCGCGACTACGCCGACGCCATCGACCGTGTCGGTCGCCAGCAGGATGCAGATGACCGCGTGGTCGCTCCCGGGGGCCGCTCCATTCTCCTGACGCACGGCGCGCGGACGCCTCGCTCGGTCATCCTCCTGCACGGCTTGACCAACTCGCCCAGACAGTACGAGCACCTCGCCGCGCGGCTGTATGCGGCGGGTGACAATGTCTACGTCCCTCGGCTTCCACACCATGCGGAGCGCAACGGAACCGTGGCGTCACTCGCCGCCCTGACCGGCGAGGAGCTTCGGCGCTACGCGGACTCCGCCGTGGATGTGGCGGTTGGACTCGGGTATTCGGTCGTCGTTGCGGGAGTGAGCGCGGGAGGAACCATCGGCGCCTGGATTGCTCAGAATCGGGCGGATATTCATCGGGTCGTGATCATTGCGCCCATGTTCGAGATTGGACTCATCCCATCCTTTCTCGCCGTGCCGGTGTTGAATTTCGCGCTTCGCTTCCCCAACCTCAACCGACCGGAGCCACCTGATCGCCGGCGACCGGACCGCGATCTCGGCGTGTCGTCGCGTGCCGTCGCGGAGGTCCTCCGATTCGGCACTGCGGTGCGGCGCGCAGCCACGCGGATGCCTCCGCTGACCCGCAACATCGTGTTCGTGATGAATGCGAACGATCATACGGTGAAGACATTGCCCGCTGTCGAACTCGCGCGTTGCTGGAGCGCACAAGGCGCGGGGGTCGTCATGTATCAGTTCCCGCTTTCGCTCGCCTTGCCGCACGACATCGCTGAGGAAGTCCGCGAGCACGCCAACCCGGCGGCGGTCTACCCCGCGCTCGAGGCACTGATACACGGTGAGCTCCCTCCGCCAGTGCTTGCGGGCCATCGCCTGTGGCCGACGTGAGACCCGGGGAATAGCGCCAAGGCCGGCTCCCGGCGTGGCGCCACGAGAGAGCATCGCTTTGCGCGAATCACGTTCGCGGCGCGGGGAGCATGCACCATCACGAAGACGCTCGGCATGAACGGGCGGCCGGCGATGCGCACGTCAGCGAGGGATGAGCTCCACGATCATCTTGCCCGTGTTCTCCCCGTCGAACAGTGCGATGAACGCCTGCGGTGCGGTGGCGATGCCGTGAAAGATGGTCTCTTCCGCCTGAATCTCCCCCTCTTTCAGCCACCGGCTCATATCGTCGAGAAACGCGGCGCGCCGGCCCGCATGATCACCCACGATGAAGCCGCGCAGGGAAATCCGTTTGCCAATCGCGAGCACGAGATTGCGCGGCGCGCAGGGTGGCTCGCTCGCATTGTACTGGCCGATCATGCCGCAGAGCACCACGCGTCCTCCTCGATTCATGTTGCTCAGCGCCGCCTCGAGATGATCGCCACCGACGTTGTCGAAGTAGACGTCAACCCCCTGTGGAGCGAGCGTGCGCAGCGTGCCCGCGAGATCATCCGTCTTCTTGTAGTCAAGTGCGGCACTGACCTTCGCCACGGCGTTCAGCCATTCCACCTTCCTCTCCGATCCTGCGCTGCCAATCACCTTGCATCCCTTGATGCGCGCGATTTGGCAGACGACCGACCCCACCGCACCGGCTGCCGCCGATACGAAGACGGTATCACCCTCCTTGAGTGCTCCGATGTCGAGCAACCCGACGTACGCGGCGAGGCCCGTCATCCCGAGCACCCCGAGGTAGGCGCGCACCGGCGCAAGTGTGAGATCAATCTTCTCGAACTCCTTCACCGGCGCCACAACGCGCTCGCGCCATCCGTAGCGATGAAGGACATGGTCTCCTTCCACGAGCGCATCACTTCGGGAGACGAGGACGCGTCCCACGGCCGATCCATCCAGCGGCTTCCCGATCTCGAATGGGGGCACGTAGCTCGGCTGATCCGACATGCGGGCCCGCATGTAGGGGTCCACCGACATGAACAGATTCTCGACGAGCACTTCGCCGACCTTCGGCTCATCGACGGCGACGGTCACGATGCTGAAGTCGCTGGCCTGCGGGCGCCCCGTGGGTCGGCTCGCCAAATGGACTTCGCGACTGCTGGAGGTATGGCTCGGAGGCGTCATGGAGTGATCTGATGGCGATCGCGACGATATCAGTGACGGATGATGCCCAGCACCAACTCCGTCACGATGAGCAGCACCACGGCCAGCTCAAGCAACTCGGATCGCGCTGCCTGCGCCTCCCCGTTGAGCATGGCATACGTCGACCGGACGATTGCAAGCTTGCGCTCGATACCGCGGCGCCATGAGGTCGCGCGAAACAGCTCGAGCGCCGCCCCATAGACTCGTGCGAGGTACACGTCGTCGGTCACCTTCAATGCGTTCTCCGCGCGCTCGGTCACTTCGATGACATCGGCCACTGCGGCGGCGCGCCAGTCCGTGGATGCGGAATGGCGGCGCGGACGACAACGAGGTGGACTACGCTCGAGGAGGAGGGAGCTCGGGGGCGCTGTTGAGCGCTGGCTGTGCGAGCATCACGAGTCGTGCGGGCGCGTTCCGCGCCGGCGCGATCGCCGTGACGACAGCGGAGGCAACGGCCAGCGCGGATGGCGCACACGGGGCCATCGTCTGGCAGCCGTTCGGGGCCCACGGGAACCGGCAGGGCGACTCATGCTCCGGCTGCTCACGCGGAGCGGACGATGAACGATCCGCGCTCTGCGGCATCGACATTCCCGCCATGTCCGCACGCTGGGTCGCGCCGCCCATCGGAGTGACACAGGCGTATCCGCTCTCCACCAGCACGAGCTGGAGCAGAACGAACGCCAGGAGAAAACCAATCGGGCGGGCGATGCGACGCATGTCGCGAAGGGTACACGCGCAACGGTGTGCGTGCCAGTCAGGCGTTCACCCGTGCGATTCGCGCAGGGACGAACTAGCCGCGACGAACGACTCCGCGAGAACAATTCTCCGTCGCATGTCTCGTCGCATGTGAGATGTGCGCGGATGCCTGCCTGGACGAGCGGGACGTGCCAATGATGGTCACCGGCATCCGTTCACGCGGCGGGGCATTGGCGGCTGAACGCTGCAAGGTCTGCGCGTCGGCCTGCGACGCGTGCGCGGAGGAGTGCGAGCGGCATTTGTCGCATGCAGAGCATTGTCGCATCTGCGCGGAGGCGTGTCCGCGGTGTGCCGAGGCGCGCCGGCAGATGGCGGCGTGATGAGTGGCTGCGCGAACGCGGAATCTGCTGTCCGTGGGCTCGCCTGCGAAGCGGTGCGATGGGAGACGATGACTGAGCGGAATGATTGCGAGCCCCTCCGTTCTCTCATGCCAATGCGCAGGACGTTTTTCGCCGGTATGATAGACGAGGCGTCGGGCTGACGATCGGGCGATGGCTCGACGACGCGTGCGGGAGCTACAGTGAGAATTGCAGGCTGACGTAGGTGAAGTCGATGGGCCTGTCCGCACCCGATGCACCGCCACCCTGCTTGATGAAATCCCCGGGACGGACGTGACTCCATCCGCCGAGGAGCAGCGCGTGCTTGTCCACCGGCCAGCGAGCGCTCAGGTCGAGCTCGGAGGCCAGCGAATTTGACGTGCCGAAACTCGCGGCACGCGAGACCGCGCCCGTGAGCGCGTAGAACGCGTCGGTCGCCCTGGCACGCCGGAAGGCGTGATAGTCCACGGCGCCCACCATCGTTCGCCATACCCTCATGCTCCCACCGCCGGAGAGATCCACGACGTTCTGCCGCCCGACGATGTCCGCGAATCCAAGGAAGGGATGGGGCTGTGGGTTGAGTTGGCTGAAGGTCTGCACGTCGCCTCCCGCTGCCTCATCGCCGCTCGCGTAGTCGATGTTGGTGTAGATCCGCGGCGTGCGCGACACCGCACGAATGGTATAGCCTACCTGTCCGGTGATCATGTTCGCCCGAATGACGTTGCTGCCCATGTGGCCGAACTGAAGCGCGTACTCGCCTTCCAGGTCGATCGGGGAGTCATTCCGAACGGGTCGCCACACGCGCGCGCCAATGGTGTGTCGCGCCTCGCGGCCTGCGGTGCCATTCCAGGTACCAGCCCCCGAGTCGCGGCGCTGGCCGATCCAATAGAGGTCGGCGCCCAACGCGAGCCGCGAGGATCGCGCGCTGGAGTAGACGCCGAACAGCGCGGTCGTCGAATCGCGCAGGTTGGGCTGATATGCGCGCACCACCACTGGCCGCGCAACAAATGCCGTCAGCGTTCGTGATGATTCACCGTAGCTCGCCTCGAGTCCGTCGAAGGCGCGTTTCGTGTTCGCCCAGTCGAGCGCACTGACGAGGCGCTCCTTCCCGAACGCCAGCTCGAACCGTCCGCCCTGCAGCGCGATCGCGCCGCCCCCCTGGCCGACACTGGATGAACGCAGCTCCGCATAGAGTTGATGAACGTCGAGGTCGTCCTCGTCGGACGGCCGTCGTCCACCGGCGAGGTCGCGTCCCGTGGCAAGGCTGCTCCTTCCCTGCGCAAACAATCGAACGTGGGAGCCGGCACGTAGATCGGCAGACGCCATGACGCGCGTCAGCGCGAAGACATCGCTCGCCACGACCGTCGTCGGCGGAGACGGCAACGCCCCGAAGTTGAAGTTGCTCCAGCTCTCGACCCGCTCCCTGATCTGCCCGGCGAACTCGATCCTCAGGAAGTCGCTCTCGTTCGATACGGCGTGCTCGGGGGGCCTGGGCCGATCCGGTCCTGCGACCGGCACCACTGCGGCCTGCGCAGCGAGTGTCGACCTGCTACACGGGAGCGAGACCGCCAGGACCAGCGTGGCGACGAACCGGGATCTCGCGCTCGAAGTGCACCGCGTGGCGCCATCACGCTCTGAGGGCACGCAACCTCGCCGCCGCGGGGATGTGGAGTTCCTCGGCCGTGATCTCCTCCAGCCGGCGCTGGCGTGTCTCGACCCCGAAGATCGCAACGAGCACGACGGCGATCGTCATCGGGACGGCACCAATGAGTGCCACGGTCGCGATCGACGGCGCGGCGATTCCGAAGGCGACGAGGCCGATGATCGCCACACCGCCCGCCTTGCTCGCGCCCGCGGCGAACCCCGACCCGCGCGAGCGCACGCGCGTGGGATAGATCTCGGCGGCGTACACCGACAGCGCCGCGACCACCGAGCTGATGCCCCAGATCGGAACGACGAGCAGGGCGTAGAGCAGGCCGCGGTTGTGCACGATCGCGTTGCCGGCCAGCACGAAGCCGAAGAGCGCCGCCGCGGTGACCGCGCTGAGCGCGATGATCGTCTTCTTGCTGCTCCACACACCGTACATCCACGCGACGACGAAGTTCAACGGAAATCCGATCAGCGCCGCGTTGCGCAGGATGGCGTCGGCGTCCGTGTAGCCGAGCTTCCGGAGGTTGGAGGGGATCCAGAGATTGAACCCGAACAGCACGAGCCCGGTGCCGAGTGCGAGGACGCCGATGGTCGCGGTGAGCCAGAGCAGGTCGCGGCTGACGAGCTGGCTCCAGCGGCTCTGCACATGCGCGTCCACGGCATCTTCGGCCTCATCCTCCTCGACCGCGACCGCGCCGAAGCGGCCCATCACCGCGTCCGCTTCGGCATCGCGGCCATTGGCGAGCAGGAAGCGCGGCGACTCGGGGATCCAGCGGTTGAGCAGCACGAACACGAGCCCGGTCGGCAGGCCGATGAGCCAGAGGATGCGCCAACTATACGTGGGCACGAGCGCGACGGCGATCCAGCTCGTGATGATGTAGGCGCCGGCGATGTCGGCCCCGATGAGGATCATCAACCAACTGCGATGCCGCGCGGGGATGGTCTCCGCCAACAACGAATAGCAGATCGGGAGCATGCCGCCCACGGCGAGCCCCATGACGAAGCACATGACGAGGTTCCACGCGAACGAGGGCATCGCGCCGCAGATCGATGTGCCGATGAACGCCAGACCAGCGTAGAGAATCGACGCGCGCCGGCCGATTCGATCGCCGACCCAGCCCCAGAGGAACGACCCGATTACGGTCCCGAGGATGCCCGACAGCGAGATGTAGGCGACGGGGATCGTCCCGCCCGGATTCAGCGGCCCCTTGAGCCCGTATTCCTTCGTCATCCCGGGCATGACGAACGCGAGCGCCGTCGGCTTCATGATGTCGATCGTCACCGCGATCATCATCGCGGCGATCAGGCCGTAGTGCGCCGCGGTGAGCGGCGCATCATCGAGCGCGCGGATGCGAAGGTGCGTGACGCGGTCGGCGTGGGCGAGCGCGTGGCCCGGAAGGAGGCCGTAGAGGCTCACGGCCAGCCCCACGAGGATCGCGGCCATGCCGGCCTTCATAGCCGCGCCCATGGGCATGCCGGCGAGCTGGTAGTGCGTGCCTTCGCCCATCAGGTACATCGGCAGGTGCGCCGCGACGCCAGCGGTCACGAGGGCGACGCCAAGCCAGAACGCGGCCGCGTTGCCAAAGGTGATGCCGCCAAGGCGATTCGCATTGCTGCTCTCCGGTCCTGCCATGGTCTGCCCTCCGTCGGTTGACCCAACTTATTACTCGCGGGCTCTCCGCACAAGAGTTGATCCAGCGCACACTCCCCTTTCACTTCGACAGGAGTGCGCCGTTTGCAGCGCAGTTCCTGTGTGGCCCTTTCGCCGTCGCGAGTCGTGTGCGCGCGCCGGAGGACTTCGGCTCACGCTAGTTCCGGACGATGGTCGAGTAGCGTATCGAGTGTGATCGGTCCGTGCTGGGTATTCAGTGCCTTCGATTCAGTCGCGGCACGGGTGTAGTGTATCTGCGAAAACCGGAAGAGATCCTGCACTCGCTGCACGAGGTCGTCCCTTCGCGCACGAGGACGTGCAGGTCATGCACCAGCTCCTGCGTTCGCCCGACCGGCGTCGACGTCCGCGCGCGATTGACCGCTCTCGGACGAGGTGTCTGCACCAATTACCACGCGAATGCGCTCAGCGGACGGCAGCTGGGCGGGAACGGGCATGTCGGCAGGCAGGTCTGTTCCATCTCCACCGAGCAGCACCGCGAGCTGGCGCCGAGCGGAGGCCGCGGCACCGTCTGCCTCGGCGAGCTGCGCCTCCATCTCACCCGCGCGCACCGCGGCGAGGAGCGCGTCCGACTTCGTCACCATGCCCTGCCGCACCATCGCGTCGGCTTGTGCCTGATGCGCGTGTGCCGCGCGCAGCGCCGAGCGAAGCATCGTGGCGCGTTCCGCGGACCGTACCGCGCCGTAGTATGCGCGGACGACGTCCGCCCGAATCGAGAGTCGCGTCCACACTTCGGATGCCCGGCTCGCGTCCGAGGCGCGCAGTGCCGCGCGGCGGCCCAGCCAGGCGTCGACATTCAGCATTGGCGCTTCGAGCACGATGCCACCCTGGTCGTTGCCGATTGCGCCGGGATAGTTGAGGCGGCTCGGTTCGAAGTCGGCGTGCAGCACCCCTCTCGTTCAGGAGCCGGACACACCAGGCGCAATCCGGCGCCGAGCCTCGGGCATGGCCGTCACACTCCCCCGCAAGGCTTCCACACGTACGCCGACGCTCTCCCGGACCTCCAATGCGTCGCATTCGGACGCGCCCCGATACCAAAGGCCCTCTCGTGACCGCATCGTGTTCCACTCCGACGTCACGTCGTGCACGAGGACCGTAGTCGACGGCGCGACGAAGATGGAACGGAGGAGGGGCGGAAAAGGCGATGTTGAATGCATCGATATCTCTCACGAGTGTGCGGGTAGAAAGCTTGCCGCCGATGGTCGCGCACGCAGTCAGGAGCCGTCGCTATGGCACGGCCGACTTTCAGCTCGTCGTCGCCATGACGCGCGCGACATCCGACATCGATACAATGCCTCTGAGATGTCCGTCCTCGAGCACGAGCAGGCGATGGATTCCCGTCTGCCACATGAGCGCCGTCGCTTCGGTCACCAGCGCGTCCGGCGGCAGCGAGCGGACATGGCTCGTCATCACCTCGCCAATCGTGTGCTCGTTGAAGAGGTCGGTCGGTCGCGTGTCGTCCATGGCGAACGACTCGTCGTCGTCGCCGCTGTTTTCGGGCTCGCGGTCGGTGAAGAAGACGGAGCCGGCTTCATTGTCGTACTCCTCCAGCGTCCGATCCTCGCTGCCGGAGTCGCTGCGGTCGTCAGCCGTGGATTTCCGGCTGTCGTTCGACGCGACGAACTCGAGCAGGTCCATTGCAGACACGACGCCGACGAGCAGGTGCCCGGCGAGCACCGGCGCCCCGCTGATATGACGGCGAGAAAACAGGTCAGCGGCCTCCCGGAGCGTCGTCTCCGGTGTCACGGTGAGCACATCGCGCGTCATTACATCGCGAAGCTGCAGCATCCTCCCCCCTTCGAGTGCTCGTCCGGAACGACACGCCCCGGCGCATCAGATGATGCCTCCGGGTGGTGGATCGCGCCGTCGTGAAATACGCTGCATCGGCGTCAGGAATGTCTCGCGGCCGATCCCACCATGATCAGCCGCATATCGAGAGCGTGTGCCGGTACGGCGACGGTCAGCCTGCGGTGAGTTTCACACTCACCTTGTCCATGTCCTCTCCATCGAATCGCGCCACCCGTCTGAACCCGGAGTGTCCCCTCGGTCTCCGCGAAACAGATTCTCGACGAGCACTTCGCCGACCTTCGGCTCATCGACGGCGACGGTCACGATGCTGAAGTCGCTGGCCTGCGGGCGCCCCGTGGGTCGGCTCGCCAAATGGACTTCGCGACTGCTGGAGGTATGGCTCGGAGGCGTCATGGAGTGATCTGATGGCGATCGCGACGATATCAGTGACGGATGATGCCCAGCACCAACTCCGTCACGATGAGCAGCACCACGGCCAGCTCAAGCAACTCGGATCGCGCTGCCTGCGCCTCCCCGTTGAGCATGGCATACGTCGACCGGACGATTGCAAGCTTGCGCTCGATACCGCGGCGCCATGAGGTCGCGCGAAACAGCTCGAGCGCCGCCCCATAGACTCGTGCGAGGTACACGTCGTCGGTCACCTTCAATGCGTTCTCCGCGCGCTCGGTCACTTCGATGACATCGGCCACTCGTGTCTGGAGCCGCGAGAGCACGCTCTGAAACCGTCGTGTCGGTAGTGGCCGTCGTCGATGGCGCGCCTCGTACACCTGATCATACATGATTGGTAACTCCGCATCGAGCACGGCATCGTAGACGCGCAGTTCCAGGAGTTGCGCATTGGCGAACTCCAGGATGTATTCGACGTCCCGGTCATCGCTCGACGGCTCCAGTACGAGTGCGTTCTCCCATGTGAGGACGACGAGGTCATCGGCATAATAGGACAACCGATGATGCAGCAGTTCGCCGAGCGCGGTGGCGGCGAGCGGCCGCTGCTCATTGAGCAGCAAGGGCGCGAGACGCTCGTCGGTGAGTACCGCATTCACGTCTAGTTCACTTCCATCTCTCCGCTCGAGTTCTGCAATGCGGTAGACCGTGTACTCCTCATGAACCGGTGCAAGCCCCGCCCGCTCCACGGCGGGCGCAATCCGCTCGCGCAGTGCCTCGAGTTCGCGTGCGAACACCGGGTCAAGTGCGCGGGACACCTCGAGCATACGCGCGAAGTCGACGAATGCGCCCCACGTCATCGCATCGTCTCCGGCAATCTCGAGCCGCAGCGACACAACACCAAAGTCGAAGATGCGGCCGAACAGCCGCGCTTTGTACATCACGCCTTCGATACCGATTTCTCGCGTCCCAACGCTGACGGCAACCGGCGGATTGGCGATTTGCAGTGCTCGCGCCTCGACACGTTCGGGCCGCGCGCGCGCGGGTGCCTCGCTGATGAGCAGTTGGGTCACGTGCTCAAGGTCGATCGCATATCCGATGTCGTGGATCCGGTATGTGATCGCGGCGCCCCGCACGCGCAGGTCTTCGTCGGAGCAATCCAACAAACGGGTCAAGAGGTGGCCCAGTGCAGTGCGGCCACGCTCGACGGCTTAGGCTGGGAGTTCATCGTGACCATGCTGATTGCGGCTGCTCTACGCCGGCCTGTTTCGGCCGGTAAGCGAAGACCGGAAGGTCCGCGCCGCGCAACACCTTGTCGGCAACACTTCCATGCATGAACCGCGCGCGGCCTCCGCGCCCATGGGTCGACAGGGCAATCACGTCGACATGGTGTTCCGTTGCCGCATAGAGGATTCCTTGTGCCGTGTGCCGATGCACCTCGACTCTCTCCTTCACGAGCGCGCCGCTGCTCCGCAGGTTGCTGGCGACGCCGTTGAGGTAGTGGTGCGCCGCGTCCCGCTGTCGCTCGTCAAGCGAGTGCCCCGCCAACGTCTCGGCATCGGACTCCCCGGAGTCGACCTGGTGATGGGGGGCAATCACCGAGAGAAGCACGTACTCCGTCACCCCGTTCGTCCCAAGAGAGACGACGTGATCGAGCACCTCCTCGGCCATCGCGGATCCATCGAGAGGAATCAGGACGCGACGAAAGAGCGGCTCGACCGCATCTCTCAGCCACGCCGTGTCGTCCCGCAGGAGCAGCAGCGGCACGGGTGCGCGCCGAATGAGTCCATCCGCGACGCTGCCGAGCCATGCGCGGCTCAACCCACCCCGTCCATGTGTCGTCATCACGACGAGGTCGTGACCACCGGTCTCGAGGTATCGCTGAAGCGAGGGAGCAACGGGCCCATCGAGAAACACCGCGTCGACCCGCAGTGACGCTCCGCGTGCGAGTTGCGCGGCCATTGCCGTCACGTGAGCCCGCACTTTCTGCTGCTGCTGATCAGAGAGATGCGGCTCGTACGCGGTTTCCCCTTCCAGAAAGACGACGGCCTCGCGCACATGCACGAGATGGACTCTCGCGTTGCATCGCTTGGCCAGGGTGAGCGCGACCGGCAGCGCGCGAACGCCGAATTCCGAGCCGTCCAGGGGAACCACAATTGAAGTGTACATTCTCAGCCGAGCGCTCTTGGCGACAGGAAACGGTATGCGCACTGTGCACGGGCGCGATGCTCACTCCTTGCACGAAGCACACCCTCACCGAACCACGTGCGTTAGACAATCAGCGGCACCTCAGTCCGACGCCCGATACTCCTAGCGACTCGATCGCAGTGCGTTCAGGATGACGGCCACGTCGATGGCCTCCTGCATGACCGCACCGACGACGGGCGGGACGAACCCCGCTGCCGCGACCAGCATCGCAACGGCGCTCAGTCCGAGACCTACCCGGATGCTCTGCCGCGCGATGCGCAGCGTCCGTCGGCTGATGCGGATGACCTCGGCAACGCGCGTCACGTCGTCGCCCAGGATGACGACGTCCGCGGCTTCCGCCGTGATCCCACCGCCGTGTCCCGCGAGCGCGATGCCGACATGGGCCGCACTCAACGCGGGCGCGTCGTTGGTTCCGTCGCCAACCATGAGCACGCGCTCGCCTGCGCCAACAAGCTCCTTGACGATCGTAACCTTGTCACCCGGCAGAAGCTCACCATGTACCTCGCGGATGCCGAGTGTCTTCGCGACGTCGAGTGTATGCGCCGCACTGTCGCCCGACAGGAGAAGCGTTCGACGGATGCCGAGGCGCGCCAGTTCAGCGAAGAAAGCGGAGAGGCCGGGGCGCACCTGGTCCGCGAACTCGATGGTACCGCGGATCGAGCCATCCACAACGACGTGAGCTCTGAGCCCAGGGAGCTCAGTCGGTGACGTGGTTGGCTCCGCTGTAACAGAGGAGGAATGCATGGGGCGTTCGACGCAGCCCTCCGCGAAACCCCGCGCCCCTACGCACACCGTGCGACCCTCGACGAGCCCCCGCACTCCTCGGCCTGCCTCCTCGGTGACGTCGGTGGCATCCGCGATCGGCAGCCCCGCCGCCTCGGCGGCGCGCACAACGGAGCCGGCCAGAAGATGGCCGGAGCGGTGCTCGATTGCCGCCGCAAGCCGGAGCAATTCGCGCTCAGGAATGCCGTCTCGTGCAACGACACCGCTCACGACCGGGGCACCGACTGTGAGCGTACCCGTCTTGTCGAAGATAGCGGTAGTGACTTGTGCGAGCTGCTCCAGCGCGCCGCCGTCACGGATGATGACATGTGCACGTGCCGCCTTGTTCACCCCGCCGATGATCGCCACCGGTGTCGCGAGTATGAGCGGACATGGTGTCGCGACCACAAGCACGGCCAGGACGCGAGTCCAGTCGCCGCTCAGCCAATATGCGATGACACAAACGAGCAGTGTTGCGGGAGTGAACCAGACCGCGTATCGATCGGCAAGTCGTTGGAGGGGAGCCTTGCTCGCCTGCGCCGAGCGCACAAGCTCGACGATGCGTGCGTATTGGCTCGCGCCCGCCGTCGCGGAAGCGCGAATGGTCAGCGGCCCGTCCATGTTGAGGCTACCGCTCGAGAGATGAGTGCCCACCGTTGCGCGCACCGGCATGGGCTCGCCGGAGATTCGCGCCGTGTCCACGTGCGACGTTCCCTCCTCGACCACGCCGTCGCACGGAACCATCTCTCCAGGGCGCACGAGCAGCAGATCACCGACGACGATGGCTTCGACGACCACGTCTTCCGTCCGGGCATCACTACCGGAGACGCGGTGTGCAATGCGCGGTGCGTCCTGTTCGAGTGCGCGCACCGCCGCGGAGGCGCGTCCCTCCGCATACCGCTCGAGTGCTTCGCCACCGCTCTGCATCAGCACGATGACGAGTCCAGCGATCTGTTGATGCAACACCACCGCGACGACGACGGCGAGCATGGCGACGACGTCGGTCGCGAAATGCCCCTTGAGGAGTTGCCTGGCGGTCCGCCAGACCAGAGGTAGGCCCGTGATCGCAAGACCCACCATCCACACCGTGGTCGCGCTGTCCGAGGCGCCGGTGATGCGCAGCACGCCCCCCACCAGCATGACGGCGCACACCGCTGCCGGCACGACGAGTTGCGTGCGCCAATCCAGACTGCGCCGCGCCGATTTCTCATCCATCTGGCGACTACTCAACGTTCGCGGGGTGAGACGCGCGGTCGCGCACACGGCTTCCCGGCATCTTCAATCGTGAGCCGTCGTGCTCAGTCATGATCGGGTGGAACGATGAGTACGGAGTACTGTCCATCACGCACGAGATCTGCACTCACACTCCCCAGGAGAACGCGATCGAGGCGGCCATGACGCGCACTCCCCGCCACAAGAAGATCATAGCCGCCCTCGGCAAAGTCGAGCAGGAGGCTCGACGGCATGCCGGACGTCGCATGGTGAAGCACGACGTGATCCATGCGCAGTCCATCGCTGGCGAATGCGCGTTCCAACCGTTCGAACGCCGCCTCCAGGCCGAGCGAGTGAACCACGCCCTCACTCGAGCCTGGGGAGGGTTCCATCATCGACTCGACGTAGGCGAACGTCATTCGACCGCCGGCAGCCACGAGCGTCACCGCAGCCGCTGCGGCTCGAACGCTCGCTCGGCTGAAATCCATGGCGACGAGAGCGGATATCGGCAGATCAACGGTGCCGGCCGCGACTCCCAGCACCGGGCCGGTGGCCTTGCGCATCACCGACAGTGCCGTTTCGTCGTGCAAAGCGCGATCCACGCGTCCATGCCGGCGCAACCCCATCACCACCAACTCGGCCCTGGCGCGGGAGGCTTGGCGCGCGATGGCGTCCGAGGGAATACCGAGTTCGATACTCGTCGACCACTGGATCGGACGTCCCAGGATCGTACTGAGCCGAGCGCGCGTCTTGCGTTCCCGCTCTCGGTGGATCGTGCCGCCCGGCTTCTCGTAACCCATGGCGATAGCCGCATCGAGCGGAAACGGTATCGGAACGGGGGTGGTGTCGACGACGGACACTACACTTACCTTCGCGTGCAATTGCGTTACGATGGCATCGACCACTCGCGCCGCCGACTGTGCTTCAGCCGAATCATCGAATGCGAGGAGAACTGCCTTGCCCGACAGTGAGGGCGGATAGGGCCGCTCCCCGTCGCCAAAGGGCCATTCGAGACGAGGGCTGCTGGAACGGGCGCTGGGCGCAAGCGATCGATCGAGTTGGACGGGTGCTACCGGCACCGCGGCACTTGGCGAATGAGTTGGCATGGTTCCCCCTCGTATGGGACGCCTTGAATATCCTCCCTGGAACGAGGGGACGGCGTCAGGGGAAATACGACACCCAGTCGGGGATCTGCACCGAGAAGTCAGTGACCCGAACGCGTTAACGGATTCTTCTCCCGGAGTAACCGGAGTATGCCCGTCGGCACGCCGCTGATCGACGTTGCACAGCATCTTGCGGTCGCAGCCCTCGCTGGGCTTGCGGTCGGCACCGAGCGCGAGTGGTCTGGTCACGCCAGTGGGCCTGATGCGCGCTTCGCGGGCGTGCGCACCTTTCTGCTACTCGGGCTGCTCGGCGGCATTGCGGGTTGGTGGGCGCTGGAAGGACGACAGATCCTTTCCCTCGCGTTGCTGCTTGCCGGCGGGGCGCTGACGGTGGTCGCTTACGCGATCGCGGCGCGGCGAACACCCGATTCCATCGACGGAACGACAGAAGTTGCCGCGCTCATCGTGCTCGCGATCGGGGCCACTGCGGGGCTCGGATACATGTCGATGGCCAGCGGCGTCGCCGCCGTGATTGTGCTCGCGCTCGCGGAGAAGACGCGCATCCATCGGCTCCTCGCGAAGATCGACGAAGTCGAATTGCGCGCGGGCCTCCAGTTCGCGGCGATGGCGCTCGTCGTGCTCCCCATCCTCCCGCAGGGCCCGTTCGGACCATGGGGCGGCATTCGGCCCCGCGGACTGTGGATGATCGTCGTGATCTTTTCGGGTATCAACTTTCTCGGCTATCTCGCGCGCCGCGGCGTCGGCGCCGAACGAGGCTACGGCGTGACCGGGCTGATTGGCGGTGCGATCTCCTCGACTGCCGTCACGCTCAACTTCTCGCGAGCAAGTCGTACCGACGCGCAGATTGGCGACTCGCTCGCGATCGGAGTGGTCGGGGCATGCACGGTACTGTTGCCGCGCATTGCGATCACGAGTGTCGTGCTCAATCCTGCGGTCGGGCGCGCGCTCCTTCCGTACCTCCTGCCCGGATTCGTCGTGGGCGCGATCATCGTGGCAATTGCGTTGCGCCGGCCCGCTGGCGCCCTCTCTGCGCTGGACGAGGAGCGCAATCCGCTTCGACTCGGCTCGGCGATCCAGATGGGCCTGCTTTTCCAGGTGGCGCTGACGGCGAGCACGATCGCCGCGCAGTACTGGGGCGGTCGCGGTGTGATCAGCTCGGCGGTCGTGCTCGGTCTCACCGACATGGACGCGCTCACCGTGTCGATGAATCACCTCGCGTCGTCGCCGGAGTCCGTGTTGCTCGCGGCAAAGGCAATCGCCGTCGGCGTGCTGACGAACACCGTCTTCAAGGCAGCAGTCGCCACGGTCATCGGCACAGGGCGATTTCGATGGCTCGCCGTGGCGGGCCTCGGCGTGCTCGCGGCAGCTGCCGTACTGGGACTATGGATCGGCGCGAGATTTTCCTGAGTGCGTTGGTGCGAGCGATACTCTAACGATACGACCCGCGGGCCCTGCCTGTCTTGGGACGCTCCAGCAGGCGAGCGCGCTACAGCGCGCTCGGATACGTCGCGGGTATTTCTCCGCGCTCCCAGACGCCGGTGCGCTCGAGCGGCTCGACCGCGCGCGTCACGTCGTAGTGGAGCACCGCGTCGAACTGCGAGGGGAGCTGAGCGAGGAAGTAGTGGCTCTGTCGCTCGGTCTCCGGCCGGTAGATGACTCCGATGGCGCGCTCGAGCCTTGGCGTCGACAGCGCGGTCCGCAGTGCGCGGTCGGTCCGAAGGTCGAGCAGAAAGTTTCCATCGCGGGCATCGTGGAAGAGCGCCTCGTAGCTCTCGGGAAGGGCCGGGCGGACGACCTTCCGCTCGGCATCGCCGCCCCAGTCGCTCGCCGCAGTCACGGTTCCGGCGTAGGTCGTAAAGCCGATCAGCACGGCGTCGTCGCCGTGGCGCGCGCGCACGAGCTGCCCCACATTGTGCTCTCCCTGTCTCCCCATCTGCGTGGCGCGCGCGTCGCCGAGGTGGGAGTTGTGGGCCCACACGACGAGCTTGGGCGGTGCGCTCCCGCGCGCGAGGAAGCGGGTGAGCGACTCGAGCGTCTCGACCATGTGTGTGTCGCGCACATTCCACGAGAGCGTGCGCGCGCCGAACATCGCGCGGTAATACCGCTCCGCGTTCCGCACGAGCATCGCGTTCTGCTCGGCGAAGAAGAGCGCATCCGCCGGCAAGCTCCCGTCACGGCGGATGTAGTCGGCCGCAGCGCCGCGCAACTCCGCAAGCTGCGCCACCACCTCGCGCTCGCACGACTCGGCGAGGCCGGCCGTGGCGGCATAGCCGTAGGCCTGGGGATCCTCACCGAAGTGGTCGAAGCAGGCGTAGCGATCGCGCGCCCGCCGAGCGGCATCGGGATCAACCTTGTCGAGGTAGTCGAGCACAGCAGCCATCGAGGCGTGCATGCTATAGAGGTCCAAGCCGTAAAATCCGACGTTCGTCTCCGAGTCTGCGCGGCCGTCGTTGTACGTACGGAGCCAGCCGACAAAGTCGAGCACGTCGGCGTTGCGCCACATCCACTGAGGGAACCGCTTGAAGCCAGCGAGCGCCGCTTCGGCATCGGCGTCGTCGCTCGCGTTGCGCACGAATCTGTTGACGCGGTAGGCGTCGGGCCAGTCGGCCTCTACGGCGACTCCGGTGAACCCCTTCTCGTGAATCAGCCGCTTGGTAATCTCGGCGCGAATGCGATAGAACTCATGCGTGCCGTGCGACGCCTCGCCGATGAGGACGAAGTGCGCGTCACCGACGAGCGCGAGGAGGGGATCGAAGTCCGAGGCCGTCCCAACCAGCGGTCGCGCGCCGATCGAGATGAGGCGTTCGGCATGATCGGAGACTGGGGGACGAGCCGACGTGGTCATTGCGCTACCGCTCCGCTGGTGAGGCCGTCGAGGTGAGGGAGAGCGAGCCGCTGGTGTCGGCCCGTGCAAGCAGGTCCAGAACTTCGTCGTCGGTGGTCTGCGAGAAGTCGGCATACCACTTCCCCACTCCGAGGAACGGGGCCGGGGTGAACGCGCACACACACTCGTCAGCGGCGGCTGCGACCATGGCGCATGCCTCGCGCGACGCCACCGGCACGGCCGCGATCACCGCGGCAGGACCGCGCGATCGAAGCGCCTCGATTGCGGCGCGCATTGTGGCACCCGTGGCGAGACCGTCGTCGACGAGCACGACCGTCTTGCCGGCGAGATCCGGGAAAGGGCGCTCGCGCCGATAGAGCCGCTCGCGTCGGTCGAGCTCCTGACGCTCCACCTTGACGATGCGATCGATGTCCCGGCGAGACAAGCCGAGCATCGCGACAGTTCTGGCATCAACCATCGCGATGTCGCCACTGGCGATCGCGCCAATCGCGTATTCCTCGTTCCCCGGAGCGCCAAGCTTCCGGACGACGAACACGTCGAGCGGCGCGTCGAGCGCCGCGGCGACCTCGTAGGCAACGGGCACTCCGCCGCGGGGCAACGCGAGGACGACGACGTTCGAGCGCGGGACGTGCCCGCGCAGCCGCTCGGCGAGAATCCGTCCGGCCTCTCGCCGGTTTGTGAAGGGGTGCGTCATACAGGCTCCGTTTGATGACCGACTGTAGTATCACCGGACGGGATGGGGCGCGGTGTCAGGCAATAAGAGACGCGTGTCCGAAGTGCGAGCCTTTGAAGCGAAAGCCCTATCGGGCGCGACTGTCGGGCCGCGCCCGACACGGTGTCAGGCAAACGCCGATACCCCGCCGCGCCTCACCGCGGAGATTGTCTCTAGGGCCGCGCGCTGCGTCTCGAAGAAGAACATGCATGACAAGCCGGCTGTCGGGCCCGGGTGATTCGCTCCGAGGCGGTGCAGCGCGCAAGTGTTCGGCTGTCGCTCGACACGGAGCGCGCATCCTCACCGAGGTAGACATGGCCACGACGATCGCACCCGCACCCGCATCCGCGCCCTCGGCGTTGCCCACGCTCGTTGAGCCGTCCACCATCGAGGGCGACGCGCTCATCGTCGATCTGGCAGACGTCAGTCACGCGAACATCGCGACCGTGGGGGGCAAGGGCGCCAACCTCGGCGAGATGTTGCACGCCGCCATGCCCGTACCGCCCGGCTTCGTCCTCACGGTCGATGCGTACGAGCTCGCGCGAGGGGAGACTGGCACCGGCCCGGCCATCGACGCACTGCTCCGCACGGTGAATATCGATGATCCGGCCGCCCTCCAGAGGGTGTCCGTTCAGCTGCGCGAGACGCTGACACGCGTTGAACTGCCCGACGAGCTCGCGCGTGCTGTCGCGCGTGCCTACGCGCGTCTTGCCGAGAACACCCCCGGTATCGGTGAGCCATCGGTTGCCGTGCGATCGTCCGCAACGGCCGAGGATACCGCCGAATTCTCGTTCGCCGGCATGTTCGAGAGCGTGCTCGGCGTGCGCGGTCTGCCGGCACTCCATCAGGCAATTCGTCAGTGCTGGGCTTCCACCTTCGGCGCACGCGTGCTCTACTACCGGCTCTCGCAACACATGCCCGCCGAGATGCCTGTCGCCGTCGTGGTGCAGCGGATGGTCGAGTCGGAGAAATCGGGAGTGATGTTCACCGCCAACCCGGCGACCGGCGACGCTGACCAGATTGTCATCGAGGCGGCGTGGGGACTCGGCGAGGTCGTCGTGGGAGGCCAGGTCACGCCAGATCGTTACGTCATGAACAAGCACGCCGGCGCGGAGGTCGAGCGCCACGTGGCCGAGAAGGAGTTTCTCCTCGAGTCGCTTGCGGAGGGCGGCACACGGCGCGTCGCGCTGGCCGGCGACCTGCGTTCCAAGGCCGCCGTACTCACCGACGCCGAACTGGCCACACTGGTCAGGCTCGCCCTCGCGAGCGAGACACATTACGGCGCTCCGCAGGACATGGAGTTCGCCGTGGCGGGCGGACAGGTGTTCATCACGCAGACGCGTCCAATCACGACGCTGCCGCGCGCTGGAGGCACGACAGTCCCTGCACCCGCACCTTCCCCCACACCCGACACGCGCGAGCCACTGCTTCGTGGATTGGGGGCGAGCCCGGGTGCGGCCACAGGTCGCGTGCGCGTGCTCACCGCCGCCAGCAAGTCGTCAAAGCTGCTGCAGGGAGAGGTGCTCGTCGCCGCGATGACCTCACCCGACTGGGTGCCGCTCATGCGGCGCGCTTCCGCTATCGTCACCGACGCCGGTGGGATGACGTCGCACGCGGCGATCGTCTCGCGGGAGCTCGGGATCCCCTGCGTTGTCGGAACACGCACCGCGACAACGACGCTCCGCGACGGCATGCAAGTGACCGTCAACGGCAGGGATGGCAGTGTGCTCGCCGGCGCTGTCTCGGTGATGGAAGCAACGGCTCGGCCCTCGCGACTCACCGCCACGGCGCCCGCTCCCGTCACGGCAACTCGTATCTACGTCAACCTCGCGGAGCCCGAGCGCGCCGCAGAGATCGCCGCTCGGGATGTCGATGGCGTGGGACTGCTCCGCGCCGAGTTCATGATGCTCTCGGCACTCGAGGGTGTACACCCTCGAGAGTTGATCAAGCGCGGACAGACCGACGGCTTCGTACGTCGCATGAAGGAGAGCCTGCAAGTGTTCGCGACCGCCTTCGACCCACGGCCGGTGATCTATCGCACGATGGATTTCCGCTCGAATGAGTTTCGGCAACTCGAAGGCGGCAGTAACCACGAGCCCATCGAATCGAACCCGATGATCGGCTATCGTGGTGCCTTCCGGTATACCAGGGAACCCGACCTGTTCGCACTCGAGCTGCTCGCTCTCGCCGAGGCGCGGCGCGACCACCCGAATCTCCATCTCATGCTGCCCTTCGTGCGCACCGGATGGGAGATGCGCCGGTGCCGCGCCTTGATCGACGACAGCGCACTCGCGAATGCTCCGGGACTGGAGCTGTGGGTGATGGCCGAGGTGCCGTCGGTCGTGAGCTGGCTCGACGAATATGTGCGATTGGGCGTGACGGGCGTGTCGATTGGGTCCAACGACCTCACACAGCTGGTGCTTGGCGTCGATCGTGACAGCGCGCTCCTCGCACCGTTCTATGACGAACGGGACCGCGCCGTGCTCGATGCCATTCGCGCGATCATCGAGCGGGCACATGCCCTGGGCATCACTGCGTCGATCTGCGGACAGGCGCCCTCAGTCTACCCGGAGTTCGCCGCGCAACTCGTGAGCTGGGGGATCGACTCCATCTCCGTGAACGCCGACGCCATCGAGCGAACTCGCCGCAACGTGGCGGCGGCCGAGCAGCGGGTGCTGCTGGCGTCGGCACGGCGAAAGGTCCCACCAGCCTGAGACAGGGAGCGCACGACTCTCTGACCAGTCCACGATGCGAGGCCCGATGGCCGCTCGACGCAAGTTCTAGCGGAGGCACGATGCGGCGGACCGGGCCACCGGCTACCGGAGCGCTCGAGCGAGCGCCGCGTCGTGCCCGTACAGGTCGGCGTAGAAGAAGGCGACACCGTCGTCATCGGTGACCGCCGTGGCGTAGAGGATGTAGACAGGCAGCGGCCGGTCCAGCGTCACCCTGAGCAATCCTCCGGCTTCGCCCATGGCCTCTGCGATCCGAGCGCTATCCCATCCCACCTGACCCTTCAGCACGAACTCGGCGAGCCGTGCGGGATCGCTCACGCGAATGCAGCCATGGCTGAAGTCGCGTCGTGTGCGCGCAAAGAGGGACTGTGCCGGGGTCCCATGCAGATAGACGTTGTATTGGTTCGGAAAGACGAACTTTACCGAACCGAGCGCATTGCGCGGCCCCGGGCGTTGCCGCAGTCGAAGCGTACCGGCGGCTACTTGCTGCAGATTGGCGTCGGAGATCGGATAGACCGTGGCGCCGACATCTCCCCCGCGCACAATCTCCAGCCCCTCCCGTTCCGCGTAGCCGGGATCGCGGCGGAGGTGCGGAATCTCCTCGTTCCGGGCGATGGACGCGGGCACGTCCCAATACGGGTGAAAGACGACGTCGCGCACCTCGCCCGTGAACACCGGCGTGTGCCGGCGCCGATAGGCACTTCCCACGATGACGTCCATGCGTTCGACCAGGCGCTGCCCACCCTCGGCCATCGTGCGGTCGAAGGCGTAGAGACGAAAGGCAGGAATGTTCACCACCACAAGCCGGGGAGAGGTGATGTCGGGCAGCCAACGCCATCGCTCCATCGTCAGTTCGATCTGCACGATTCGTTCGGAGAGCGGCGTCCGCAACTGCGCAAGGGTGGCCGTTCCGATCGTGCCGTCCGGCGCGAGACCATGGCGTCGCTGGAAGTGCTTCACGCCGTCGACAAGGGCATCGCCGAAGCTGTCGCTCTCTGCTTGGAGAGACGGGGCAGTCGTGGCTGGGATGTCGCCAAGTGCGACGAGGAGACGCTGGAGCGCTGGCATTCCGTTCCAGCGCTCCCCCGGACGCACTGACGAGGAGATCCTCGGCAGGTCGCGGAGCGTGCTGTCCGCCGCCAGCGTCCGATAGCGCGAGAGCAACCCCTCCAGCGCACGGAAGCGCGTGAACGGTGGCTCGAGTGAGTCAAGCATCGCGTGAACATCCGGCGACCGGCTCAGCGCCACGACGAGCCGAGCGTGATCGTGTTGCCCGTGCGCGCTGGGAAACGCGAAGCCGAGAGAGCGTGGATCCGCACGCCCACGATGCGCGTGATCCATGAAGCGCATTGCCGACAGTGTCAGCCATGCGTCGATGCGCAGCAGCTCGGCGCCTCTCGTGGCGTCGGGGGTGCCCGCGCGAAGGATCGTTGCCGTCCGCGCGAGCGGCTCCGCGTCATAGTCCGACGGGCGGAGACCCCGCTTCTCCGCGGCACCGAGTTCGGCGAGCAAGACCTCTGCCTGCCGGGTGAGCCTCGCGTCTGCAAACCAGATCCCGCGCGCCGTGCTGTCGGCGTAAACACGCAGAAGCGCGGGCCGATAGCGTGCCATGTCTCCGTGCGATGCGCCTTGCAGCCCACCGGCCATGATCTCGCGACGGACGATCTGCACCGGCGAAGGCGATGGCGGTTCCTGCGCGCCAACGCCCATGACTACGAAACAGAGCAGCGCGAGCCCTCCCTTCATTGCCCGGTATCTCCGTGTTTACGCAGGAGCAACGGCCAGACCGCCGATCGGCGTCACGAGAACTGCTCTCGGAGAAAGCCGTATGACCTTCGAAGCCACGCTTCCGATCGTCAGGCGCTTCCAGATGCCATAGCCATGGCTCCCGAGCGCGATGAGGTCAGCGTTCCTGGCCGCCGCAAGATCGAGTAGCTGCGCGGCCGGTGCGCCTTGGACGACGATCTCCTCGACCGTCACGCCATCCGGCGCGGGAATCTGCGTGGCAATGGCAGCGAGTGCGCCTTCCGCGGCAGCGCGCAATTCGGGAGACATACCCCCGTGCCGAGTGCTGGTCACATGCACGAGTTGCAGGGCGTCCCCCTGCACGAGCCATGTTGCGCAGAGGCGCGCGCTGGCGATGCTCGTCGGAGAGAAGTCCATTGCCGCCACGACTCGCCGCGGTATCGAGGCCATCGCGGCAGGCACGGCGAGCACGGGCGTGCCCGCAAGCTGCGCGAGCTGAAGGGCCGTCTCGTGACCGAGGGCGCGGTCGAGCAAGTGATGCGTACCGAGCCCGAGCACAATAACGTCTGCCGCGTGCACGCGCGCTGCACTCGCAATCTCGGACGCCGCCGGACCGTCCCGTACTTCGGGCGATCCGGAGATTCCGCAACGCAGCATCTGCTCCGCGACTGACGCGCGCAGAGCGTCGCGCATTGCTTTCTCTTCCGCGGGGCTCGGCAGGTAGACAGTCTCGTATCCGCTGTCCATATAGGGGAGGGGCTCGAGCACGCAGAGGGTGCGCAAGCTCATGCCGCGGCGCTGCGCGAGGAGAGCCGCGACCCGCCCTGCCCCATCGGCGCTCGGGCCGCCATGCGTCGCAAAGAGAATTCCCGCCATGCGTCCTCCCTGATTGGGTGCGCACCGACGCGAGCGCGCGTACTGCGTCGCGCCGGTGGTCGCTGTCTGAAGCCGGACCCTACCGGAGTCTTCTCCGTGTGTGACTCACCTCCAGTGCTGTCACATCCGATTGCCCCCTGTCGCTGCTTGGTCATGATCGGGAGGCACGATGAGCACTGAATACCGCCCGTCACGAACGAGCTCCGCACTCACACTCCCCAGGAAAATCCGATCGAGCCGGCCGTGACGCGCACTACCCGCCACGAGCAGATCAAAACCTCGACCGTCGGCATACTCGAGCAGGACGCTTGACGGCATGCCGGGCGACGTATGATGAAGCACGATATGATCCACAAGCAGTACATCGTTGGCGAGCACTCGCTCCAACCGCTCGAACGCGGCCTCGAGACACTTACTATCGCGTGCAGTCGCTCGGAAATGGCAGCGACGACTCGCGCTGCCGACTCGGCCTCGGCTGACTCATCGAATGCGAGGAGAACCACCCTGCCGGAGAAGGAGGGCGCGTAGGGACGCTCGCTATCGCCGAAGGGCCATTCGAGATGAGCGCGGATGCTGGAATGCGCGCTGGGCGTCACGGCTCGATCCCGCTGGACGGGAGCGACCAGCACTGCGGCACTTGGCGAATGAGTTGGCATCTTTCCCCCTCTGACGCTTACAACGTGACTGTTACGTTCCGTTCCGGTGTATGCACGCGCGCGTATCCGGTTCTCCGAAGTTGCCCCGCGAAGGCGTCCTGCGAGTCAGGCTCGCCATGCACGAGGTACACCTCTGGCACACCACGCTCGCCATTCCCCGCTCGTACAGCATCGACCCAGCTCTGTAGCTCGTGCCGGTCACCATGCGCGCTGTAGGAGCCGAGCACCTCGACCTGTGCGCGCAGTGGCATCTCCTCGTTGAACACTTTGATCGTCGGGGACCGGTCCACGATGCGGCGCCCGAGGGTGTGCTCCGCCTGGAATCCGACCACCAGAATGGTATTGCGCGGATCGCTCGCGTTGTGTGCCAGATGGTGGAGGATGCGCCCCGCTTCCATCATTCCGGAAGCAGCGATGATGACCATCGGCCCGTGCTGGGTATTCAATGCCTTCGATTCGCTGGCGTCACGCGTGTAGTGTATCTGCGAAAACTGGAAGAGATCCTTCACGCGCTGTACGAGGTCTTCTGAAGCATCGAATACCTCGGGGTGCATCGCGTAGACGGTGGTGGCATCGATCGCGAGGGGGCTGTCCACATAGATGGGAATCGCCGGTATCTGCCCGTCGCGCACGAGGATGTGCAGGTCATACACGAGCTCCTGCGTTCGCCCAACCGCGAATGCGGGCACGAGCACCTTGCCCCCTCGCTTCGCCGCCTCGGTGATGATGCGCGCCAACGCCTCTCGGCCTTCCGTCACCGAGGGATGGTCTCGATTGCCGTACGTCGATTCGAGAAGCACCACGTCCGCACCCTTGGGTGGTTGTGGATCACGGATGATCGGCAACCCGCGCCGGCCCACGTCACCCGAAAAGACGATGCGCTTCGTGACGCCGTTCTCTACGCAGTCGAGCACGACCGATGCCGAGCCGAGGATGTGCCCTGCGTCAACGAAGGTCGCGCGAACGCCGGGCACGACGTCGAACGGCGTGTCGTAGGCCAGGGTGATCATGCGATCGATTGCCATCGTGGCGTCTCGCATGCCATACAGTGGTGCGGCGACCTGCTGCTTTCGCCGTGACAGGAACCTGGCGTCCTGCTCCTGAATGTGTGCGGAGTCAGCCAGCATGATCGCGCACAGGTCGCGGGTGGCAGGCGTGCAGTAGATCGGCCCATGATACCCGTGGGCGGTGAGGAGCGGCAGCCGGCCGGAGTGGTCGATGTGGGCATGTGAGAGGACCACGGCGTCGATCTGGTCGACCGGAAGCGGGAGCTCGCGGTTCTTTTCCTCCGTTTCGCGGCGACGACCCTGGAACATGCCGCAATCGAGCAACACTGTCTTGCCGTTGATACGGAGGATGTGACAGGATCCCGTCACTTCACGTGCGGCACCGGCAAAGGTGATCTGCATGCGCTTAGCTCCAATGACAAAGAGACAGACGGATGGGCATCGCCAAGACGCAATGGCGTTCGCTACTGACTTGCGACGTATTCATTGGCACACGAGTCGTCGAGTGCACAATCAACGCCTAGGGTCGAGACGAAAGAGGCGCGACACGAGCAGACAGGCAACGGGAAGGACAGCGCCGTAGCCGAACACACCCAAGAGCTGTAGCCGCATACTTCCGACGGCGGGCCCCGCGGCGCCCGTCGGGCACAGCACGCCGCCCAAGAGAAATCCGTATCTCACATGACGCTCGCGCCCACGGTTTTCAAGCGCCAATGAAGCGGCGACAAGCGAGAGGCCGACGAACACGATGTTGGCGATCGTTCCGTACCGGGCATCGCCCCACGACGTGACAATCACCAGCTGCGACAAGACGAGTGCGGCGCCGCCCACCACCCACCACCATCGCGGCCATGCAAAGAGGCAAATCGCGGTGGCGATGAACAACGCCGCCGCCAGCAGCCAGAGGATGCCGAGCGGCCGCTCGATCTGGTGCGACAGCATCGGGATCGCAGCGATGCGGAACGCCTTCGCCGTACCCAGCAGGTGGATGAGGCCGTGGGCAACGAGAAAGGCGGCGAAGAGGCTCTTCATGGGGATAGGGCTTCGTTACCTGCGTATGCTGTCCGCACCTGTCTCCGCGTGAGGCGCGACGTCGCGCATGGCTCAGGTGCTCGCCGTGCGTCGGCGGAGTTCGGTCACGTGGATGATGGCTGGCACGGACGCGAGTGCATGCGTCACGCTCAGCAACGCCAGCACCAGGCTCATTTCGTGAATTTCCGGTGGTGTCGCGAACAGCTTCCCGCCGAGGAGCGCGAGTATGATCCCGGAGACGAGGAGGGAGATCGCGCCACCCCGCCTCCCGAATTCGTTCCGGAGAGCGAGCCCTTCGATCACGTCGAGCACACCGTCGAAACACGCGAACGTGGCGATCAGCCCCACGTACAGCAGTGCCGTGATGGGAAACGTGGAGATGCCGGGGCCGACGAAAAGCAGTCCCACGAGCACAGCTCGCGTGACGGCGTCGATGGTCGGCGACATCCAGAGCATGCGGCTGGGCGTCACCGCGAGGTAGCCACCAGCCACGAGCAAGGCAAGAGCGCCGTCCACGATAGCGAACCGGCCGAATAGCTCGAGTAAGCCAGCGAGTGAGTGCGGCCCGTTCGTCAACAACAGGGCGCTGAACGACGCGTTCCACAGCAAGCGCAGGATCAACATGAGTCGCAACACTCGCGATGACCACCGGTGCTGCGATGCGGCGACTGCGAGCGTTGCATCCGTCACTTCGCACACTCTCGCGTTCGAGTTCACCAACCTCGGGAGGCGAAACAGGTGTAGAGCGCTCTCACGCAATGTACCTGCGTCCTCGCTGACGTCGCTGCGTCGACCAGTGAAGGCAGTGCTGGTCTGATCGGCGGTCGAACGAACGCCGGCGAGAGCCTGCGCGCAATTCAGCGCACGCTGGTGCTCCCACGCAGGGCAGATTTCAGAGAAGTTTCAATCTTCTTTCGCAGGGCAGCATCCTCCGTCAGGACCACCGCCGCCATGTTATTGTCGACGATGAGTCGAGCCGGCATCTCCCATCCCATCGTGCCTCCCTTCGGCATGACCTGGACGGTGTCGAGCTGGTCGTTGTCGAGTGCAACGGCGCTCGCGTCGCCATAGAAGTACGCCTCCACCAACGCGCGGCCGCCATCTACCCGAAACCGTTGGCCGCGCACGCGAAACATGGGACGTGTGACAACACCGACGGCATGAGCCATCAATCCATAGCCGGTCAAGTGACCTGCTACCGTCTGGGCATCCCAATTGACCGCATCGGCGGCGACGCCGACGTGCTCCGCGCCTACCGACGCGCGAGGAGTGTCTGGCGATTTGCCGGACATGGACGCCGACGTCCCTCTGTCATCAGCATTGACCGTGTTTGATGGCACTGCCTTATCCTCGCGGTCACCGCGCGAGCAGGCGAGCAGCAGGCCCCCTGCCACGAGTGCTACCACATGAGCACAGCGATAGCTCCTTCTGTTCGGATAGATCATCGACAGGGTGTGAATGGATGAGACGCTCACAAGTCGCGCGCCAAGCAGTGCTGTCCAGCGACGCCGTGCGCGACGACGACACTTCAAATCGCTCCTCCGTTTCTTGCGCGAACAGCGAAAACGTGCCTTCGAACATCGCGAGCGCCACCAGGCGCTCGACGTAGAACGCCAGCACCGGCAAGGTGATGCCGAAGATGAATCATCACGACGAACAGACATGACAGGAGTACGAATACGGGCTTCCTCAGGTCATCACCGTTGCTCCCGCGCAGCAACGTGCCGCCGTCCCGATCTGCTGCACGAACTTGGCTACAGTCTGCAGGCGAATCAGAAAGCCCGCGAAGGGCTGCACGGAGACCAATCCCCTTCACGTTGTTTGCCGGCGCCTCCTCCATCGGAACTCGCGTGCGATTGGGCAGCGTCCCGCAACTGCTATGGCCTTCCAAGTTCGTCTTGGTGCCAAGGCATGGCGCAGGCACTCGCTGTAGGCCCTGACGCGCGGAGCCGCGATGATGGCACGTTGGCTGGCGCGGAGGGAGACGGCGGTGCCTGCTCGGCGGAGCACCAGGCCCGTGGCGCTCAGAGCCATGTCCGCCGAGGACCCCTGTGGCGTCCCGCTCGTCTGTAGCTCTCCCTCAAACGTCTGTCCCTTCCAGTCGAGCGACAATCGCACGCTTGCACGTTGAACCGCCTCGGAGCGAATCACCGGGCCAGACAGGCCACCTCCGATGGCGAATTCTCTTCCGATCCGCAGTGCACGGCCAGCGGGACCACGAGCGCTGGCGAAGCGGCCGTCGATGAGTTGCGCGTCGCCGATCATTCCAGACACGCTCCCGTCGTCCCGAATCAGCACGCGAACCGCCAGCTCGCGCTGCTGGGACCAGGGAACGGCGATCTGCGCGCGACCAGCCCAAGCGCCGATCATCTTAGAATCCATACGCTGGGCGCGAGCGGACGTATGCACGCCGACGATCAACGCCAGGACGGCGACCAGGGAGGCAGAATTGCGCATGGGTGCGTCACGGATAGAGGAGAGGTGATGCGCATCGTTACGCAATCTCGGCACGGAGGCGCCGTGCGGAATCGGTGTTTGCCTGACAGCCGCCCGCTGCACCAGGCCGTCAACGCTCGACAACGCGCCGCCCCATCGCCGGCGCCGAGTACATTCTTCAAATGACCCGGTTCGTGGCCGCCGCTATTGCGGCAATTTTCTTGCTCGTGCTCGCCGCGGTCATACCGACGCACATCCGCGATTTCACATCGTACGGCACCCCGGCGCGCAATTGCGCCGACGCCATCGCCCGTGTCGCTCGCCAGCAGGATGCCGATGATCGCGTGGTCGCTCCGGTCGCGGAGCTCCTCCGATTCGGGACTGCGGTACGGCGGACAGCCACGCGGATACCGCCGCTCACCCGCAACATCGTGTTCGTGATGAACGCGAACGATCATACGGTGAAGACATTGCCCGCCGTCGAGCTCGCGCGCTGCTGGAGCGCACACGGCGCGTCCGTGGTCATGTGTCAGTTTCCGCTTTCACTTGGCTTGCCGCACGACATCGCCGAGGAAGCCCGCGAGCATGCCAACCCGGCGGTGGTCTACCCCGCGCTCGAGGCATTGATACATGGCGAGCCCCCGCCGCCGGTGCTTGCGGGCCATCGCCTGTGGCCGGCGTGAGACGGCGGGCGCCACTGTGAGCGGCCGGATAGTCGGTTGTGGCGCGCTGGCGGCGACGATCGAGTCGACATCATTGACGGATGATGCTCAGCACCAGCGTAACGATGAGCAGGACGTCTGGAGCTGCAAGAGCACGCTCTGAAATCGGCGTGTCGGAATGGGGGTATGTGAGCGAAGGCGCCCGACCCTTGCGGCGGACGCCTCCTGGAAAATCACCGCATTCACGCACTTCTGCAATCGGGATGGCGGATCTGAACCGCCATCACCAATCAATACGACCCGTCATCCGGTATATCCGCTCATCCAAAGCCGGGCGAGCTACGCGAGCGTAGAAGGTGAACGGGATCTCCGTCGGACGAAACCAACCAGCGCCAAGCAACAGGGGGCGAGCAGAGCAAGCGTCGACGGCTCGGGCGTTACCGTGGTAGCTGCGCCGCTGAAGCCGTAACTGCCGTAGTCGTTCGTGCGGGTGCCATAGTCGCCACCGTTGCTACAGTCGTTCGAGATGATGTTGGTATCCATCGTCACGGCGGCATTGAGGGCGATCGCTCTCCCGCAGATGATGCTTGCTTTGGTCGTCAGGGTGACGCTCTGGTTCGCAATGATATTGCCCAGGAACGCCGTGCTTGTCCCGAGCGTCGCAGAACTTCCGACCTGCCAGTACACGCCACCCCCGGGAGCCCCGTTCAGCACGGACACGGACGAGCCGCTGGCGGTCGTGAGCGTGCTCCCGATCTGAAACACGAACATCGAGTTGGCGTTGCCCAGGAAGTCGAGAAACAGGTTGCCCGTCAACTGTGCCGATGACGCGAAGAAGTACACGCCCGGGTTAAGCGTGAGTCCGCCCAGATCCTGCCCCGTCAATGTGGTTGTTGGCGACAGAGCAGCGAAGGTGTTGTAGGCCGTGAGCGCGTCACTTTGCGCTGTCTGTGCAACGCCATCGGTTTGACGGACCGTTCCGTCGAGGGTAATGCTCCCCAAGCCGGTGATCGAGGTCCCTGGCCAGATCCCCAGATCTCCTTTGATGGTGGTGGGCCCGGTGTTGGTGACTGTTGAGGCCCCCAAGACTCCGAATTGCTGCGCAGTTCCCAATTGTGCCATGACGGACGATGGGCTGCTGAGCAGCACCGCGACCGTGAAAACGGCCAAAGCGGCTGCCCGTCGAACACCGGCCTTCGGGTTCTTCACGGTGTTCGGGTTCACGTCTAGTTTCGACATCTGAACGCTGCTCCTACGGTAGAGGCGGACCTTCTGGACCGTACTCGTGCTCGGGAGACTGGCCGCCGCGCAGCAGGCTGCGTATCACAACGGTTGCGCTCGGATAGGGAAGAAGGGGCAGTGGCCGTCCGTCCCTGGGCCCGACCATTGGCAGATAGCATGCCGAGCATGATATATTCATTTGTTTCTCTCGAACCTATTGTCCGGCATGGTCTTGCGATGCGCACATCGTGGGGTTCCCGCAGCAGACTCGAGCGCGGAAGTGACGTCCTGGCACTCCACAATCTGTGGTTTGTTCGCACGCATGTACTCCGCCGATCACGATCTGGTGATTGAATCGCGCGCGCGCCCGGCTTTCTCCTCCTGGCGCTCGCAGCTCGCCTTCCTGCCGGTTGGTGCGTGGCTTGCACGCACTCGCATTCGGCCAGACTGAGGGAGCACCCGAATGATTCAGGATCCTCATGCGCCGCGTGGACGCCGACCCGCGGCGGGCATCGCACCGCTCGCTGCGCAGCTCCGGCGTGCCGCGCTCCCGCTCACATCACCTGACGATCTCGATCCATTGATCGACGCAATCGGCGATGCGCGCTTCGTGCTGTTGGGCGAGGCGACTCACGGCACCTCCGAGTTCTACAGGTGGCGCGCGGACATTTCGAAGCGCCTCGTGCGCGAGAAGAACTTCTCGTTCATCGCCGTTGAGGGCGACTGGCCCGACTGCTACCGCGTCAACCGCTACGCGAAGTGGTTGAGCGGGGCCGGCACGAGCGCGGAGGAGGTCCTGCACGCGTTCAAGCGTTGGCCCACCTGGATGTGGGCCAACCGCGAGGTGGTGGACCTCGTCGCGTGGCTCCGCAACCACAATCACCGGCTCGCGGAGAGCCGGCAGGTCGGCTTCTACGGACTCGACGTCTACTCGCTCTGGGAGTCGATGACGGCCGTCGTCGAGTATCTCGAGCGCGTCGATCCGGAGGCGGTTCCCATCGCGCGCCGTGCCTATTCGTGCTTCGATCCGTATTACGAGGACGCGCAGGCATACGCGCGCGCGACGGCGCTCGTGCCGACGTCCTGCGAACACGAAGCGGTCGCGATGCTGCGCGCGTTGCGCGCCAGAGCGCCCGAGTATCCCGACGATGGTCGCGATGCCTGGTTCGACGCCGAGCAGAACGCACTCATCGCGCAGAATGCGGAGCGGTACTATCGGACGATGGTCCAGGGCGGGCCGACGTCGTGGAACGTGCGCGACCATCACATGGTCGAGACACTCGACCGGCTGACGGCGCACCACGGCCCGTCGGCAAAAGCGATCGTCTGGGAACACAACACGCACGTTGGGGACGCGCGCTTCACCGACATGGCGCGCAATGGCATGGTGAATGTCGGACAGCTCATGCGCGAAGGGCACGGTGAACGACCGACGGAGCGGGACGGCGTCATGCTCGTCGGGTTCGGCACCTATCGCGGGACGGTGATCGCTGGCTCCGAGTGGGGCGCGCCGATGCAACGCATGCGCATGCCCCCTGCCCGTGCCGGCAGTTGGGAAGACCTGCTGCACCACGCCGTGGATGGCAATTCCTTGTTGATCTTCGACGGAACGAATGACGGCGGCATTCCGGGACTCGACGAGCCCATCGATCACCGCGCGATCGGCGTCGTGTACGACCCGCGCGCCGAGCGATGGGGCAACTACGTGCCGACGATCGTGTCGCGACGGTATGACGCGTTCCTGTTCATCAACGAGACGCGTGGAGTCGATCCGCTCCACATGCCGGTGACCATCGCGGGCGAGGTCCCGGAGACATATCCAAGCGGGCTGTAGCACATCCGCCCTTGCTGAAACAGGCGCACCAGAACAAACTTTCGTTTATGAAGTTCGCCGCGGCGTAAGGCGTAATGCAGGCGACATCGTCTGATTTTCAACTCTGCGTGGGACATTCATGAACGATGCCTCGAGTGCGATTCCCGGGATACCCGACGATTCCGTCTCCCGGGACGACGAAGGGCTCCTTGCATGTATCAATACGCTCCGCGGACTTTCATGATGGCCGCACCAAATCCGGGCTCCGATCGTCGCCGCACGTTAGCGGTCGCCGAGGATGCACAACGGATTGCCCACCTCGCCCAGGAGCTCCAGCGCAACGCACTCGAGCTGGAAGGGCAGTCGCACAAGTTGCGGGGGACGCTCGAGGCCCTGGAGTCCGCCAACGAGGAACTCGATCGTCGCACCAGGGAGATCGCATCGGCGCACGTGATTGCCGATGCGGCGACGGCGCGTCTGGCCCGACTGCAGCGAATAACCGCAGCGCTCAGCAACACGATCACGCAAGATGGCGTCGCTGATTCTGTTCTCCGCGAAGCCATCGTCGCGCTCGAGTGCGATGCCGGGGCCGTCGTCGTCACAACTGACGAAGGGGAACAGCTGACACTCCTGCGCCAATCCGGCTCGCTCGATTCACTCATGCGCTCGTTCACGCATGTGCAACCGCCCCGGTTACTCGGTCCGTACGCCGACGCGGTGGAGAAAGGTGGTCCAATCTATCTGGAATCGTTTGGTGAGATGCTTGCCCACTATCCGGCCTTTCTGAACGTCACGAAGGTCGAATCGCACGGGGCGTGGATCTTTCTTCCGCTCGAGATCGGCGGGAGCACGGTGGGCGCTCTGGCGTTCGGATTCGCCGGCCCTCGCCAATTCACGCTTGTCGACAGGCATTTCGCCGACACCGTTTCACGCTACTGTGCGCAGGCGCTGGATCGCGTCAGGCTTCGCATTGCCGCCGCGGCCGCGCTCACAGAAGCGGGCAACGCGCGCATGATGGCGGAGCAGGCGAACGGCGCCAAAACGCTCTTTCTGCGCGCCATGAGTCACGAGCTTCGCACTCCACTGAACGCCATCGCCGGCTACACGGACCTCCTGGCAATGGGAATTCGGGGAGTGGTCAATCCGGAGCAGGTCACGGATCTCGGCCGGATCAAGCGCGCGGCGGCTTATCTCCTGCGTTTGATCAACGATGTTCTCATGGTCGAGAGGCTCGAGGGGGCGAGGCCCTTGCACCTGATCTCCATGGCGGTCAATCCCGCGCTCGCCGAGGTCGAGGCACTGTGCGCGCTCCAGGCCGAAGCGAAAGGGCTGACGCTGACCGTCACGTCGCCGACGTGCGAGCTTTTCGTGGCTGCGGACGCTGAGAGGTTTCAGCAGATCCTGCTCAATCTCATCACGAATGCGATCAAGTTCACTGCGACGGGCGGGAGCATCTGCGTCACGTGCGACGGCGACGCGAGCACGGTGCGAGTTCGCGTGAAGGATACGGGCGTCGGCGTTCGTCTGCTCGACATCGACCGGGTGTTCGAACCGTTCGTCCAGATTGACAGACACCTGACGACGGCAACGCAACAGGGTGCCGGCCTCGGACTCTCGATCAGCCGGCAGCTCGCCCACGCAATGCACGGCGATTTGACACTGCAAAGCACCAAGGGCGTCGGTTCCACCTTCACGCTGACACTGCCCGTTGCGTCGGAGACTTCGCAAGCGCCCTCGATTGAGACGTCGGCTCTCGCCACCGATGCATCATCGTCCAGTGCGGCGCTCGCTTCCTAGCTGGCGAAGGACGCATCGACGGCCATTCCGTGCCTGTAACGTCAGCGAAGGAGATCGCGACTGTGCCGCGCTCTGGTCCGCGCCGCCTTGCGAGCCGCAGCGGAGCGGCCGGCCGCGCCCTTCGTCTTTGCGGCATTGCGCGACGCCGACGAGCGTTCCGCCGCGGAACGACGACTCGCCGCCGAAGAGGCCTGCCGCGACAACGCCTTTGGCGATGCCGCGCTGTGTCCTTCGCGCTTGAGCGCTTCTCGCACCGCCCGCGACCGTGTCGCCGACGTCTTCGCGGGCCGACTGCCGTGCGCGAGCGCCTTCTTCGCACTCCGGCGCGTCTTGGCGGCAGCCTTTCCTTTCTTCGGCGCCGCTAACTTCACACCGGCGCGACGCGCCTTCGAGAGCCCGATGGCGATCGCCTGTTTGGTCGACCGTGCGCCATGCTTGCCCTCGCGAACATGGTGTATCTCCTCGCGCACGAACTCGCCCGCCTGCGTGGACGGTGCCTTGCCCTGGCGCGCATCCGCATGCGCTCGCTCCAGCGTCTTCTTCTCCGGCATGTCGCCTCCCGATAGGCTATACGGCGAGTAGGAGCAAACCGCGGGCCACGATGCCCCGCGACCGTCGACGATTCCCGCAGTTGGTGCGTGGCTTGCAGCGCACCCCTTCGGCCAGACTGAGCGAGCCCCTAATGATTCAGTATCCTCGCGCGCAGCGTGGACGCCGTCCGGCGGTGGGCATCACGCCGCTCGCTGCGCAGCTCCGGCGCGCCGCGCTCCCGCTCGCATCACCTGACGATCTCGATCCACGACAGTACGACGCGTTTCTGTTCATCGACGAGACGTGTGGAGTCGATCCGTTCCACATGCCGGTGACCATCGAGGGCGAGGTTCCAGAGACGTACCCGAGCGGACTGTAGCAGCCGCTGTCGGCCACACTGACCTTCGGAGTTGCACATGCATATGGTCGCACGCTTTCGCAACCGCCGCGATGCGGGACGACGCCTCGCCGCGGAGCTTCGCACGTACGCGAATCGCTCGGATGTGATCGTGCTGGCGCTTCCGCGGGGGGGCGTGCCGGTCGGATACGAAGTCGCTACGGCACTCGGCGTTCCGCTCGATGTCTTTGTTGTGCGAAAGCTCGGGCTCCCCGGGCACGAAGAGCTGGCGATAGGTGCGCTGGCGAGCGGTGGTGTGAGGATCCTCGACGACGATCTCATTCGGGTTGCTCGCGTGAGCACGGAGGATATTGAACGCGTCACGGCCGCGGAACAGGTCGAGCTGGAGCGCCGCGAGCGACGGTACCGCGGCGATCGACCGTTCCCTGATCTGACTGGCAAGACAGTCCTCCTGGTGGATGACGGACTTGCGACGGGCTCGACCATGCGCGCGGCGGTGGCCGCGCTCCGGCAGGAAGTGCCACGCCGTATTGTCGTGGCAGTTCCCGTCGCGGCCCCGGCAACCTGCGATGCATTTCGTGACATCGCTGATGACATCATTTGCGCTGTCACGCCAGAACCGTTTCGCGCGGTCGGGCTCTGGTACGACGATTTCTCGCAGACGACGGATGAAGAAGTTCATGAGTTGCTCCTCCAGGCTGGCGTACCTCCCGGGTCGCGGCGGCCCGCAGGCCACACCTGAGCTCATCCGGGTACGCCTCCTCGCCGCAAGGGAGCGATGTCAGCCGACCGGACGCGCGAACAGTCCCATGAGTAAGACGGCGAGGGCGATGATCGCGAGCATCACGCGAACGCGGAAGCGTCGGCCAACGCGCTTGATGATGCGACCAGTCGGGCGGTAGCGCCTCTACGAGTCGCCTCCAATGACGCAGCAGGATACGCTCCGAGCGGCTGCAATCCAATCGTGGCCGCCACCAATGCTCAGGGCCAGACGGTCCCTCTGACGCGCTGCAACTTCCGCCCGAGCTTTTCTTCCAGCGATGCGACGTTGGACGTGAGCTTGTCCTGAGCGCCCCGTTCGTCCTCGATCGTGATCGTCGTGAGAACGTGTGCGGAGACGCCGCGCGCATGGTCGTGGCACTGCCGAACCACGCGCATGATGTCGTCCCACTCGCCCTCCATACAGGTACCGCTCGGCGTGAGCTGGTACGCGAGGCCGGATGCGTCGATGATCTTGAGCACTTCGGCAAGTTCATCGCGCAGGCTCGTGCCTGTGCCCAGCGGAACGACGATCAGCTCGGCGAGCATCGTAATGTGGTCTCCAGTGGTCCTGGTTTGCAGTCGCCCACGTAGTGCCGACGGTCCCGTTCGTCGTCTTCCCACTCGTCGCGCCGGTGACTATGCCACCACTTCTGGCGTCGCTGCCGATTTCACCGCAGGCATTCGTCTGCTGTCGGTGTTGCACCATCCATGCCCCGCACTCGGAGAGATCGCGTGAGGCGCAAGGCGCTGCGTTTCCGGACGCCTCTCACACTGAGGCACACCGTCTGCACGACGAGGCCACACACGCCGGAGGATCCATGCCACTATATGACCTGTCTGATCTACCGTATGGCGACGACAATCTCGAACGCACGGTCTCGATTCCGGCGGCCCACGTCGTGCTCGAAGGAACACTCGGTGTTCCCGAGGCCGCGACTGGCGTCGTCCTCTTTGCGCACGGCAGCGGGAGCAGTCGCTTCAGTCCGCGCAATCGGTTCGTTGCGCGCATGCTCCGCGATGCCGGCCTCGGTACGCTGCTGCTCGATCTGCTGTCGCGTGCCGAAGAAGAAGTCGATGAGGTAACGCGTCATCATCGGTTCGACATTCCGATGCTCTCCGACCGGCTCATCGTCGCGATCGATTGGCTCGACGCTCAGATCGACACGGCGAGCCTCCCGATCGGCTTGTTCGGCGCCAGCACGGGCGGCGGTGCA
>DAIUFP010000019.1:95487-100124 GCA_036844565.1 Gemmatimonadaceae bacterium | reverse complement strand
GGGCCCTTTCTGATGGACATCGGTAGAAGTCACGACGCCAGAAGCGGAAAGTACAGACGACGGAAATCAGAACAGCCATACCGCGCACCTCACACCGCCAGGAACATCTCCGTCTGGGGCAATACGGGCTCGAGCTGCTGCCGCACGCGCTGTGCGATCGCGTCGATCGCCCTGGGATCGGCGACGAGGTCATACTCCCGCACGTCGAGGCTGAGGACGGGGCACGCGCGGAACGTGCGGATCCACCGTTCATATCGCGCGTGCAGCGCCGCCCAGTAGCTCTCTGCCGTCTCCCGTTCCTTCGGACGGCCGCGCAGGCGGATGCGCTGGAGAATCGTCTCGAGCGGTGCGTGGAGATAGATGAGAAGTCTCGGCGGGCGCGCGGACGGCGAATGAAGGAGCTCGACATACAGTCGCTGGTAGAGCTCCCATTCGAGCGACGACATGAGCCCTTCCTCGAAATGCCCGAGCGCGAAAATCTCCGCGTCCTCGTACCAGGTGCGGTCGAGGATCCAGCTGCCGCCAGCGCCACGCATGCGACGCATGCTCTCGAAGCGCGTCGCGAGAAAGTGCAGTTGAAGGTGAAGCGCATGCGCGCGCATCGCCGCTTCACCCCCGGCATAGAACTGCTCGAGCCATGGGTTGTGCTCGTCCACGCTTTCCAGCGCGAGCTGCAACCCGAAGCGCGACGCCAGGGCATGCGTGAGCGTGCTTTTGCCCGAGCCGACCATTCCCGCCACGCCGATCAACATTCGCGCTCAGGAGAGCGTGAGCGTGTCCGTGACTGAGTCGTACGTCGTCGTGTAGGTCGGGAGATCGGTGGCCGAGCCGCTGGTATTCACCGGCTGGCTCGTCACCTTGCCGTTCGCATCAAATCGCGACAGATGACACGGGCATTCGAACCCAGCGCCGACGAGGCTCGTTTCGCAGCCTTGGTGCGTGCAGACGGTGGAGACCGCAAAGAACGTGGACGGACCCGTGCGCTTCACCGCGATGAGACCCAGTTGCGGGGCAATCTTCACGAGTTGCCCGACGGTCGCGAGCTCGGGAATCGACGCCACCTTGAACGACAGAGTGCCCGTCGTCGACGCCAGCGCTTGCGGGCCGAACTGCCCGTCGCCGCACCCGGCCACCAGCGCGGCCGCACTGGCAATGACGATCGTGCCCTTGGTGAGGAAGGCGCGACGGCTCAGGCAATCGTCACAGGGCATTGATCATTCCGGTTAGGCGGGTTCGGATCACCGCGCCGCTAATGGACTCGCTCATGGAAGTGTCACCACCGCTTGCTGCCACCCCGCCTTGTCCATGTCTTCCTGGAACACCTTGTCGATGTCGACGACGATCGCGCTGCCGGCCAGCCGCACCGCATAGCGATCCATGCTCCGCGTTGCCCGGCCCTCGATGAAGACACCCTCCGCCGTATAGCGGGACTTGTGCTTCGGGCACTGAAAACGATTGTCGTCAGCCTCCCAGCGCAGCGCCGTATTCTGGTGCGGACAGGCGAGCAAGAATGCAAAGACGTGCGTCCCGACGCGGGAGAGAATCACCTCGTTCTCCTTGTCGATCTGCACACCATCCGTGGCGGGAATCGCGTAGCTCTTGTCCGAGGCATTGGACGCGAGCGCTGTCACGAAGCGCAGTGGCATCGCGTCCGCACTCGCACTCGAAAGACCGAGCGCCGCGAACATCACCGCGCTGCCGCGAAGGGCGTCGAGCAGAAAATCCCTTCGCCCAGTTGGGACGCAACCGGCGCACGAGCCCTCCGACGACTTCTCCATCACGCGAATTCCTTCAGCACGACACCAGCGAGCGTCGTCGCGATCCACAGAAAGGCACTCAGCTTGGCGACCGTGCGCAGCCGGTTCCATTGCGCACCGTCGTCCGCATTTCGCGCCAGCGCCGCCTCGATCCGCGTGAGCACGAAACCGTTGATCAGCAGCAGCGCCACGAACCCCAGCTTGATCCAGATATAGATCGAGCCAAGAAAAGTCTCGACGTCCGACAGGAAGAGCAGGATGCCGCTGATGAACGAAACGGCAAGACCGACTACCACGAATCGATGCGTCGCCGCGAGCGCCGCCACCTGACGGGTTCGCTCGGCCGCCCCACTCCGGAATGCCCGAAGCGTTGCGATGTCGGCGGCAAACGCAACGCCACCGCCTGCGATGAGTGGCACGAGGTGGAAGAACAGCGTGCCCGCCGAGACGACCTTGGAATGCGAAAAGATCTTCGCCCACGGATCGGCCAATGCCGCTATGGATGCCGCCAAGCCTGTTAATTCTGCTGCCGGAGCTATCATCGTGCACTTTCCTCGGGCCAGAATTTCATGATGCCGATCCCCGCCAGGCTGGTTGCCATGGATCCGTATGCCCACGTTCTGTGCTCGCGTCGTCGAGCGACGCTGTTCTCCGCTTCATTCGCCAATTTTGATCCCGCGTACGAGAAACCAAAGTCGGATGTCAGCATGAGCAACGCGTGTACCGTCCGACGCGTGCGGCCCTGCGGCACGCTGCGTGAGTCCCAGAGGTTCCACAAACCGGTCACCGTGTTGCTCGTGAACACCACCGCAAGTGCAGTCGCACCATAGCGCATTCCGTCTTTTGCCCAGATCGGACCGTTCCGGGGATCCTCATAGATCTGGGATCCGGCGACGGCTTGCAGCGCGAAGAGCGGAAGGACCGCATATGCACCGTAACGATGCAGACGGAGCCGCCTTTCGTACCAATCGCTGACCTCAATTGAGCGCCGGCGCCGCGGAATGGTGTCGTCGGTCGCTCGCACCCCGGCTACCAGCGCAGACCCCACCGGACCGGCAACACTGTCGCTCGGCACGACCTTCACGGTGTCGAGCGGGGACTTCAAGAGGAGGAGGAGCGCCAGCAGAGCCGGAGCGGGCATTGGCAGGGTTTCGAGGACGTTGAACAGCGGCGAGACGAACTGCAAAGGCGCGAAGCATGGGGCGAGCAGCCTTCTGCCGATCGGGCGGCATCACAAGCAGGACACCGATGTCGACAAGGACTCTACGTTCTGGCCTCAAGCCACAAGGTCACGCGCTCGGCGCGCTCAATTTGCTGCGAAGGGTTCGGACGCTCATGCCGAGCAGTTCTGCGGCGCGAGTTCTGTTCCCACCGCTTACCTCGAGCGCCCGCGCGATGAGCGTCCGCTCCGCCTCGCCCACGTCGAGCGACGTCAGTACGACGCCCGTTACTGGCGCCGTTGCCTGGTTGCCGAGCTCACCTTGGATGAGTGCGGCAACAGTGGGAAGGGTGCGACGCGGCGACGGACCGCTGCCGGATTCCGTGAGCCCGAACCGGTGTGCGTCGAACGACTCGGGCTGGAGCACTGTATCCGCTGAGAGAATGACGGCCCGCTCGATCGCATGCTGGAGCTCGCGCACGTTGCCCGGCCACTCGTAATTCTGAAGCATCGACATTGTCTCTGGCGCGATGGCCGTGACCTCTTTTGACATCTCGGCCGCCACTCGCGTGGCGAAGCGAGCCGACAGCAGCGGGATGTCGCCTGGCCGTTCGCGCAGCGGCGGTATGGAAAGCGGGATGACGCTCAGGCGAAAGAACAAGTCGCGACGGAAGTATCCGGCAGCCGAGAAGACGGCGAGGTCGCGGTTCGTGGTGGCGATGATGCGGACGTCGACCTTGATGGGAACCGTGCCACCAACCCGCTCGAACTCCTGCTCCTGAAGAACGCGCAGCAACTTCGACTGGAGGTCGAGTCGCATCTCGCTGACCTCGTCCAGCAGCAGCGTCCCGCCATGGGCTCGCTCGAACGCGCCCTCGACGCGCTTGATGGCGCCGGTGAATGCGCCCTTTTCATGTCCGAACAGCGCGCTCTCGATGAGTCCCTCGGGCAGTGCGGCGCAATTCAGCTTGATGAATGGCTTGTCGCGACGGTCGCTGGCGTCGTGGATCGCGCGGGCGAACAGCTCCTTTCCCGTGCCGGATTCGCCCTGGAGCAGCACCGTGGCACGCGTCGGGGCGGCCGTGACGACGGTCTGCATCAATCGCCGCATGATCGGGCTCTCGCCGACGATCTGGCGTTCGTTGCGGAACTCCATCACCTCTCGCCGCAATAGCGTGTTCTCGCGGCGCAGGCGCGAGAACTCCAGCGCCTGGTCGACGGAAAGCTCCAGCTTCTCCGCGAGCACCGGCTTGGTGATGTAGTCGATCGCGCCCGCCTTGATCGACTCTACCGCGTGCTCGATCGTCGCATAGCCGGTCAGCATGATCAGCGGGACGTCGTACCCTTCCTGCCGAAGGAGCTGAAGAAACTCCAGGCCGCTGAGGCCCGGCATTCGGTAGTCGGAGATGATCAAGTCGACGACGCCCTTCTGGAGCGCCTGCAGCGCCTGAGGCACGCTGCTCGCGATGATCGGCGAATGCCCGGCACGCTCGAGAGTGTCCTCGAGAATCATGCCGATTGCCGGCTCGTCATCCACACAGAGAATCGTTGCCATTCACCTCCAAACTACACAGAGGAGCAGACCCCCAACCAGTCGTCGCGCGTCGAAAACCGCCCAGAGTGGCGTCGCGGCGAACGATTAGAGGCTGGCGTCGCGGCGAACGAATAGAGGCTGGCGTCGCGGCGAACGAATAGAGGCTGGCGTCGCGGCGAACGAATAG
>DAIUFP010000019.1:0-95387 GCA_036844565.1 Gemmatimonadaceae bacterium | reverse complement strand
TAGAGGCTGGCGTCGCGGCGAACGAATAGAGGCTGGCGTCGCGGCGAACGAATAGAGGCTGGCGTCGCGGCGTCGACTTGCAGCGCGCGCGGCGGTGTGCACAACAACCGCAGAGCTATCAGTTAACAGCTATCAGCGTCAGTTTCCAGTCAAGCATGACAACGGGTTTACGCTCGCGGCACGCATGACTATGGGTTTACGCTCGACTGTTCACTGATGCTGATAGCTGTTGACTGACAGCTCTGCGGTTGCAGTGCATCTTGATGGGAGCCATCCTCCGTCCGCGCGCAATTCCAATGCATAGCCTTCAGTTGCAAGTTGATCATTACCAGTTGACAGTAAATAGGAGCACACCGTGATTCGCATTCGTCCAATCTTCTTGCTGTCAGTCGCCGTCGCGTGCTCTCAGCCGGCGACCACGCGAGTCGAGCCCGCGCCCGCACACGGCCCCTTCGCGACGAAGAGTGCACTGCCGTTCCAGGCGCCCGCCTTCGACCGGATCACGAACGCCGACTTCCAGCCCGCCATCGAGGAGGGCATGCGAGTGAAGCTCGCCGAGGTGGAGGCAATCGCCAACCAATCCGCGTCCCCCACGTTCGACAACACCATCGTCGCACTCGAGCGCTCCGGCCTCATGCTCGGCCGCGTGCAAGCGGTGTTCGGCTCACTCACCCAGGCGAACACCAACGACACGCTCCAGCAGGTCCAGCGCATCGAAGCGCCTCGGCTCGCCGCGAACAATGACGCGATCGTCCTGAATCCAACGCTCTTCGCGCGCATCAAGAGCGTCTATGACCGCCGCAATCAGCTCGGGCTCGACATCGAGCAGATGCAGCTCGTCGAGCGGAACTATCGCAATTTCGTACGCGCCGGGGCGCTGCTCAACGAGGCCGACAAGGTGCGGCTCCGTGCGCTCAACCAGGAGTCGTCGCAACTCTCGACGTCGTTCGCGAACAAGGTGCTCGCGGGCACGAAGGCCGCGGCCCTCGTCATCGACGACCGTGCGCAACTCGCCGGCTTGAGCGACGGCGAGATCGCGGCGGCAGCCGAAGCCGCGAAGTCACGGAACATGCCCGGCAAGTACGTGCTCGCCCTCCAGAACACCACGCAGCAGCCCGCACAGGCGTCGCTCACCAATCGCGATGTGCGCCGCCGCCTCTACGAGGCATCCATCCACCGCAACGATCGGGGCGACAGCAACGACACGCGCGCCATCGTGACGCGACTCGCGGAGCTCCGCGCCGAGCGCGCAAAGCTGCTCGGCTATCCGACGCACGCGGCGTACGCGCTCGAGACCCAGATGTCGAAGACGCCGGAGGCTGCCATCGGACTACTCTCGCAATTGGCGCCGGCTTCCACCGCCAAGGCGCACGATGAAGCCGCACGCATGCAGTCCTTGATCGACAAGCAGGGCGGCGGATTCACGCTGGCGCCATGGGACTGGCAGTACTACGCCGAGCAGGTGCGAAAGGCCGACTACGACCTCGACGAATCGAAGATCAAGCCATACTTCGAGCTCGATCGCGTGCTGAAGGACGGCGTGTTCTTCGCCGCCAACAAGCTGTACGGACTCACGTTCGTCGAGCGCAAGGACATCCCCGTCTATCACCCCGATGTTCGCGTCTTCGAGGTGTTCGAGGCGAACGGTGCGCACCTCGCCCTCTTCTACTGCGACTACTTCAAGCGCGACAACAAGGCTGGCGGCGCATGGATGAGCAGCTACGTCGGTCAGTCCGCGCTCGAAGGCACGAAGCCGGTCGTCTACAACGTGGCCAACTTCCAGAAGCCCGCCGCGGGACAGCCGGCACTCCTCTCCTTCGACGACGCGCGAGCGATGTTCCACGAATTCGGGCACGCGTTGCACGGCATGTTCTCCAACGTGCGATATCCGACACTGTCGGGGACCAGCGTCCCGCGCGATTTCGTCGAGATGCCGTCGCAGTTCAACGAGCACTGGTCGCTGGAGCCGAGCGTGTTCGCGAACTATGCGAAGCACTACCAGACCGGCGCGCCGATGCCGCAGGACCTCGTCGACCGGATCAAGAAGGCCGGCACCTTCAACCAGGGCTTCGCAACCACGGAATACCTCGCCGCGGCGCTCCTCGACCTCGCATGGCACACGCAGGCCCCCGGTACGCCGAAGCCTGACGTCGATGCCTTCGAGCGTGAGGCACTCGCGCGCTTCAAGGTCGACGTACCCGAGGTGCCGCCGCGCTACCGCACCACCTACTTCTCGCACATCTTCGCCGGTGGATACTCAGCGGCCTACTATGCGTACATGTGGAGCGAGCTGATCGACCACGATGCCTACTACTGGTTCGTGGAGAATGGCGGGATGACACGCGCCAACGGTCAGCGGTTCCGCGAAATCATCCTCTCGCGCGGCAACACCGAGGACCCGGGTGTGCTCTTCAAGCGATTCCGCGGACGGGATCCGATCATCGAGCCGCTCCTCAGGGAGCGTGGATTGAAGGGCGCAACGCCGCAGCCCTGAGCGAAGATCAGGGGATCGCTAAAGTCTCTGCCACAGTGTTCCGAAAACTCAGACGGAATGACGACGCACAGAGTACCGCACCCGGGCGACGATATGGCGCCGGAACACCGTCCCGCGACGACTGTCACGGGTCCGGGTGCGCACGCAGAGGAGAAGGCCGTGACTGACTATCGGACCGACGATCGCGCACACGATGGCATGCGTCCAGCCGGCGCGCACTCGACCAATTTCGGCGACCGCATGCTGCGCATCCGACGGCGCGTCGCTGACGGCGCATACGACAACGCCGCCGTCATCGCCCTGGTAGCCCGCGCGCTCCTCGACAGCGGAGATCTCCGCTAGCCACGGTTTGGCGCCGGCGCAGCCCAGCCGCTACATAACTGGACATGGATCCTGCGCTGCACGGCCCTCGGGCGGCGATGATGGTGGCGGTCAGTGGCGCCACGGGAATGATCGGGACGGCGCTCATCGCCAGGCTTCGCGCAGGTGGTCACACGGTGCGCAGGCTCGTGCGGTCATCACAGGGCGCGCCGGCGGGTGACATCGCGTGGAATCCTGGGCGCGACTATCTCGACCCGAAGGCACTCACCGGCTGCAACGCAATTGTCCACCTGGCGGGTGCACCCATCGCCCAGCGGTGGACGTCCAGCCACAAGCGCGAGATCCTCGACAGCCGCGTGCGAGGCACCTCGCTCATTGCCCGGGCCGTCCTGGAAATGGACGTCAAGCCAGCGGTGGTGCTGAGCGGCTCCGCGATCGGCTACTATGGCGACCGCGCCGGAGAGCTACTCGACGAATCGAGCTCGCACGGCGACGATTTCCTGTCATCCGTTGTGCAGCAGTGGGAACACTCCGCCGCGCCTATTGCCGCTGCAGGAGTCCGACTCGTGATGCTCCGCTCGGGAGTCGTGCTCTCGCACCACGGTGGTGCGCTGGCAAAGATGCTCCTGCCCTTCAAGCTTGGCGCCGGTGGGCGAATTGGCGGCGGACAGCAATGGATGAGCTGGATCGCGCTGCACGACCACGTCCGCGCGATGGAACACCTGCTGTTCGCGAACGACGTACAAGGCCCCGTGAATGTCGTCGCCCCGAACCCCGTTACGAACGAGGACTTTACCGGAACGCTCGGGCACGTACTCAGCCGCCCCGCGCTGCTGACGGTTCCCGCCATTGCGCTCGAGCTGGCATACGGCGAGATGGCACGCGCGACGCTGCTGGCGAGTCAGCGGGTGATGCCCAAGGCACTCATCGCCTCCGGATTTTCCTTCGATTTTCCCATGCTGGAGCAGGCGCTGCGAAGCGAGCTCTCCGACTAGGAAAATACGGTGCCGAGCGCTCATCGTTCGGCCGGCTCGTGTCGAGACTATTGTGGGAACGCTTCTCCCACTGTGATGACAATGGCCAGCCTGGACACCTCACTTCTCGAGTTGCTACGCGGCGTGCGGGTGGACCTCGCGTGCGCGACCGACACCAACACCACGAGCCTTGCGCGACCGCGGGCGCGACTTGCCTGGATCGCTTCATTGATCCCACCCGAATGTGCCCAGCAACGCCGCTTGCTCGACACTGCCGCCCAGGTCGCCGCCGAGATCGGACTCGGCAACGTGGGCGGAATTCATGATGACACGCGGCTTCGGGCAACGGTTGCAGCCGTGAGCGCCGTGGTCGAGTATTTTGCGAATCCGCGGTCGGAGGATGGGAGTCGCATGATGGAAGAAGCGGGACGACAGCTGGCGTATTCCGGACACGCGTCGTGATCGCGGCGGCCGGCGACGACCTGCCACCGAGCGAGGCGCCGCTCGCAGGCACCTGGCCGGTCCTGTATGAGGACCTCGTCGCGGGCATCATCCACTCCATGAACAACAGCGTCACGGTACTCGGCGTCTCGCTCGAGCTCTCGTCGGAGGACGACCTCCAGAGTGACGCGCCGGTTCTTCGACGCGAGCTGATGAAGCTCATTAGCCTGATCGGGCTCACCTCCACGCTGTCCAGCCGCTCGATCCGCCACGAGGCGCTCGAGCTGCGCAGTGTTCTCGACCTCGCGTTGACCATTCACGCACTCAACCCGGCGACGCGCTCGGTTGCGTGCGCCGTGCATGTCACCGGAGTGGTGCCGCCGGTGCGTGTGTCGCGCAGCATGCTGCTGCGCGCCCTGCTCCTCCTGATCGACGGCGCCAAGCGCGCGCACGGCGCCGATGGCGAAGGCGTCGCGATCGAGGTCACGGGTGACGCTGAGAGCGTCGTGGTTCGTGCGCCGAGTGGCACGACGCTGAGCCCCGACGCCATGGCGCTGGCGACTTCGTGCGGTGGAACCCTCGTCGCTCACGATGGGTGGGCGCTATTCGCGCTTCCGTCGTTGGCGAGCGTCAGGCGCGCGAGCCGGACGGAACAACCGTTGCGCGACGGCGCTATGCCGACGCGCGCAACGGGGTCATGATCCTGCGCAGCTCCGAGAGCGCCTTCGAACGAATCTGCGAGACGCGGGACTCGCTCACGCCGAGCACGTTGGCGATCTCGCGCGCGTTCAGGTCCTCGAAGTAGTGGAGCGACAGGACGGTGCGCTGCTGGTCCTTCAGCTCGCCGATCGCCTGCTGAAGCATGGCCAGACGTTCCTCACGCTGGATGCTCTCGTCGGGCAGGTCGCCGGCGGCGCGCAGGTAGCGTATCGGTGATGCCGTCCCTTCGCCCTCGTCGCCCTCGGCATCGCGCGCGCTGAGTGATACCTGCATCGTGCGCTCGATGTCGGACTCCCAGCGCCAGACCGTCTCGACGTCGATGCCCAGCTGCCGCGCGACTTCCGTGTCCTGCGGAGCACGTCCGTGTGCGCGCATGAGTGTCTCGCGAGCCTGCGACAGGTCGCGGCGCTTGCGCCGCACGGAACGCGGGACGTGATCCTGGCGGCGCATCTCGTCGAGAATGGCGCCGCGAATGCGCGGAACCGCGTATGTGCTGAAGGCCAGACCGCGGGAGGGATCGAACGACTCGAGCGCCTTCATGAGGCCCAGGGCACCGACGCTGAGCATCTCGTCCGGATCCGCGTCCGCAGACAAGCTGCGGGCGAGCTTCCGCGCCACGAAGTGCACCAGGTTGAGATGCTCTTCGAGGAGGGCATCGCGGGCGGCAATATCGCCCTGGGCGGAGGCAGTCCAGCGAGTCGTGTCTTCCATGAGTAGGCCTGCGTGAGGAGGGTGCGTCCAGTCGGCGGACGAGGTTGCGCGGCTTCTGGGACCACGTAAAGGCAGGATCGAGTCCGGCTGAAACCGCCACCCTGCGACAAGAAATCCGACTCGCGAAAGGCTCTCCTCAAGTTTTCTAAGCGATATGCCGACAATAGCTTACAGTCAGACTCCGAGCTGACACCAAGGTCGAGTCGGCTTCGGATGTTTACTGACGACCACTAGGCAGAATTCGCCGAGCGGCAAGTTCTGCCGGGTCAGTCTGGTCGCCAAGGGGTGAAACAAACCCCCGCCTTCGCGCGTCTTGAAGCACGTACCGTTGGCGCGCCAGTCGCGCCGGAGAGTAGCAACCAATGGGTGCCATCATCACGGAAGGGGTGCTGTTCGTCGCGTTGATCGCGACGGGAGGCACCTTTCTTTATTGGCTGCTGATCACGTTCACACCAGCGGGCGTCCGACTCCGTCAGACGCAGAACCGGAAGCGCATCGAGCAAAGGGCGGCACTGGTGTGCCCCATCCATGGCCCCTGCTCGGAAGACAAACTGGCCCGACTCGCGAACGGAGAGCGAGTCTGCCCTGACTGCTATACGGAGATTCTCAATGCCTAGCACCATGTCGGACCACATCGGAACCATGCATTTCGAAGCGGACACGAATGCGGGACGGAAGCTCAAACGCGTCATCACCGGCGCAGTGGCGCTGCTCGTGATGCTCTTTCTCCTCCCTTCCACGTTCACGTACGTAAATCCGGGCTACGTTGGCATTGTCATCCACCGCGCCGGCGGCGGCGTCGACCCCATCCCGCTCGGTCCTGGCATCCACGGCCGCATTCCGTTCGCGACGGGCATCGAGGAGTATCCCGTCTTTCTCAAGACGCTCGTGCTCACGAAGAACCCCACGGAAGGCTCGTCGCTCAACGATGAAATCAACGTCAACAGCGTGGAGGGCCAGCCACTCTCGCTCGACGTGTCGTTGTCCTTCCAGATCGATCCCGCGCAGACGCCGAAGCTCTACACGACGTTCCGGACAGACATCAACCAGATCACGCATGGCTACGTGAAGCAGACGATTCGCCAGGCGCTTCAGGAGATCGTCGGGACGGAGCCGGTCGCGGACGTCATCGGTCCAAAGAAGGCGGAAGCCACCAATCGCGTCCGCACGCTCATCGAGCAGCGCCTCGCGCCACTCGGCTTCGAGGTGAAGCAGTTCACCATCAACGAGCTGCGCGCACCACCGCAGGTGATGGAGGCGATCAACCAGAAGAACGTGATGCAGCAGCAGGCACTCACGGCGCAGAACGAGCTTCAGAAGAACACGTTCAATGCACAGGGCGATTCGATCAAGGCCGCCGGCAGCGCCAAGGCGATCACGGCACTCGCTGAAGCGCAGGCGCGCGCGAACACGCTCCTGGCGCAGAGCATCACGCCGACGCTGGTGCAGTACCAGATCGCCAACAAGTGGGATGGCAAGCTGCCGACCTACTCTGGGGGCGGAACACCCATGATACAATTGCCAACCAAACCCTGAAGAGCGTACCCGGTACGAAGGTACGATGTACCGAGTACGTCAGTTGGCAGTCATCAGGAGCTCGTAGAAGTAGCAGCAAGCCGCCGCGACCCCAGCTCCCGCGAACCATCCGCCGAGCACATCGGTCGCCCAGTGCCAGCCGAGTGCGACGCGGCTGACACCGGTGGCGCCACAGAGCGCGATGGTTCCCGCGGTCGCGCTGAGCGGCGAAATCAGGCCGGCGTGCGCCAGCATGAATGCGCTCGTCACCACGACCGCGGTCGCATTCGTCGTATGGCCACTGGGAAACGCCGCTTCCGTCTTGTTGCGAAGCAGCGCTACCTCGGGGCGCGGCCGATGATAGATGAACTTCACCGCGTGATGTACGGTGATGCCGCCGAGCGACGCTGCCGCAAGCGGAAGCAGCACGTGCAGCGCCGGCCCGCGTCGCGTCGCCAGCAGGACCGCAGCCGTGAGCGCCCCGATCACCGGGTGCACGAACTTCTCACCGGTGAGCGTCGCCACGCCGGCTATCCGTCGCCAACGCTCGCGGTGCGGGCCGACCCTCGCCTCGATCGAGTCGTCGAGGCGCTGCACCGCCGCCGCGCGCGTCGCAACGGCAACCACGAGCAGGCCGGCAGCTCCGGTCGCACCGACTTCGAGGAGCATCTGCGTGCCGACGTCGATCAGCTGACCGTTCCCGGCAGCCACCGGCGCACGAGATCGATCGCGAGCTGACGGGAAATCGGCTTGTCGAGGATGGCGGCAGCCCCAGCAAGACCAGGGCGCGCTTCACTGCCAGCAACGCTCGCGATCACCACTGGCGTGTCCTTCAGCATGTCGTCCGACTTGAGAATCCGGAACACGTCGAAGCCGCTGATCTTCGGAAGCCTGAGATCGAGGAAGATCATGTCGGGCAGGAGGTCGCGCGCCATGCGCAGTGCATCAACTCCGGAATCCGCGTTCGCCACGCGGCACCCGGCTTCCTCGAGGTGCTGGCCAAGCAACAGGCGCGCGTCCTCATCCTCATCCACGACGAGAACCAGCGGCGCATCGGACTTCACCGGCGCCGATTCCGCGGGAGCGGACTTGGTGTCCGGAATCGCCATCATTCCCGGCACGCTTCGGCGCGACGTTCGCGGCGCGCTGCCGAGCCGGACGAACATCGTGGTCCCCCTGCCTTCCTCGCTCTCCACCTCGAGCTGATGACCCATCAGCTCGCAGAGCGAGCGGGAGATCGCCAGCCCCAGCCCCGTCCCCCCAAACCGCCGCGATGTCATCGACTCGGCCTGCTCGAACACGTTGAAGATCGCGTCCAGCCGGTCTCGCGGAATTCCGATTCCGGTATCGCGTACGACGACGCTCAGCGGCATGCCGTCGGGGTCTGCATTGATGGTGACGACCACCTCGCCGCGCTCCGTGAACTTGAGCGCGTTGCCGATGAGGTTGATGAGCACCTGCTTCATCCGCGCGGAGTCCGTTGCGATCGAGCGGATCACATCGGGGATCTCGGCGTGGAGCACCACCGGCCGGTCGCGCGTCTGGCCTTCGAGCTCGTCGATCGTTTCCCGCACGAGCGTGTCGAGCATCACGACCGAGAGGTCGAGCGTCATGCGGCCCGCTTCGATCTTCGAGAGGTCGAGGATGTCGTTGATCAGCGCAAGAAGGTGCAGCCCGTTCGTGGCGATGCGATTGGAAAACGACAGCTGATCCTCGTTCATCGAGCCGGCGCGGTTCTTTCGCAGCACGTTCGCGAATCCAATGATCGAGTTCAGCGGCGTCCGCAGCTCGTGACTCATACGCGCGAGGAAGTCGCTCTTCGCTCGGCTTGCCGCCTCGGCCGCGTCGCGTGCGACGATGAGCTCGAACTCCGCATGCTTTCGCTCAGTGATGTCGCGAAAGTTCACGACCGCGCCGGTGAGCCGACCCTGCTCGCGCACCGGCGAAGCGACGTACTCCACCTGCATGTCCCGGCCATCCTTTCGCCACATCACCTCGTCGCTGACCTGGCAGGGAATCCCCTTCACGGCCGCGAGGTGGATCGGACACTCCGAAGCTGGATATGGCGATCCGTCCGGACGCGAGTGATGCGTGAGCGCGTGCATCTCCTGTCCGATCAATTCTTCCGGCTGGTAGCCGAGCATCTCGGAGCCGCGCCGGTTCACGAAGGTGATCACGCCGTCTGCGTCGAGCCCGTAGATGCCTTCGCCCGACGCGTCGAGCAGTTGCCGGATATTGGTCTCCAGCCGCTGACGCTCTTCATTCACGGCGCGCCGCTCAGTCACGTCGCGAAGCGTGCCCATGGTGCCGAGCACTCTGCCGTCCTCACCGCGGACGAGATGCGTGCTCGCCTCCACCCAGCGGTATCCTCCCGACTTGTTGAAGTAGCGCACCTCCACCACGGCGGTTTCCGCCGCGCCGTTGCTCAATGGCGCGATCGCATCGACTGCCGCCGAGCGGTCGGACGGATGGACGTACGACAGGTAATGGGTGCCGAGGCTGCTCTCCACCGGGTTGCCGGTGAGCGTCGTCCACGCCTGGTTGAGGAACGTCCAGTGCCCAGCGTTGTCGGTCCGGAAGAAGACGTCCTGAAGCTGCTCGATGACGGAGCGGTACTTCTCTTCGCTCAGCGCGAGGGCCTCCGCCGCGGACTCACGCTCGGTGATATCGTGGACGAGCACCATGCGGGCGGAGCGGCCGAGAAAGTCCAGCGGGTACGAGTTGATCTCGACCCGCAGCATGCGGCCACTCTTGGTGCGATGTTGTGAGATGGTGCTGTGGCTTTGGGAGCCCTTCGTCTCGTGGAGCAGCTCGTCGAGCTGCCGTTGTGCGGACGGTGGACGGATGTCGCGAATCGTCATCGCGAGGAATTCCTCGCGCGACCAGCCGTAGCTGGTTACCGCCGCCTCGTTCACCTCGAGGAAGCGTAGTGTCTCACGGTCGTAGACCCAGGTCGGCTGTGGCGAGAGCGCGAAGAGCGGCCGATAGCGCTCGTCGCTGGAGGCATCTGGTGAGGCGGTGGGCGCTATTTCGTCAACCATCGGTGGAAGGCGGGTACTGCTCATCACTATCTTGCATGGAGTCCGCGTCGCGCGCGAGTGTCGACGTACGCGCAATCCCCTCTGCTGCCCAAGCCGCCATGCCAGTGGTTCCCTTCGAGACACTGCCCGACTCGTCCCGCGTCTGGGCCTTCGGAGCCGACAAGCCGCTCACCGACGAGGCCACGACCGCACTCCTCGATCAGGTTGATCGCTACCTCGCGGACTGGAAGGCGCACGGAGCCGAGTTGACCGTGGCGCGCGAATGGCGCGATGGCCGTTTCCTCGTCGTGGCCGTGGATCAGAGCACTGCGGGTGCCACGGGCTGCTCGATCGACGGGCTGTTCCGGCTGCTGAAGGATACCGAGAAGCAAGTCGGGGTGAACCTGATGAGCGGGGGTCGCGTTTTCTATCGGGACGATCATGCGGCGGTGCAGTCGGTGTCACGCGCCGGTGTCGGTGCGCTGGTGGCGAATGGAACGATCACGAAGGATACCGTCGTGTTCGACACGACCCTCACGGACCTCGGCACCTGGCGCGCGTGCTTTGAACGTCGGGCCAAGGATTCGTGGGTGAAGGAGTTGTTGCCGGCGTCGTGAGGGAGTTGCAACAAACGTTGTTCGTGGGCATCGCGAATCCACGCGAATCCTGCGAATCGCTCCCCACGCGATCACGCAGGCGGCGTGGCGAATCGACAAGTCGGTTCGTGATTTTGTTCATGACTCTTTGCTTCGACGCCGGCGACTCGCCAGTCGACTTCGGGCGGAGCGATTCGTGGAGATTCGCGTGATTCGTTGGATTCGCGTTGGCAACGAACAACGCTGTTCGGCACGTCAGTCGCAACGCTACGCCAGCCACCGATCGAGATTCTCCATGACGAACGCATCGTCATTCAACTCCGGATACGCGGCCAGCACACGAGAGATCTCATTCGCCTGATTCGGCGAAAGTGACTCCGATGGATCGAGACACCATGCCCCGCGCAACAAGCCCTGTCGCCGCAGGATCTCGTGAATTCCGGGGATGCAGCCAGCGAACGCATTCGCCGCATCGAAGATCGCGCCGTTGGCATCGGTGAGCGCCGCTGCATCGCGCAGCCAGTCGCTTTTGAGCAGTCCACCACGCTCAGCATGAACCCGCTCGAGCACGCGCACCGCCGAGTGCGTCCACACGGCCCATTGGCCGAGCAGGCCGCCCACGATGCGCCTGGCGCTCGCGGCAGGACCCGACACCACCGGGAACGGTGTGAGCAGGTCGGTGATGATGCTGTCGTCGTTCCCGGTGTAAAGCGCAATATCGTCACGACCCGCATCGGCAACGGCGCGCACCACGTCGAGCGTCTGGTAGCGGTTGAAGGGCGCAATCTTGATCGCCCACACCCGCTCGATCTCGGCGAAGGCGCGCCAGAAGTCGTAGCTCAGCACGCGGCCCCCCACCGCCGGCTGAAGGTAGAAGCCGAAGAGTGGCATCACCTCAGCGACCGCCCTACAATGTGCGATGAGCTGATCTTCACTTGCCAGACGCAGCGCGCCGAGACCGAGCAGCGCGACGTCGTAGCCGAGATGCGCGGCGATCTCGGCCTCTGCAACAGCCTGCCGTGTGTCGCCGATGACACCGGCGACGAGCGCGAACGGCGATGACGTTTGCTGTCGCCACTGCCGCGCCGTGTCGACTGCCAGCTCGAGGACCGGCCGGTAGAGCGCGTGCTTGGCCTCGCGAATGGCGAACTGCGTGGTGTGAACGCCAACCGCGATACCGCCGGCCCCAGAGTCGATGTAGTAGCGGGTGAGGGCGCTCTGGTGCCGCTCGTCGAGGGTCCCGTTGGCCGTCAGGGCGAGTGGATGTGCGGGAATGACCTGCCCAGCGAGCAGGTGGGCGCGCGTCAATTCCGCCGATTCAGAAGCGGCCATCACGACGCTCGAATCCAGTCGGCTTTCCGAGCAACCGTCCGCCCGCGCGAATCCATTCGGCCACCCAATCCATCAATGTGTCCAGCGGCAGCAGTGGATCCGGAAGCAGCTCGTTCATGCGCGCCGAGTTGCTGAGCAGCGCATCGGGCGCCTCTTCACCGGTGAAGACGGGAGCAATCCCCAGTCTCGTGCCGAGCGCCTGCGCGAGATCGCGTGTGCGAAGCACCTGCGGGCCCGCGATGTTCACGACGTACGGCTCGGGCATGGACGCACGCGCCAACGCGGCGAGCGCGAGCGCGTTCGCGTCGCCCTGCCAGATGACGTTCACGCGGCTCATGCGCAGGTCGATTGCATCCCCGCGCATGACGCGCGCTGCGAGGTCCGTGAGCACGCCGTACCGAAGGTCGTGTGCATAGTTCAACCGCACGATGGAGATCGGCGACGCATGCCGCTCGCAGGCCGCGCTGAAGATGCGCTCCCGCGCCAGGCAGGAATATGCGTACTCACCGACGGGCAGGAGCGAATCACCCTCTATCGATCCGGCGCCGGATGCAGGCGACAGCGGATAGACATTTCCCGTGCTGAATACCACCGTCCGCGATCCGGCGTAGCGCTCGCTCACGAAGGCCGGCACGGCGGCATTCATTGCCCACGTCGCCGAAGGGCTGCCGGTAGTGCCGAACTTCTGTCCCGCCATGAAGATCACGTTTGGCGCATCGGGCAGCGCGGCGAGCGAGCGCTGGTCCAGCAGATCGGCACTCGCCGTCTCCACACCGTGCGACTGGAGCGACCTCGCCTTGCCGGCGTCTGTCCATCGCGACACCGCGATGACACGCCGCCGCGGGTCGCACCGTTTCGCCATGCGCGCGAGGCTCGGTCCCATCTTGCCACCGGCGCCGAGTACGATGATGTCGCCAGGAATGACTTCGAGCAGTGCAGGGAGTGAGGCCGAAGGTTGCGACAGGCGGTCCTCGAGCTCGTTCTCGTCACGCGGTGCGCGCGCGTCGAGCATCACCCGTGCTGGGCCAGCTCGCGCTGAAGGTCCCGTCGTGCCGCATCGATCATATCACGCGTGCGGTCGCGCAGGGCCGGGACGTCGGCGGCTGTCATGCCAACGGTGGGAATGGGCGGCAGCACGCGAGCCTTCGCGCGTGCTCGGCGGAATGCGAAGCTGCCCTTCGCCATGCAGTTTCGGGTGCCGGCCACTGCTATTGGCAGGATAGGTGCACCAGACTCAACGGCGAGCTTGAACGCGCCATCCTTGAAGGGGAGCAGCTCGTCGGTTTCGGAGCGCGTGCCTTCGGGAAAGATCATGACGCTCACGCGCTTGCCGAGGCGGTCGCGACATCCGCGCATGGCGCTGACGATGCTCTCGCGCTTGCCGCGCACGATCGGGATGTCGTTCGCCATGCGCATCATCCAGCCCATCACCGGGATCTTGAACATGGTGTCCTTCGACAACCACTTCATCTCCCATGGGAAGTGGCTGATGAGGAAGATGTCGGCGTAGGACTCGTGATTCGAGACCACCACGTATGGCAGCCGGGGATTCTCCGGCGCTTCGCCATCCGTCTCGAAGTGCCAGAGCGGATTCAGTGTGGCGACGGTGACGGCGAGCTGACGGAACGCCCTGCCGGCGTGATACCGGCCCTTGTCGAACGGAGCGGTGAACACCCAGACAACGGCCACGTACAGCACGCCGAACAGCACGACGGACACCGTCGCGACCCAGGCGAATGCGCTCAGGATGCGTTGCATGCGGAGCGCCGGGGAGACACGATCATCGATGAGTGGAGCACAAGGTGTTCAGGCGCGAAGATAGTCCGCACGCCACTCCCGAACTTCGCGCTTGACGGCGTCGGTGGTGGCAAGCTCGCCGCGAAGGCAACGCTCGACGAGACCCGGGAGCTCCGCGTCGCCCGCGAAGCGAAGGCCGATGAGGTGTCGCAGGTGCAGCTCGGGGATTCGCGAGCGGAGATCAGGGGCGAGGCTGGTCGCCAGCCGCAGCCGCATCTCGAGGGCGATCAGCCTGTTCTGGACGATGAGCGCCGAGGCGCGCACGGCGACGATGCCCGAAACGAGGCCGATGGACAGGACCACCAGCCACGCATTGAATGCGGACGGCTGCCGGATGGCATGTGCGACGACGACCACCACGTTCGCGAGGAAGATCGGGAGCGCGACGTAGTGAAAGAGGGGAAAGAACCGCCGATGGTTGGCGTAGTGCTGTGGCGACGAGGGCATGATGAGTCGAGGTCAGGCGATGGCATGCCGCGCGTGGCGTTTCACGCGCGCAAGCATGGCGTTCAGTCCCACTTCGCGTCCCGCGAGACCGATCCCTTCCATCATCTGTCGCACGAAATCATCGGGGATGGCCAGGGTGGTTTCGGGTGGGTGTCCATTCACCGCCGAAAAGAGGATCGAGAGAAAGGCCGCGATCGTCGGGGACTGGCGTGCGTTGAGATCGACATAAAAGTAGAGGTTGCCGTCGCGCACTTCGGGAAAGAGGTCGACGCGCGTCTGGCATTCGGGGACGGTGAATTCCGTGCGGTCGAGCCCCTGAAATCGTTCAGGTAGCGGCTCGAGCCGCTTTGCGAAGTGGAGCAGGGTCTGCATCTTCTCCTCGCGCCCAAGGGCGCGGAACGTGCGCAGCACTCGCGCCACCGACGGCGGGAGCGGCGACTCGGCCGGTTCCGTCATGCGAGAGATAAAGCGCCGGAGCCCCTGTGCGTCAAGCGCACGTTCGCGCGCCGCAGCATCAACTCACCACACGAGAGCCAATACGAATGCCGACCAGAACAGCAACCGCGCAGTGGAAAGGTGGACTGAAGGGAGGAACTGGATCGTTCAAGGGACAGACCGGTCTCGGCGGCAGCTACAGCTTCGGCTCGCGCTTCCAGGATGCGGTCGGGTCGAATCCCGAGGAGCTGCTCGCCGCGGCGGAAGCTGCGTGCTTCAGCATGGCGCTGAGTGGCGGCTTGGAGAAGGAAGGCTTCGCGCCCACGAGCATCGACACGAGCGCGGCGTGCACCATCGAGAAGGTCGGTGAGGGTTTCAAGATCACGACCATGAATCTGACGGTGAAGGCGGTGGTGCCGGGCATCGACGACGCGAAGTTCCAGTCGATCGCCGCGTCGACGAAGGAAGGCTGCCCAGTGTCCTCTGCGCTCAAGGGGAACGTTCAGATTGGACTCACGGCCACGCTGACGACTTGAAATGCAGCTTGGGTCTGGGCTCGGGCCCAGGCCCAAGCCCAGGCTCTCAGTCAACCACCACTTCGCGTCGCACCACCGGCGCTCGTCGCGAGAGCTCCCACTGCACCGCGAGCCAGATCGCCAGCGTGGTCGCCGCGAGGCGGTACAGCATCGCGTTCCGCCCACGAAAGAACGAACCGGGCACCAGCGTGGACATCACCGGAATGGCGATGAAAGCGGCGACGTAGAGCCACGTCTGCCATCGCGCCCGCTCCGAGCCGACGTACCACAGCGTCGCTCCCACGAACGCAATGAGATAGCTCGCGCGTTCCGCCTGATGGTTGAACAGCACCACATACATCAGTACCGAGCACAGATAGGCGAAGCGAAAGCGCGCGTCGTCCCACCGGTCGCGGCGCAGGGCCAGCGGGGCGAGCAGCACCAACGTGCCCGCGAGCTGGACCGGCCAGTTGGGCCACGATGCCCCCGTCCATCGATGCACGAGCTGCATCACCGAGAACCATCGCTGCTGCGCATCGAGCGACTCCACGCCACGCCACGACGCATACTGCGCGATGAGGGTGCTGGGCGACGTCACCATCAGGGGCAGCACAAGCAGTGTCGCACCCATCGCGACCGCCCACAGCCCGGTGCGCCAGACGCGTCGTCGCGGAATGACGAAAGTCAGGGCAGCGAGTGGAAAGATCTTCACGTATGCGCCCAGCATCACGGCAGCCGCTGCGCGCCAGGCGTTCGCTCGCTCCATCGCGATGAACGCCAGCACGATCAAGCCGGCAACCAGCGCATTGCTCTGCGCGTTCTGCATGCCTCGGAGCACCTCGAGGAGCAGCGCGCCAAGTGCCAGCAGCCCGGCTCGACCGGGCAGCGCCCGCTCGACGGCGACGAAGAGCACGAGCGCGTTGAGGCAGCTCCAGAGAAACAGCGCAACGGGCCATGCCAGCCACGCGAACGGTGCGAACAGCAGCGCGAACGTCGGACTGTACTTGAAGCGGTCGGAGTGCTCCGCGGGATACTCGGCGTAGAGATCCTGGCCGCTCACGAGATGGCGCGATGCCGTGCGGAAGATCTCGAAGTTGCCCGAGGGCTTCGCGGCGTTGCGGATGTCGCTCGCGTTCGCATTACTGACGCGTCTGGAGAGCGCGCGATTGAATCGCGGATACGACACGAGCGTCTTCCCCGCGGAATCAAACGCGGCAATGGCGATGTACAGCGCGAGGATTGTTCGTCGAAGGCGTGGGAGGGGAATGCCACTCAGCCACGCACGGGCTCGGTGGGCGAGCATGTGCACCAGACTACGGACGTACCGGCGGCCAGGTGGGCCGACCGTCAAGCGCTATAGTACTCCTTGATGCACATCGTCACCACACGCTGCAGCAGGCGGATCTGATTTCCCGAGTCCGTCATCGCGCGCACTTCAGGCAGTGCATACCAGATGTCCTTCAGCGCGATGAGCACCTGCTCGGGCGGCATCGTCTTGTCGCGAGCGTCCGCCGCCATCAACAACAGCGCAGGCTGCAACTCGGAAGACGATCCGGATGCAAGATACTCTCGAAGGGCGACACGCACGGAATTGGTGGTGTCGTCGGACAGGCGACTCGGCGGATTCTGGCTCGAGTCGTGCGCCATCATCATGATGCGGGACGGCTGTGGGATGGTCAGCTCGGGATTCGAGCTCGACCAGTGTACTCGGAGGATACGAATGTTTATCCGTGAAACGTCGCCGTCAAGGGGGGCTTTGACGTGGCATATGGTCCCCGTCTTGCTGCGTCGGATATGATACACCCCCATTTCAATTTCGATCAGAGAGCGCGGACGACGACGTGAGCCGCCAGGCCGTACTCATAATTTCATCTGATCCGCTTGCCGCCGCCCTCCTCGGCGCCGCCGTCGAACTCGCGAACCACATGCCCCATTTCGTGCGCGCCGACGAACGTGTGAGGGCGGCACTCATGCGAGTAAGGCCGCGTCTCGTCCTCATCGACTGCGACCGCACCGAAGCATGCAGCGATGAGTTCGTCGGCCCCGCGATCATGACCGGTGCACGCGTCATACTCTTCCGCTCGAACCGCAGCGCCGCCGATCATGGCGACTTCAGCGACCGCCTCGGCCTGCGCATCCTGAACATGCCGACCGAGCACGAGGCGATCACGACCATCATCACGGAAGCGGTGGACGACTGAGCGAGTATTCGGTCGACACAGTGCGCGAAACCCTCAGCGCATGCGCCCGCTGTGCATCGCACGCATCGCAGTTGCCGCAGACCCAATCGGGTTCGAATGCCTCGCCGAAATACTCGAGGAGAAAGCGCGTCCGGCATCGCGCGCTCTGGCAATAGCTCACCATGGCGCGAAGCTTCGCCCGGTCCTGCTCGCGGCGCGCCTCGTAGTCGGTGAGATCGGCGCTGAGGTCGGCCGCCGTGAGCTTGCTCTGGAGCCGCTCCCAACCGCCGCCCCGATGCTCGCGCACGAGACCGTGCCGCTTCAACAGCACGAGCACGATGCGCGCCTTGCGCCTCGCCACTCCCGACCGGTCCGCGAGCATATCCAGCTCGACGCGTTCGAGCAACGGGTACTGCTCCAGCAGGAGCGCAACCATGGCCGCCTCCTCGACGTCGGGATACTTGCCGCCCAGGAAATACGACTGGACGCGTGAGTCCTCCACGCGATAGAGAATCGTGCAGGTCGCGGCCTCACCGTCGCGACCGGCGCGACCCGCCTCCTGATAGTACGCCTCGACCGAACCGGGGAAATGATAGTGCAGCACGAAGCGCAGGTCGCGCTTGTCGATGCCAAGACCGAACGCGTTCGTCGCGATCATGACGTTGACGTCGCCACGCATGAAGGCTTCCTGCGTCCTCTTGCGATCCGGCGGATTCATCTTGCCATGGTACAGGCCCACGCTGAACCGATCCTTCAGCATGGTGTGAAGCCGATCCGCTTCCTTCACCGTCGCGCTGTAGATGATGCCGCTGCCGTTCCGCTCGGACAGAACGCGCTCCACCTCGGCGTCCTTGCTCGCCTGGTTCACGGTGCGGCGCACCTCGAAGCGCAGGTTGGGCCGCGCGAATCCGGTGACAGTGACGTCGGGATCCTTCATCCCGAGTTGGCGCGCGATGTCGTCACGGACTTCCGCGGTGGCCGTGGCCGTGAGCGCGAGCACCGGCGGTTTCCCGAGCCGCGCGACCACCGAGCCCAGTGTCAGGTAGTCCGGCCGGAAGTCATGCCCCCATTGGCTCACGCAGTGCGCCTCGTCCACGACGAAGAGACTCACGGTGCGCGTGAGCAGGTGGTCGAAAAAGCCACGGTCCTTGAAGCGCTCCGGCGTGAGGTAGAGTATCTCGCCCTCACCCTCGAGCACCTGGCGCGCAGTTTCGCGGGCCTCGCGCGCCGACAAGTGCGAGTGCATCGACAGCGCGTCTACGCCATGCGCATGCAGCTTGTCCTGCTGGTCCTTCATCAACGCGATGAGCGGACTAACGACGATGGTCAGTCCGGGCAGCATGAGTGCGGGAAGCTGATACACGATCGACTTTCCGCTCCCGGTGGGCATCACGACGAGGGCGTCCCGGCCCGAGAGCACGGAGCGCACCGGCTCCCATTGGCCACGACGAAAATCCGAATGGCCGAAGCGGTCGCGAAGCACAGCGATCGCTTTCGTGCGAGACACGCGGGATGACATGATCCAGCGGAAGGCAGGAAGTGCGCCGAGGAGATTTCAGGCCATATTGTGCCACGATGCGAGTGTGCGTGATCGTCCCCAGCTATCGGCGTCCCGGTGATCTCGCGCGGTGCCTCGCGGCCCTGCGCGTGCAGAGGCGCGCGCCGGATGCAGTCATCGTGTCAGTTCGTGTGGGCGACGAGGAAACGAGACTCCTGATGGACGAGCTCGCATCGGCATGGCCGGAACTCGAGAGCGCGGACGTCTCGCGACCGGGTGTCATAGCCGCGATGGGCGCGGCGTTGGCGCAAGCGGACAGCGACATCGTGGCAATCACGGACGACGATGCCGAACCGGTAGAGGACTGGCTGCTACGCATCGTCGCGGTGTTCGAGGCGCAGGCGGACGTTGGCGGAGTCGGCGGTCGCGACGATCAGGCCGGCGTGACGGGGGCGCAATCGAGTGTCGGCCGGGTGCAGTGGTTCGGTCGCGTCGTCGGCAATCACCATGTGGGAGCGGGACCCGCGCGCGACGTGGACGTGCTGAAGGGCGTCTGCTGCGCGTTTCGCACGAAGCCACTGCGCACGATCGGTTTCGACGAGCGGCTTCGCGGCGCCGGTGCGCAGGTCCATTGGGAGCTTGCGCTCTGTCTCGCGCTGCGGCGAGCCTGCTGGCGTCTGGTCTACGATCCGGCGATTCGCGTTTGCCACCACGTGGGGCAGCGCCACGACTCCGATCAGCTGCACCGCGGTCGCTTTGACGCAGCACCCCACGAGGACGCGGTGTTCAACGAGACGCTCATCCTCGCGGAGCACCTCACCGGCCTCGGCCGAATTGCCTTCATCGTCTGGGCGGCGATGATAGGAACGGCAGCGGAGCCCGGTCTGCTCCAGCTTCCCCGCGTGCTCGTGCGCGAGGGTCGCGTGGCGTTGGTGCGTTGGCGCTCGACGCAACGCGCGCGCCGCGCGGGCTTCACGGCATCACGAAGCCGATGACAACGCCGTCACAGACCACAACTGACATTTGAATCCGTCGTACAGGGGCGCGAGACTCTCTCAAAATCCTCGAGAGGTATACGACCGCTGACGACCGCTACCCAGTGCCGAAGCGAGGGCGGAACAGCAATTTTACCACAGAGGACACGGAGGACACAGAGAAAAGCCACGGAGGGTATTGGTGCCTATCGCGCCGAAACGACCGATACGGACGCATTCCCAAGTCGTTTGCAGTCCTCCGTGCGCTCTGTGTCCTCCGTGGTAAATCGCTCTTCCGCTCTTGGCTCGAAACTGCTCTGAGAGTTTTGTATCTCCGCGACTGCACTCAACCCACCTGCGACGGCTCCAGTCGTTCAAGGCTCCCACCCAACAGGTGCATCAGGCCGTAGCTCTCACCCGCCAGGATCGCCCCGCCAATCATCCCCGTAAAGACCAGCGCGACCAATGGCAGGCTTCGCCAATAGAAGTACGTGAACGCCCCAACTGCGACTGGTACGAGCAGTAGCACCGACAGCAGGAACACCGTGATGATGATCGTGAGCATGCCCTGACCGATCGTCTCGACGCCTGCCGTGCCAGCCTCGCCCGTCCGCACCCACGCGGGGAAGAGCAGCGCCATCCCATTGTGGATGGTGAAGTTCGCCAGGTTCAGACCGAGCAACAGCACCGGCGCCCCGATCAGCACGCCGATCCTGATGGCCATCGACGGTGCCTTGTCCGGCATGAGCGACAGCGCGAGCATGCCCGACAGGATGAGGAGATACTGCATGATCGCCGTGGGCACGGACGTACCGGCGATTTCAGCGAGGACGATCTCTCGACCACGCAGCGGCATCGTCTTCAGGAGGGGCAGCCGCGCCAACTCACCACGCAGGTCGCTGCGCATCGACATCGGGCCGAAGATCGCGATCACCATGACGACAGCGAGTGAAGTCGCCGTCACCATCACCTCCGTAATCTCGGAGCGACCGGCGAACACCACCGCGATTGCGGCGAGTACGAGCGGAAAGCCGATCATCGTGCGGAGCATCCCGACGCGCTGCAGGTAGAGGTAGTTCTTCCAGACGATGGCAACCCACGGTGCGCCCGTCGCGCGCAGTGGTACGGTGCGCCGCTTGTCGCGAGCGCTGAGCTTCACGGCGCTCGCGCCGCGCGCGCGCATGGCGGCCAGCCGAACCGCATGCTTTGCCGACGCTTCGGCGGCCGCTTCCTCGAAGTTCGCGTCCGTCCACAGCACCCAGGCCACATGCGCCCCCAGAACACCGAGTGCCATGAGCATGGCGCCGGCCCAGGCGACTCCATGCGGCGCGAATGCGGGCGCGACCGCGAGGTGGAACGGATAGAGCACCCACGACACGGGCGCCGTCGACGCGACATGAATCAACGTCTCGAAAATCGTGCTGACGTCGTGCGCTTCCATCAGTGCCGGCCAGGCGCTCACCACCCCGGCGGCCACGATCGAGAACGCGGCCACGAACACGACCACGACCGGCCAGTTTCTCTTCGCGGACGACAACCCGTGCGCGGCGCTGGATGACCGAATGAGCGCAATGCCCAGTCGATGCGTGTTCAGGATCGACAGCGCCACCCAATAGCTGAGAGGGCGTTCGATCCCGCCACCACGACGGAAAATCAGGAACCAGATGAGGCTCGTCGTCAGCACCGCCGCCTGCGACCGCACGATCTTGTACAACACGAGTCCTCGGCGCGACACTGGCGCCGCGAAAAGCAGCGACACCTCCGCCGGCGAGAAGGCGAGCGCCGTGGCGTCCGTCCCGAAGATCCACGCGTAGGCTGCCATCAACAGCAGCCCGAACGGGAGCAGCGCCGCGAGGCTGCTCGACGCCAGCGCGCCGCCGGGCGAAGGCGGCGGCGAGTTGCGCGACATGTTGAACGTGAGCATCACGAAATAGCCGATGCCCAGGATGACGGCGATCGCGTAGCGTGGATTCCGCACGCGCCTGATCTGCGACGCCCACTTGTTGCGGGTGCTGTGGATGATCAGGTAGGCGAACGCGCCGATCATATGTTGGTCTCTCGCTCATCCGAACCAGTCAGCGAGAGAAAGACATCCTCCAGCGACCGGCCGGCCAGCTCGGGATGCGCCTCGACGATCTCGGGCAGCGTGCCGAACGCCACGCACCTGCCTCGACGGATGACGAAGAGTCGCGTGCACAACTCCTCGACGAGCGTCAGCAGGTGCGAGCTGAGGACGACCGACGCGCCATCGCGCGCCCTGTTGGCGATCGTCGCGCGCATCCGGCGCATGCCCCCGGGATCGAGCCCGGTGAGCGGTTCGTCGAGCACCAGCACGCTGGGGTCGTGCAGCAACCCGCAGGCGATCGCGAGCTTCTGCTTCATCCCGCGCGACAGCTCTGTCGAGAGCGCCTTGCGCTTGTCGGCGATCTCGAGCTCGTCGAGCAAGGGGCCGATGCGCGCCTCGGTGTCGGCGACGCCGTAGAGGCGTCCGATGAAACGGAGGTGCTCCTCCACCGTGAGATGATCGAAGAGGTGTGGCTCATCCGGGATGAAGGCGAGTGCCTTTTTCGCGGCCACCGAATCCGTCTGGATATCATGGCCATCAATGCTCACGGTGCCGAGGGTGGGCGCGATGATGCCGGCGAGGCAGCGGAGGGTGGTCGTCTTTCCGGCACCGTTGGGGCCGACGAGCCCGAGGATTTCGCCGGGGCCGATGTCGAAGGAGATTCCGTCGACGGCGGTGAAGTCGCCGTATTGGCGCGTGAGGCTCTTGACGGAAATCATTCGGTGGGGGAGTGTAATTCCGGCGAATGCCGGGGAAGCGTTCGTGCCGTGCCTTTTGGAACATGCGGCGCACGTCGCGCACAGGCTACTTGTTCGCCCTCCGCCGCGTTAGGGTTGCGGAATGACTGCGCCGCCGCTCCTGAGCTGCTTTGCCATCGTCGCGCCGGGGCTGGAGACCTTTGCCATCGCCGAGGCGCAAGCGCTCGGATTGAATGTCGTCGCGGAGGCCGGCGGATTCGCGTGGACCGGAACCGCGGAGAGCGCGCTTCAGGCGAATGTGGCGCTGCGGATCGCATCGCGCGTGCTGGTCCGCCTGGCGAGCTTCGAGGCGCGTTCGTTTGCGGAGCTCGAGCGACACGCACGGAAGATCGAGTGGCACCGGGTGATCGCTTCCGGCGACGCGGTGCGGTTTCGTGTCACCTGCAAGAAGTCCAAGCTGTATCACTCGGACGCGGTGGCGCAGCGGCTGGCGGACGCGGTGAAGCGCGAGGTGCCGAGCGCGCGGGTGGAGGGTGGAAGCATCGCGGACGACGAATCGGACGAGGCGCCGGCGGATGCGGCGTTGATCGTCGTGCGTTTGATGCGCGACCGGTGCACCGTGAGCGCCGACAGCTCGGGCGCGCTCCTCCATAGGCGGGGGTATCGCTTGGCGAGCACCAAGGCGCCCCTGCGCGAAACCATTGCCGCCGGCATGCTGGCGGCTTCGGGGTGGGATGCGGTGTCGCCGCTTGTGGATCCACTGTGCGGGTCAGGGACGATCCCGATCGAGGCGGCCCTTCAGGCGCGCGGAGTGGCACCCGGCGCTCGGCGGACATTCGCAATGGAGCGGTGGCCCACCGTTCCGGTGGGATTGGGCGAGCGCGTGCGAGAGCGCTTGTCGGAAGGGGAGATACCTAAATCACACGCCACCATCGTGGCATCTGACCGTGACTCAGGCGCCATTACATCGGCTACTGCCAATGCGGACCGCGCCGGCGTTAGTGCTGACATCCAAATGGCGATTCACTCCCTCTCGGCCGCGGAATTCCCGATGTCGGACCGTGGGTGGGTCGTGACGAACCCGCCGTATGGCGTGCGTGTAGGCGAGGCGGACCGCGTTCGAGATCTCTGGGCACAGCTGGGCAACGTGCTTCGCGACCGGGCGAGCGGGTGGAGACTGGCGCTTCTCTCGCCAGACGTCGCACTGGAGCGTCAACTGCGCATTCCGCTGCGAGCCTCAGCGGCGCTGAGCAACGGCGGAATACCGGTGCGAATCATGGTCGGCGACGTACCGTAACTGCTTGTCGTGCAAGGGTGTGCGTGGTGGATGTCGCGCGCCTCAGGCGACGTCTGGGTCAAATCAAATCAATAGGTATTGATATAAATGTGCGGCTCTTGCGAACATGTGTTCAGCGTCACAAGGTCGTGCGTGCTTTTTGCAGTAATGGCAACGATTATTTACGACTATGCCACCGCTCGTCACGGTGGCCTTTCGCATCCTGTCTTTTCTCAGAGGAGCTGACTGTGAGCGTCGGCGAGAGATCCGAATTGCCAGATAACGAGAAAGCGTCCAATGGACGCGAAAATGGCCGCGGCAACGCCGCCGCGCGCGGCAAGCGAGGACGCCCACGCCGCACCATCGTCGCGGCTCACGAAGCGGACGGCGATATAGCCGAGGAGACAGTCGCCCAGGGCGATACGCTCGTCGTGACTGGCGGCCGCGGCGGCGGTAGTCGGGGCGGAGACGGCGGGGGTGGCTCTCGAGAGCGCAGTCTGCGGCGACTCCTCGCCGGACTGCGCGCACTCGATGCCGGCGATTTCAGCGCGCGCCTCGACGACAATGGCGACGGGCTGATCTCCGAGATCTGCGACACCTTCAACAGCGTGGCCACCAAGCAGGCCCGACTTGCCGAAGAGCTGAACCGCGTGGCGCTCTCCGTCGGGCGCGAAGGGAAGATGCGCGATCGCGCCACCATCGGACCGGCCGCGGGTCTCTGGGCCGGCAGCGTAGACGCACTCAACTCGCTCATCACCGACCTGGTGCAGCCGACGTCCGAAGTCGCCCGCGTCATCAAGGCGGTGGCCGAGGGCGACCTGAGCCAGAAGGTGGAGCTCGAGATCGAAGGCAAGACGGTGCAGGGCGAATTCTTCCGCATCGGCTCCACCGTGAATCGCATGGTGGACCAACTCAACGCCTTCGCCAGCGAAGTGACGCGCGTGGCGCGTGAAGTGGGAACCGAAGGACGACTGGGCGGACAAGCGAACGTCGAAGGGGTGAGCGGCACCTGGCGCGATCTCACCGACAGCGTGAACGGCATGGCGACGAACCTGACGAATCAGGTGCGAAACATCGCCGACGTCACCACGGCGGTCGCCAAGGGCGACCTCTCCAAGAAGATCACCGCAGAAGCCAAGGGCGAGATCCTCGAGCTGAAGAACACCATCAACACGATGGTCGATCAGCTCTCTTCCTTTGCGGATGAAGTAACGCGAGTCGCTCGCGAAGTGGGAACCGAAGGCGTACTCGGCGGCCAGGCGAACGTGCCGGGTGTCGCCGGAACGTGGAAGGACCTCACCGATAGCGTGAACGGCATGGCCGGCAACCTCACGAGCCAGGTGCGCAACATCGCGCTCGTGACGACCGCGGTCGCCAACGGCGACCTGTCGCAGAAGATCACCGTCGAAGCCAAGGGCGAAATCCTCGAGCTGAAGAACACCATCAACATCATGGTGGACCAGCTCTCCGGATTCGCGGCCGAAGTGACCCGAGTCGCTCGCGAAGTGGGAACGGAAGGCATCCTCGGCGGCCAGGCCAACGTGCCGGGCGTCGCGGGTACGTGGAAGGACCTCACGGACTCCGTGAACTTCATGGCGAGCAACCTGACGAGTCAGGTGCGCAACATCGCCGACGTCACCACCGCGGTGGCGCGAGGCGACCTCTCGCGAAAGATCACGGCCGAGGCGAAGGGCGAGATGCTCGAGCTGAAGAGCACCGTGAACACGATGGTGGACCAGCTCAACGGCTTTGCGGCCGAGGTGACCCGCGTTGCTCGCGAGGTGGGTACCGAGGGCAAGCTGGGCGGGCAGGCCGAAGTGCTCGGGGTGGCCGGAACGTGGAAGGACCTCACCGATTCGGTGAACGGCATGGCGAGCAACCTGACGAACCAGGTGCGCAACATCGCCGACGTCACCACGGCCGTTGCCAAGGGCGACCTGGGCAAGAAGATCACGGCCGAAGCAAAGGGCGAGATTCTCGAGTTGAAGAACACCATCAACACGATGGTCGATCAGCTCTCGTCATTCGCCGCCGAAGTCACTCGAGTCGCGCGCGAAGTAGGAACCGAAGGCATCCTCGGCGGACAGGCCGACGTGCCGGGCGTCGCCGGAACGTGGAAGGACCTCACGGACTCGGTGAACTTCATGGCCGGCAACCTCACGAACCAGGTGCGAAACATCGCGCTCGTGACGACCGCCGTCGCCAATGGAGACCTGTCGCAGAAGATCACCGTCGAAGCGAAGGGTGAGATCCTGGAGCTGAAGGAGACCATCAACATCATGGTCGACCAGCTCTCCGGGTTCGCGGCCGAAGTGACTCGAGTCGCTCGAGAGGTGGGAACGGAAGGCATCCTCGGCGGACAGGCGAACGTGCCTGGCGTCGCGGGAACGTGGAAGGACCTCACCGATTCGGTGAATTTCATGGCCGGCAACCTCACGAGCCAGGTGCGCAACATCGCGCTCGTGACGACGGCGGTGGCCAACGGCGACCTGTCGCAGAAGATCACGGTGGAAGCGAAGGGCGAGATCCTCGAGGTGAAATCCATCATCAACACGATGGTGGACCAGCTCAACAGCTTCGCGGCCGAAGTGACGCGGGTGGCTCGCGAGGTAGGCTCCGAGGGGAGGCTGGGTGGGCAGGCCAACGTGCCCGGCGTGGCCGGCACGTGGAAGGACCTCACCGACTCGGTGAACTTCATGGCCGGCAACCTGACGAGTCAGGTGCGAAACATTGCCGACGTCACGACCGCAGTCGCGCGAGGCGACCTGTCGAAGAAGATCACGGCCGAGGCGAAGGGCGAGATCCTCGAGCTGAAGACCATCATCAACACGATGGTGGACCAGCTCAACGCGTTTGCCGCCGAAGTGACGCGCGTGTCGCGCGAGGTAGGCACCGAAGGCCGGTTGGGCGGGCAGGCGAACGTTGAAGGGGTACTCGGCACCTGGCGCGACCTCACCGACTCGGTGAACTCGATGGCGTCGAACCTGACCAGTCAGGTGCGAAACATCGCCGACGTCACCACCGCGGTGGCCAAGGGCGACCTGTCTCGAAAGATCACCGCAGAAGCGAAGGGCGAGGTGCTCGAGCTGAAAAACACCGTGAACACCATGGTGGACCAGCTCAACGCCTTCGCCGCCGAGGTAACGCGCGTCTCACGAGAGGTAGGCACCGAAGGACGTTTGGGTGGACAAGCGAATGTCGAAGGCGTGTCGGGCACGTGGCGCGACCTCACCGATTCGGTGAACTCGATGGCGTCGAACCTGACCAGTCAGGTGCGCAACATCGCCGACGTCACCACCGCAGTGGCCAAGGGCGACCTGTCGCGTAAGATCACGGCCGAGGCGAAGGGTGAGGTGCTCGAGCTGAAGAACACCGTGAACACCATGGTGGACCAGCTCAACGCCTTCGCCGCCGAAGTGACTCGCGTGGCGCGAGAGGTGGGTACGGAGGGCGTGCTCGGCGGACAGGCGAACGTGCCGGGTGTCGCGGGAACATGGAAGGACCTCACCGACTCGGTGAACGGCATGGCGTCGAACCTCACCAACCAGGTGCGGAACATTGCCGACGTCACCACCGCCGTGGCGAAGGGCGATCTCTCCAAGAAGATCACGGCCGAGGCGAGGGGCGAGATCCTCGAGGTGAAGTCGATCATCAATACGATGGTGGATCAGCTCCGCAGCTTTGCCGACGAAGTGACGCGCGTGGCGCGAGAGGTGGGTACCGAAGGACGGCTGGGTGGACAGGCCAACGTGCCCGGAGTTGCCGGCACGTGGAAGGACCTGACCGACAGCGTGAACTACATGGCGAGTAACCTGACGAGTCAGGTGCGAAACATCGCCGACGTGACGACTGCGGTGGCGCTCGGCGACCTGTCGCGAAAGATCACCGTGGATGCGCGCGGCGAGATTCTCGAGCTGAAGAACACCGTCAACACGATGGTGGACCAGCTCTCCTCGTTCGCGGACGAAGTGACCCGAGTCGCCCGCGAGGTGGGCACGGAGGGCATCCTGGGCGGCCAGGCGCGCGTGCCGGGCGCCGGCGGCGTGTGGAGAGATCTCACCGACAACGTGAACTTCATGGCGTCGAACCTGACGTCGCAGGTGCGAAACATCGCCTTGGTCACCACGGCGGTGGCGAACGGAGATCTCTCGCAGAAGATCACGGTCGAGGCGCGCGGCGAGATTCTCGAGCTGAAGAACACCGTCAACACAATGGTGGAAAAGCTCCGCGTCTTCGCCGACGAGGTGACCCGAGTCGCGAAGGAAGTGGGTACGGAGGGCAAGCTCGGCGGCCAGGCGGAGGTGCCTGGTGTTGCCGGCACGTGGAAGGGCCTCACCGACGCCGTGAACGCGATGGCCAACTCGCTCACCGCGCAGGTGCGAAACATCGCCGACGTGGCGACGGCCGTGACGAAGGGCGACCTGACGCGGCAGATCACGGTGGACGCGCAGGGCGAGCTGGACGAGCTCAAGTCGAACCTCAACCAGATGATCGCGAACCTGAAGGAGACGACGGAGCGCAATCAGGAGCAGGACTGGTTGAAGACGAACCTCGCGAAGTTCAGCCGGATGATGCAGGGCCAGAAGGACCTGGAGAGCGTGTCGCGCCTCATCATGAGCGAGCTGACACCGCTGGTGTCGGCGCACCACGGTGCGTTCTTCATCATGGATACCGAAGGCGGTGTTCCGTCGCTCCGGCTCATCGCGAGCTATGCGTACCGTGCGCGGAAGCACGTGGGGAACCGGTTCGCCATCGGCGAGGGGTTGGTGGGACAGGCGGCGCTGGAGAAGCAGCCGATCCTGCTCCAGAACGTGCCGGACGACTACATCCAGATCACGTCGGGGCTCGGTGAAGCGCCGCCGAGGAACATCATCGTCCTGCCCATTCTATTCGAGGGGGAAGTCAAGGCCGTTATCGAGCTGGCGAGCTTCCTTCCGTTCAGCCAGATCCACCAGACGTTCCTCGACCAGCTTGCGGAGTCGATCGGCGTCGTGCTCAACATGATCGGCGCGAGCATGCGGACGGAGGAGTTGCTGGAGCAGTCGCAGAAGCTGACCCAGGAGCTGCAGTCGCAGTCGAAGGAGCTCCAGTCGCAGCAGGACGAGCTCAAGCGGTCGAACTTCGAGCTCGAAGCGCAGGCGAAGACGCTGCGTCAGTCGGAGGAGCTGCTCAAGGAACAGCAGGAGGAGCTGCAGCAGGTCAACGAGGAGCTGGAGGAGAAGGCCTCGCTGTTGGCGGAGCAGAACCAGAAGGTCGAGCAGAAGAACCGCGAGGTGGAGGCGGCGCGTGTCTCCCTCGAGGAGAAGGCCGAGCAGCTCGCGATCAGCGGCAAGTACAAGAGCGAGTTCCTGGCGAACATGAGCCACGAGCTGCGCACGCCACTGAACTCGCTGCTCATCCTCGCGAAACTGCTGAGCGACAACAAGGAGAAGACGCTCACGCCGAAGCAGGTGGAGTTCGCGCAGACGATCTACTCGTCGGGCACGGACCTGCTCAACCTCATCAACGACATTCTCGACTTGACGAAGGTGGAGGCGGGCAAGATGGAGGTGAACCCGATGGATGTGCCGGTGCGCGACATCGAGTCGTTCACGCGGCGGACCTTCGACCCGGTGGCGCAGCAGAAGGGGCTGCAGTTCAAGGTGGACATCCATGGAGATGTGCCGCCGTCCATTTACTCGGACGGACAGCGCCTCCAGCAGGTGATCAAGAACCTCCTCTCGAACGCCTTCAAGTTCACCGAGAGGGGGAGCGTCACGCTCACAATTGGCAAGGCGGAAAGGGGCAAGCGCTTCGCGAGCCGGATACTCGACCAGGCGGACAGCGTCATCGCGTTCGCGGTGACGGACACCGGCATTGGAATCGCCAAGGAGAAGCAGCAGCTCATCTTCGAGGCGTTCCAGCAGGCGGACGGGACGACAAGCCGCAAGTTCGGGGGAACGGGTCTCGGCCTGTCGATCAGCCGCGAGATCACGCGGCTGCTGGGCGGAGAGATCCGCGTGGAGAGCACGCCGGGCACGGGGAGCACGTTTACGCTGTTCCTGCCGAGCAAGTACGTCGAGCCAGAGACACCAAAGGGCGGTGAGGAGTCTTCGTCGCGGCGCCGGGACCGGGGTGATGACTGGTCGACAGACAGTGGAACTGTGCGCACCGGACCACGCGGTCGTCCTGCCCAGACCCTCTACAACCGTCAGCGGAGCACGTCCGAGGCGGGTGGGTGGGAGCAGTCCGGTGGAAGTCCGGCCACCACAGCGACGTCAGAGTCCGAGCCCGACGTGACGGACGTGATGGTGGCGCGCGATGAGCTTCCGCGGCCCGAGGGCTTCGACGATGATCGTGACAGCATCGAGCCTGGGGACCGCGTGCTCCTGATCATCGAGAACGACGCCACGTTCTCGAAGGTGCTTCTCGAGATGGCGCGCGAGAAGGGTTTCCGCGGTCTCAATGCACTCGATGGCGAGGCGGGACTTCAGCTGGCGCACGCATTCGAGCCGGATGCGATCACCCTCGACATCGACATGCCGGGAATGGATGGCTGGGCCGTGCTCGATCGACTCAAGCATCATCCGCAGACGCGCCACATTCCGGTGCACATCATCACCGGCATACGGGAGCGCCAGCAAGGGCTCAAGTCCGGAGCGCTCGCGTACCTCGAGAAGCCCGTCACGAAGGAGGCGCTCGATGAGTCGTTCGCGAAGATCACGCACTTCATCGACTCGTCGGTGAAACGGTTGCTGGTGGTGGAGGACGACGAGACGCAGCGTGAGAGCATGATCGAGTTGATCCAGCACGAAGACGTCGAGATCGTGGCGGTGGGATCCGCCGAGGATGCGCTCCGTGAGCTGTCGACGGGCCACTTCGATTGCATGGTGCTCGACCTCGGCCTCAAGGACATGAATGGGTTCGAGCTGCTCGAGACGGTGAAGGCGAATCCGGGAATGCAGGACTTGCCGATCATCATCTATACCGGCAAGGACCTGTCGCCGGCGGAGGATACGAAGCTCCGGAAGTTCGCGGAGACGATCATCGTGAAGGACGTGAAGTCGCCGGAGCGGCTGCTCGACGAGACCGCGCTGTTCCTGCATCGCGTGGAAGCCAAGCTGCCGGAGCAGAAACGTCGTATGCTGGAGCGACTGCACAACACGGATGCGGTGTTCACCGGCAAGCGGGTGCTCGTGGTGGACGATGACGTAAGGAACATCTTCTCGCTGACGAGCATGCTTGAAGATCACGGCATGGTCGTATCGTTTGCGGAGAATGGAAAGGACGCGATCGGGGTGTTGAAGGAGAAGCAGGACTTCGATCTCGTGCTCATGGACGTGATGATGCCCGAGATGGACGGATACGAAACGACACGGGCCATCCGCGAAATACCGGAGCTCAAGGCACTCCCGATCATCGCGCTCACGGCCAAGGCGATGAAGGGAGACCGGGAGAAGTGCATCGCGGCGGGCGCGTCCGACTACATCACGAAGCCAGTGGATACGGAGCAGCTATTGAGTCTCATGAGGGTATGGCTGTACCGCTGAACCTGTCGGGGGGGGGCTCCCTTCCGGGGCCCCCCTACGCCTACAACTCCGAGCTGGAGCGACTCGAAATCGAGCTGCTCCTCGAGGGTGTTTTCAGGCATTACGGATTCGACTTCCGCTCGTATGCCTATGCGTCGATCCGTCGCCGTCTCTGGAAGCGGGTCGAAGGCGAGGAGCTGCGGACCATCTCGGAGCTGCAGGCGCGGATTCTCCACGATACGGATACGATGGAGCGCCTGCTGCTCGACCTCTCGGTCAACGTCACGGCGATGTTCCGGGACCCGGGCTTCTACAAGGAGTTCCGCGAGAAGGTCATTCCGCTGCTGCGCACGTACCCGTTCATCCGTATCTGGCACGCGGGCTGCTCGACGGGGGAAGAGGTATTCTCGATGGCCATCCTTCTCGAGGAGGAGGGGCTGTACGATCGGGCGCGGCTCTATGCCACTGACATCAACGATGTCGTGCTCCGGCGCGCGAAGCAGGGCATCTTTCCGCTCGAGCGCATGCAGGAGTACACCGACAACTATATTCGGGCGGGCGGCACGCGGTCGTTCTCGGAGTACTACACGGCGAAGTACGACGGCGCGCTCTTCTCGCCGAGCCTCACCCGGAACGTGGTGTTCTCGCAGCACAACCTGGTCACGGACCGGTCGTTCAGCGAGTTCCACGTGATCTTCTGCCGCAACGTCCTGATCTACTTCGACAAGACGTTGCAGAATCGGGTGCACCGGCTGTTCTACGAATCGCTTGTCATGTTCGGAATCCTTGCGCTCGGCAGCAAGGAGTCGCTGAAGTTCTCGCAGTTCGAGCCCTGCTATGAGAAGCTGAGCGCGACGGAGAAGCTCTATCGGAAAGTGACCTGATGGCGGAGACCGCGAGCGTCGGCTACGATCTCGTCGTGGTGGGCACCTCATGGGGCGGCCTCGCCGCCCTCCGGACACTCGTCGGTGGTCTCCCCAAGAGCTTCCAGATGGCGATCACGCTGGTGCAGCACCGCCACAAGGATTCCGATCACCTGCTCCGCACCCTGGTGCAGGAACAGACGCCCCTGCACGTGCACGAGATCGAGGACAAGATGCCGTTGGAGCGTGGCTCGGTTTACATCGCGCCACCGGACTATCATACGCTCGTGGAGCCCGGTCACTTCTCGCTCAGCACGGAAGGGCCGATTCGTTACAGCCGTCCGTCGATCGACGTCACTTTCCTCACTGCGGCGGACAGCTATGGGCACCGCACCGTGGGCGTGGTGCTGACCGGAGCCAATGCGGATGGCAGCGAGGGCTTGCGTCGCATCTTCGATCGCGGCGGGCTCGCGCTCATCCAGGACCCGGCGACGGCGGAAAGCGCGCTGATGCCGTCGGCCGCCGTGAGGTCGGTTCCTCGCGCACGCGTCATGAGCCTCGAGGAGATGGCGAAATTCATTGCCTTGCTGCCGGCCGGCAATCCTGAGCGAGACGACCGATGACGTCCGACGTGAACCCGCGCGTGACGCCAACGGTCGGCTCGTCGATCCCGCCGGGAGCAGCCGCGTTCGGTGCTCCGCTTCATGGCGTCGATGATGAGCATCCGCCGGTCGAAATCCTCATCGTCGACGACCGCCCCGAAAACCTGCTCGCGCTCGAGGCGATCCTCGAACCGCTGGGACAGATCCTCGTGCGCGCGGGCTCAGGCGACGAAGCCCTGCGGAAGCTGCTGGCGCACGATGTCGCGATGATCCTGCTCGACGTCCAGATGCCGGGCATCAACGGATTCGAGACCGCGAAGCTCATCAAGTCGCGCGAGCGCACCAAGTACATCCCGATCATTTTCCTCACCGCGATGAGCAAGGACGAGGAGTACGTCTTCGAGGGCTATTCAGTGGGCGCCGTGGACTACATGGCCAAGCCGTTCCAGCCGGATATCCTGCGCTCCAAGGTGAGCGTGTTCGTCGACCTCTACCAGAAGCAGCGCCAGCTCGCCGCGCAGCAGCACCTCATCGCCGAGGCGGACCGCAGGGACCTCGAGCTGCGGCATATGCGCGAGATCTACGAATCGGAGGCGCGCTTTTCCGAGATCGTGGGCTCGGCGATGGATGCCATCGTTGCGTTCGAGGCCGACGGCAAGGTGACCCTGTTCAATGCGGCTGCGCAGCGAATGTTCGCCACGCCGATCGAGCAAGCGATGCAGAAGAACGTGCGTGCCTTCTTCCCGGAATCCCTGCAACAGGATGTGCTCGATCGTATCTGCACGCACACCGATTCCATGGATCCGGCAGACATCGCGGCGGGTGCCATCGGAAGGGAAAGCTCGTTGTCGCTCATGGGTGCGCGCGCCTCGGGCGAACGGTTTCCGGTGGAAGCCACGGCGAGCTGCCTCGACGTGCGCGGCAAGAAAACGTTCACGTTGATCGTGCGCGACATCTCGGAGCGCAAGCGTGCCGAGATGGAGCTGCAATCGCAGGCGAAGTCGCTGGCCCGCGCGATGAGCGAGCTCAAGGCACTGAACGACGAGCTCGCGGAGCGCCAGCTCGAGCTGGAGCGTGCGATGGCTGCGCGCAGCCGGTTCTACGCGTCGATGAGTCACGAGCTCCGGACGCCGATCAATGCGGTGCTCGGCTACAGCACGCTGCTGCTCGAGAACATCTATGGTCCGCTGAATGAGAAGCAGGCCGAGGGCATCACCCGTACCCACAAGGCGGCGAAGCACCTGCTCGAGCTGGTGAACGACGTGCTGGACCTGTCCAAGATCGAGGCGGGCAAGATCGACCTTCGGCTTCAGCCGGTCACGTTCCCGTCCCTGCTCGAAGATCTCTTCGTCACCGTGCGTCCGCTTGCGGACCAGTATGGCTCGTCGCTCTCCATCGAGCACGAGGGAGCGGTGGTGAAAGTCATCAGCGATCCGCGCCGGCTCCGCCAGATTCTCCTCAACCTGCTCTCGAACGCGATAAAGTTCGGACGCGGAAAGCCGATTCGCGTGCGCTCGATGCCGCGACAGGATGGCGGCATCGTGCTCGAGGTGATCGATCAGGGTGAGGGTATCGCACCCGCGGATCGCGAGAAGATCTTCGACGAGTTCGTGCAGCTCGGAAAGACGCAGCTCACGGAGGGCACGGGTCTCGGGTTGCCGATCTCACGCCGGCTTGCCGATATGCTGCAGGGCGTCCTCGAGATCGAATCCGAGCTGGGCAAGGGCAGTACGTTCCGGCTCGTGTTGCCCGCCACGGCGGAGGCTTCGACAGTCACGCGTCGCCAAGCCGTTCCAGAGGCTGATGCGACCGCCGCACCGGCTCCGACGCCGGCTGCCGAGAAAGCACCCGAGCAAGCGCCAGCCGCCGCTACGGCTGCCGAGGCCGAGTCGCTTTCCGAGACTCCGTCGTAGGCAAGAGCGGAACAGCGGGGTTAGCGCGAATCAAACGAATCAAAACCGCATCAACGCGAATTGCTCCACGGCTGATTCGACCTGTCGTCTTAGCTTAGCTTGAATGCATGGTCGCGCGACAAAGCTCCGTTTCATTTTTTTCTCATAGCGGCGTACTCTGGCGATGCGCCACCCAGTCCCCCGTGGAGCTATTCGCGCAGATTCGCATAATTCGCCGGATTCGCGCTGCGTCCGAACAACGTCTGTTAGGGCTTCCAACTTCGCGCGACATCCGCTGGATTCGCCCAGCCTAGAACTCGAATCCGATCGACACGTTGATGTGATTGTTCGCGTACGTCCTCTCGTTGCTGTAGCGCGTCTCGAGCCGCCGGAATTCTCCGCCGATGAAGATCGGACCACCGGGGCGAATGATCGTATAGCCACTGCACGACTGGTTGTGCAGCCGAGCTGTCGACGACAGCACGGCCTCGTCGGGTTTGTCCGCGCCGCAGCCGCCACCGAAGCGGAAGGCCGGACTGACCTCGATGCTCGCCTGGCCCCAAAAGCCGGCGTCCTTCAGCGGCGCCGACAGGCTATCGAGGTTCTGCGAGATGCCACCGCCGCCCAGTCCGCGCAATGCGTGTCCCGAATAGCCTTCGCCTCGCAGCTCGAGGAAACCCGCGATGATGTGTACGTCGCAGGCTACCGCATCCGACTGTACGAAATCGACCGGCGTCGCGATCCAGGCGAGGTGACCGCCGCAGCCGATCTCGCTCTGCCGACCTTCCGCGCCCCATTGGAGCCGGAGTCGCGCTTCCGTCGCCGGACGCCCTGTCCGCTCCGCCGGATCCGCATCGGTATCGAAGGGGCCGACGGCGTCGCCGGTGGTTGAAGCAAGCGCCGCCGCCTGCAACCCGATGTTGAACGATCCCGCCGTGCGCACCGTGACGCGTGCCTGTGGAAGCCACAGCCAGAGATTGCCTGCCGTCACGAATTCCGGAGTGCCAATGGCGGCGGGGCTGATCGGATTCAGCGCCGCGATGAGCGGAGCATCCTGCCCGACCATCACTTCACCGTTCGACCAGCGCACGGCGCCGCGCGCTGTGCGAATGCGCAGCAGTGGAAACGTGCGACCGCCGCTGCTCGGCTGCTGGCCACCGTAGAAGTCCGCGTCGAGATCTCCCACGAACGTTCCACCGAGGACGTCCCGCGACGTGAGCACCATGCCGAGTGTCGTCTGGCGAATCGCGAGGCCAAGAGCAGCCGTTGGAAGCGCGGACGCGGAGTCCGGCCGCACAAACTGCGGGTCGTCGACGTTGTTCACACGGGCATCGTTGCGGAACATGTGCACGAGCACGCGACCACTCAGCTCGAGCTGCATGCGGCTGCGCGTCGTGACACCGCTCGACGACGCTTCGCCGAATTGCTGTTGCAGCAGCGCGATTGCCTCTTCCGCGCGGCGAAGCTTGGCCGCGACGGAGTCCTGCCGCGTGCCGATGGCCGCTTCTGCGCGCCGCAACCTGGCAGCAATGGAGTCCTGCCGCGCGCGCGCGGAGTCGGCGGCGGCCGCCAACGAAGCAACGGTAATGGCGGTTCCTTGCGCGCCTGCCGGACGTTGGGCGAGCGCGACACCGCCGCGGCCAGCCAGTGCCGCAAACGCAATGATGGCGCGCATGCTTGACGCTCTGGCTGGTGTGGCCACACTGTTGAGGAACGCGCGCGCGCCGGTCTGGCTCATTGGAGTCTGGGAAGAGGATTCAAGTGACATTGATTCCCGTGCAGCGGGAATGACGTCCCAGGCATGGAGAGAGGAAATGCCGGAAATAGCTTCGACGATGCGACGATCCGCACTCATGCTGATGGTGCTCGCGCGGACCGTGTCGGCCCAAGGTACCGTTTCGGGGCAGGTGAGCCTTCTGGGACGTCCGGGCGAGCAATCGGAAGATCTCGCCGACGTCATCGTCTGGCTCGAGCCGGCTGCGGGTGCGCGCGTACGCACGTCGCCCACCACGACGACGATTCAACTGCAGGGCAGGCAATTCTCACCGCGCGTCCGTGTGGTGTCGCAGGGAAGCAAGGTGGAGTTCCCGAACACCGACTCGTTCAGTCACAACGTGTTTTCCAAGGCGCCGGACGGCGCGTTCGATACGGGCGTGTATCCGCGCGGACGGACGAAGGATCAGACGTTCAAGGAACCCGGTGTGTTTCCCATCTATTGCAACATCCATCCGCGCATGACGGGCTACGTCGTCGTGCTGGCGACGCCGTACTACGCGCAGGCCGGTGAGGACGGACGTTTTGCGGTGACATCCGTCCCGGCGGGAAACTACGTGCTTCACCTGTGGCATGACCGCGCCGCGGAAGGCGCCACAAAAGCACTCGCGGTAAGCGCGGCGGGCGTCACACTCGGGACCATGCAGCTCGACGCGCGAGGCTATCGCTTCGTGCAGCACAAGAACAAGTTCGGTCAGGAGTACACCAGCGCGTCCGGCGACCGCTACTAGTCTCGACGCGCTGCCCGGTCGGTCGCGACGCACGATACCTCGCTCCCTCTCGCCATGCCGCGCCTCGGGCTGTCCCTGAAGATCTTCCTCGGCACGGCGGTCGTCGTGTCCGTGCTGTTGATCGTCACGCTGGCGGTGACGTCGAACTCGGCACAGACGTCGGCACTCAACACCATCGCGCGCGGATTGAGCGCGACGAACGCGCGGATCGTGGAGCAGCTCGAGGCGCGTCAGTCGGCAGTGGCGGGTCGAGTGTCCGTCTTCGCCGAGAACAGGAACGCGATGGAGACGATCCTTCGTGATTCTGTCGGGAATGACGCATTCGACCAGGCGCAGGAGATCGTGAAGGCGAGCGGCGCGCGGTGGGTGCAGGTGACGGACAACAGCGGCGGACGTCTCGCGAAGAGCGATGATCCCGCTGCTCCGCGCGGCGAGGATCTCGCGCGCTCGCCGCTCGTGGCGGGAGCGCTCGAAGGCAAGACCATGGCCGGCTTCGGCGTGAGCGGCGATACCGCGGTGATGCAGCTCATCGTTGTCCCGATCAAGCAGGATCTCGACAAGACGAACAGCACGGTGAGCGGCGTGATCATGGCGGCGCAGCCCGTCAGTGATTCGCTGGCAACCGCGATCGGACAGGCCACTGGAAGCGAAGTGGCGTTCTACGTGATCGACAGCGTGGGTCGCCCCCATGTAGCCGGAAGCACGATCGGCGCGGCGGATCGTCCCGGGCTACAGAAGGCGCTCGCCGACCGCATGCTGCGCGACGCGGCACCTTCCGCCGCAGCGCCGCAAGCGCCGCGAGACATGACGACGAAATCGACAGCGGCCATGGGCGCCGCCGGCAAGAGCACGGAGATACAGCTTGCGGGTCGCGAATTCGTGGGGCAGAGCACACCACTGCTGAGCGCACGTGGCGTTCCGGTGGGCGGCTTCCTCGCACTACGTTCGCTCGACGCGGAGCTTGCGCCGTTCCGCGCGCTCCGGAGGACACTGCTCATCACGGGCGCGTTGGGCCTGCTCGCCGCCTTCCTGCTGTCGGGCGTCGTGGCGCAGCAGATCGTGCGCCCCGTGAAGGCGCTGGTGAGCGCCACGCGCCGTGCCGCCGACGGTGACTACGCCGCCGAAATTCCCGCGGGTGGCTCCGACGAAATAGGCACGCTCGCGGACGCCGTGCGACGCCTGCTTGGCGACCTGCGTGACAAGCAGGCACTCGTCGATTTCCTCGGTGGCAGCAAGGCGATGCCGAACGCCACCCTCATCCGGGGCGGCGACGAGGATGCTACGCTCGTCCTTGCGGCTGCGACGGCGCCCGCCGGTGGGGTGCTGAACGCGGGACAGTTGCTCGGTGTGCGTTACGAGGGAAGGCGCTGCTCGGCGCGGGTGGAATGGGGATGGTCTATCGCGCCGTGGACCGCGAGCTTCAGGAAGTCGTCGCGATCAAGACACTGAAGCCGGAGATCATCGCGGCGGATACGACCGCCCTGAAGCGTTTCAAGAGCGAGATCAGGCTCGCCAGGAAAATTTCGCACCGCAACGTGGTTCGTACGCATGATCTCGGCGAATCGCGCGGGCTCTACTTCATCACGATGGAGTTCGTCGAAGGCAAGTCGTTGAAGGAGCTCGTGCGTGCGCGTGGGCGATTGCCGGTCCAGGTGATGCTTCCCATCGCGAACCAGCTCTGCCGGGCACTCGAGGTGGCGCATGAGGCGGGCGTGATCCATCGCGACATCAAGCCGCAGAACATGGTTGTCGAGGGAGACGGCACGCTCAAGGTGATGGACTTCGGCATCGCGCGGCTCGCGACGCGCACGCCAGCCCAGGGACTCACCGAAGTGGGGATGGTGATCGGCACTCCGGAGTACATGGCTCCCGAGCAGCTGCTCGGTGAGGAGATCGATGCGCGCGCGGACATCTACGCGGCGGGCGTGGTGATGTACGAGTGCCTCACGGGCAGGCCTCCATTCGAGGCGGCGTCCCCCATGGTGTTGATCGCGAAGGTGCTCGAGGACACTCCTCCCACGCCGCACGCGGTGCACGACGACATTCCGCCAGCCTTGAGCGCGCTGGTGGTGCGAGCGATGGCGCGGGACCGCGATGCGCGGCCGGAATCCGCGAAGGGCCTGCACGACGCGCTGGAGGCACTCGGCTGACGCATCTGAAGGCTGCCGCGAACATCCCGAGGTATATTGGGGGATGAGATTGGTGTGTGTAGCTCGACACGTTATCCTCGCGGAGCATCTCTGCCGCGTATTCGGTGAGCTCGGCGTGCAGTGCGAGTCCGCCGTGGGGATAGCTGCTGCCAGCGAGCTTGCGGGCGCGTTCGAGCCGCATCTGCTGGTGGTGGAGGAGGCGCTATTGAGCCCCACGGTCCTCGATGGCTGGGCGGCGATCCATACCCTTCGCGACGTGCCCGTGCTCGCCGTGAGCCTCACGCATCGCCCGGAAGAGTGCGTGTCGGTGGAGATGAGCGGCCTCGCCGGCGTAATCTTCCTTCCGGCGCTGAATCGCGAGGATGTGCTCGCGCTGATGGAAGGCGCCCGCCGGCCACGGGGCGTCGTGGCGCCTGTCGAACGTGAAGTGTCCGTCTTTCGTTCACCATCCGTTCTGCGCTGATCGTTGCAGGACCAGGACACCGCGGGGGAGCACGCTCTCCATTGACTGAGATTCCTGACGCGGCCCGCGTCCTCGACAGCCTGGAACGTGGCGTCCTTGTGCTGTCACGCGATCTCTGCACGCTGTACGCAAACGCTCGATGGACGGCATGGCTTGGCGCGCCCGTGCCAAGCGGCGCCGACTTCGCGTCCCTGCTTGCGGAAAACGCCGCGCCGGCGGAGATGGAGCTCCGTGCGACGTTGGCCGACGGCCGGCCGCGTACGTTCGTGGCGTTACTGCGCTCGGGGAGCAGCAATGGCGTGCCCCGGCGGATCGTATGTGGCGTCCACCGAAACGATGATACGCTGGTTGTGGAAGCGCGCGCCGACACCGATGGGGACCGCGCCGCGCTCACCGATGTCGCTCGCCGGCTGGCAGAAGCGACCGACATCGCCGAGGTGTTGCGCACCCTGTGCGCGATTGCGACGCGGCAGTGTCATGCGAGCGGCGCTGCCGTGCTCCGCGTCATCGAGGCGCAGGGGGAGGTGGTCGCCGCGACAGGTGATCTTCTGGAGGCGAGCGGCACATTCTTCGAGCTGAAGGGCTCGCTGCTCATGGACGCGATCACGAGCGATTCGATCATCACCGAGCGGAACTATGGTGCGTCCAACCGACCGCTCATGCGCGTTCGGCCCGAGCTTTCCATCGGTCCCCTCATGATCGCGCCACTGCGGGCACACAGCGAGATGCTCGGGGTCATTGCCGTGGCCAGGGGAGCTGGTGCGGCTGCGTTCGATGAGACCGACATTGACGAGCTGCGCATTCTCGCCGATCATGCAGCGCTCGCCATGCACAAGTCGCTGCTGCTGTTACGCGCGCAGAGCGCGGACCGTGCAAAGAGCCGCTTCCTGGCGACGATGAGCCACGAGCTGAGGACGCCCCTCACGGCGCTCGCCGGCTATCATGAGCTGCTGATCGACCAGGTCATCGGACCGATCAGCGAGTCCCAGCTCGACATCCTCGAACGCGTGCGTTCGGTGACGACGCACCTGTCGTCGATGATCGAGGAGATTCTCTCGTTCACGAGTCTCGAGGAAGGGCAGGAGATCGTCCGTCCGTCCGAGTTTCTCGCGGCCGACCTCGTTCGCGCCGCGGTCGCGGTGGTGCAGCCACTGGCCGACCAGAAGAAGCTGCCCATCACACTCGACCTGCCGCTTGCGCCTGTGCGCATGACGAGCGACATCGACAAGCTGCGCCAGGTGCTCGTGAACCTGCTCGGCAACGCGGTGAAGTTCACGGACACCGGCGGTATCACGGTGAGCGTGCGCGTGACCGACGGGATGGTATGGCTCGACGTCAAGGATTCCGGCGTCGGCATTCCAATGGCGGAGCAGATGCGACTGTTCCGCCCGTTCGCGCAGGTCGACAGCGGGTTGACCAGACGCCATGGCGGAACAGGGCTCGGGCTCTACATCTCACGCCGACTCGTCACGATGCTCGGCGGCCACATCGAGCTGATCAGCGAGTCGGACAAAGGCTCCACGTTTCGGGTGGCGCTGCCGCTGGCCTGGGAAAGCAGCAGCTGACCGAAGTCAGCCCGACTTCCGCATGCTGCGGTAGTTGTCGAGGCATCGTTTCGCCGTTTCGAATTCCGAGTAGCGGCTGCCCTCCTGCTCCATGAGATAGAACTCCACCCCGCCCACTGATTCGGCGGCGGAAAAGACTTCCTTCCATGGGCCAATGCCTTCTCCGAAGAGCACTCGGTAGCCCTTCTGGTCCTTCTCGGCGCCGGGCGCCCAGTCCTTGAGGTGCAGGCTCCGGATGCGCCCCGGGTTCGACTTCATCCATGCGATCGGATCGACACCCGCCTCGAGGCACGTGCCGACGTCGAGTTGAAGGACGAATTCCGGTGGCGTGTTGGCGGCGATCACATCCATGACACGCTGTCCCCCCGCGAGGGGCGACCACTCGATGAGGTGGTTGTGGAAGCCCGTCATCAGGCCGTGCGGCTTGAGCTGCTCTACCGTCGTCGAGAGCTGGCCGGAGAATCGTTTCCAATCCTCCAGCGTCGTCGTGTTTCCGGGCGGCGACGCGAGGATGATGTGCCGCGCGCCGAGGATCTGATTGAGCTCGATGGCGCGGGTCATGGTGTCGCCCGGTGTGACCGCCGCCGCGGAATTATGCGTGGAGTTGCAGCGGAGACCGAGGTCGTCGAGCTGGGTGCGAACTCCCTTCGCGTATGGAAAAGTCCACGCGAGATACGGTGCATAGAACTCGACCACCTCGTAGCCCATCTGCGCCACGTTGCGCAGCGTCTTCGGCAGGTCCTTCGCCAGCTCGCCGCGTAGCGAATAGAGCTCGAGCCCAATCGGGTACTTCCGCGCCGGTTGTTGCGCTGAGGTCCCGATCTCGGAGGCGCCGGCCAGCGTCGGGAATGCGCCGTTCACCAGCATGCCGGAAGCGATTGCGGCACTGCCCGCGCCGGAGAGCGCGAGGAAGTCGCGACGGGAGAGCGGACGGACTGCGGAGTCACGTGTCATGAAAGGATCCGGAGATGGGAAGCCGACCGAGTCGGGTGACGCGGAGTTCAGGTGCGTGTCGAGCGACGCAGGGCAACGAATGCCCACGCGCTCAAGGCGGCGGCGGCGACCGTGATTGCCACGAACTCTGGTTGTGTCGCGAGGTCATGGCGTTCGGCGGCGATGCGCCACACGTGCGCGGCGGCGAGCAGCGCGAAGACGATTCCCGTGATGATGGTGTAGGCGCGCATGTCAGATCACACTCGAGTGGTCGAAGATGCGGACGGTCGTCCCGAACTGGGCGCGCTCGTCACTGAGCCTATCGTGGACGGAATCCGTGCCGACTGCAAGTGCTCCCGGGTCAGCAGGCCGTCGCGAGGAAACTCCGAAGCACGGTGGTTCCGCTGGCCGGGGGCCCGATGACGAGGATGTAATTCTGCGCCGCCGTCAAGCTCTGGTTGCCGGCGTCCAAGACCACCGTCCGCGAGCCGGAGGTCGTGAGGCGCACCTGCACCGTTCCCCCGGCCACGCCGAGGAAGTTCGTGCTCCTGGCGAATGCCAGGTTGATCGCGCTGGCGACGCCGAGCGTGTCTCCCGGCGCAGTGAGGTGGACGTCGAAGGTGGCAGTTCCGGTCGCGGCGTCGAACACCCGCAGCCCGCTCTGCCCGCTGCTCGGGACGAAATCAGTCGTGGTGAACGTCGCGAACTGCGTCGTACCCGCTCCATCGACGTACGCGATGACGATGTATTTCCCGCCCGTCGCGAGCGACAGCGAGAACCCGGACAGCGAAGTGGTGGTTCCGGTCGTGCGAACGGTCAGGTTCGGATTCGTCGCATCCACACCGATGCAGCTCGAGTGCGCGCCAAAGCCGAGATTTCCGTTGTTCGCCGAGACCGAACTGCCCGACACGACGTCCAGGCTGGCGCCGGTCGCATTCACGAGTCTCACGGTCGCGGAGCTGCCGCCCGCGACACCCGTTGACGTTCTGGTTTCGCACGCGGCGAGCACGACGGTTGAAAGCAGCGCGATCGCGAGCCTGGTTCGAACTCTCATGACATCCTCGGCCAAACGGGTTGGTCCCTCGGGGATCCGGATGTACAGCACCGCACACCGCGACGAACTGAATGCTCGAGCGGATATAGCAAAAGGTGAACCCGGTAGGTACCGGCCGAACTGTTCGGTCCCGGGGCTGATCCGCTAAATTCCGGATCATGAGCACCTTCCCTCCGACGACTTCCGTCTTCAACGACGGCTACATCGCCGAGATGTACGAGACATACCGGCGAGACCCGTCGTCGGTGGACGAATCGTGGCGACAGTACTTCCGCACGGCCGAGTCACTAGCCGGAAACGCCGCCACACAACCGTCAGACGAACGGCTCCTCCGGAAAGCTGCGGCAGCGTCGTCGCTCGCGGAAGCAATCCGTGAGTACGGACATCTGGCGGTCCAGCTCGACCCCCTTGGCAGTGCGCCTCCCGGTGCGCCCGAGCTGACGCCCGACTTCCACGGTATCAAGGAAGAGGAGCTCGCGCACGTGCCGGCCTCGGCACTGGGGAATTCGGTGGGCACGGCGGCGGACGTCGTGCAGCGGCTACGCGACGTCTACTGCAGCAGCATCGCGCTCGAGTTCACGCACCTCGGCAGCGAGGAAGAGCGCGCCTGGTTCCGGCAGAACATGGAGGAGGGGGCGGTCACGCATCCGCTCACGTCGGACGAGAAAATCGCCGTCCTGCGGCGGCTCACGGAAGTGGATGGGCTCGAGCGTTTCCTGGAGCGTGCCTACAAGGGCTACAAGCGCTTCTCGATCGAGGGGAACGACATCCTCATCCCGATGCTCGACGAGACCATCGCGCGCAGCGCGAACGGCGGCGCGCGCGAGGTGGTGCTCGGCATGGCGCACCGCGGCCGCATCAACGTGCTCGTGCACGTCATGGGAATGTCGTACGTCGAGATGTTCGGTGAGTTCGAGGGCCGTCAGGGCGACGCCAGCGCCTACAGCAGCACCGGCGACGTCAAATACCACCTTGGCTTCACCAATGAGCGAACCGTCGGCGACAAGACGGTCTCCATCGAGCTCGTGCCCAACCCGAGTCACCTCGAGGTCGTGAACCCGATCATGTCCGGCATCGCGCGCGCAAAGCAGCGGGTTGTCGGCGCGCCGGGTGGACGCGACGAGCGCATTGCGCTTCCCCTGTGCATCCACGGCGACGCTGCATTTCCGGGCGAAGGCGTGGTGCCGGAGACGTTCAACCTTTCGCGGCTGAAGGGCTATCACGTTGGCGGGACGATGCACCTCATCGTCAACAACCAGGTCGGCTTCACGACCGACCCGATCGACGCTCGTTCCACCCGCTACGCGAGCGATCCGGCGAAGGGCTTCGAGGTCCCGGTGCTGCATGTCAACGCCGACGATGCTGAAGCGTGCCTCGTCGCCGTGCGTCTCGCGGTGGCGTATCGCGACAAGTTCGCGAAGGACGTCCTCATCGACGTCGTCGGCTATCGGCGCTGGGGGCACAACGAAACCGACGAGCCCTTCTTCACGCAGCCGAAGCTGTATGAGCTCATTCGCGCGCATCCCACGCCGCGCGAAGTGTGGGCCGCGCGGCTCGTCCGCGAGCGAATCCTCACCGAAGCTGAAGCGAAGGCGATCGACACGGAGTTCGGCGAGAGGCTCGCAGCGCTGCATCGCGGGATGAAGGCGCCGGAAACTTTTCAGGGTACGCCGGCACGTGGCTCCAAGGCGCATCCGGTCGTCGAGGAGATCACGGATCCGGAAACCGGCGTGCCCGCCGCGGAGCTGGAGGCCCTCAATTCCCAGTTGCTCACGTGGCCGGCGGACTTCAAGGGCCCGCCGAAGCTGCTCAAGGTGATCGAGCGGCGCCGCGATGCGCTGCACAAGGGACTCATCGACTGGGGACATGCCGAGGCGCTCGCGTTCGGCTCGCTGCTTCAGCGTGGAGTGGGTGTTCGGCTGAGTGGCCAGGACGCGGAACGTGGGACGTTTGCGCACCGCAACGCGGTGCTGCACGACGTGGAGAAGGGTGGGACGTACATCCCGCTCGCCAATATTCCTGGCGCGACTGGCCCGTTCGAGATCTACAACAGCCCGCTGTCTGAAACGGCGGTGATGGGCTTCGAATACGGGTTCAGCACGGCGACGGAAAACGACCTCGTGCTGTGGGAGGCGCAGTACGGCGACTTCGTGAACGTCGCGCAGCCAATCATCGACCAGTTCATCTCCGCCGATCGTGCGAAGTGGGGGCAGTGGAGTGGACTCGTACTGCTCCTGCCGCACGGCTACGAGGGTGGTGGCCCGGAACATTCGAGCGCGCGACTCGAACGTTTTCTCCAGCTCTGCGCGGAGGGCAACATGTGTGTCGCCTATCCGAGCACGCCGGCGCAGTACTTCCACATCCTTCGGCGACAGGCGTTGCGCAGCGAGCATTGCCCGCTCATCCTCATGCAGCCGAAGAGTCTCCTGCGCCTGCCCGCGGCGGCGTCGAGCATCGAGCATCTCGCGGCGGGCTCGTTCCAGCCGGTGATCGACGACGCATCCGTGGGCTCACGTGTCACCGAAGTGCGCCGACTCGTGCTGTGCACGGCGAAGATGTACTACGACCTCCTCGAGACAAAGAGCGCCGAGAGCGTCGAGGTGGCACTGGTGCGTGTCGACGAGCTGTATCCGTGGCCCGGTGCTGACGTCGCAGCCATCGTGGATCGCTATCCGAATCTCGAGGAAGTGATCTGGGCGCAGGAGGAGCCGAAGAACATGGGCGCGTGGGGCTTTGTTGCGCCGCAGCTTCGCGTGGCAACGGGCAACATGCTGACCATCCGCTACATCGGCCGTCCGGAACGCGCGAGCCCCGCCGAGGGTTACTCGGAGGCGCACAAGATCGAGCAGAAGCGGATCGTGAGGGATGTGCTCACCGTCGCGCCAGCAAAAGAGAAGCGAAAAGCGAGCAAGGTCTGACAGCAACGGCAACTGCATTCTTACCGCAGAGGGCGCAGAGAACTGCCTAAACGCAGAGAGCGCAGAGAAAGATCGGCCCAATCTCTTCGATGTCGTGCATGACTTTTAAGGCGGTTCTCTGCGATCTCTGCGACTTTTGTTGTTGTTCTCTGCGCCCTCTGCGGTAAGAGCGCTGTTCTGTTTTTGTCCCCATGGAAACTCTTAGATGAACTTCAGGAAATTCGCCGCACTTGCTGTGCTCCTCGCCGCGCCGCGCCTACTTCTCTCCCAGGAGCGCGGCGCAACCGTGTTGGGCGAGGCGGTGGCCGGACTCGACGTCACCGCCCGCGTACTCGTGATCGGCGCACATCCGGACGACGAGGACACGCAGCTCATCACGTGGCTCGCGCGCGGACGACAGGTCGAGACCGGCTACCTCTCCCTCACCCGCGGCGACGGGGGACAGAACCTCATCGGCAACGAGCTCGGCGTGCAGCTCGGCATGATCCGCACGGAGGAGCTGCTCGCGGCGCGACGCCTCGATGGAGGGCGTCAGTTTTTCTCGCGCGCGTACGACTTCGGTTTCTCCAAGACCGCTGACGAGACCTACAAGCACTGGCCGAAGGATTCGCTGCTGCGCGATGTCGTCACCGTCATTCGCGCCTTCAGGCCGCAGGTGCTCGTCGCGGTGTTCTCAGGCACGCCGCGCGATGGACACGGACATCACCAGGTGTCGGCGATCCTCGCGCGCGAAGCGTTCGATGCAGCGGCCGATACCGTGCGCTTTCCGGCGCGCAGCACACTTGGACTCGGCGCATGGACGCCGCTCAAGTTCTATCGCGCTTCGAGGTTCACGCCCGCGGAGGCGACGGTCACGTTCAATGTCGGCGAACTGAGTCCGCTGCGTGGGCAGACCTACGCCGAGATCTCGTCGCAGAGCCGGTCGCAGCATCTGTCGCAGGGATTCGGGAGCCTGCAGCGTCGTGGGACGTCGCTCGACTATCTCAAGCTCGAAGTCTCACGCGTCAGTCAGCCGCTGAAGAAGGAGACGTCGCCGCTGCAGGACATCGCGGCGGACTGGTCTCGCTTCGCGGTGGGGCTGCCGTCAAACCTGGGGTTCCTTCGTGCCACACTCGACTCGGTGCCCAATGCCATCGCGGCGGTGCGATCGGTTGCCAGCCTCACGGCGCCGGCACGCATGGTCGCGCCGCTTGCGCGACTCACGCGCTTGCTGTCGGGCGCGCGTGACGCGCTGGCCTGCGAGCGAGGCGGAATCGCCGCGAGATGTGAAGGTATCGTCGGCGACCTGGCCATCTCGCTCGAGACCGCGGAGGCGCGTGCGCGTGCCGGCCTGCTCGCGGCAGCAGGTGTTCTCGTCGAAGCCACGGCCCCGCGCGAGCTCGTGGCCGTTGGGGACACGATTCCCGTCACAATCTCGGTCTACAACCAAGGGTCGTCTGAGGTGACGTTCGACGCCGCCGCGGCATGGAGCGGCACGGGCATGTGGCCGAACGCAGCCGTGGATCGCCGCATCGCACCGGACAGCGCAGCGCAGGCGATCGTCCGGGTGTCGCCCTCCGCTCCGACCGTACCGTGGTGGCTCGCGCAGCGGAAGGAGGGCGACGTCTTTACACCGCCTCCGCAAGACTCTCCTGCCGCGCAGAATATCGGCATTGGGGAGGATCGCGTCGCCGACACCCACACGCGGGTGAAGCTGCACATCGCAGGTGTGCCGATCACCGTCGACGCAGGGCCCGTCGTGTATCGCTATGGCGATCCAGCTCGGGGCGAACAGCGTCGGCCGGTGGCTGCGGTACCCAAGGTCAGCGTCCTGCTCGACGCCGAAGTGGAATACGCACGCGCAGGTGTGCCGTTCGAGCGCTCGTACAGCGTCCGGCTGCACAATGCCACGGCGGCTGCTCGCGGTGTGAGCGTGACCTTGGCTACTCCCGCGCAACTGAAGATTGATTCAATGACTCGGCGCGTCGCCATGGAGCCTTACAGTGACGCGGTGCTCGTATTTCACACGAAAGGTGCGCTCCCCGCAGGACGTCACCTCGTGAGCGCGACCGCGGAAAGCGGCGACGAGAAATTCGCATCCGGATACGTGTCGATTCAGTACGAGCACATTCGTCCCCTGCGCTCCTATCGGCCTGCAGTCGTGGAGGTGGAAGCAGTCGAAGCCAACCTTCCCGCGAAGACGTCCATCGCCTACATCCGCGGCGTGGGCGACAACGTGGCCACGATGCTGAGCGAGCTTGGCATGAGGGTGACGATGCTCGCACCCGAGGCGCTCGGAAGCGCCGACCTGTCGAAGTACGGAGCGATCGTCGTCGGACCGCGCGCGTTCGCGGCCAGTCCGGTGCTCGTGGCGCAGCGCGCTCGTCTCACGGACTTCGCGCGGGCTGGGGGAACGGTCGTCCTCCAGTATGGCCAGAACGAGATCGAAGCGCCTGGCATCCTTCCCTATCCGGTATCGTTGCGGCGCCCAACGGCGGAGCGCGTAACGGAAGAGAATGCACCCGTCGCCCTGCTCCGTGCGAAGGCGTCCGTGATGTCGAAGCCGAACAGGATCACGAGCGAGGACTTCTCCAATTGGGTGCAGGAGCGGTCGACGTACATGCCCACCACCGTCGACCCGCACTACCAGCACGTGTTCGAGATGCACGATCCCGGCGAGCCCGCGAACGAGAATGCGGTGCTCATCGCGCCGGTGGGGAAGGGCGCCTACGTCTACAACACACTCGCGCTCTTCCGTCAGCTGCCAGCTGGAGTGCCCGGTGCCGCGCGGATCTTCCTCAACCTCATTGCCGCGGACGGAAAGGCACCTGCTTCCAGGCTGCCGAGGCCCTGATCGCAGGTTGGCTGACAGTTCCGGTCGACGGTCGCGGCTTTACGGGTTAGATTCAGGAATGCAGAAGCCTGGAGATGGCGTTCGCATTCTTCGTCGTGGGGAGGAGGACGATTCGTCCTACCTCGCCACCACGCCGGCTGAGCGGTTGTCGATGGTGTGGCCTCTGACACAGCAAGTCTGGGCACTCACCGCCGCAGCGCGAGGGGAACACTTCGATGCTGAATGCAGACTTCAGAGAGATCATATCCGCATTCAACGACGCCGGCGTTGAGTATCTGGTGGTGGGGGCGTACGCTGTCGCCGCTCACGGACTGCCGCGGGCGACCGGCGACATAGATCTCTGGGTACGGACGAGCAACGAAAACGCCGCACGCGTGTGGGCCGCGCTCACGGAGTTCGGTGCGCCACTCGACACGCTCTCGCCCGCAGATTTTTCGACCGACGACTTGATCGTTCAGTTTGGCGTTGTCCCGAATCGCATCGACATCCTCACTTCGATCGAAGCAGTTGATTTCGTGACAGCGTGGCCTGATCGAATCTCCGTTGAGATGGATGGCATTTCGATGAATGTCGTCGGGCGAGAACACCTCCTTCAAAACAAGCGCGCTGTTGGACGCCCGCAGGATCTCGCGGATGCGGCGCGACTCAGCGCGTTGGAACGTGGGCGGTGACTGCGAAGGCCGTCATCATCGGCAGTGGCTTCGGTGGCCTGTATGCCGCGCTCGTTTTGAAGCGCGACGACATCGCTCTCCTCGTGCTCGATCGCACGAACCACCACCTGTTCCAGCCGCTGCTCTACCAGGTCGCAACGGCGACGCTCTCACCCACCGACATCACCGCGCCGATCCGGTGGCCCCTGCGAAAGCGTCATCCGTTTGAGGTGGCATTGCGACTATAGTCGAGCATTGGGACGCCGCCTCGCGTGAGTGAGGAAGCGTCCCCCTTCAGTTGTGGTTTTCAAGGCAGCGGGTGACGCGGATTACCTATCCTGGCGTGACAGCGACTGTCCGACCGGCACACCCTGTGACACCTTTCGTCATGCTCACGTCCGTGCTCGACAGTACCTCCGGCGTCAACGGAGCCGAGCTTGCGCGCCTCGATGCCCTGCTCGAGGCTGTGCCGCTGGCGGTGGCCCTTTTCGACGGCGCGCTCGCGCTCATCGCGACGAATGCGCGCTATCGCGACCTCACGGGGCTCGACGCGGCGCAGGCCGTGGGGCGGTCGATCTACGATTCGTTTCCAAATGCGTTGGCGGATCTCACGGAGCAGGTCGACATCGCTGCGGGAGGAGTGCCTGTCGTCTCCGTGCGTGTGCCATTCCAGCACCGTGGCGGGCGGCGGCTCGTGGAGGCGACCTTCGTTCCGCTCGTGGACTCGCATGGCGGACGTGGAGTGCTGTTCGCGGGAAGCGACGTCACCGAGCGCGAAGAGCTCCGTGAAGACCTCGCCCGAAGCGTCGCGCAGTTGGAGTCGGTGTTCGACGTACTTCCCGATTCCGTGCGGGTGGTGGACGCTGACGGTGGCACCGTCCGCACGAACGCGCAGGCGCAGCAGGAGCACGCGCCCGCCCGTCCCCAGACGTTGCGCGAGCTCTGGCAGCTCGATCGCCCGAGGACGCTGACGGGAACGACCCTGTTCGTGCACGAGCACCCGACCGCGCGCGCGCTGCGCGGTGAGCGTGTGCGCGGCGAGACGCTGGAGGTGCGGCGAGGTCCGCGCGGGACGCCGGCCGTGATCGAGGTCAACTCGAATCCGCTGTATGATCCGCATCGCCGGGTGCGTGGGGCGGTGACTGTGGAGCGCGATGTGACGGAGCGCACGCGCCTCGAGCAGCAGGTCCGCACGGAAGCCGATCGACTGGAGCGCATGGTGCAGGAGCGCACGAGCGAGCTCCTGGCGCTCCAGGAGGCCGCGTCGCGCGACCGGCGCCTGGCGGCCGTGGGACAGCTCGCGGCGGGCGTGATGCACGACGTGAACAATGCACTCAATCCGATCATGGCCGCGGCGTACCTGCTCGAGATGAACGCCGAGAATCCCGTGGCGGTGCGCGACTACGCGGTGCGCATTGCGCGCGCGGCGGAGACGGGCGCGGCGACGGCAGCTCGCGTGGGGCGTTTCATCCGCCAGGAGCCGCTGCTGGGTTCGCGGGAGGAGTCGGTCGACCTTTCCGTGATGGTCGAGGAGGTCGTGGCGATGACGCGGCCGTTGTGGCAGGAGCGCGCGAAGGGTGGCATCGTCAAGCTCGAGGAGACACTCGCCCCCACCGCCCTGATGCGGGGAATAGCGGGAGAGGTGCGGGAAGCCCTGCTCAACCTCGTGCAGAACGCGCTGGACGCGATGGCCGGCGGAGGGACGCTGCGCATTCGCACGATCGCGGGTGAGAACGAAGTGAGTGTCGCGGTGAGCGATACCGGCACGGGCATGTCCGAGGAGGTGCGCGAGCGCGCGTTCGAGCCCTTCTTCACCACCAAGGGCGTGAACGGCACCGGGCTCGGCCTCGCCGAGGTGTATGGCATCGCGCGGCGCCACCGCGGACGTGCGGAGATCGAGTCGTCACCGGGAAACGGAACCACGGTTCGGCTCATCTTTCCGCCCGGCGCCGCTCCCGCAGCACCCGTGGAGGCTCCGCCGAAGCGTGCTCCGGTGCCGCGGCGCGTGCTGCTCGTGGAGGATCATCACGACAGCCGTGAATTCATGCAGGCGCTGCTGGAGAGCGACGGCCACAGCGTTCACGCGGTGAAGAACGTAGAGGAAGCGAAAGCCTGGCTCGAGGATGAGACGTTTTCACTCGATGTGCTCGTCACGGACATCGGGCTTCCGGATGGGAGTGGCTGGGACCTGGTTGCGTTTGCGCGCGGAGTTCGCCCCTCCCTTCGAATCGGAGTGGTAACGGGGTGGGAACCGCGCAACGAGCAGGACCCGGCATGCGACTTCACGCTTCGCAAGCCCGTGGGCGCTGCCGATTTGCTGTCACAGATTGCGGGATTCGTGTGACAGGACCGAGATTACTGAAGACGCACACACACCCCCTCCACTGCAATGGCTGACTCGGGCTCCATCCGCATCCTGATTGCCGAAGACGATGACAACGCGAGAGCGTTGCTCGTCGAGTTGCTCAACACGATGGGTCACGTCGTGGTCGCCGAAGTGAACGGTGGACGCGAGGCGATCGAGCGGGCCAAGGACGTCGTTCCCGATGTCGTGCTGCTCGACGTGCACATGCCCGACGGCTCCGGCATCGAGGCGGCGGAGCAGATCGCCGCGCAGGTGCCCGGGGTGGCGGTGGTGCTCTTCAGCGGCGACGAGTCACTGGTCCTCTCGGAGCGCGAGGTCGCGGCGACCTCGGCCATCGCCTTCCTGCCGAAGCCGACGCCCCCGCGCGTGCTGGACTCGACTTTGCGTTTGGCGGTGTCGCGCGCACGAGAGTTCGCCGTGGCGAAGAAGGACGCCTTGGCAGCACGTGGCGCGCTCGAGAATCGCAAGACGATCGAGCGGGCAAAGGGGATCCTGATGCGGCGCACCGGCTCCTCGGAGCAGGAAGCGTATCGGATTCTCCAGCGTACGTCGCAGGACAGGTCGGTTCCGATGGTCGAGATCGCGCGCGCCGTCCTGGCGAGTGAGCCCGGCTTTCAGGAGAACCAGAAGGAAGGCAGCTAGAGCAGGACACGGTGGCATCGGCCGCGCGGGCGCGCGCCGGATTCACCGCGCGGCGTAACACCGTGAGGCCGTCATGGCCATCAAGTCCGCAGTGCGATTGCGAGCGAGCGTCGGTCTAGGCGCCCTCGTCTGGGCCGCGCATCCCATCGCGGCCCAGGTGGCCACTGCCGGACACGTCGAGGGCACGGTGACCGAGCGTGTCCGCACGCATTCGGTGAGGGCCGCGTCTGTCGAGGCGGTGCGCCTGGATCCCGAACCCGCGGTGTCGTTCAGGGTCGCTCCCGACGAGCGCGGTCGTTTCCGCCTTGAGTCCATCCCGGCCGGCCGATACCTGATCCAGCTCGGGAGCGCCACGCTCGACTCCCTCGAGCTCGCGATGCCGGCGAGTGAGCTGAACGTCGAAGCGGGAGCGACCGCGCACACGGACCTGTCACTTCCACTCGGCGACGTGCTTCGGGATGCCGTCTGCGCCGGGGTGAAGCTCGGCAGGGGCCGCGGGGCGGTCGCCGGCCGCGCGCTCGATGCGGACACGGAAGAGCCGCTCGCGAATGCGCAGGTGGTGGTCGCCTGGACCGATGTGCGGGTGGATCGCAAGACGCTGCGGCCTGTTCGGCTGGAGCGCGCAGGCACCGTCCGCACTGGATCGCGCGGCGAGTATCGGCTGTGCGGCGTTCCGACCGACAGCTGGCTCTTCCTTCAGCTCCAGCACGAAGGCAAGGTGGGTGGGCTGGCGCGCGTCAGCGTGAGTGACGAGGAGGGCGCGGTGGTTCGCAACCTTTCGATCAGTGTGCTCACGGCGCCAACCATCGTTGCGCTCGATTCACTCGAGGATCTGTCGCGCACCCTTGGCGCGGACCGCGCGCGTGAAGACTCGATCGTCGCCGTGCGACTCGCCGGCACGGCGAGCGTGACTGGCATCGTGCGGTCGCCTGGCGGCCAGCCGCTTGCCGATGCGGAAGTGCGTGTGGCGAGCGCGGGTTTCATCACGACGACCGGCAACGATGGTCGCTTCTCGCTGGGCGGCCTGCCCGCAGGGACGCAGTTGTTCTACGTGCGCCGACTCGGCTACTCGACGATCGAAGGCGACGTCGAGCTGCGGGCTGGCCGAAACGTGGCCCACGACGTCTCGCTGACGCGGCTCGTCGCACTGGACTCCGTTCGCGTGGTCGCACAGCGCGGTCGGTACGGCGACTTCGACCAGAACCGCCGCACGAATTTCTTCGCCGAATTCCTCACGAGCACGGAGATCGAGCGCAATCATCCGCAGCAGGTCACGGACTTGATCTTCCGCATGGGCGGCTTCGCGATCTCCGGCTTTGGTCCCGACGCGAAGGTGATCTCGAACCGGGCGTCGCACAAAAACCTGTATTGCACGGAAGCGAACGTGGTGATCGACGGCGCCGAGCATGCGACGGCGAATTTTCTTCCGGTGGAGCGGATCTACGGCATCGAGGCGTACCGCGACGAGGTCACGGCGCCGGCGGGGATGGATGCGCGGTGTGGCCTGATCGTCCTGTGGACGAAGGAATACCATTCGAAGCGCACGGGCGCAGCGCCGAGCGACAGCTCGGCGCTGCGCCCACTGTAAACTGAGGCTGACAGCTGTTAACTGTCAGCTCTTCGGTTGCAGTGCCATACCAAGGCCTACAGACCTCGGCCTAAACCCAGACTCAAGCTCGAGCTTAGCGAGCTTGGGCTTGAGCTCGTGGCGAGGAAGCCACTAACCGCTCCGGCTCTACCGCAGAGCTGTCGGTTGTGAGCTATCAGCATCAGTAGCCAGTGACCGCGTCTTGGGGGGACATCCACGGCGTGCACGCTGTTCCGCCCGACTGTAAACTGACGCTGAAGGCTGATAACTGTCAGCTCTTCGGTTGCAGTGCCATACCAAGGCCTACACACCTCGGCCTAAACCCACACTCAAGCTCGAGCTTCGAGCCAACTGCAACCGAAGAGCCGTCAGTTATTAGCCATCAGCGTCAGTAGCCAGTGACCGCGTCCGGGGGGGACATCCACGGCGTGCACGCTGTTCCGCCCGACTGTAAACTGACGCTGATGGCTGACAACTGTCAGCTCTTCGGTGGCTGTTCCATCTCACCCCGTCGCGACGGCCGCCCGCTTTGGGATGTACGACTCCATGTTCATCCCCAGGTATATCGTGAATACCACCAGGGACGCCGAGAGCAGGAACGGCAGCGGCAACGCCAAGTCGAACAACAGACCGAACACGATGGGGAAGATGACTCGCGCCGAGCCGCCGAACGTCTGCTGGACACCCATGTAAAGCCCGCGTTCGTTGTTCGGGATCACTCGCGACAGCATTGCCGTCACGCATGGGAACGTGAACGCGGTGCCGAGTGGCATGAGGGCGACCGCAAGCGCAAGCGGTACGTACGGGAGCCACACCACCGCGCTCGCAGGGAGAAACCCGCCAAGCGCCGCGGCGAAATGCGCGGGATCGCTGATCGGCTTGGTGAAAGCCATCGCCGCAATGCCGGTCGCGAGAAGCGTCAGCCCCATCCGCGACAGGCGAACCTCGCCAAAGCGATCGATCATCTTGCCGAGGACCAGTGCTCGGGTGAGCACGCTGATCACGCCGGTGTACGTAAAGAAGAATCCGATCGTTCGCTCCGTGACGCCGAAGCGCACCGCGAGATAGAGTGCGAGCATCGACGTGACGCCCTGGAACGCGCCCAATGCGATCGCATAGATCCAGATCAGTCGCGATGCAGGGGCGGCCGAGTGCGTGACGACATGAAGGATCGCGTCGCGCGAGCGGGATCGCTTGGTGGTGTCCGCCTTCGACTGCGCAGCCTCGTGCATGTCGCGCGACTCGTCGAGGAACTGCCACGCAAAGGCAATGTTCGCCACGCACAAGCCGGCGGCGAAGAGGCCCGGTCCCTGCGGTCCCCAGGCGTGTGTCAGCGATCCGAGGACCGGCCCGATCGCGACGCCGGCGTTCGTCGCGGCCGAGAGCCAACCGAGTGCCTTGGCGCGTTCGTCGGGCTGCGTCGCGTCGGCGACGTAGGCTTGAATGACGCTGACGGTTCCCCCACCGGCGCCCTGCACGAGTCGGCAGAGAAACAGGAAGAAGAGCGGATGCGGAAGCATCAGCGCATAGCCGAAGATCACGTACGCGATCGCCGATGCCGAGAGGCCGACCAGCAGCGCCGGACGTCGCCCGTATGCGTCGGAGAGTCGTCCCCACATGGGCGCCGTGAGAAGCTGCGCCACCGCGAATGAGCTCACGAGCAGCCCGACGACCAGGCCACCCCTCCCGAGCGACTTCGCGTAGAAGGGGAGCAGCGGAATGACCATCAACAGCCCCACCATGTCGATGAAGGCCGTGATCATCAGGATCCACAGCTTGCGTTGGCTCCCTGAGCTCATCCGCGAACGAAGCTGGAGGTCATTCTGTCGTGGTCTTCCCGAGCGCGGCAGGGGGAACGGCCCGTCCGACGACGCCAGCCAGCGCGATGATGGTGAGCACGTAGGGGATCATCTCGATGAACTGCGACGGGATCATCTGGGTTCCCTGCAACTGAATCTGGAGCGTCTCGGCGGCGGCGAACAGCAGGCACGCGAGTCCCGCACGCATTGGATCCCACCGTCCAAAGATGATCGCGGCCAGCGCGATGAATCCTCGTCCAGCGGTCATGCCGTCGGTGAACTGATGCTGGTCGAGCGCGAGGTAGGCACCGCCAAGTCCCGCGATCATTCCACTCAGCGCGACCGCGAGATACCGCACCCGCACCACGGGAACGCCGACGGATTGTGCCGCGGCGGGATGTTCACCAACCGCACGTACTCGTAAGCCGAATGGAGTTCGGTACAACACCCACGACACGAGCGGGATGATCACGGCGCCGACCCACACGAGGGGATTGTGCGCGAGCGCAAGGAATCCCGTTCCGCTTCCCTTCACGTCGAAGCCGGGTACGCGCGGCGAGTTGGAGGAGCTGTCGAAGATGAGACGGAGGAAGAATCGCGTCAGTCCGACGGCCAGCAAGTTGATCGCGATGCCGACGACCACCTGATCGGCCTTGAAGCGAATCGCGCTCGCGGCATAGAGCATCGAGAGCACGCCACCGCCGATGATCGCGGCGAGCACGCCGACCCATGGTGCGCCAGCATAGTAGCTCCCGACCGCCGCGCAGAAGGCGCCACCGAGCATGTAGCCCTCGAGCGTCAGCCCGATGAGGCCCGCGCGCTCGCTCAGCACTCCACCTGCCGCCGCGAGCAGGTACGGAATGGCGATCCGCACCGTCTGCGCGAGAAAGTCGAAGCCGTTCATGCGTCAGGCCTCCGACGCGTGCTTCGCAGCAGGCGCCGCACTTCTGGCACCGACGTGGCCACCGCAAGGATGACAACGGCCTGGAGCACATCGACCATCTGCTTCGGGACGAGCGCGTTCACGGCGAGTCCGCCCTGCGATAGTGTGGCAAAGAGCAGTGCGGCGATCACGATGCCCGCCGGATGATTCCTGCCCACCAGCGCCACGGCGATGCCGAGAAATCCCGCGCCGGTCGCGAAGCCTTCCTCGTAGTAGTGCTTGTAGCCGATCACGTAGTTCAGCCCACCGATGCCGGCGATCGCCCCCGACATCGCGAGTGCGCGCCAGGTCACGCGGGCAACGTTGACGCCGGCGTATTCCGCGGCTCGGCCCTGAAGACCCAGTGCGCGAAGGTCGAATCCCTGTCGTGTTCGGAAGAGATACCAGCCCAGCCCGACCGCCGTCGCGATCGCGAGCAGGATCGTTGCGTTCGCAGCGGATCCATGAAAGGGAGACATGATGTCGCCGAGGCGAGACAGCGGACCGCTCTTGAGCTCCGGCGTGTGCAGCGTGTCCGGGACGTGGACCTTCGTGCTCGTGAGATAATTGAGCAGTGCGAGCACGATGAAGTTCAGCATGATCGTCACGATCACTTCGTGTGCGCCGAATCGCGCCTTCAATACGCCGGGTATGGCACCAACGGCACCGCCGCCGAGCGCCGCCGCGAGGATATACAGGGGCAGGCAGAGCAGCGCCGGCAGGCCAGCGGGCAGGAGCAAGCCCGCGAGCGCCGCACAGAACCCACCAGCCGCCAGCTGACTCTCGGCACCGATGTTGAAGAGCCCGGCGCGAAGTCCAAGGCCAACGGCGAGTCCGGTGAAGACAAGTGTGGTCGCCTTGTACAACACCTGGCCGAAGCCGTAGGCATTGCCCCACGTGCCTTCCAGCAACAGTCTGAACACCGCACCGGGTGATTGGCCGAACGTGAGGATGAGGACGTCGCCAACGACGGCGGCCAGCAGCAGCGCGACGATTGGTGGGAGCACCGCCTCCTCGATCACCGAGCGGCGGCTCATGCGGCGTGCTCGGCGCCGGTCATGAACGGCGCGAGCGCGTCGGGCGACGCTTCGCTGCGCGACATCACCGTGACGAAACGCCCGCTGTACATCACGGCGATGCGGTCCGCGAGCGCGAGCACTTCCGCGAGGTCGGCGGACACGAGGAGAATCGCCTTCCCCTGGTCGCGGGCATCGCGAAGACGCGCGTGAATGAACTCGATAGCGCCGACGTCGACACCGCGCGTTGGCTGCGCCGCGAGCAGCACCTTGAAGTCGCGCGCCATCTCGCGCGCCACGACGATTTTCTGCTGGTTGCCGCCAGAGAGCGCACGAGCCGGAAGCGATGGATCGGCGGGCCGGATGTCGTAGCGCTCGATCAGCTCGCGCGCATGCGAGGCAATGCGCGCCGACTCGAGCGTCATGCCACGGGTGAAGCGGTGCTGCTGTCCGAGTATGAGGTTATCGGCAATGCTGTAGTCGAGCACCAGGCCGCGCTCGTGCCGGTCTTCCGGAATGTGCGACAGACCCGCATTCCCGCGCTCGCGGACGGAAAGTGGCAGCAGGTCGCGTCCGCCGAGCGAGATGGTCCCGGTCGCGCTGCGCAATCCGGCGAGCGCTTCGATGAGCTCCGTCTGGCCATTGCCCTCCACACCGGCGATGCCGAGAATCTCGCCGGGCGCGATGCTGAAGCTCACGTCGTCGACCACCGCCGTGCGCCGCATCCCGCTCACGCTGAGGTGCTGCACATTCAGCATCGCCGTCGCGGGAGATCCGCCGCTGATCGTGCTCCCGGCGTAATCGGCGTCGAGTGCGAGTGCCACGTCGCGACCCACCATCGCGCGCGCAATCGCCTGCGGGGTCGCGCCGGCACTGGCCATGCGCGTCACCGTCGCGCCCTGACGCATGACGGTGATCGAATCGGAGACGTCGATCACTTCATCGAGCTTGTGCGTGATCAGCACGACCGTACCGCCGGCATCGCGCAACGACCGAAGGACCGCCCACAGCTCCCGCACCTCGAACGGCGACAGCACCGCCGTCGGCTCGTCGAGAATGAGGATCTTCGCGCCACGGAAGAGCGTCTTCAGGATCTCGACACGCTGTGCTTCTCCAACGGACAGGTCGGCGACGAGTCGGTTGGCGGGCACCGCGAGCCCGGTCCGCACACTCAGGTCGTGCACCGCTCGCTCGGCAGCCACACGATCGAGCACGAGACCCTTCGTGATCTCGCAGCCGAGTACGACGTTTTCGGCGACGGTGAGCGTGGGGACGAGCATGAAGTGCTGGTGCACCATGCCCACGCCACTCGCGATCGCCTCCGCCGTCGACCATCCGGTGACGTCGCGACCGTTCACTTCCATCTTTCCCGCGTTCGGCGCATAGAGTCCGCTGAGGATGCGCATCAGCGTTGACTTGCCGGCGCCATTCTCGCCGACGAGCGCGTGAATCTCGCCTTGCTCCACCTCGAGATCCGCGCCGCGGTTGGCCATCACCGCGCCGAAGGATTTCTCGATGCCGGTAAGGCGAATGGCAGTCGTCATTTCACGCTGGGAACGGAGATCCGGCCGGCGATGATCTCCTGCTTGAGCGCTTCGACGCGTGCGCGCACCGCTGGCGGGATCAACTTTTCGTTGTTCTTGTCGAACACATAGCCGACGCCGCCCTCGGCAAGGCCATACTGGTAGATGCCACCCTTGAAGCGCTTCTCCTTCACGCGCTTGATGGCGTCGAACACCGCGTTGTCGACGCCCTTCACCATGCTCGTGAGCACGTAGCCGGGAGCTTCGTTGTATTGATCGGCGTCCACGCCAATCGCCAGCTTGCCCGTCTGCCGCGCGGCCTCGAAGACGCCCAGCCCGGTGGATCCCGACGCGTGGAAGATGACGTTGACGCCCTGCTGATACTGGCTCAGTGCGAGCTCCTTGCCCTTGCCCGGATTCCGGAACGCCTCGGGCGTGACGCCGGCGTACTGCGAGAGCACCTCGCAGTCGGGACACACGGCCTTCACGCCCGCCGTGTAGCCGAGCTCGAACTTGTGGATGAGCGGAAAGTTCATGCCCCCAACGAAACCGACTTTCTTCGACTTGCCCACCAGTGCGGCGATCGCGCCGACGAGAAATGAGCCCTGTTCTTCGCGAAACTTGAGCGCCGCGAGATTCGGCGGCGGGGGAATGACTTTCCCGGCCTTGTCCTGCGCCAGTGAATAGTCGACACCCGCGAAGCTGGTGTTGGGATATTCCTTCGCGAGCTGGGTGAGGTCGTCGGTGAAGATGAAACCCACACCGATCACGATGTCCATGCCCTCGGCGGCGAGCAGCCGCAGTCCCGCTTCGCGGTCGGAGCCCTCGCCCGGCTCGATGAAGCGCACGCGAACGCCGAGCTCCTTTTCGGCACGCTCTGCGCCGAGGTATGCGCCGTCATTGAAGGACTTGTCGCCTCGGCCGCCCATGTCGAACACGATGCCGACGTCGACGGCGTCGCCCGTGGGGGGCACGGCGGCGCCGGATGGATGGACGAGCAGGAGGGCGACGTGCACGACGAGCAGCACGCCGATGAAGAGCAGAAGCTTGCGCATTGACGGGAAAAGTCGTTGCCGGGCGGATGCCCGGCAAGGCGACTTTTCGTCTGACGGTCTGACAGTCTGACCCGGGCTGCGGCTTCGCCGACCGCCCTCGTCTGACAGCGGGTCAACTGAAGTCTGACAGCTGTTGCCTACACAACTCGGTCCCTCGGCCTGAATGCAGTGTTCCGTGAACACGTGTGGCCAAAGCGGCGCATCAACCCGGTTGTGTAGATCATGGCTGTCAGACCAGTCAGTTGACCCGCTGTCAAGCGAGCGAGCGCGAAGCGCGAAGCGGGTCAGACTGTCAGACAGTCAGACCCAAGGTATCTTCCGGCCATGGCAGATCGCGTGCGCTCTCGGTTTCTCGTCGTCGGCAGCGGCATCGCCGGTCTCCACGCGGCGTGGCGTGCGTCGCAGCACGGCGACGTGCTGCTCCTCACCAAGCGGTCGCTCTTCGACAGCGCGACCGCGTACGCCCAGGGCGGCATCGCTGCCGCGCTCGGTGCTGGCGACTCGGCCAAGCTGCATCGGCAGGACACGCTCGCCGCCGGCGCGGCGCTGTGCGATGCGGCGGCTGTGCAGGTGCTGGTGGAGGAAGGTCCCGCGCGAGTGCGGGAGCTCCAGACCGCGGGCGCCGAGTTCGATCTCGATCCGAAGGGCGAGCTGCTGCTGGGGCTGGAGGCGGCGCATTCCACCAATCGCATCGTTCACGCACATGGCGACCAGACCGGCGCGGAGGTCGCGCGGACGCTGATCAAGCGCGTGCGGGCGAGCCGTCGCATCACGGTGATCGAGCGCGCGCGAGTGCTCGACATCATTGTCCAGCGTGGCGCGTGCGTCGGCGTGCGCGCGAGCGTGGCGGGTGCGGCGGTCGAGATCATCGCCGACGCGACCGTGCTGGCGACGGGTGGCTGCGGACAGGTGTACCGCTACACGACGAATCCCGTCGTCGCCACCGGTGACGGATATGCCATCGCGCATCGTGCCGGCGTCACGCTCGCGGACATGGAGTTCGTGCAGTTCCATCCCACCGCGCTCGACACGCGGGAAAACCCGCTCGCCCTCATCAGCGAGGCGGTGCGCGGTGAAGGCGCCATTCTCGTGAACGAACGCGGCGTGCGCTTCATGGAAAAGGTGCACGCGCGAGCGGAGCTGGCTCCGCGCGACATCGTGGCCCGCGCAATCTTCCGCGAGCAGCGGCGCCACAACGTGTACCTCGACGCTCGCAAGCTCGGCCGCGGCTTCGCGAAGCGCTTCCCAGGTATCTTCGCCCTGTGTGCCGCGCGTGGCATCGATCCGCGTAAAGACCTCATTCCGGTGACGCCCGCCGCACACTATATGATGGGTGGAATCGTGACCGACCTCAACGGACGGTCGACCATGCCGAGACTATATGCGGTAGGGGAGGTGGCGCGAACGGGAGTCCATGGTGCGAACCGGCTCGCGTCGAACTCGCTGCTGGAAGGGCTGGTGTTCGCGGAACGGGTGGCGCGCGACCTCGCGAGCGCGGCGCCGCTGAAGCAACTTCCTGCGGCAAAGCGATGGGGAGTACCACCGCTTCCGGACCGCGGTGCGGCACAGGTGGCGGCGGACAGGGTACGTGAAGTCATGTGGCTGAACGCCGGCATTTCGCGAACGGCGAAGGGACTGCGGACGGCGACGGTGGAGTTGGCGGAGATCGAGGAGCGGCTTCCGGAAGGCGCAACGGAGGAGCTCAACCTTGTGCAGACGGCGCAGCGGATCGTCGAAGGTGCGCTGCGTCGCAAGGAGTCGCGGGGCGGGCACTACCGCAGTGATTTTCCGCGTTCGAAGAGCAACTGGCGAGGCAGGCACATCGAACTATGAGCAGCGAAACGCAGCTTTTTCTCTCCGTCGCGACCCATCCGCGATGAATATTCTCGTCGCCGAAGACGACAAGGTGCTCTCCCGCATGCTCTGTGGCGTGCTCCAGGAGGGAGGCCACATCTGCGTGGCCGCCTATGACGCAATGCAGACCTTCATGTACGCGATCAAGCAGCCCCCGGACTTGATCCTTCTCGACGTGAACATGCCGGGCGGCAGCGGACTGGGCGTGCTGCAGAAGCTCAAGAACTCGACGAAGACCGCGCGCATCCCCGTGCTCATCCTGAGCGGGAGCATCGATCCCGAGCTTCCCGCGCAAGTGCTCCAGCTCGGTGCCGTTCGGTTCCTGGCGAAGCCGGTCGATCCCGAGACGCTGACCAAAGCCGTCGCCGAGGCGATTCGCTAGAGCTGTCCGCGCGCCGCCAGATCCACCGCCTGAACAGCGGAGGACCAGGAGATCGATGAAGAGCGACGCAAAGTCCGCCTCGCCGGCTTCGCATCGCGAGTTCGCGGTCCATTATGTTGTGATGATGGGAACGAGCCAGACCGCGGTCCGTAGCCGCGAGGAGCAGATCGCCCAACTTCAGGGTGAGATCAAGGCACTTGCCCGCGAGCGGAATGCGGTCGTGCTCGCGCACAACTACGAGCGCGCCGAGGTGCAGGACGTCGCCGACTATGTCGGAGACTCGCTCGGCCTCTCCCGCGAGGCCGCGAAGACGGACGCCGACGTCATCGTGTTCTGTGGCGTCCACTTCATGGCCGAGACGGCGGCGGTGCTTTCCCCGCAGAAGACGGTGCTGCTCCCCGATCTCGCGGCCGGCTGTTCGCTGGCGTCCATGATCGACGCGGTGCAGCTCCGCGCATGGAAGGCCGAGCATCCCGGCGCGGTGGTGGTGTCGTACGTCAACACGACGGCCGAGGTGAAGGCCGAGAGCGACTATTGCTGTACGTCGGGAAATGCGGTGGACGTGGTGAACACCATTCCCGCCGACACCGAGATTCTCTTCTGCCCCGACATGTTTCTCGGCGCCCACGTGAAGCGGATGAGCGGTCGCGAGAACATGCACATCTGGATGGGCGAGTGCCACGTGCATGCGGGCATCGATCCGGAGGACATCAGGCTCAAGCGCGCGCAGCATCCGGATGCAGAATTCCTGATTCATCCGGAGTGCGGTTGCTCGACGAGCGTGCTGGAGGCGATGTCGGCGGGTGAGGTCGATCCTGAGGGCGTTCAGATTCTCTCGACGGAAGGGATGATCAAGCGGCCGGCCATCTCGAACGCGGACGAGTTCATTGTCGCGACAGAAGTGGGGATTCTTCATCGCCTGCGTCGTGAAAATCCGGCGAAGCGGTTCTTCGCGGCGAATGAGCTGGCGTCGTGCGCGTACATGAAGGTGACGACGCTGCCGAAGGTGAAGCGCGCTCTCGAGCATATGCAGCATCGCATCACCGTCCCCGCGCCGATCGCCAATCGGGCACGGAGGGCGATCGAGCGAATGATCGCGATTGGCGGACAACATCCGTTGAGTCCAGTACCCGAAGCGACCATCGATCCGGGCGAGTAGCGCGCCGTTGCAACGGCGGGAACCGCATCACGGAGACGCAATGACACCAGAACATCATGAGCCCGAGCCCGCGCCCGCGCGCCCGCCGCGACGCATCACGCCACTGAGCGTTCCCGCGATGGGCAATGCGGGGCTGCTGCGTTTTCCCTATGCGCAGGGCGAGATGCACGCGTTGGTCAAGGCCGCGCTGGATGAAGATGGTGCGTTCAACGATCTCACCACGATCGCGACGGTCGTATCGGATCGGCATGCGCGCGGCCGGCTCGTGGCACGTGCGCCGGGAGTGATCTGCGGCATTCCACTCGCGGTGGAGGCGTTTCTCACGCTGGACCCGAAGGTCACCATGCGCGTGGACTGCGAGGATGGAACGCGCGTCCAGCCGGGCGACAGCGTGCTCTATCTTTCGGGCCATGCGCGCGCATTGCTCTCGGCGGAGCGTGTCGCGCTGAACTTCATGCAGCGCCTGTCGGGGGTGGCGTCGGTGACGGCGCGCTACGTGGACGCCGTTCGAGGAACGCGGGCCAGGATTCTCGACACGCGCAAGACCACGCCTGGCTGGCGGCTCCTGGAGAAGTACGCCGTGCGAGCGGGTGGTGGGACCAACTATCGACTGAATCTCTCGACTGCGGTGTTGATCAAGGACAACCATCTCGCGTCAGTCGATGGCGACGTCGGCTTGGCGGTTCGGCGTGCGCGCGATCTTGCGCCCGTCGGAACGAAGGTCGAGGTCGAGTGCGATCGCATCGAGCAGGTGCAGGCCGCGCTGGCCGCCCAAGCGGACATCATCATGCTCGACAACATGAGCACCAGGCAGATGCGCGAGTGTGTGGAGCTGGTGGCTGGGCGCGCAATCGTCGAGGCGTCAGGTGGCGTGAACCTCGACACCGTGCGCGCGATCGCTGAAACTGGCGTCGACTGGATCTCCGTGGGCGCGCTGACGCATTCGTCGCCGGCGCTGGATCTGGCGCTGGACTTCGAGTAGGTGCTCGATCTTCGTTGGCAGTTGGAAGTTGGCAGTTTGCAGTTGGCAACGCGGATCGGCGCGGATTTGGCGGATTTCCGCGGATTGCTCCGCTCGGGCGCGACATGGCGGCAACGCGGACACTCTTTGAATATCTCTTGATCTGCATTGATATTTCCTCGCACTAAGCACACTCGAAGCGCATCGTCAAGATTGCGAATCCCTCCTTACAAAGATGCTGACCAGTAGAGGATGGATGTTCGAATGCCGTACGCAGCCTGGCGGGGCGCTGGGAAGATGGCGTCTCACGGAGTGATTCGCTGGATGTTGGAGCAGTTGTCAGTCGCTGTTCCGCGGTTGCTTTCCTTACAACGTGTTTTTCCAACATCACGAGCCGCAATTCACCACTCCACCAGCGAACACCACATTCACACGCAGCGTGAGACACGCGAAAGATGCACCTGATCGAGCGCATGCTCCGCGTCCCGCTGCTTGCCAAGCTCGCCGGTGCGAATCTCCTCATCGTCGTATCGGCACTGATCGGCGTCGTCGTCGAGCGCCGGCTGAATACGCCGGGGAGCGCGGTCTCCATCCTCGGCCTCGCACTCGCGGCGAGCCTCATCGCCAACCTCGTGCTCGTGTACGTCGCGCTCCGGCCGCTCAGTGACCTCGTGATCACGGCGACGCGTCTGAGCGCGAGGGACATGGAGGCACGTGTCCCCACGAATGTCCTTGCCGACCGCGACATGGCGCACGTCGGCACCACACTGAATGCGCTGCTCGACCAACTCACGGAAGATCGCGCGCGCGAGCGCAGGCTCGCCGCGCAGGTCATCAGCGCGCAGGACGAGGAGCGTGCGCGCGTCGCGCGCGAGCTGCACGACTCCACCGCGCAGACCTTGACGGCCATTCTCCTCCAGCTCGGCGCCGCCGCGCGTGAGAGTACATCAGAGCCGCTCAACGCGCGCATCGCGATACTGCGCGAACTGGCGGCCGAGGCGCTCGAGGAAGTGCGGTCGATGTCGCACACGATGCATCCGCGGGTGCTGGACGACCTCGGCCTGGTTGCCGCGCTGGAGTGGCTGGCGCGTCAGGCGAGAGAGCAGGGGCCGACGAATGTGGATGTGGACGCCTGCGAGCTCGATGTCGCCATTCCGGCACCGGTCGGGGCGGCGCTGTATCGTGTGGCGCAGGAAGCGTTACGCAACTCGGCACGTCATGCCAACGCTTCGCGGGTGGATATCAGGCTTCGCCAGGACGGCCGACAGGTGATGTTGGAGATCGAGGATGACGGCGTCGGATTCGACGTCGCGCTGGCGGAGAAGAGGCGCCCGGGGATGGGACTGTTTTCGATGCGCGAGCGGATGGGTTTGGTGAACGGACGCCTCGCCGTAAACAGCGCGCCAGGGCGTGGGACGTCCGTCGCGGCGACTGTGACGCTCATCAACTGACGAGGATGGACTGATGCCGATCCGGGTCGTGCTGGTGGACGATCACACCATTGTCCGAACGGGGCTCAAAGCCGTTCTTGGCGCCGATCCCGACATCGAGGTGGTGGGCGAGGCGTCCGGCGGCAACGAGGCCGTGGCGTTGTTGGCGCGCACGCCGGCGGACGTCGTGGTGATGGACCTCTCAATGGCAGAGGGGGACGGTATTTCCGCGACGCGAGCGATCACGTCGGGGAAGGAACAGGGCGCGCGGGTGCTGGTGCTCACCATGCATGCCGAGGAGGCGTACCTCGAGGCAGTGCTCGACGCGGGCGCGTCGGGCTACCTGGTGAAGAGCACCGCGGACCGTGAGCTGGTGGATGCGGTGCGCGCCGTCGCGCGCGGCGAGGTGTGGGTGCAACCGCCGGCGGCTCGCGTGCTCGCGCAGGGTGTGCGCCGGCGCGAGGAGCGTGCGTCGGACCGGTCGCGCTTCGAGCGGCTGACGGATCGCGAACGGTCGGTCATGCAGCTGATTGCCGAGGGGTATACGGCGCCGGAGATCGGTGAGCAGTTGTCAATCAGTCCGAAGACCGTTGACACATACAAGCAGCGGATCAACGACAAGCTCGGGTTGACGCATCGGGCGGACTATGTGAAGCTGGCGCTCAAGCTCGGGTTGTTGCAGGCGCCCATGCCGTAGTGTGCGCCGGGCCGCGGGGCATGGCGGACGCAGATGACGCAGGCTGCGCCAACGCAGAAAAACGCTGCAAAAGCAAACGGCACGTGTTCATTGTTTCGAAGTCGTGCTGATGCAGTTGCTGCGTCGTTCTGCGTAGCGAAGCCAGCGATCTCTGCGTCCGCCGGGGCTGGCGCTCCCGGAGTAACTGGAGGGTTGTGTACTTGTCCGGCGGAACGTACGCGGACGGCGGTAGAACTCACGACGCCAGAGGCAGAAGCGGTTGGCGGAGGGCGGAATGAGCGAGCCGCTGTCGGTTCTGTCATGCGCCGTCTGTATTCCGCTTCTGGCGTCGTGAGTTGTGGTCTTCCTCTGGCCCACGGAGTATTCGCCCTTCTGATAGCCGCCTGCGTCGACCGCCATGGCGAGGCGGCTACAGATCCGCGCAGCTCTTCACGATCGCGTAACAGTTCTTGCAGAGGAGCTTGCAGTTTCGCCACCACAGGTCGGTTGAACCGCACCAGTCACAGGTCTCAGGCGGTTCGGCGATCGGGGCGGCGTCCTTAGTGGGCGAGGGCATCAACGACTACCGGGACGCATTGTGTCGTGGGGCGAAAGCCCCGATTATTGACGCATGACATCACCTGCGAGCGACCGTCCCACCGAAGTCGGCCTGATCGGCCATGGACTCGGCGGAGCCACCTTTCATGCACCGTTCATATCGGCGACGCCGGGACTTCGTCTCGCCGCCGTGATGACGAGCGACCCCGCGCGGCGCCGCGGTGTGGAGGAGCGGTATCCCGATACGAAGGTCGTTGCGGGAATCGAGGATCTCCTCGCCTTTTCACCGCGACTGGACCTGATCTCGATCAGCTCACCGAATGCGTCGCACTATCCGCTGGCGAAGGCAGCACTCGAGGCGGGGCGGCATGTGGTGGTCGACAAGCCCTTCTCGGTGACGTCCACGCAGGCGCGGGAGCTCGGCGAAATCGCGAAGGCGAACGGTGTGCTCGCGATGCCGTTCCAGAATCGGCGGTGGGACGGCGACTTCCTCACGGTGCGCAAGCTCATTGCGGACGACAGCCTGGGGCAGGTCTTCAGGTTCGAGTCGCGCTTCGATCGCTGGCGTGGCGAGCCGAAGCCAGGGTGGATGCGTGCCGATTGGGTCGACCGTGCGGAGAACATCGTGCACGACATCGCGACGCATCTGGTCGATCAAGCGTTGGTGCTATTTGGTCGCGTGACGCATGTGTATGCCGAGTTGACGGCACGGCGTGCGGGGGTGGTGTCGTTCGATGATGCCTTTCTCGCGCTCACGCATGCGAGCGGCGTGAGCTCGCATCTCTACATGAGCGCGAGCGCTGGGCAGGCGGGGCCGCGCATGAGTGCTTTCGGTGGAAAAGGGGCGTACATCAAGTATGGGCTGGACGTGCAGGAGGATGCGCTGCGCGGTGGGATGCGTCCTGTGGATCCGGCCTATGGCGAGGAGCCGCGTGAGAAGTGGGGGACTCTGGTGGGGCCGGGCGTCAACGAGGTGGTGCCCACGGTGGCTGGGGCATATCCGTCGTTCTATGCGGGAGTGGCTCGGGCCATTCGAGAGGGTGCGGCGCCGCCGGTTTCTGTGGCTGATGTGGTGGCGGGGTTGGAAATCATCGAGGCTGCGTTTGTCTCACATGAGCGTCGACAGGTGGTTGTGCTGTAGCTCGACAGGTTGAAGAAGTGCCTCGGGCAGGCTCCTCAGACATTGGGCAACGCGGATGACGCGGATTGAGCGGATGAACGCTGATTACTCCGCGTTGAAGCAGAATGCCGTAGCGAGTAGATACTCGGGTTGCATCAAAAACAAGGGAATGATCTTTTTTGATGGTGAATTTTGACAGGCGGTGCAGTTATCCGCGTTAAATCCGCTCAATCCGCGTCATCCGCGTAAAACCTTTCGCTGTGGGGCCATTCAAGGCGGCAAACAGGGTAAGCAGGTACGACAGTCCTTCAACGCGACGGGCGATGTGCGCGAGACAACGCTTTGCATTGCCTGCATGTGCTAGTAGGCCTTGGTCCAGATAGCGATCACCGCGCAGGCGTCCTCGAGAAACTGCCCAGGAATGCGCGACACGCCGCTGTAGACCTCGAGTGCCTGAATCTGGCTTGGGTTCACCATGTGCAGGACCTCCGCTTGCTCGGCCGCGACCGAATTGTTTGGCTCACGCCCCGTCATTCGCAGCCCGTCGATGTAGATCTGGACTTTCCCGCCGCCCGCGCCGAGGGCGAGGTTGCCGCCCTCGTTGCACTTCGCGAACTGGACTCCCTTCTTTTCATTCACTCGCACCGTGCCGACGCGCTCGAGCAGGGACTCGATGCTGGGCGGCTGCATGCGGTCGATATCCTCTCGCGTGAAGAAGCTGCCCGTGGCGGTCGACATGCGGCGATAAACATCCTCGAAGCGCGGCGGCACCTTGCGGACGCGTCCCTCGATGCGAATCTCGGTCAGCTGCTGGGGGAGCGGTTCGAGGATCACGTCCTGCCGGAGCGCGTGCGAATCCTCGATGCTGACCTGGACGGTGACCGATCGATAGCCCAGCCGGCGGACGGTCATCAGGTACGAACCGGTTCCAAGGCTCGCGAGACGATAGAAACCTGATTGACTGGTCGTCGTAGTCCGGCCAGGGACCAGTGCGATCGTTGCTTCCGCGACTCCCGTGCTATCGCCCGCCGTCAAGATGTGCCCCCACAGCTCACCGTCCAGGCGCGGTGCCTGCGCGTGGACGGGCGCGGACGCGCTGAGTGCGAGCGCGAACAGCCTCGCTGTTCCACGGTGATGAAGAAAACGCGCCGGCTCGAGCCTTGTGAGCATGACGACTCCAGGAAACGCGAACGCGCAGCAGCTCTTGCTCAGCCCGGCGGCACGGCCGCGACCTCTACCCTCGCCTGAGCGGGCGGGATAGTATGCACCAAATACAAGACGGACGAAAGCCTTAGCGTGAGAACCCGCGGGGCGGGCGTCAAATTACATGGGAGGGATTCATGCGTCACGGAAGCCTTGCCTTAGCGTTCACGCTCGTCGCCAGTATACTCGGCGCGCAGTCGCCGCGCACTGCGTCGGCGCAGCAGTCCGACGCAAAGATGTGGACGACGCCGTGGGACAAGACCCGCCCGCGCGATGCGTTCGTCGACCAGAAGGGGCGCGTGTGGTTCGTCGGTCAAGTCGGCAACTACGTCGCGAACCTCGACCCGAAGAGCGGCGAGTTCAAGCGCTACACCATCGACCCGGGCACCAACCCGCACAATCTCGTCGTCGACGCGAAGGGGATGGTGTGGTTTACGGGCAACGCCAACGGGCGCATCGTCAAGCTCGATCCTGCGACGGGCAAGCTGACCACGTTCATGATGCCCGATCCATCCGTGCGCGATCCGCACACGATGACCTTCGACCATAAGGGCGACGCGTGGTTCACCGCGCAGGGCGCTGGTGTCGTCGGTCGGCTCACGCAGAAGGACGGCAAGATCCAACTCTGGAAGATGGAGGCGGATTCGCGACCGTACGGCATCTGGCTCGACTCGCACGACCGCCCGTGGTTCGATCTGTTCGGGACGAATAAGCTCGGCACGATCGATCCTGCCACCGGGATATTCAAGGGCTATCCGCTGCCAAACGATCGCACCCGCCCGCGCCGCATCGCGATCACGCCGGACGATGTGATCTGGTACGGAGACTACACGCGCGGATTTCTCGGGCGACTCGATCCACGCACCGGCGCGACAGAGGAGTTTGCGCTGCCGTCGGGTGCTGGGTCGCTGCCGTATGGGATGACGGTCGATGACCGAGGGCGCATCTGGCTGGCCGAGACGGGCCCGCAGCCGAATCGGTTGGTGGCCTTCGATCCGGGGCGGAAGGCGTTCACGGAGACGGTCGTCATTCCATCTGATGGCGCGAATACAATTCGGCACATGGTGTTCGACAAGGCCAGCCGGCAGATCTGGTTCGGTGGCGACGCGAACATGATCGGCCGTGTGAATGTGTCTGCTGGGCCGTTGGTTCCCTAAGGTCAGGCAACTGCTCTGTCCTGGTCCCACAGCGAAAGGTTTTACGCGGATGACGCGGATTTGCCGGATCTTCGCTGATAGTGCGTATCCGCTGTAAGCATGCGGGCACCAGTGATCTCTTCAGGAACAAAAACAAGAGGCCTTGGACGATCGCAAGGCAGATTGGCGTTTGGTGAAATCCGCGTTCATCCGCTAAATCCGCGTCATCCGCGTAAACCAATGTCTGAGGAGCCTGCCCGAGCGTCAGTTCCGCCGAGAAGAAGCAGCGGGCCTACCGATCGTCCGTGAGCTCCACTTTTTTCGCAAAGTCATACAACGTCAGCCGACGCAGCAGATAGAACGACATCCAGTAATTCCGCAGCGCCTGCACATTGGCCAGCACCGCCGCATCCTTCTCGCCCTGAGCGAGGTAGAGCGCATCGTTCTGGATCTTCCCGATGATGTAGCGATTGCGCGCCACCTCGAACTGCTTCGCCGCCACCGTGTCGGCCTTGGCCGCCAGCAGGACATTCCGCTGCGCCTGCTGCAAACCCAGCGCGGCAAACCGCGCATCCTCCTCCAGCTGATCGTGCCGCATCTTGTTGTTCGCCGCGGAACGCTCGGCGAATGCGGTCGCCTCCTGGACGTCCGCAGTGCCCTTGCCCCACTGGAGCATCGGCAGGTTGACACCAACGGTCAGGGTCTGGCTACCGAGCGGAGCCTGATACGCCGGACCGAAGGTGGCCGCCGTCTGGTTGAATCCCGCACTGGCCACCACCGACGCGTTGAACCGGTTGTTCGCCCTTGCTGTCGCGATGCCGCGCTTCGTCGTCGTGTTGTCGAGCTCATTCTGCCGCATCGAGCTCGCGTTCTTCAGCGCCTGCGCGACGGCGACATCGGGATTGGCGTCCACCACGGGGATCGAATCCGGCGTGACGATCGTTAGGGAGCGATCGGCGGGATACGCCGTAACGCGGCGCAGCGCCGCCTCGGCGCGATCGCGATTGAGCTTGGCGTCATCCACGGCGGCGCGCGCACGGAGCAGCGCGAGCTCGCTCTTCAAGAGGTCGTTCTCGCCGATCTTGCCAACCTCGAACCGGCCCTTGTTGAGCGTGTAGAGCGTGTCATTGACGGCGGCATTGAACGCGGCATTCGCCAGCGCCATCTGCTGTGCGTAGAGATTGAAGAAGGCATCGGCGGTGCTGCGGGCGACATCCTCGCGCGCTTCCAGGTACGCGCGCTCCGCGACCACGGAGCTGAGCGACTGGACCCGCTCCTCCCACATCAGCGAGTTGGGCTTGAAGAGGTCCTGCTGAATGCTCACGACGACCGGCGACGACTGATACAGCGTGGCGCGCTTGTCACCGTAGAGGTCGAGCCGCGAAAGCTGTGACCCGACCTGCACGGTGCCGCCCGTCAGCGGCAGGCGCTGGCTGAAGCCGAGCGTCATCGACGACTGGTTCTGCGCCTGTCCGATGAACTGCGTGGAGCCGTCGGGCAGCGTGACGGCATTGATGCCGTGATTGACGTTCGCCGCATTGCCCTGAAGAAAGAGCTGCGGCTTGAGCCCCGCGTTGAAGGCGTTGTCGTGGTAGTGCGCGGCGTCGCGGGTACTGCGCGCGATCTGCGCCTGCGGACCCTGCTGCTGGGCCATTTGAATGGCGTCCTGGAGCGTGAGGGTCTGGCGTGCAGTCGCCTGCGCATGTGCGACGACTGGCAGTGTAAGCGCGGCAATTAGCAGCGAGCGACGCATGGGATATCTCATGTAGTTTGATGGGCGGGACAACAGCAACTGCGATCTTACCGCAGAGGGCGCAGAGAACCACGACGCAGAGGACGCAGAGAAAGCAGAAGACAACTGACTTCTTGACTTGTTGTGTCTCTGCGTCCTCTGCGCGCTTTTCCTCTGCGCCCTCTGCGGTAAGAATGCTGTGCCGCGGCGGTAAATCCGCTGTTCCGCGGCGAACTACTCGTATCGCAAACAAACGATCGGATCCTGCTTTGCCGCATTGCGCGCCGGCATGATACCGAACACCAACCCCACGGCGACGGACACACCAAACGCCACGACGACCGACGTGATCGACACGATGGCGTGAATTTTCGCGATGTGCTCGATCACCACCGCGAGGATGCATCCCACGATGATCCCGGCGATTCCACCCGCGAGGCTGATCATCACCGCCTCGCTGAGGAATTGCGCCAGCACGTCCTTCTGCGTCGCACCCATCGCTCGGCGGACGCCGATCTCCTTGATGCGCTCCAGGATCGACGCGAGCATGATGTTCATGATCCCGATGCCGCCGACGATCAGCGAGATCGAGGCGATGGCGCCGAGCACCACGTTGAAGATCGCCTTCGTGTTCTGCTCCTGTTTGAGCAGCAACTCGGGCACGCTGATCTCGAAGTCGGTGACGTCGTTGTGGCGACGCTGGAGCATCCGTCGCACCACGTCGGCGACCGCCGAGACGTCGCTGGAGCTCGCGACCTGCACGATGACCTTGTCGAGCTGATGATAGTTCCGCTTCTCGGCACGCTGTTCGTCGGTCTGCGTCGAGTCGCTGTTGTCGTTGGAGTTGGCCTCCTGCGCGGCGACTTCCATCTCCGATTGGGTGACTTCACCGCGGTTGCGGAAGCGCAGCAGCATGCTCTGGAGCGGGACGTAGACGTCCATGTTCGCGTCGCGGATGCCGAGGTGCTTCGCGGTCTCGGATGACACCTTACGGTCTTCGAGTACGCCGACGACCGTGAGCCACTGCGTTCCCACCTTGATCGACCCGCCGACCGGATTCTCGCTGGTAAAGAAGCGGGACTTCACGCCCGGTCCGATGATCGCCACCGGGAGCGCCTGGGCGAAGTGCCTCGGCTGGAAGGGCCCGCCCTCGGCAAGATGGAGGTTGCTGACGTCGAAGTAGCTCGAGTCCACACCCACGACCTTCCCCGACCGGTGATGTCCCTCACGCGTGATCACGCTGTTGATCACGACCTCGCTGCTCGTTGCATGCACGGCCGCGAGCGTGGCCTTGATGGCGAGCGCATCCAAGTACGTGAGGCCCGGCGTGAACTTCTTCGCCTGCTTCTTCGTGTCGTCCTTCTCGTTCTTGCCTTCCTTCTGTTCGATGATCGGCGTGATGACGATGTTGTTCGCGCCGAGGAGCTTCATCTGGGCGAGGATCTCCTGTTCGGCGCCGTTGCCGATGGCGAGCATGGCGATCACGGACGCAACGCCGAAGAGAATGCCGAGTGATGTAAGACTCGCGCGCAGCTTGTTGTGCACCACGGCTTCCGCCGCGATGCCACCGCTGAACATGATGTGCGTGGCGAGGGCTCGGACGCGCGACGGTGCAGGCGCGTCCGGCTCGAGAGCGACAGCGGTCACGGTCAGTCCTTCGGCTTCGTCGCGGGTGCAGGGGCGGGCGTGAACGCGGGGGTGGCAGCCGGCTTCGGTCCACTCATCACCTTCATTGCACCGGGCGCAGGAGGCGGCATCACCGCTGGAACATTCACGCTCTTCGCCGTATCCCCGATCGAAACAGGCGCCGTGATCGGCTTGAGGCCATCGATCTTCTCCACCTTCACTTCGGCCTTGTCGGTCGGCGGCGCGAGCAGCACGCGATCGTCCTTCGTCAGCCCGCGACGCACGATGATCTCGTTGTCGTTCGACACGCCCGTTTCGATCATCTGCTTCACAACGCGAGTGCCCGACTTCTTGTACGCGTACTGGTAGCCGCCCTCGTTCACGACTGCCTCGAGCGGAATGGACAGCACGTTCGGAATGGATGCCGTCTCGATCGCGTTCGCCGTCGTCATTCCGGGGCGTAGCGTGGTATCGGCCATGCTGACGTCGATCTTCACCTCGAAGACCTTCGAATCCTGGTTCGGCTTCTGCTCGCCGACGTTCGCGATGTGCGTGACGACGCCGTCGAGCCTTTTTGTGGCGTCTGCGTCGAGGGTGATCTGCACCTTCTGCCCGACGGCAATCTTTCGGACGTCGACTTCGTTGATGTAGGTCTGCGACTCCATCTGCGTGAGGTCGGGCAGCGTGGCGACCGCATTCTCGAAGGCATTCCATTGCGAGCCGACGCCCTTCTTCTTGCCATTCCAGTCGCGGATATAGATAACCATGCCGGGCGCGGGCGCCTTCACCGTGAAATCACCGATGAAGGTCTGGATGTTCTTCAGGTTGTTCTGCTGGCGGCCCAGGTCGGCCCCCGCCGCCGACATTTTCGCCACGGCCTGCTTGGTCTTCGTATCGAGGTTCCGTTTCGACTGCGCGAGGCCGCGGTCCGCCTTCTCGTAATCGATCTCGGCCTGCCGCTTCAGTGTGGGCGCCTCGTACTTCGCCTGCTCCTTCGCCAGCTTCTTCTCCTCCAGTAGGTACTCGGCGGTGCGGACATCTTCGCGCGACTGGGCGAGGTTCAGCGTGGAGTCGAGCTGGGCGGTGGTGTATTCGGCCTGCGCCTTCTGGAGGTCGAGCGTGACACTCGCGAGCTTCGTCGCGGCGGGGGACTTGTCCAGCTCCGCGATGACATCCCCTTGCTTGACCAGCGATCCTTCCGGAACGATCGAGGAGATCTTCGTCTGATAGACGTTGACGGCCTGCCCTCCCACCGGTCCGGTGACCTGCACGAACTTGCGCGCGCGCAGCTCGCCCGTGGTGGTGACGATGACCTTGAAGACGCCCTGCTTGACTGGCGCGATGAGCGAGGCTTCGGCTGCCGATGCGCTGGAGGGCCACTTGTACCATGCGGTGGCACCAACGACGAACGCGATGAGGAGAATGGGGAGCCAGCGTTTACGAAGCTGTTGCATCTCGAATGACTCGATGCGGGTGGGACCTGCGAAGGGTGCAGCCTGAGAGACCTTACAGCCACTGTTTACAAGTGGCAATGAGTGTCAACATTAGGAAATGATGACGACCTGATGGCGGGGAGGTTACGACGGCCGCGTCGATGCCGTTGGACACTCGACTGAGCAAAACGGTTGGAAGGGTAGCATACTTGGGTTCGCTACTCGTGCCGCGCCGCCCGGGCCACCGTTGCCATCGGTTCCGCATGCTGCTGATTGACGTGCTGTCCACCGCACTAGCGGAGATCCTCGCCAACAAGCTGCGCAGCTTCTTCACGCTGCTCGGCATCATCGTCTCGGTGGCGTTTCTGGTCGCGGTCGTCGCCGTCATTCAGGGCATGAACGCGTACGTCAAGGAGAACGTCGCGAACTCGTTGATCGGGACCAACGCATTCCAGGTGCGACGCGTCCCCATCCAGCTCGGTTTCTTCGACGACGAGATGTGGAAGCGGGTCGCGAAGCGGCCGATGATCACGCGCGCGGAGTTCGCCGTCGTCCGCGCCGCACTTCCAGAGGCGCAGGCGATCGCCATCACGTCGGGCTTTCCAACGCCGCTCTCGAACGTGGCGTGGAAGAACCGCGAGGTAGGTGACGTCTCCATCCGCGGCGTCACGGCCGCCTACCAGGAAGTGCAGGACTACAAGTTCGAGCGTGGACGTCCGCTGATGGATGTCGACGAGGACCAGCGGCGTGCGGTCGTGGTGCTCGGCAGCGAGGTGGCGGAGAAGCTGTTCGAAGCCGCCGAGCCGATCGGGCAGGAAGTGCAGCTCGCGAACGAACGGTTCGAGGTGGTCGGGGTGCTGGCGTCGAAGGGGCGTGTGCTCGGTCAATCGTTCGACGCGATCGCGCTGATTCCGTTTTCGCGCTACGAGATGCTGTATGGACGACGGGCAACGACGTCGATCTCGGTGAAGATGGCGGAAGCGGCTGATGTCGCGACGGGAATGCAGAGAGCGGAGGAGGCGATGCGGCTCACTCGGCGGCTGCGGCCGTCGCAGGAGAGCAACTTCTCGGTGGAGACGGCGGACGCGCTCGTCGCATTCTGGAAGCAGCTCACCGCGGTGTTGTTCAGCGTCATCCCCGCTGTGGTCGCGATCGGTGTTGTCGTGGGTGGTATCGTCATCATGAACATCATGCTGATGGCGGTGAGCGAGCGGACGCGAGAGATCGGCATCAGGAAGGCGGTCGGCGCGAGGGCGCGCGACATCGAGCGACAGTTCCTCGCCGAGGCGATCGCGCTGTCCGTGCTGGGCGGGATCATCGGGGTGATGTCGGGGTGGGCATTCGCCGAGCTCGTGGCGTTCGCGTCGCCGTTGCCGGCGCGGATCACGTGGTGGTCCGTCGTTCTGGCGATCGGACTGGGTGCCGGTGTCGGCGTGTTGTTCGGCGTGTATCCCTCGCGGCGCGCGGCGCGGCTCGATCCCATCGACGCACTGCGCGCCGAATGAGAAGGCTTCCGTCGACCGACCAGCTTCGGGAGCACGTGAGCATCGCGCTCGACGCATTGCGCGTGAGCAAGATGCGGTCGGGGCTCACGATACTCGGCGTCGTGATCGGTGTGGCGACGGTGATGACGATGGCCACGATCGTCCGTGGGATTCGCGACCAGATCCTGACGACCATCAGCCTTGCGGGACCGACGACGTTCTATGTGATGAAGGTTTTCTCGACGACGCCGGTGAATCCGGATCAGTTGCCCGCCTACATCCGCATCCGTCCGGACCTGCGTGCGGAGGAGGCGCAGCGCCTCGCGCAGCTTCCGCAGATCGGCTATGCGGGCATCTGGGCGCAGCTGCAGGCGCGCGTGAACTACGGCGGCTCGCGAACGCTCAATGTCGTCGTCTATGGTGCTGATGACCACTATCAGGAAGTGATCGGCGGCGAGCTGCTCGAAGGTCGGTGGTTCACGCGGAATGAGCTGAAGAGTGGGGCGCCGGTTGCGGTGATCCAGGAGAAGCATGCGCGACAGATCTTCGGGCGCGAGAATCCGCTGGAGAAGACCGTGCAGATCGGAGGACGTCCGGTGCAGGTGATCGGCCTCTACCAGGATCCGGCGAACATCTTTTCGCCACCGGGGCAGCAAGTCGGCGCGATCCTGCCGTTCGAGTTCACCTGGCACGCGTACAACATCGACAAGACGAACGCGCTGTTCATCGTGGTGAAGCCGAGGCTCGGCGTGACGGTGGGCGATGCGGAGGACGCGGTGACGATCGCCTTGCGCGAGATGCGGCGACTTCGGCCGGCCGACAAGAACAACTTCGACTTGCTCAGCCAGGATCAGATCCTGAATGTGTTCATGTCGATCACCGACATCTTCTTCCTCGTGATGCTGGTGCTCGCGTCGGTGGCGCTGATGGTGGGCGGCATCGGCGTGATGGCGATCATGATGGTGTCCGTCACGGCACGCACGCGCGAGATCGGCATTCGCAAGGCGCTCGGCGCCACTCGCCGCGACATTCTCCTCCAGTTTCTCATCGAGGCCGCGACGCTCACCGGTATTGGCGGTCTGCTCGGCATCGTGCTCGGGTTGATTGCCGGCCGAGGGGTGACGATGCTGATGAGCGTGCCTGCCGATGCGCCGTTGCTCCAGACCGCGATCGCGGTGGTGGTATCGGTCGGGATCGGGCTGGTGTTCGGCGTGGTGCCCGCGCGACGGGCGGCGAAGCTCGATCCAATCGAGGCGCTTCGATACGAGTAGTCGACGTCAGGGTTGCAAAGACGTCGCCAAATGCGTTGATCGTTGGCAACGCGAATCTCCGCGAATTGTGCGAACCCTGTTTCCCTGGCGTCTTCGAATGAGAAGCTTGTTCCCACTGCTGCGCTGCACGTGTCTGGCGGCCGCGTTGATGACAGTCGTCCTTCCATCGAACGGCACTGTGGGTGCGCAGGTGCCAGCGGGGACGGACGCGACCACGGCTCCGGTGGTCCGCAGCGGATTGCGGCTGCCCGACATTCAACTGCACGATCCCTGGATCGTCGCCGATCAGTCGACGCGCACCTACTACCTCTACACCGCGGCGTCGCGGCGCATCACCGGCGCGGGTCGCACCGGAACGCTCTACTACACGAGCAAGGACCTCGCAATGTGGGAGGGGCCGTACATCGCGTTCGTCGCTCCGGCTGACAGCTGGGCGGATCCCGGCGTGAACGCATGGGCGCCCGAGGTGCACGCCTTCCGCGGCAAGTACTACCTCTTCACCACGCTGCACAATCCCGCGAAGCACCTGCCGACGACCGACTCCACACGCCCGAACACAATGCGCGCGACGATGATTGCCGTCGCCGATTCGCCACGCGGACCGTTCGTGCTCACGAAGACCGATGCGCCGATTACGCCGCCGGGATTCATGACGCTGGACGGCACGCTCTACGTCGACCGAGCCGGCAAGCCGTGGATGGTCTACGCGCACGAGTGGCTCCAGAAGGTTGACGGCACCATGGAGGCCATCCCGCTCAACGACGAACTCTCGGCCGCAACCGGCACGCCGATGCACCTCTTCAAGGCGTCGGACGCGCCCTGGCTGAATGCGCAGATGGTGCCGAATGCGAAGGAAAATCACTACGTCACGGACGGACCGGAGCTCTTCCGCACGAAGTCCGGCACGCTGCTCATGCTCTGGGCCAGCTACATGCAGAACGAGCTCGGTCGGAATGGCTATGTGCAGACGATCGCGCGATCCAGGTCGGGTGAGCTCAAGGGTCCGTGGGAGCAACTCGATCCGCTCATCGGCAACGACAGCGGTCACGGGATGCTCTTTCGTGCATTCGATGGCAAGCTGATGCTCGTGCTGCATCAACCGTTTCAGAACGCACGCGGGAAGATCTACGAGATGGAAGACGTCGGCGACAATGTCCGTGTGGTGAAGTACCGCGAGGATCTCAGCGGACCACCGCTGCCTCCGCTTCCGGGCCAGGCGCCGCGGTGAGGTTGCTCGTGTCGGCTTCCCATAAACTTTCATCCAGCCCGCCCAGATGAACAATCTTCACGCCGTCGCAGTTGCTGCACTTCGCGCCGACAAGTTTGCACCCGAGTTGGACGCAGACGCTGCGGCCGAGCTGAAACAGCTTCGCCCGCCGCCGCCGCCAATTGACGTGAAGGACCTTCGCAACCTCTTGTGGAGCTCCATCGACAACACCGAATCGAAGGACCTCGATCAGATCGAGTTCGCGGAGGCGCTGCCGGACAAGGGCATGCGGCTGCTCGTCGGCATTGCGGATGTCGACGCGCTGATCCGGAAAGGCTCCGCACTCGATCAGCACGCGATGGTGAACTCGACGTCGGTCTACACGGGTGTCGATGTCTTCCCGATGCTTCCGTCGGAGATATCGACCGGGCTCACGTCGCTCAATGAGGGTGAGGATCGCGTGGTACTCGTGGTGGAGGTTGTGCTGAACGCGGACGGCACGCCGCGTTCGCACGACGTTTATCGGGCCATCGCCGGCAATCGGGCGAAGCTCGCGTACGAGACGATCGGTCCCTGGCTCGAAGGACGTGACGCGCCACCAAAGCAAGTGGCGGACAACCCCGCGCTCGAGGCGCAGCTCTGGCTTCAGGACCGCATCGCGAGTGCACTCAAGGCCGCGCGGCAGCAGGCCGGCGCCCTGGAGTTCGACACCGTGGAGGCGACCGCGGTCACGAAGGACGGGAAGGTCGAGTCGATCACCGTCACGCGAAAGAATCGCGCACGCGACCTCATCGAGGATTTCATGATCGCGGCGAACGTCGCCATCGCGCAGTATCTCGCCGAGCAACAGCGATCCGCGATCCGTCGCGTGGTGCGCGTGCCCAAGCGGTGGAGCCGCATCGTCGAGATCGCCGCGAAGTACGGCGCCACACTTCCGGCTGAGCCCAACGCGAAACCGCTCTCGGACTTTCTGGCAGCGAGGCGTCAGGCAGACCCCGTTCGCTTCGCCGATCTCTCGCTGAGCATCGTCAAGTTGCTCGGGCCAGGCGAGTATGTCGTCGACAAGCCGGGCCCCGCGGACGATCAGGGCCACTTCGGCCTTGCGGCGCACGACTACACGCATGCGACGGCGCCCAATCGTCGCTATGCCGATCTCGTGACCCAGCGCCTGGTAAAGGCGGCGATTGCGCGCGAGCCGGCCCCATACACCGACGACGAACTGGCGACGGTCGCCGCGCACTGCACCGAACGTGAGAACGCGGCGAATCATGTCGAACGAACCGTTCGCAAGGCCGCGGCGGCGATGCTGCTCGCCAATCGCATCGGCGATGAGTTCGATGCGATCGTGACCGGGGTGAACAAGGATGGGACGTATGTGCGGTTGCTGTCCCCACCGGCGGAAGGCCGCGTGATGCGCGGCTATCAGGGGATGGACGTTGGCGAGCGAGTGCGCGTCCGCCTGGTGCGCACCGATGCGGTGAAGGGCTTCATCGACTTTGATGGAGTGGATAGCCCTGGCTCAACTGTGTAGAACCGGGATGATGAGTGAGCTATGAACCGGGCTGATAGGTGAGTGCACCGGCGCTAACGATGGTATGTCCGTATTGACATATGTCAAGCACGGCATAAATTACGTGGCATATGGCCGCGGCAGAAAAACCATCGGTGTGGCTGCGCGGCGAGGTGAAGACTCCGCCGTTCTCGGCGGCCGCGCGGCTGGAGGCGGGCACACTGCTTCGGCGCTTTTAGGCGGGCGAGAAGCTCTCCATGCCGCACTCGCGGCCGATGCCGTCCGTCGGCCCGCGCTGCCACGAACTGTGCGTGGTGGACGAGGAGCGTACGTGGCGTCTCGTGTATCGCATCGATCCGGATGCGATCGTGATCGCCGACGTATTCCCGAAGACGACCCAGCAAACGCCGATGCGCGTCGTCGCGGACTGCAAGCGACGGCTGCGCCTGTATGATCAACTGAGCCGAGGAGACTGACGATGGATCTGAAGAAGCGGAAGCGACTGGAGGCCGCCGGGTGGACGGTGGGCGATGCGACGGAATTCCTGAAACTGACGCCGGCGGAGTCGGCGTTGGTGGAGATGCGGCTGGCGCTAAGCCGAACCCTCCGGGAACGACGTCAGGCCGCGGGGCTCACGCAGACGGCGCTGGCGAAGCAGCTCGGCTCGAGTCAATCGCGCGTGGCGAAACTGGAAGGAGGCGACGCCAGTGTGTCACTCGAGCTCCTGATTCGGGCGCTGTTGTCGGTCGGCGCGAGCCGGAAGGAGGTCGCGCATGCTCTCTCCCGTCGAGTAGCGTAGTGTCAGGCGCGACGGCGCCAGGATCGCGGATGCCGTCGCTGGTGAACGCATGCGCGGATCGCGATCGTGTCGTCTACATCATCCTCGGCCAGAGCGGTGAATTGAACAGTCCACGTCACGGCGCCGAGCGGCGCACTCGGGCTTTCACTTCGTCCCAGGAGTGTGTGGCGATCTCGGTGGGGTCCGCGAGGCGCTCATCGAGGAGCTCACGATGCCAGTCCGGCACGGGGACACTCGCGGGGGACGCGGCGAGACTCTCCCAGGCGTCCTCAATGAGCTGAATGCGCTCCGCCGGCGGTAGACGCAGCAGGGTCTCGAGCATCGGATGTGCACTCATAACTTGGAAGCTGATGCCGGCTCAGCGGAATGGCAAGCAAGCGGATGGTCAGGCCCCGGACCAAGTGCGGGTACCCCACGCGCCGATCACCTCTGCGGCGCCACCGGATCGAGCGGAAGAAACGTTCCGTCGTCCACGACGCCGTTCTTCACGCGATACACCGTGATGCCGGATGGAAACGGGAGCACGCCGGAGCCGCCCGGCCCCACGACCGCGGCGGTCTGATAGAAGCGCAGGGGTATGCCGGCATATCGTAGCTGCTCGCGTACGTGCATGTGTCCGCCGAGTGCGATGGCGTAGCGGCTCATGCCGACGAGCGTGAGAATCTCTCGTGCGTTCGACACGCTGTGGCGGAACTGCGATTTGCCCTGCACGGTGATCACCGACGGTGCCGGCGGCGCGTCGGAGTAGCCGTTGATCGACTCGACGGCCGTGTAGAATGGAATGTGATTGAACGTCACGACGGGCATGGCGGCAGGAATCGCCGCGAGATCGCGCTTGAGCCACGCCATCTGCACGCTGTCGACGTGGCCATAGTACCACTGGTCGTCGATGTCGACGGAATTCAATCCAACGAAATGGACGCCGCCGTACGTGAATGAGTAGTAGTCCGGCCCGCGATAGTGCCGGTACATGCCGCGGCCGTACAGGGGATGCGAAGTCTCCACCTTCGACTGTGCGCGCTCGATGCCGAAGTTCTCGTGGTTACCGGGAACGGTCCAGACGGCATTCCTGAATGCGGCCACCTCGCGCGCAAACAGGTCGTAGTAGCTGGTGGCCTCCGCCTCATTCACGCGCAGTGCGTCGCGTACCAGGTCGCCGGTGATGATGACAAAGGCCGGATCCACCGAATCGGCCATGGCGCGAAAACGCCGAGTGCGCGCGACGGACGTCGGTGAGATGTGCGTGTCCGAGGCGTGAATGAAGGTGAAGCTCGTCGTCGTCCGTGCGGGCTTGAGCGCGAAGTCGGTATTGCGCTCGTCAGCGGGATGCCAGAAGGCGCCGACGACGCGGAATCCGTCCGGCACGGAGACGAACACGATGCCCGTGGGTCCGCGCGTGATGCGAAAGTGTCCCGAGGCGTCGGTCTTCTCGAGGACGTCCTGGTTGGAGACGACGAAGTTGGGAACGCCTCGCTCTCCCGGGTCGCGCACTCCATTGCCGTTGGTGTCCTCGAAGACTACGCCGGCAACGGAGGCCTGCGCGTGCGCGCTGGTCGCAAGCGCAAGAAGCGCGAGGACGGTTCGAATCATGGATGGATCGCTCAGGATGAAGTGCGCCCGGAACTGGATGGAGCCCCGGGCGCGGAGCGTAGAGGGCCGCGAGTACCGAGTTAGGGTTTGTTGTAAACCGCCACGTACGCAATCCGCATGTTGCCGCCGGAAACCGTGTTCCTCGTCGGCGACGTGCAGTTACAGATGGCGTTCGGGAACCCGCCGCCCATCGCCAGATCGAAGATGATGAAGAACGGGTGATCCACCGCCTGGGCCCACGTGTTCGCGTCTACCGCGGTGGCGTTGATCGTGAAGTGCACCACGCCGTCCAGGTAGTAGCGGATCTGCTCGGGCGAGACAGACCGATCGATCTGCACGCCGTACGTGTGGAACGCGGTCTGGCACCCCGCGCACGCGTGCGGTCCGGAGCCGATGCCCGTCGTCTCGTTGCACGGTCCGCCCGGACTCGTGCCGCAGTGCAGCCCGCTGTACACCACCGACTGCGCGTTGACGTCTTCCAGGATGTCGATCTCGCCGCTCGTCGGCCACGGCGTGCCCGTGCGGTAGGTCGAGCCCAGCATCCAGAAGGCGGGCCAGTACCCCACTCCGTTCGTCGTGTTGAGGTTCGAGTCCGGCTGCTGGATCGCCGCCTGCATCAGGACGACGCCACCCGGTGGGGCGCCGAAGTCGTCGCGCTTCGTCTCGATCCGTCCCGACGTCCACGTGGTGTGCGTCTTGATCGCCCGGATGACGAGCGTGCCCGCGCCGTCCTTGAAGACGTTGGCCGTGCTGTTCGTCATGTTCTCGATCTCGCCCGTGCCGAAGTTGCGGCCCGGTCCCGTGTCGTACTTCCACACCGACGTGTCGACGCCGGTGTTTGCCGCGCCGGTGAAGTCGTCGCTCCAGAACAATGTGAATCCCGCCGGTGGCGCCGGAATGCCCGCGGGCGCCGTGGCGCTGGCCGTGCTCGCTATCGCTTGAACGAGCGTTGGCTTCGATGGTGTCGTGATGCGCGCGCTGTCCGCGCACGCGGCGGCGGCGAGTGCGACAGCGACGAGTACGAGAACGTGGTTCGTAGTGCGTCTCATGGGACCTCCACTCGGTAAAGTGAGGAGTATGATCTGGCAGGACCGCGACTTGTTGTCAATGAGTACGTGAACGCGTAGTAGTCCGACCCGCGATAGGGTCGACGGGCACCAACAGCGGGCGATACACGCGCGCCGCGAGGGGCTGGAGTTGCATTCGCTCCTCCGTCTCGAAGCGTGCGCGCGGCACCGCGTCCGTCGTGCGGTGCGTCTCGCGCCCCGGGGTCGCGACGACATCCCTGACGCCAGTGGTGCGTCGCACCCATATTCGGACCGCCCCGCGCGAAATCCGCACACGCGCGGCCCTCCTCCTGCCGTCGCGTACCGGCCGTTTTCGATCGCTGGCCGATCGGTGTCAGCACGAACACCGTTCCTCTCCCACCCCGCTCATGCCACGAACCGTCTGCGTTCTCGCCATGCTCGCCGGTATTGCCATCCTTGGTGCGTGTGGCCGAGGACACGATCTCGACGACGCGGCCCTGCGCGCCGCGGATGCGGATTCCGCTGAATGGCTCAGCTACGGCCGCACGTACACCGAGCAGCGACATAGCCCGCTACGGCAGGTCGACGAACAGAGCGTCTCGCGTCTCGGCCTGGCGTGGTCCGTGGATTTCCAGACGCTGCGCGGGCTCGAGGGAACGCCGCTGGTAAGCGACGGCGTCATGTACGCCACGAGCGCGTGGAGTGTGGTGTACGCCATCGACGCACGCAGCGGGACGGTCCTCTGGCGCTACGACCCCGCCGTTCCGAAGGATCACGCCAAGTTCGTCTGCTGCGACGTCGTGAATCGCGGCGTCGCTCTTTTCCACGACAAGGTCTATGTCGGCACTATCGACGGCCGCCTCGTTGCACTCGACCGGAAGACGGGCGCTCCGGTGTGGTCGGTGCAGACCACGCCGAAGGACGGACCCTACGCCATCACCGGTGCGCCGAGGATCGCCGCGGGCCGTGTGCTCATCGGGAATGCGGGTTCCGAATACGCCGTGCGTGGCTTCATCTCCGCATACGACGCTGGCTCCGGTGCGCTGGCCTGGCGGACATATATGGTGCCCGGTGACCCGGCGAAGCCCTTCGAGTCGGAGGCTTTGAAGCGCGCGGCTGCGACGTGGTCGGGCCAGTGGTACAAGGCAGGCGGCGGTGCGAGCCCGTGGGATCCGATCGTCTACGACCCGACGCTCGACCTGGTCTACGTCGGCACGGGCAACGCGAATCCATGGTATCCGGAGCTGCGCGGCGACAAGGAGGGTGACAACCTCTACGCCTCGTCCATCGTCGCCATCAAGGCGAGTACCGGCGAGTTCGTGTGGCACTACCAGACGACGCCCGGCGACAGCTGGGACTACGACGCTACGCAGCCGATCACCCTCGCCGACCTCACGATCGACGGGCGGCCGCGCAAGGTGCTGATGCAGCCGAACAAGAACGCATTCTTCTACGTCATCGATCGCGAGACCGGGAAGCTGATCTCGGCCACACCGTACGCGGCGATGACCTGGGCCACCGGCATGGACGCGAATGGACGGCCGATCGTGAACCCGGCGGCGAAGCCCAGTCGGACCGGCGTCATCGTCTCGCCAGCGGACTACGGTGGGCACAACTGGAACCCGACATCGTTCAGTCCCACGACGGGCTGGATGTACCTGAGCGTGACTGACGGTGGCATGCTGCTGCACGTCGTCGACTCCGCGTTCACCCTCAATACGAACGACCGGACGATGGGGATGAACTACCGGTACGATGGACCGCTGAAGGCGAAACGGGACTCGATGCCGCCCCCGAAGGGCCGGCTCATCGCGTGGGATCCGGTGGCGCATCGGGAAGCGTGGCGCGTGGAGCATCCGGTGCTGCGGAGCGGCGGCACGCTGAGCACCGCGGGGAACATCGTCTTCCAAGGGCGGGCGGACGGCATCTTCGCGGCCTACAGGGCCACCGATGGCAGGATGCTGTGGCAGTATGACGCGAAGGTGGGCATCGCGGCGGCGGCGATGACGTATGCCGTCGATGGCGTGCAATACGTTGCCGTGCTCGCCGCACCACCTGCGCAGTTCGCCGACCCGAAGGTCCGCACCGGCCCCGGGCGCCTGCTGGTGTTCGCACTCGACGGCAAGGCGACGCTACCGAGCTTCGTTCGCGACACATCACCGATACCGCCGCCAGCGCTCGAGGTGAAGGCGACAACAGCGGAGATCAAGGAAGGCGGCGGGCTCTATCGATCGTATTGCGCGCGCTGCCACAACCCCGAACAGAATCTCGTGAACAGCGGCGCGATACCGGACCTCCGACGTTCGAACGCGGCGACACATGCAACGTTCGAGGCGATCGTGCGCGGAGGGGCGAGGAGATCGCTCGGCATGCCGTCATTCAGCAGCGATATCTCGAGTGATCAGGCAAAGTTGATCCAGGCCTTCGTGCTCGACCTTGCGCGGCAGGCGTCTTCCGCCCGCGTCGTCGCCGTCGCGAGGTGAGCGGCCGCGTGTCTCGAGCAGTCACGACGGCGATGGGCCAGTCGTGCGGCGAAGCCGCACGCAAACCTGAGCCCCCTTGGAAGGTGCAGCGTTCGTTACGCTGTCCCCTGCGCGATCCGTACTCGTAAATCTCGAATGGACGGCGTACCGCGTGAAAGTCCGTTGGTCCCGGACCGGGCGAGGCGCGCCCAAGCTACGAGTGGATCACCTCGTGGCGCTCCAACATGCCGACGAACTGCTCGATTTTCTTCGCGCGCGTCTCGGCTCTCTTCACGGTCTGGATCCGGAACAGGATGGAGTATCGGTTCGCACTGTTCAGGGTCGCGAAAAAAGCCTTCGCTTTCGGGTGTGCGTCGAGCGCGCGCTGAAGGTCGTCCGGCACGCCGGCGGTTCGATGCGAGTCGTACGCGGAGTCCCACTGACCGCTCGCCTTGCCGCGGTCCACAGCGTCGAGGCCGGGTGATTGCATGCGGCCGCTCTCGACGAGACGCTGCACCTTCTCGCGGTTGATCTTCGACCAGATGCTTCGCTTACCGCGCGGCGTGAACCTCTGGATCCAGGTCGCGTCGTCGAACTTCTTCTTTTGACCGTCGATCCAGCCGTAGCAGAGCGCGACGTCGAGCGCCTCGGCGTACGACACCGATTTGACGTTCGATGCTGCCTTGGCGATCCGCAGCCACAGGCCGGCAGACTTCGCGTGCTCCTTGGCGAGCCACGCTTCCCACGCCGCGGCATCCTTGAACAGGCGCACGGGGAGCGCGGTGGGTTTGGGGTTGCTCATGTGGAAGGCTATCGAAGGCGGGCCCCGCGCGGAGAGCGGAGCGAAAATGCGAAGGGCATGCATGACGCCCCGCCAGCCTCGATCCCTGCGCCACCCGCCTCACCGCGGATGTCCGAGCGATTCAGCAGGTGGTCAGCGCACACTGCCGAAGACGAGATGCTGGCCGAAGAACGGAAGGACGTGATTCTGCATCCGGTCGGCGACGGCGCTCACGTGGTCGCCCGGGTACATCTCGAAACTGTTCGCGATCCCATATGCATCGAGCATCCGGTGCAGCTCCGCGGTATCCACGCGCAGCCCGTCGCGGTCACCCACGTCGAGCGCGATGGCTGTGTAGCGTCGCAGGTTGGGCACGTACTGGTCCACCATGGCGAGCGGTGAATTCGCTGCCCATCGTGCGAGGACGGACGGCTGCGCGACGCCGTCCTTCGTCGGAAGGTCGAGGTAGAAGGGCGGCGCCTTCGGGTTCGGCGACCACGCGGCAGCCGAGGCGAGCGTGGCGCGCGTGCCGAAGTCCAGTGTCGCACTCTGACCGGCCGCCACCGCCGCCTCGATCCGCTTTCCCATTTCCGCGGGCGGCGCACCGCGCGCGCCCATGCAGCACGGGCTCATGGCGTAGAACGACGAGAAGACCTCGGGATACTTCAGCGCGATGCGCACGGTGCCATAGCCGCCCATCGAGTGTCCTGCGATGCCGCGGCTCGCGCGATTCGCGATCGTGCGGTAGTGCCCATCGATGTACGACACGAGGTCATGCGAGATGAAAGCTTCCCAGTTGCCGGTGGTCACGGAGTTGGAGTACATCGACCCGTTGTGCAGCGTCTGCGCATCGGCGAGCACGACGATCATCTCCCGCGTGCCGGTGGCGAACGCACCCTCCACGGTCTGTGGCGTCCTGATCTCCGTACTCCACTTCTCGTTGTTGATCGAGTAGCCGTGGAGCGCATACACCACCGGATATCGTCTCGCCCTGTTCTTCGCGTAGCTCGGGGGGAGATAGACGATGACCCCGCGATCCGGCGAATCCCCCTCCAGGTTGCCCTCGAGCGAGGCACCGTGCACGACGATGCGTTCCACGGCGACGGGCGCCGCACCGGCCACCGGGGCGGGGATGTTCAGCGCTGGCTTCGCGGGCGCGTCCTGCGCACCGGCGCGAACGCACACTACCAGTGCGGCGATGGGCGCAACGCGGCGTGAGAAGAGGCTGAGACGACGAATCATGGGGTGCGTCGTGGACGAAGGGCCATCGATGACTGCCGCGGGCTCAGGATGCGTGGCGATTCCAGTACAATACGTAGCGTTCGTGCGCGAGCCGACGGAAGGGCGCGAACCGCACGGGCTGTGCGCTTCCCGCCACCCGAACAGGTCACATGTAGCGTCAGTGTCCGTTGCGACCTCGCGTGATGCCGCGCCACGAGAGCGCGGTACCGTCATTCGGGTCGGGCTCCGGTCCGCGACTGTCACTCGACAACCGCCCGTCGGTCTCGATGCGCAAGTAGCGGTGGGTGGAGAGCGACATCAGCACCACGTCGCCGTACAGCGTTTCCATCCACTGGAACGTCTCGTGATCACCCGGCGTGGTTGCGCGGAGGGCGACGCTGCTCGTGCTGTCGGTGAGCGCGGTGACAGAGACGAACCGCTCGCCGGCGCGCAGCGCGACGCGTCCCAGTCCACGATCGACAATGGTGAAGGCATCCGCGTCGTCGAGGGCAAATGGCGTGTCACGCCCTGCCGCCTTCAACGCGATCGTGCGCCCCATGGGGATCGGCTGCATGAATCCGCGGGGATGCGCTTCGTCCACGCGCATGAGATCGAAGTCCGCCGTGCCGCCCGGTGCGCCAGCCGCGTTGTAGTTGAAGAGCGCGAAGCGCACGCCCTGAAAGGTCTTCAGCTGGAACGCCATGGTGAACGGTCGGCCGAATGTCGTCCACGTCCTGCCGTCGCTGCTGTAGCCGAAGTGGGCCGTCTCGGTGAGGAAGTCACACTCCACGCGCAACCACACCTTCGTGCCGGTGAGCGGCACGCTCGCCGTCGAGTCCATCGTCTGGTCGTACTGCTGCAGCATCAGCTTGTCGGCGAACCGACGCACGCCGATCCACGCATACGGCCGGCTCAGCAGCGCGAGCCCGCCCACGTCGTTCTCCTGCATGCCGGCGGCGTCGAGGAACGTCGCTGCCGTTGACTGAGGACCCACGGCACGCTGGGTCAGTGAATTCCGCGCCGTCCAGAAGTCCGTCGCGGGGAGTGCGTGCAGCCGGAGAAAGCCGGCGCGTTCCGTGAGCGACCACTTCGTGTCGTCGGGCACGTGATTCCATTCCCAGACATTGCCGAGCCGCGGCCCGGAGAACGTATCACTGCGCACGTATGGCGCACTCGGCACACTGGGCGTGGCGGTCTTCGGCTTGACCCACACGCGCGGCGTGCGCCCGAGATTTCCGGGTAAGCCGAAGTATGGCCAGCCGTCCTTCCAGGTGACGGGAGAGAGTGCAGTGAGCCGCCCGATCGAGTTCGCGTCCATCATCGAGAATCCCCACCACTCACCCGCGGGGGTCAGCACGATGCCGCCCTGGTGCATGGACATGTGGCCACGCGCCGTGGGGTTGCCCGCGGTCACGACGATCTTCGGCGCATTCCCGTTCCCCTGCACGCGATGTCCCTCGCGGAGGCCGAACGTCTCGTCGGCACTGACTTCCCGGTTCACTTCGTACGGCCCCTCGGGATGATCGGCGCGCGCAGCTGCGAGTCGCATACGCCCCGCGTACCATGCGCTGGTGATGTAATACTTCCCGCCGATCTTGTAGAAGTGCGATCCCTCGCCCATGCCCGCGTTCTTCGCGAAGAGTACGTGCTCGCTGCCGGGCACCATGTCGGTGAGCGTGCTGTCGAGCTGCGCGATGTGGATGTCCTGGTAGCCCCAGATGACGTAGACCTTGCCGTCATCGTCGAAGAGCACCGAGAGATCGTGGAACGCGCGCTTCATGGCGGTGTGCGTCCACGGCCCACGCGGATTCGTCGCGGTGAAGTGCTGCGTCGTCTGGCCGTTCACATTGCTGAAGATGTGGAACGTGCCCGCGTGATAGCGGAAGCTCGGCGCCCATATTCCCTTGCCGTAGATGTCCTTGCCTCCCTCGAAGCGGTACTCCGGCCCGAGGTCGAGCTTGTCCAGCGCATAGCTCATGAATTCCCAGTTCACGAGGTCGCGCGAATGCAGCACCGGAAGCCCCGGCATGGTGTGCATCGTGGTGCCGGTGAGGTAGAACTCGTTCCCGACGCGTATCAGGTCGGGATCCGAGAACTCGTCGTAGAACAGCGGATTCGAGAACGTCCCGTTCCCGTTGTCCGCGCGCCAGGTCTGCGCTAACGCAGTGGCCGGATATGACATCGCCACGGCGAGCGCGACGCCAGCGATTCCCACGAGCGTGCGGGAGCGGGGATTCATGTCTCGAGAGTTCGTGAAGGAATGCCCGCTGCGCGACACCGACGGTTACAGCGGCATTGTGTTGGAGTCGTGGCGACTGGCGGCCTCCGGAGAAGCTGCTGGCCGACCACCCGATGACTAAAAGAGCGCGCGTTGCACGCTTCATCAATAGACGTCCCGGCGGGATCGTCTCGACGACCTCCGCAGCGCCGCGCACCTTGCGTCGCAGGATCGAAGCCTTATCGGAATCGAGTCTCCCATCCGACGAGCACGTCCCGAACTGAGGGGCGAGACCCATGGCCGACGTCACCGACCAGGTCGCGGACGCGCTCCAGTACGCGCACGAGCACGGGGTGATTCACGCGACATCAAGCCCGAGAACATCCTCCTGCACAACGGCCGCGTCTCAACGGCCCGGAGAGCAGGTCGAGGGTCAGTGTCAACGGCAGGCAACTCCTGAGAAACTACTCCGATCGAACGCCAAAGCTCACCTGCGGGAGAACCAAATAGGATCCAGTGCCGCATTCGCCGCAATTCCGGCCGTCGCCCGACAGGTGGAGCGCTTTGCCAGACTGCCGGCGCGCCGCCGGCCGCCGCAGCTGCATACGCGCAGACCGGCCGAAGGGCTCGCACGGCAAGTATGCGTCACGTCTCCGCCTCGCGCCGAATGGCCCGCAGCATCGACCGGCGGATGAGTCCACTGCCCGGCCGCACGAACAGCCAATAGAGCAAGAACCTCGCGCGGGCATCAGGCGCGCACCGGACTCGCGTCTCCGTCCGTAGTACGCATTGCCCGCAGTGGCACGATGCGGCTTCTGGCGCTCGTCACGTTAGCCTCAATTGTGGTCGGGCTATTCGGCGGCGAACTGCTCGATCCGATCGGCGTGCCGGGCATCTGGTTTCCGTTCGGCATCGGCGTCTCTCGGACGCAGTACGTTTACGCGATCGTCATCCCGCTCCCGGCCATACTGATCGTACGCATCTCGCCTTCAATCGCGAGAGTAGATCGGACCAGCCTGCTGCCGGCCAGACACCTCTAGCGTATCAAGCTTGCGACCGTATTCTCGCGCATGATGCTGACGCCACTGGTGCGACGCGCCCATATTCGGACCGCACCGAGCCCGACATACGCACGCTCGTGGCTCTCCTCCCGCCGTCGCCTACCGGCCGTTGTCGATCGCCGGCTGATCGGTGTCGTCTCGAACACCGCTCTTCTCCCACTCTGCTCATGCCACGAACCGTCGAAGTGTGCGGCTCCGCGTGCCCCAAGCAACCACCACCGCGCTTGGCGTTTGCCACAATTGCATTCCAGCTGCTCACTATTGCGACGCTCGTCACCTCGTGCGCGGCCCACACCCTGCCGCCGAGCGAAGCGCTTTGGTATTCGCGCAACGATGATGAGAGTATCCTGAGCTTCGAGGCGAACGCCAGCCACATCTCCATCGTCTCGCCGCAGGTCTTCGGCTTCGACTCGACGGGCAACATCAATGGCAGCGTCGCCCCGCGCGTCATCGCCGCGGCGAAGGCGAGCAGGGTGAAGCTCGTCCCGCTCGTGATGAATCCGGGATTCGATCAGCAGTTGATCCATCATATCCTCAGCGAGTCCGTCGACTCGCTGCATCACGCGGGCTGCACCGTGTCCGCCGCCGTCGTCCCGAGACTGAATGAGGATCCGGGCGTCACCGCGTACCAGAAATGGATCTTCGATAACTGGCGCGCGGCGTACGACTACAAGGCCCTCGCCGACACGCTCGACTTCATTTCATACATGACGTACGCGCAGCATACGGGCGGCTCGACCCCCGGCCCCGTCGCCGGGTTTCCGTGGATGGAGAGCTCCCTCCAGTATGCGCTCTCGTTAGGCGTGTCGCCGTCGAAGATCTCGCTCGGCATTCCTGCCTACTCCGACTACTGGTTCTCGGCGTACGAACCTGCGACGGGCTCGCGCATGAGGGGCAACGACATCGCCTATCCCGCCGTGATGCGCATCATGTCGAAGGCCGGCGCGAAGCCGCAGTGGGACGACGTGCAGAAGGCGTCGTACGCGATGTGGGAGGATCACGGCGTATTCGAGCATGCATGGCTCGAGGATGCACGCGCATTCAAGGAGAAACTGGAGCTCGTCCGGAAGTACAAGCTGCGTGGCTACTCCGTGTGGCTGCTCGGCCTCGAAGATCCGGCGACGTGGGGCGTCGCCGGGCCCGTAGCGAAGTGAAGGTGCGGAGCGCTGGCGGGGAACGGGCTCTTCTTGCAGCTACGCGTGCGCCTGTTGGAGCACACCTTGGTGTTAACTGAAAGTGTCAACAAAGGTGAAGCAAGAGCCTCGGCGAGTTCGCCTTGGTGCTCGGCGTACCAAAGCGCGGCGTCCGTCAGGTCCTGTTCAGCGGGCAATGTCCAGACGATGCGGCGGTGAGCACGCGTGATCACCGAAGGAGCGGCCTGCTCAGACGCGTCGAATCCGAGCGCGCACCCGCTCGAGAACCTCGTCCATGGGAACCAGACTAGAAGGATCCGCATCTGCTTCCGCAATGCGACGATCCAACTCGGCCTTTTGTGCCTCCGTCAACGGGAGCACGTCAGGCGAGGTATTCGCCGCATCCGCAATGCTATCCCAGATATCGCCGACGAGCTGGAGGCGCTCATCGATACTGAGACTCAGGAAATCGAACGCAGGCTGGCCCATGTGTTAAAAGCTGCTTTTCGAAATGTGTCCGGGGCAAGTGGGCTGTTGATGTATGACGCTAGAGTTCACTTGCAAGCGGGCCAAATAAAGTGCCCGCGTAGAGGGCGCCATCATTCGATCGCCTGTCAAGTGCAACGCGACGTTATGAAGCCGCCCCGGGAGCGGGACTGCCCGTGGCGAGGATCGTTCGACCGTGAGCGCTCTCCTCGAGCTCGATGCGCCGCAAGTCGGTGACGATCCGACCGAGGTCGTAGCCTGCGTCGCGGGCGAGGGTGGCTCGCGTTGCGCGCACCTCGGCCACGAAAGGATCCTCGCCCCCAAGCGCGTCCGATGGGAGTTCGGTGCTGGTCACAGTGGCGTCAATCATATGCGGCCTTCAGGTCTTCTGGTGTGCAGATCGTCGGGGGATCGTACCCCAGTTGGCGTAGCTCGTTCTCAATGCGCCGACGCGCGACCGCGCCGGCCATGTGCCGTAGGTTCCATGTGAGAAGATACGCCGTGCGGCCGACGGTGGCGACTGCCAGATGGAGCGCGTCATCGACCACGGTGCGCGGGACAAGGCCACGGGCGAGGAGGGTGGCCGCCAGCGCCTCGACGGGGGGAGAGATGGCCAGCAGCTCAATGCCGGTCGCCAAGGCCATGCGCTTGGCGGCCATCCCCTGATTCCCGGCGGCGATCTCCCGGAGGACGACGGCCGACGAGACGAGGTGGTATTGGTGCCGATCGCGCTCCCACCAAGCGCGGGTGATGCGATGATGTGCGGCGAGGATCGGATCCCGCGGTTCATTGGCCGCGAGATAGCTGAAGATCGTGGTTTCGATGTAGACCGCCTCGGAGGCCATGTGCGCCAATGTAGCGCACGACGGACACCAACTCTACTCGACGCCCACGACGAGGCCCGTTGGCTGCATAACGCCGAAGCTCACGTGCAAAGGAACGCGTAAAATCGTAGTCGGGGCTTTTCCCCGCCCCTTGGGGCGCTGCTGAAGCAATCGTCGTAGTATGGAGG
>DAIUFP010000018.1:0-100603 GCA_036844565.1 Gemmatimonadaceae bacterium | reverse complement strand
TGCGGTTGTTGTGCACAAGCCACGCGAGCCGACGGCCTGCGAGAACGAGCAGTTGTAGGCCACACGAGTTTGCTCTCCCTTGACGCATCAAGAAAACATGATACTATGCTACCTGTGACCACCGCGACCCTCGACGTTCCCCGCATCGCACAGCTCTGCAACGCCCTCGCCGACGAGGCGCGTGTCGAGATTGTCGCCCGCCTGCTCGATGGGGAAAAGTGCGTGTGTGACCTGACGGATGCGTTGGAGACGGGCCAGTCCCGGCTCTCCTACCATCTCAAGGTTCTGAAGGACGCTGGGTTGGTGACGGACCGCCGCGAAGGACGGTGGAGCTACTACACGCTCGCACGCGACGCCTTTCTCGAGTCAGAAGCGTTGTTGTCATCGCTTCGACCGAAGGCCACCCGTGTCCTCAAGTCTGGTTGCTGCTGATTTACTATTTTTTTTTCCCGATACATCAAGATTTCTTGCTGAGGAGACGATCATGACACAGACGACACTCGCAGGACAGGATGCGACGAACACGGCGGATCTCACGGCGCTCCGCGAGACGGTGCAGGCGCGGTACGGCGATGCGGCCCGCAAGGTGAGTGATGGTCAGACGGGCGCCTCCTGTTGCGGCCCTGCCTCGGAGTCGAGCGGTTGCTGCGGCGCGACCAGCGAAAGTTGGGATCCGATCACGGCCAACCTGTACGACGATGGCCAAGCGGCAGGTATTCCGATGGAGGCGTTGCTCGCATCACTCGGCTGTGGTAACCCGACCGCGCTCGCCGACCTGAGTGAAGGCGAAGTCGTGCTCGACCTGGGCTCCGGCGGCGGCATCGATGTCCTGCTCTCGGCGAAGCGCGTCGGCCCGACGGGTAAGGCGTACGGTCTGGACATGACGGACGACATGCTCGAGCTGGCGAACGAGAACAAGGCGCGTGCTGGCGCAACGAACGTCGAGTTTCTCCGCGGCCACATCGAGAGCATTCCGCTGCCGCGTAACTCGGTGGACGTCATCATCTCGAACTGCGTCATCAACCTTTCGGGCGACAAGCGCGCCGTTCTCGCGGAGGCCTTCCGCGTTCTCAAGCCCGGCGGACGCTTCGCTGTTAGCGATGTGATTGTCCGCGGCGAGCTCCCCGAGGCCGTTCGGAAGTGCATGGCGCTGTGGACTGGCTGCGTCGCCGGTGCTCTCGGTGACGAGGAGTTCCTCGGCCTGCTGCGCGAGGTTGGATTCGAGAATCCGAGCATCGAAGTCACGCGCTCTTACACGCGTGAGGATGCGGAGGCGCTGCTTCAGGGGACTGGGCTCGATCTCGCCGTCGCGGCCGATGTTGAGGGAAAGATCATCAGCGGCTTCGTGCGAGCGACGAAACCGGGCACGCCGGCCAAGCGTTCGATTCCGCTCGCTGCGCTGGGCACTGCGTCCGCTGTGGCTGCTGGTGAAGCAGCCGCGTGCTGCGCGCCCGGTTGCTGCGACTGATCGTTAGAAGTTCGTGGAGAAATGATTGTTCTCTAGAGCATGAGCGTGAGCGTGAAGCCCCCAGCTTTGAGCCAACTAGAGCTCGAGCTTCAGCATGAGCACGAGCTCGCGCTCTGATGGGCTGATGGCTGGAGGCTCACGCTCGCGCACCCCGGTGATGGCGATACTGTCTGCACACTTCTAACTCATGACACTAGTGCGCTACATCCTGCTGAGCGATGTGCACGCGAATCGCCCCGCGCTCGAGGCGGTGCTTCGCGATGCGCAGTCGAAAGAGAACGTGACGGGCACGTATCATCTTGGGGACCTCGTCGGCTACGCACCGTGGCCCAACGAGGTCGTCGCGATACTTCGCGACGCGCATATTGCCGGTGTTGCTGGGAATTACGACTCTACCGTGGCGACGCACTACAAGCATTGTGGGTGCAGATATGAGGATCCCCGGCAGGAAGCGCTCTCGCACGAGAGCTACGCGTGGACGCTCGAGCACACGTCCGATGACGCGAAGCACTTTCTGGGCAGCCTTCCGTTCCGGATCGACATTCGGCCATTGGGTGGACATGTCTCTGGGCCAACGATCCGTCTCGTTCATGGAAACCACGCACTGAACACGGTGTACGTCACCGAAGACAGGAGCGACGAGTTCCTGACGACGATGGCGAAGAGCATGGGCTCCCGTTCCGGTGACATCATCTGCTTTGGGCACACGCACAAGCCTTGGCATCGCATCGTAGGGGGTATCCACTTCGTGAATACCGGCAGCGTGGGCCGACCGAAGGACGGTGATCCCCGCGCTGGTTATGTGGTCCTTGACGTAAGTGAGGCGAGCGTCAATGTGGAGTTCGTCCGCATTGCGTACGACGTCGAAGAAGCCGCACGAGGCATTCTCGCGAGCACGCTACCGCCTGACTTTGCGGAATATCTCCGCACCGGCGGGCTCTTGTTAGCGCCGACGCCCGAGCAGCAGCCTGACGCCGCAGCTCCCGCCATCGGCGACGCGTGATTGAGCGTTGGAGAGCCTCTACCGTCACTGGCGTTGCAGTACGACGTAGCTGAAGCGTTGCTCGGAGCCCCACGGCGTCCGATGTATGTCGGTAAGACCGTTTCGTAGTGTAAAGGCGCTCGCAAATTGCTCGGCCAGCGCGTCGGGGCTGTACCGCATGACCTCCAGGCCGCTGCAACGCGTCGGGCCGTCCGCGGCGAACGTGGCGACGATCGCTGTCCCGTTGGCACGCACGGCATTCGAGGCGATGGCGACGTAGCGTTCCCGATCCGCGGGGTCCATGAGGAAGTGGAAGACGGCGCGGTCGTGCCAGACGTCGAAGCTCGCGGTTGGAAGCTCGAGGCGCGTGACGTCAGCTTCAATCCAAGCCACTTCCTCCGCGCGCTTGCCCAGTCGAGCCCGCGCGCGGGCGAGCGCGGTGCCGGAGAGATCGACCACGGTCGTGCGCCCCCGGTGCCGCTCGACGAGGAAGTCCACTAGCGTCGAATCGCCGCCGCCGATGTCGATGATCGCGCAATCTGGCGCGCACGCCTGCGCGTCGATGAGCTCCAGGGAAAGAGTTGGGTGCGCCTGATACCAACTCATCGCGTCGCCCGCCTTCGACGAGTAGACCTGCTCCCAGTGGGTCTTGAGGTCCAGCGACGCCCGTCCAGACGGGGCAGCGCGGTTTGTGTCACGACCTGACATCGGTTCGGTCATTGTGGCTCGAGGCTGAAAGATTCTCGTCCTTCGGACCCTCGTTCGTCCGCAGGTCGCGTCACACCGTTGTGGCGGGCTCCTGGGCGCACGGATGCGCGTCGTCACCATGCTCCAGTTGGATCGTGCAATGCCCGATGGTAAACCGCTCCTTCATCGAGGCCGCGATCGACGCAAGCCTGCTGTCGTCCAGGTCGCCGTCGGGCGTGACAAGATGCACCGTCATGGCGGTCTCGGTCGTGCTCATGCCCCAGATGTGGAGATCGTGCACGACAGCAACGCCCGGCACAGCTGCGAGGAAGCCCTCGACCTCCGCAGGCTCGATATGCGACGGAACGGCGTCCATCGCGAGGTTAAGGGATTCCTTCAGCAGGCCCCACGTTCCTGCGGTGATGACGACGCCGATGGCGATGCTGACGACGGGGTCGATCCATAGCCGTCCGGTCGCTCGAATCGCGAAACCTGCCATCACCACGCCGAGCGAGACCAATGCGTCCGATGCCATGTGCATGTAGGCGCCACGGATGTTGACGTCATGTGCCCGTCCGGAGAAGAACATCATCGCCGTGATCCCGTTGATCACAATGCCGGCGGCCGCAACCCACATGATCGTCGTCGCCACTACGGGTTCCGGATGTTGGAGCCGGCGGATCGCCTCCCAAGTGACGGCGCCTGTGACAAGGAGGAGCATTGCCGCGTTGGACAGCGCCGCGAGGATCGACGAGCGGCGGTAACCATACGTGCGCCGCGACGTGGGGCGGGATTGTCCGAGCCGGATGGCCGCCCACGCGAGCAACAAGCCCAGCACGTCGCTGAGATTATGGCCCGCATCAGCAATCGTCGCACGTTACCTCACCGCGAAGCCCTTCGATGCCTTCCCTGGCAATGATGGGCACCATCGCCAACGCAGCGACGGGGTCGGCCCACCACCACCCGAACAGCACGTTGAGTAGCACGCCGCACAGGACAATTAGCGAGAGGTAGGCGCACAGACTGGTCTGCGTGGCGTCGGCATCGAGCGCGCGGCTGCCGAGTGTCACGGCGACTTGGCGCTTTCCCCGCGCCAAAAGCGGCATCACGATCACGGACAACGCCGTGATGATCACGCCGGGAATCGTGCGCGCCGGCACTTCGCGGGTGGCGAGCGCATGTCCCGCATCAGCCAGGATGTAGAGGGCAAGCGCCAAGAAACAAATACCGATGATCCTGAGTGCAACACGTTCGGAATGAATTCTTCGCACCGGATCGGCATCGCTACGAAGCCGCCAGAGAGTGGCAACGCTAGAGATGACCTCGATCACGCTGTCGATACCGAAACCGAGCAGCGCTACGCTTCCGGCGAGCGCGCCGACAACAAGCGCAGCCAGCCCTTCGCCGATGTTGTAGGCCAACGTTGCGCGAGAAAGCAATCGGCCGCGGCGCGCCGCATCCTCACGCTGCGTCGTGTCGGCGCTCAATGGGAGGGCGTTCGAATCAGCTGGCGTTTGCCTCATGTCGATCTTCAAGATAGCCGGCTACCAGTTGCGTACGACGTCGAAGAAGTCGCACGCGCGCAGTGGCATGTGTCGTTCAGTTGCTCCGTGTAGTGGCGACCGCGTACACGTGCCGCTCACCGTCGAAATTGCCTGTGAAGATCACCCACTTCTTGTCGGGCGTGATCGACCCGTTTGGTTCCACCCCACCGCGTCCCGTGACGTAGTTGTGCTTCGACATGTTCACCAGCCGCTCGCGCTTCAATCGGTCGCCCGGCTGCAGGGTGAACAGGTTGATCCACATGCCGTCCTTCGCGAACGCGACCTGTGTCTCGTCACCGCCGTCGCCCATGAACATCGTGTTGTCGCGCGACACGTTGTAGTGCACGGACCACGCATCGCGGTCGACGCTGTAACGCGTCTCCTTGCCGGAAGCGAGATCGACACCGGCAATCCAGAACACCTGGCTGCGCGGCGTCTGAAGGTCGAACCAGATGTGCTTGCCGTCGAAGCTCCAGAACTCGTGGCCCGCGATCTCCATGTCCATCGTGCGCGCGTGACGGAGCGTCTTCTCACTTCCATCCGTGCGAATGGTCCAGATGCGATCCACCTCGTGCCACGTACCCTCGTGGCAGTAGAGCAGCAGGTTCGGATCCGTGGGCGAAAACTGCATGTGGTTCAACCAGCCGTACTGATACCCGACCGTCTTCGCCTCGCCCGTCTTCAAGTCGGTGAAGACGAACGCCATCCCCTCCGGATTGAGCGCTCGGCGCGCCAGTCCCTCTTCCTTGGTCACCGAGTACTGCTGCTCCGGCGTGAGCTCATCGAGACGTTTGCCGGGGAACATCCGCTCCAGCTGCGGACGCGACTCGCGTGCGGGAGGCCGCGGAGTGTTGCCGGTTGGATCCTCCGCGGCGACCGTGGTAACAGTCATCGTCTCGTCCGCATTGATGAGCGTGCGCGAGGCATTCGGCACTCGTCGCGTCTCTTTCGTGTCGTAGTTGTAGGCGTACACCTCGGGTGCGGCACGAGGTGTTGCTGGGGCGGCCGCGGCGCCCGCAGCCGCGGACGGAGCGGCACCGCGCCGAGGTCCACCGCGCGTGAAATACACCTCGCGTGTCCGGCGAGCCATGTACGTGCCGCCGCCATTCGGCACGACGAGCTCGGCCTTTGGCGGCTGGGTGCCGAGCTTCGCCAAGTCCATCAGCATGATGCCGCTCGGGCTGCTGAAGACGTACTTGTCGCCCTCGGGCGAATAGGCGTTGTCGTGGAAATAGAGCGTCTGGCTACCCGGCTCCGAGGAGAGCCGGATGATCCGGTGGCCGGTGTAGGGATCGATCCAATCGGCGCGGGGTGCAGCGGCACGCGGAATCGCCGACAGCGTGAGCCCGCAGAGGACGATGGCGAGCGCGGAAAGAGGTCGATTCATCGGGTGCGCGATCTGTTTATGCACGGAAACGTACATTGGATAGATTTAAGTTACGTAGTTGCGTGAGTTGAGCTGGCCGCTAACCGGCCGAGCATCCATCTCTCGACATCGGGCGTTCGCGATTGTGCGCGCCTCCCCTGCCGTCAGCTGAGTGTGCCCTCTCGAGGGTTCCCCTGCACGGCAGCGCCAGAGGCGCCAGGCATGACCACCATCGCTCCCGCCGACGTCGCCGGCAACCTGCTCCTCTCGGGTCTTTCATCCGACAATGCCGAGCTTCTCGCCCCGCATCTGGAAGAGCTGTCGCTCGTGCAGGGTGACGTGATCGTCGCGGCGGGTGACGAGTTCACTTACGCATACTTCCCGGACACCGCTGTCCTCTCCGTCATCAATAACATGTTTGATGGCAGTGCGGTCGAGATCGGGACGATCGGCAATGAAGGGTTCGCCGGGATCGGTATCGTGCTCGATGTTCGAACGAGCCTGCACAAGACGATCTGCCAGATTCCGGGACTCACGCAACGCGTTCCCGCAGATACGCTCGCCGACGCGTGCATGGCGAGCGCATCGCTGCGGCGCGTCTTCCAACGGTTCACCTGCGCCTTCATCGGGCAGATCGGGCAGACGGCGGCGTGCAACGCGCGTCACGACATCGAGCAACGCTGCGCCCGATGGCTGCTGATGTCGCACGATCGCGTCGGCGGCGTGGACACCTTCCCGCTCAAGCACGAGTATCTCGCCATCATGCTCGGCGTGCGTCGCACCGGTGTGACCATCGCGGCCGGCGCGCTTCAGGACGCCGGGTTGATTCGGTATCGCCGCGGCGTGATGCGCATCGTGGACCGTGCCGGATTGGAGCGCCGCGCCTGCGAGTGCTATCAGGTTGTTCGGGATCAATTCCTGAATTTCGCCTGACCAGCGAGATCGACTCGACGAGAGCTCACCGCGGCCCTTGACTCGGCGCGCTCGCCGAGGCTAGGCTCGGCGGAGGCTTTCGATACGTGGTGCGATGATCGGGTGACGTTGCACCGGCGCGCGCATGCCACCCTTGGCGCATGCCCACCGATCACGAGTCGCCAAGGACTGGTGCAGGATGCACATGGCTACGGTCACCAAGCAGTGGACGCTCGCGGAAGTGCACAGCCTTCCCGATGACGGCAACAAGTACGAGCTGGTGCGGGGAGAGCTGTTCGTGACTCCTCCGCCCAATGATCCGCACGAGATTATCGGCGCGCGACTAACACGCGTGCTGGACCCCTACGTTGAGGCGCAGGGACTCGGTTACGTGTTCCATCCAAGAGCGGTGATGCGATTCGAGGGTTCGGAGGTCGAGCCCGACCTGATGGTTCGCCTGCCCAAGGTGCCGGGAACCGTGGACTGGGACGAGTCGCCCATTCCCTCGCTGATCGTGGAGATCGCGTCGCCCAGCACGCGGCGGCGAGATCAGGTGAAGAAACGCAGCCTCTACATGGATGCCGGCGTTGCCGAGTACTGGATGGTCGACGCTGAGCGGCGCGTGATCACCGCAGTGCGGCGAGACAGGTCAGACATCGTCGCGCGTGAGGTGCTCGAGTGGTTTCCCTCGGGAGCATCATCACCGCTGAAGATCGACGTCGCGGCGCTGTTCGAGGGCGCGACCTAGAGAGCCACTCCATGCGCTATCTCGTCACCCGTCGCCCGAGTCCGAACTGATCGCCGGTTCTGGTAGCGCGCGTGTCGGAGAAGACCACGTCGAGCAGCTTCTCGCTCTGCACCGCATGGCCCCCTTCGTCAGCGAGCGTCGTCGTGATGCGCTTGCTGGCGACGTCGACCACCTCGCCCGTTGACGGCAGGGCGTAACGGCCATCGAGCGTGAATGTCACCCACCCGGGTTGATCGCGGACGGGAATGCTGTGCGTCAGCCGGGGCGCCGAGCCGGTCAGGTCGAACACGTGGACATGGCTGTTCGCTCCGTCACACAGCCAAAGCTCCCGCTCATCTGGCGTCAGGCCAATTCCATGGGCGGGACATCCGTGGCGCTTCACCGGGCCAGCCTTGAATCCCGGCACCTCGACGCGCTGCAGCACCTTGCTGGTGCGAATGTCACCGATCTCGAAGCCAAGCAGATCGTTGACGTTCACGTAACAGCGGCGTTGCGCGCCGTCGATCGTGAACGGTCGGATGACGTTGCCGAACGGTCCCACCTGGCTCGTCACCTTTCGCGTGCGTGTGTCAACGACGCTGAGATACGGCGACTTGAGGCCGGCGAGGTACGCGTGCGTTCCGTCCAGTGAGCAGATGGTGTTGTGCGCGCCGGAGTCTCTCACGATTCGTGTGATCTCGTCGCCAGAGGCGGCGTCGATCACGAACCACCAGGGTCCTTCGAGCGTCGGCAGGTAGATCGTGCGCCCATCGGGTGTAATCGACATCCGGTCGCAGCCGCCCTCGTATTCGCGGTTCCACAGCAACGCGTCGGTATTGAGGTCGATGCACAACAAGCGCTTGATGGTGCTCACGTACAGACGTCCGGTGGCGGCGCTCGCACAGGTGCCCTTCACGTTCTCCGCGCTTTCCCCCGCCGCCAGGTGCATCGTCGGTATTCGTCGCACGAGCCGGAAGCCGTCATCGATGTCGAATACGAGCACACCGATTCCGCCCCACTCGACATAGTTGCGGATGCCCGGCTCCGCGACATACAGGAGGTGCCGCTCCGCAGAGAGACTCGATGGAGCACCCGCTATCGCACGGAGTGGAATCGCAAATGCGATCGCCGCTGCGCTACCTCGTGCAATGAACTCCCTGCGTGTCACTGCGTCCGACATCGCGATTCCGGTTGGGGGTATTGATGATTGCCGAGGTGGCGAGGGACGACGCGAAGAGTCCTCGACGACGGTCAAGCTACGTCTCCACTCGCACGCTTGGCGAGATGGCAGTATTGTCCTCGAAACCGCACCGGCTGGCAACTCGAACACGCGGCGACGCGCGCCGCAGGAGACCGAACGTGAAGATCGTGACAATGGTGCTGGGTGTCCTGCTCGTCCTCATCGGCTGCGTCTGGATTCTCCAGGGGATCAACGTGCTTCCGGGAAGCTTCATGACCGGACAGATGCAGTGGGCCGTCTATGGTGCCGTTGCAGTCGTCATCGGAGCGTTACTCATCGTCGCGAGTCGACGGAAGGGCGCGACGCCCTGACGACATCGGCTTCGCCCGGTTCCGTTTGGTGCGTCAGAGGTTGTTCCGCTTCAGCTCCCGCACCGCGAAGTCTGCCGCGCGTGCGGTGAGTGCCATGTAGGTCAGCGATGGATTCTGGCATGCGGTCGACACCATGCATGCGCCGTCAGTGACGAAGACGTTGGGTGCGTCCCAGACCTGGTTGTGCGAGTTCAGCACCGACGTCTTCGGGTCGCGTCCCATGCGCGCGGTGCCCATCTCGTGGATACCCTGTCCTGGCGTGTAGTCATTGTCGAACGGCATTACGTCCCGCGCGCCGCAGGCAGTCAGCATCTCGGCCATGTCGTCCGTCATGTCCTTGCGCATGAGCCGCTCGTTCTCGCCGATGGCGCAGTCGATCTTCGGCACCGGCAATCCCCACTTGTCCTTCTTCGCCTCGTCGAGCGTCACCTTGTTGTCGTGGTTCGGCAGCATCTCGCCGAACGCAGTGCCGCCGACGCTCCACTCCCCTGGCTGCGCCACGCGATCCTTGAACGCACCACCTACGCCGAGCTCCGCGACGGCGTGCGACCAGTTTTCGCGACTCGCACCACCTTCGTACCCAAAGCCGCGCAGGTAGGGACGCTTGTCGCCGAACAGGTTGCGATAGCGCGGAATGTACGAGGGGTTTGGCCGACGACCGAAGATGGTCTTGTCGTCCAGGCCGTCGAGCTTCCCCTCGGCGCCAAGCCGGAAGTGGTGGTCCATGAGGTTGTGTCCAAGTTCGCCCGAGCTGCTCCCCAGCCCACCAGGCCAGACGTCATGGGCTGAATTCAGCAGCAGCCACGCGGAGTTGATCGTGGACGCACACAAGAAGACGACCTTGGCCGAGTAGTCCGTCGTCGTGTTGGTGATGGCGTCGACGACGCGGACGCCTTTCGCGCGCTTGCGATCCTTGTCGTAGAGGATTTCACTCGCGATCGAGAATGGCTTGAGCGTGAGGCGTCCGGTTTTCATGGCCGCCGGCAGCGTGGACGACTGCGTGCTGAAATACGCGCCGTACGGGCAGCCGAGCCAGCATGCGTCGCGGTATTGGCATGCGCCGCGGCCGGTCAGCCCTTGAGTGAGGTTCGCCGTGCGACTCGAGATCAGCTTCCGCTTGCCGTCGTACTGTTTCTCCAGGCGCTCCTTGATGAGGAGCTCGCCGCAATTGAGCGGCATCTGCGGTTGGAACTCGCCATCGGGCAATTGCGGAAGCCCCTCGACCGAACCTGCGATTCCGGCGAACTTTTCGACGTGGCTGTACCACGGCGCGATATCCGCGTAGCGAATGGGCCAGTCGATCGCGATGCCGTCCTTGGCGTTCGCCTCGAAGTCGTAGTCGCTCCATCGAAAGCTGCAGCGACCCCACATGAGCGACCGTCCGCCGACATGATAGCCGCGATACCAGTCGAAGCGCTTCACTTCCGTGTAGGGTGATTCTTCCTCGTTCACCCACCAGTCGACGTTCTTCTCGTTCAGCGGAAAGCTGCGCTTGATGACCGGGTAGTGGCGTTCCATCTCCCGAGTGCGCCCGCCGCGATGCGGATACTCCCACGGTGCCTTGGTGGCATTCACGTAGTCCTTGATGTGCTCGATGTTCTTTCCCCGCTCGAGCAACAGCACGCGGAGTCCGCGTTCGGTCAGCTCCTTGGCTGCCCATCCGCCGGAGATTCCAGATCCGACGACGATCGCATCGTACGTGATATCCGGCATCGCTACCTCATGGGGTTGTGTGCACGACAGTTGCCGTCGGAGGATCGCCTAGAGCTGCGCGCGGACCCAGTAGCAGAGCGCATCCACCGTGCGGTTCGGCCACGGTCGTGCGGCGATCGCCTCTGGGGTGACGCGGATGCTCTGCGAGATGTCCGCTGCGAACACGGTGTTCATCCGGGCCGCGATACCTTTGTCCGCCGCCACGATGCCGGCTTCTGCGTTCAGGGAAAACGATCGCGGGTCGAAGTTGATGGAACCGACCAGGATGACCGCGTCGTCCACGACGAGCGTCTTGGCGTGAATCATCGTGGGCTGATATTCGTACAGCTCCACGCCGTTGTCCACCAGGGTCCTCCATGTGTGGCGGCTGGCGCGGCGCACGATCGGCTGATCGTGATACGGGCCGGGCATCACGACCTGTACCTTCACTCCGCGCCGTACCGCATCGACCAACGCATGGCGAAAGCCGCGTGTCGGGATGAAATACGGATTCGTGATGTGCAGCGATCGCTCGGCCGCCGCAACGCACGCGGCGATGACACGCTGCGCCGGCGAGGTGCCATTCGACGGCGTGCTCACGATGGCGGCGAGTGTGACCGTGCCCGTCCTGGGCTGCACGGGAAAGTCGCGCTCGTGCAGGAGGAGCTCGTTCTCGCACGTGTTCCAATTGTCGAGAAAGGCGCTCTGCAGGGCGGTCACGCCCGGGCCGGTGACGCGCACGTGGGTGTCGCGCCAGTGCCTCGCGCTCTGCGCGTGGCCGCTCCACTCGTCCGCGATGCCGACGCCGCCGGTGAACGCCACGGTTCCATCGACGATCAGGAGGCGGCGGTGCGTACGGCGGTTGTACCGGGCCCAATCGTACCACCGGGCGCGGTGAAACCATGAGACATGCACGCCGGCGCCGCGCATGCGTTCAGCCACCGCCTTCTTCATTGGCGAGGCGCCTTCGCTGTCGAGGACGACGCGAACGGTGATGCCCCGTTCTGCGGCCGCGCTGAACGCGTCGGCGAACGTGTCCGGGATGGTGCCGTCCCAGAACACGTAGGTCGAGAAGTGGACCGTGCTTCGCGCACCCGCGATGGCGGCGAGCATGGGCGGAAAGATCTCGTCGCCGTTTTGGTAGAGGTCGACCGTATTGCCATGCACGGTGGGCTGCCCGGCCGCGCCACCGACGGCGCGCATGAACGCATCGAGCGCGGATGTCACCATCGGCACGCTGACGACGTTGGCCTGGTCGCGGCTCTCCGCGTTGAGCGAGAGGGTCAGGTAGACGAAGGCAAGAATCGCCACGACGACGAGCGTGACGGCAATCGAAATCACGTCGCTGAGCATGCTGCAAAGTAGTCGCGCGCTCTTGAGCCGAGGGCGCGCTCGCACCACCGGCGCATCGCCCATTTCCGCCGTCGTCGACAACACGCATTATGAGGGGTGCGCGCCGAGTGCCGCGCCGGTGCCGCCATCGCATCAGGAACAGCCCGGAGATCCAGTGTCCGTCGCCGACCGCTTCCGCACGCACGACGTCGAGAACCAGCCGCCCGCGCTGACACCATACGACGCCTACTCCACCGACCTCCCGCTGCGCGAAGCCCTCGCGCGCGAGGGTGGCGGCTGGGCAGAGGATCAGGTTGCCGCGTATGGCGAGGTCATCGGCGGCGAATCGATGGCGCTGGCCGTCGCCGCCAACGAGAACCGGCCAACACTGCGCGCCTTCGACCGAACCGGCGTGCGCATCGACGATGTGGACTTCCATCCCGCGTACCATCGCCTCATGCAACTCGGCGTCGAGCATGGCGTTTCGGGCTTCGCGTGGCGCAACGCATCGCGCGAGGGCGCGCACGTCGCCCGCGCGGCCCTCGCTTACCTGCACACGCAGGCGGACCAGGGCACGAGCTGCCCGCTCACGATGACGTACGCGTGCGTGCCGTCGCTCGAGCAAGAGCCGTCGCTCGCGCGCGAGTGGCTGCCGCGCGTGATCAGCACATCGTACGACGGTCGCTCCGTGCCTGCTGCCGAGAAGCACGGCAACACGATCGGCATGGGGATGACCGAGAAGCAGGGTGGCTCCGACGTGCGCAGCAACACGACCCGCGCGACGCCCGTCGGCGCGACTGGCCCCGGTGAGCTCTACGAGCTCGTCGGACACAAGTGGTTCTTCTCGGCGCCGATGTCGGATGCGCATCTCGTGCTCGCGCAGACCGACGCCGGCTTGTCGTGCTTCCTCCTTCCGCGCTTCGCTCCCGACGGCACGCGTAACGCCGTCCGCATCCAGCGTCTCAAGAACAAGCTCGGCGACTGGAGCAACGCGAGCGCCGAGGTGGAGTTTCAGGGCGCGTTGGCGTGGATGGTGGGCGAGCCCGGCCGCGGCGTGGCGACGATCCTCCAGATGGTCGCGCTCACTCGCCAGGATTGCCTCGTCGGCTCGGCGGGCATCATGCGACAGGCACTCGTGCAGGCCGTGCACCACGCGTGGCATCGCACTGCATTTGGCAAGCGACTCGCCGAGCAGCCGCTGATGCGCAACGTGCTTGCGGACCTCGCGCTGGAATCGGAGGCCGCCACCGCGCTCGCGCTCCGCGTCGCGCGGTCCATCGATGCAAGTCCGCGCGATCCCGTCGAGCGAGCGCTCGCGCGGATCGTCACGGCGGTGGGTAAGTACTGGGTGTGCAAGCGCTGCCCGCCCTTCGTGAACGAAGCGCAGGAATGTCTCGGCGGCGCCGGTTACGTGGAGGAGTCGGTGCTGCCGCGGCTGTACCGACAGGCGCCGCTCAATTCGATCTGGGAAGGCAGCGGCAACATCCAGTGTCTCGACGTGCTGCGCGCGCTGCGCAAGGAGCCCGCGAGCGCCGATGCATTCTTCGGGGAGCTGGAGTCGGTGCGCGGCGGCAATCGCCTGCTCGATGCGGAGATCGCGGCGCTGCAGAAATCGCTTCGCACGCATGAAGAGTCTCTCGAGTCGCGATCGCGGCACCTCGTCGAGCGGATGGCGATGGCGCTGCAAGCGTCGTGTCTCGTGCGAAGCGGCAACGTCGCGATTGCCGATGCATACTGCGAGAGCCGGCTCGGCCATGCGCATGGAGTCGCCTTCGGGACGCTGTCGGACGGTGCGCCGTTTGAATCGCTGATCGAGCGAGCGTTCTCTGGCTGATCCGCAAAGGCGCCGTCGTCCGACGCGGAATTCATTTCACCGCCGAGCGCGCATCACGTTGCCGGCACGCCAAGGCGCCTGCGCAGCTCCGACAGCCAGTTGATGACGACGACCATGTCAGGCTCCGCACCGGCGGCGGCGCCGATCATGATGAAGTGTCCGTCGTCGAGGGGAACGAAGTTGGCGTGCGCCATGGAGCCGTCGAACGTGCGGCTGAAGAGCGGCGTACGTGCGCGGATCGAGAGGGCCGGCCCCGCGTCCAATGTGGCCGCGAGCATCTCATTGCCATTGCGATAGAAAAGGCGCCGGCCATCGACGGACCACACCGGTTCAGTGCCGCCGCGTTCGGACACCTGCGCGGGCTGCCCGTTTCCCGGCCAGGGGCGCACGTAGATCTCGTGCGCGCCCGACGCGGTGGACACGTACGCCAGCCAGTGTCCATCCGGCGACAGCGCCGGCATGTAGTTGTCGAAGCGATCGTCCACCACGGGCAGCATCCGGTGGCCACCACTCGTTTCCCACTGCCAGATGCTCCAGACATGCCGCAGCTGGCGCTGGAAGACGAGCGTCCGGCCATCCGGCGTCGTGGTCGTGGCGCCCATGAGCTCCGGTTCGCGGAAGAGCGTCACCGCAGGGGCGCTCTCGTCGGCTCGACGCCACATCATGCTGTTTCCACTCGCCGAGGTGGAAACGTAGAGGATTGCGTTGCCGTCACTCGTCCACGCTGGAGAACTCGCGGTGCCTGCGCTCGTCATGCGCGTGGAAGTGTGCGTCGTCATGTCGTACATCCAGATGACGTCGCCCTGCGGCGTCGTGCCTTGGACGAGGAGTCGTCTGCGGTCGGGCGACAACCGGGGATTCATGTAGTCACCATGGTCCATCGATTCGAGGAGCGGCTTCGGCACGCCACTCGTCGCGTCCACGAGCATGACCGCATTGTCCGTCGTCGACCGGTGCGAGTAGACGAGCGTCCCGTTGCGCGAGAGGTGCCCATCCACCACGCCGCCCGAGTCCTCCATCACCAGCACGGGCGCACCGTCCACCCGACGGCGTCCGACATCGAGGCGCGCGGCCATCAGCGACTTCTCGTCCTCGCCCACGTACACCAGCCAGCCATCCACGACGCCGATGGCGAAATGGCCCTTGATACCGAGCGGGACATGCTTCGCCGCGCCATGCTCGATATCGGCGACGGTCACGATCGCGAGCTCATCGATCTTCGAGAGGTTGCCCCGCCCTTCGCTTTCGACACAGAACACCACTGAGCGGCCGTCGGGGAGGACCAGGGGCGCGAAGTGGCTCGTCTCGTGGCGCGACGTATCGAGCGCCGTCAACGGATGCATCTCACCGCCGGACGCCTGCACCCACGACAGTGCACCGATCCTCGCCATGTCCGTGACGATGACGGGATCCGACCCGCCGCCCCAGCTGCCGATGCCGAGCCGGAACGCGGGCGCGACCAGTGTGGGCGTGCCAGACTGGAGGAGCACCTTCCGCAGCTTGTCGTCGGTGGCGAAGTAGCCGATCCAGCGCCCATCGGGCGAGACGAACGGATGCACCGCGTCCTCGGTGCCGGTGATGGACTGCGCCTTGAAGTCGTCGATGGGGCGCACGAAGATCATTCGCTTGCCCTGCGACATGCCGATGTACACCAGATAGCGCCCATCCGCCGAGATCGACGCCGGCTCGACGGCGTCGGGCAAGGCCTTCACGACCAGCCGCGCCACGACTGCACCGCCCGCCGCATCACGACTCCACCATAGTCGGGTGCCCGCGACCGAAAGGGCCATGATCGCGAGTGCCGTGGCAGCGAGTAGCATCGGGCTCCGTCGCCTTGCATCCGCTGTCGATGAGGCGTGTGGAACATGCGCGCCCGACACAATGTCCGCGGCGCCGGCGCTCAGTGCCTCGGCGAACTGGTGGGCGGTGTCGAACCGGTCCGCCGGCAGCTTGGCCAGGGCGCGCTCGAGCGCGTCGGCAACGCGCTGCGGGATGCTCGCGCGCGTGGCGCGCACGGATCGCGGCTCCTCGGTAAGCACGCGCGCGATCACCGCCTGCATCGTGCTACCCGTGTGCGGGGGCTCGCCCGCGAGCATCTCGTAGAGCACCACACCGAGTGTGTAGATGTCGGCGCGTCCGTCGATCGTCCGTTCGGCCGATGCCTGCTCGGGACTCATGTACTGCGGCGTGCCGAGCGTGATGCCCGTTCCCGTGAGCCGCTCTCCGCCCGCCCTTGTCACTGCCAGCGCTATGCCGAAGTCCGCGACGAGTGGCTCGCCGTCATGCAGGAGGATATTCTCCGGCTTGAGGTCGCGGTGCACCACGCCGTGGCGATGCGCGTAATCGAGCGCCCCAGCTACCGCGATGGCGATCCGCACCGCCTCGGCCACAGGGAGCTGCTTCTCGCGATCGAGCCGAGCGCGAAGCGACTCGCCTTCGACGAGCGGCATCACGTAGAAGAGCATCCCGTCCGCTTCGCCGGAGTCGAACAGCGGTAGCAGGTGCGGATGCTGCAGGTTCGCCGTGACCTGTATCTCGGACAGGAAGCGCTCTGCGCCGAGCAACGCGCCCAGCTCGGGCTTGAGCAGCTTGAGCGCGACGAAGCGGTGATGGCGGACGTCCTCGGCGCGGAAGACGGTCGCCATGCCGCCCTCGCCGATCACGGGGCCGACGACGTAGCGCTCGCGGATGGTGCGCTTGAACAGCTCCTCGACGGCGGACAGCACGGCGGACGCGTCTCCGTGGCTTGGGCTGGGAACATAGCCCAACTTCAGCGTCAGCGCACTCGAGTGCGATCGGAGCCATAGAGCCTGCTGCGCACCGTGAGTCGCTCGACCTTGCCCTGTGCGTGCGCCGGGAAGGCAACGCAGATGGCGAGCGTCAGGGCAGTGCTCTCGCTTTCACATACTGGGCGTTGCAGTGGACTCGGGAGTCACCGCGACGTACTTCACGCTGCGCCTCGTCTCAGCCATCATGGGCTCGACTGCATCGCGCCACGTGGCGTAGTGCGCTGTCGCCTTGTGACGAGCCGGATCCTCGGCGGTTCGATAGTGCTCGATGAGCAGGAATTGAGCGGAGTCGTCCGCCTGCTGCACGCATTCAAAGCGCGCGATACCCGGCTCGAGCACACTGGCACTGGCGTTGGCCAGTGTTGCGGCGATGAAGGCGTCGCGGTGTTCCGGCTTCACACGAACGTGCACGTGAACGATGAGCATTGGGTGCCTAGCGGACGACGACTGCACGCATCGGATGCGAGTAGTTCGTGTGGGGACAGACGCTGGAGTGCATGGCCGTATCACGCTGCCATGCACTCCTGCGATTTGCTACACGATCAGTGGAACGTGCCGTGCGTGCCGGTTGCCGTGAAGATGATGCTCGTTGGCGCGAAATTCACGCCCACGGGCGCATCGCCCCCAACGCTCGGTGTGGCCTCCACGGTGTTCGTGCCGATTGCCGGTCCAAGCGTCCAGCACACGCCTGCCTTTCCGCTGGCGTCGGTCGTGGTGGCCGCCGTCGTGGAGAAGGTGCCGCAAGTGCCGGTGAGCAGGAAGTTGGGCGCAATGGCTCCGCCGCCACTGATGACGTCCCAACCAACCGGGACGTTCTGCATGAGCGTGCCGTTGAGCGTGGCGATCGTGACGACCGGACGACACGCCGACGATAGCGCCGTGCCGGCGGGTGCCTCCATGGCGGTGCAGGCCGGGTCGATACTGCTCGTGACGCTGAGCTGCGGATCCACGGGCCCGAAGGGGCTGAACTCGCTCGCCAGTCCTCCCACGCCGCCGCCGAACATCGTCGTGGCGGCGTACAATGGCTGCGGAAGCACGAATTGCGCGAGTTGTTGTAGCCACCCTGGCCTGCGGGACGCCGCAATGCCCGAGCAGTTCAGGAATCCGCCGTCGGCGGCCGGCGTGATCTGAAACCCCGTGCTGGTCTGGTGACCGAGCCGCAGTCGTCCAACGACGTCCGTGGGTACCGAGATCGACGGACATACCGCGACCACCGCGGGTTGGGTCAGGATCGAGGTGCTCGTGATCTCGAGGTAGCCCGGATACTTGTCGAGCTTCGTGACGAGCGGTGATGTGCCAGACGGATCCAGCAGCACGAGCGTGATGAGCGTCGGCACCGTGACGGAATTGGCGGGGAGCGAAATCCCTCCCTGCCCGGTGGGGTCGGTGATCACCTGCGGCTGATCCGAGGGAAAGATCAGGAACGTGTTGGGGAGCAGTCCGGCGTAGCAGAGCACTCCACTGATGAGCGCCTGCACTTGTGCGGGCGTGCCCGGGAGGCCTCCCGCCGTCGCCGCTGCCTGCACGAACGCCACGATGTTCCTCGCCTGATCCTGCGCCTCGGCGATGTGACCTTTCTTGAGCTGCTTGTCGAGGTTGTCCAGCTTCCCCAAAACGGCGTTGGCATTCGGCGAACCGGCGCCGAACACCGTATTCGTCAGTGCCTTCAGATTCTCGAGCGTTGTGCACGTTCCCGGTGTCGCGGAGCGCGACGCATCGCCCGCCACGATCGGATCGGTTGGCGGCGACGTCTTCGAGTCGGTACATCCAAGGGCGAACAACGCCACGAGCAACGTGGCAATCGAAAACCGCGGGTAACGCTGCATCGCGCACACTCCACTTATGGGGACGACGCAGCCCCGAGTTGAAGGCGAAGATCGCCCGCGACCCGAGGCTGATCGGAATCAGGTCTGGGCGCAGTCTGTCGCCATTCGAGGAACACCGCAAGAGTGGCGCGAGCGCCACACCCAACAGACACCGAAAAGACGGACGGTTAGCTGCGCGCTCCGACCAGCTGCCGGAACTGCGCATTTCCCTCGATGCGCTTGAAACCCCACCACGGCTCATCGCGCAAGCTGCGCGCGCGCTGGGGATTGGCGGCGAGGTATTCCTTCACCATCCGCACGGCATCTGCGTCGTCGCCGAGCTGGGCGTAAACAAACGCGGCGAGGTATGTGAGGTCGCGATTCGGGTCGATCTGCGCATCGCCAATCGACGCCTTCACGATGCGGCGCGCACTGTCAGCGAGCGGTGGCTGCTTCGCGCTCGCCTGCGCCATCGCGGCAGCGAGCAGGAGGTTCGTGTTCAGTCGTTCGAGCAGCGTGTCCTTCGGGGCCCGCATGGCGACTGTCGAATCCGTGAGCCGCCGCGTTGCGGCGAGATCGAACCCCGATGCGCGCGGTGTCGTGAGCATGAAGAGGCGACAGCGCTTGGACCGGTAATCCTGCGGAAACCGGCTCCCGAACAACCGGCAGTGCTGGTCGGCCTTGTCGAACGATCCCAGGTCGTACGCGCCCAGAAAGAGCCGGTTGATCACGACGTTGGCGTTGGCGAGGAACTCGTCGGCGTCGTACGCCTTCGTGGCGGCGAGGTAGACGTCGTTGGTGGTTTCCTCCGGAACCTGATAGTACAGGCTCGCCAGCGTCGCGAACGCGGCCGCCTGCTTGGGATTGAACTGCGTCGCCCGCTCGAGGTCGGCCTTTGCGTCAAGCAGGAGCGCCTGCTTCCGGGAGGCATCGGTTTCCAGGTTGGAGAGCCAGCTCCAGTATTTCGCGGTGCCGCGAACCTCGAGTGCGTCCGGGCTCTCCGGATCAAGCGTCAGCGCGCGGCCGGCATGCTGTATCGCGATGTCCACCCACTTCCTGATCTGTGCAGGGTCGCGACCGACACTCCTCGAGCGTTGATAGGCGAGCCACGCGCGGCGCGTCACGGGCTCGGCCCAGCGCGGATCGAGGCTCTCGGCGTGCGCGAGAATGGAATCGGTGCTGGCAACCGCGCGATCGACCGCGGCGGTGTCACCCTTCGTGAGGAGCGCGGCGATGCCCTTGCGCGACTGTTCCCCGCGCTGGAGCTCGAGCCACGCGGCCTGCTTCGATGTGCCCGCGCGTTCGGAGCGAAGCTGGATCTCTTCGTGGAGCGTCGTCTTGATGAGCTCCGACACCGCGGTCTCCAGCGAATCGCGCATCGCCAGGGGATCCGACTCGGCAATCCGGAAGCTCTTGGCCTGGATCCGCGTGCCGGAGCGATCTTCGAGGCGAACGTTCACCGCCACGTTCTTGCCGTCGCGATCCACATCGCCGCGCACGAGATATCCCGCGCGCAACGCGCGCGCGATGCTGTCGGGCGGAAGATCCGAGCCGCGGAACCGCTCCACACCGGTTCGCGAAATGACCGTGATGCTGGATGCGTTCGACAGCGAATTGATGAGGCCCTCGGTCAGGCCGTCCGCGAGTGAACCGAGGTCCTTGGCCTTGCTCTGGTCGGTGAAGTACAACACGGCCACGCGTCGAGCATTCTCGTCCACTGGACCGCGGCGGCTCTGCGCGGCATAGTAGCCGCCGATGGAGAGGGCCATCAGCAGCGTGATGACGGCGGTGATGCGCGATGCGCGCGTATACCAGGGGCGCCGCGCGCGCTCGAGCGCGCGTGCCTGCAGCAACTGCGAGCCCGAGGGCATGCGGCGCATGCCGGTTGGGCCGGTGATCGCGCGGAGGCTCGCCGTCATGGCCATGGGCATGCCGATGATTTCCGCGAACTCCTGCGCCGTACGCGGACGATCGGCCGGCACCTTTCCCATCCCGGCGAAGATCGCCGCCTCCAGCTCCTCGGGCACCGCGCTGCGCACGATCCGGATGCTCGGCACCTGCTCCATGGCGTGGCGGGCCATGATGGACATCGGCGTCTTGCCGGTGAAGGGCGGCTCACCCGCGAGCATCTCGTACAGCACGCACGCCAGGCTGTAGATGTCCGCAGCGGGGCCCACGTGCTCGCCCCCGGATTGCTCGGGCGACATGTACAACGGCGTGCCGAGCGCCATGCCGGTCTGCGTCAGCTTCTGGACTCCGGCTTCCGTGGCCGCGCGCGCGATGCCGAAGTCTGCGACTAGCGCGTGGCCGCCGGACAGCATGATGTTTTCCGGCTTGATGTCGCGGTGGATGATGCCCTGCGAGTGCGCATGGGTGAGCGCATCGGCGACCTCGAGGGTGATGAGGATCGCGTCATCCACCGGCAACTGCCCCTCACGCTCGAGGCGCTCGCGCAGCGACTCGCCGTTCACGTACGGCATCACGTAGTACAGCAGTCCGTTGGCGGCGCCCGAGTCGAACAGCCCGAGGATGTGCGGATGCTGGAGCTTGGCCGCCAGTCGGATCTCGCGTTCGAATCGCTCGGCTCCAATGGACGCGGAGAGTTCCGGGAGGAGCACCTTGATGGCGACCTCGCGATCGTGACGCGCATCCCTCGCCAGGTAGACGGTGGCCATGCCGCCACGGCCCAGCTCGCGCTCGACGACATACCGGCCCTCGAGCGCCTGATTGAGGCGCTCGAGCGGGTCGGCGGTCGAGGCATCGTAGGTGTTGCGGGAGACGAGGTCACTGATCGTCGCCCCGGGCCCGCGCCCCGGTCTCAGCCCGGGGCTCACCGCAGCCAATTCCTGGGTGAACGCAAAGCCGCAGCTACTGCAGAATTTCGCGTCCTCCGAAAAGGCGGTGTGGCAATTGGGGCAGGTGGCGTCCAGCACATATCTCCATAGCGGGCATGCTAAGCTTGCGACGCACCGGTATGGCGTCAAGCGCGAGTTGCACCCGAGCCCCCCCGTGCGATCCGACTGACCTCATGGCGAAAGCGCAAACGCCACGTACGTCCCGCCACTCGGCGCGCCGTTCTTGCCGCCGCCGCATGCGATCACGATGTACTGTCGGCCGTTCACCATGTACGTCGACGGCGTGGCATTGCCCGCCGCGGGGAGCGCTGCCGACCAGAGCAGCTTGCCGGTGTGCTTGTCGAAGGCGCGAATCTTGTTGTCGTACGTCGTCGCCGCGATGATGAGCAGGCCATTGGCCGAGACGATCGGTCCGCCATAGCTGTCGGTGCCGGTGTTGCGCATGCCCTTCGCCGCGAGCTTCGGGTATTCGCCGAAGGGAATCTTCCACCTGATCGTGCCCTTGTTCAGGTCGATCGCGTTCAGGGTGCCCCACGGCGGCTTGATCGCGGGATAGCCCTCGTTATCCACGAAGATGTCGAAGTAGGCGTTACGGTATGGCACGCCGAACGGATCAGGACCGGCGACCTGCGACGCGTCGTGACCGGTGAGGAGGTAGTTCGTGATGTCGGTGATCGCGCGTCCCTCGAGCGCGCTCGCGAAGGCGGGCATGCGGCCCGTGCCCTCGCGAATGACCTGCATGATCTGCTCGCGATTGCGACGACTCGCGACGTCAACGAGCGATGGGGCCATTGCGTTGCCCTGACGGTTGTCGCCGTGGCAGCTCGCACAGTTCGCGGCGTAGAGCGACTTGTCGCTGCGCGGCACCAGCTTGAGCAGCCACGCCATCTCGTTGGCATTGACGTAGAGCAGTCCGCTCTGAGGATCGAACGCGGGCCCGCCCCATTCTCCGCCGCCGTCCACGCCGGGAAAGATGATGCTGCCGCGCAGGCTCGGCGGCTCGAACGGATGCGTCGTTCCGAATTCCTTGAACTGCTTCAATGCCGACGCATGCGCGGCCGGCGTGCGCGTCGTGAGGTCGTTGCGCGTGAGCTGCTGCCGCGTGAACGGCGGAGGACTGAGCGGAAAGTGCTGCGTCGGAGATGCATGCTCACCCGGAAGCGAAGCGGCCGGCACGTCGCGCTCGGCCACCGGAAAGAGCGGTGTGCCCGTATCGCGATCGAGCACGTAGACGTGGCCGGTCTTGGTGATCTGCGCGACGGCATCCACCGGCTTGCCGCCGCGCTTCACGGTGACGAGCACCGGCGCCGCCGGAAGATCGCGGTCCCACAGGTCGTGCTTGATGACCTGGTAGTGCCAGACACGCTTGCCCGTTCGTGCATCGAGCGCGATCACGCTGTTGGCGAACAGGTTGTCACCCGTCCGGTTGCCGCCGTAGAAATCGTAGGACGCGGAGCCCGTCGCGACGAAGACAATCGCGCGTTTCGTGTCGATGGTGACGCCCGACCACGCGTTCACGCCGCCGGTGATCTTCCACGTCTCTGGCGGCCATGTGTCGTAGCCGAACTCTCCGGGATGCGGGATGGTGTGGAAGCTCCATCGCAGCGCGCCGGTTTTTACGTCGAACGCGCGGATGTCACCCGGCGCACTCGGCAACGCTTCCGGCACGGTGCTGCCCATGATGAGCATGTCCTCGAACACCACGCCGGGGCTGCTCGCGCTCACGGACAGTCCTTCGACAGGACGCCCGAGTCCCACGCGGAGGTCGACCCAACCGCTGTCGCCGAATGAGCGAATGGGTTTTCCCGTCACTCGATCGAGCGCGTACAGACGATTGCGGTAGTTGAAGATGACGCGGTCGCCCGTGACGACCACTCCTCGATGGCGGATGCGCGAGGTGGCCGGCGCGCCATTCTGCGGATCGAAGCGCCACAGCTCGCGGCCCGTCGCCGCATCAAGTGCGAAGACCTGGAGATTCGGCGTGGTGGCATAGAGCACGCCGTCCACGACGATCGGATTGGACTGCATCTCCGAGCCAGCAAATGCGTCGTGCGTGTCGTAGGTCCACGCGACTTTCAGCTTGCGGACGTTCGCTGGCGAGATCTGGCTGAGCGTGGTGAAGTGCGTGTGGTCGTCGCTTCCTCCGTACACGGGCCAGTTCACCGTCTGGGCTGCGGCATTGCCGACAACCAACGACGTCAGAAGAAATGCTTTGCGTAGCTCGAGGCGCACGGGGAGGGCGATAAAAGGGACAACTCACAGAGACGGCGCGAATATCGGGCAGACAGACGCAGGAGAAGTTCACTCGCAGCGCCCGCGCGCGCGAGCTATTCGGCCGCGAGGCGACGTGTCGTGAGAATTCCCGTCCCGCTGTCAGCGGAAGTCCGGAAAGCTTCCCCACTTCGCCCGACGCACTCGGGCGGCCGTCGGACCCAGATTTCCATCATGACCGGACTTCGTGCGTCGACAGTGCTAGTGCTCTCCCTGTTCCTTGGTGCTGTGGCGCAGGCACAGGAGTCCGCGGGATCGAGCGTCACCGCTGCTGCTCCCGTCCCACTCGACTGCCCCTACGCCCGCTGCGCGTTGAGCATCGTACCGGCCTGGAACGGGCTGCTCCTGGTGCGCGGCGCAGAGAGCCAACACCTCGGCAACCTCAACTTCTTCTGGCCGCGTCCGATCTCCTGGTTCGTTACCGGCGATTCGGCACAGGTGTCGGCGAGGAACGCGTTCGTGACCCGGCGGCGGGCAGCCGTGCTCACGGATTTCGGTGGACTGCTACTTCTCTCGGGCGCTGTCGCGGTTGCTCGCCGCGGTGAATTCTCGGGCACACCACGCACGGTGGCGGTCGTCGGTGCAACGATGTTCGCGATCAGCGTTCCGCTGCATTTCGCGGCAGATGGTTGGATGAGCCGCGCGGTGTGGTGGCACAACGCCGGATTTTCGCGCTGACGAGCGCATGAGTCCTTGAAGCCAGTTGGAAGTCGACGGTGCCGAGGAGCGCCGGCAGTCTGGTGGGCGGGGAGCTTACTTATGGAAGTGGCATCCCAGGCCAACAGTGATGTAGCCGGGTCTCGCTCGAAGTGTGATTGTCACCCTCAGGAGAACACAAGTCATCGTTGAACCGAAAGATCGAAGGTGACGTCCTCGTTCGTCACCTGAAGCGCGATGAACAGATGATCGATCAGGACCTGCTCGCCCGCCACGGCAGGAGCGCGAGACCGCTCATGAAGGATGGGCCGTTGCGCCTGACATTGATTGCCCTCGCCGCCGGCGGCGGCATGCCGTCCCATCGCGCGGAAGGACCGGTCAGCATTCACCTGCTCGAGGGAGATGTCGTACTCGATGTCGAGGAACGTGAGTATGCCCTGGAGCCAGGGGAGGTACTCGTTCTCGCGTCAGGTGTGCAACATGGGGTGCGCTCGAGCGGAGGATGCGTACTGCTACTCACCGTGGTGCATCTCCCTTCCGCTGGTTCTCCCGTCACCGGGATCTGACGATCACTCGCGATGAGTACGAAGTGCTGCTCTTTCACGCTAGAGCTTGCAGCGCGTCAGCTTCACCAGCATCGCGGCGCGCGTGCTGTCCCATGTGGGCGGGGAGCACCTTGCTGGCCACGTCGCGGTCGAGTTGGACATCGCGCGCGAGGTAGACGATCCCCATCCCGCCTCGGCCGAGCTCCCGCTGGAGCGAGTATTCTCCGGCGAGGGCGGCTTGGAAGTCGAGCGATCCTGGCGATTTGGCTCGTGCACGTCGTCGTGTCGCGAGTGCGCGTGGGAGGGCAACCACCTCGCATGGAGGGTGGCGTGCTGGCGTTCTGGTTGGCCTACGTCCTCACGCGCCCCCTCGGCGCCTCGTACGCGGACTGGATGGGCGAGCCGCGGGCGAAGGGCGGGCTCGAGTGGGGCGGCGGCACGGTTGAGCGTCATCATGTTCGCCGTGATCATCGTGCTCGTCGCGTTCCTGGCGAAGACGCGCATCGACGTGCAGACCGAGCCCGCCGAGTGAAGCGGCGGGTCTTACCCGCAACTTCGAGGCGCCCTCGCGCGTAGGTCCATTGAACCCCGGAGGGACGCATGAATGGAGATACCCTGATGTTCGCTCAGGTCATGTTGGTGATCGTCATGTCCGCCGCCGCCTTCGTCGCCATCGGCCTCGGCACCCGGATCCTCTGGCGTAAGGGGTCTGTTGTGAAGCCCCAGCGTGAAGCACACTACGACGAGGATCGCCAGCAACGGCTCGAGACCGCGGTCGATGCGATCGCCATCGAGGTCGAGCGGATCTCCGAGGCTCAGCGATTCATGGTTGGCCTGCTCAGCGCGCCCGCGTCCGTGCGGCGGGTCGAGCGGGCGGAGCTGCCGTCGGCGGAACGGGGCGGTCGGGTGAACACGCCGCACTAGGTACCGGGCGATCATCTCGTCTGTCGGACATCACGGACGGATGCTGGTTCCCTGAAGCGCGCCGTCGGCCCATCGGTACCGCAGTGTCGAGTCAGGATATGCCACCACGTCGAATGCGCCGGTCGTGCCCGCGGGGAGCGCAGTGAGGTAGATCCCGACTGCGTCGGCATCGTACTCCGCGAACCGAGTGACCTCGACGGCGGATGGATGGGGGCCGTTCAGGATCGCGATGACTCGCAGTGCTGAACTGCCCGGCGACGCCCCCTCGACCACAGCGTCCAGGGTGCCGTCGTGATCGAAGTCGCCGATCGCGGCGAAGGCGGCGGGCAGCGCGCCGCCGCTCCCCGCCGAGGCAGCCTGCGCGATGTCGGACCGGAACGACGACGCGTTAACGATCCGGAAGCCGGGCGCGAGTGAGTCGAGCGCGTGCTGCATTGGTGCCGGCAAGTGCAACGCGATCCCGACATCCGTGAGCGCAACGCGCGGCACATCGGGCGGCTCCTTCGCGCAAGCGCCGAGGAGCACCATCGCGAACACGACCGATCTTGTCGCGGTCATCGTCATCACAAACCTCGCGTAGCGCCTGTGCCGCGGGCCAGCGTTGATATCCGTGAGATTTCCCCCGGAGTGGCCGACGGCGCGGCGTTGTCGTGGCCCATTCACGTGAAGCATGTTGGTGGTCCTGATGATGGTTGCGTCCCAACTGCTCAAAAGATCACCCGATGCACGGGCCCACGTCGCGCCAGAAACCAGTTTGAATGCCGATCATCAACACCGGTCAGCAGCGAGGTCCGAACGGTCGCTCCGCGCTCGGCAGCGAAAGGAGCCGCCGCACCGATGGCTCATCGCGGTGAATCGTGCGCCATCGTAGTGCGGCAAGGGCGTGTGCCAGTGTGAGACGAGGGGCGGCGGGCGGGTGACTATTTTACGCGCAATGCTCCATTCGTGAGTGAATTTCGCCAATTAATGCGAAATACTAGTATATTTCGCGAATGATGACTGAATTTCGGGGAATTCGACTTCCGGTGAATGGCCCGCTGGCGGGATATGCAAGGTTGATGAGCGATCACAGCCTGAATGTTCCCACCCCGGCGAGGATAGCGCTTATCAACGGAACACATCGTCCACGAAATGAAGGCGAGTGCTGGATCTTTCCTGAGAGGTATGCGCCCAGGGAGACGATAGCCGGGCAACTCACCTTCGCGCTCAAGTGGGAGGGAGTGAATCTCGCTGTCCTGGACGCGCTATTTCGCGAGGTGACTCCGAGCGAGATGGAGGAGGCCGTACGCGCGGCTCCGACTGGCTCATTCACGCGCCGTGTGTGGTTCCTGTACGAATGGCTCACGGGATCGAGGCTCGACCTTCCAGATGTCGGGAAGGTACGCGCGGTGCCGGTGCTGGACCCCGAGCAACAACTGGGCATCGAGAAGGGTGAGATATCTTCCCGCCACAAGGTGCGGAATAATCTCCCCGGCACCCCAGCCTTCTGTCCTCTGGTCTACCGAACGCCGCGGATAGCTCGTCTCCAGGAGGAAAAGCTTGGAGAGGAAGCACGACGGGTCATTGGCCGGACCAGAGCCGACGTCATGGCACGTGCAGCCGCCTTCCTGCTCCGCAGCGACAGCAAGGCCTCATATCAAATAGAAGGCGAGAAGCCTTCGCCTGATCGGCTACGCCGTTGGGGACAAGCAATCATGAAAGCTGGAGCGACCAGGCTCTCGATCGAGGAGCTCGAGGCACTTCAGCGCGAGGTCATCGGTGACGACAGGTTTGTCCGGCTCGGTCTGCGAGCGGAAGGCGGCTTCGTCGGCGAACACGATCGGCACACGCAGGCACCCATTCCTGATCATATCAGCGCGCGACCGGAAGACCTCAACTCCCTGGTGCGCGGCCTGATCGCCTTCGACGCACGCGCTGGAGCAGGCGGCATGGACGCGGTCGCCGCCGCCGCCGCCGCTGCATTCGGGTTCGTCTACATCCATCCATTCGAAGATGGTAACGGACGCATCCACCGCTGGCTCATCCACCATGTACTCGCGGCGGCCGGCTTTGCCGCGCCCGGGCTCGTCTTCCCCGTGAGTGCGGTGATGCTGCGCGAGATCACGCGGTACAAGCAGGTGCTCGAGAGCTATTCGACGCGTCTCCTTCCCCTCGTGGAATGGACAGTCACTCCGGAGAACAACGTTCACGTTGTCAATGACACGGCATCGTGGTACCGCTTCTTCGACGCCACGGCGCACGCGGAATTCGCGTATCACTGTGTCGAAATGACGGTCCGGCGAGACCTCCCGCACGAGGTGGCATTTCTCACCGCGTACGATGACTTCTCCGAAGGGCTCGCTCAGATCGTGGACATGCCGAACAGGAAGGTGAACCTGCTCCACACTTTTCTTCACCAGAACGGAGGACGTATTTCCGCCCGAGCGCGCGGCAAGGAGTTCAGCGCGCTGACGGAGGATGAGGTCAACCGAATCGAGGATTTGTATGGAGCGACGCATCAGCATCTGGCGGATGCGGGCGAGCGGTAGTTGCGTTTTAGCGAGCCCGCGCCGCAGGTCCGCATCGTACTCCTTGAAGTTCCCCTCGAACCACACCGTCTCGGAGTTCCCCTCGAACGCGAGGATGTGCGTCGCGATTCGGTCGAGGAACCACCGATCGTGCGAGATCACCACCGCGCACCCAGCAAAGTCGACCAACGCCTCCTCCAACCCGCGCAACGTATCAACGTCGAGATCGTTGGTGGGTTCGTCCAAAAGCAGCACATTGCCACCCGACTTCAGCAGCTTCGCGAGATGAAGACGATTCCGCTCTCCACCGGAGAGATCTCCCACCTTTTTCTGCTGATCCGTCCCCTTGAAGTTGAACTGGCTGAGATAAGCCCTCGCATTGATCTCGCGATTGCCGACGGTAATCTCGTCGCGCCCCTCTGAGACTTCCTGATAGGCGGTCTTCGAGCCATCGAGAATGCGACCCTGATCCACGTAGGCGAGTTGCACCGTATCGCCGACCTTCAACTCCCCACCATCCGGCTTCTCCTCGCCGACGATCATCCGAAAAAGCTTTGTCTTACCCGCACCATCAGGTCGCCGCGATCATGAGCGACACCGGTCGCTGTCATGACGGGTGCGATGTGCGGCGAGGACGTCTCGCCCAATGCTTTGGCGTGACCGATTGTCGTCCCGAGCGAAGCGAAAGCGCGAGTGGCGCTGCCTACTGCACCGGCCGTTTTGGCGACGCGCCGATCTTGCCTTCGGCTTGAGCGAGCAACGCCTTCGGGTCGTACGTCGATCCTGACTTCACCACGAGATGCACGTTGCGCGTGTTCTTGATGTTCGCGAGAGGGTTTCCTCCGATGACGACGAGGTCCGCCAGCTTCCCCACCTCGATCGTCCCGAGCTTGTCCGAGACTCCCATGGCTCGCGCGCCATTGATCGTCGCGATCTTCAGTGCAGCCGCGGGCGGAATACCGATTTGTACGAGCGTGTGCAATTCGCGATGTGCCGAGAAGCCCGCGAGGAACTCGCCTCTGCTCGGGTTGTCCGTGCCGAGGGTGAGCATGCCGCCGCGATCGTACAGCGCCTTCGTGGTGCGTCGCATCGCCTGGTACAGCGAGTCCCACGATGCTACCGCCTTCCGCGGAGGCAGTGTCTTCACCCACGCCTGCACCTCGGGCGTGAAGAACTTCCGCTCGTCGACCCAGTAGTCGAACCCCTCCTGAAGTTGGGAGAAGTACACCGGCGCCGTGATCGTGGGATCGAACATCACTCGGCGCGATACGAACAGCTCCGCGATGTCCTTGAACTGCTTGGACGACGTGTCGACCATCGACCAGAGCGGATACGCCGCCTTCGTGGAATCGAGCTGGTCGCCGCCCAGGATGTGTTCAACGCGGTCGATGCCCATCAGGATTGCATCGCGGGCGTTGGTGGTCCCCCGCGCGCCGGACTCGAGATGCGCCGTGACCGTGAGCCCGTGCTGGTGTGCGCGCTCGATGAGCCACCGCAGGTGCTGCGGAGCGATGCCCTTCGCCTTGAATGCGCGCGCGCCCTTGGCGGCCCATTCGTCCACGTCGCGGTAGATGTCCTGCTGCGTGGCGTTCTTGTTCCACCCGATACGGGCCGTGCCGAAGTACGGGCCGGAGTTGTAGATGCGGGGACCGATCTGCTCACCGGCGTCGATCCGTTGCCGCGCGTTCATCATGCCTTCCGGATCATACTCGCCGGCGGGGAAGGTGGACGTGACGCCGTTGGCCAGAAAGATCAGCGGATTCCAGGTGTACTCGTCGCTGCGGGCTCCGTCGGCGCCGAGGGTCATGTTGTAGTGCGCGTGTACGTCGAAGATGCCGGGGAGGACATATTCGTCGTCATTGAGGTCGACGACTTGCGCACCAGCCGCCTCGTTCGCGGTGATGGCGCGATTGACCGCGACGAGCCGTCCGCCCACGATGAGCAGGCCCTGGTTCCGGACGACATTGTCGCCCGTGGCGGTGAAGAGCCATCCTCCGCGAATGACGAGTGGTTGCTGTCCCGTCGTCTGCGCGAGCGGACCGACGGTTTGCGCCGCTAGTCCCCCGGGAAGTACAGCGATCATCGCGAGTACACATCGTGCGCGACGAACGACATGTGATGAAAGCATGTGTCTCTCCCTTGTTGGGTTAGTTGCTCACCAACTTCTTATAGGTCGGAGGCGGCGTCAGGACGAGCGTCATTTCGCAGGCCTCAGTGTGATGTTGCGATACTCGACGGGGCCGTGATCGCCTTGCAGCAATAGCGGACCGGGCGCGCCCTCGTCGCTGTCGAGCGCGCCGCCAGTGATACCGGAGATCTCCCGATTGCAGATCACCATCTTTCCATTCAAGACGACGGTGATCATTCGTCCCACGAGCGTGATGTCGTACGCCTGCCAATCGCCCGGCCTTTTCGCCGCGATCTCGCTCGGCGCGATGAAACCATAAACACCGCCGACCATGTCGTTCTCGGGCTGCGCCGACACGCTGTCCTCGACTTGCACTTCGTAGCGCCCGCGCTGATACACCCCGCTGTTGCTGCCCTTCGGATAGCGGAACTCGATGTGCAGCTTGTAGTCGGTGAAGGTCTTGTCGGTCACCAGGTTGGCGCCCGACTTGGGACTCTGCAACACTCCGTTCACGGCACGCCATTGATTGGTGCCGAGCGCGTGCCAGCCGGTGAGATCGGTGCCGTTGAAGAGGCGAATCGAATCACCCCACGTTGGTGTCGCCCGTCTCAGCAACGGCGCGCGCTTCGCCGTCCAGGTAACGCGCTTGCCGTCGGGAAAAGTCATCGATCCCGCGAGGCCGGTACCCTGCACGCGTCCGTCGACCTGCAGGTCGCTCTTGCCTTGCTCCCACTGCGGCGGGATGGAGAAGCGCATCACACCGTCGATGAACTCCACCTTACCGATGGGACGGGCGCTTCCCACCACGCCGACGAATTGGCCGACGAGATACCCATTTCCTGACGGTCGAATCTCCAGCCAGGATGGCTGCGGTCCATTGGGCCCGGCAATGGTGATGTCCCAGCGGCCAAGCAGGATGTCCTGCGGGGATCGAGTGTTGCCGGTCCACGCTAAGGAAGTGAGCGCGATCAGAGCTGTCGAGATCCTCGACATATTGTACTGCTCCTGTCGTGAGAAGACGGGGAGAACATCGCCAACAATCACGTGCTCGGCCAGCGGTGCTGATGGGTTCCCCGTCGCCAATCGGCCCTCACTCGGCAGCCCAGCGCTCAGCAGGTTGACGAACGGTCGCATCGCGCCCGGGACTCCGCCGGCGATCTGCTGCTGAAGGTTGAGCGTGGTGCAGATGAAGCGGCCCCTCCACCGAAGAATGCGCTCTGGGCATTGAAGACCACATGACGGATCCAGGAGCGCACTCCATGTCCCGCCGACAGAACGCCCGCCTTGCGGGCGCCCTCTACTTCCTGATGTTGCTGCCCGGCGCCTTTACGCTCATCTACATCCCATCGGTCTTCTTCAAGCCCGGCGACGCGGGCGCCACCGCCGGCAGTATCGCGGCCTCACGTATCTGGCTGCTCGACAGGAGGGCTATGGAATCGCGGCGTTCAATAGCCGAATGTACAGGTGCAGGAGCGGCCTTATCTCTTTCGTAGAGAAAAAATGGTTCAAGCAACCTCGATACTCCTCCTTCGGGACTTCAAGGGAGACTGGAATCAGACCCAACGTCAGCAAGGTCCAGTTCAGCAGCATCCTGCTCGTGCGACCGTTTCCGTCCTCAAAGGGGTGTATGCAGATGATATTGGCGTGCAGTCGAACGGCGAGATCAATAGCCGCAAGCTCAAACCCTGCGGCGTTCGGCGGCTCAGCCAGTCGTCTCAGCGTGCGTGCGGAGGTGTCGCAAACATCTGCCAACATTCCCGGAACTTGATCGCGGTGCGCGGAGCGATTCGGTCCGAACGTCAGCCATTCGCTTCCAAAATCCGAAGTACGCAACCGTCCAGCGTGGCCCCGCACCCCCGTGAAGAGCCTCGCGTGAAGGGCGCAGAGGAACTCAACGCGCAGTACCTCATGGGCGAACGCCCCTTGCTGGACGTCGGTCGCAAGGCGGTCAAGTTGACGCGCGAGCCGTTCTTCTTCGGCTTCGGAGTATGTGTGTATAGCGTCGAACGCTGCTCTCTCAGCGTCCCTCTCGCGTGATCCAGCGTCGAGCGTCTACTCCCTCGAGGCGCTCGCTAGCGACCACATCGCGCGCGATCGCCTCACGCGAAGGCTTGTAGATGCCCCTGCGCGATTGACGGTCCACTCGGATTCGATCCAGAACCTGTTCTTGCTCGGTATCGGTAAGGCTGATGACGCTGAGGTCGCGGGCGAAACCCTTCGCCTCGAGTTCGGCTACCGCGTCAACGACATGAAGCTCGAGGAGCTGCGCCACTTCCTGAATCGTCAGCGTCCCTTCCGCGTATTGCCGTCCGACAAGGTTCACTCGTTCGGACGCTCCGTCGTCGCACCGAATCAGGAACGCCTGGACACCATCATAGGCGACGCGGCACCGATGGCCCCACGGTTCCATTTGCAGTCGTACCGAGGCTGCCTCGATAGCGTCAATTGGGCACACGACCAGCATCGAGCGCACTGCGCGCAGCACACCGGAAAACTCTGGAACGGAGGCATTCTGAAGATTGGGCTGGCCGAGGTGGTTTAGAGCATCGCGCGCGACGCTGGGCGGATCCAGTCGTGTCATCGCCTTCGCGTAACGCTCGAGCTCGCCCAACTGATCGGGCGATAGTGATTCAATCGCCCACTCGCGTCGCTTCGCATCTTCGTATACGCAGGCCGCAACCCAGAACAGCTCCAGAATTACGGCGCTCTTGATGACGATCTCCGCTTCTTCGATGCGATCCACCAGCTGCGCGTCGACCGGTAGGTAGCTCTGGCGCAAGTGCTGTTCCTGTTCGCCAAAGCCCGTGAATGAAATGCGGGGATTCAGCATTTTGGCGACTACTTGCATGACGGTAGTATGGAGGAGGAAAACTCGACCGGTACGCTCAATTTGCCTGACTCTTACAGGCGAAAGCAAGCACATTCCACCGCTGGCCGTAGCAATCGGACGCAGCCCCGCGGCTCGCCAACGTGGTCTCGAAGCCGAAGTCATGCCGCGCCTCGATGTGCCGTTCGATCTCGCCGAGGAAGATCCGGCTCGCCGCCAGCCGTTCTCGCTCTGGCGCCAAGGGCGACATTCCGGCTGCGATGAGGTCCGCGTTCACAAAGTACTGGCAACTGACCTTCGGAAGGAATTGAAGGGCGAACGTCGTCTTTTCAGCGCCGTTGGGTCCGGCGATGATCCAGCACGTTGGCCGACGGCGCCCGTCCATCCTAGGACTCTTTGTCATTCGCTCGACTAGACGCGGGTTGAAAGGAGAGTGTTGGGTAGACCGAACTCGAGCACGATCGCTTGCCACGTCACCACTCCGACAAAACCGGCGACGATCTCGCGCTGATCTTTCTCATTTCGATGGGGAAGACTCGTTGCTCGCGCGGTGGACGCTCTCGTCCTCTCGCCAGCGCTGCTCCATTTGCCACCGGGGCTCAGCGGATTCGATTTGTCACCCTCCACCGCAAAGAGTCCGAAGACACGCTTCGTGGCGTGGACCTTCTCCCAGGCACCGTCCATGTGACGGAGCATCTGATGACGACCCTCCATCCAGGTTGTGTGTGTCGTGATATCCGACTCCGTAAACTTTCCTTCAACTACGATCACTGCGGCTGGAGTCTCGATGACGGCGTCTGGATACGTCGGGCCCTCGAAGGTGCACCAACGTGCCGCCGTTCCACCGCGCGCGAGGTCTGCGAGCGCTTCCTCGCGCACGTGCTGATCGCGGGCTAGCAGGCGTTCGCGCTTCGCGTGAATCGCGGCGTCCCTGCTGAGCGTTTTCGGTACTCGCGATCCGAGGTTCCTGATCAGCCACTTTAGCAAGTCGCCGGATGCACCAAACGCTCTTTCCTGCCGCTTCTTCGATCCATCGGCGGGCGGTACGGGTTCGGCAAAGTCAACCTGGTCGGCGTGAAGGTCGAGCTGAGCCCACGGCCTCGGCTCCCTCGTTTCCGAATCGCGCTGAGCCGTCAGGTCGAGCAGAGCCCTGACCCAGTCATCCGTCCGTCGCTCCAGCTTGGAGAAGACAGGATACACACGCGTCTTCGATGAGTCGTTCAGGCCGCCCATCGTCAGGCCGACGCTTGAGCGCGATGACGCACATCAGCGAGAATCGCGGCCAGCTGGTCTACCTGACTCGAATTGAAGAGCCCTTCCACACACTTGGTGTGCACAATCATCGCGAGGAACGCAGCTGTCGCAAGTGGCTTGTTCTCTTCGCTCATGGCCTTCCTTCTAGTACGAACACCTCTGAGGCCCTCGTCATATTCAGCACTGGTAGTTCTCCGCTGTCCTCAGTTGGCTGAATGAGTTGAGCTGACAATACTCTGCCTCGAACCAGCTCAGCTACTGTGGAAGCAAGCGACTCATTCTCTCTAGGGCACCGCACTAAGGCTGAAGCGCCATTGGCGAGGCCTCCACAGAATGCGACGGACGCCTTCCACGTCGTCTGAGCAGTTCTCTCGTGCAGTCGTACCTCCGCATCAACGAGCCCTTCCCGCTTCGCGGACACTCCAGCGAGCGCCTGGCCCGCGGGCGACCAGTAGCTTGGGCACATGTGACGTACCGAGCAGAAGCCACAGGCTTCTGGACTCGGGCGAGCTTCTGGTGGCATCGAAGTGACTTTCTGTTGCGCTTGGTTCGCTCTACCATCAAACTCGCTCGCCAAGGCGAGCATGCCAGCACCGCTGGGCACTTCTAACTCGACCTCACGGTCCGCATAGATGAGCGTGAGCTTCGTCACCGGCAAGTGCGCGGGATTTACGATCCGATCCTCAAGGAACAATCGGGCATAGAGTCGTAACTGGAGTGCGTGCTCGTCTTTCGCAACACCCGTTTTGAAGTCGATGATTTCGACTCCGTGCTCTTCGACGCGGATCAGGTCAGCTGTCCCCCTCCACATGCCTCCAGCATCCCGCATCTCGACTTCCGCATTCAGCCCCGACTGCACCATCCTTTGCGCGATTGGCGATGTGTACGTGCGTGCTGGCTTGCTTTCCCCAGCGATCGGCGTGCGTAGTGCGCTTCGCACGAACATCTGCAACTGCAACCGCATGGCCGGCAACCGTTGACACAATTCCTCGTGAACGTCGCGGCCTCCGCTCGCGACTCTCGGATTCTCCAATGCATTTACCGCAACGCGGTTACTTTCCCGTTCGAGGATGGCGGTATACCCGCCGAGTGTTCTGACTATGCTTACGACGCTTGATTGCTCGTTGCCTTTGGCCGCCGCTACGACCTGCTGCGTAAGACGTTCGAGTGCTTGATGCATCACTTGCCCCACGAGAGTGCCAGTGTAGGCTCTATCAGGGTAGCCTTTCCGGCCCCAGATCGTAGGGTATCTCGCGCGAGAGAGAGACCATTGGAGAGGGCATGTCTCAATTGCGCGCATGGTCGAGAAGCTGAGAGGCGCGGGGACTCCCGGCCATTGCTCAGGCCACAAGACCTGCCACATGGGAGTGATAGTCAAGTGATCACGCTACTTGATGCCGCACGCAGCTAAGATAGCCCTCGTGGCGCTGGGCAAGCTTCGGCGTACCGTTAGCTCACTCTGGGTCATCACTGGTAATGAGGAGTACTCCTTCACCTCTTCCAGCTCGCTCGCCGGCGTGTGCGGCGTGAGTGGATGGGTGATGCACACGATTAGTTCACGGCCCCAAGTCGTACGGAGATAGATCGGGACTGACACTGTTCCGATATCTTGGACGTCGACCGCTACCTCCGTCTCCACCGCAACCGCTTCATTCGCTTGACGCCTTACATCCTCCGCCAACAACGTTACGGCTCGCTGCGTTCGCGCTGCGCTCAATGTGACCGGTTGATCCTGCAGGATGTACTTCAGCAGGTCCCCGCCAAGATGGCGATCGAGCCGATCGTGTTCGAACTTATTCTTGAAACTTCGGAGACACTTATAGCAGGAGGCGTCGCAGTCACATGCCTCCAGAATCTTGACCGCCTTCTCAAGAACTTCTTGGAGACGCTCCCCTGCACGGCGAGAGAAGCCAGCGCCGCCAGGAAGAGTATCGTAGAGGAAGATCTCTGCTTCCAAACCGCTCTGCCCTCCTTCAGTTAGCGCCGCGCGGAAGTCCGCTTGTACTTCTCCTTCCTCTAACTCCAGCACTACACAAGTGGCCTGCGCGATTGCCTCGCTAATTGTTCGCAGCGCTATCTCGGTAGCCAGCACCCCTGGCGTAAGAAGAACTGGCTCACTGACGCGTAGTGTGATCAGCAGAATGTCTGTGATGAAGTCCGTGCCTAGGCAGATGCCGCTGGTTACGCGCCCCGGGCACATGGGCTTCTTACTATCGGGGTACGGCTTCGGATGCTCACGCATGAGCTTTCCACTAGGCGGCGTGGTAGGCTCGATGGACCCGCATAAAACACAATAGGTGTAACCGTCCTGCTTTGGACCGGTATTCGTTACGAGAAGTTGCTTGCGCAGATAGTGCGCACGAATTCGCTCACCCACCCGGCTCCACGTCCCTTGTCCCGCGTCCGGTGTAGGCGCATCGAGCTTCGCCCGGGTCGCATAGCTCTTTGGAGGCATGTCGTCGGGCGACACGTTCTCCGGGACCGCCACCGAGTGTGCAAAGCCGGGGGGCCGCAGCCAAACACGTGCCTCACCGAATGCCCGCTCTTTTCCGCATGCGGGACAGTCTGCGACCTCTCCTTTGTGCCCCGCGGCGAGCGGCCGTGTGCACGCGAAGTGACAATTGCTGCATTCATAATAGAGTCGCTTGTTTTGCCAAGCCTTGAAACGGTCCTCGCGAACAGGGGAGAAGAGTGCCCCTGAATAGAAGCGCTTGTTGGCAATCCAGACTTCCTTTCCGGGAGCGTACTGCGACAAGGCCACCGAAAGGCCCTGCGATGGTGAGAAGCGATACGCGGTGCGGAAGGGCGTGGACTTATTCGCGTCAAACACATAGAACGTTGCCACATCAGTCGGGAAGGCATATCGCGGGAGGACGCCCCTATAGAGTAGCCTATTGAGGAGGTTCTCCTGGTTCGCATCAACACTCTTCTCTTCGCCGACCTCCGCTGGTGCTTCGCTCGGGGTTGCTAGAGTCTCGTCATCGGGTACTTGTTCAGTCATACGACACCTTCGTCCAGCACGGTTGCGGTTGTGGACAATGCGTCATCCAAGGCGAGAAGAGTGTCGCGGACAAGTCCGGAAAGGAGTGTCTCTCGCATGGAGCCGGCGAGTTCGACAGGAAGCCAAGAGTCGACGTCACTCTGGAGTATTGTTTCATGTTCTTTAAGCCATGCACCGAAGTCTTTCCGATTGAGCGGCGCGGCGTCATTGAGAAAGTTCGTCACCGATCCTAGGACTTCGAAGAGTTGCGGCTGCACTTCTGGCTCAATGTTTGGCATGCGGTCCGAGAGATAGCGCTGTAGCAGGAATGCGGTGATGTGGCGCCGTGCGATATCGTCGTTGGCTAGCACGAGGACTGGATCTCGTACCTCACCGCGCACCAACTCGTCTGGTTCTGCAAAGAAGTGAGAGTCGTGACTGTCCGCTCCGGCGAGCGCGATGACTGTAGCGATCGCGGTGCCACGCCGTCCGGCACGGCCTGCTCGCTGCTGATAGTTGGAACGTGCCGGAGGCATGTTGCGCAGTGCTACTCCAGATAGCGCGCCGATGTCGATTCCTACTTCCATGGTAGTCGTACAGGACAAGACATCGATCGCCGGACGCTCTTGACCCTTTTCATCGGCTCCAAGTTCTACGTCCTGAAATAGCAGTTCATGCTCCTCCGCTAGCGAATAGATCTGATCGTCTTGGGCGGTCCCGAGTTGGGCGGTGTGTTCTGCCGCGATAATCGCTAGCGGCGCTTCTGGTATGGGCGCAAGTGCTGCGATCGTGCTAGCTCGGTAGTAGTGCTTGCGAGCAACGAAGACTTCGTCTGTATTGGGATCGATAGTCTGCACATTATCCGATTCACAACGAATGCAGTGTGATGTCGCTCTTACACTGGGCCGCTGGACGGAGCGGCAGACTTGGCAGTATTCCCACTCACCTCCTATGTCCAGCGTCAATTCTGCTCCTTTGATTCGATACTTGGTCGGCCCGCTCATTTTCTCTGCGAACAGCGCGAGGAGCTTTGGCAGCCAATCGGACTGGAATTGGTCGCGCGTCTGCTTGTTGGATAGGAGCTTGGTCACCGCCTCGAACTTGCCGGAGTGAAATCTGACTTCCACGCTGGACCATTCCGCCGGCATACGGCTTAACCATACGCCAGACCGTAGCCACTGGGTGAGCCAGACCCTCACCAGCCGCACTTTCTCGGCATCGGTCTCGGCGACAGATGCGATGGACGGCAGTTGAGCAAGCTTTCCTGAGTGTGCGGCGCGCTCCCTGATCGACGCCAAGGCTAAAGGTTGGATGCCGGTGAATCTGTCCGCCAGCACATCCACTATTCCCCGGAGCAGCGCGACCGGCGGAGCAGCGTTACGAACGTCCATCATGAGCCCGATTGCATCTCCGCCGCCTTTCAGCGCACCGGCTTTGATCGCGTCGTCCACGGCGTTCTGATGGAACGTTTCCCCTTGGCGCATTTCCGGGCGGAGGCGCACTCCTAGCTCGCTCGCTGACACAAGGACGGCCAAATATGCGTCGTCGAGCGACAGATACTTAGCGACCGACTTAGACTCTTGAAGTCGCGCATACCCGGCAATCAACAGAGGGCGAAGAACATCCTTGTTGGAGTAGTTCTGTATATTAGGTGCAAGGCGAGCAGCCGTCTGTCTCGAATCGCTGAAGATGAGAACTTTCCGACCTCGGTGCGGGGCGAGCGGAGTTGCGTCACGATTTCCGGGAGGTTGGATCTGGAGTTGCTTTGCGACTAACGCCTGAAATGGCTGGTCGCCCTTTGTCTGATGGTCCTGGACGGACGATCGTCCATAGGCCGCCGAATCACCGCAGACGCCGCACGGTTTGAACTCTCCTAGAGCCCCTGCGTTGGAGCCATGCTCATCGTCGCCCGCGCCGTCTTTTGGGGCAACTGTCCGCTCCTTCCGCAGATAGACGTCTCGAATGCGCGCGCCAAGACTCGGGGGGTTCAGGCGACCCGTCACGAGGTCCAGCTGTGCCGTTTCAACCTCCTCGAGAGGCCCTTCCAGCAGAAGATCGAGTGGTTGCAACTCTGTCCTTCGCCCTGCCTCATCCTGAAAGTCCTGCCCAGGCTCCGCCCACAGATAGCTTGGATGCTCGATGTCGTCGGTGTAGGCTCGTGCGTACGCGGTGCCGCAATGCCGGCAAGTGTACAGTTCCATCACCCGAGCCCCGCAGGCGCACTGCTCGCGAGGTTGTGTGTACATTCTCCCCGATGGAGCAGTGCCTCGCTGTGCCGCGGGAACCTCCGTGCAATCGGGGTCCATGCATATCCACAGACCTGGCAAGCCTCGGAAGAATGCGTGAACGCGACACGGAAGAAGGCCGGGCTCGGTCGGGGTGGGACGCGCGAAACTCCCGAGCGCCATGAGGACGGTCATGGCCGCCGCAGCCACGGACGGCTCGGCCGCAGGGAAGAGCAGCGCCGCTAAAGTGTCTAGTTTCCACGCGCCCTGCATGGTGGTGTTTACAAGCAGGTTAAGCGGAGGATAGTCCTCCAATGCCGTAAACAAGTCCCCATCCAGCGAGTCCGTTGTCTGAACGCCCCGAAAGGCTAAGAATTCCTGAAGAACGGTGCGCCGTTCCGCCTTATCGGTAGTGGCGTAGAACGCGCGCATATCGAGCGCGGCCAGCTTCGTGGCATCATCAATTTGTCCAGGTGCCTCTGGAGAGCGTAACGCCAATGTTCCGCGGACAACATGAAACTCAGAGACATCCTTACCCGTGAGGCCGGCTCCAAATGCGGCAGCATGGGTGGGACTCGAGAAGCTCGCCGACGTACATATCACCTGAAGTCGACTCGCTGCGATGCCAAGCCTTTCCGTCAAGCGACGGATTAGAAGGGCGACTTCAGTGCCGGCAGCACCTCTATAGAGGTGCGCTTCATCGAGAACCAGTAGAAACGTCTCCTTTGGATTTGCCTCGAGCCAGGCGCGCGTCGCGTCAAAGATGGGCCGCTCCAATGGCCGCATCAGCATGTACTCCAGCATGCTGTAGTTGGTAACCAGCACATCCGGTGGCGCTTGCTGGACTTCGTGACGAGTGAAGAGCTCCGGATCCCCGGGTAGGGTTATCGCCCGCTGGAATTCCTTAGCCTTGTTTTTCCAGTGCGTCCCCTTCTTTCCATACCACCGCGAGAGGTCAGGCTTCGCTGGCCATTTGCCGCGCCTCTTCAGCTCTGCGACAAGGTCTGCCGCCATGGGGTCGCCTAGCTTGTCGACATAGTAGTCGCCGATGGGCTTTAGCTTGCTTTGATCCTTTTTTTCGGTCCGCACCCCTGGGTACAGGGTACGACTGGTATAGCGCGCGAAGCGCGCAGGGCGACCGGCAAGCTCTTTGAAGTATCCACTAATGCGCTCGTCACCGAAAAGGAGCCGGATTCGCCCCAGTTGGTCGTTCACGAGCGCGTTCATCGGATATAGAACGAGCGCCCGCACGGCAGCTTGCGAGCCGAATGCCTTTGGACTTGCAGCGGCCTCACGTGCGAGTTTTCCCAATATTGGGAGGAGGAAGGACTCGGTTTTGCCAGATCCAGTGCCGGTCATCACGACCAAGCTTCTGTGCTCCACCAAGGCCGCCGACACTGCCTCGGCTTGATGAGAGTAGGGAGGGTCGTACAGCAACGACGGTTTTCCCTGGCTCTCTCGTGTGACCGACTCGAAGAGTCGGAGAATGTTGCCGTCAAGTCCATCAATATCGGCGAACCGTTTCGTCTTTACGTACCGTGGCGTGCTCTCGAAGTAGGGTACCTGTGATATCGTCGCAGGCTGATCGAGTAGTTCGTGTCGCTGCTGAACAAGGACCGGATGGCTCACGTGGTACGTCGCCTCGACATAGTCACGCAACGCGTTATGCAGCTCTCGGATTGTCTCGCCGACGGTCCCGCTCATGGTGCTTCTCTCATGTGTGTTCTGGACGCTCCGTTAGCCATAGCTCGGTCGTCATACGTGGGAGATCAGACTCGTACTGGGCGTAGTCCAGCTCATAGGCACAAAGGCAACCTGTCGCCTTCACTGGCATTCCTAGCACGTCCCACCTTCTTTGCCACCATGCAGGCACAGGACTGAACAGCTTCACGATGACAGTTCCCGCATCGGTGAGGGCAGCTCCGAATTGCTGGGGTGTCCCTGCTAAGGCGTCGATTGCCATTTGTAGTTGCCACGCCAGGTCGCACCCGCGCCACTCGCCGGGAAGAAGATCAAGCAATCGTGTCGGTACCCCGTCTTTGAGTTCTGCATAGCACCAGAGCGGCGCGCCGTATCGTTGGTCGCGCCTGGCCACAACACGCCCGCTAAGACGTTTAGGTGGCTCCCATCGCCCGCGATAGTATGTCACGGACTTTGTCGGGTTGAGCACCAGCAGCTCACTAACATCTCCACCCACTGTGGTCGCATCTAATCTGACATCGTACATCTCTTTCGTCTGCGCGGCGGACCGGAGCGCAGGCTGTCTGAACCACAGCTTCTCTGGTAGACTATGCAACCCCAGTTGACGCAGTGTAAGCGGCAACGCTTCCTCGAGGACATATTGAATTCTGCGCGTGTGTCCGCGGTGTTGTATTCTTTGGGCAAGCGATTCTGGTAGGATGCTCTGACCGTCGGTCGCCACTCCCAGTAAGAATACCGTACCGGGCGATGTCTCTACAAAACTTGGCGGCGCGACGTATAGATACGTCCTTGTGCTGTCTTCGTCAGGGCCCGGCAGTTCAATGAGATCCCCATAGGAAGTCAACGCTTCGATAACGGAGTCCACGCTTTCTTGTAGTTGCTCTCCTTCGATAAGTCCTCTGAGACCGATGAGTACGCGCTCCCTTAAGGCTCTCGGAGGACACGGAGCGAGCAATGACGCTGCTCGGCGTGTGAGGCCAGCCAGCACCTCGGTGTCTCGAATGCCATAGGTGCACGCGTCGAGTCCAAGCGCCAAGATGGTGTTCTCGCGAGCACTTGTTGCGGAGATGACGCATATCATGTCCCCCATCCCGCGTAAAGAATCGCGTTGGGTTCAATCGACCGTCGCTGGTAATGTACGGCCAGGACAGCAAGCCTTGCCGCTCGCATGATGATTGGCTTGTCGATGAGCTCGCGGAGGCCGCGGTCAATTTCGTCCGACGAGTACGCTTGCACGAACTCAGCTGGGTTCCCAGCGACGCGTAGTGCAAACACACAGAGTTCCGTAGTACCAGCAAGAGCCACAGCGCGTGGGCCGAAGCTAGCCACGAAACTCTTGCTACGCGCAGGCGTTTCCTGAAGCTTGAGACAGCGCGCAAAGTGTCGTGCGCAGGCAGCAAACTCAGTTAGTCGCGCTCCTGGGTCGCTCGTTGCCCACTCCGGCGCTCTCGCGAGGATCGTTGCGGCTAGAATTCGCTCATCGGCGTGCTCGGTTACGGCTTGCTTCATTTGCTGAATGGCGCGTTCACCTTCGTCTGCGCACCATGCATGCTCTGCCCGTAACCAGGTCTCTCCCCCAATCGCACCACATGCTTCTGCTAGAATCGCCTGCGTAGCTTGTCGTCGAAACGAAACGGCGAGAGCGCTACCTTTAGCTCGTGCTATCTGCCATTCGGCTGCGCTTTGAAAGAGCTCGCGGAGCTTTGTTGGTTCGCGTAGAGGGGGAGAGACGGCTGGAGCGACTCGCAGTTGGGCGAACGTGAGTGTCCGGGCAGGGGGCACAAAGACGGCGCTGGCTGTGCGCACGCCATCTGTTCCGACGAAAAGTCCCCCAGGGAAACTTGCTTCTTGGCCGTCCTCCGCCTTCTCCCGGACGAGCTCATGCACTCGTTCCGGAGTGTTCATCGGGCGGTAGTGACAACGAATCAGCGACGCACCCGCATCATCGAGCAGGGTCATCAAGGAGACGCCCCTTTCTTTTCGCACAGTCCAGCGCAATGGTGTGAATTCGCGCTCTGCGCCAAGCGACGTTGAGCCGTGCAAACCCGCATCGAAGTCGATGCAGATTTCATGGGCAGAGTCAATGAGCTCTTCGGCCCGTTTGTCGTGGCGAACATGACGATCAAATAGGCGCTCCCACTCCTCAGGCTCCAGTGGCAGTTTGACGTTTGGAATTGTCTTCGCGTAGAGGTCCCCTTTCGTACTTCTGTCGCGCAATCGCACGCAGCATGTGACTGCAACAGTCGCCGAGCCTCGTAGCTGCAGTTGCAGCCTTCCCTCCCAGACGTCCTCGAGCGCTGGTGCTGCCGGGAACGATGATAGAACCATCGGTTGTCTCGTAGAACTTCCGGCACCGAGACTCCGCTCAGGGCGAACACGGATGTTCAATCGCCCGCATGGTTGCTTGGGATTCTTGGCGCTCGACGTACGCATCGTCGCCTGGTACGTCCCTGCTGGCAGCCTGCCTAGGCTAACGAACTGAGTGTCCGCCGTTTTGGCGTTTTGGATCGGAAAACTGCGAAAGGGGCCGCCTTCCATACTCAACTCCAACGCGTCGACGCTGTGATCGGTGCGTACTCCCAAGAGTACTTCGTCACGTTCCAGCCATGCCGCTTCACCTTCGCCATCCCATGTTGCGGGACAGAGGCCGGCTGGCCAGACGTCAAGCGTCTGCACCGCTGTAAGCTCTAGGTTCTTGAGGAGCGCGCTCCACAATTCTGACACGGGGTCTGGCACGGTGAACTTGAGCCCGTGAATTCCGGTGCAAGTGAGAGATATCTTCTGTATCTCAGCCACGGGGCGGTCCCAATGCTCTTTGCGGAGCAATACATATGCGACACCTGGGCGGACAGTGCGCTCCTTCTGCGCGTACGCCAACGCATCTGCCGCAATACGAAAGAGGTGTGTGGTACCCGCGGGTGAGCGGAGCGAAGAGTTCAGCAGTGTGCCCAACTCCGGAGTACCGTCTTCCAGGGTCAATAGCGGCGTATTCGGCGGGGGCCACGATTCCATTGCAATTCGATGCGTGCCTCCGCCCAGGAGGCGTCCTCGTGCAAGCACCTTGGCGACGGAACCGGAGACGCGGCTGCGCGAGCGTGCGAGAGCCTCTTTGTGATTCGGGAGAAGCCGAAGAATCGGAGACAGGTCGGGAAGTTCGAGTAATACGTCCCAGGTATTCTCGCTTCGCGGGCGCAGTAGGATGCGTGCATGGATAAGATTGCCGCTTTCATCGCGCGCAGAGGCCTCGCCCGTCGGCTTCCTAGTGTCGTCCTCCGACGCGCTATCTGGTGCCCCGGAGCGCGATGTTAGACCGCGCACGCGCAATTGGTGCGCCGAATTCCGAGCTTCCTTTAGCCACTCTGCAGCAGCTCGCTCATGCGTGATGTCGGCAATGATTCTCCTGAGAGTGTCACTACTGAGCAGTTCTTGCTCCGGTTGCTGCACGAGAAGCGCCGCCGCTATCTGGCCTAGCAGGAGCGGGTTTTCTGAGAACTCCCGAAAGCGAGCGCTGGCGCTTTGGCTCAAACCGCGAAGATGCGTACCAAGAGCTAACGCCGTGGCAAATAGTTCTGGTCGAAGGCTGAAACGAGCGTCGTAGAGCAGTTTCGCCAGCTGCCGCTGGAGATCGCGCGGTAGAATGCCGTGCGTAATGGGCCAGCATATGATGGTGAAGTTCCCTGCCCACGCTCCCTCGGGCCTCACTCCGTGATAGATCTTCGCGAAGCGGTGAAAGGATTCGCGGATAAACTCTCGCCAGCGATCGTTCCAGCCGGGAGTTTCTTTCGCGAAGCTCTGCCAGTACTCATCTCCCCGGTAGCGATATCCGAACTCCGCCGCGTAGACGATCCAAGGCAGATAGGACCTCAGACTGGGCGATTCGTTGTGGGACAACGCCCGGTGAACCGCTACTTCCAGCGTGTCCACTTCGTCGGCGGTCAAGCCGTGCTCAAGAGCAAATACCGGCCAGCCGCTTATTTCGCGGCGCGCTGCAAGCGCATGAAAGTGCTTATCGAGGCTGTTATGCCATTCGGCAAGCGTGAGGTCCTCGCTGGGCTGAGCGGGTGGGTTTCCGTGCACGCTATGCTATTGGTGTCTCATTAATCAGCGAAAGTCTTCCGCTGGTGCACCTGAGGCTCAGCCCAACCAGGCTGCCCCCAAGACAAGCTCTACCACTAGAACATGGTGCTAGCCTCTGACAGCGGATAGATCGCTGGCCCGTAGAGATTCATCGAGGGGGCACCGTCAGGGTCGGACGTGAACGCGGCGAGGGGGCACCGTCTGGGTTGGACGGTGAACGAGGCGAGAGCACCGGCGAACAGGCCCACTGCACCTAGCCTCGCTACGCGCTCACTGGGAGAATAGCGGCCCAATGTCCTCCATCTTCGGGAGGCTGACGCGAGCCCCGTGGCCGATGGGATGAGCCAATGTGTGTCGCGAGGCAGCAGTCAGGATGGACGACTGCATGACGCGGTTGACTAGCCATCGTTTTCTCCAGAATGCCGCGATCTTAGAAGCACCGCCATCAGGAACGATGTATTTAGGCCTCTTCTCACAGCCGATGAGGATCTCGCGAAAATTCACCGCCAGCGGTATGCCGTAGATCAACCTCGAGCTCCCGTGTTGCAGAAGCTTGTCAGAGGCGAGCCCGAGTGCATCCAACGCCCCTCGCACCTTTCTCATCTTTGGGTTGACACCCTCACCGAAGATGCTGTTAACGCGTCTGCCTGCTTGCGTCCGAGCTATGACCTTGTCCAAAAGCCGCGTTGTCGGGAGCGAGAATTGGTGCGAGCCGTATCCCTCCGTGCTTCCAATCTTCAGATAAGCGAGCTCTGCAGGCGCATTGCCAAGTGCTTCCCGCGGCACGGTAAGCCGATTGTACTGACTCGGCGAAACGTCATACAGGCTCGTTGTGCCTAACAGTACGAGTTTCGGCTTGCGAGTCGTGGCTTCACCCGCCATGGCGGAGGCAATGACGCTGGAGGCTCCGCGATACCGCTCGCAATACGCGGCCACTACGTCAGGGCTCGCCATGAGAAGCGAAACAAGCTTGCCACCTAACAAGGAGTTGTAAGGGGCTATAGCCCCGCAGACTGTTATGTCCATCATATCGACACCTACATGCCGCGCCTTGATGTGCCGGACGATCGTTTGAATGGCTTTTCGTGCCGACGCATCGGAGAGCGCATTCTTCAGACTCCCGCTTGAAGCAGACACGAAGCCGGCGGCCTGAAGCCGCATGCGCGCCTCGAGCAGTGCCACCATGGCTTCTCCGCGCTTCGCGCGAAACAAGTGAGTCGAAGAAAGACTTGGCCAGTCCGCTTCGGTCGCCCTTGAGGCAGATTTATGTCGCGCGCGCTGGGGCAACAGACGATGCCTAGCACGGGCGCGCGCGGCGAGATTGCGCAATCGCTCCAATACATCCTCGGTGGGATGCTCAAGCGATCGCGCTTTCAGTTTAGTCGCTCGCAGCAGGTCATCAACGCGATGCCCTGCGATCATCTCCTTGAGAGAGCGGTCAAGCCACCTTGCCCACGCAGCGTTGGGCTCGGAATCAAGGCGTTCAAGAATCTCTCTCCCAGTCCAGCCGATCCAGGAGTCGCGGGCTCCGAGCTGAACGATGGCGCTGCCGAGGGCACCTATGCCAATCACTGGGTGATTCGCAGCAGCACGATCTCGAACAAGAAAGAACATTTTCCTGCCCGGAGTGCTCTTGTACGAGGTTGTCCAGGTATGGCGGAAGTATCGCCACACATCAAGAAGCCGAATGCCGGTCAAATCGCAGACATCGTTCGTCGCAATCGGCTGCACATACGGATCGATGCACGCAGCAAGAGCACTGTCGCGGTCCTCACCGGGAAGCGACGCAGCATCCCCGAGCGTCCGCGCCAATTCGCACCCGTCCCGCATAAGGGAAAAGATGGAATGCCATTGCCCTTTGTGCGGTCGCTGGCGCTCCAGATCGCTGATGAATTTGCGCACCGCAGGCGTTGCAAGCTGTGCATCTCGCTCGACATGGTGGCCAGCACGCACCTGCGCCTTGCGCGCATCGGTGCCCGCCGCGATATCGGGCGGCGCAACCATGATCCTTTCCCGCTTGACGCTTACCTGCCAGCCTTGCGCACCGAGATCCAGCAATATGGATGCACAGCAACTTGTCTCGGTAGCGAGTTTGGGTCCTAAAGCCTTAGCTCTGGTAAAGCTCTCGCTCCTTATTTGGTCGAGAGACCACCGATCTCCGATGCGCGATTCAACCTGGCGTGCGCACCATCGCAAGATCTGCGCGGCGCCATCGTCGGACTCGACGGTTGGAGAGAACTCGAACTCAACGCCCGTTCGAACTGGAGGCGCTGGTTTGTTGATGACGCTGATCGTTGTTGTCACAGTGTGAGGCAAGAGACGTTAAGGTTCGATGCGATACCCATTGTCGCAACATCGCTGCGGCGATTCAGCGTGCCGTGAAGGCGGCCAGCACGTCGCTCCACTCACTGATGAAGCTATCCACCACACTTGCTTCGTCGGGCTTTACACATGACAATCGGGCTCGAGCCGCGGCGAGGACTAGTGTCTCAATGGCCATGCGGCTTCGGCCATCAGCTTTGCTTCCGATAGTTTGGTAGAGCCGATACACAAAGGGGTGCTCGCTGTTGAGACGAACTGTGATCACTGGGCCCTTACGTTTCGTTGAGAATAGCGCTGCGGTCTTTAGTGGGGAGGAGAGAATCTGATAGTGGAAGTGATTGCCCCGAATTGTCACACGCGATGAAGTACGGATCGCTGGCAGGAATTCATCGGAGAGGCTAGCAGTCCTGGCCGCGGGTCCATCAGAATGCGCGCGACTGGCCTCGAAGCTTGCTCGAACCCTTGCATTCAACTGTCTGGCCACAGATTCAAGATCGGGCGTAAGGATGGCACGCAGTTCTGGGCTTGGCGCTATTCCCTGCTTGCTGTGCGTCACCCCGAACAGTTCGTCAGCTGTCGGTGAGAACGAGACTTCGCATCTCCACCAGTCGTCGTAGTTCTCCTTTCGCTTCGCTCCCATGAGGTGCCATCCAAAGTCGATTTCGCGTCCAGCGCGCAGAATCGAAACCCCTGCGCCGCCAACAATCCCCATTTGACGCTTTTTGAGCGTTGACGCTGATTGCCACTCTGCGACGGGCAACTCCACGAAGCGCACTTCTACGATGGTTTCCTCCGAGCGATCCGGAAGTTTGATTCGATAGCGGAGCGGAGGTCCGTACGGGACACCGCCGCCCGCGCCGGTACCTGGGTGTGCGAAAAGCGGGTCTACTGGAACGACCGGCTGTCCGTTGATGCTGATGTCGACGCCTGCCCACATCATCCTTCTGTAGATGCGGCCAAGGGCGGGCTTGAGTTTCTCGACGAGTGTGATTGCCTTGCGATTGAGGAGTCGATCGCAGTGAGACCAAATCACCAAGGTGCCATGATCCTCCGCAAACGTCTCGGCCCATTTCGGTAGTTGCGCGAGGGTTGCTACGGAAATGCCTCGTCGGGCACCGCTCAGTACTTCGTCGACATCAAGCGAGCACTTGTACGGAGTACGGTCTCCCATCCATGACAGCACCTCCAGACGGCGAGCTTGGCTCAGCGAGGAGTTGGGAAGACCCATTCCATAACGTCCCAAGCCCGATCTGTCGTCGAATCGGCTGCTTCCACCGAACTGAACCGCTCGCCGCAAGGAGGCCTGATCCATTCCTGCGCCGTTGTCCAGCACAGCCAGCGTGACCTGCCTGTCCCCCTCGACTGTCGTTTCTAGAGCGAAGAGTTGAATTTTGTTCGCGCCTGCCTGAAGAGCGTTGTCGATCAGTTCTGCCAGCGCTGCAGCGGTGTTCTTATAGCCCGTGTCGCGAGTAGCACGAATGAAATTGCGTTCGACCACAATCGAGGTGCCTTCGGAATGGGCTTTCTTCGTAATTGTCATCGTTCGCACGTTCCTCTCCGGGGAAATAGGCGCGATCTCGTCCGCCGCGTGACGTTCAGTTGGCGCGACAAACGCGACCCAATCCAGCGACCACTCGCGCGAACATAGCTCCGAACGCCAAGCGGCGCAGCTCCCCGCACGATCGGTGCTCTGCCGTGAATGCCGCCGATGGCATGGCAAATCTGCGCGTGTGGTCTCACCTCATCTGTCGTGCGCCAACACTGATCTGGCAGATTGAGCTAGGCTCGAAAAAGCGGCGGACGGCCATATTGGCCGTCCGCCGTTGCAATTCTGGTGACAAAAACTGGCTCCAGCCAAGCCAAATCCCTGCTCGACTCCTGTAACGATCTGGGCCCCTCCAAGCTCCTCCGTGGAGAGGGCCGAGTGCTGTAACTAGCTGCGTACCAACTTCTTGTACGTCACGCGATGCGGCTGGTCCGCATCGGCGCCCTTCCTGCGCCTGAGGTCCGCATCGTACTCCTTGAAGTTCCCCTCGAACCACACCGTCTCCGAATTCCCCTCGAACGCGAGAATGTGCGTCGCAATACGATCGAGGAACCACCGATCGTGCGAAATCACCACCGCACATCCCGCAAAGTCCACCAGCGCCTCCTCTAATCCGCGCAGCGTATCGACGTCGAGATCGTTCGTCGGCTCATCGAGCAGCAGCACATTACCCCCCGACTTCAGAAGCTTCGCGAGATGCAGACGATTCCGCTCTCCACCCGAAAGATCTCCTACCTTCTTCTGCTGATCCGTCCCCTTGAAGTTGAACTGGCTCAGGTACGCCCGCGCATTGATCTCGCGGTTGCCCACCGTGATCTCGTCGCGCCCCTCTGAGACTTCCTGATACGCGGTCTTCGACCCGTCGAGGATGCGACCCTGATCGACATACGCCAACTGCACCGTATCGCCCACCTTCAACTCGCCCCCATCCGGCTTCTCCTCGCCAACAATCATCCGGAACAACGTCGTCTTACCCGCGCCATTCGGCCCGATCACGCCGACGATACCACCGCGCGGCAGCGAGAACGTCAGGTCATCAAATAGCACCTTGTCGCCATACGCCTTCTTCAATCCCTTCGCGATGACGACGTCATTGCCGAGGCGCGGCGGTGGCGGAATGGTGATCTCGTGCGTGAGCACCTTGTCGCCCGTATCCTGCTCCTGAAGCTCCTCGAACTTCTGGATGCGCGCCTTGCTCTTCGCCTGCCTTGCGCGCGGGGCCATGCGCACCCATTCGAGCTCGCGCTGTAAGGTGCGCTGACGCGCGGATTCGGTCTTCTCTTCCAGCTTGAGTCGCTCACGTTTCTGTTCGAGCCAGCTGGTGTAATTCCCCTCGTACGGATGTCCCTTCCCGCGGTCCAGCTCGAGGATCCACTTGGCGACATTGTCCAGGAAATACCGATCGTGCGTAATCGCGACAACGGTTCCCGGAAACGACCCGAGGAAGTGCTCCAGCCAATCCACCGACTCCGCGTCCAGATGGTTGGTGGGCTCGTCGAGCAGCAGCATGTCGGGCTGTTCCAGGAGAATCCGGCACAAAGCGACGCGACGCTTCTCACCGCCGCTCAGCAACGTGACGTCGGCATCATCGGGCGGGAGACGCAACGCCTCCATCGCGATCTCGATCTTGTTGTCGAGATTCCAGAGGTCGAGCGTGTCGATGCGCTCCTGCACGCGTGCCTGCTCATCCAGCAGCTTGTCGAAGTCGGCGTCAGGTTCGGCGAATGCGGCGCTGATCGCATTGAACCGGTCGAGGAGCTTCTTCTGGTCGGCGACGGCCTCCATGACGTTCTCGCGAACGTTCTTGGTCGCGTCCAACTGCGGCTCCTGCGCGAGGTAGCCAATCTTGGTGCCCTTGGCAGCCCACGCCTCGCCCTGAAAGTTCTCGTCGACGCCCGCCATGATGCGCAGGAGGGTCGACTTACCGGCGCCATTGGCGCCGAGTACGCCGATCTTTGCGCCGGGATAGAAGGAGAGCCAGATGTCGTCGAGAATGACCTTCGCCGGCGGAACGACTTTCCGCAGCGACTTCATGACGTAAATAAACTGTGGAGCCATTGAGCGATTAGGACAGGAGACTATTTCGGGCGAAGCCTTCAATCTAAACGAAAATCGCCCCGGCTGCGGGTGGGGCGCAGCCGGGGCGACTCAGGTCGTGCGGCTTACTTCGCGGCCACCACGATCTCCTTCGACATCCCGTGCAGGAAATGCGACTTGCCGTCCTTCGCATCGGGCGCGAAGCAGATCAGGCCGTACCTCCCCGCCTTGAGGTCCACGGGGAAGCTCCCCGACCGACCGTTTGACAGGCCGGCCATGCCGCCCACCGGCTTGCCCGGCGGCGGGCCCTTCATCATGTCCTTCTCCACCCAGTTCCCCAGGTCGGTGATCTTCTTGCCCGGCGCCAGCTCGACCAATACGAGCTCGTGCGACTGCTGCGCATCGTTCACGGCTTTGAGCACGCGATGCCCGGCCACCAGTGGCTTGTCGACAGTGAATGTGTAGTCGCTGAGGTGCACGGTGGCATCCGGCACCGCATCAGCCGCACCCGAGGCATCGGCCGTTACGGTGAACTCGGCCATCATGCCCTTCATCACGTGGGGCATCGTGCTGCCTGGTGAAGGGATGAAGCACATCATCACGTACGAACCGGCATCCAGTACGAGTGTCGCCTCGGCGGTCGCACCTGGAAGGGCGGGATTGGGTCCGCCGACCTCCTTGATCCACGTCGGCGGCGGTCCAGGCTTCTTGAGTGCCTCCGCGAGATCGGCCATCTTCTTGCCCTTCTCCAGCTTGATGATGGAGAGGTGGTGCATCTCCTTGCCGTCGTTCACGAGACGGAAGGTGTTGACGCCGGACTTCACGGTCTTCGGCGCGACGTAGCTGAAGTCCTTGGCGTGAACTGTTACGACAGGAGTGGTTGCGGGTGCCGGCTTCGGCACCGTGCCCCCGCCGGACATTGCGGCGGTGAGCAACAATGAAAGCACGTACATGATGGTGGTTCCCTGAGTAGAGGAGCGAAACGGGACGGCTAACATAGCGCCGTCGCGTTGTTTGTTCTACTGATCACCTCGGCTCGCGAGTTCAACTCAAATGTTTATTCACTACCTCCGAACGGTTGGCCCTTCGATCTCCACCACGATCACGGTCGCCATGGGGTCGGTGTTCATCAGCCCCGCCGTCTGCAGCTGCTGCTCGCCATTGACCTCACGCACCTCGAACGGCGCGCCGTCGGCCAGACGATACGCGCGCCTCACCGCGTTCTGCATGTGCGGCAGTGTGAATGGATTTCGCTGCGCGCCAAAGAATGTGAAGTAGAGCTTCCCGGGTTTCGCGGTGATCCGATAATCCGTGCGCGACAGGAAAACCGGCTGACCTCGGGAATCCTTCGTGCGCGTACTCATCTCCCCGAGCTCATCACCAAAGGGTGTGGGCTGCGCGCCGTAGACGGCCTCCCCATTGATCTTCAGCCACGCGCCCGCGGTACGCAGGATGTCCTGCGCAGCCTGCGGCATCTCGCCGTTCGCCATCGGGCCGACGTTCAGCAGGTAGTTGCCGCCCTTGCTGACGACATCCACGAGCTTGAAGACGACATCACCCGGCGACTTCCAATCCTGATCGTCGCTCCGATATCCCCACGTATGGTTGAGCGTCGCGGGCACCTCCCACGCTTCGCCGCGCACGTTCGACGGAATCGCATTGTCTCCGGTGCTCGCGTAGTCGCCGCTTTCGCCGAGTCGCCCGTCGATGAGCGTGTTGGGTTGCAGTGTGCGCACCAACTGCGTGAAGCGCGTCGCGCGATCGCCCGTCATCATCCGCGGCGTGTCGAACCAGAGGAGCGCCACCGGTCCATACGACGTCAGCAACTCCTTCACCTGCGGCTCGGCTTTTCCGCGAAGGTACGTATCGTAGTCCTTCGTGGAATCCACCCCGAAGTCCCACGTGTTGCCGGCGCCGTTCGGCTCGTGCCAATCCTGTGACTGCGAGTAGTAGAAGCCGAGTCGGATTCCCTGCTTCGCGCACGCCGCGGCGAGCTCCTTCAGCACGTCGCGCTTGAACGGCGTCGCATCCACCACATTAAAGGGGCTGGCGCCCGACTTGAACAGCGCGAAGCCATCGTGATGCTTGGCCGTGATGACGATGTACTTCATCCCGGCATCCTTGGCCATGCGCACCCACGCATCGGCATCGAACTTCACGGGATTGAACTTCGACGCCAGTTGCGCGTACTCCGCCACCGGCACCTTTGCGCGATTCATGATCCACTCGCCGATGCCGGGAATGGTCTGTCCCTTCCACTGGCCGGCGGGAATGGCGTAGAGGCCCCAATGGATGAACAGGCCGTATTTCGCCTCGCGAAACCAGCCGAGCCTCGCTTCGCGCGCGGCGGAGTCGGCGGGGGACTCCACGCGCACGGGCGCCTGCGCCTGCAGCCGGGGCGCGGAGAGGCCGAATGTCAGGCTGACGACGAGCGTCGCGTGACGCACGACACTTCGGGAAGGTGTGTTATGCAAGATGGTATCGGCTCGAAGCATGCAGGATTGGCAAACGGTCGGTAACGGACGCGTGAAGATGCACCGTGCCTACTGTCGCCGCCAGCGAACGGCGCGATATCATGGTTGGTAATCCTTTTCCCCTTATGCACCGGCTCGGCTCCCATGCGACGGCACCGCCCCACACTCCACCGTTCGCGCCTCACGCTGGCGTTCTGCGCGCTCATTGCGGGCACATCACCGCTCCGCGCCCAGGGACCAACGGCTCCGCCCGAGCAATTCGTCGGCACATGGAAGGGCGTCCTCGAGATGCCCGGTGCGCACCTGCGTCTTGCGCTCGACGTCAGCCGCTCTGGTGACGCCCTTGGCGGATCGCTCACGAGCCTCGACCAGGGCAATACGCGGATTCCCGTCACGCTCGTCGTGCGCAACGACAGCCTCATCGCGGACATGCCATCGATCGTCGCGTCGTTCGTGGTGGCGGGGGCCGAGGGAGACTCGCTTCGCGGGTCCTTCCGGCAGAATGGGGCGATGGGGCGAATAGCCTTTGGTCATCTATCGCACACTATCGTTCCGCTGATCGCGAGGCGCCCGCAGGAGCCGGTGGGACCGCTGCCGTACAACTCGGTCGACGTATCCTTTCCTTCGGTGAGCGGCGTCGTTCTCTCCGGAACGCTTACGACGCCAACCGGATCGGAACCGTGGCCCGCGGTCGTGCTGGTGTCCGGCTCCGGCCCGCACGATCGCGACGAGCGGATGGTGGGACACCGGCCGTTTCTCGTGCTCTCCGACTACCTCACGCGGCACGGGATCGCGGTGCTTCGCTATGACGACCGAGGCGTGACCCGGTCGACAGGATCGTTTGCCGCATCGACGACGGCCGACTTTGCCGACGACGCAGAATTTGCCGTGCGCTTCCTGACTGGTCGACCTGAGGTGGACCGCGCGCGCATTGGCGTCATCGGTCACAGCGAAGGCGGAGCCATTGCCCCCATCGTCGCGACACGGTCGAAGGATGTTGCGTTCATCGTGCTCATGGCCGGCCCAGGAGTGACCGGAGACTCTCTCCTCATCCTCCAGAATCGTGCGCAGCTGCGCGTGTCTGGCGTGCCCGAAGAGGAAGCGCAGCCACTCGCGCGATTGACCAGCCGTCTGCTGCACGCGGTGTCCGGAGCGCGCGACTCCGGCGAGGCACGCACGCGGGTGCTGGAGATCGAGGAGCAGTACGTGGCGGCACAACAGCCTGACCGCCAGGAATCGCTCCGGTCGAACCTTCGCGCACGTAATGCGCAACTGCTTTCGCCGTGGATGCGATACTTCCTCGCGTTCGATCCACGCCCGGCATTGTCACAGGTGCACGTGCCGGTGCTCGCGCTCAACGGCACGCTCGACGGTCAGGTCCTCTGCAAGGAGAACCTGAGTGCGATTGCTGCCGTGCTGCAAGTGGCGGGTAATCTGGATGTTGAAACGGTGGAGCTGCCGGGCCTCAATCACCTCTTCCAGACGGCGAGCACGGGCGCGATTTCCGAGTACTCGGTCATCGAGGAAACAATCGCTCCCGCCGCACTCGACCGGCTCGACGAGTGGCTCACTCGGCACACACGACGACGCTGAGCCGCGCGGGTCGTCCGCAGTAGGCGCCTACTGCGGCCCAGCGCCCATCTTCATTCCGTCGTGCATGTCGTGCCCGGCGTGTTCGTCTCCCCAGATCGCCTTCGGGTCGTCACCGGCGAGCACGTTGGCGTGCAACATCCAGCCGAAAAGCGTTTCGTGAAAGACGCCGCCGACCGCGTCGCACGCACTCTTCGTCGCGATTGGACTTTCAGGCCCGAACACGGCCTCCCCGTTCTTACGTTCGAGCCACCGCGCTGATTCATCCTTCGTCGGGATGCACCAGTGCACGTGCTTGTGCCAACGTGCGACGGAGAGCGGCACGCGCGCATCGAGCTTGTCGGTTCCGAACCGCTTCGGTGCGGTGTACATCGCGCCCACGAGGGTGAAGCGGTCGTCGCTCTCCTTGCGGTACAGCAGGGACGTCGGCTTCGCGGGATCGAACCGAAACGCCTCCTTCACCGCGTTCCACCGATTGGTGAAGTGGTAGATCTTCTGCGTCTTCACCTGCGGCATGAACATCTGGTAGCCGTCGCGTACCGCTGCTGTCGTATCGCGGTACGGAGCGAGGGCCGCGCGGAGTTCGGCCGCCACCGTCGCAGCGCGCAGGCTGTCGGCGACGGTCGCCGGCTTCGCGGCGGTCATCTCCATGTGAAGACCCCCATTCGGGCTATCGTCATGCGCGTGATCGTGCGCCTGCGCGCGCATCCGGTGCGCGAGGAGCAAGAGCCCGCTCAACACGAGGATGACGACCGTTGTCCTGCGCATTCGCTGTTTGTTCCGCATTGCTGCAGTCCCCCTGCATTGAGCGTTCAAAGGGGAGACGATCTTCGCGCGAGGACGTTAACGGCGACGCCAGCGGCTCAGTGGCGCTTCAGAACTTTGACGTCGAGCCCGTACCATGCCCCCCTGTCGGGCGCGCATTAGCTTCCGCACGGTGACGGACGCATCCATCTCCCAGCAGCTTCTCAACGGCAACCCGCTTCTCGCGCTCCCCGCACTCTTCCTCGGCGGCGTGCTCACGAGCCTCACGCCGTGCGTCTACCCGATGATCCCGATCACGGCAGCGATCGTGGGCGGGCAATCGGCGGGGGAAACGACAACATCGCGCCTGCGGCCCGTGCTCCTGACGCTGACGTACGTCGTCGGACTCGCGCTGGTCTACTCCGCACTCGGCGTATTCGCCGGAATCACCGGCACGCTCTTCGGCAGCGTCAGCACCAACCCCTGGCTCTACTTCGCCATGGCGAACGTCCTCATACTCGCGGGATTGAGCATGATGGACGTGGTACCGATCCGCCTTTCCTCGGGTATCATGAACCGCGCGGCGAACCTGGGCACCGCGGGACGGTTCTCCGGCGCATTCGGCATGGGGGCGATGTCGGGTCTCGTGGCAGCACCTTGCTCCGCACCGGTCATGGCCGCCGTGCTGACATGGGTGACGGCAACTCACAGCGCGGTGCTCGGATTCGTCTACCTGTTGACGTTCTCGCTCGGCATGTGCGCGCTGTTGGTCGTTGTTGGACTATCCACCGGTGGACTCGCACGACTGCCTCGTGCCGGTGCCTGGATGCTCACGGTGAAAAAGATCTTTGCACTCGTCATGCTCGGCGCCGCCGAGTACTACCTCGTCAAGATGGGACAACTGCTGATATGAAGGCTTTCTCCGCGCGACACATCGCTGCTGCAGCCATCGCAACCCTGATCGGAATCGCGGCGCCACGAGCAGCCGTCGCCCAGGACTCCGGCCTCGATCTCGGGAGCACGGCGCCGAGCGCGATGGTGCAGACGCTCGACGGAAAGACCGTGGACCTTGCGACGATCGCGAAGGGACCGGCCGTCATCGAATTCTGGGCGACGTGGTGCGAGAACTGTGAGCACCTCCTGCCGACGATGCAGAAGGCGCACGCGGCCTACGGCTCGAAGATCAAGTTCGTATCCGTCGCCGTGAGCGTGAACCAGAGCGTGAATCGCGTGAAGCTGTACGTCGCGAAGCATGGCGTTCCGGGCGAGCAGCTCTACGACACGAAGGGCAACGCCACCGGCAAATGGGATGTGCCGGCGACGTCACACGTCGTCGTATTGAACAAGGCTGGAAAAGTCGTTTACACAGGCGTGGGTGGCGACCAGAACATCGAAGCCGCGATCAGGAAGGCGTTGTAGGCGCTTCGGCGGGGAACAGACCTTCGACGGAGAGATACCGCTCGCCGGTGTCGTAGCAGAACGTGAGCACTCGGCTGCCTGAAGCAACGTCGGGCAGCTTTTTCGCGACCGCCGCCAGCGCCGCACCCGACGACGGACCGATGAAGATGCCTTCTTCCTTCGCGGACCGAACGGCGTAGGAGAACGCATCTTCCTCGCTCACCTGGATGTATCCGTCGACGGCAGCGGGGTGGAAGTTTCCCGGGATGATGCCTGCCCCGATCCCCTGAAGCTTGTGGGGTGCGTGCGTTCCGCCGCTGAGCACCGTGGACTTCTCCGGCTCTACCGCGAAGGTCTGGAGCTTCGGCATCGTCTTCTTCAACGTTTCGCTCACGCCGCTGATGTGGCCGCCGGTGCCGACACCCGTGATCATGTAGTCGATCCCTTCGGGGAAATCCTTCAGGATCTCCTGCGCCGTGGTCCGCGCATGAACCTCGACATTCGCCGGATTTTCGAACTGCATTGGCATCCATGCGCCGGGAGTTGCGTCCACGATCTCCTGCGCCTTCGCGATGGAGCCATTGATGCCGAGGGCACGCGGCGTGAGCACCAACTCCGCGCCATACGCGAGCAGCAGGCGCCGGCGCTCGACGGAGAATGAATCAGGCATGACGAGGATGCAGCGGTATCCTTTCACCGCGGCGGCCATGGCGAGCCCGATCCCCGTGTTTCCCGACGTCGGCTCGACGATGACCGATCCCTTCTTGATGATGTCACGGCGCTCGGCGTCCTCGATCATCGCGTTTCCGATGCGATCCTTGATGCTGCCGCCCGGATTGCTCCGCTCGAGCTTCAGCCAGACTTCCACGTTGCTTGGCGCAATGCCGGCGAACAGCCGGTTGATCCGTACATGGGGGGTGTTGCCGATCGTATCGAGAATCGAGTTGGCTTTCATGCGACGATCCGGGAAAAGGGTGAGTTCACCGCTTCCGAATCTATTGCCTCCAGGGTGATTCCGTTCCCGCGCTGCCCGTCGGCCCTTCAGGGCGGACATGCGAAGTTCAGCCGGCAAAACTCCAGCTGCCAAGCTTTCGCGACTCACCCGTGTCCCTGGTAAGGTGCGCCTCGATCCGGTCGACGATCACCGGTTCCTCGAACTGCTGACGCAACAACGACTTGAGTACGTCCGGCGGGAGCTCACGGTACAGGCTGAGCGTCACATGGGGCGTAAAGAAAAAACGCGGCGGCGTACTTCGGAGCCCGCTCGTCTTGATCCGCTCGTGCAGCGTCCGGAGCGCACCGTGCGGATCGAGGGGCAGCACCACGATCTTCGTCTGCATGAATTTCGTGGGCCGCCCGAAGCGCAGCGCGATGGGCGGGGTGTCCGCTGCGATGGCGCCGAGCGCTGCCTCGAGCTCCGAGGTCGTGGTGATTGGAGTGATCGGTCCCATACCCGACGACCCCGCCACGGTCACGTGGGGCTGGCCGAGCTTCAGGATTCTGGGATCGTGTGCCTCCTGAAGCGCGGCGATGCGATCACCAACGGGCCCAGTGATCGGCGCGATGATGAAGATCCCGCTCTTCGCGTTGCGCGTCATGCGCGCGGTGGTCAACGTGCGCGCGACCCGTTCGGGAGTGAGATCCCGGGCAGGATGGACCAGTGGAAAGCGTGGCCTCTGTCGTTCAGGGGAACGATCGATCCGGTCAACAGCAGCTTGTCGAGGCGATTGCCGGCGTGCGCATTGGTGTACCGGACGACCTTCAGTCCTGCCAATGTGCCGATTCCTGCTCCGACGATGACGTCGCTGGCCCAGTGGCGGTTGTCATACATCCGCGACAGGCCCGTGAGCGTCGCTCCGCTGAACAGCACTGGCCCAATGACCCAACGGGTTCCCGGCCACCATCCCGACGTCTCGCTGGAAACCGCCGCGGCGGCTGCGAACGCCGCCAGCGTGTGGCCCGATGGAAACGAACGATAGGGGTCGCCGGCCCCGAAGCCCCGAAGAAATCCGAAACTGTGGGAATTCTGCGGCATGACGTACGGGCGTTGGCGCCCGATGAGCCCCTTCATCACCCCACCAACGAGCTCGCCAACCACGAGTGCCTCGGTGCCGTGCAGTCCGAGCGCCGCGAGATGCTCCTCACGCGTCAGTCGTCCAACGGCATACATGCTCGTGCCGATGATCAAGGCACCCGGCGCAGCCGTGGTGCGGACGATTCCCGAGATCAGGTGCAGCCGCGCATTCGCCTGCGTGGACGAATCCTGGATGCGCAGCGAAAGCCTCTCGTCAAGGCGCCGAGCGAAGAGCGCACTGACCAGGACGGCAACTCCGAGCGCAGCGTCCCGAGACGTGAAGAGCTCGAATGTGGCGCGCGTCGTGTCGGACTGGGCGCCGGCCGGTTGCAACGCGGTGGCGAAGAGCAGTGCGGACAGGCTGACCTGCAGCCGGGATTTCCAGTGTGGCATGAGTGGTCGAGGACGTTCTGATCTGCTGGGCGGTCGCGAACTCTCTCGATATCTCATATGCCGTGCCCGCGTCCTGTCACGCAAAGCAAATTTACCGCAGAGGTCGCATCCAGGCCTTCAGCCACCTGCGCTCAAGCGCGGCGCACCATCCGGCTCCGCATCGTGATCTCGCTCGACAGCTCGAGATCCGCCAGGAACATCTCCTCCGCCTCGGCGCCAAGTTTCGCGTCCTCGATGACCGCGTCGAGCTCATAGTTGATCGCGACGCCGAGTGGGTTGAAGTCGGTGGAGCCGACACGGACCCACCGTCCGTCGACGACACTCGTCTTGGCGTGCATCATGGTGCCCTTCCACTCCCAGATCCGAACGCCGTTGGTGAGCAGTCGCCGGTAGTAGCGACGCGTCAGGAACGACACCCACCGGTGATCATTGCGGGCAGGAACGAGGATGCGGACGTCGACGCCATCGCGCGCGGCGCCGAGCAACGCCTCCACCTCTGACGGGCTGGGAACGAAGTAGGCGTTCGCGATCCAGATGGAACGCTCCGCGGAGATCGCCTGCATCTGGAGCGCGCGCGCGATGCGAAGACGGAGCGGTTCACCTTCCACGATGCCGACGAGCGCCGGGGTCGCGGTGGCCGGATCGAGGTCAGCGCCGCGCGCACTGCGGCGCGTCAGCCGGTGGGATCCGCGGCGCTCATGTTTCAGCGATCGTACCCACATCGTTTCGAAGGCCTGCTGCATGTCGTTCGCAGCAGGACCCTCGATCCGCACCGCCGTATCGCGCCAGTGACCGCGACGGCGTTTGGTCCTTCCGAGCCACTCGTTCCCGATGCCGACACCGCCGGTGATTCCGATGGTGGAATCGGCGACCAGCAGCTTGCGGTGGTCGCGCGGAATGAGGCCCAGCCATGCGCGAAGCCCCGGCGGATTGAAGACACGGTGCTCGATCCCGGCGGCCTTCAGCGAAGCGAGGTAGCTCGACTGGATTCCGCGCATGCCAATCCAGTCGCTCAACACGCGGACCTTCACGCCGCGCCGCGCGGCGGCAATGAGTGCGTTCCCGATTCGGTGGCCAACGTCGTCGGAGCGGAGGATGTAGGCTTCGAGCACGACCGTGTGTTGCGCGCCATCGATCGACTCGCACATGGCGTCGAAGGTGGCTGGTCCGTCGCGCAGTAGGGCGACGGCATTTCCGCTGGAAACATCCGCGGCGGCGATCCGCCACAGCCCTCGGGCGAACGCTGGACCGGTGCCGGCCGGCGAGCGTCGCCGTTCCACCATGGGTTGAGCAATTGCCGAAGCTTCCGGCACGGGCGTATCGCTGATGACGGACGGATGGGCGCGGTGGGGCACAACTACAACGTTACGCCCCTGCGCGACTCCCCGCATCATCGATGTACGAGGCGAGCTCGGTAAGCACGAACGGCTTGTGAATCACGGGGCAATTGACCGTCGCGCCGCGAAGTCCGACCTGGTATCGATCGAGTCGCTCGCCCGTGACAAAGGTCACACGTTCCACCAGGTGCGGACGGTGCTCGGAAAGCCAGTTCACCAGCTCCACACCGCTCTCCAAACCAAGCCAGACGTCGACCAGAATCGCACTGGGCTCCTCTGCTTCGAGCACCGCCTGCGCCTCGGCCACCGTATGCGCCAGCAGCACCCGGTCGCCACGCCGGGAGAAATAGCGAGAGATGAGCCGGCCGATCGGCTCCTCATCGTCCACATAGAGCAAGGTGGTCATTTGCATCGTGACGCGTCGTCGCGCCAGCCTCCGCGATCAATTACATGCAAGCCATTCTCCACAATGTCTATCCAGCCGTCGTTATGTGAGATGCCGCCGCACATTTTCATCTCGCGCCCCCTTTGCCCGGATGCGTGGGGATGACATACTGAAGGAATGCTCAACATCGACCTGACTGGACGTCGCGCGCTCGTCGCCGGCGTCGCAGATGACGGCGGATTCGGATTCGCCATCGCCAAGGCACTCGCCGAGGCTGGCGCAACCGTGTGCGTCGGCACGTGGCCGCCCGCCTTGAACATCTTCATGACCCTGCTGGAGCGCGGCAAGATGGACGAGTCGCGCCAAATGAGCGATGGGTCGCTGCTCACGTTCGAGCGGATCTATCCGCTGGACGCTGTTTTCGACACGATGGACGCGATGCCCGAGGAGGTGCGCAACAGCAAGCGGTACAAGGATGTCGGTGACTGCTCCATCGGCGGGCTGGCTTCGCAACTCGTGGCGGACTTCGGCGAACAACCGCTGGACATCGTGATTCATGCGTTGGCCAACGGCCCCGAAGTGAAGAAACCGTTGCTGGAGACGAGCCGCAATGGCTACCTCGCGGCGGTGAGCGCCAGTGCGTATTCGCTCGTGAGCATGGTGTCGCGCCTTGGCCCCCTCATGCGGCCGAGCGGCGCTTTCGCGTCGCTCACGTACATGGCGAGCGAGCGTGTTATTCCCGGCTACGGCGGCGGAATGTCCAGCGCCAAGGCAGCCCTCGAGAGCGACACCCGGCTGCTGGCCTTCGAGGCAGGCAGGAAATGGGGGATCCGCGTGAATACGGTGTCCGCGGGTCCGTTTGCATCCCGCGCGGCCAGCGCGATCGGCATCATCGAGAAGATGGTGGCGTACGTCTCGGCGAACGCGCCACTTACGTCCGAGCTCTCCGCCAGTGAAGTGGGTGCGGCGATGGCGTTCCTTTGTTCGCCGCTTGCGTCGGGTATTACGGGCACTACGCTCTACGTCGACAAGGGCTATCACACGATGGGGATGGGTATCATGGCGCCGGAGGCGTAAGCCAGGCGGGCGAAGGGTCGGCAGTTGGCGCGTTTTGCAATGGATTTGGCTAACGGGGGAGCAGTCAAAACCATGGCAACGCGGATGACGCGGATTGTGCGGATTTTCGCGGATACTTGGCACATGGCGGCTCACGCCGGCTCGGAGCCGTACAACGCGCCAACTGTTTCGAGATTTCTTTTTGACCTTTGCGGCAGCTTGCTGTTGCACCCCTGCCAGCATCGCTTCGGGATATCGAACGCTCACATAAAAAAACACAATCGGCTGTTTGAGTTGCGACGTTTGCTGACGTGGCGCTCGTGGCGTAATCCGCCCAAATCCGCCAAATCCGCGTCATCCGCGTTGCCATGGTTTTGACCGGCCGTGGTGAAACCCATTGGCCAGCACGCACCTGGCCCTACCGACAACGGAGCGCATCTACACCACGCGGCCGGCAGCAAGACGGTGCGCTGCGAACGAACCCAGAAGAACGGTCGGTACGATCTGAACGGCCTGGATCAGGAGGGCCGCCGCGACGGCCGCGGGCTTCGCTATGCCGAACGAACCAACCGTCATCGCATAGATCACCTGGAAGATTCCGACATTGCCAGGCGTTCCGCGAATCAGAAAGCTGATGCCAATGGCGAGCATCGCCGCAATTGAGCCGGCGAGTGGGAGTGGCAGATGCGCGGCAAGCGCGATCGTATGATACGTCGCCACCTGAAGTGCCCACGCACAGAGCGACAGCAGCATCCCGGTGGCAAGTCGTGACGGACTGGCGGTTTCGCTGACGCTCGACGCGAAGCGCCGCATCGACACGCGAGCACGCTCCCACACCGTCGTGACGCGTGCGAGCTCCGTCGGTGCGGAGCGCGAAGTCGTTGCGAGCACAAGCAGCGCGATCATCGAACACACCAGTCCAAGCAGTGCGGGGATCCGCCAGCGCGCGATCGTGCCGGGCAGGTCAAGTATGAACGCGGCGCCCGTGAGGAGCACGAGATAGCTGACACCGTCCAGGACTCGCTCGAGTGCGAGCGCACTCGTTACCCGTGACGCCGCGACGCCGCTGGTGCGCGATACGATCAGCACTCGCGCGGCTTCCCCACCCTGCGCAACCACGAGGTTGTTCAGCGACGCACCCGCATACGTCGCACGAAGCACAAGCGACAGCGAGCGTACACCGAGTGGGCGGAGGAAGACCCACCAGCGGGTGCCCTTCAGTACGAGCGAGAGCTGATTGCAGAGGAAGGCGAGCGCGAGGAGGCGCGGATCGGCCCCGCGCGCTGCGTTCGCCGCGGCACGCCAGTCGACGTGCCGCGCGAACAGGATGAGCAGCAGCACGAGCGCGATGCTCGCCGCCACCCGAAAGGACCGACCTCGCGCGCCGCTCATCGCATGCGCGGCGCTTTCTCGAGCAGTGTCATGAACTGCGGCGTGATGAAGAAGTCGAGCGCACTTTCGACATGCTTCAACCCGCACTGCTCGGCGAGCCTGCGAATCCTGCGCGGCGTGAAGCTGTGCACGTGCAGCTCGCGGGCGAGGAAGGGATTCCCGAAGCCGATCCATGCCCCAGGCATGGCATAGAGTCCGCGAATGGGCTCGGCGGGGTAGACGAGGAGGATCCGTCCGCCGGGCACGAGCACGCGTTGCATCTCGTTGATCGCATCACCGGCGTCGACGATGTGCTCGATGGCGTGAAAGGAGTACACGTGATCGAACTGCTCGTCCTCGAAGCGGAGATCCACGGCATCCATCGTGGCCAGGTTCTCCGCGACGCCGTGCGCGATGGACTTCGGGTTGACGTCGATGCCGTAAGTGGCCGGACAGAGCTCCTGCATGCGCTGCGTGAGCCAACCGCGTCCGCACCCTATCTCGAGCAGGCTATCGGACGACGTTGGCCGGAGGTAGCGAAGAATGCGACGCGAGTGCCGCCCGGTTTCGACCGGGCGGTTGAGCATCGCGTAATTCTCTGAATCGTAGGTGATGCCGACGTTGCTGACTGACGTCGGCGTGACACGCAGGCGCGGTGGCTGGTCGCGTGGTGTGGTGGTGCGCGGCGCGGGCGAGACGGCTGGATGCATTGAGCGCTCCTCGGTGCGGCAGACATCGCCGTGGAGGGATTCACATCGCGGATTGCGACGCGTCCCAGGCAGGAACGCGCAATCGCGCGCGAAATCGGCTCAGGCCAACCGTCTAGGCGCTCACCGTCCTTACTTCTACTCCACGTCGTCGCTGATCGTCCCCGGTGGAGCGGGGACGTCGGCGGGACGCGGGACGATCTCGGGCAGTGACGACTTGCGGAGCAACAGGTTGATCGACGGCAGTCGCGTGTCGAGCACCTTCTTCATTTGCACGAGCTCCACATCGAGCTGCTTCGAGAGGCCGGTGTAGACGTCGGTTGTCTGCTTCGTCGGTGCCGCCTCCGCACTGCCGGCTACGCCGGCGAGTGCGGCGATCTTATTATTCAGCCGAATGGGATAGTTCAACGGATCCTGTCCGCTGCGATTCTTGGTCTGATAGACGGAATCCTCGACGACCGACAACTCTGCGCGCAGCGGGGCCGCCTGCGCCTGGAAGTCGGACTTCGCCTGCCCAGTGAGACGCTTCTCTCGATCGTCGAGCTGCGACTTCACCCAGCGAACCGTCTTTACGGCATCATTGGCTGCGGTGGTGCGATCGCGAACGTTGATGAGGAACGCGAACTGCGCGGCCAGATCCGCCGCCGTCGCCTTCGTGCGCGGGTCCTTCTTGAGCCCGAAGCTCTGCGTGCCGACAGGCTTTCCGTCGACGATCATGCGCACCTGATACGTGCCTGGCGGCGCGGTTGGACCCTGCGTCCCGCCGGCCCACATGATCAGCCCCTCGAACGTGGATGCGTCCGGATAACGCATGTTCCAGTTGAACGCATTGATGCCGGCCTTGTTCGGCACGCGCGGTGGAGGCGGCGTGCGAATCGGGCCATCCTCGTCAAATGCCGGCGCCGCATCGCTCGTCGTCGCCGTGCGCCGCACCAGACGCTCGGCGCTATCCGACGAGATGCCACTCTTTACCAGCGAGTCGACCCGCACACGCGAGCGCGCCGCACGCGCGACGGAATCTGCCGCAGTGGCCGAGTCTTGCTTGCTGGTGAAGGAACGAATCAGCTTTCCCTTTGCATCCATGAACTCGAGCACGACCTCACGGCTCGGTCGCTTGAGCCAGTAGCTCACGACTGGACCACCCGCGGGACTCGCCGCAATCGGGTGCACCGGCGGGCCGGCGACTGCGCCCGGCGCTGCCCCTCTACCACCCCCGCCGCCGCCACGTCCACCGCCAAAGCTCACGCGATACGCATCCCGCGGCTTGAACAGATGCGCATCCTCGGCGGTCAGCGCCGGCGTCATCTGACGTAGTGCGGAGATGTCGTCGATCACCCAGAAGCTCCGGCCGTGCGTGGCGGCGATCAGGTCGCCCTCCTTCACTGCCAGATCGTGCACCGGCACGGGCGGGAGATTGAGTTGGAGGCGCTGCCATGAGCTGCCGTCGTCGTGCGAGAACCAGACGCCCCGCTCGGTGCCGACATACAGTTGTCCTTGACGCTCGTCGTCCTCACGAATGGCGCGGGTGAATTCCGTTGCGTCGATTCCCGCGTCGATGCGCTTCCACGTTGCACCGAAGTCACTCGTCTTCCATAGATACGGCCGCATGTCGTCGAGCTGGAACCGATTGGCGGCGACGTATGCCGTTCCGGCGGCGTAGCGCGACGGCTCGATGAGGGACACGCGGGTGTAGATCGCCATGTCCTTCGGCGTGACGTTCTGCCACGTCTTCCCATTGTCGCGCGACACGTGAATCAGTCCGTCGTCCGAACCGGCCCAGAGCACGCCCTTCTGCTTCGGTGATTCGGCGAAGGCGAAGATGACGCCGTAGTACTCGACCGACGTCTGATCCTTGGTAAGCGGGCCGCCGGATGGGCCGAGTGTCTTCGGATCGTTGCGGGTGAGGTCGGGGGAGATGACGTCCCAGCTCTGGCCGTCGTTCGTGGTGCGGTGGACGTAGTTAGACGTCGCGTAAAGAACGCTCGGATTGTGTGGCGACAGGACGATTGGGTAGGTCCACTGGAAGCGATACTTGAGATCAATTGCCGAGTGGCCCATGGGGTTGTCGGGCCATGGGTTGATGTTGCGGGTGAGGCCCGTGCGCAGATCCTTGCGGGTGAGCAGGGCGCCGTAACTTCCGGCGTAAACGACGTCCGGGTCATCCGCGCGGGAGGCGATGTAGCCGGACTCGCCGCCGCCGGCCTCGACCCAATCGCGTACGTCGATGCCGCCCGCCTTGCGGCTGGGGCCGCAGAGCGTGCTGTTGTCCTGCTGCGCGCCGCAGATCTGGTAGGGGAAGTGGTTGGTGGTGATGACGTGGTAGAACTGTGCGGTGGCGAAGTCCTCGTCGGACCATGTGCGGCCGCCGTCAGTAGAGACGCTGGCGCCGCCGTCGTCACTCTCGATCATGCGCTTGTTGTCGTTCGGCGCGATCCAGAAGTCGTGCGAGTCGCCGTGCGGGATACCGCGTACCGGGCGGAATGTCTTGCCGCCGTCGGTGGACTTGTTGAAGTTCACGTTGTTGACGTAAACGACGTTCGTGTCCTGCGGGTCGGCGTGGATCTTCGAGTAGTACCAGGCGCGCTGGCGCAGGGAACGATCGGCGTTCGTGCGCTGCCACGTCGCGCCGGCGTCGTCGGACCTGTAAACGCCACCGGAGTCCGCCTCGATGATGGCGAACACGCGATTGTGGTTCGCGGCGGAGACCGTGAGGCCGATGTTGCCGAAGATGCCGGCCGGCATGCCCGGGTTGTGGCTGATGTTCGTCCAGGTGTCGCCGCCGTTGGTGGACTTGAAGACGCCGCTGCCTGCACCGCCCGAGTTGAGCATCCACGGTGTGCGTCCTGCCTGCCAGAAAGCGGCGTAGAGGACGTCCGGGTTCGACGGATCGAACGCGAGGTCTGCTGCGCCGGTGGAGTCGTTGCGGAAAAGGATTTTGCTCCAGTTCTTTCCGCCGTCGCGGCTGCGATACACGCCGCGCTCGGGCGTGGGTGCCCAGACGTTGCCCTGTGCCGCGACGTACACGATATCGGGATTGGTGGGGTGGACGAGGACACGTGAGATCTGGCGCGTCAGCTTCAGTCCGAGGGATGTCCAGGTCTTTCCGGCGTCGGTCGACTTCCACACGCCTTCGCCGTGGGAGACGTTGCCGCGGAGGGCATATTCGCCGCCGCCGACGTACACGACGTCGGGGCTCGAGGGTGCGACCGCGATGCCGCCGATGGTTCCGCCGAAGTACTTGTCCGTAATGGCGGCCCAGGACTGTCCGCCGTCGAGGGTCTTGAACACACCACCGCCGACGGTACCCATGTAGTACTCGTTGGGTCGTGCCGCGGAGCCCGCAACGGCGACCGATCGACCGCCGCGAAAGGGTCCGACTTCGCGCCACTTGAGGGTGTTGAGGGCGGCGGTGTCGAGCGCGGCTTCGGCGCGAAGCTGCGATCCGTTCAGCGGAATGCTGGGTCGGATGTCGTTGGCGGGGGCGGGCGACATCCCCTGCGCACCGAGGGCGGTGGGGGCGAGCAGGGTGGCGATTCTAACGGCGAAACGGTTCAAGCTTGGCTCCGGCAAGAGGCGAATGCCGAAGTAGCCGATGCTCGAATCAGAACGCAAGTCCTGACTTTCCGCCGTCACTGATTACTGATGCTGATCGCTGACGTCTGCAGGCTCTGACAGCCGAGAGTTCCTTTCCGACATCCAAGTCCGATTGTCTGCGCTTTCCGTTTTTTCGGTCAACTGTCGTCGGGTCCAGCTGTTCCAACTGCGTACCTGCGGAACAGCGACGACAGTTGGCGGAGAGAACGGACAAAACGGATTTCGGACCTGGACGTCGGTGAACAACCACATCTGCACGAACCGCCCGCGAAAGAATGCCGACTTTCGCCGAGGCGGTTCTATGGCTCCCAGTGAGTTGGATGCCATTCCTCGTACGGGCGTACCGGGTACCGAGTACGCCCTCAACGAGCTGTGCCGCTCAGGGTGCCGACGTCACGCTCATTGCCGACGCATCTTCCTCGCAGTACTGCGAGCCATCCGACCGCGTGGCGACGTGGTACCCAGAGCGGCAAGAGATGTCGTCCGACGATCGCGCGCCGGGCGCGAGGGGGGACGAGGGCGCGGCAGTTGGTGAATCTGCGCACGCAGCGAGTGCGAGCGTGGCGGCAGCGGCGAGCAGGACGCGGATCTTCATGGCGGCACCCCTCTGAATTAGGCTGAACACGCCGCGTGTCGCGATGGCTCCCGTGGCCAGGCCGGACGCGCGTGCACAGCACCACAATGCCAAACGTATGCCAGTCAGACCCGGTCGTCTGTGCGGACCGTCACTCCTCAAGCGAGCTTAAACGCCTTTCAGACTGCGGAGACGCTCCTCGATCATGACGAGCTCGCGGGGAAGTTGAGCGGACTGGGCCACGTTGCGGGCGTGCTCGAGGCAGACTCGTGCGGCACCGTTCTCACCTCGCGCAGCGGCAAGGGTTGCGAGTTGCATGAGCGATCGCACGCGCTGCACGGGAATATCCGCAATCGTGAACTGCCCATACGCCGTAATCACCCGCTCCTCGGCCTCCTCGGCACGGCCGAGCTCGCCAAGGGCGATGCCGTGAGTCAGCAGTGCCGCCGCGTGCATTTCGAGATCACCAGTGTGCCGGGCAGCGGTAACGGCCTCGTCGAGCGTACGGTGCGCGAGGTCCGCCAAGCCGCGATCGAGGTGGAGTTGCCCCATGTTGAGCAACGAGTTCGCCTCGCCACGCGCATCTCCCGCGTTGCGATACGCTGTGCGCGATTCCCCGAACAAGCGTTCCGCCTCGTCGAACTCGCCGTCCTCGGCGGCCAGGCTCCCGAGGTTCTGAAGAGCTTTCGCGCGGGTCGCGTCGGTGGTCGCAAGATCGAGGACGCGGAGATAGTGGATGCGCGCCTGGTCGTAGTCGCCGCGTATGTACCATACCGCACCCTCGATGTTGAGCGCGTCAGCCTCCGTATTTGGAAAGCCGTGCTCGTGCGCGAGTGCGGCCGCACGACGTGCGCAAGTGAGCGCCTCGTCCCATGAGGAATGGAGGCGATAAAGATTCGCCAGACGCCACCAGGCTTCTGCGGCTTCCTCGGGATATTCGCCCGCCGCTCGCGTGACGGTCTCGAAGCATTCACGAGCACGGTTGACGACGCCACCCCGCTCGTAGCGGATACCGTCCGCGAGCAGGGACGACGACGAGGTGGGACGGCTGTACACGTGTTCGTCGGGCAATGCGCTCTACCGGGATCCGCGGAGCTGGAGTTCGAGATCGAGTGGATTCCCGGCAATCTTGACCGCCATCTCGAACGCAACGTCGCCGGACAGCACCAAGTCGGCAAGCGATTGATCGAAGGTCTGCGTGCCGTATTGATCCCGGCCCTTCATCAACGCGTCATTGAGATTTTCGGTCGAGCCCGCATCGAGAATCGACTCGCGCACATACGGTGTACCGAACAATAGCTGCGTCGCCAGAATGCGCCTGCCGCCATTCTGTCCGGAGATGAGCTTTTGTGCGATCACCGAATGGAGCACTTCGGCCAGACGTAGCCGCTTTGCCTGCTTGTCGTCCCCGTCGATCCGCTGCAGCAGGTGGCGAATGGCCGTGCTCGCGTCGGGGGCCTGCATCCGGCCGAAGACCAACCGTCCCGCCTCGACCGCCCGGAATGCCGCCTCGACGACGGTGGCATCCTCCATGGCTCCGATCACGATCGCATCGGCATCCTGCAGGATTGCCGACCGCACCCCGTCCTCGAAGCTGTCCGTATCGCTGCCCACCTCGCGCTGTGTCATGCTCCAGCGCTGGCTCTTGTGCAGGTACTCGATCGGTTGCTCGATGAGGACGCAGTGACGGCGAGTCGGAGCGGTGGTATTCAGATGATTGAGCAGTGACGCGATGGTGGTAGCTCGCCCGGATTCCGGAGCGCCGCATACGATGATGAGCCCGGCGTCCACCCGCGTCGCCTGGACCACAGCGCGCGGAAGGTTGAGCTGCTCGAAATTCGGCAGGACGTCGGAGATGACGCGCAGCACCACCATGTAGCTCGAGCGTTGGCGGAGGATGTTGACGCGGAAACGCCCAATGCCGCGTACACTCCACGATCCCTCGAATTCCTTGATGTCCTCGCAGCGGAGCGGTGACCCGTTGCTCTCGAGGACGCGCGTGGCGAGCGCGCGGGTGTTCTCGGTGGTGACCGTGGGCGTCTCGAGCGGCACGAGTGCGCCGTCCATCCGCGCGTACACGACATCCCCAGCGCGCACATGAATGTCCGTCGCGCCCTGATGCACGGCACGCTCGAGCAGGGAATCGAACACGGAGTCGAAAGCGCCGGTGCCGGTGGCTGAAGGCGTCACGTCGGATGCGGACAGGGGAGTCGTTCCAGGTGGGAGGCCCGATGAGTAGGCCAGAAGTGCGCAAAGCACAATAAATGCATCGTGGACTGACCAATTATCTACACTAAGACAGTCGTCTCTGGTCAAATAGTCCGTACACCAGCATATTCGGGAGGGTCAGCCCGGTCAATACTCAAAAGGATGCATTAGCGTGGCTTTTGCAGAGAACGAGATCGACTCGCAGCCCGTGTCGAGAAAGCTCGCCTACCGGCTGGAGGGGCGCCAGCGCGTTCTGGACCTTCAGCAGCGCCGCTTCTGGCGCGAGCTCGCGTTCTCCGGCGCGATGCTCTCCGCCGACGCACTCACGATCGCGACGGTGTTCGTGCTGCTCTCGCTCCTGCCGATTCACTTCGGGCGCGAGCACGCCGACTTCGTCGCGGGGCTCATTCCGCCGAGTCCATCGGCGCTGCTGCGGCGCATCACGCTGATGCTCTTCTGCCTGACGGCGACGCGCGCGTATTCCACTGCCGACTCCACCGAGCAGTCCGGCCGCATCGCCCTCGCGACCGTCCTCGGCGTCGTGCTGCCGCGCTGGGTGGAGCTGTTCACGTTCCTTTTCATGCAGCGGATCCTTCTCATCACAGCCGTGGTCCTGCTGCTTTGGCTGGCACTCGTGACGCAGCGCCGAGCGATGGTCCAGGCCATCCGCGCGTTCGACCCCAGGCAGCTCGATCAGGAACGCACGCTGCTCGTGGGAATGGGACAACAGCTCCGCACATTTCTCACGGAGCACGTCGATACCACGGCCGGCCGGCCCGCCGTCTACGAGATCACCGCCGAATGGCCGGGCAACGAGCACGAAGGCTGGCAGACGCTGTACGATGAGGTGCACCGTTCGCACGCTGACGCGATCATCCTCGTTGGTCCCTTGAGTGACGCGGCCCTCCAGCACGCGCTGATCGCGGGCTCGAGTGCGGGGTGTCGTGTGTTCGGCCTGCGTCGGCGTCCCCTGCGCGAGATGAACAACCCAACTCTCATACGGCGCGGCGAAGGTCCGATCGCGCTACTGAGTAGCCCAGCGTTGATCGGCTGGCAGCTCGTCGCGAAACGCCTGCTCGACGTGACCGGAGCATCAATCGGCGTGGTGGTGCTTTCTCCCGTATTTGCGATCTGTGCGCTGCTCGTGAGGCTCACGTCGCCCGGACCAGTGATCTTCCGCCAACTCCGCGTGGGGCTGGGCGGCGAGACGTTCGAGATGCTGAAGCTGCGAACGATGGTGCGCGATGCCGACGCACAGGCCGCGGCGCTCAGTCAGGCGAACGTCTATCAAGATCCACAGCTCTTCAAGCTTGCGGAGGATCCGCGGATCACACGCGTCGGACGATTTCTCAGGCGGAGCAGCCTCGACGAACTTCCGCAGCTGTTGAACGTACTTCGAGGTGAGATGTCGCTCGTCGGCCCGCGTCCCCCGCTGCCGAGGGAAGTGGCGCGGTACGAGGTGCGCCACTATGTGCGGTTCGAGGTCGCCCCTGGGATCACTGGTCCGTGGCAGGTCGGCGGACGGAATGCCATCACCAGCTTCGACGCGGTGATCGACTTGGAGCAGGCGTACATCAACGGCTGGACTGTGTGGAGGGACCTCGTGTTGTTGCTCAGGACGGTTCCGGCAGTCCTCAGCATGCGCGGGGCGCTTTGACGACCTCCCGACCCGACGTAGGGTCTCCCGCCTGTTCCTTCCCCCTGCTGTGATTCGACTCCCTCCCGCCTCATCGCGACGCCCTGTGCGCCGCTCCCTCGTGCATTGTCTGTCTGCGAGAGAGCTGGCCGCTGCATCCCGCCGCATCGCAGCCCAACGGATGTTCTTGCCTGCGGCAGCGCGCACTCTCTGTGCGACGCTCGCGGCGCTCCTGTCGCTGACGGCGTGCGTCCCCGCGGTTCCGCTGTCCCCCACGACGCAGCCTTCCCCACGCGCCGCGAATGAGTGGATCGTGGAGCCGGGCGATGTGATCAGGCTCCGCATTTGGCTCGCGGTCGACCAGTCTGGCGACCTTCCGGTGAATGAGCGCGGTCAGATCCTGGTACCGACAGTCGGTCGGCTCGACGTGGCGGGACGCACGCCTCCGGTGGTGGAAGCCCAGATCGTCCACGCGTACGCCGCGCGACTCGACTCGTCGAAGGTTGAGGTGTTGTTCCTCCGTCCGGTGTCGGTACTGGGCGGCGTGAAGACGCCCGGCATTCAGCTCGCCGATCCGTCCGCAACCGTGCTCTCCCTGATCTCGCGCGCGGGCGGTCCGTTGCGGCCCGGCGGTGACCTGCGTGCGTATCTCCTGCGCATCGGCGAGCCGACGCGCGAGATCTCGCTGGCGGACCACGTGTCCGACGTCGGCATAAAGTCGTCTGACCAGCTCTATGTGCAGGATCCTCCCTTTGTCGTGCGGAACGAGATCGCGATTCGCTCCGTGTTCGAATTGATGCAGGTGGTGAGCACCGTGATCACGCTCATCGTCCTGGTCCGGCGCTGATACCCACCGCACACCTCATCCAACGAAATGGAAGCGCTCCCCGGTTCGGTACTCGTCGATTCCGCCCCTGAAGTCGATCTTCGCCGAGCCTGGGCGACGATCGCGCGGAGCGCGTGGCTGATCCTGGTGTGCGTGCTGCTGGCGATGACGGTGGGCGTGGTTGCCGTGCGACGCATGCAGCCGGTGTTCCAGGCCACGGCATCGATCCGGCTCGATCCGCGCGGGGCAAGCAACCCGGCGGCGGCGCTCTACGGGATCACGTCGGACAACACGAACCTGATGGCGACGGCGGTCGAGGTGATCACGAGCCGCTCGCTCGCGTATGACGTGGTGGATTCGCTCGGACTCCGACTGGTCGTCGACGAACCTTCGCGTACGCCCCGCAGCGCCATCGTTGCATGGGCACACGTCGATTCCGGCGCGCCGATGGTCAGCTACCGGCTGGTGGCGGGCGCGCGTGGCACGATCATCGTCAACGATATGGCAACCCGGCAATTGGCGTCCGTTCCGTCGAACACGCCGTTTCACGTACCCGGCGTGACGTTTCGCATCGCGGATGCAGCGGCGGCAGCGGGTGCGGTGCTTCGGGTGACGTCGATGGAAGCCGCATTGACGATGGTGCGCGGCCACGTGGCGGTCATGCAGCCGAACGTCAGCGCGAACATCCTCAATGTCACGTTCGAGGGCAATGATCCCGAGCTGGTGCCGGAGGTGTCGAACGTGCTCGCCAGTCGATTCGTTCGGCGGCGCCTCGAGGCGGAAAAGGCGGGCGCGCGCAGCACGGTGCGGCTTCTGCACAAACAGCTCGACACACTCGGCTCGGAGATGCGGGTGCGAGAGGACGCTGTCAGCCGCTTCCTCAAGAGCAACGCCATCATCAGCGTGGAGAGCGAGCAGGCGCAGAAGTCGGCGGAGCTCGAGAAGCTGGTCGACCTGCGGATGAGCTATGCCGTCGACCGGCAGGCGTTGATGGCGTCGCTCAAGCAGTTCGAGAGCGTGAAGGATCCGGGTGAGACGCGGCAGGCCTCGGAACGCGTGCTGTCGACCCCTGCATTTCTGCGCGCGCAAGGCACCTACAGTCCAACAACGCAGTACATCGACCGCCTGCGGAAGCAGGAAGATGCGCTCAGCGATGCGCGCCGTCGGTTGAATCCGAACGACCCGGACATCAAGACCCTCGAGCGCCAGATCATCTCGTCGAAGTTCGACGTGGCGTCAACGGTGTCGAACTTCATCGCGGGACTCGGGGAGCAGGTCAAGGGCATCGACGAACGGATCGCGCTGCTGCGCTCGTCGGTCGCGTTGCTGCCGGGACAGCAGGTGGAGTACCAGCGCCTGACGCGCGGTCAGAAGGGCGTGGAAGACATCATGAACCAGGTGGAGGGCCGCTTGAAGGAAGCGGAGATCCTCGCCGCGGTTCAGGATTCGACCGCCGAAGTGCTCGATCGTGCGGTTGCACCGGCGAAGTCGCTGGGTACGTCGCAACCGGTGATCTTCGGCGTCGCGCTCCTGTTCGGCCTCATCATGGGCGTTGCCGTCGCCTTCCTGCGCGACTGGCTCGATACCACCGTTCACAATGAGCAGGACGTCAGCGCCATCACGGGGGTTGCGGTGATCGGCATCATCCCGAACCTGCGCAACGATGTGCTGTCGTCGGGCTATCAGTCGATCGTGAGGGGACAGTTTCCGGCTCTTTCGGCGGCGACCGGAAAACCCGTGCGTGATGGCGAGAGCCAGACGATGGCGGCGGAGGCATATCGCGCCCTTCGTACGAACCTGAGCTATGTGACGCCGGCGCGTCCGCCGCGGATCATCGTCATCACGAGCGCCCTCTCCGGCGACGGCAAGACGACGAGCGCCGCGAATCTCGCCGTCACGCTCGCCCAGCAGAACAAGCGCGTCCTTCTGATCGATGCGGAGACGCGTCGCGGCAATCTTCACACGCTCTTCGGTATCGAGGCGCAGCCGGGCTTCTTCGACCTGCTGTATGGCCAGGCAACGCCAGGCGAGTGCATCCGTCGCGTGACACTCGAGGGCTCCGGGCATCTCGATGTGCTTCCGTCGGGTGGCGCACCGAACGCCAATGCGGCCGATCTACTCGTGGCGGCGCGGCTCGCGCCTTTCTTCGATCGGCTGCGCTCGCAGTACGACTTCGTGCTGATCGACACGCCGCCGCTGAATCTCTTCACGGATGCGGCGCTCATCGGTGCGCATGCCGATGCGACTCTCCTGGTGGCGCGTGCCGATCGTACGGAGCGCCAGGCGCTCCGCTTCGCGGTGCTGCAGCTCCAGCACGTGCAGGCCACGCTGGTCGGCGCGGTGCTGAACGGCGTCGACCTGCGACGCAACTCGCGCTACCGTGGCGGATACGACTTCGGGCGTTACGGCGCGTACTACAGTTGAGCGAGCGTTCCGGGTGACCAAGCGCTCCCGTCATCATCGCTCGCTTTCGTGGCGAATGAATCGTGCCATCGAGCAGGCTGGCGAGCAGCGACCGCTGCTCGCGCGGACGGGCCCGGCGTGGGCATTCGGCCTGATGGGCGTCGCGGCCGAAGTGTACCTGGCACCAGTGGTGCTCGCGATCACGTTCGTCATCAGCGTCGCGAGCTACCTCCTGCTCGACACGCCAGGCACGCGCATCCGCGCGCAGCAGCGGCCACGGTTCGTATCCGTCCGGCTGCTCTACCTCAACACGCTCATCGTCGCCGGCGTCTGGCTCGCCGTGATGTTCGTGTTCAGCGCGGCGGATCCGGCGGTGAGCAGCGGAGTCGAGCAACGCTTGCCGGTGCTGCTGGAGGTCGCCACCACGACAGACTTGCGGACACTCGTAACGGCGAATCACGTGGCGAACGCGCATGCGGTCGTCCAGTCGCAAGAGCTCGCGTCCACATGGTTCGACGTGTTTGGCCATGGTCTGATCTGCACCATCGCCATCGACTTCCTGCTGTACGCACTGGTGATCGCCAGGCGTCGCCGGCGCTCGCATCATGTCGGGCGCGGCAAGAGTCGACGTCCGCTGCGGTACGACCCCATGCTCGGAATGTTCGTGGATGAGGATGCCGGCAGTCCCCGCTGACACGCGGGCGGCCGTGCTGCCGGTGGCCACGGTCCACCTGACGAAACTTGCACCTCGCCTGGGGTCGTACGATGCACTCGCTGTCTTCTCCGTTGCGGCATTCGCGGTTTATGTCGGCCTTGCGCTGGCCGGCGCCGGCGGGCGAACCATGCCGTATGCGTATCCGGCTGGGTGCCTTTTCATTGCGCTCATCGCCTACGTCCGCAGCCCGGCGACGTACGTCGCGTTCACGTGGTGGACGTGGCTACTCACGCCATTGATTCGCAGGGTGTTCGACCTTCGCTACGGTTTTCACCCAACGAGCGCGATCCTCCTGGGCCCACTGCTCGCGACGTCCGTCGCGGTGGTGACGATCGCTCGCAGGCGTGGTATGTTGCGCAGCAGTGCCTACATACCCTTCACGATTGCGGTACTCGCGCTCTCCTATGCGTTCCTGATCGGAATCATCAGGCAGTCGCCCGCGGCAGCTGCGTACGACCTGCTGACCTGGCTCGCGCCGCTGCTGTTCGGTCTCCACCTCGCCCTCGAGTGGCAGAACTTCCCTCGACTGTCGCGCACGCTCCTCTCCTCCATCCTCTTCGGCATCCTGGTGGTCGCGGCATACGGCATCCTCCAGTTCGTCAATCCGCCGACATGGGATCGCTCGTGGGTGATCAACGCCGAGATGCAGAGTGTAGGCGCGCCAGTGCCATTCGTCATCCGGGTGTTCAGCACACTGAATGCACCGGGGCCATTCTCGATCATGCTCGTGTTCTCCCTGCTCATCGGCATGGCCGCCCGGCAGCGGTGGAAGGCACTTCCACTCGCGATCGGCCTGGTTGCGCTCGTCCTCACGAAGGGGCGCTCCGCGTGGGGAGCGTTCGTCGTCGGCGCGCTCGTGCTGCAGTTCCGCCAGCCGATTCGATCGTTGCCGAGACAGTGGTTCGCGCTCATGGTGGTCATCCTGCTCGCGGCACCGCTCATCACGCAGCCGCGCATCATGGCGGTGCTCACGGGCCGCGCTGCATCACTGGGTAATGTCAGCGGAGATCAGAGCTTTCTGGCCAGGGTCGAGACGACGCGTCAAGTGCTCACGGCGATCAGCGAAAACCCAATCGGAATGGGGCTGGGGAAGTACGGCGGTGCGAGCAAGCTCGTGACAGGCAACAAGATCGGCACCGCGCTCGACAGCGGGCCGCTCGAGATCTTCGACCTCATGGGATGGGTGGGCGGAACGCTCTACATGATGGCGCTCGTGGCGATCATCCTGCCCATCGCGCGGAGTGGCCGCCGCGTGTACGAGCCCATCACGGCGGGCGCGCTCGCCGCGGTGATTGCGCTGCTGGCTGCATCGCTTTTCGGCAACATCTTCACCAGCGTGTCGGGCTTCTTCTTCTGGACCGCAATCGGTCTCGCCACCGCAGGGCGCACATACGCCGGCGCGTTGGAACTTGCGTCGCGCTTCGTGGCACCTGTCGCAGAAAGTCGCGCACTCTTGGCGCAACACACAACTGCCGAATGAGCGCACCAAGCCACGATGCGCCGGTGTTGCTCCGGCGCATCCGCTCCGACACGCGCCGCACGCCGCTGGACTGGGCCGAGCTCTGGCGATATCGCGACCTCTGGCTCACGCTCGCGCTGCGCGACATCAAGCTGCGGTATCGCCAGACCGCGCTCGGCGTAGCGTGGGTCGTGCTGTTGCCGCTGCTTGCGAGCGGTGTATTCACGCTCGTGTTCGGCGTGGTCGCCAAGCTGCCGAGCGATGGGTCGCCGTATTTCCTGTTCGTGTTCGCCGGCTATCTCGGGTGGACGTCATTCCAGAACACGCTGCAGCGCTGCAGCATCTCGCTCGTGGGCAACTCCGTACTCATCACGCGGGTGTATTTCCCGCGGATCATCCTGCCGGCGTCGACCGTACTCGCTTCGCTGCTGGATTTTGCAGTGGGCATGGTGGTCTTCATTGGCGTGCTGCTGTTCCGTGGCGAAATGCCGAGTCTCGCGTCGCTGGCGCTTGTGCCCGTGATGCTCGCGTTGCTCCAGCTGCTCGCGCTCGGCCTCGGGCTGTTCATGGCCGCGCTCACCGTCCATTTTCGCGACGTGCAGTACGTGCTGCCCTTTCTCATCCAACTGCTGCTGTACGCCAGTCCGGTCGCATACGGCGTGGCCGCGGTGCCGAGTCACTTGCGGCGCTTCTACTTGTTGAATCCCGTCGCCCCCGTGCTGGACACGCTTCGCGCCGTGCTGCTCGGCAGGGGTGAGATTCACTGGCTTGCGGTGGGTGGGTCCGCGCTTGCGACGCTCGTGTTGCTCGTGGCGGGCGCGATGTTCTTTCTCTATCAGGATCGCCGGTATGCCGACGTCATCTAGCGCCGGAACGACCGCGCTGTCGATACGCGACCTGGGCAAGTCCTACCAGGTGTCGCGACAGCAGGCGACGACACTGGCGGAGTCGGTGGCGGACTGGGTTGGCCGTGCGCGCGGCAGCGCGAAGGAGACGTTCTGGGCGTTGCAGCACGCCACGTTCGAGGTGCCGAAAGGCGAGATCGTCGGGCTGGTTGGGCGGAATGGCGCGGGCAAGTCAACGTTGCTCAAGATCATTGCGGGTGTCACTGCGCCGACCACCGGATCAGCGGAAGTGTATGGCCGCATCGGCTCGCTGCTCGAGGTCGGAACGGGATTTCATCCAGAGCTCACGGGTCGCGAGAATGTGTTCCTGAATGGCGCATTCATCGGCATGCGGCGCTCGGAGATTCGTGCGCGCTTCGACGAGATCGTGGAGTTCTCGGGCGTCGAGCGGTTCCTCGACATGCCGATCAAGCGCTATTCGAGCGGCATGGTCGTGCGGCTGGCGTTCGCTGTCGCCGCGCATCTCGACGCCGACATCCTGCTCGTCGACGAAGTGCTCGCCGTGGGCGATCAGGCCTTCCAGGACAAGTGCCTCGGGAAGATTCGCGACGTGCGGCAGAAGGAAGGTCGCACCGTGCTGTTCGTGAGTCACAACCTCGCCGCCGTGACGAGCATCTGCTCCCGCGCCCTGCTCCTGAGTGGAGGCAAGGTGATCGCGGACGCGGCCGCGTCGGAGATCACGCGGATCTACACGGCAGGCGTGGCGATGGCGACGACGACGGAAGAGGTCGACCTCTCCGTGCTTCCGCGGACGAAGACGGGACCGGCGCGCTGCACGACGATTCGGGTGGGCGCGGTGGATTCGAACGGAACTGTCCTCGAAGCGATCATACCGGGATCGACGGTGCAAGTCGTCGTAGGAGTGCACGCAAGTGCGCCGGTGTCGCAGGCGCTGATCGGGATCGAGGTGATGGACGAGCGGGGGCGCCCCGCACTGGGCATCTCCACCGACGTGGTCGATGGCTGGATCGACCTGAACGCCGACGAGAGTCGACGCGTCGTCGTGCGTCTGCATGACGTTCGCCTGCGTCCCGGCATCTACACCGTCGGACTGCTGTTCACGACCGTCACCGATGTTCTCGACGAGCTCGATGCCATCGCGCGTTTCGAGGTGACGCCCGAGCCGAACGCCGGCTACGAGCGCTGGCCCGGCTGGCCGGCAGCGGCATATGCGCCACGCTTCGACGTCACGCTCGACTGATCGCGATTTTCATGAGCGATGACGCCCCACTGCGGGTGCTGTTCGTCGCGCACCACCGGATGGACCGCGCCGCCGGCGTCTCGGGGGCCACGTTGGCGCTCGGCAACGCGCTCGAGCAGCGTGGGCATCGGGTATCGTACTACGGATTCGACGATGCCTTCGGCGCGCAGACCGGCGCTGATGTTCCCGCGATGCTGCGATTCCCGTGGTACGCTGCGAGACACCTCATGCGCACTGCATCATCGTACGACGTGATCGACGCGAGCACCGGCGATGCATGGGTATGGGGTTCACTTGGCCGGCCAGGCGGACGACGCACGGCGCTGGTGACGCGATCGCACGGGCTCGAGCACGTTCTCGCGGCAGACCTGCGGCGCCGAGCGCGCATCGGTCAGGTGCGGCTCTCCCGGAAGTATCCGCTGTACCATGGCGGCTTCAGGTTGTGGGAGGTTGCGTGGAGCCTGCGCGTGGCCGACGCGCAGGTCTTTCTCAATGCCGCTGACCGCTCTCATGCGATCCAAAGACTGGGCGTTGCGGGTTCGAGGGCTATGGTGATACCCAACGGCATCTCCGAGCACGCGCTGGCGTCGCCTCCCTCGCGCGCCATCTCGCCCGACGGAGCCATCGAGCTCGCGTTCATCGGTTCGTGGATTTCGCGCAAGGGCACGGAGGGTGTCGTCGAGATGGCGCGGGCGCTCACGAGGCGTAATGTTCCGTTTCGATTGCGGCTCCTCGGCACCGGCGCCCCGGACGAGATGGTGCTTGACAGCTTCGATGAGGGATCGCGGCGGAGCGTGACGGTGGTTCGGCAGTTCGCTCCCGGAGCCTTGCCCACTCTGCTCGACGGCGCGGCGGTGCTGCTGCATCCAAGTTGGACCGAGGGATTCAGTCTTGCGCTCGTGGAGGGAATGGCCGCCGGCCTTGCTCCTGTGGCGACACGTTGTGGAGGCGCGACGACGGTGATTCAACACGAACGATCGGGGCTGCTGCTGGCTAACGAATCGGGGGAAGCGCTCGCGAGTGCGGTGGAGCGGCTCGCCGGCGATGTGGTGTTGCTCGCGCAGATGCAGGGCGACGCGCGGCAGAGTGTGCAGTCACTGCGATGGGACGCAGTTGCGGAGCGAACGGTCGAGGTCTACCGCGGTGCGATCGCACGACGGTCGGGACGGACGCCGCCCGCATGAGCATTCCCCTTTCGGTGGCGGTGGTCGGCGCGCAATGGGCAAAGGAGGCAGGTGGCGGATCCACCTTCGAGGAGGACGTGCTCTCGGCGGCGATGGCGAACGATTCGTCGCACCGGCTCGTGGTGTATCCGGCGAACTCGCGAATGAAGGAGGTCGTGCAGAACGCCGACGCGAGCGGGCGCGTCTCGCTGGTGAAGGCCATCAGGGATCCGAGAATTCCGAGACGATTGTTCCGTCGCGCGAAGCGACTCGTGCTGCGCCGAAAGAAGCCACTTCCCTTCTCGGCGCTCAGCGACGCCCTGCGCAAGGCTGGCGCGCAATGCGCCTGGATGCTCGGCGGCTCGATCGTTCCACTGGACATGCCGTATGTGGCCACCATCTGGGACCTGCAGCATGGCGTGCAGCCCTGGTTTCCCGAGGTGAGCTCCGGCGGTGAATGGCGCGAGCGTGAGCGGCTGTACTCCGAGTTCGTTCGGCGCGCGTCCGCGATCGTCGTCGGAACGTCGGCAGGCGCGCGGGAGATCGCCAGGATCTACGGCGAGCCGCCAGGTGGCGCGCATGTGATTCCGTTTCCGACGCCGTCGTTCGCACTGTTTGCCGGCTCGCGTCCGCGATTGCGCCGTCCGCCCGACCTGCCGGCGCGCTACCTGTTCTATCCCGCGCAGTTCTGGGCGCACAAGAATCACATCACGGCCGTCCGCGTGCTCGACGCACTGCGTTCGATGCCCGACGCTCCCGATCTCGTGCTGGTCGGCGCGGACAAGGGCACCCTCGCGCACGTGAAGCGCGAGGCCGAGGCGCTCGGCGTTGCCCGTCGCCTTCATATTCCGGGCTTCGTGAGCCGCGAGCGTCTCACGGCGCTCTATCAGCATGCGGATGCGTTGCTGTATCCATCGCTTTTCGGACCGGACAACCTTCCGCCGCTCGAGGCCATGGCGCTCGGATGTCCGGTGATCGCCGCGCGCGTCGATGGTGCCGAGGAGCAGCTTGGCGACGCGGCAATGCTGGTGAATCCGCTCGATCCTCGCGACTACGCCGAGGCCGTGCGCGCGCTGCGCGACGACCCGCTCCGTGCCGACGAGCTCGTGGAGCGCGGCAGGGAGCGCGCGCGCCGTTGGACGGCCACCGAGTACGCGCGCGAGGTGTTCTCGCTCATCGATACACGCATCGCGCCCTCTCGAGCATTGTGGGAGTGATGACCGACGCAGGGCTCGCGCCGCTCGAAGGGGGAAGTGCGCGAGTCACGCCGCGGTTTTCCATCATAACGGCGTCGTTCAATCAGGCTGTCTTCCTCGAGGAAACTCTTCGTTCGGTGCGCGATCAGGGCCGGAGCGACGTCGAGCATCTCGTGCTGGACGGCGGCAGCGGCGACGGAAGCGTCGAAGTATTGCGCGCACATGACGACACGATCGCGTATTGGCGCAGCGCGCCCGATGGTGGACAGTCGGCCGCGTGGAACGAGGGCGTGCAGCGCTCTCGTGGAAGCATCATCGCCTTCCTCAACAGCGACGATGTTCTACAGCCGGGCGCGCTCGACGAGATGGCACGGCTTGCCGACGAGAGCCCGGACGCCGAGTGGTTCATCGGCGGTACGCGCTACTTCGGCGATGACAGTCGAGACCTGGTGTATCCCGGGCGTGCTCCGGCTCGAGCGTCCGACGTGCTGTACTTCGGCGCGTACTCGCCGCAGCCGGGACAGTTTTTCCGACGATCGCTCGTGGAGCGCGTTGGTGCGTTTGATGAAAGCCTGCACTTCAGCTTTGATTTCGATTTTTTCGTGCGCTGCGCGCTCGCCGACGCGCGCGTCGCGAGCACGGTGCGCATCGTCGCGGGATTCAGGTTTCACGGCGCCAGCAAGACGGTCACGCAGGACAGTGTGCAACAGCGGGAGACGCGTACGGTGGAATCGCGCTATTGGGTCGAGGTCGAGCGGCGCGAGGGTTGGCGTGCGCGACGTGCGCGCGATCTCTATCACGGCCGCTTCGCACTTGGCGACGTGAGGAGACTGGTGGTTGAGGGGCGGCGACGTGAGGGATGGGGGCAAGTGGGACGACTGGTGCGCGAATATCCTCGTGTCGTGTTCACCCGGGCTTTTGCAGGAGCGGTGCAGCGGTTGCTCGGATGGCGGCGCTGAACGTGTCCATCGAATCTTCCTCTCGCCGCGGACCATTGCGCGTTTACCTCCCGTGCACGGGACTCGGTCGTCAGCAGCGTGGCTTCGAGGCCTTCACCACCGAATGCGCGCGCGCGCTCAGCGGCGATGCTCGTCTGGCAATCAGCGTGTTCGCGGGAGGGCCATCGACCGAGGTACCGGCTCGCGCGATGGCGAACCTTCCGCGCGACTCGCGCTGGGCTGAGTGGCTTGGCAGGATGGTCAGGCGAGAGCCGTACTTCGTGGAGCAGGCGAGCTTCTTTCTGTCGTTTCTTCCGCAGCTCGTGCGTGGTCGACCCGACCTCGTCTACTATGCCGATCTCAACCTCGGCAATCTGTGCTGGCATTGGCGCCGGTTGTCTGGTGCTCGTTACCGACTGCTTTTCTACAACGGTGGCGCGATGTCGACGCCCTTCACGCGCATGGACTTCGTCCAGCAGCTCACGCCGATGGGCCTCGAGGAGGCGCTCGCGCGGGGTGAGAGTGCCGAGCGTCAGGTGGTGCTCCCGCATGGCGTGGACATCCCCGCAGCGATACCGACGCGTGGCATCCCCGCGCATCGCGTGGCACTCGGGCTTCCCACTGCGCGGCGCATCGTGCTGTCGGTGGGGCTGCTGGACCAGAGTATCAAGCGAATGGACTACCTCATTCGCGAGATCGCCTCCATCGCCGCGCCGCGACCCTACCTCGTGCTTCTCGGCGCCGAGAGTCCAGAAACGCGCAAGGTGCGTGAGTTGGCGATGGAGCTGTTGGGCGCCGATGGCGTCATGATTCGCACGATAGAGCGAAAGGAGCTCTCGGCGTACTATCGCACCGCGGATATGTTCGCGCTTGCCTCGCTGCGGGAAGGATTCGGCATGTCATACGTCGAGGCGTTGGTGCATGGACTGCCCGTCGTCGCGCATGACACGCCAGGAACGAGATACGTCCTCGGTCAGTTCGCAACGTTGCGTAACCTCGCCGTGCCTGGTGAAGCAGCGCGAGCGATCAGTGAATCGCTCGCTGTGCCGAGCGGTGACGACGACAGGCGTGCGCGACATGCGTATGCGCGTGAGCACTTTGGGTGGGACGTTTTGACTCCGCGGTACGCAGAGCTGTTTCTTCGGGTCAGCTCGCTGCCGATTGGTCGGGGCGCATGAGTGCACCGCGGTTCAGCGTGGTCGTCCCCACGCGCGATCGCAACGCTCTTCTTGCGCGGTGCCTGGAGCAGTTGGCGCCTGCGTCGCAGTTCGCAGCGCCGGAGTATGAGGTGCTCGTTTCCGATGACAGCGCGGAACAGGCGGCCGGTCCGTTCGTGCGTGCGAGCTTTCCCTGGGTGCGCCTGGTCGAGGGCCCGCGGCGAGGGCCCGCGGCAAACCGCAACGCTGGCGCGCGCGCGGCCAAGGGTGAGCTGCTCGTGTTTCTCGACGACGACTGCATTCCCGAGCGCGAATTACTCTCGGGTTACGCCGGCGCGATCCGAGATGACGTCGTGGCGTACGAGGGCCGCATCACGTGCATGGAGGGCGTCAGGTCGCCGCTGACGACCTCGCCCGTGAACCTGACTGGCGGCACGCTCTGGTCGTGCAACTTCGCCATTCGTCGTGATGTCTTTGCCGAGCTCGGTGGGTTCGACGAGCGTTTTCCGACCGCGCATATGGAAGATGCGGACCTGCGCGATCGTATTTTGGCGAGCGGTCACTCCATCGCGTTCGTGCCTGGCGCCAGCGTCGATCATCCCCCGCGCAGGCTGGCATGGGGCGCGAAGCTCGCCACAATGCACCGCGCAACCGTGCTGTACATGACGTTGCATCCGCCGGTGCGCAGCTACCCATGGTTCTTCCAGAATCTGTTTCGCGCCCGCGTGTCCAAGGTGCTGCACTTGCCGCTGTCGGGGGACTCCATCATCGCGTTAGCCTCGGTGCCAGTGGAGCTGGCCGTGAGCGCATGGCACTGGCGTGAGTGGCATCGATGGGCACGGGCAGTCACGGAGCCTCGCACGTGACGGAGACTTCGAGGTCCTCTACGGCCCAGCGGTGGTGTATCGTCACCTGCGAATACCCGCCGATGGTCGGAGGTGTGAGCGACCACACCTTTCTGCTTGCGGGAGCACTCGCGCGCGCCGGAGACACCGTCGACGTATGGACGCCGCCAGGCGACGGACCTCCACCCGCTCAGCCTGGCGTAACTGTTCACGTCTTGCCGTCGCTCTTCGAGCTCGACGCATTGCGCGTTCTTGGCGGCGTCCTGCGCAGCCAACTGCCGGATACGCGTGTGCTCGTCCAGTACGTGCCCACTGGGTATGGCTGGCGCATGATGAACCTCGCGTTCGCACTGCTCCTCTATTCTCAGCGACGACGCGGACTCGACATCTACTTCCACGAGGTTGGGTTCATCATCTCGCAGGAGGAGCGATTCCGGCGAAAGGTCGTGGGCGCCGTACACGTCGCCATGAACTGGCTCTCGGTGCGCGCCGCGAAGCGCATCTTCGTCGCGATTCCCGAGTGGCAGAAGCAGCTGGAGAAGCTCGGCGTGCGCGCCGGTACCGGTTCGCCCGTGGTGACATGGGTGCCCGTGTCCACCAACGTTCCGGACGTCATCGATGCATCGCACACCGCCGCGCTCCGCAACTCCCTGCTCGGAGATCGCGCGACGGTCATCGTTGGCCACTTTGGCACCTTTGGCCGTTTCCACACCGCGGTCCTCCTGCCGGCATTCGAGCGTATTCTCGATGACGACGGCAACCGCATTGCGCTGCTCGTCGGGCGCAACAGCATGGCAACGCGCGACTCACTGGCGACTCGAAGGCCGGACCTCGCCGATCGATTGATCGCCACTGGCGGCCTTCCTCCCGCCGACGTCAGCGCACACCTCAGCGCATGCGACGTCCTTCTGCAACCGTACGACGACGGCGCGAGTGCACGGCGCGGCTCGTTGATGGCCGGGCTCGCACTCGGCCTGCCGGTCGTGAGCAACCGTGGGCCAGTGACCGGCACCATCTGGACAACGCGTTCGGCGGTCTACCTCACCGACTCGACCGACGCGCGCGATCTCGCTCGGGCCGTGAGCGAACTGCTTTCGCACGATGCGTTACGGGCATCGACCGGAGCGGCGGCGAAGGCGCTGCATCAGGAGATGTTCGCGCTAGAGCATGGGGTTGCCCTGCTCCGCGATGCCGTGCGCTTCGACCGCGACGTGATCGCCGCGCTACGCATGACGCTACCCGGCGCGCCACGAGTGCTGATGTTTCACACAACGCTTCCTACGCCGGGACGAAAGCCGGGCGGAGTCGAGATCGCCGTTCACCGCCTGGCCAACGCCCTCTACGATCTGGGCGTCAACGTCACAGTCGCGAGTCTCACGCTTCCGCCGGATGATGCGCGCTACGCGCACCGTCATCTCTTCCGGTGGTTTCCGTCGCTGCGTGACTTCCGCATTGGACGTCTCGTGCTTCTGCCGTTGCTCCTCAACACCATCAGTCTGGCGGATACCGACGTCGTGCACTTCCATGGCGACGACTGGTTCGTCATGCGACGCCGACGAGCGACCGTTCGCACACTCCACGGCTCGGCCCTTCGAGAGGCGCAGCGAGCGACACGCTGGCAGCGCAGTCTCGTCCAGTACATGATCTACCCGTTCGAGCGACTATCGGCGCACATCGCCACAATCGCCGTTGCGGTGAGTCATGACACCGCGAAGATCCACGGAATCGAGACCGTCATCGGGAACGGCGTGGACCCCGATCTCTTCAAGCCAGGAGCGAAGAGTCACTCACCGCGCGTGCTGTATCTCGGCACGTGGGGAGGCCGAAAGCGTGGGCGGTGGATGTACGAGCTCTTTACGAGCCGCATCTCTCCAGTGCGTCCCGACGTCGAGCTTCGCTTCATCGCTGACGTTGCCCCCCCCGCCCATCCGCGAGTCCACTTCGAACGTTACCCGGACGACCAAGCCCTGGCAGCGGCCTATCGCGAAGCGTGGGTGTTCGCGCTGCCGAGTACGTATGAAGGTTTTGGCATTCCATATCTGGAGGCGATGGCGAGTGGCACCGTGGTTCTCGCTACCGTGAACACCGGCGCATGCGAGCTGATCGAGACTGGTCGCGACGGTGTGCTCGTGGAGGATGATGAGTTTGCCGACTCATTGCTGCGCCTCCTGGACGACGGCGACGCACGCGAGCAGATGGCGACGCGTGGCTTTGCCCGCGCTCGCTGCTTTGCGTGGCCTGACATCGCGCGCGCCTATCTCGATATCTATGAGAGGGCGGTGCGCGCGAAGACGAAGGCTGTTGGTTCCTCTTCATGACCCTCGAGACACTTCAGATAGGCATGGAGTGGTTCGAGGAGAATCCCGGCGGCCTGACTCGCGTGTACGGGCGGCTGTTAAGCGAGCTCGCGCGGCAGGACGTGCGGAGCTTCGGTCTCGTGGCGGGCAGCGGCGACGTGACCCGACTGTCCAACGGGCTTGCTCACTCATTTGCGCCAGCTCATTCACCACTGCTCACTCGGATGCGCGCCGTGCGCTCCGCCGCTGCGCCGTGGCTCGACCGACATGGCCCTGAGTCTGTCGTCGTGTCGCACTTTGCGTTGTACGCACTCTCGCTGCTCGATCGTGTTCGCAACCGGCCGTTCGTCGTTCACTTCCAGGGCCCGTGGGGCGTTGAGTCGCGCGCGGAAGGCGCATCGGTAATCTCTGCCGCGGCACGCACGATGCTCGAACGACTCGTCTATCGTCGCGCCGACGCCGCGATCGTGCTCTCGACCGCGTTTCGCGACATCCTGACGTCGCGCTTCGGCGTGGATGCCGAACGTGTTCACGTCATTCCAGGTGGGGTCGAAGCAGACCGTTTTGCCCACGACACGCCAAGAGTGGAGTGCCGCGTGGCGCTCGGCTGGCCAATCGACCGGCCGATCGTCTTGTGCGTTCGCCGCCTGGTCCGTCGGGTGGGAATTGACACCCTGGTCGAGGCAGCGGTCGACGTCAAACGTCGTGTTCCGACGGCGCTCATCCTTATCGCCGGAACTGGTCCGCTGCGCGAGGAGCTCGAGGCTCGCATTCGGACGATCGCCCTCAACGACACCGTGCGCCTGCTGGGATTCGTGCGCGACGAAGATCTTCCGCTGGCCTATCGAGCGGCCGACCTGACGGTCGTGCCCACCGCATCCCTCGAGGGATTCGGCCTCATCACGGTCGAGTCCCTCGCATCGGGCACACCTTGCCTCGTCACGCCAGTCGGCGGATTGAGCGAGGTCGTGACGCCGCTCGCGCCGCAGCTGGTCATGCGCTCGATGGCCGCACCCGACATCGCCGACGCGATCTCGAGCGCGCTGCTCGGTGAATTGCCGCTGCCGTCCTCCGAAGCGTGCGCCGCTTACGCCCGAGCGCATTTCGATTGGCCGGTGATCGCGCGGCGTGTTCGCGACGTCTACGCGGGTACAACGAGATGACGCGTCGCATCCTCTTCGTCGATCATGCTGCCGTTCTGGGCGGAGGTGAGCTGTGCCTGCTCGACATCGCCGCCGGGCTTCGCGATCAGAGTGCCGTCGCGCTGTTCGAAACTGGCGCGTTCGAAGCTCTCCTGGACGACGCTGGAGTGACGGTTCTGCGAGTCGACACTGGCAATTCGCTCAAGAGCGTGAAGAAGGATTCACGCATGCCGAGTGGAGGAGCCGTGATCGCCATGCTGCGCGCCGCCACGCAGCTCGCGCGTGCAGCGAGAGGCTTCGACGTGCTCTACGCCAACTCCCCCAAGTCATTCCTCGCCTGTGCGGCGGCCGGCGTGATCGCCCGCCGACCGGTGATCTGGCACCTGCACGACATCCTCGACGCTGCGCATTTCAGCTCGGCGAGCATTCGTGTCCTCATCGCCACCGCAAATGCCGGCGTCGCACGCGTCATCGCCAACTCATCGGCGACGGCGGACGCATTCGTCGCAGTCGGTGGACATCCGAGCCTCCTTCGCGTCATTCACAACGGCATCGCAGCAGAGCCGTTCGACGCACTCGGTCCCGAGGTGCGAGCAGACGTTCGAGGATCTCTCGGGATCTCCGACGACGCGTACGTCGTCGGCAGCTTCAGCCGTCTTCATCCATGGAAAGGTCATCGCGTTCTGCTCGACGCTCTCGCGACTCTGCCTGATGTGCATGCGCTGATCGTCGGTGGAGCACTATTCAGCGGTGAGTCCGACTATCAAGCGGAGCTTCGCACGCGAGCCGCTCGCCCCGAATTCGCTGGACGTATCCACCTCCTCGGCGCACGCTCCGACGTTCCTCGGCTCATGGCCGCGTGCGACGTCATTGCCCACACGTCCATTCTGCCTGAGCCGTTCGGTCGAGTTATCGTGGAAGCACTGCTCGCCGAGCGGCCGATCATCGCGACCGATGCGGGTGGCGTTCCGGAGATCGTCACGAACGGCGTTACGGGGCTGCTCGTTCCGCCCGGCGACGCTCCGCGTCTCGCGACGGCAATCCGCGAGCTGCGCGACGATCCATCGAGAGCGAGTGATCTTGCGCGCGCTGGTGCGGAAGATGTACGGCGTCGCTTTACGCGCGAGGGAATGGTCGCGGCTGTCGCTGGTGTGATCGACGAAGTGACCGGCGGCGCGCGAGGATGAAGGTCGCGATCGTTCACGACTACCTGAATCAGGCGGGCGGCGCCGAGCGTGTCGTTGCGACGTTTCATCGGATGTATCCCGACGCGCCGATCTTCGCCACGCTGTTCGCTCCGGACGTTGTCGGCGAACCCCTCGCCTCCGCCGATGTGCGCGTCTCCTGGATGCAGCGGCTTCCCGGGTGGCGACGACACTTCAAGGCGTACCTTCCGCTCTATCCGCTCGGCGTCCGCTCCTTCGACCTTGACGGATACGACCTCGTCATCAGCAGCAGCTCGGCGTGGGCGAAGGGCGTGCGCATTCCGGAGGGCGCGGTTCACGTGTGCTACTGCTACACGCCGATGCGGTGGGCCTGGAGCTTCGATAGCTATGTCGGACGTTCCGCGCTGTCGTGGGTATCGCGAATGGCGGCGAGCCTCATCATGCGGCCGCTGCGCGCATGGGACGTCAGCACGTCGCGCAGCGTGGACCGGTTCATCGCGATCTCGAACGAAGTGGCAGCACGCATTCGCGTTTCGTATGGCCGAGATTGTGACGTCGTCTTTCCGCCGGTCGACGTGGATCGTTTCCATCCGCATCGGTCGCCCGAGGATTTCTTCCTCGTGGTGTCGCGCCTGAATTCGTACAAGCGGATTGATCTTGCGGTGGAGGCGTGCTCCGAGCGAGGGCTACCCCTCGTGGTCGTCGGCGATGGACCGGAGCGCGCAAAGCTCCAGGCGATTGCCGGACCGAGCGTTCGGTTTCTCGGCCGGCTCCCGGACGCGGACGTCGCCGATCTTTTCGCCCGCTGCCGCGCGCTCATCCTTCCCGGAGCGGAGGACTTCGGCCTCACGCCGCTCGAAGCGAACGCGGCGGGCAGGCCAGTCGTTGCGTACGCCGGGGGAGGCGCGCTCGACACGGTGCGCGATGGAGAAACCGGTGTGCTGTTCCACGAGCCGTCGTCGCAATCACTCGGCAACGCGCTGGCGGCGGCGGCGGAACGCACGTGGGACCTAACGCTCCTGCGTGCGCACGCAGAGACGTTCGCCGAGGCGGCATTTGCCAAGCAGTTTCGGGCGGTCATCGAGACGGCGATGGCGCGGCATCGTTTTGGCAATTCCACCACGGCATGACGACATCGTACGAGCTGGCGCGCTGCATTGTCTGCGGCGGTGCAGATGCGATGGAGCTCGCTGGCGCCGATGATGTCCGCGACGAGGTCGAGGCACTGTGGGAGTATCATGGCCGACGGCTTCGTCCCGAGACGCCGCCGGAGCATCTCATGGACCGCGTTGCGTTCTCGCAGCGGCCGCCGCTCCGTGTCGTCCAGTGCAACGAATGTGGATTCGTCTACAGAAACCCCATCGAACGGCCCGCCGAGCTCACGCAGATCTACGGCGATGATGCGCCGACGACTGCGGTCATGCGCGCGCTGCACGCTACACAACGCGATTCGTATGTCGCACAGGCACAGCGCCTCACGTCCGCGGCTGGGCGACAGGGCACCGGGATCGAGGTTGGCAGCTATGTCGGCGCATTTCTCGCCGCCGCGCGCGACGAGGGTTGGCACTTCTCCGGCGTGGACGTCAACCGTTCTGCCAACGCGTTCACCCGCTCACTCGGATTCGATGTCTTCGACGGCACCATCGAGACGCTCGATGAGGATCGTCGAGCGGACGCGGTGGCGATCTGGAACTGCCTCGATCAGCTTCCCGATCCCGCGATGGCGATTCGCGCATCGCGGCGGCATCTCGCGTCCGGCGGACTGCTGGCGATCAGGGTGCCGAACGGTGCGTGCTATGCCGCGCTACGCCCTCTCTTGAACACGCCGCTCGGTGCGGTCGCACGAACGGTACTCGCCGAGAACAACCTGCTGTCGTTTCCCTATCGTTACGGCTTTACGCCGGGTTCGGCCACGCGTCTGCTGGAGAACTGCGGATACGAGGTGATCGATACCGTCGGCGACGTATTGGTCCCCATCGCCGACGAATGGACTCGTCCGTGGGCCGCTCTCGGTGAGAGGGCGATCAAGGGGCTGGGTCAGGCGGTCGCGCGTGTCAGCTCCGGCGATCGGCCGTTGGCGCCGTGGTTCGAGTTGTATGCTCGAGCCGTTTGATGCGGCTGACTGCGTTGATCGTGGGCAACGCGAATCTCACGAATCCTGCGAATCTACTCGAAACTGTCCGTCGAACCGGCGTGCGCCATTCGAACAATGAAGTCTGATACGCAGGCCAAAGTTGACAGTGGGCAACGCGGCTTTCCGCGGATTTTGCGGATCTGCACGGATCATCACAACCGCCGCTCGACCTACAGCATCAAAGACACTTCTCAAGCTTCTTGATCTGGGCGATACGCTAGCGTTTCGCACATGGAGCTATTCGCGTTGATTCGCAAGATTCGTTGGATTCGCGCTAGCGCTCTTCCGCACTTGCTGGAGAGACTTGGCACTCCGCTAGTGTATGCCGCATGGAATCTCTGCGTAGATCCGCCAGATCCGCGTGGATCCGCGTTGCCAACGACCAACATCAAACCCCAAACTCAGGTCGACTTCAAAAACGCACACCCCACATCCTGCGCCCGCAACACCGCGTAGACCCCCGACGGCTGCAACAGAATTCCGGGAACCACGGCCGCCCGGAACTCGGCGCGCACATCCTCCACCGTCTTCCCAAACTTCTGCGCCACCTGCCCCGCTAGCCGCATTGCCGCCTTGTTGCACACCAGCATCACCACACCGCTCGCCAGCAACGCCTCGATGGACGCATCAGGCGGAACAATCGGATTCTTCTCATCCTTCCCAACCCGGATGAACGGATTCCGCAGCGCATCCTTACCCGTCGCCGGATCCACCACCTTCGATCGCTCGCCGAGCGCATACTTCGACCACAGCGCGTCGTTGAACGCCATCACCGGCGACAAGTGCCGGAACACCACCACCGGAATCACGTCGTTTTCACCGAGCCCGAACTGGTCGTGATAGCCCTGTCGATAGAACGTCGCATGCACCAGCGCGAGTCCATCAGCGATGTCGGGCGCATCCAGCACGGCGCGACGCTTCGCGGCCGACACGCGCTGCGTCCAGCTGTCGTCGAACGGCGCCCCCTGCGACACTGATCCGCTGCTCGCTGCCGCCAGTGGCGCCGCGCACCCAGCACCCGCCACGACCGCCGCCGCGGTCACGACCTGCGTAATGAACTCTCGGCGATCGCGATTCTTCGGTTCGGTCACTCGCACTCCATCGGCATCGGGGATTCCAGAATCTAGGAGGTATGCCTTCCGCTGTCAGCGTCCGCATCGTGTGAGAGCAGATCAAGCTCGCTCAGCAGCCAATCCGCCGTGTCGTCGATGCAGGCGGGCGGCGGCCAGTGCCCGCCGTCGTACCACATCATCGTCTTTGGCTCCTCGGCGGCAGCGAAGAGTCGCTCCGCCTGCGCCGGCCGCGTCATCGTATCCCGGCGGCCGTTCACCAGCAGCAGGGGACGTCCGCGGAGCTTTCGCGCGGCACGCGGCGGATCGACGATCGCGCGCACCATCGACGCATAGGGCGTCGCATCGGGAAGATCGCCAGCGGCGGCGAGCGCTATCACCCGCAGTCGGTCGTCGCCAGAGAGCTGATCCCGCGATTCGCGAGCGCACGCCCGGCCGAGCTCGACATGCGCTCCTTGTTCGACGACAGGCCGTGAAGAAGCAGCACCGCCGGTGCGGACGCGTCCAGCGGCGGAATGATCCACGTCGCCGGGATCACTTCCTTCCCGCGGACGAGATCCATCGTCCGCTCCTCGCCCCAGCGATGTGTCGTCGCCTGCCGTACTGTCGCCGTGAGAATACGTGAGCTCATTCCGGATCGGGGCGCAAATTCTTCGCCAATCACCTTAACCCCGGCGAACGCGCCGGGTACCTTCTTCCGAATGGTTCCTTTCACCTCGGAATGACTCCAAAGCGCTGGCTCGTCACGGCACTTTCCTTTGCCGCCACGATCGGAGTCTCCATCTACATGGTACTCGGCTGGTCGCAGCAGGGCGGCACGTCGCTGCGCCTGCCACTGCGCGCGCACCTGCTCGCCATCCTCGCGGTGGTCGTCGAGGTGCTGGCCCGATCGCTCAAGATTCGCTGGAGCGCGCGCGCCGCCGGCATCCGCCTCAAGCTCTCCACCGCCTGCCGCACATGCCTCGGCGGCGACTTCGCCGCGGCCATCACGCCGGCGCGCAGTGGTGCCGAGCCGGCGCGGTTCTTCATCCTGTCGGAAGCCGGCCTGCCCTCGTCGAGCGTACTCATCATCATCTACGCGGAGCTGTTCCTCGAGGCGTTGTCGCTCGCGGCCGTCGTGTTCTGCGTATCGCAGGTGTTTCGGGGCGCCGGCGTCGTGCTCGCGACGCTGGTCGGTGTCGTCGGTACCTATGCGGCCACCATCATCGGGATCGGAGCGCTCGCGCTCTTTCTCTCACGGCGCAACACGAGTGGTCCGCCGCCTCGATGGGCCCGCCGTCTTCGGCTCGGCGGAGGCCGATGGCGCACCATTCAGCGTGCGCTTCGCAAAATTCACGCGACCGTGAACTCAGTCGACCGGATTCACAAGAGAGCCGCCGTCGCGGCGTTTCTCGCGTCGTTCGTGCACGTGGCGATCAAGCTCACCGTGCTTCCGGCCCTCGTGCTGACAAGCCTGCCTTCCGTACCGGTGGCTCCGCTCGCACTCTGGCCCCTTGGCTTTCTCTACGGGGCTGCGGTCGTTCCCGCGCCAGGCGGAGGCGGCGCCGTGGAGATGGCGTTCCGCGCCGCACTCGGGCATGCGATTCCAGTGCAGCTCTTTGCCGCCTCACTCGTATGGTGGCGCTTCTACACGTTCTACGTCTACATCCTGCTCGGCGCCATCGCCGCGGGGAACACGGTGCTTCGCGCGGTTCGGAAGACGGAAGACTACGAGACGGAAGTCGAAACGAGCGACGCGCGACTTGCCGCCGCCGCTACAGTGAGTCCACGACCCTCGCCTTGATCGACTCGTATTCCGTGTCGGTGATCAGGCCAGCGTCGAGCATCTCCTTCGCGCGGCGGAGTCGCTCGCCCGGATCACCCGTGGGCGCAGCGGATACGCCGCTCATCGCCCCCGGCTGCGCGCCGATCTGAATTCCGCCCGACTGCGCGCGCAGTTCGTCGAGGTCGCGCACGCGCCGCTTCTCACGCCAGCTCTGCTCCTGCGCCTGGCAGATCGTGTAGACCTGTTGCGCCTCACGCTTGCGAAGTCCGCGAAACGTGGTGCGCGCGGCCGGTCGCTCCTGTGAGCCGAGGTCGTCGCTCGACATCGACGTCACGGTGAGATCCGCGCCGAAGATGCCTGCACGGATCGAGACGTCGCTCAGGTCCTGCCAGCGGACGTCATACGGCGTGTAGCCGCCGAAGAAGCCGCGGAACAGCGCGATGAATCGCCCGGTGGTCGCGCCGACGATGGTGCGCCGGTGCACGAGCGCGAAGAGCCTCCGCTGGACGGCATACGCGGTGAGCCTCTCGCCCGGCACGAGCAGCGAGCGGAACTCCGCGAGGCCTGCCCCAATGCGCGTGTCGTCCATGGCCAGCACGGGCGCGGCCGCGGCTGGTGTCGCGCCCGCGGAGCCCTGCGGTCTTCCCCTCTCTCGCCGACCCCGCTCTGCCTCCACCGCCATCCACTGGTCGATTGGAAGACTGCGGTCCTGCTCGAGCGCGTGAAGCTCCTCGTCGGACTTCGACGCGAAGCGCGAATCGATGTTGTCAGCCATCACATACCTCGCGACCAACGTTACGACACCGGCAGCGCACCACCGCGCCTGCGGTGTTACAGCAGCGCCGTTTCCTCGATGCGCACGTCCGTCGGCAGGTTGTCCGGGAAATACGAGTTGTGCACGTACTGCCGCACCATGCGCTGCGTATTGAAGAAACTCGCATTCAACGCAATCGCCGACCGCATCACCTCGGCATATGCGAACGGCAGGCCGTAGAAGAGCGGAAGGATCACGCGCTCGAGCTTGACGTACAGGTCGAGCGCATCGCGCGCCGGATCACCTTCGGCGTCGGGCGTCCCGATCGACCAACCCGTCACGCCCTCCACGTGTCCCTCGACCCACCAGCCGTCGAGCACACTGAACGAAGGCACACCATTGAGCGCCGCCTTCATGCCGCTGGTGCCCGAGGCCTCGAGCGGTTTCATCGGATTGTTCAGCCAGAGGTCCACGCCCGAGACCATCTTGAGCGCGAGGGCCATCTCGTAGTTCTCGAGATACACCACCTCGACGAGCCCCTCGAGCCGCTGGTCAGCCGCAAAGATCCGGCGGATGAGCTCCTTCCCCCCGCCGTCGTTCGGATGCGCCTTGCCACCAAAGATGATCTGGATCTTGCCCACACTCTTTGCGATCTGCGCGAGACGCGGCACATCGGAGAAGATGAGATCCGCGCGCTTATATGGAGTCGCGCGTCGCGCGAAACCAATCGTCATCACGGTCGGATCCAGCTTTACACCAGTGCGACGCTCCACTTCCTCGAGCAGCGCCACCTTGCTCTCCGCATGGGCGTCGCGAATCTCCTGGAGCGGAATACTCACCGCATAGCGCAGGTAAAGATTGTCGCGACGCCACTCCGGAATGCGACGGTCGAAGAGCGCGGCGAACTCCGGGCCCGTCCATGTGGTCGCATGCACTCCATTCGTGATGGAGTTGATCGGATAATCGGGGAACATCGTGCGCGACACTTCCCGGTGCCGCATGGCTACGCCGTTCACGAAGCGCGTGAGGTGCAGTGCGAGATGCGTCATGTTGAGCATCCCCTCGTACACGCCACCGCAGCCCTCGAGCAGCGCCACGCGCTCGTCACCCAGCACGGTGCGCACGCTGGCGAGCGCAAACTTGTCGTGGCCCGCCGGTACTGGAGTGTGCGTCGTGAACACACATCGCTGGCGGACGGCCTCGAGGTCGGCGTCCTCGAGCTCGAAATGCTGCCGTCCATCGAGCTGGCGCTCGAGCAGTTGGAGCGTGAGGAGCGCCGAATGCCCCTCATTCAGGTGATAGATGACGCCGCCGTCGTAGCCGAGCGCCTGGAGCAGCGCCGCGCCGCCCATGCCCAGTACGATCTCCTGACACAGGCGGTAGTGCTCATCGCCACCATAGAGCGTGTCGGTGAGCGTGCGATCCCAGTCGCTGTTCTCGGGGAGGTTCGTGTCGAGTAGGTAGACCGGCACGACGTGGCCGCGCACGCCGCGCACCGAGTACTTCCACGCCACAACCTTCACGGGGCGGTCCTCGATCGTCACCGTAGCGTGCTGTGCGACGGGCTCGAGGACCTTCTCGGGGCTCCACTGCACGGGCGTTTCCGTCTGCTGACCGGCCGCGTCGAGGTGCTGAACGAAATAGCCCTTGCGGTGCAGGAGCGTCACGGCGACGAGCGGCACCCCGAGATCGGCGGCCGAGCGGAGCGTGTCACCCGCGAGTACTCCGAGTCCACCGCTGTAGGTGGGAATGGCCTGCTCCAGGCAGATTTCCATGGAGAAGTAGGCCACTGTCGTCCGTGCAGGACCAAGCGTCATGAATTTCCTCGAACTGTATGGCAAGCAAGGATCTGGGCGCGCCCTCGTCTCGAGGGGTGCCTCCGATCCCATGCGATTCGGAATGAACACGAATTGTACCCCGAGACAGCCGAGTCTGACAGTCGGAAATGTCAGCTAGGTGAAGGCCAGGTCCCTCGACACGCCTCTCCAACCGGCACCTTGCCAAGCCCTTCGCGTCAGCCTTGCCGCAGCGACGACGAGCTCGCGATCTCGGGAAAAGCGTCGAAACGCGAATACCGAGTCCGAGTACTTCCCATGAGCCGTGACCGCCTCGTACTCTTTCTAGCCATCATCGATGCATTATCGCGTCTGAGTGCGAGCAGTCGTGTCGATACGAGCTCTTCAGCCGATTCGCATTCATCTGACCCCGCCACGCCACCAGCCGATCCCTTCACGTGCTTCATCTCCGCAAACAACGACAAACGCTCATCCGACGAATCCGCCAAGATCAGTTTGAGGTCGCGCTGCGACGGTAGTGGAGGATTCTGGCGACGGCTCGCGCGCGTGAGGAAGCGTCCAACATTCAGTTGCAGTTCCAGCCCTGGGGCGGAACAGCACAACTGCCATTTTCATCCTTCGTACTCGTTCAGGGCTCCTCAGAATCCTCGACTGGTGAACGTCCGCCACCTGCAACCGAATCTTGAACGAATCAGTTGAATTGTTGCGTCGAACAAACGTCAAAGAGCCGTTTTCTTGACGAAGGAACGAAAGACGCTGTCATCAGACGAATCCGCCATGATCAGTTGGAGGTCGCGTCGTGACAGCAGTGGAGGATTCTGACGATGGCTCGCACGCGTGAGGAAGCGTCCAACAAGTCAGTTGTGCAGTTGCACCCGCTTTCTTGGCAAAGAAGCTCAACCTCCCAGCGACCTCACCGTCCTCGACGCCGCGAAGATCTCTTCGAGCGTCTCCCGCATCCGTCTCGACCAGGAGGCGTACCGATCCTGCCACACCCCAGGGATGTTCACGGGTGTGGACTCGTGCGCCAAGTCGTCGAGTGATAGGCCGACGAGCGCCGATGGCGTCCGCCGAATGAACGCATGCACAGCGGGGATCAAAGTCTCCGATGTGACATGGCTGTGCGCATCGTGCGGCAACAGTCCCGCATCGATGAGTGACGTCACCAGCGCGCCGAGGTCGTTCATACGCGACTCACGCATCCCCGACGCGACGCCGGGATCCGACAGGTCACCCACCTCGCTGCGCAACATGATGTCGCGTGCCTCCGCCCACCCCACGAGCGGCGGAAGATCGTGCGTATTCACCGTCGCCAGCGCCATGCGTGGGTAGTCGATCGCCTCGCGGAAGCGGCCCGTGTGAAAGTCGCGCTCGAACACCTGCACCTTCGAGCTCAACACCCCCCACTTCGCAAGCACGCCAGGAACATCAGCCGGAACGGTGCCAAGGTCTTCTCCCACCACCAACGCGTTATGCCGTACCGACTCCAACGCAAGAATACCAAACAAGTCCGCGCTGAACGACCGCATGTACGCACCCTGCTTCGCCGACTGTCCGAGCGGCACCCAGAACATGCGGAACAGCCCGAGCGCGTGATCGATCCTCAGCGCCCCCGTGTGACGAAAACCGGCACGCAGCAAGCGAGTCCAGTGGTCGTATCCTGTCGCCCGAAGCGCGTGTGGATTGATCGCCGGCAGTCCCCAGTTCTGCCCCTCGTCCGAATACATGTCGGGCGGCGCGCCCACCGTGGCTCCCCGAATGAACAGATCCGGGTGCGACCAGACGTCGCTGCCAGATGACGACGAACCCACGGCGAGGTCCTGATACATCCCGAGCGAGAGTCCGGCCTGCAGCGCATCCGCCGCCGCAAACCCGAGCTGCCGATCGATCTCGAACTGCAGCCACCGATGATAGTCGACACGCTCGGCAAGCTCCTCACGTAACGCCGTCACGGTGGCGCCATTCGAGTCGCGCAACTCCTCCGGCCAGTTGCGCGCATCCGGACCTTCACGCTCCGAGATGGCCATGTACGTCGCAAACCGCGTGAGCGGAGGATCCTCACGCCTCACGTAGGTCTCATACGCGCGTCCCGCCGGCGTATCGGCGCGCTCCTCACGCTCGACGAACGTACGATGCAGTGACTCGAGCACCGGCGCGCGAAGCGCCATCACACGCGCATAGTCCAGCATCGTCGCCACGCGCAACTCGGCAAGCTCGGACTGGAATTCCGTCGCGGCAATCATCGTGCGCGCCTCCGCATCGTGACGAAGCTGCGGCACGTCCTCCACGCGCAGGTAGAGCGGATTGCGAAAGAGCCGCGTGATGGGACTGTACGGGCTCACATCGTAGCAGCAGTTGCGAAGCGCATGCAGCGGGCTCATGCCGACGAACGAACCGCCATACTGACCGAGCCACTGCGCGATCGTCTTCACGTCGCCGATGTCGCCCGCGCCCCAGTTCTCGTTGCTGCGAACGGTGTACAGGTTCGTCGTGATGCCGAAGCCGCGCTTGCCGTGCAGCCGCACCTCTGGCGGAGTGCATTTCTCCGGCACGACGATCAGCCGCTGCGTCGCCGTCAACTCCCG
>DAIUFP010000017.1:0-101655 GCA_036844565.1 Gemmatimonadaceae bacterium | reverse complement strand
AGTCACCTTCAACAACCAGTGTTGCGACGACCGGCTGAATCCGGGCTGTCGTCGCTTCTGACCAGCGCGACACACCCGGAAGTTCGGCAGTCAGCAAAGGCACAATCTTCGCATTTACCATGCGAACATGGCCGCGAAGAAATCGACCGGAAAGTCAGCGACGAAACAAAGCAGCCCGCGGAAGCCGGCGGGAAAGCGAGCGGCGAGCAAGAAGGCGAGCGCGTCGGCCGAACCGCTAGCCGCATACAACGCGAAGCGCGATTTCTCCGTTACGGACGAACCGGCGGGCAAGGTTCCGCTGAAGAAGGGCAAGGCGTTGCAGTTCGTCATCCAGAAACACGCCGCTAGTCACCTGCATTTCGATTTCCGGCTGGAGCTCGACGGAGTCATGAAGTCGTGGGCAGTGCCGAAAGGCCCAAGTCTCGACCCGTCGGTGAAGCGTCTCGCGATGGAGGTCGAGGACCATCCCATCTCGTACAACACGTTCGAGGGGACCATTCCTGCCGGGGAGTATGGTGGCGGGACGGTCATGCTCTGGGATCGGGGAACGTACGACGCGGAGGATGGTGGCGGCGTGGAGTCTCTTCGCGAGGGCTATCGGCGTGGTGACTTGAAGATCTCGCTGCAAGGCAAGCGACTCGCAGGATCCTGGGTGCTCGTGCGAATGAAGCGTCCGGGCCGGCCACAATGGCTCCTCATCAAGCATCAGGACGAGCATGCGGATTCCGCGCGTGACATCGTCGACAAGGTGAAGACGTCCGTTGCGAGCCGGAGGACGATGGAGTCGATCGCGAAAAACGGGGATGCGTGGCATTCGAACCGGTAGCGCAATGCCGGTAATCAATGGCAGGCTCAGCGGCCACGATTCTGTCGGAATTTCGTTTGTTGGAACGCAACTCTTCCCCAAAGCGGGTGTATCATTGAGCGACCGGGTGATGGGCGCGTCTGCACCGCTCAGTCCGGTTCAGGAAATGCCGCATCCCTTTTGAATCCGCGGGGTACATACTCCATGCGAAATACACTTCGTCTCACGATCAGCGCGTTGGCGCTCGTCTCTGTCGCCGCGTGCTCGCGCTCCTCGGATCAGCCCGCGCTTCCTGACGACCTCAAGAAGGACCTTGCGTCGGTCGGCGGCGGCGACGTCCAACTCGCAGGCGCGGCGGCTCCGCGCGTGGATGTGGTTTCCGCGGGAGAGCGCACGCTGAGCCCGACGCCTGCGCCGAAGTCGCCAACGGTGTCGCGCGCACCGAGTGCATATCGTGGCACGCGCACGCCCGTGAAGAGCGTGAAGCATACGACGCCGGCGCCGGCACAGGCGGCCCCGCAGGCGGTGGAAGTCGCGCCGGCGGAAGTGCCGCAGGTCGAGCGCGCTCCGGAGCCAGTTCCCGCGGCGGCCGGACGACCGGAGGCTCCGCGTCCGTCGACGCAACGCGAGCCGCGTGGTGGTTGGAAGACGCCAGGCCAGATCATTCGTGGCGCGCCGTTCCCCATCAATCCGTAAAGAGCATACCCTTGTAGTAGTGCGAGATGGGGGAGAAGAGGACGAGAGCGAACCCGCTCTCGTCCTTCTTCTACTTATGCGCTGTCGATAGGAAAAAGACGTTGGTCGGGGGGCCGAGGACCGTGTGGGCGCACCGGTCACTCGGCAAAGACCCTTGGTGGGAATTACAGCGAATCAGGCGGCGGCGGGCATTCCAGCGAAGGCGAGACTCACAGCACGGCGCGCCTGGCGCTTCAGGGCACGGTGCACCGCACGCGCATGAAGGATGAAGTTGCTGCCGGCCCACGGATACCGCATGAAGAAGTCGACTGGCAGCATGTCGGCCTTGAGACGATTGCACGGCGGACAGGCCGCGACGACGTTTCCGGGCACGTGTGCGCCCCCCTTGGCCAGCGGATGGACGTGATCGAGCGTCGCGTGCTCATAGTCGAGCGACGCGGCGCAGTAGACGCACCGTCGGCCGCAATCTCGAAGCGCCGCGAGCTTGATCGCGCGCTTCTGCTGGGCCGGAAGGAGGCGCCGAACGCGGCGCATGACGCCGCGGGGCGAACGGGAAAGTGGGACGCGGTGACCGTGTCGAGCGGGCATTGCACCTCGCTGGAAAAGACGACGCCCCACGCAGGAAGAAATTCCTGTCGCGGGGCATCGTATGTCGTGGTCGGTGTGGAACCGGTGGGGTGACCAATGCGCCGCGTCTCGCGCGGCGGCACTGTGTACTGCATCAATCGATGTCGAGTCGAGATGCGCATCACCCTCCGGTTTCGGCGGAGCAAAGCCCCGCGTCGGTATGAGTGGGATGAAATTTCGAATTGCGCAAGAGCGAATGTGAACTTGTGCTTACGCCTTTATTCGCGTCGGTCACCTGCCCGGCGTTCGACCCGTTTCTTCATCGCTACGGGGTCGCGGAACGCCGCGATGATGCGCGCCGCGTGCACGTCGAGCACCGTGCGGTCGGGCATCTCGGATCCGGAAAATGGAAGCGGGATGTCGAATCCGTCGTTGGGCGTGCGGGGAATCACATGGACGTGGTAGTGAAACACATCCTGGCCGGCCACCGCGCCGCTGTTCACCACCACGTTCATTCCGTCCGCGCCCGCGACCTGCTTCACGACGGGGGCGAGCTCCATGGTGACCTCGAACAGGTGCATCGCCAGCTCGTGCGGAATGTCATCGAGCCCCTCGTAGTGCGTTCGCGGCACGACGAGCACATGCCCGGCGTTCACGGGCTGGATGTCCATGAACGCGACGACGTCCGCATCCTCGTAGCACATGGAGACCTCTGCCGAACCCTGCATGAGATCACAGAAGGAGCAGACACGCTCCGGACTTGTCGGCATGGATCCTCTCGTTGGTGAGTGCCATGTCGGAAAAATGCACAGCGGATGCCAGAAAGGGCAGTCGAGCCCGTCGTCCATACTGCGCTCCGGCGGCCCGCCCGACGCGCGCCGCCACCGCTTATCTTTCGCTGCCGTGGCATCACCGCCGGAACCCGAGACCGTCTTCCGCATGGCTACCCAGACCAGCGCCCCCAAGCGCAAGAGCAGTGTTGCGCTTTCCCGCGACCAGCTCGTGGACGCCTACCGCACCATGCTCCTGTCGCGACGCATCGACGATAAGGAGATCCAGCTCAAGCGCCAGAACAAGATCTTCTTCCAGATCTCGGGCGCGGGGCACGAAGCCATCCTGACGGCCGCGGGCATGGTGCTCAAGCCGGCCTACGACTGGTTCTACCTCTACTATCGCGATCGCGCACTTTGCCTGAAGCTCGGCGTGACGGCGAACGAGATGCTCTACGAGGCGGTTGGCGCGGCAGCCGATCCGAGCTCCGGCGGGCGGCAGATGCCGAGCCATTGGGGACACAAGGATTACAACATCGTGTCCACCTCGTCGCCGACGGGAACGCAATTCCTCCAGGCCGTCGGCAGCGCCGAGGCGTCGCTTCGGGCGCGACTGCTGGATATCACGGAGGGGTTTCACGGCGACGAAGTCGTTCTCGTCACCACCGGCGACGGCACGACCTCGGAGGGCGAGTTCTGGGAGTCACTGAATTCCGCGGCCAACCTGAAGTTGCCGGTCATCTACCTCGTGGAAGACAACGGCTACGCGATCTCGGTGCCCGTGGAGGTGAACACGGCGGGTGGTTCGATCTCGAAGCTCGTCGCATCGTTCCCCGATCTCTACGTGCAGGAGGTGGACGGATGCGACCTGCTCGCGAGCCATGAAGTCATGCGCAAGGCGGTCGAGTATGCGCGTCAGCGAAAGGGCCCCGCGCTCGTGCATGCGAAGGTCATTCGTCCCTACTCGCACTCGCTGTCCGACGACGAGGTGATGTACCGCCCGTCCGACGAGCGCGAAGCGGACGCCGCCCGCGATCCGGTCACGCAGTTCCCGAAGTGGCTCGTCGCGAATGGACATGCCACCGCGGAGGAGCTCGCGAACATCGCGGAGGAAGTCGACGCCCTCGTGCTCTCGGCAACGGACGACGCGCTGGCGCAACCGCAGCCGACCGCCGACACAGTCTTCGACTACGTGTATTCGCCCGACGTCGATCCCACGAGCGAGCAGTTCGACACCGAAGAGGATCCGCAGTTCTCGGGCAACGAGACGACGATGGTCGATCTCCTGAATGCCTGCATGAAGGACGAGATGCGCCGCAACGCGAAGATGCTCATCTTCGGCCAGGACGTCGCCGACGTGTCCCGCGAGCAGCACCTCGGCAAGGTCAAGGGCAAGGGCGGCGTCTTCAAGGTGACGTGGGGGCTACAGAAAGAATTCGGCGGGAACCGTGTTTACAATACACCGCTTGCCGAGGCGACGATTGTTGGCAGGGCGATCGGGTTGGCACTGCGGGGTTTCAAGCCCGTCGTCGAAGTGCAGTTCTTCGACTACATCTGGCCCGCTTACATGCAGATCCGCGACGAGCTGGCGACGATGCGGTGGCGCTCTAACAATACATTCGCGTCGCCGCTTGTCGTGCGCGTCACGTATGGCGGTTACATCCGCGGCGCGATCTATCATTCGCAGACGGGCGCGTCGCTCTTTACGCACTGTCCCGGTTTACGCGTGATCTGCCCTTCCAATGCGCTTGACGCGAACGGCCTGCTTCGTACGGCCATTCGCTGTGAGGATCCGGTGATCTTCCTCGAGCACAAGCACCTGTATCGGCAGACGTACAACAAGGCCGCGTATCCAGGACCGAACTTCATGATCCCGTTCGGCAAGGCGCGGACGGTTCGTGAGGGTACGGATGTCACGATCGTGACATACGGCGCAACGGTGCAGCGTGCCTTCGCCGCGGCGAACCAGATGCAGGAAGAGCACGGCATCAGCGTCGAGGTCATCGACCTTCGCTCGCTCGCCCCATGGGACAGCGAGCGCGTCTACGAGAGCGTGAAGAAGACCAGCCGAGTCATCGTGGGCTACGAGGACTCCATCTCGTGGGGTTACGGATCGGAGATTGCGGCCCGCATCGCCGACGATTGCTTCGCGTGGCTCGATGCGCCGGTGAAGCGTGTGGCGAGCAGCGACACCTTCGTGGGATATGCACCGCAGCTGGAGGACGCAATTCTTCCGCAGGTAGAAACGTTCAAGCGCGCGATCGCCGAGATAGCCGCGTACTGAAACGTCGCGCGTGACGATGGAGCAGATCGGCACTGTTGGGCGCCGGATCGCTACGCTCCAGATGTTTGGCGCCCAAGTCGTTATCCCGTAATTACTTGAGAGTCGCTCGGAGGTGCAGCGCAGTCGATCAGCTTTGCCGCTCCGGGGGTAAATTGGTTCGGCAGCGTGGTGTCCAACAACTTGAAGGGCGTGAACCTTCTGTCCAGCGTAAACCTTGCGAGCGGAGCTAATTGGTGGGCCTACAATGGCCCGGTGAGCGTACCGGGCGGTGTCACTCTCGCGGTTCCTGGCTTCGTCGACTTCGTGACCGGTGGGACGATGATCGTGGACGGTGCGCTGACCCTCGCCATCTGCTACAAGGACGCACTGACCTTTCCGTTCTCCGGTACGGGAAGCGTCGGCGGCATCCGGCCGCCGATCGAGTACAGCTGCACGTATATCCCCCCCGGTGGCAGTTTCATCGGCGCGGGCCTCAGCGCGTCGGCGCTCGCCAACGTCCCGCCGCCCGCGCAACGCGTGCGACTGCCCATCGTCGTGCGCAAGCCCGTGGTGGTCCGGCTACGACCGCACGTCAGGTAGGCGCGCGCCTGCTTCGGCGCGAGGCATCCGCTAAGTGGCGGATGCCAGGACGAGATTCAGGCGATCGTAGGTGACTCGTCCCGCCATCATCGTGAGCATCACCCGCGTGTCCCGGATCTCCTCCGGCGACGCCCGGGTGATGTCGTGGTCGAGGATGACGAATTCCGCTGGCGATCCCGCGCGCAGCATTCGTCCCGCAACTGGCACGATGCCCTCGCCGTCGCCACCCATGAAGCCTGACGTCACCATCATGCCCTTCGCGTCGACCGCGCGCGCGTCCGATCCTGCCCCTTTCTTCACCTCCGCGCTGGATCCGAGGATCGCGATGCGACCGTCGCGGACGAGCAGCGCATCCACCCATGGGCGCCGCGCGTCGCCTGTCCACACGCGCGCGTTCACGATGGCGAGTGCCGGCACGGGGGCAAGGCTCGATGGGGGTGGCGAAGTTGCTGGACACATGAACGGTGCGGAGCGGTGGTGAATGGCCGAGCTACCTTGACGATTCGCGACGCAGTGCCCACCCTTCGCGAGAGTGGGGAGTAGCCGGCCGGCGCGAATGCGCTGGAACAGTCGATCGTCAAGACGGAGTGCGCAAGCGCTTCCGGTCGGCTGAAGGGCACACAGGATGCCTTGGGCGAGACCACTACGACACCGAGCGTGCCGTAGTGGCTCGCCCTGTCGTTTTTCTGGCCCGTGCTCCAACGCAAATGATTGCCACCAACATCTGGTTGTGGGTCGGATTCATCGCCTTCGTGCTCGCGATGCTGTCGCTCGACCTCGGCGTATTCAATCGGACGCCGCATGTCGTGAAGGCGAAGGAGGCGTTGACATGGACCGCCGTCTGGGTCGGTCTCGCGTTCGCCTTCGCCGCCGGCCTCATGGTGTTCGTTGGCAACCAGGCCGCGATGACGTTTCTCACCGGCTACGTGATCGAAGAATCGCTGAGCGTCGACAACCTCTTCGTGATCGTGCTGATCTTCCAGTACTTCGCGGTGCCGGCACAATTCCAGCATCGCGTGCTGTTCTGGGGCATACTCGGCGCGCTGCTGATGCGCGGAATGTTCATCGGGCTCGGCGCCGCGCTGCTCGCCCGGTTCGACTGGATCTTCTACATCTTCGGCGCACTGCTCGTATTCACCGGCATGCGCATGGCGGTGAAGCAGGACGAGGAATTCGACGGAGAGCAGAATCCCGTGGTCAAGCTGGTGCGGCGCTTCCTGCCGCTCACGCACGACTACCGTGGCAAGCACTTCTTCTCGACGGAGAAGGGCCGGCGCTACGCGACGCCGCTGCTGCTGGTGCTCGTGCTCGTGGAGGCGACAGACCTGATCTTCGCGATCGATTCCATTCCGGCGATCTTCGGCATCACCCGCGACCCGTTCCTCGTGTTCACGTCGAATATCTTCGCGGTGCTCGGCCTTCGTTCGCTGTTTTTCCTGCTGGCGAACGTGGTCACGAAGTTCCACCTGCTGAAGTACGGGCTCGCGGTGATCCTCACGTTCGTCGGTGCGAAGATGCTCGCCGAGCAGTGGGTTCACATACCGATCCCGCTCTCACTCGGGGTGGTCGTGGGGGTGCTCGGGGCGTCGATCGGCGCATCCCTCGTCTGGCCGGCGAAGATTGCATCGGAGGGGAAAACACCATCCATTTTCGGGCGCTAGAACAGCGTTGCGAGCGTACCCGGTACAGCGTACCCATGTACCGTGAATGGCAATCAACCCACGGGGAACAATCGACCCCTCAGCGCGGAACGATTTTCCCGGCCGCAAACGTCTCACGTTTGTCAGCGATGCGTTCGGCCGCACGAATGTTTCTACGGCTCCCCCGGAGCCGGAGCCCGGTCCCAGTACACGGGTACCGTGTACCGAGTACGTTCTTCCTTTTATCTCTTCTCTACTGCGTCTCGCACATCAAGCAGGATCTCGAAGTAGAGTTGCTCGCGGCGGTAGGCAAAGTCGAGCGACGCCATCTGTGAATCGTCGCCGGTGAGCTTCGCACGCTCGAATGCTTCGCGATACATGTCATCGAGATTGGCGAGGATGCGATCGCGGGAGCGGGACATGCGGACCTGTTGGATGGCTTGTGTGGTGAGGCGCGGGGGCTCGCCTCCGGATTTCTCGAGCTGCTCCTCCGAAGGATCGAGCAGATAGCGCTGCGCGGCCTGGAGGAGATTGCGTCGGGACGGGAGATTATTCATTGCGACGGGAGCAGATCTTCGCGCGCGACGACTACCACTGCGTTTACTGCGGCGAGCGATTCGAGTCGAACGCGCTTACAGTGGATCACGTCCAGCCGCGCATGCGCGGAGGCGACCACTCCGGGGGCAACTTAGTGACGGCGTGTGGAGGGTGCAACGTGCGAAAGGGCAGCACGCGACTCTCTGACTTCCTGCTGGCGGACGCGGTCGCGCGCGAAGAATTCTTTGTGCGCGCCGCGCCGTTCATCTGGCCTCGCATCCTGAGGACACTCCGGGACGAGCTCGCACGCGTGGGCCCACTCGACCTGGACGACGCCCGCTAGCGAAGTCCTTTCTCGCGCATCAATCCGGCGAGCAGGCGATCGTCGAGGGCCGCGGGCTGGAGCGCGGCAAGCACGTCGGCCTCACCGTCCCCCTCGGAGATCATGAGCGGCGGCGGAAAGCCGCCGTCGAATTCGCGCGGCGTTCCCGCCCTGCGGTCGACCTCGAGGACAGCCGTGACCGGTAGCACGCCACTGTCGCTCGTGCGGCGCACGCGGACGACAGGGCCGTGAGGAAGGCGTCGAGAGTAGAGTATGGATTCGTCAGGCACGGTAGGATTGTGGCCAACTGAGCAGCGAGGTGCAAGGGATGCGCGTGTGCGCGCGTCGGCCTCCGTTTCCCGAACCCTCCAGAGCTAGGCATCGGCGGAATGCCGGTGAAACACCGCTTCCTCGACTACGCGGCCGTCGCGCAGGTGCTCGACGACGATCCGCTCCAGCAGAGGCAGCGTGACGCCGGCATACCACACACCCTCGGGATACACGACGATGATGGGTCCGCCGGCACAGACACCGAGGCACGGCGTTTCGCCGCGCTTCACGCGCTGTGGGCCGAAGAGCAGGTTCTCCCGCTGGAGGAGTCGTGCGAGCTCCGCGTAGAGCGCCCGTCCCCGACGATCCGGCGCGCAGAAGCCACCGACGCACACCAGCACGTGGCGCGCATAGGGATCCATGAAGGGAGCGGGAAGCGATGACACAGGACGCACGTCACAACTGGAGGGAGGTGATCGCAGTCTAATCGTCGTTCGGTGTCATCAGGAACGCCATTGGCGACGTCATCGCCATTGCCGACGTCGCGTGTTGTGTCGATAGTTCCAATCGCCCATGTCATCCTCTGCAACCGAGACCTACCACCTCGACACCATCCCGGTTGGCCGGGCCACACGGGCGCCGGTGCTCTGCCTCCCCGGCATGTTTGCCGGCGCGTGGGTCTTCGAACAACTGCTGCCGCAGATCGCCGCGCGAGGATACCCCGTGTCGGCGATCTCGTATCGCGGTCATCCGCCGCTTCCGCGACTGGCGTCGATCGGACGGCAGTCGCTCACCCATTTCGCGTTCGATGCATGCGCCGCTGCCCGCGCGCTCGACCGTCCCATCGTGATCGGCCACTCGCTCGGCGGCCTGGTCGCGCTGCTCATGGCGGGACGCAACCTGATCCGGGCCGCTGTGCTGGTGTCGCCGGCGCCGCCACGCGGCATTAGTGTGCTGAGCCCGCCGCTTCTCGTGCGCATGGCGAGCTATCTGCCCGCGATGATCTTCTCCCGGCCTATCCTTCCGAGCGCCGCGCATCTGGACGCGCTTGTACTGAACCGCATTCCGGTTGGCGAACGCGCCGCGATCCGTGACCGCTTCGTTCCCGACAGCGGACGGGCGGCGCGTGAGATCACGATTGGCGCCTTCACGGTTCCACCGAGGGCCGTGCGCGCGCCGCTGCTCGTTGTTGGCGCGGAGTACGATCGCTTCATTCCGGTGGGCGCCGCGCGCAAGACCGCGAAGCTCTACCACGCGCCCTTTCACATGGCGGCAGGGCACGGCCACTTCATCTTTGCCGAGCCGGGATGGGAGGCTCAGGCTGGCGTGATGCTCGACTGGATCGACGCGCTGCCTCGCTCGATTCGCGACGTCGCGAGCGAAGTCCGGCATCCCTAGCCCTAGCGCCGAAGAACCTCGTAGCGTTCATCGGGGTTCGTCTCTCACCAACTCACAGTTCTTCCGGAACCGCCATGACCGACCAGGAAATCGCCGCGAAGCGGTATGCGCATCCCGAGGCGCTCGTCTCCACCGAATGGCTGGCGGCCCACGTCGCCGATCCCGCAGTGCGCATCCTCGAGAGCGACGAAGACGTGCTGCTGTACGACATGGGACACATTCCCGGCGCCCTCAAGATCGACTGGCACGCCGACCTCAACGACGAGATCGTGCGCGATTACGTGTCGCGCGAGGCGTTCGAATCGCTCACGCGGCGCCTTGGCATCTCCGAGGACACGACGGTGGTGTTCTACGGCGACAAGAACAACTGGTGGGCGACCTACGCGCTCTGGGTGTTCCAGCTTTTCGGGTTCCGCAATACGCGTATCCTGGACGGCGGCCGGGCAAAGTGGGAGGCGGAAGGACGCGAGATGATCACCGACGTGCCCGTCGTCGCCCCTTCGACCTACGTGCCGCGCACGCGCGACGACTCGCGCGTTCGTGCGTTCATGACCGATGTTCGAACGCATGTAGCAGGACATGGAAAGTTGATCGACGTGCGTTCGCCGGACGAGTTCACGGGAAAGAAGTTGCACATGCCGGACTACCCGCAGGAGGGCGCGATGCGCGGCGGACACATTCCGGGCGCGAAGAGCGTTCCGTGGGCACGCGCCGCCAATGGCGACGGCACGTTCAAGAGCTCGGAGGAGCTCCGTGCGATCTACGAGGGGGAGGCCGGTCTCTCCTCGGGTAACAACGTGGTGGCGTACTGCCGAATCGGCGAGCGCTCCTCACACACATGGTTCGTACTCACCTACCTGCTCGGTTACGACAACGTGCGCAACTACGACGGCAGCTGGACGGAGTGGGGCAATGCGGTCCGCGCACCGATCGAGAAATGAGCGTGGAGAATTCGGGACTCGCGCCTGAGGTACCGGGGCCGGTAACGCCCCCCGCACCAGTCCATCGCCCGTCGCACATTCGCGCGACGTGGGAGGGCGAGCATGTGTTCGATACCGGCAGGCCGAATGGACCAGTGGCGCGCCTGGATGGGTCGGGGCTCACCGCGCAGTCCCCGCCTGATGCACTGCTCAGCGCGCTCGCGGCATGCTCTGGAGTCGACGTCGTGGACTACCTCGCGAAGCGGCGGACTCCGGTCACACAGCTGTCGATCGATGTGGAGGCGGACCGTCGCGAGCTGCACCCACGTCGCTTCGAGCACATCCGCCTTCGCTACGATGTGCACGGCGTCGATATCGATCGTTCTCACGCAGAGCGCGCAGTGCGCCTTGCCTTCGAGCGCTATTGCAGCGTTGCCGCGACTCTCGCGCCGGATATTGCCGTGGAGACGATCGTGGTCCTCAACGGCGAAGAGGGTGCGCCAATGCGGCTGGTCTAGCGCTTCTCTCTGCTCACCTTGTCCCAGCAGCCGCAGCCCTGACTCCGCAGCTTCTCGGCGAGTCGCGCGCGCAGCTCACTGGGCGCCGTGAACTGCGCGCGCAGCCGCCGCATGGTGTCGAGGAAGCACGCCTGGTAGCCCTCCATCGCCTTGCACTGCGGACACGACTCGAGGTGCAGGCGCAGCCGCTCAGCGCCGGCGGGCGTGAGCTCATCGTCGAGATACTCCCAAAGGTGGCGGAGGACGTCGACGCAGTTCGACGAGAGCCCCAAGTCGTCGAACTGCGCGCGCGCCGGAGCGCTCATCGTTCACCTGCCGATGCGGTCACGAAGCCCAGGTCTTCGGCGACCGTGAGCAGCTTTTCCTGAAGCAATCGCCGCCCGCGAAACAGGCGTGACCGTACTGTGCCGATGGGTACACCCATGACCTGTGCCGCGGTCTCGTACGTCATGTCCTCGACGTCCACGAGGATGACCGCGGAGCGAAATGGCTCGGCCAGTCCATCGAGCGCTTCGCTGAGTGCCGGCGCGAGATCGAGTGTCGCATAGAGATCATCGTACCCGCGCTCACGCGCCGCGGCGTAGACAGAGCCTGCGGCAACGGCGTCCTGCTCGCCGTCGTCGAGATCGACCGTGCTGCGCTGCCGTTCCCGCGAACGCAGGAACACGTTGCGACAGATCGTGAACAACCATCGACGGCATTCGGTGCCGGGCACGAACGTGTGCCACGAGCGGTATGCGCGCAGATAGGTCTCCTGCACCACGTCGTCGGCATCGGCATCGTCGCGCGTGAGCGAGAGTGCGAAGCGGTAGACATCGTCGAGCCAGGGCAGTGCTTCCCGCTCGAAGTCGACGTCGCGTTGGGTGTCGCTGGACCTTGAAGCTCCAGAATCGTCGAGCGCCACGCCAGAGCCATCGGAGAAGTCTCCGATCGGCGTAGGCGTGGCGCGGGTGGCCGTCATCATTTTTGTGGTCCTCATCATTTTAATTTATATATGAACTATACATGAAACGTACCTAATAAGCAAGTGGGCTGGCTGAGGGCCTCTCCCACGCCCGTAAGCGCACCCGGCGGCTATGTTTGCTCGATGCGCGCTCGCCTGATCGCCGCATTCGCGGCTGTCTACATCGTGTGGGGCTCCACCTATCTCGCCATCCGCTTCGCCGTCGAGACGCTGCCGCCACTGCTGATGGCCGGTGCGCGCTTCGCGATCGCGGGGGGCATTCTCCTGCTCTGGTCGCGGCTTCATGCCCGCGACGGCGCTCCGACGCGCCTCGACTGGCGCACCGGAGTGGTGAGCGGCGGACTGCTGCTCGTCGGCGGGAATGGCGGCGTCGTGTGGGCGGAACAGCGTGTGCCGTCTGGTATCACGGCGCTGCTGGTCGCGGTGGTGCCGGTGTGGATGGTGCTGCTCGATTGGATGCGACCTCAGGGGCGCAGACCCCATGCGCTGGTATTCATCGGGCTGGCGCTGGGACTCGGGGGACTCGCGTTGCTGGTGGGCCCGGGCGCACCAGGCGGAAGCGGCAAGGCGGACGTGACGGGCGCGCTCGTGCTCGTGCTTGCCTCGCTGTCGTGGGCCGCGGGATCGCTCTACACACAACACGCGCCGAAGGCCAGCAGTGGAATGAATGGCGCCGCGACACAGATGGTGGCGGGCGGTGGCCTGCTCATTCTCGCCGGCGCGGTCTCCGGTGAGTTCGCTCATCTCGATCTCGCCCACGCGACGACGCGTTCACTGCTCGGTTTTCTGTACCTCGTAAGCTTCGGCTCGCTCGTCGGATATACCGCGTACATCTATCTCCTCGCTCACACGACTGCCGCGAAGGCGTCGACGTACGCCTATGTGAACCCGGTCGTCGCCGTGCTGCTCGGATGGGCGCTCGCGCACGAGGCAGTCACGCAACGCACGATTGTCGCGGCTGCCGTCATTCTTGCCGGCGTCGCGATCATCACGGTGGCACGCGAGCCGAAGTCGGCACCAACGTCGGTTGTCGCCTCCGCGCGCGCGAGCGACGCACGCGCATGAACGACATCGAGGAGATTACTGCGGCCGGTCGAACGCTCGCCGTGATCATTTGCTCCCAGCTGTCGCCATCGAACACGACGTTCCTGACGCCATCGGAGTACAAGCAGCAGGTTGGCTTCGTCGTCTATCCCGCGGGCGGCGTTGTCCATCGACACACGCACGTGCCACTCGAGCGACATATCGTTGGAACATCGGAGGTCATCGTCGTCCGCAGCGGACGGTGCGAGCTCGATGTCTACGACGACGACCACACACTCGTGGCGACTCGCACACTCGGGACCGGTGACATCATGCTGATGGTCGGTGGAGGCCATGGCTTTCGCATGCTGGAGGACACCGTGCTCCTCGAGGTGAAGCAGGGGCCGTACACGGGAATCGACGAGAAGGAGCGCTTTTGAAGGGAGACATCGCACACATTCCCGTGAGCGAGCCGCGGATCACCGAGACGGAGATGGCCTCGGTGATGAAGGCCATGCGCTCGGGCTGGATTTCTTCGGCCGGGCCCGCGCTCACCGCGTTCGAGACCGCGTGGGCAGCGTACTGTGAGCGCAGCCACGGCGTCGCCGTCTCGAATGGCACGACGGCACTGGAGCTGGCGATCGAAGCGCTCGACCTGGAGCCGGGTGACGAGGTGATCATGCCGACATTCACGATCATCTCTTGCGCACTCGCGGTGATCCGCGCTGGAGCGACGCCGGTGCTCGTGGATGCCGACCCAATCACGTGGTGCATGGATGCGGCACAGGTGGCGGCGCGGGTCGGACCGCGCACGCGTGCCCTGATGGTCGTGCACATCTACGGGCATCCCTGCGACATGGACCCGCTGCTCGAAGTCGCCGCGGCGCACGGGCTCGCCATCGTCGAGGATGCGGCGGAGGCACACGGCGCCGAGTACCAAACGCGACGCGGTTCGGCGCCGGCGTGGAGACGCTGCGGCTCCTTCGGCACCGCGAGCACCTTCAGCTTCTACGCCAACAAGATCATCACGACGGGCGAAGGCGGGATGATCGTCACCGACGATGGACGTCTCGCCGAGCGTCTCCGTTCCGCGCGGAATCTCGCGTTCGGCCACGAGCAGCGATTCGTGCACACCACCCTTGGTCATCAGTACCGGCTTACGAACCTGCAGGCGGCGCTCGCACTCCCGCAGATCGAGCGGATCAGCCAGATCCTCGTGCGAAAGCGATGGCTCGGCGACGCCTACGCGAATGGCCTGGCGGCAGTGGGGTCGTTGCAGCTTCCGGTGCAGCAGCCGTGGGCGCGCCACGTGTATTGGATGTACGGCGTAGTGCTGCGCGACGACGCGAGGATTGATGCGCGCGAATTTGCGTCGCGACTCGCGAACCGCGGGGTGGAGACGCGACCGTTTTTCCTCGGCATGCACGAACAGCCTGCCCTGCGCGATGGCGGACTGTTCGCCGGCGAGACGTATCCGGTCGCCGAGCGGCTGGCTCGACGTGGACTCTATCTTCCGTCGGGGCTGGGGCTCACGGAAATCCAGCTCGAGCGGGTTTGCGACGCAGTCCGGGAGATTCTCGCATGAGCGACACGTTCGGCGCGGATTACGCGCAGCAGTATGATTTCCTGTATCAGGACAAGAACTACGATGCCGAGGTCGCGCTGCTCGAGCGGATCTTCAAGTCGTATGGCATGAAGGGCACGTCGGTTCTCGACCTGGGCTGCGGCACGGGGCAGCACGCGATTCGCCTGGCGCGGCGCGGCTACGACGTGACGGGCGTGGACCGGTCGCCCGAGATGTTGCGTATTGCGCGAGTGAAGGCGGAGCAATCGCTCGACGAGACTTCGCCGATACCGCATTTCGTGGAAGGCGACGTGACGTCGTGCCGACTGCCCGGCGCGCAGTTCGATGCGGTGTTGATGATGTTCGCGGTGCTGGGTTACCAGGTCACGAACGCGGCTGTGCGGGCGGCGCTGCACACGGTGCGCGCGCATCTAAGGGAAGGCGCGCTGTTCGTCTGCGACGTGTGGTATGGACCCGCCGTGCTTTCGGTGCGTCCGAGTGAGCGAACGAAGGTCGTCGATGTGCCGGACGGACAGGTGATCCGGTCCGTCACGACGCGAGTGGACAGCTTTGCGCATCGAGCGGACGTCGACTACCGGGTGTGGCGGCTGAAGGAAAAGCGGGTGATCGCGGAGATGCACGAGACGCACGCGATGCGGTTCTTCTTTCCGCAGGAGCTGGCGCTATTGTTCGAGTCGGCGGGTTTGGAGCTATTGGACTTGCGTGCGTTTGGCGACTCGGATGCTCCGCCGACGGAGAGCACGTGGAGCGTGTTGGCAGTTGGCAAGGCTGTTTAGAGCTGCTTTTAGAGTACTTCGTACAGGAGTACTAGAGTACTTGGTACTTAGTCCTGTTGGGTTCTTTTTCAACGCCGTTGCTGTTCCTTCCGACACATTGGCTCACCGTAGCGGTCGCGACGATCGCGCGGCGGACGGAACCTGAAAAGCGTTTGTGACGATCGGAACAGGACTAAGTACCGAGTACCTCAGTACCAAGTACGGAGTACTGCTGCGTTCGAAGCAACAGCGTCCTCGGGGACTAACGGCCCTGAAAAATTGGCGTCCGCTTCTCCCGGAAAGCAATAATTGCTTCTCCCACGTCCTTCGTGGAGAAGCACACCTTGATCTGCGTCAGCTCATCCCGCAGCGACGCATCGAGCGTTCGGTCGAAGCTCTGCACCAGGAGTCGCTTCGTGAGCGCCTGCGCGATGGGCGCCCCAAGCGCCAGGCGCGCCGCATAGGCCGCGACGGCGCCGGGGAACTCCGTATCCGGAATCACCATGGTGGCGAGACCGATCAGCAGGGCCTCCTGCGCGTCCACGTCGCGGCCGCTCAGGAGGATGTCGGCGGCACGTGCGAGACCGACGTGACGCGGCAGGAAGTAGCTCACGCCGGCGTCGGGACTGAGGCCGCGCCGAACGTAGCCGGCGGTGAGCTTCGCGGATTGCGCGACGAGCCGAATATCGCATGCGAGCGCGAGGCCGAATCCTGCACCAGCGGCCGGACCATTGATCGCCGCAATGACTGGCTTCTCGCATGCAACCACGCGCTGCACCCACGTGCCCACCCATGCGTACGGATCGAGACGATCGGCTCGCGTCGCTTGCGGAAGCGCGGGCGGCTCGGCGAGATCGAGTCCGGCGCAGAACGCGCGCCCCGCGCCGGTGATGACGACGACGCGCACCGCATCGTCGGCGCCGGCATCGGCGAGTGCATCACCGACGGAGAATGCGAGTGCGTCGTTCACGGCATTGAGCCGGTCCGGCCGGTCGAGGGTGATGGTGCGGATCCCCTCGGGCGTCGTGTCGACGACGAGGTGTTGGTAGTCGCTCATGAGCAATGATGCGACAGCGCCCCGGCCGTGTCGAGCATCCGGACGGGGCGCCCGCCTCCTACCTGTCGCGCAGCACGGTACGCTCCGGCTTCGCGAGGGATGCGGCCGTTTCCGCCAGACGAATGAAATCACCGCGATAGCCTTCCTCGTCGCGGCCACGCGCGCCTCGTGCGAGATCGAGCACCCGTCCCCAGGTCAGCGAGCCGGCGAGCGGAGATTCCCGAAGGAGCATGCCGAACCCCGCGACCGCACTCGCGAAGCGCATCGACTCGGATGCGGGCCGCCGCTCTGCGCGCACGGGCACTGTCTCCAGCATGCTTCGCTCGCCATCCGGCGCCTTGTAGCGCATCGCGACGTGCAGCAACTCGTCGTCCGATGCGCGCTGCGCCGAGGGGCGCTGATACCTGAGCGCGGCGACATCGGGCAGCGTGACGTCGAGTGGAACGCCACGTGGCACAACCTCGTACAGGGCGGTCACCGTGTGACCCGCACCAACGTCGCCCGCATCCTTTGCGTCATTCGAGAAATCCTCTTCACGCAGAAGGCGGTCTTCGTAGCCGATCAACCGATAGGCTTGCACGCGCTCCGGGTTGAACTCCACCTGGAGCTTCACGTCCTTTGCGACAGTCACCAGCGTGCCTCCCATCTCGCTCACGAGCATCTTGCGGGCTTCGAGGAGGTCGTCGATGTAGCCGTAGTTGCCGTTGCCGGCACCCGCGAGCTTCTCCATCTTCGCGTCCTTGTAGTTGCCCATCCCGAAGCCGAGGATCGTGAGGAACGATCCTTCCCTGCGGCGCTCCTCGATGAGTCGAACGAGCGCTCCGTCGCTCGACTGGCCGACGTTGAAGTCGCCGTCCGTGCAGAGGATCACGCGATTCGTTCCTCCCACGATGAAGCCCTTCTGCGCGACATCGTAGGCGAGACGAATGCCTGCGCCGCCCGCGGTGGAGCCGCCCGCCTCGAGCCCTTCCAGAGCGGCGAGGATGCGCTGCTTGTCCGCACCCGATGTGGAGGGAAGCACGAGCCCCGCATTCCCCGCATATACAACGATCGCGACGTGATCCTCCTCACGCAGCTGGTGGACGATGAGGGCGAGCGCCTCTTTCACGAGCGGAAGTCGTCCGGGACCGAACATCGATCCCGAGACGTCGATCAGGAACACGAGGTTGCTCGGCGCCGCGTGGCGCATGTCCACGTCCCGCGCACGCAGCGCGATGCGCACGAGGTCGTGCTGCGCATTCCACGGTGCCGCGGCGACTTCCGTTGTCACGCGGAGCGGCGAGACACCGGCGCCCGGGGCGGCGTCATCGTACGGAAAATAGTTGACGAGCTCCTCAATGCGCACCGCATCTTTCGGAGGCAGCTGGCCTCTCGTGAGATAGCGACGAACGTTGCTGTACGACGCGCGGTCGACGTCGACCGAAAAGGTGGAGAGCGGCGCGACGCGTGGTGACCGGAAGGGATTCTCGTCGATGTGGTCGTACGCTTCGGTGTTCCCGCCTTCGTCGGGCGGCCGCCGAATGCCTATCGGCCTCCGTTCCGGGCTCGCCGCAGACTTGGCGATTCCCCCGGCGATGCTCATTCGACTGACATCAACCCGCGGTGAAGGACTGTTGTTGGTCGCCGCGCCGGCCGCGTCGGAGACGATCATCTCCCGAGAGAGAGAGACGGTGGGCGTGAGGGTGATATCGGCGCGCACGGTGTCACCGCGCAGGAACACAGTGATGCTCCGCGTCTCAAACCCAGGCTTGGATACCACCATTGCGACACGCTCCGACACGCCGCCGCGAACGATCGAAAGCACATAGCGGCCGTCCATCCCGCTGGACGTTGTGACATGACTCGCCATGATCGCGAGCGAAGCGCCCGCGATCGGCTGCCCCGCCTGAGTCAGCACGCGTCCCGTCACCACCGTAGGTGCAGGTCGAACCGCCGGTGAAAGGGCGTGCGGCGACATCAACAGGAAAGCAGCAAGCAACGATGCAACAGGATGAGCGGACAGACGTTTGTCGGCGATGCGCATGATTCCTCCAGGTGTGGGACTCGGAGGGAGACGCCGCGCGATGCGAGGCTTGCACATGCGGGCCAGTCGAGACGTCACGTAGCCGCTGGCGACGGGCGAGTACGGGTCGACGAGCATGCGCAGCCTTTTCCGCATATATTGGTGGCAGCCCCCGCTGCCCCATCGCACATGCCCGCCCGTCGTCCTCCCACTAGCTCACGACTCGTTCCGCTCCGCGGTGTCCGCGGTGCGCGTCCGGCTGCGGAAGACAACGCCGCTGACGCCCCGCATGGCTCGCGCCCCGAGCAGGTGTACCAGCGCCTGCGCGACCTCATCGTGCAGGGGTTGCTCGCGCCAGGAAGCAGGGTGGTGGAAACCGAAGTCGCGGCGCGACTCGGCGTCAGCCGCACACCGGTGCGTGAGGCGCTTCAGCGCCTCCAGCAGGAAGGCTTCGTCGTCGGTGCGCCCGGTGCGCAGCAGGCGCGTCTTACCGTGGCACCACTCACGCGCGCGGACGTGCACGAGTTGCTCAACATCGTCGGAGAGCTCGAGGGGCTCGGCGCACGTTGGGCGGCCGGACTTGCCATCGCCGAACGACGCGCGCTGACGAAGGAGATGAAGGCGCTCAACGCGGATTTCTACCGCACTGGACGCGTGACGCCAATCGACCACGGACGGCTGTACGAGGCGGATGAGCGGCTGCATCGCAAGATCGTCGATGCCTGCGCCGGTCCGCGTCTCATCGCACTGCACGACAGCGCGAAGCCGCAGGCCGAGCGCTACATCCGCATGTACATCAGCATGTTGACGAGCGACATCAGGGCCTCCGTCGCCGAGCACGATGCGATCATCGATGCGATCGATTCGGGCGAAGCAGATGCGGCGCAGCACGCGGTGCAGGCCAACTGGCGGCATGCCGCGGATCGCATCGCGAAAGTGATCGAGGTCGCGGGCGAACGGGGTAGCTGGTAGGAGCTACTTCAGCGCGTCGAGGGACTTCCGCGCTTCTTCCTGCTTCGGATTGATCCTCAGCGCCTGCTCGTATTCTGTGCGAGCGAGCTCCTTGCGCGACGTCCGTTCGTAGATCTGGCCGAGGCGAAAGTGTGCGGTCGCCTTGTTGTCGAGCGTCGCTTGTGACGGGGGGTTGGCAAGCCATCGTTTTACGGCCTCCTCGCCACGTGAAAGCTGTTCGCCGCTCATAGCCGCGATGCGAGCAATCCGTATGGGGACGTTGTGCTCGGTCGGGACGTGTGCACTGATGCGGTCGAGTGTCGCGAAGGCTTCCGTCCACCGCTGCTCGCGTACGTAGAGGTTCACGAGGCCGCTGTAGCCAGCCACGCTGTCGGGAGCCACCGCGACGGCGCGTTCGTATGCGATCTCCGATGCCTTCGCGTCCTTCTCGTGGTCGGCGATCAAGGCGTAAGCGAGGGCGCCTCGCAGCCTGTCGCGTTTCTCGATTCCCGCCGCCTGCTCGCGGGCCTTGTCGATACTGCCGCCGAGGAAGCCCGGCGCGTACAGGTAGTACTCGATCTCTCCGGAGCGGCCGTCGACATTGCCTGGATCGAGCTCGACGGCGCGGTCGAATTCCCGCTTCGTGCGCTTGGCTAGAAAAGGGAGCTTGAACTTGTTGGTTTGCTGCGCGGACATGCCGAGGGCATTGCCGAGCCACGCGTGGCACTCCGCGTTTTTCTCGTCGATGGCCACGCACCGCTCGAACTGTCGAATGCCTTCTTCAGCGTCGTTCTGTTGAAGCGCGACCCTCCCGAGGTACAGCATCGGTGTCACGTCGTTGGGAGTCGCTCGCGCAACGGAGCTGTACTCCTGCTTCGCTCCGTCCCAATTGCGTGCGTCGAAAAGCTGTTTCGCATGCAGGAGCGAGGGGCTGCCCTGTGCGCCGAGGGAGGGCGCAAGTACGGATGCGACAACGACGCTGACGACGAATGCGCGCATGGCTCGGCTCAATGGGGATGCGCTGTTATACGAGCCGCAGGAACTAATGTTCCCTTCCCGCACTAGCGCGACGGCTTCACGCCCTCGAGCTCCTCGCGAAGCTTGATGAAGCTATCGTAGCGCGCGCGACTCACATCGCCGCGCGCGACCGCGTCGCGCACCGCGCACCCGGGCTCCACGCTGTGCCTGCAATCCGCGAAGCGGCATTGGTCGAGGAAGGGACGCAGCTCGGGAAAACACTGGTCGAGTTCCGTGGGTGAGAGCGCCCACATGCCCACCTCGCGCAAGCCGGGCGTGTCCGCGACGTAGCCTCCGTCGGAACCGGGCAGCGGATGAAGAAATCCACCGACGGTCGTGTGACGACCCTTGTTCACGGATTCGCTGATCTCACCGACGCGGAGGTCGAGGCCAGGAAACATCGCGTTGAGGAGCGATGACTTCCCCACGCCTGAAGGTCCGGTGAGAACACTCACCTGGCCCGCAAGCGCATCGCGCAACGGTTCGAGTCCCTCGAGCACCTTCACGCTCGTGTAGTGGATCGCGTACCCGGCGCGCTCGTAGTCCATCCACCGCTTCCTCGCCTCAGCCGCGCCACCGACGAGCTCCACCTTGTTGATGACGATGCGCGCGGCGAGGTCATTCGCCTCGGCGATCACGAGGAAGCGATCGAGCATGCGCCGGTGGGGTTCCGGATTCGCCGCCGCGAAGACGATGACTACCTGATCGACATTCGCGGCGACGATGCGCTCACCGTGTCCACCGCCCGGATTGCGTCGCGCCAGCTGCGAGCGTCGCGGCAGGATGTCGCCGATGGCCCACGCCGCATTCTCATCGTCCTGCTCGATAAGGACGCGATCGCCGATGGTGAGCTTGAGCGTCGCGGCGGCGGCAGAAATCGTGTCGCGCCGGAGCGAGCCGTCCGCGCGCTTCCCCGAGTTGCTCTTCTTGACGCGTCCGCGCAGCGAAGCTTCCTGCGTGACGCCGTCGTCACGCCGCACGCGCCAGATACCGCCGGTGCCGCTGAGGACGACGCCTTCCGCGGCGACGACGTCCGTCACGAGTCCATCCCGGGCTCGACGTCTTCGTTCATGACGTCGTACCATCGGCGCGTGGGTTCGCTGCCGAGGCGGACGGCGATCAACGCGTGGAGCACCGAGCGCACCTGTGCAAGTGACAGCGCGGACACGACAGCGTGCGCCTCTGCCTCCGAGTCCGACTCCGCGAGAAAATCGGACTCGAGGTGTCCGCTGGGTGACGTCGCGCCAATGCGGCCCCACTGCACGAACAGCAGATACGCGCCCCAAGGGTGTTCATCGTGCCCGGTGGGAGCCGTCACGATCTCGACGCTGTACGAGAAGCCGTCGCTTCCCTCGAACGCAGCCGGGCGGCCGTGCGCCGCCGCATAACCGCCGATGGTGTTCGCGTCGCCTCGCGAATGATCGGCGGGAAGGTGCTGTCCGGCCACGGGTGCCTGGCTAGCGGTTGCCGTGGAGCGCCTCCTTGATGACGCTCCCGGTGATGAACGCGACGTTCGCGGGACGTTCCGCGAGGCGGCGCATCAGGTACGGATACCACTGCGTTCCGAATGGCACGTAACAGCGCATGCGGTATCCGTCGCGAACGAGGGATTCCTGGAGGTCGCGCCGGATTCCATACAGCATCTGAAACTCGAAACGGTCCTTCTCGATTCCCTGCCCTGCGGCGAATCGCTTCGCTTCGGTGATCATCGCGGGATCGTGCGTGGCGATGCCGGGATAGTTGCCCCGCAGCATCAACTCGTGCATGCACTTCACGTAATTGGAGTCGACGTCCTTCTTCTCGGGATACGCGACCATCGCGGGCTCCTTGTAGGCTCCCTTGCAGATGCGAATGCGTGCGCCGATTCCGTTCACGTGCTCGACATCGTCGAAGGTTCGGTAAAGGGAGCTCTGCAACACCACGCCGACGTTTGCCTTGTAGACGGGGTAGAGCCGGTCCTCGAAGATCTTCAACGTGATGTCGGTGTACGCGCTGGACTCCATGTCGAGGCGTACGAACGTCTCATACTGCTGCGCCCGAGTGAGAATGTCCTGCATGATCGAGACGCAGAGCTCGTGATCGATATCGAGCCCCATCGCGGTCAGCTTCACGGAGACATTCGCCTGAAGCTTCGCCTGCTGAATGCGATCGAGAAGGCTCAGGTACGCATCCCGCGCGTGGCGTGCTTCCTTCTCCGTGTAGACGCTCTCGCCAAGCAGGTCGAGCGACGCCGTGATTCCCTTCGAGTTGAGCTCGCGCGTTGCAGCGAGCGCTTCGTCGATCGTCTCACCCGCGACGAACCGGCTGGCGAAGTTCTTCGCGAGCCGGTTGTTGCGCACGAACCTGAAAACACGAGGCTGGTTCGAGAGATAGAGCAGCGTGTTGCGGAGCATGATCCTCGGAGCGACGTCACTCACCCGACTTGGGCGAGACGTTGAATGTAATCGGGTGTGACGGTGCGTCAGGGCGCCACGGCGCGCAACACCGGATAGGTGCGCTGCGCGAGTGCCGCGTCGAACATGTTCCACGTCGCGAGCCCGTCGTCGGATTCGGGATCGAGCAAGTACATGGCCACACGCCCGAGTGGCTGACTCGTGCGTACGACATAGTCGAGCGACGTACCGGTCGGAGCGGCTTCCCAGTGCCCGCGCAGCGTCACCGCCAGGTGACCCTGAAATCGCGCCGTGGATCGCACGATCGTATCGGCTACAAAACGCTCCATTCGTGGAGGCGTGGATTCGGGGGCCAAGCGATCGACTCGCACGCCGTGGAGGCGGAGCATCGCGACGGCGCTCGAGTCACTGAGGTAGTACTCGGCTGGAATCCGTCGCACCAGCGTCGGAACGAAGCGGTCGAACACCGGCATCATCTGCGTCTTGAATCGACCGGTGCGGCGCATGCCCTTCGGTACACCGGGTTGCGTTCGCGAGGAATCGCCGGTCCGCTCGAGCACCTCGAAGGACACAGGCGCCGATGGTGCCGTCTTCGGAAGATCCGCCGCGAGCGCGACCGGAATCGGAATCACCCCGGCAAGCTGCGCATCCGCACGTTGCTCCAGACCGCGAATCTCGAGCTTCTTCTCGGCGACGAGCGACAGCAGCTGCGTCACGAACGAGTAGGTCGCCTTGATGCGGCGCTCGAAGGGGTCGTGTGAGAACGCTTCGCTCAGGATCGAGATCCGGCCACGCAGGCCGTAGTAGTTGGTGCCGAAGCGCGGGTGGCTGTCGTAGGTGTACCAGCCACCGTGCGTGGAATCCGTGCTGATCTCGCGACCACCACCGTCGTTGAAGTTGCCGTAGTCGAAGATCGCGAATCCATCGCGAGCGCGGACGCGCTCGCGAAGCTCGGTGAGGAGCGTTCGCGAGTAGTCGCCGAGTGGTGCCGAGGGATGCAGGGACGGCGAGTACGTGAGTGCGTAGCCGTGGAAGCTGCCGTCGGTGGTGTGCAGGTCGACGAACACGTCGGGATTCCACTCGGTGAACATCGCCAGCGACGCGCGGGTCTCGGGCGCCTCGGCCTTGATGTAATCGCGATTGAGGTCGAAGCCCTGGCCATTCGGGCCCTGGGTATTCGGGCGCTGTCCGACCATTTCGGGGCCGTTCTGCGCGCCGCGTTGACGGTCCTGAGGAAGGAAGCGCTCGTTGCCGTCGGCATTGTAGATCGGGACGGCGACGAGCACGATCGAGTCGAGCACATTGGAGTGGGTCGCGAAGGTGAGGTCACGCAGCAGGGACTGGAGCGCTTCCTTCCCCTCGACTTCACCGGCGTGAATGTTCCCCTGCACATACACGATGAGCTTCCCGCTCGCGCGCGCCTCCGCCGCGGAGTGCACAAGCGGACGCGAGGCGATGACGTATGGAATCTCGCGCCCCTCGCTGGTGCGACCGATCGATCCGAACGCGAGTGGAGCGTTGAGTCGCTTGAGTGAGTCGAGGAATGCGACCACATCGGCGTAGTGCGACGTCTCGAGATAGTTCGTCCGCTCCGCCCGGGTGACGGGAAGGTCGCGCGACAGGACGGCGGACGAGCTGCGCGGGGTGCCCATCGTCGAGCACGACGCGGTGAGGATGAACGCCGCTGCGAGTGTGGCAAGCAGCGAGCTGGAGCCGGCGTGTCGGAATTTCGGTGTCATGATGTCGTGGATGATGTTCGGGCGCAGGGCGCTCGAGGAAGCTTGGCGATGCTCACGCCACAACGCACAACGGGCCGGCAACCAAGCCGGCCCGTTGTGCAGCACTGTCGTTCAGTCTAGCGCTCGATCTGCTCAAGCTTGTCGGTCTTTTCAGGCTTGGCGCTCTTCGCCGCGCCCTTGGCGCGCGTCTCGGCGGCCGCGGCGGGCGGCGCGCCCTGCTCGATGTCGACCTTGACGTTGCGCTGGAAGTCGTTGATGTCCTTGTCCTTCGCGCCGGCGCCGACGAGCGAGCGAATGGCGTTAGCGGCCGTGGTGACTGGCACACCACGCGAGACGATGTCGGCGAGCACGGTGAACGGTAGCGTCAGCGAGCGGCGGAGACCGCTCTGCTTCTTGAGCTTGCCGAGTTCCACGGCGGGAATGCCGGCGTGCATGGCGTAGGCGGCTGCCTTGATCTCGTCGGCCGTGGCGAGTGCGCCAAGCGCACGGTGTGCACTGGCGAGGTCCATGGAGAGGTTGCGCATCTTGGCGACGATGAGCGGGCCGTCGGCACCGGCTGCCATACCCTCGTTCATCTTGTCGTAAAGCGGGGCGATGGGAATGCCCTGAGCCTTCGCGGAGTCCACGAGGGCGTTGATGGCGGCGATGCTCGGGGCGTCGAGGCGGGCGGGCAGACGGGGATCCTGCGCCGTGGCCCGCACCGACATGCTGGCCAGTCCGGCAATCAAAAGAAGATTGCGAGTCGTTCTCATGCTCATTTGGTACTGTCCTCCACGACCAGTGCACTACTGGGCATGCCAAAGTCGTCACCCGATGACCGCGGCGCGGTCGGATCGGCCATCCACTGCTTTCCATTCACCACAAAGGCATAGCGATGCACGCCCACGGGGACGGACGCTGTGACGCTCCACACACCCTGGTTGCTCGTTGCCACGAGGGCGGAATCGTTCAGCCCCCAATTGTTGAAGTCGCCAACGACTGCAACGCTCTTCGCGCCGGGCGACACGAGGACGAATTTCACGGGTTCCGGTCCGCCTGCCGTGATCGCCTCCTGCTGCGGGCGGGCCTTCAGGATTCCGGCGGTGGCGATGGCGACGATACCGGCGGCGAGCAAAGCCGCCCACGCCGGGCGGTGTGCGATGGTGGCGCCGATGGCGGTCCACCCGCGGCTACGCTTCTTCTTCTCCGCATAGAGCCGGCGGACGCGAACCATCACACGCCGCTCGAACGACTCGTCGAGAATGACGGGCCGCTGCAGGTCCTGCACGATCATCTCGAGCGTGGTACGTCCCCACTCAGCCACTGTGAACCTCTTTCAGTAGAACGCGCAGGCGGTCGCACGCGCGCATCACACGCATTTTCAACGCCGAGACACCGACACCGGTGATTTCCGACATCTCTTCATACCCCAGCTCTTCTACGTACTTCAGGAGGAACGCTTCGCGTTGGTCCGGACTCAACTCACCAACGGCACGCTCGATCTCCTCTCGCCACATCGTCTGTTCGGCCGGATGTTCCTCCGACGCGTTCAGCAACGCACCCTCATCGTGCACGAACGTCTGGCTGCGACGCATGCGCCGCGCACCACTCGTACGGCACCTGTTGACCAGGATACGAAAAAGCCATGCCCCGAACCGTTCGGGCTCTTCGCATCTCGACAGCGACCGGTAAGCGCGAGTGAAGGCGTCCTGCAGTGCCTCCTCCGCATCTTCGCGATTGCCCAGCATGTGCACCGCGTAGCGAGCGTACCGGTCGCGGTAACGCGACACCAGCACGCCATACGCGTTCACATCGCCGTGCAATACGCGCGTGACGAGCTCGCCATCCGCGCTCTCCATACTCTCAAGACCCAAGTTCGACACCTACGGTCACAGTGGACTGCCTTGGGGAAGATAGGAGGATAGGACGATAGGATGATAGGACGGCGGTCACATTCCACGCCGAGGACGCATCTTTACTATCCTACTATCCTCCTATCGTCCTATCATCCTGCCATACCCCAATCTACCCCAAAGGGGCCCCATGTGCCGGATAGAATCGGCGCTGGCTCCGGGCGTGGTCCAGCAGGACCTCCGCCGGCACAAACCGCCCCGGAAACCGCCCGTTCAGCTGCTCGAGCTGGCTCACGATGCCCGAAGCGCCGACGCTGTCGACATAGCGGAAGGGCCCGCCACGGAATGGCGGGAAGCCGATCCCGAACACCGCTCCGACGTCGCCATCCCGCGGCGAGCGGAGCACGCTTTCGTCAAGACAGCGGGCCGCCTCGTTCACCATCGCGAGGACGCAACGTTCCTGGATTTCGGATGGCTCGATGGTCCGTCGCTGCGCGCCGTGCGGAAAGAGCTCGTAGACGGTGGCGTCGACCGCGCCCTTCTCACCGTCCTTGTCGTAGAGGTAGAAACCAGCCTTGCCCTTCCGGCCGGTCCGCCCGGATTCGACAACGCGGCGCAGCGACTCGCTCGGCGCCATGCGCCCCCCGAACGCCTCGGCCATCACGACGCCGACCTTTCCGCCGACGTCGATGCCGACCTCGTCGAACAGCGTGATCGGCCCCACGGGGAAGCCGAAGTCGAGCATCGCCTTGTCCACGGACTCGATGGTTGCGCCTTCGTCCAGCAGACGCCCCGCCTCGTTCATGTAGGCTGACAGCGTTCGCGTCGTGTAAAAACCCGGCGAATCGTTCACGACGATGACGGTCTTGCCGAGCTTCTTTCCATAGGCGACCGCCTCGACAGTGGCATCGTCGTCCGTGACTGGAGTAACGATCACCTCAAGCAGCGGCATCTTGTTCACCGGCGAGAAGAAGTGCATCCCGAGCACGCGATTCGGACGCGCCGCCGCTTCCGCGATCTTCGTGATGGGAATGGTGCTGGTATTCGACGCATAGATCGCGTCGGCCCTGAGTAACGGCTCGACCTCTCGCAGTACGCGATGCTTGAGGGCGAGATCCTCGAACACCGCTTCGATCACCAACTCGAGGCGGCCGAATCCAGCATAGGTGATTGTGCCACCGACCAGCGAGAGCTGATCGTCGTACTGGATGCGCGTGACCTGCTTCTTCTTCAGACGCTCCTTGAGGACCTGGCTCACCGCCGCGATGCCCTTCCCCACTCGCGCCGTGTCCGTGTCCTTGAGGCGTACGGACGTGCCCTGCTGTGCGGCGACGGACGCGATGCCGGCGCCCATGAACCCGGCGCCGATGATGCCGAGGCCGTGGACCGGCTGGGGTGCTTCATCCGGAGCGTGTTCCACACCCGCATCTTTCTTGAGTGCTGTCGTTGCGAAGAAGAGGAACACGAGCTCCTTCGAAACGTCGGAGACCGTCATCTCACCGAAGGCGCGCGCCTCTTCCTGGTACCCGACCGCGCTTCCCTTGTCGTAACCCGCCTGCACCACAGCGATCGCCGCCAATGGCGCGGGATAGTGGCCATGCGTCCTGGATAGCACGCCATCGCGCGCCTTGCGAAATACGATCGCGCGGCCGACGGGGTTGTCCTCGAGCAAACGACCGGTGGCGCCACGGTCCTTCGGCGAGTGCTGCGGCTCGAGTGTGCCTGCCGCAAGCTTCCGCGCGCGATCGATCGCGATCTCCAGCAGAATTGCTGGATGCACCAGCTCGTCGACGAGACCCATCTGGAACGCCTTCTTCGCGCGAACGTTCCGGCTCGTGAGGATCATGTCGAGACTGCGCTGAAGTCCGATGAGCTTCGGCAGGCGCTGCGTTCCGCCCGCTCCTGGAATGAGGCCGAGCTGCACTTCAGGCAATGCCAGCACAGTCTTGGGATGATCGCTCACGACGCGATACCGGCAGGCGAGTGCCGTCTCCAGGCCGCCGCCGAGGCATGCACCGTGAATCGCGGCGACGACCGGGACGGCGAGTCCCTCGAGCCTCGCGAGGAGTGCCTGCCCGCCTCGGCTCAGTGCTTCACCGTCGGCGGGAGTTCGAAGCGTGAGAAATTCGTCGATGTCTGCGCCGGCGAGCCACGTGTCCGGCTTGCCGGTCGCGATGACAACACCCTTGACGCTGCGATCAGCTTCGATGCGACCAAACATCTCCGTGAACTCGGCGCGCAGCTCGGCGGTGACCTTGTTCACCGGCTCGCCCGGCAGGTCGATCGTGACGACCGCAATGCCGTCGACGTTGTGCAATGTGAGCGCGCGCATCACGTCCTCTCGATGACCATCGCGTGACCCATCCCGCCAGCAGCGCACACCGTCATGAGGCCGAACTGGCCGTCGCGCCGCGCGAGCTCGTTGCAGAGCGTGGTGAGAATGCGACCGCCGGTCGCGCCGAATGGATGTCCGATCGAGATCGATCCGCCCATGACATTGAGCCGAGCGCGATCGACCTCTCCGACCGGCTTGCTGAATCCGGCCCGTTCCGCCCACTCCTGCGACACGAAGCCCTTCAGGTTACACAGCACCTGCGCGGCAAACGCCTCGTGCATCTCGACGAGGTCGATGTCGCCGAGCGTCAGGCCAGCTCGCTTCAGCGCGACCGGTGTAGCGAGCACGGGCCCCATGAGGAGCTGCTCTCCAGGGTCGAGCGCGGCGTAGCTGTAACTCCGAATGAACGCGAGAGGCGTGTAGCCGAGTGCCTTTGCGCTCTCCTCGCTCATGAGCAGCACCGCGCTGGCTCCGTCGGTGAGCGGTGAGGCGTTACCTGCGGTCACCGATCCATACTTGCGATCGAACACCGGGCGCAGTGCCGCAAGTGCCTCGATCGAGGTATCGGATCGCACGCCATTGTCCGTCGACATCGCGTCGAATGCCGGCGGCACATAGAGCGGTGCAATCTCCGCTGTGAGCCGTCCGTCCGTAGTGCCGGCAGCAGCGAGGCGGTGCGAGCGAAGCGCGAACTGGTCCTGCTCCTCGCGCGGAATGGCATTGATCTTCGCCATCTTCTCAGCCGATTCGCCCATCGACTCACCCGTCGAAGGCTCGGCGATGGCCGGCGTGATCGGGACGAGGTCGCGCGGGCGCACCTTGGCGAGCGCGCGCACGCGTCCGCCGAACGTCTTCGCCTTCGACGCGGCGACGAGCGCGTCACTCATACCTCGCGAATGCAGGATCGGCACGTTCGACAACGACTCTGCACCGCCGGCGATGATCATGTCCGCGTGGCCGAGGGTGATCTGGTCGGCGGCGTCGGTGATCGCCTGGTTCGCGGAGGCGCACGCGCGACTCACGGTGAACGATTGCACCCCTTTCGGCAGGAGCGGCAACAGCGAAACTTCACGGGCGATGTTCGGGGCGAGAACGGAGGGGACGACGGTGCCATAGACGATGGCCTCGACGAGCGTCGGGTCTATCCCCGAGCGTTGAATGAGCTCGGTGACGCAGCGTTTGCCGAGCTCGATGGCCGAGAGGCTCTTGAGCGTGGTGCCGGAGCGCGCAAAGGGTGTTCGAATGCCGGCGACGATGGCAACACGGCGCCCGAGAAGGCCATAGGTAGGCATACGTAGAAGCTAGAGGCGGATTACCTTGGCGGGAGTGCCAAACCCTGTGACATCTGCCGGTGCGGAGCGCGCGCGTGCGGTCGAGCTGCTGTCGTCCCGGCGGTTCGACGTGCTCGTCATCGGCGGAGGCATTACCGGCGCGGGGGTAGCGCGCGACGCCGCGCTACGGGGCCTGACGGTGGCGCTCGTGGAGCAGAACGACTTCGCCAGCGGTACGTCGAGCCGCTCGTCGAGACTCGTGCACGGCGGCGTTCGCTATCTCGAACACGGGCAGTTGCACCTTGTGTTCGAGTCGAGCCGCGAGCGTCGCACGCTACTGCGCATCGCGCCGCATCTCGTGCGTCCGCTCGCCTTCACGTGGCCCGTCTACGAAGGCGCGCGCGTCCCGCTCTGGAAGCTGGGGATCGGGCTGACGATGTACGATGCGCTCGCACTCTTCAGGAATGTGGGGCGACACGTCCGGCTGAACGTGCGCGGCGTTCTCGCGAGGGAGCCGCGGCTGTTGTCATCCGGTCTTACGGGAGGAGCGCAGTACTGGGATGCCGCGACGGACGACGTGCGACTCACGCTCGCGAACGTCATGTCGGCCCAGACGGCCGGCGCTGTCGTGTTGAATCACGCGCGAGTATCGGGGATGCAGCGCGATGGCGATCGAGTCACGGGAGCGCAGGTGATGGACGTCGAGTCCGGCGCGACGCTCGACGTGCGTGCGCGCGTCACCGTGAACGCGGCGGGGCCATGGAGCGACCGGGTGCAGGAGTTGGCGCAGAGCACCTCGCACGCGGGTGTTCGCGGGAGCAAGGGCGTTCACGTCTGCGTGCCGCGGTCGCGCGTGGGGAACATCGCGGCAGTCACGGTGATCGCGCCACAGGATGGTCGCGTGATGTTCGTGCTGCCCGCGGGTGCGTTCACGATCATCGGGACGACGGACACATTCGACGACGTCGAGCCGGCCGATGTGCGCGCGACGGAAGCGGACGTGGAGTATCTGCTGGCTTCCGCGAACCATCACTTTCCCGAGGCGCAGCTAACGCGCTCCGACGTCGTCAGCGCGTGGGCGGGATTGCGCCCGCTTGCTGTGACGGCGGCGGGCCCGAAGGATCCCGGCGGCGTGTCGCGCGAGCACACGATCGATGAACCGACACCAGGGCTGGTGCGCGTGACCGGTGGGAAGCTCACGACCTATCGGGCGATGGCGGGTCAGGTGGTCGACGCGGTGCAGCGCTCACTCGGTTCGCGCGTGTCGCGCGCGCGGACGAGTGAAGTTCCGCTGCTCGGGGGCGCCATCAGCAGCGTGCGTTCAGCGATCGAAGACGCCACTCGCACCACGAGCGATCCCGTGGTGGCCGAGCGATTGGTGCATGCGCATGGCGCCGGATGGTCGGCGGTATGGTCGCTGGCGGAAGCGAATGCGTCACTTCGCACGCGCATCAGTTCCGACCGCCCTTACATCCTCGCCGAGCTTCGCCACGGCGTCGAGCGCGAGCTGGCGCGCACGCTGGCCGACCTGCTCATTCGACGGGTGCCGATCGCGTTCGAGACGGCGGACAATGGACGCGAGGCCGCTCGGCGCGTTGGACCTTTCGTCGCCGAGTGGCTCGGGTGGGACGCGGTGAGGCTCGACCTCGCGCTGGTGGACTACGACCGCGAGGTGGGTGCGATGTTCGACGTCGAGTAGTGATCGGTCCCGAAAGGGTCGATCACGTCACCGTGTCAGATCTCGTCTTCCTTCAGCTCGTGGATCGTCTTGAGCTCGGTGATCTTGAGCTTGCGGACCATCGTGGGGAGCTTGAGCAGCGCGATCTCGCCGACCTTCTTCCCGAGCAGCGCGCGTCCGATCGGGGACGACATCGTCACCTGCCCTTCTTCGAACTCCAGCGCGTCGCCGAACACGAGGGCATAGCTTTCCTTGAGGCCGGTCTTCTCGTCTTCGACGGCAACGTGTGAGCCGAGTCCGACGGCGTCGGTCGCGATCTGGGTGACGTCGATGGAGGAGAGCTTGCTGAGGCGTTCCCGGAGCTGGCTCAGGCGCGCGCGGACGAACTGCTGCCGCTCGAGGGCCGCCTTGTACTCGCTGTTCTCGCGCAGGTCGCCCATCTCGACGGCGCGCCGAATTTCCCCGGGCAGGGTCACGTTCAGCTCGAACTGGAGCTTTTCGACTTCTTCTCCGAGCGATGCCTTGAGCGCTTCAATCATGAGAATGCCGTACTTCGAGACACAGAAAACACATGACGCCCGACCGGGGTCGGGCGCCGAATGATTGGAGTCTATCGTGCGCCGCTGTTCGAGGCAAATCTCGCGGTGGCGGCGTGACGCTTCGCGCGGAGGAAATCGAGCCCGGGGTGGTCCGGCTGGCGTTCAGCAGCTGGCGCGGACGCACGGTGGGTTACGAGGTGAGCACGTACCTGATCGACGGTGTGCTCGTTGACACGGGATTCCCGATCGTGGCCGACGAGCTGTTCGCGGCGGCTGCTACACGTTCGCCGCGCGGCGTCATCGTCACGCACTGGCACGAGGACCATGCGGGCAACGCCGCTCGGCTGGCCGAGCTCGGGATTCCCATTCGCATGCATCCGCTGTGCGAGGCGGCGTTGCGCGAGCGGCCGACGATCCGGTTTTACAGGCAGTTCGTGTGGGGACGAAGTCCGCGTCTCGCGGCACCGCTACGCGATTTCGATCCAACACCTCTGCAAGTGATTGCCGCGCCCGGCCACACCGAGGATCACGTCGTGGTCTGGGATGCGGCGCGCGGGATCGTGGCGAGCGGAGATCTCTATCTTGGCGTGAAGGTTCGCGTGGCGCATCCGCACGAGTCGCCCGGCGCGCTCCTGCGGAGCCTTCGCATGGTGATGGCGCTCGAGCCCAGACTTCTCCTCGACGCGCATCGCGGCGTGGTGCGCAATCCGGTTCCGATGTTGGCCGCCAAGATCGCGTGGATGGAAGAGACGATTGGGGCGATCACCGAGCTCGCCAGCAGTGGATGTGGCGAGCGCGAGATTCAGCGTCGGGTGCTTGGGCGCGAGTCGTTCGTCGGTTGGGTGAGTCGCGGCGAGTATTCGAAGCGGTCGTTCGTGCGATCGGTATTGCGGGATCGCACGCACGATTAGTGGGCTCGATGGATCAGCTCTTCTTCGTATCGGCGGTTGGACCGTACATCGCGGGAACGGCCTTACCGAGGATGCGCAGGTAGACGCCGAGTTGCGCGCGATGATGGACGAGATGGTTCAACACGGACCATCGCAGGGACTCGTAGCGTGGCTTCGTGAAGATGATGTTTCCATCCGCCTTGAAGTGCCATGGCTCGGCGAACTTTTCATCCGTCGTGCGTGCGATGGCTTCGCGACCGATCTTGACATTCTTGTCGAAGTCGGCGAGGAGCTTGGCCGTCTTCTCGAAGGTGTACTCGCGCTTCGGTCGGTCCTTCGGGGCAATGTCGAGCTCGGGCTTGTCGGTCACCATGGGCACCCAGGCGGGCATCATCGACACGAGCTGCGCGAGGTGGCCGAGCGGGAAGGCCTTTTCGTGGGGTTTCCATGCGCCCTGCTCGCCCTCGTCGGGGACGCGTTCGAGGACGGTACGGGTGACGGTGATCTCGTTGTCGTACTCGGGGAGGATCAACTCGGCGATGGACATTCTGGCTCCCGGCAGGGTGGTGGAGTTCTTCGGATCGGAACGGCGACGACAGTTGGCGGACTTCGGAACAATGCGGACTTCGGACCGGACACCAGATGCTCCGAGCCCTTTTCCGACATCCAAGTCCGATGTCCGTTTTATCCGATCTTTCCGCCAACTGTCGTCGCTTCTGACCGGCGCGGTCCAGCGTACGCTATCGACACCTGAAACCTCAGCGGTGCATCGGCAGCTTCGCGTCAGTATCCGCCGGCTCGTGCGGCGCACCGTTTGCTTTCGCGAACTCGTCGCGCAGCGCCTGCATATTCGATTCCCGCTTGTCGAGCAGGCGCTTCAGCGGACGCGCCGCGTGGCGCGCGTGCGCATACGCCGTCACCAACGGAAGCGCGACCGTGTTGTCGAGGTAGCACACCACCGCATCCGGAAGACGGTCGGGATCGATCTTGCCCCAGCTCACCGCCTCGGCGGGGGTCGCGCCACTCAGGCCGCCGGTATCCGGCCGCGCGTCGGTGATCTGGAGGAAATAGTCGTGCCCCTTCTCATCGATGCCAAGGACTTCCTGGATCTGCGGCTCCGTCTGGAGCGCAAAGTTCTTCGGGCTTCCGCCCCCGCAGATGAAGATCCCGCTCTTGCCGCCACCGCGCTTTGCGCCGAGGACGATGGATGCCGTCTCGTTCACGTCGGAGTTCGGGTCGATGACGCACTTGTTTCCCTCGAGCGCCAGCGCCGCGATGTTCATCCCGATCGAAGAATCTCCGGGGGATGAGGTATAAATCGGCACACCACACTCGTACGCAACGCCGAGGAGCGACTTGTTGCCGATGCCAAGTGCCTTCTCGCGTTCGCGGATGTACTTGCCGCAGAGGGCGTGGAACTCGGCGCTGCTCATGGCGCGCTGGAATTCGGGGCCCTGCACGATCTTCCGGAAGAACGCGTCGGTGCTGAGCAGGACGTCGTAGTCGAAGAAGATGTCATAGATGCGGACGATGCCCTCTTCGCGCAGCACCGTATCGCTTGCGGTTGGATTGCCGCGATGCATGGACAATCCAAGGCCAAAGTGCGCGTCGTGATAGAGGTTCGCCCCGGTCGAGATGATCCAGTCGACGAAGCCGGACTCGATGAGCGGAATGAGCGCCGCCATGCCGAGTCCCGCCGGTGTGAGCGCGCCGGTGAGCGTCATGCCGACGGTGACGTCGGGCTCGAGCATCTTTTGGGTGTACAGTTGGCAAGCTTCTCTAAGACGTGCCCCGTTGTAGGCGAGGAAGGTCCAGTCGATCAGGTCCGCCGCACTCTCGGTGCCGTCGATGCGGCGCGGATCGATGCGGCCACCCTGCAGGAACCTCGACGTCTCGTGCGCCGTGTGCTGCTCACCCTTGTGCTCGCGCTGCTCGGCCGCGCGCTTCTGCTCGCTCTTGTTGCCGGCGGCGGATGCCTTCGCTTTTCCCGGACCATGCCGACTCGCCTTGAATCCGCCGCGCTCGCGTCCGTCGTCGTGGTCGGGCGTCTTGCCGCCTGGAGCCTTCTTGCTTGCCATTGAATGTCGTCAGTACGTGTTATCGCGCGTTCACGGCGTTGTACGCCTCGATCACTGCATGCGCCGCTTCGGCGGGATCGTCCGTGAGCAACATCAAGTCCATGTCGCCCGCGGAAATCTTTCGCTCGGCCAGCACTCGTGACTGCAGCCAGCGGAGCAGGCCCGCCCAGTAATGTCGGCCGAAGAGGACGACCGGGAACTGATAGATCTTGCCGGTCTGGATGAGCGTCAGTGCCTCGAACGCTTCGTCGAGCGTGCCGAATCCGCCGGGGAAGATAATGAAGGCGCTGGAGTACTTGATGAACATCGTCTTCCGCACGAAGAAGTAGCGGAAGTTCACGAGCGTATCGACGTAGGGATTCGCACCCTGCTCGAAGGGGAGCTCGATGTTACAGCCGACGGATTTGCCGCCGCCCTCCTTCGCGCCCTTGTTCGCGGCTTCCATGATGCCGGGGCCCGCGCCGGTGATGATCGTGAATCCGGCGACGGCGAGCAGTCGCGCGGTTTCCTGCGCGGCGAGATACTGCGGGTCGTCCGGGCCCGTGCGTGCGGAACCGAAGATAGAGACGCCGCGGTCGACCGTGGCGAGGTTGTCGAATCCTTCGATGAACTCGCCCATGATGCGCATGACGCGCCATGTGTCCGTCGCGCGAAAATCAAGCGCATGTCCCGACGTGTTGGCGTCGGGCGCCTGAAGGAGCTTCTCGTCTTCGGTGATCGGGCCGGTAAAGTCGCGAATGTCGTTGTCGATCTTGCGAACGGCGCCGGAACTACGCTTGGCGGACGCCTGCGAGGGGGGCATGCGGCCGGCCGCGCGATGGCCCTCCTCGGTGCGCTCGCGCAGACCCTCCTGCGCTTCCGCTTGCGCGGCAGCCAGGATTGCGGGATTGCCACGCTTTCCGGTCGCGGTTCGCGCGGACTTCGTGGCGCCCTTCCGCTTCGGCGGCTCGGCTGATGCCTGCTTCTGGCGAGCGACCTTCGTGGTGGTCGTCTTCTTCTTCCGTGTGGCCATGAGGTGAGTGTACACGAACGACCGGGCGAGGCGCCAGCGATCACACCGACGTCGCAGCGGGCGCGAGTGCCATCGCGTGGAACAGGCGCCAGCGCTTGCCCCTTTGCCCGAGGTTGGGTTGGTTGCGCCATGTCGTTCTCCCGCGGCACATGCCCGTAATCGTCCTCGTGGCAGATGGCGCTCGACTCGACGCATTCCAGGGTGCGTTGGGCGACCTGCCTGCACTGCGGCGGCTGCGTGATGAAGGCGGCCTGCACGCGGTGAGCACGGTCTTTCCGTCTGTCACTGGCCCCGCGTACACGCCCTTCATGACGGGTCGGTTCCCGGGTCCCATCGGTGTGCCTGGGATCCGCTGGTACGATCGCAGTCGACGCGCGTGCGGATGGCCGGGCCATTCCCGCAGCTACGTCGGCATTCAGTTCACGCGGTTCGACGAAGACCTGGACGCGAGCACGCCGACGATCTTCGAGCTGGTGCCGAACAGCCTGGCCGCGTTGAGCGTGATCACGCGTGGCCTCCCCCTCTCGCGACGACTCGGAACACTCACCGCGCGTTCAGCCGCCCGGGTGGCGACGACGCACTTTCGCGGGAAGGCGGAGCGCTGGCTCGACGTCGATCGTGAGGTGATGGAGGCCATACCGAGGAGAGTGCGCGAGGAGCGCCCCGACTATGTCTTCGCGGCACTCGCCGGCGTGGACAAGGCATCGCATGCGCACGGTCACGAGAGCGCGCTCGTGCGCGAGGCGCTCGCGATCGTCGATGCGACCGCCGCCCGACTGAGGAGCGACGCCGAGTCGGGCGGCTGGTGGGAGGACACGCATCTGTTCGTCGTGAGCGATCACGGTCATTCCGCAGTGCAGCAGCACGACGATCTCGCGCGCGTGATCGCGGACACCGGCATCCGCGTGATGGCGCATCCGTGGGTACTTGGGCTCGCACCGGATGTCGCCGTGATGGTGAGCGGGAATGCGATGGCACACGTCTACGTCGAGCCGGAGCGGCGTGAGCGCCCCTGGTGGCCGTCGCTGGAGCTGCGGTGGGAATCGCTCGTCGAGGGACTTCTGCATCGCGCGTCGGTCGACCTCATGCTGCTGCCGCACTCGCCGACTTCATGCGAGATCCGGAGTGCGAGTCGCGGGCGAGCGTTCGTTGGGTGCGATGGCGACGTCTACTTCTATCGGCGCACGACGGGCGATCCGCTCGGATGCGGTTCCGACATTCGCGGCACGGCGGACGAGACGCACGATGCGCTCGCGAGCTCCGACTACCCCGATGCGATCGTGCAGATCGTGAATCTCGCCGGCTCGTCGCGCTCTGGAGACTTGATCATCTCGGCATCGCGCGGGTGGGACCTGCGTGCACGCTACGAGCCCATTCCGCATCGCAGCGCGCATGGCGCGCTGCATCGCGATCACATGATGGTGCCGCTGCTCATGAATCGGCCACCGTTGCGCGCGCCGAGGCGCACGACCGATATCTTCGCGAGTACGTTGAGCGCGCTCGGCATCGCACCTCCGGCACGTATGGATGGAAGCTCTTTCCTGTAGGTCGACAAGCGCTGCGGAGGTCAGTTCGGAGTCGCTCGCCCTTGGAGCGAGTTTATGCCCGCCACCTCGATGCGCTGCGCCGTTGTTGCCACCACTGACCCTCCGTCGGCGCTCCGTGAGTTGTTCGCGCTGCCGCGACCGGCGAAGTTCACGGTATGCAATGGACGCGCCTTTCCGTTCGCCTCGCGACGCGCGCGCTGCGACACCCCGCCACGGGCGCCGCCCTGCTGCGCGTGGCGTGGCGCTTTCGCCGGCGGCACTGGTGGCGGCGCGCGCCGTTCCTTCCACTCCCCGACACCACATATCTCCGGTGGCGCATGTACACCGCCTATGGCGACGAGGACTTCACGCCGCCGCCGGACGACGTGGAACGATACGCGCGTTGGGCGGTGCGGGAGCCGTGATCGCACCGGTGGCGGAGGCGGCGCGCGTGAATCCGACGCCTGCCGAGCTCGCGCAACTCGCCAAGGCGCACGCCTACGCGCTCGGTTTTGACCTCGTGGGAATCGCTGCGCTCGGCCCCGCAGAGACTGCGCCGGCCTTCCTCGCGTGGATCGAGGACGGTCGTGCGGGCGAGATGCACTATCTCGAGCGCGGCGCGGAGAAGCGACGCGACTCGCGACTGCCGGTGCCGGGGACGACGCACGCGATCGTCGTGGCGCTCGACTACGGTGGGAAGGAGCCGAGTGGTCCCGTCGCGCGGTATGCGCGTGGGCTCGACTATCACGACGTGATCGAGGAGAAATTGCGGGAGTTGCATTCGCGCCTGAATGTCGACGTGGGCAGGGAGATCGCCGGTAAGCCGTATGTCGACACGGGACCGCTCTTGGAACGCGACCTCGCGCGCCGCGCGGGACTCGGTTGGTTCGGCAAGAACACCAACCTGCTGAATCCGACACTCGGATCGTATTTCTTTCTCGGCGCGCTGGTGCTCGACGTCGAGCTGGCAACCGATGCGCCGTTCGAAGCGGATCGCTGTGGAACGTGCACGCGGTGCATCGAGGCTTGTCCGACGGAGGCGATCACGGCGCCGCGGCAGCTCGATGCACGGCGGTGCATCTCGTATCTCACGATCGAGTTGAAGGAGGAGATTCCGGTCGAGTTTCGTGAGGCGATCGGTGAGCTGATCTACGGGTGCGACATCTGCCAGGAGGTGTGCCCGTACACCCATAAATTTGCGCGGGAGCTTTCCGAGCCGTCGTTCGCGGCCCGTCCGGCCATTGCCGGCAAGGACGCATCGACGCTCGCGCGCGAGCTACTGGCCATGTCGCAGCCCGAATTCTCCGCTGCATTCAAGGGCTCTCCAATGAAGCGCGCCAAGCTCAGAGGACTCAAGCGCAATGCGGCGGTGGTGCTCGGGAACGCGGGTGATCCCTCCGCGTTGTCCTCGCTGATCGCCGCATTGTCAGACTCTGAGCCGCTAGTAAGGGAGCACGCAGCTTGGGCGCTTGGAAAGATCGGGGCCGAGGCAGCAGCGGGACCGCTGCTGTCGCGCGCCGGTGAGGAGAGCGACCCGCGCGTGCTCGCGGCCCTGCGCTCCGCCCTCGACCGCTTCGACGTCTGACCGCTCGTGTGCTGTTCCACTTCGGGGCCGCCCAGCTCGAAGTGCTTTGGCGCACCTGGCGCAGTACGCAGCGTGACCACCGCGGTTTTCCGGTTTGCGCGCTTCATTCCCGGCGCCGGCTCTACGACGATGAGGACGTCGTACGCCCAGTAATCCAGCAATACCTTGCGCTCCTCGGGTCCGACGTGGTCCCATGCAGCGGCGAGGTTGCGGGTTTCGTGAATGATGGCAGAGAGCGCTGCCCAGGCGGTTTCACGCGACGTGGCAAATGCTTCCGCGTCTGCCAGACTTCGCTGCGCAGCGGCCACCTGCTGCTTTGCTGCCTTCAGCTTCTCCATGATTGGGTCGTCTCCCCCAGCGCCCAACTCGTCTTGTGTCACGAGATCGGCGGCAATGTGCGCCAGTCGCCTATACGCGACTTGTCGCCGGGACAGTTCGGCCGTGGCCGTTGCGATTGCCTCGTCAGCGGACTGACGGAATGTGTCGCCCCTCGTGGCGCTTGAGGTCCAGCGTGACCACCTGCTGCCCTGCGCGCAGCGCGTCGTACCATGCGGGGGCGGCAAGATCTCCGGCGGGCGGCTCGACCTTGAGCGCCTTTGCACCGAGCGCGACAAGACGCGCCAAGGCGACGGGTCCCGGCACGTTCGTTGCGCTCGAGACCACGCGCACTCCCTCCAGTGGCTGCGGGCCGGACGCCGCGTTTGCGGGGTGTGCGGGATTGTCCATTGACACTCCATGGTCAGGACGGCATTCGACACGAGCGCCGATGATCGAGGTAGAATTTCGCTCATGTTTCCGTTGATCGCTGCCTACACTATCCACGGTTGCTTGTCTCCGGCGACGCGCCCGTCGTGCGACGGTGATTGCGTTGCCGTGTCCTGCGCGGCGGAAGGGTCAACACATGGATGCGGCCTCACGAATCACGAACATCATGGCCCGGAGTCCAACGCTCGCGGGAGTCACTCTGGGCACCGTCGGGGCCGCGGTATTCGGTATCGAGCAAACTCATCTCGCAGGCCATTCTGCCGCGCAGGCAGCCACCGACTCGACACACATTGCCGTGCATGTCGGTCTCATCGGCATTCTCGGTTTCTCGGGCTGGCTGCTTGGCCGGTTGGTGCGGCAGAAGAGGAGCCACGAGAACCTCACGCAAAAAGGTTCGGCGCTCCAGGAAAGTCAGGAGCTCAGCCGGGCGCTTCTCGACGACGGGTCGGCAGAGATCATCACCGTTGACCTCGATGGGAGAATCACCGGCTTCAACAACGCGGTCCGCAACTCGGGACGGCAGCTCCCGGTCATTGGCGACCGGTTGTTTGCCGGCGACGCCGGCAGGCTGGAGGTTTCCGCTGGGGACTTCCGCGGCCCACTGGGCGATGCGGTGCGCCACTGCATCAGCACGCGAACGACGCGGAACTTTGCTGACATTGCCCATGCCGACGCACGCTGGAATGTCAACATCAGCCCCTTCAGCGGCGGAGCGATCATCTCCTCGGTAGATATCACCGAACAGAAAAAGCGGGAGAACATCCGGCGCGCGTTGTACGACATCCTCGATGCGACGACGAGGAGCCAGACCCTCGACGAGTTGCTGGTGAGCATTCACGAGCAGGTCAAGACGGTGATGCGTGCCCACAATTTCTTCGTCGCCATGTACGACGCGAGTTGCGACAGATATTCATTCCTCTATCGCGCCGACGAACACGACTCGTTTCCGCTCAATACCCCATTGGACATCCGGGGTGGGCTCACTGACCTGGTGAGAGTGACCGGGAAACCGAAGCTGGAAAGCCGCGAAGACGTCGAGACGCTGATCGGGGAAGAGAGCGTCAGGCTGCTCGGCAGGCGGTCCGAATCCTGGCTCGGCGTTCCCTTTCCGTCAGGATCCGACGTTGGTGTCGTGGTGGTGCAGACCTATACGCCCGGCAGCCCTTACACGCTGAGCGACCAGGATGCACTGCAGGCAATCAGCGGCCAGATCGGACTGGCAATCGAGCGCAAGCGGTCGGGCGAGGAAATCGCGAAGCGCAAGCAACTTCTGGAACGCATCCTGGACAACTCGACCATGGGATTCGCGATCAACAACACCGTGACCGGAGAGGTGTTGTACGTCAACGACGCGTTCCCACGCACCTACCGCATCTCGCGAGAAGCGTGTGGTGATGCAGGCACCTTCATCCAGACGGTCTACGGAGAGCGAGCGGAACTCGGCCGACGAATCCTCGCCGACATTGCCAGCAACGATCCGGCTCGCATGGTTTGGGAGGACATCGAGCTGACCGACACGAACGGGGACACGTTCCACATCTCCGCCAGGAACATCACCCTCCCCGAACAAGAGCTCATCATCTCCACTGTGCTGGATGTGACCGCGCAGACACGCATGCGCGAGCAGCAGGCCGTACTCGAGAACCGGCTGCAGCTGACGCAAAAGATGGAGAGCGTCGGCGTTCTGGCCGGAGGAATCGCGCACGACTTCAACAATCTCCTGACAGCCATCCTGGGCAACCTGGACCTCGCGCGGAGCGAAGCCAACCCCGAGGAACGGGCGGCGCTCCTGGATCAGGCGTCAAACGCTTGCATAGATGCCACGCACCTGACGCGTCAGCTCCTCACCTTTGCCAGTGGAGGAGAGCCGGTCCGGAAGGTGGTGTACATCAGGCGCCTGATCATGGATACGGTCGGGTTCGCGCTGAGTGGTTCGAATGTCAAGGCGGACTTTCGGCTGGATGACACACTGAGCGCCGTCGAAGTCGATGAAGGGCAGTTGAAGCAGGTCATCCACAACCTGGTACTCAACGCCAAGCAGGCCATGCCGGACGGCGGGCGCGTCGAGGTGCACGCCACGAATGCAACGCGCCGGGATCCTTCTACCGGCGCGGTCGACCGCATCGTGCGGATTTCCGTTCGCGATTCCGGAACCGGCATCTCGGCGGCGAACCTGCCGCGGATATTCGAGCCCTATTTCACGACCAAGCAGAAGGGCAGCGGCACGGGGCTTGGACTGGCGACGGCGTATTCCATCATTCGCCGGCACAGCGGTACACTGTCGGTGGAATCCGCGCTGGGCGAGGGGACGGTGTTCTTCATTGAGCTACCGGCATCCGTCAAACCAGTGGTTCGAGCGGACACGCAGTTCGTCGCCGAGGTGGATGGAGGCGGCAGAAGGATCCTGGTCATGGATGACGAGGAAGCGATTCGGCGTCTCGCGGAGAAAATGTTGTTGAGGCATGGGTATCGGCCGGAACTGGTTTCCGACGGAGCGGCGGCGCTGCAGGCGTATGAAGCCGCCATCCGGGATCACCAGCCGTTCGCGGTCGTGATCCTCGACCTGACAATTCCCGGAGGCATGGGCGGGCGCGAGACCTTCGCGGGCCTGAAGGCGATTCATCCCGGGGTCAAGGCCATCGTGTCAAGCGGCTACAGCGATGCCAATGAGAGTTCCGAATATCGGGAACAGGGGTTCGCGGCCTCGCTGCAGAAGCCGTACAACCGCGACGACCTCGTCCGGACCATGGCTCGGGTGCTGTCGCTGGACTAGCCCGATCGTTGTGAGTGACGGCGAACTTCCGATGGGTAGCTGAGGACGGAGTGACTGTTCGGCGCGATGGGAGTGGTTGGCGAGTAAGGCGCCGAGGGGTGTCATCTCTGCGAGGCAGAAGGAAACGAACCATGTCGCATCAGATAAGATCCAACCTCCGGTTGCTGTGGGTCGTTCGCGGTTGCGGGTGTCTTTGCCCCCTGCGCGAGCCCTGCCAACGCCCAGGAGCGGCCGACGGACGGACACGGCTCACCGGCAGCATTCACGGTAGATGGAAGGGTTGCACTGCGCTCGCTGACGTCGCTGAGCGACGGCCACCTGCAGAAGATGGCGGACGTCCTGACGATTCTCGCCACGACAGACGCCGCGCGCTCGGCCGAGTGGAGCGGATCCGCAACCCGCTTGCCGAGGTGGCCCGGATGAACTTGCGTGATCGCGTGTCGAAGGCTGCGAGCCACTCGACTTGGGGCTTGGTCGCCTGCACGAGCTTCGGCCTCGCGTCGGGCGCGCACGGTCATCCGCTCGCTCGACGCATGAGCCGGCGCTATCCTTTGCCGCTGTTCATTGACTTCCTTCAGCCTTTGCCGCTCGGGCGCGGTGCGCGGAAGGCGATTTCCTCAAAGTCAGCCCGCCAGTCGACAGCCGAATCTCAAAATGGGTATACCGGCACATCTCCCAGGAGGTGTGCCCGTTCAACATCAAGTTCGCGCAAGAACTGAAGGTGCCGGAGTTCGCGCCGCGCGCGGTCATCTCAGGCAGGGGCGCGTCCTCGCTCGCACGCGAACTGTTGGCAACGTCCCAGTCTGAGTTCTCCGCAGCGTTCAAGGGCTCACCGATGAAACGAGCCAAGCTCCGCGGATTGAGGCGCAACGCGGCGATTGTCCTCGGCAATGTGGCAGAGCCGTCTGCAGTACCAGCGCTCTCAGATGCCCTATCCGACGACGAGACTTCGGTGCGGGAGCATGCGGCGTGGGCGCTCGGCAGAATCGGATCTCCAGAGGCGCGGGATTCATTGCTCGCGCGCGCCGCCGTGGAAGACGATTCCAGAGTAGTAGCCGCAAGACTGTGTTCTCGTGGCGGCCTCCTTGTCGAGCGCTGGACCGTCCGGATCAAGGACGGTTCCTCCGTCTCCCGGCGTCGTTAGTTCGCCGGTATCGAGACTCCTGCCAGACCGACGGTCACTGCGCTTGGCTCCCGTGCATTGCGCTCGCTTTCGCGACTCGACGTTGCGGCGCTCTTGCGCACCGCATCCGGAACTCCTCCTGTTGCGAGCGCGCAAATAAAGTGTGGTTTCCGCGCAACAGGCTGGCTCGGTTTCCACCGGAGATTCTACCTCAAGTGCGCCAAGTAAGGCGTTGTTCGCACGACGCTTACAAGTTTTGTCTCGTCTGTGCCAGACTGAGCACGGCCACTGCATTGGGGGCTGGCGTGTCTGGTAGGAGGATTCCCCTCCCGCTGGGGCACCGAAAGCCCGACGAGGAGCTTGGACGATGGGAACTACAGCGCTCTCCAGTTTTCACACGACGACGACGTCGACGCGCGGCAAAGCAATCGAGTACCGTAAGGCGGTTTCGAAGGCGGATGTACCCGTCGAGATCCGCACCATACCGTTCGTCCATTCCATCTCCGCTGCCGCCGAGGACGTCGAAGTCCTGCCGGCGGAGCGCTCCGAGCTCGCCAGCCGCATCACGAACGTCGTGATCGCGGCGATCGCATTGGCCGCTCTCCTGCCGGTGATGTTGCTGGTTGCCCTCGCCGTGCGACTCACGTCGCGCGGTCCCGTGGTGTATGCGCAGGTGCGCGTCGGGGTCGATCGACGGTGGCGGCGGAACAGCACCTACGATCGTCGTGGCTTTGACCACGGCGGCCTTCCTTTCAAGATGTACAAGTTCCGCACGATGCATGTCGACGCCGAGGCGGACGGAAAGGCCGTGTGGGCGCAGAAGGGCGACCCTCGCATCACGTCCATCGGCACGATGCTCCGCAAGACGCGGCTCGACGAGTTGCCCCAGCTGTACAATGTCATTCGCGGCGACATGAACATCGTCGGTCCGCGCCCGGAGCGGCCCACGATCTTCGCGCAGCTTCGGGAAGACATCCCGCTGTACGCCCAGCGTCAACGCGTGAAGCCCGGAATCACCGGATGGGCTCAGATCAACCAGGCCTACGACTCCTGCCTGGACGACGTACGTAACAAGGTCCGGTTCGACCTCGAGTACGTGCAGCGACAGAGCCTTGCCTACGACGTCCGCATCATGTCGGCGACGCTTCCGGTCATGCTGTTCCGCCGGGGCGGCAGGTAAACATCCGGTAGCATCCCTGGCGAGGAGCTCTCGCCACCGCAGGACGTTGCCGAACGGCGCGATCTCACCGCAGATCGCGCCGTTTCGCGTTTATCCAACGCGGTTCCAACCGTGTGTCGGGTCACCGCTCGTCGACAGTTCCCCTTGGCCGCTGAGCCACTGGTACGGGCTCGGGACTCCGCCGGCGGGCGAGAGCCCGGCCCGTCTCTCGGGCGCCTACAGCGACCCTACGAGCCGCGCAGATCCGGATGCACGCGGCAGCGCCCGATCGACGTCCCGCGCCAGTCGCGCCGCGATGTCTGCGCCGAGCGAATCGGCGGCGGCGAACGAGGGCTCGAGCGGAGGGACTCCTCGCGGCACCCGTGACGTGCGCACGGGAACCACGACCCGCACGAGCGCTTCCTCCGTGTGGCCGGAAAGCGCCGCGTCGCGAAGGAGGTTCCACTTGACGGCGTACTCGTTCGCTACCACGCGACCGCGGCCCTGGTACCAGTAATAGACCACCGCCGTCGACGCCTGGTTCTTGATCACGTAGCGATTCAGTGTGACGACCGCCCCGTTGACCGTGACGGGCCGCGTACCGGCGGTCATGACTTCCCATCCCGCTCCAGGCAGGCAATTCCGCGGCGAATGGATGGTCTGGCCTTGCGTCTGTCGCTCGTAGTACGACACGAGTATGGTGAACGCCGGGACGGAGTCGCGAACGTACACACGCGCGACGTAGTCGCTCATGCCCGCGACGCGACGCTCCTCGGCGCTCACGTGCTGCTCGTCGATGCGATACCCAGGCAGGTTGGACAGCACCGCCTGCAGCGAACCCGCCAGTGGGACGCCAGACTGCGATCGCGCCCGTGCAATGAAGGCGCAGCCTGCCAGCAGAACAAGGGCGGGAAGGAAGGCATGAACTCTACGCATCCGCGTGATTCCTTCGAGCACCGTGCCATGCCAATACGTGACGCTCTGCAATGGATTCGGCCTTCAGCACGAGCGCCAGCGCGCTGAGCGAGATCAAGAAGAGGAGCCAGCCCTCCGTCTCGTGCATGAATCCCTTGCCGAGCGCTGGATTCACGTAATAGACGAGGAATCCCGTGAGGAAGACGCGAATGCCGTTGATGACGATCGCGATCGGGATCGAAAGCAGCACCAGGAGGACGCGAGCCGGAATGCTGCGTAGGAATATCGCGCTCATGAGGACGGCCAGGCTGATCAACGCAGTTAACGAGCGCAGTCCACTGCACGCCTCCGTCACGAACAACTCCTGACCGGGCAGGCGGATCACATTGCCGCTGAGCAGCACCGGCACGTTTCGCATCTGGAGCAACGCTGCCCCGAATCGCGATGCCCGGAACTGTAGCGGCAACGCGATCGCCTGCGTGACCAGTTCGGGCAGCGGAATGGAGAGCGTAAGCAGGACGAACGGCAGCCACAGGTGCCGCACCTGCCGGGTGCCATAGCGGTAGATCGTCAGCGCCGCCAGCGCCAGCACCATGGAGGCACGCATCGTGAACAGCTCCGCGGCGAGTCCGGCTGCGCAACGGATGAACACGGCTAGGACCAGTACAGTGAGCCCGAGCGCGCGATTCGGATTGGACGTCGGCGCGATGCCCGCCTGCCAGGCCAGCCAGAGGGCCACGGGCGCGAGGAGCAGCCCATGTCCGTACTCGGGAACCGTCCACCAGTCTTTCAGTAGCTGCGCGAATGGTTGCGCGAAGAGAATCGCGAACGAGAAGACAGTCGCCGCGAGCGGCAACCGGTCCCCTTGCGGGATCACCGGCATCGCAGGCAGCCGTCCCGCGAACGGGCCTGCCGAGAGCGCACCGGCTTCGTTCGAGGGGGAGTGTATTGAGCTCACTAGGTCGAGGCCAGCGCGGGAATGATGTGTGGACGTGTGGGCGGTGACATCCGCTCCGCGCGCCGCCGGTCGCCGCGGCGCTGCGCTCCCGCCACGATGCGTGGCGATGCCCTTTTGACGAGTCAGCGTCGCGTTGGTCAAGAACGATCCGGCCTGGCGGCGGTCGGTCCACGAGGCGCGTCGACCCGCTGGCTGCACAGCGGGAAGCTGGATGCCTTGCGATGGGCGGTGGCTCAAGCAGGCACTGTTCGGGTGATGTATCCACACGACACCATTTGACGAGTCCATACGACATCCTGGCGAGAGGCGCGCCCGCCGACATTTGATCAGGCTCTACAAACCGTTACGAGGTAACGACTTGCGCGGCCAGATTGGATGGAGGTGGCAAGGAATGGAAGGTGCTCTTCCGCTCTGTGCCACACTTGTCCGATTCGCTCCGCGCACAGTCGTTTTTCGTGCAGCACGGGGTGGTAGTAAAAGCGTCACAGCCGACGGACCACCTCCTGCCGTCTTGCTCGATCTATCCTTCCGAACATCCCTCGCATCATGATCGAGTTATCCAGCCGCCCTTCGTCGGTCCTGATCGCTAGCCATGGCGAGTGGGAAGGTCGGTCCGTCGAGAGTGTCCTCGCGCTGAATGGCTTCACGGTTCTGCGCGTGGAGGGGGGACGGCGCGCATTGGAGCTCGCGCGCGCCACCCGTCCCGACGGTGTCATCCTTGATTGTTCGCTCAGCGACATGGGCGGCATCGAGGTCTGTCGGGCGCTGCATCAGGATCCGCTGTTCGACCAGTCGACGCCGATCTTCATTACCGCACCCGCCCCTGTGTCCAATCGCATCCGCGCTTCCGCCTACGAGGCAGGGGCATGGGACTTCTGCAGCCAACCCATCGACATCGCAACGCTGCTTCTCAAGTTCGGGACGTTCCTTCGCGCGCGCCGTCATTCCGCGTCCCTCGAGGCCGATGTGCTCATCGACCCTCTGACCGGGTTGTACAGTGCAGCGGCGCTCCGGCAGTGGGCACACCAGCTCGGCGCACGCGCCTCGCGGAAACACGAACCATTCGCATGCGTCGCGGTCACGTCGTCGGACGCGGGCGCCACGCCACGCGACGACCGCTTCGCGAGCACCAGCCTCACCCTCGTCGCTGAGGTGTGCCTGGCGGAGAGCCGGAAGTCCGACATCGTCGGCTTTCTTGGGGAGAGCCGGATCGCGATCATCGCCCCTGATACTGACGTCGCTGGCGCCCGTGGTTTTGTCGGTCGGTTGCAGCGTGCGCTCGAGAATGCGGCGCCGACCGTGCAGGACTTGCCGTTCCGTCCCCTTCATGCCGGCTTCCACGCGGTCGATGATTTCCGCGCGGCTGGCCTTTCGGCTGTCGAAGTCGTCCGCCGGGCAGAGGCAGCACTCCACTTCGTCCTCGCCGGCTCCGCCGGGCGCGCGCCGCGCAGCTTCGACGAGCTCCCGGTGACGTAGGCAACGTTCACGGGATGGGCGTCCTGTTGTTTCCGCCGGACCCCGATGCTCGTCCAGTTCGCGGCATCACGCTGCGCCCCGCGCGATTCGATGTCCTGATCGCCGGAGCGCGCCGACTCGAGCCTGCCGGCACACAGCATTCCACCGCAGACGCCGGTTCACATGAAGACTTCGACGAGCACCACCAACGCCACCCGACCGCTCGCAGCCGCGGCGTATTTCGTCGCCTTTCTCCTCATCGTCATTCCCGTTTTCGACGCGCTGATGTCGGTAGCCCCCTTCCACCCCGGGACGGCGCAGTGGCGGTTCGCGGCGGTGGGGCTCCTGAGCAACGCCTTGATGATTCCGTCCGTCGGCATGCTCTTCGCCGTCGTCACCGCTGTAACGCTGGACCATGTCGGCGCCAAGCGGGCGATCCGCGTGTTCTCGTGGATCATGGTCCCAGTGCTCGCAGCTGCTATCGGATTCTTCGCCCTCGATTCGATGCAGACGCGGGCTGCTGTGCGTCCCGAAATGCAGCTCTCCTTCCTCGTTGCCAGCATTACGGCCGTCTGCAAGCTGCTCCTCGGTATCGGCGCCATCGTGCTCTTTGCGCGCGCTTCCCGCACCTCATCGCGACAGGTGGACCGAATGACGGCCGCGTCGAACCTGCTCGTCACACGTGATGCGGCGGCAGTTCGGTAACCTGCCGACGTTGGCGGGACGATCGCAGCGGAGAATTGGCGTGGCACGCGATCGTGGACTGTGGTACGATCGCAACACAATGTCGGACGACACAGGCAATCTGTCACTTGCAGCTAGTAAACCGTTTGACCGGATAACTTCGCAACTCGTTTGCCAAAAACAATTTACATATCATTAAAGTAACGGCGTTCCCAGATGTGTATTTGGGCGCGTCACTTGCTTTGTGCGGGACCAGAGTATCGCGACTCCTCCAGCCATGACCTCCGTGCGCCGTTCTCGATTCACACTGTTGCTGGCCGGGTCGCTCTTGTTCGCGACACGCGTCGATGCCCAGACATCGTTCACGTTCACCAGTGGCGGCACGGTCACCGCGTACGGGTATTACGTCGGCAACTACTCGGGGTTGATGGGTTCCACCAAGGTCACCTTGAATTGCGTGGACTTCTTCCACGAGGTGTACGTTGGCGAGACCTGGAAGGCCAACTTGACCAACCTCGGCACCGCCACCACGGGCGTCACCACACGCTTCGCCGACCTGACGCTCTATCGAGAAGCAGCATGGCTCACCACGCAGTATGCCGGGAAGAGCGCCGCGGACGTCGGCCTCATCCAGGCCACTGTCTGGAACCTGTTCGGCAACACTGCCTACGCTGGCATCACCGGCTCGAGCTACTGGCTCAGCCAGGCGCAGACGAACTACGCGTCGATGAGTTTCTCTGACTTCTACGTCGTCACCGACGAGAACAAGGCGAATTCCAACTCTGTCCAGGAGTTCTTGATGGTGTCGACGCCGGAGCCCGCGACGTTCGTGCTCTTCGGTACCGGCCTCACGTCGATCATTGGAGTCGGCCTCAAGCGCCGGAAGCGAGCCATCGACGCCGCCTGATCCGCTCTGGGCTCCCGATGGAGCGACCTGAGCGCCCAAGGTAGCACACGGTCTGAACCGCCCGCGCCACGTCGATTCCAGTCGGCAGGCGTGGGCGGTTTTTCATCGCCCGACGCGCTCTCCGACTGTCGGCTCGTCTCGGTCCTGAAGAGTTCTGCGCCCCGTTCCCGGGGTACTATTTCCACTATCCGCAGGGAAACAAGCATCGCGCGCGCTGCGTGCGCTCATCGAGCACCTGCGACCCTGGCGCAGAAGTTCGCGATGTGGAAAGCAGGCCGTTGGCGTCGACCCGCGAGTCTCCGTTGATCGAGATCGCCAAGGGACGTCGGCTCATCTTGGGTGACGGCGGCAAACCGAACTCGCGCAACGGGGGCCATTACGTAACGAGGGCTATTAGATGACCATGCAATCGCCGGTGAAGCTCGTCGTCGGAGCACGCGGTGGCAGCGTGGTCCGAAACAGCCTTCCGAAACGTGTTCTGTCCGGCGGTAACCCGGCTGTTGTTATTCGTGCCCTTTGATCGTCTGGTGTAAGCCAACCTTGCGATTCGGCAGTTCGGGGCGCACGATGTGCCACTCCTCGACGACGTCCTCCCACTGCAGACGACGACCTACCGATGACGTTCGGGCTGAAATCAGTCCTCAGCAGGATCTTGGGTGCCACTCCAATCGCGCGAGCGCTCCGCTCGTCACTTGGTGACGCAGTGCCGAGACCGTGGACGACGTGCCGGCGATCAACAGGCTCTTCGCGAACGTCTTTGGTCGACAACGCGATGATGCAGCAACCCGGTGGCGGCTGTTCCGCAATCCGGTGGGCCAACCCGTCATTATGGTTGCGGAGTCGGCGGGAAGAATCATCGCGCATCGCGCTTTCTGGCCGATCGACCTGCACATCGGCGATGATGCCGTGCGTGGTGCGCAGTCGATCGACCTCATGGTGGAGGCCGCCTATCGCGGCCGGGGTGTCTTCAGGGAGCTCGCGCCGGCGTCGTTCGCGGTGGCAGAGCAACGCGGTCTTGAATTGCTCTATGGCTTCCCCAATCGGGATGCAATGCGGGCGAGTGCACGCTTGGGCTGGAATCACATCGGCAATGTTCCCAGGTTCGTCAGGCCCCTGCGGAGTGACGCGTTCCGTCGGCTACCAACATCGCTGCGCCCCTTCGCTGCCCTGGCCCTGCGGGCGTGGCCGCAGGCACGTTGCGGGGGGTTTGCGGTCACCCTGCAAAGACCGTCCGACGCGGAATTGGCATCACTCCTTACTCATCGCTCCAGTTCCACCGACGCAATCTGCGAAACCGCTCGCAGCCTATCGTGGTACGACTGGCGATTTTCGCCACTCGGCGAAGTGCGATACGAGTGGATCTCAGTTCATGCTGAAGGAGCACCCGCGGCATTCGCCGTCTGGGGCCATTCGCACGACGGGCGCAATGCCCGCTTGGCCGAAGTGGTAGGAGTTTCCCGAACCGCTATTTCAGCCGCGGTGGCGAGCGTTATCGGACGGGCGCGGAAGGCAGGATGCTCCAGCGTCGAGGCGCTGACCACGCGCGGCGACGTGGTGCACGCCCTTGGCGTCAACGGCTTCAGGGACAATGGACCTGCGGCGTTTCGAGTGAAGTCACTGACCAGGCGAAAATTGTCACTCGCCGACTCATTCTCGCAGTGGCGCCTTTTGGGCTGCGACTTCGACGTGTTCTGAGGGAAACGGCAGGCGGCGTCTGTGCATCGCGGCCCAGATGTGCCCATGCATGCGGCGCATTCAGCCAACGCAAGAGTTGCGTCGTCGCCGAGGCGACGCGTGAGATGTCTGGCTTGGCGATGTTCGCGATTCCCGGGATCGAGTCGCGAGCCCTCCTCTTCGTGCCGATGGTGGGCATGGGGCTCGCGTGGGCGAGCATCATGGGAAACCCGTACGTGATGCTCGCCGGGAGCATCGTCTAGTGCGCGAAGAAGCTTACGAGCGCGGGATCGAGTGGCCGTAGCACACCGACCTTCACGCCGAGCTCCATCAAGCCCGGCTTGGCCGGATTGAAGGACGGCCACGCCGGAAGTCCGGGCCCATTCGGGTTGCCGCGCGTCGCGAAGTTCACCCAATAGGCCATCATGACATCCGAGAGCTGCCGGTCGACGGCCTCCCACGGTCGAGCCAGCACGTCGAGCGTGCCGAACACATATGGGACTTCGCTGGTGTGGAATGCTCCGAACTCGGGATGTTCGGGCCACGGAATGGCGCGGTCGAAGTAGTAAGCGAATGCCGGGCTCCGCGCCGTCCGCCCGCGCTCGATCAGCATCTGCTGGACGCCCGCCATTCCGGCGTCGCGCGCGCTCGACTTCTGTGAGGCGCCGGCCTCGGTGTCGGAGCCCGCCGGGTAGCGCGCAAGGAATTCTTTCGCGCGTTCGCCGTAGCGCTGAGCTGCCTGCCGCTTGAACTGGTCGGCCGACACGTGACCATATCCTGGCGACGCACTGCCCTCGTCGGCGTTCAATCCGGTGAGCATCGGCACGTCATGCTGACGGCCCGAGGCGACGAGCGCCGCCATGTCGTCCTGAATGAAGAGTCCGTCGACGACTGGACCGAAGCGCCCCGCCGCGCGCGCGAACTCGGAGGCAGGCAGCGCACGCAGCGCGGCGAGCGATGACGCGCCCTTCGCGGTGGCGAATGCGACGCCGTCACGCTCCGCGTCAGCGAGTGGCCGCGCGAGTCCGCGCGTGCCCGCCACGCCCATCGCGGCGAGACCTCCTGGCCCGCTCTCGACGATGGCGCGATGAAAAAGCCCACGAGCGAGTGGTGAGACGGTGAGCAATGCAACCGACATTGCACCTGCGGACTGACCGGAGGCGGTCACTCGATTCGGATCCCCACCGAAGGCGGCGACGTTGTCGCGCACCCATTCGAGCGCCGCCACCTGATCGAGTAGTCCATAGTTGCCCGACGCGTGCTGCGCCGACTCGGCCGTCAACTCGGGATGCGCAAGGAAACCCAGCGCGCCGACGCGGTAGTTGATGGTGATCACGACGAGTCCCTTTGCGGCGAGTCGCGCACCATCGTAGACCGGCACGTCGCCCGAGCCGGACCCGAATCCGCCACCATACACATACACAAGCACTGGACGTCGGTCGGCCGGCTTCGCCGCAGTCCACACGTTGAGATAGAGACAGTCCTCGCTCACCGGGCCGCGCAACAGGAACTCGAGCGTCCGGGGTCCGAATGCCGAGGGGCCGGGCTGCATGCACGAGGCGGAGAAGTGATCGGCCGCGAGAATGCCGCTCCACGCGGCGAGGGCATGCGGTGGCTGCCACCGTGCGTTGCCCACCGGCGGCGCGGCGAACGGCACGCCGAGGTATGTGCGCACACCTGGCAGCGTTGACGCCGTGCCGGTGACGAGTCCCGCACGTGTTTGAATCGGCTTACTCGCCGATGGCTGCGCGACGGCCGTCGCCAGCGGTGTCAGCATCACCGTGAGCATCCACCACACTCTCGTCATCCGTCACCTCGTGAGCCGGTTTGTGCGGCGTGCTTTCCGTGCGAGATAAGCTGTCTCCGCTACGGAGGCTCGGACAGTGCTGAACATGAGCTGGCTTGACCGCGCCGGCTCACGTTTTCGCGCGTGGATGCCGATTAACACTTGCAGGGCGCCGACCTTCCGTTTTGGTTGGCGCGTGCAGATCACATTGCGCAAGACAAGACCTCCCTACCAGATGCCGTATCTCACGCGTCAACCCGTCGCCCCAAGAGTCGCCACTCATCTCCCGCATGAGTGACGCGCTCGCGCGGGCGATGGAACAGGTCAACGCACAGAGCGTCGTGCGCACGGTCCTCGACGGCCTTCCGAACCACGTCTTCGTCAAGGACCGGGAGGGCCGCTACACCGTCGTGAATCGAAGCCATGCGGAAGCGTATGGCCACTCGCCGGAGGAGATGCTTGGACGCACCGAAGAGGAGATCGGCGCCCCGTCCGAGGAGATCGCCGAGTGGCTGCGGAGCGATCGCGAGACGATGGACACGCTCACGGACGTGTTCGTTCCCGAGGAGAAATTCACGGACGCGCGGGGGAACGTTCGCTGGATGCAATCGCACAAGCGCCCCATCATCGACAGCGACGGCATCGCACGGCAAGTGCTGGTCGTCTCGACGGACATCACGGCGGCTGCGGCAGAGCGAAGCCCTGCTCGCGGAGGCGCAGCGGGTGGCGCGGGTGGGGAGCTGGTGGGTGGATCTCGTGACCAGCGAGTCCGGCTGGGCCGCCGAGACGTCGCGCCAGCTCGGATACGAGGAAGGGCATGCGGATTTTTCGCTCGAGGGCTTCATCAGCCGTGTGCATCCTGATGATCGGGCGCTCGCGATCGAGTCGATCAGAAGCGGGGTGGCCACCGCAACGGCCGCGCCCATCTCGTTTCGCGCACGCTACCACCGGCCGAGCGGCGAACCCGGCGTCTTCCTTTCCCGCGCCAAGGTCGTGCGGGACGCAGAGGGTCGCCCCGTGAGGCTCCTCGGTTCCATTCAGGACATCACCGCTGAAAATGACGCGGAAGTCCTGCTGGAGCGGCGCGTCGCGGATCGAACCGCGGAGTTGAACATCGAGAAAGAGGCGCACCGCGCCGCGCGCGAGCTCGCCGAGCTCGCGAACCAGGCCAAGAGTGAGTTCCTGGCGAACATGAGCCATGAGCTGCGGACGCCGCTCAATTCCGTGATTGGATTCTCGGACATCCTGCTCAAGAACACCGCGAGGAGCCTGACCGCGAGGGAGCTCGGCTACGTCGATCGCATTCAGGCCAACGGCCGACATCTGCTCGCGCTCATCAACAGCGTCCTCGACCTGACCAAGGTGGAGGCTGGCCACACGGAGCTCGAGGTCACGTCGGTGTCGGTGCGCGGTCTGGTGAAGGAGACGCTCGCCGAGCTCGAATCACAGGCGCTGATTCGCAAGCTGGGGCTGGTGGCGGACGTCCCCGATGAACCGTGCCTGCTCGATACCGACCGCGCCAAGCTGAAGCAGATCCTGATCAACCTCGTGGGGAATGCGCTGAAGTTCAGCACTCATGGCGACGTGCGACTCGTTGTGCGCGCGGACCCGGAGACCGGCGCACCGGTTCGCATCGACGTGATCGACTCGGGTATCGGCATTCCCGCCGACCGCATCGCGTCCATCTTCGAACCCTTTCAGCAGGCGGATAATTCCACGGCGCGGAAGTACGGCGGCACTGGTCTCGGGCTGACGATCTGCCGGTCCCTCGCCGCGTTGATGAAGTTCGAGATCTCGGTCGCAAGCGAGATGGGCGTCGGCTCCACGTTCAGCATCGTCCTCGCACCCGACGCCGTTACATCCGGCCGCGACCTGCGCATTCCTCCCGCATCGGCCAATGCGGTCGCGCTGCATCAGGCTTCGGACACTGACGGGTTTCTCGTACTCGTGATCGACGACGAATCCGACGCGCGCGTGATTCTCAAGCGGTCGTTCGAGGATCTGGGATGTACGGTCGTCACGGCAGCGAGCGTGGATGAGGGCCTCGCGCTCGCGCGAACGCTGTCGCCGGGGATGATCACGGTGGACCTGATGATGCCGCAACAGAGTGGATGGGATGCCCTGCGCGAGCTCCAGTCGGACCCGTTGCTGCGCGACATCCCGGTGGTGGTGGTCAGCGCGGTCGCCAGCGAGAACCGGATGCAGCTCTTCGGGGCGATCGACTACCTCGACAAGCCGGTGACGCGTGATCAGCTCGTGCGCGTCATGGGGCGAAACAGGCTCGCGCACGCGCACGCGTTGCTGCGAACGGCGTAGGGTCGCTTCAGTCGGGGGGCGCGCCTGTCAGGGTTCGGGCAGGAACCGGCGAGATTGCCGCGCGATTGATCCGGGACGTAGGATTCAAAGTCCTCCTCCAACGACGGACAGGAGTATCCATGCACGATCCTGACGCGCCCGATCGCGACGAGCCTCACCTGGTCTCCCGCCGTGGATTCCTCTCGCGGGCCGGCGTGGCGGGCCTCGCGGGCGTCGCGGCCTCGATGCCACTCGTCGCGGCGGCCGCCGAGATCGCGCCTGCGTCGACCGAGGCGCCCGTTGCCCCGATGATGGGGCGTTCCGCGGCGGATTCCCACGACGTCGCTGGCCACCATCGCGGAAGTTGCGGGTCTTCAGTCGGCTCCACGGTTTGGCCAGGTCGCGGGATGAGAACGTTCACCGTCTCACCGCATCGCGCCGCCGCGAGTGGGAGTGTCCCGCCGTGCCGTATCGGCCGCGGTGGCCAGCGTTATCGGGCGGGCGCGACTGGCAGGCTGCTCCAACTTGACGGCGCTGACTACGCGACGCGATGCACGCCCTCGCCGTCAACGGCCTTCAGCGACGACGGACTCGCGGCATTCCGTGTGAGGGCGACCACCCGTCGAAAGTTGCCGCTCGCGGACTCATTTCCGCGGTGGCGACTGCTGGGCTGCGACTTCGACGTGTACTGAGCGACTTTTCCCTCAGATGCTCGTCTTTCGCTTCCGTTTCGTGTAGAACCCAAGGCCAGCCATGCCCGTCGCGAGCAGGACTATGCTGGCGGGCTCCGGCGTCGTTGTCACGGGTGGCTGAGTCACGCACGCAATGCTGGGCTTGCTATCGCCCGTGAGACATTCCGTGGATCCATTGGCGATGGCCTTGATATAGATATCCGCGCTGGTGATCGCCCGGGTGACGTCGAAGGAGATTTGAACGGGCTTCCAGAGGGCCACCGAACTGCCACGTGCGCAGGTGTTTACGGGCGAAATGTTCCAGTGCGCCTCCGCATCGGAACAATTCGAGGAGATCGACGTCTGATTGCCAGTCGTGGTATTGGCGTCGAAATCCACCTTCACGCCGCCCGCTTCATTCTTGTTCGTCGTCATGTTCCAGCACGTCGGGACCGAGCCGCAGACGTTGACGCCATTGCTGAAGGTCGTGCCGTCCCAGTTGCCTTGCAGGAAGCGGAAGTTGGACGGAGACGCGAGACTCTCTCCCGGCGGAAGGACGTTGTCCAAGCCTACCGAAACAAACTGCGCTGGCGCATTCGAACCCGAAGCGACCGAACGGTTGGCCACAACCATAGCCACGGTGTAGCCACCGCCCGGCTTGGCCGTCACGCTGATGTTCACCGACGCGCAGAAGGTGAACCCGCTCCCGCCACAGAAATTGTACGTACTGCCCGGCGTCTCGGCATGAGCATCGCCCAGCGGCGCGCACAGCGCAGCACAAAGAACCAGAAGGGCAACACGATACTGACTTGGCAAGGTCCGAAGGACGAAGGGGGCGTCGAAAAGTGCTTGCTACTGCATGCTCGGTTATTCAAGAGACCCCTGACGCAAGCCACATGCCCCATTCCTGCAAAAATTCTCTACGCCTAAGTGTATGATTGTTAACGCCTTGCGTCGCACGCGGTCGGTCCAGCGAGGAGGGAGAATTGCTATGTGTTGTGGACCCGCCACACAAATGCGGCTGCATTACCGCAGCCTTACAGCCAATCAAGGCGAGGATCATCCGTTTCTCTCTCGCATCCGTCCTGCTCGCCTCGCGCCGACTACGAGGAGCACGACGTAACCAATCAGGAGCGTGACACCCTTGGCGATCGCCTTCTTCATGCCGAGCAGTACGAGCTCGTTCCCCGCAACCGCCGTGATGGCGATCGGGATCACAGTGAGGTACACGATACCGAGACCCACCAATCCTGCCGCCATCAGCCACATCAGGATGCTCAGGGCGCGACCTGACCTGCGATCGCCCCGCGCCACCGCCGACGCAACGAGCAGGTAGAGCCCCATCATCGGAATGGTGAGCGCGTTCAAGCTTCCACTGATGGTGCCGAACTCCCACTCCGTATTGCCGAAGGACGCGGGATACCAACCGAGCGCAATATCCGTCAGGCCAAGCACCGCGAAGATCGCCCCGAGCCAGCTGAGGAGCTTCCACGCGTCATGCCCTTGGTGATCTGTGCGTCGCATCGCGCCTGCATCGGCGTCCGTCGTGCGCGGAACCGGAGTGATGAGGTTTAGCATGCTGTCCTCCGAACGTGAGCGTACGCTGCGCGGCCAACCCGGCGAGAAGGGGCCGACGTGTCTGCTGCTCACACGCCAGGGTGACTCTAGGTCCGGGCACTCGTGCGGTCAATGCTGCGATACGTCGTGTGATATCACCGCTGCTGATGTGCTGTTTGCTCACACGGCGCGGGGCCGCGCTCCTGGCCAACCGGGAATGGCCGTGCAGCATGCACAGCGCGGGTGGGCGGTCTGCCACGACCATGGGCGGCGAGGAGAGCAAGAAGTACTCGCTGCACTCCTTCGGAGCACAGTTCGCCGAGGTAACGTGGTATCCGGAAACGGCGCGGCTCCGTGTGTCGCGGTTCGTCAATGTCATCGACGCGGGGCGCATGCTCAACCCGAAGCCCGCACGCAACCAGATCGAGGGTGCGGTCGTCATGGGGATCGGCATGGCGATGCTCGAGGAGGCGCGATACGACAAGCGTTACGGCGCGCCGATCAACAGCAACCTGGCCGATTACATGGTGAGCACGAATGCCGATGCGCCGCCGATCGACGTGACCTTCCTCGACCATCCCGACCTGGTGCTGAACGAGATGGGTGCGCGGGGCGTCGGCGAGATCGGGTTGGCGGGAACCGCGGCGGCGATCACTTCGGCGGTGTATCACGCCACGGGAGTTCGCGTGCGTGAGTTGCCGGTGAGGATCGAGGATCTGCTCAAGGCGTGACGCCACCATTGCTATACCTTCGGGTCGAGAAACGCGCGTGACCGGCAAATTCCTCATCGACGTCACGGACCCGCGATTCCTGATCGCGGCGAACGAGCACGTGATCGAGTTCGTGCGTCGCACGAACCCGTTCGCGCACACCGACGTGGGCATTCCGCTCCTCGAGCTGGCGAAGGAGCTGCCGGGCGCGCACGCATACTGCCCTTCGTACAAGAGCTGCGCGTATGTCGTCCTGCACAACGACGCGAATCGGATCTTCGGCATCGCGTACAGTCAGCGTGGACTCGCCTTCCGCCTTGCACCAGTGGCATACGCTGCCGCCCTCGACGACGACGGCAGCCCGGCGCCGACCATCGGGCCGGACTGGCTGTCGTTTGCCGCCTATGACATAAGGGGACAGACGGGGACACGCGAGCGCCTCAGGCGCTGGTTCACGCGGGCATTCGCTGACGCGGCGGCAGAATGACCACTCGGGTCACCTATGTGCCCGGCATCGCGCTCTCCATGTTCGGGGAGCTGGATCCTTCGAAGAGCATGTACTCGGCCTTTACGATCTCCGTCGAGCTTGGAGGGTTCGGGCGGTAGCCTATTTTTCCGCGTGCTTTGGAAAGTACCGGACGTCGGGCAGTCCTTCGAAATGCTGATCCTGTGTCCAAAGGGCGGCAGCGGCGACGACTGCGGTCGCATACACGATACTGTCCGCGAGTGGCAGCTTGTGCTCCACCCCCACTCTGCCGGCCGTGAGCGCGAGTGATGCGTCGAGATCGACGATCGTGCCCTGCTGCATCAGCGCCACCGCCTGCAGCGCGTCGCTTTCACCACGCTGCCGCAACACCACCTTGAACACTTCGACGAGGCAGATTGTGGGAACGATCAGCCGATCGACGGCTTCGATGGCATTCGCGAACGGCCCGGCACGGGGCCCACCTGCAAATACTCGAGCCACGCCGACGAATCGACGACGTTAGGGCCGGAATGTCTGGCGACTGCGATCACACACGGTCCTTCTCGCGGCGAACCGTGGTATCGATGCCACGCAGGAAGCCCCGCATGCTCTTGAGCGACTTGACCGGGATGAACTCGATGCGGTCGTCGTAGGCGAGCGCCTGAACCTTCTGGCCGGGCTTCAGGCCGAGCCGTTCACGGATCTCGCGCGGGATCACGATTTGGTACTTGGGGGAGATCGTCACAACGTCCACCGGCGCCTCTATCGATGAGGATATCGTATGACGATTGTTGATCGATAGCAGATACGTCAAGCGCCGCCGCCGCGCGGGTCGCGGTGTTTTCAGGGCTGCCGCACAATCACGAATCGCTGTCCGTCCGGCGACACGTCGTACATCGTGTTGATGCTCATTTGATATGGCGCGCGGAACAACACGGTCTGCGCGCCACTCACCGGCTGTGCTCCGTCGACCGACGCGGCGAATCGCACCGCCACCAACGCACCGTCGCGCCAGTAGAACAGCTCTCGTCCGTCGGCGCGCCAGACAGGGTGTACTCCGCCACCAAGGGAGATCTTCACACGACCCCGCCCGGGTTGCGCGTACGAGTCGAGATACACCTCAGCTTTCCCCGATTCGTCCGAGGTGTACGCGACCCAGCGCCCGTCAGGCGAGACGCGAGCGCCCGTCTCATCCGCGTCCGTGGCGGCATACGGCCGCGGCGCCGATCCATCGGCTGGCTGCACCAGAATGTCGTACCTGCCGTTCCCGGCCTCCTCGGTCATGAGAAGCGCACTGCCGTCGCGTCGCCAGTCGTTGGGAAACTGCGTCCCGTCGCGTGCGAACGTGCGCACCGTTCCGTCCGTGAGCGACCGCAGCACGAGGTCCTTTCCTCCCGGAGCACCGACTGAGTAGGCGATGCGCGAGCCATCCGCGCTCCATTGCGGATCGTTGGCATCCCCATCGTCGTCGGTGATGCGGCGCGTGGTGCCTGCGTCGAGATCCGTCACCCAGAGGTCGCTCGTGGTGCGGCCAGCGCCGAACGCGCCATATACCACGCTATGCCCGTCCGGCGAGAAGCGCGGGGTCCACGGACGCTCCGCAGGAATTGCGCTGACGGTGCGTCCAGTGCGATCGACGACCGTGAGCGACACGCTGCCCGCCGGCACAGGCGGCGCGTTGACGCGTATGTCATTCGCTGTGGGGACCGCGAATGTAGTGCCGATCCAGCGACGGAGGAGCGACGACGGATCCGTGAGTCGACCGCCGACGAGTCCCACGGCGAGCATCGCGAGCGCCGCGTAGAGTGCAGCGCGAGCGGACACCGTGCGACCCCGATATGGCGCAGGCAGCGTATCGTCCGTCGTCGCGGGTTCGGCCGCATTCAACGGCATCGCCAGCGCCGTGGCGAGCGCCCGGTCGAACGCCGCGGCGCTCGCGAATCGATCGTCGGGACGCTTCGCGAGCGCGCGCCGCACGGCGGCATCGACGTATGACGTCACCTCGGGGCGACGCATCGTCAGCGACGGCGGCGGCTCGAGCATCATGCGCCGCACGACCGCCTGGCGCGTCGGCGCCGCGAATGGTGGCTCTCCCGAAAGCATCTCGTGCAGCACAGCGCCGAGCGCGTACACGTCGACGCGCGCGTCGAGGACGCGTTCACCCGCGGCCTGCTCCGGCGCCATGTATTGCGGAGTGCCGAGCGCGAGTCCTGTGCGCGTGATGCGGTCGCTGCCCGCCTGCTCGAGCGCCAGCGCGATACCAAAATCGGCGACCAGCGCGTGTCCGTCCTGAAGCAACACGTTCTCCGGCTTCACGTCGCGGTGCACGATGCCGCGCTTGTGCGCGTAGTCGAGCGCGTCCGCGACTTCGCGCGCAAGGCGCACCGCTTCCGCGACCGGCAGCGACCCTGCACGCGCGAGATACGAGCGCAACGTCTCTCCCTCGACGAACGGCATCGCGTACCAGAGCAATCCGTCCGCGCTGCCAGAATCGAACAGCGGCAGAATGTGCGGATGCTGTAGCGACGCCGTCACGCGAATCTCCGCCAGGAAACGCTCGGCGCCAACCGCAGCGGCAAGCTCCTCACGCAACACCTTGATGGCGACGGGGCGACCGTGCCGCAGGTCGCGCGCGAGGAAGACCGTGGACATCCCTCCGCGCGCCAACTCACGCTCGAGCGCGTAGCGCCCCGCCAGCGCCCGCGCGAGGCGATCCGCGAGCACCGTAGAGTCCACGACGGCGAGTGCTGCTGCCGCAGGGATCTCGAGGAACTCGTCGCCGGTCTCGACGTGGGCGGCAAGAAGCGACTCGACCTCGATGCGCAGCGCGTCGTCTCCCTCGCATGCATCCGCGATGATGCCGTTCCGATCCTCCGGATTGCACGTGAGCGCGATCTTGAGGATTGCGTCCACCGCGCGCCAGCGATCGGGCGTCATCGGCGGTGAAGCGCGGACCACCGGGTCCGGCGGCGTCATGCCTCGAGCTCGCGGCGGAGCCACATGCGCGCGACCGCCCATTCGCGACCGACCGTCGCGAGAGAAACGCCAAGCGCCTCTGCAGCCTCCGGGATGCTCATGCCGGCAAAGTAGCGCAGCTCCACGAGGCGGGCCTTACGCGGATCCATGATCGCGAGCCGTGCGAGCGCGTCGTCGAGCGCGAGCACGTCCACGGAGTCGGAAGGAGCAACCGCGTTGGCGGCGTCGCTGAGCGACACCTGCACGTCACCGCCCCCGCGCTTCAGTGCCCGGCGCGTTCGCGCATGATCGACGAGCACGCGGCGCATCATCTGTGCGGCAACGGCGAGGAACTGCGTGCGACTCTCCCAGCGCGCGTCGAGCTGGCCGTCGAGGCGCAGCCACGCCTCGTGAACAAGTGCCGTGGCCTGGAGCGTGTGGCCCTCGCCCTCGCGGCGCAGTGCGCGATGCGCCTGCCGGCGAAGCTCCTCGTACACGAGCGGGACGAGCGCGTCGCTCGCACCGGCGTCACCCGCGCCCCATGCGCGCAAGAGGCTGGTCACCGCGTGCGCAGCGTGTCCGCTCGTGGCGGGCGAAGAGGTCGGAGTGGGCAAGGGGGTGTTGCTCATGATCGCTCAGGTCTGAGGAGGAATCCGGTCTGAGCGGTTGGACACGACCACCCGTGAGTGGGTTTGACCGCGTTCTGCGCGCTAAGGGATAAGGCCACCGATCGCGCTGTTCCCGTTCATGAAGGATACAATGACTACGCCCCGCATCCGCTCCGTTGTTTCACTCGCCGCCGCACTGAGCATCACGCTTGCGCTCGGCGCCTGCGCCGCCGCTTCGCCTCAGCTCGTATCGGACGCTGCCGTGCGTGCCGACGATGTTCCGCGCACCGTTCGGTTCGACAACGCCGGCCGTGATTACGTCCACGTCTATCTCATCGGCGAACGCCGCGAATGGCTGCTCGGCCGCGTGGAACCGGGGGCGCGCACCACGCTGCGCATTCCGGAAGAGGCCGTGTCGGAAGACGCCGGATCCATACAGCTCGCCGTGGTCGTGGGGGAGCGCGTGACTCTTGGCGCCAAGCAGGCAAGCCGGTTGGCCATCACCATTCCGCAGCCTGGAGCGGCGTTGCTCGGGCAGCGGTGGACATACTCACAGTCCCCGGCGAGCGGTCAACTGACGTCGCTCCCGGAGGTGGGACGCCAGTGAGGAAGAAGAGTGGCCGACCATTACAGCTCGCGCGTCACCTCGAGTGCTGCAATGGTGGCCTCGAGCAACATCCGCCCAACCCCTTGGCCGCGATGCGCCGGATCGACGACGATGTCGTACAGCACGCCGGCCGGACCGCGAAGCGCCATCCAGTCGTGTCCTTCGACGCCAGCGTAGGTGTAGCCGAGGACCTCGCCGTTCCGCTCCGCAACGAGGACGACGACATCGGCCGCATCAAGCTGCGTCCCGAGATACGATGCATACCCCTGCTCCGTCCGCGGCGTCGCGGCGATGAAGCGCTGCGCATCGAAGTCGTGATGGAGACGGACGACCATTGCGCCGAGCCGCCCTACCGCCGCGAGATCGGCGGACGTCGCAGGGCGAACGATGACAGAGGCTTCTTCAGGCAATGGCACTCAGGTGTCGTTCTCGACAACGCGGTAGCGCAGCCAGAGAATGTCGTCGTCGCGACGCTCGACCGATTCGAGCGCGAGGCGACGTGGTGTGACGTCGTCGCCGTCGACGTCGAATAGAGCCGGCGTCCCGATGCGGCCGTCAGCGACTGGAGCGAGGAGCAGGCTCACTTCATCGATCAGCCCCGCGCGCAGCATCCCGCCATTGATCCTTCCGCCGCCCTCGAGCATCAGCGTCTTGACATTGAACTTCGCGCCGACCTTTTCAAGCGCGACCGCGAGATCGACCTCGCGTGCACCGGCCAGCAGGTACGACACGCCGCGCTTGCGCAGGAACGCGAGATACTCATCCGACACACGCTCGGAAAGAATTGCGACGACGTGATCGCCATCGATGTCGTTCGACTCCCAGGCGAGGCGGCCGCTCGCGTCGATCGCGAACGCAAACGATGCCTGCGCGCCGGGCGCGATGAAGTCGTCGCGTTCAGCGCCGGCGAGGTTCTCCCGCGCCACTTCGGCATCGCGGCGCAGGTGCTTCGCGAACGGCTTCATCGTCACGCGGCCGCAGATCCATGCGTCAGGACTGTAGCTCGCGTGGACTTCCTCGTAGTGCTTGCGCGCCTCGACCGAGAGCGGCCATCCATCGGGCACGATGCGTCCGTCGACCGACGCCACCATGTGGCAGATGACCCGTGGCCGCGCCATCAGCGATCGACCTGCGCCATCGCCTTCTCGCCGTAGCGCGGCCCCGATATCATCTCCGGGGCGAGCGCCGCATCGAGCGTAGCCATGTCCTCGCTCGTGAGCGACACATCGGCCGCGCCCACGTTCTCCTCCAGGTAGGTGCGGCGCTTCGTTCCAGGGATCGGCACGATGTCGTCGCCCCTGTGCAGCAGCCACGCGAGCGCGACCTGGCCGGGTTTTGCGCGCTTCCTCGCCGCCAGGTCCTGCACGACTGATGCGGCGCGGACATTCGCGTCGAAGTTCTCACCCTGATAGCGCGGATCGCCCTTGCGGAAATCACCGTCAGGATACTCCTCGGCGCGTTTCACCGCGCCGGTGAGGAAGCCGCGGCCCAGCGGCGCGAATGGGACGAGTCCGATTCCAAGCTCGCGCAGCAGCGGGATGATGCGCGGCTCGAGGTTGCGCTCCCAGAGTGAGTATTCGCTCTGGAGCGCCGAGATCGGATGCACGGCGTGCGCGCGACGAATCGTCTGCTCACCTGCCTCGGAGAGGCCGAGGTATCTGACTTTTCCGTCGCGAACGAGCTCGGCCATCGCGCCGACGACGTCCTCGATGGGAACCGCGGGATCGACACGATGTTGATAGAGCAGATCGATTCGATCGGTTTGCAAGCGGCGCAGTGAACTCTCGACGACGCCCCGAATGCGGTCGGGCCGACTGTCCACGCCGGCGATCACGCCATTCGCGTCGAACTTGAAGCCGAACTTTGTCGCGATGGTGACGCGATCACGCGCGCCGCTCACCTGCTTCAACGCGCGACCGAGCAACTCCTCGTTCGCGTATGGACCGTACGCCTCGGCGGTATCGAGAAATGTGCATCCGAGCTCAACGGCGCGATGGATGGTGGCAATGGACTCGTGCTCATCGCGCTCCTCGCGAGTGCCGTACGCATGGCTCATCCCCATGAGTCCGAGTCCGATGGCCGAGACCGTCAGGCCCTGCGTGCCAAGTGTGCGAGTGGTCAGCATGTGCGGAGTGTACGTGGAGGTTACGTCAGGACTTGCCTTGATACTGAAGGTCGCTCACCTGCTCCATCCAGTCGACGGCTTTATCGTCGAGGGCCTCCTGAATGGCGATGTGTTGCATGGCTGTCGTGAGCGAAGCGCCGTGCCAGTGTTTCTCACCTGGCTCGAACCAAACCACATCGCCGGGGCGGATCTCCTCGACGGGACCGCCCTCGCGTTGCACCCGCCCGCAGCCGAAGGTCACGATCAACGTCTGGCCGAGTGGATGCGTGTGCCATGCCGTGCGGGCGCCTGGCTCGAAGGTGACCGCATTGCCGGCGGCCCGGGCTGGCGCAGTTGCCGCATAGAGCGGGTCGATGCGCACTGTGCCCGTGAACCAGTCTGCCGGCCCCTTACCGGACGGTTGTGAACCACTCCGTTTGATGTCCATTGATGCGTCCCGTGGTTGTGGTGCGTGCCGCCCGCGACCACCGCGGCTCGATGACTTCTCTACGCTGCTAACGGAACTCTAGTTGAACTACCGCGCAGGCTGTGGGGCGACCGTACCATCGGCAGGCCGTGTTCGACGTCCGGCGGCGAGTCTGGTTCCATGGGCGTAAAGCAAGTCGCTGCGCGAAAGGATGCCCACGACGCGCCGAGGGTTCGCGCGGTCCACCACCGGTAGTCGTCCGACGCCTTCGGTGACCATGAGGTCGGCCGCGTCGCGGAGCGTGCTGTCGCTGTAAACGACCGCCGGCGCGCGTCGAATCACGTCGCCCACGTGTCGAACGCCTTCGAGCGTCACGTCGGGGCCATTGAGCAAGTCGCGTCTTGTCACGACGCCAACGAGAAGCCCATCCGCGTCGAGCACCGGAAAGCCCTGATGCGACGCGCTCTCACCCGAGTCCAGCCACTCTCGCACCTCAACCAGGACGTCGTCGGCCTTCAGCATCACGACGTTCGCGGAGGCGGCGTCGCGAGCGAATACCTGCGCCAGGTGATCGGCCGAGTACTCGGTGCGTACGGGCGCGCCACGTCGTGCGAGCTTTTCGGTCATGATCGAATGACGGCTCAGCAGCAGCGCCGTCAGGTAGGCCGCCGTGCAGCCGGCGAGCAAGGGCAGCAGGCCCACTGACTGACGCGTCGTCTCGAACGCGAACACGATGGACGTCAGCAGCGCGTGCGACGCCCCAGCGAACGTCGCCGCCATTCCCACGAGTGCGGCAACGCGGGCGTCAACGCCGAGGGCGGGCGCGGACGACGCAATCGCGGCGCCCGCCAGTGCACCGGCTCCGCCACCGATCGTGAAGAGCGGAGCCAGCGTGCCGCCGCTGGTCCCGCTCCCGAGATACACGGCCCATGCGATCAGCTTCAGCACAACGAGCACGACCAGCGCGCGGCCGACGATCGTGCCGCCGAGTATGGCGGTGATGTTGCTGTAGCCAACGCCCAGCACGCGCGGTTCGAAGTAGCCGCAGATGCCCACCGCCAAGGCGCCGATCGCCGGCCACCACATCCAGTGTATTGGAAGGCGCTCGAATGCATCTTCGATCACGTACGTGAACCGGCTCACGCCGACGGCGAATGCGCCGATAGCCGCACCGAGCAGCGCGTAAATCGCCAGCGCCTCTCCGCCTGGCTGCGCGAATGGCGGTACGGCGAACACCGCACCAGTGCCCTCGAAGGCAATGCGCACTCCGGCAGCGACGGCCGCGGCCAACGACACCGGAATGAGCGATCGCGGGCGGTATTCGAACAGCAGCAGTTCCACCGCCAGCAACACTGCGCTCACCGGACTTCCGAAAGTCGCGGCCATACCCGCCGCAGCGCCCGCCGCGAGCAGTGTCTTGCGCTCATCGGAGCTGACGTGCACGTACTGCCCGACTATCGAACCGAGCGCGCCGCCGGTCGCGATGATCGGGCCCTCCGCGCCAAACGGGCCACCAGTGCCGATCGCCAGCGCGGCGGAGAGCGGCTTGAAGAACATCACGCGCATCGGAATGCGGCTCTCGCCGTGCAGCACCTTCTCCATCACCTCGGGAATGCCGTGCCCGCGGATGGCACTCGATCCATAGCGGGCCATCACGCCGACGCCGAGCGCCCCGATCACCGGAATCACGAGCACCCAGAGTCCGACGTGGCCGTCCGCGGGCGAGGCGGCGGCAGTGCTCACGCGATGAAGGAACGCGAGGTTCGTGATCAGCGCGATCAGCATGATGAGGATCCGCGCCACGAATCCAGCGGCCGCGGCGATGAGCACCGCCAGGCCACAGACGACAAGCGTGCGACCGTCGACTGGGAGGTAGTCGTCGGGCACCCGATGCTCGGCGGTAATGAACTCCGGTCGCTCGAGCTCGAAGCCGGGAGAAACCGGAAGCGCGCCATCGCGGCGAGCTGGGCTCGGGTTCGTGGGGTCCGGCGGGGTGGCGTTTGGGCGATCGCTCATTGCGCGACCTCTCTTCGCGGACGTCGCGGACGTGGCCGCGGCGACTCGTCCATGTCGCGCTCGAAGAATGGCGGCGCCGGCTCGTCTGATAGTCCGGAGTCCGCGAGCCACACCTCGAGGGCGTCCGCAAGGATGTCGCGTCGTGCCTGGCCAAGGCGCGCGAGTCCGCTCACGAGCTGCGTCTGCACCGTGAGCGGCGCATCGGCGAGGAGCGCGCGTCCTGACCGCGTGAGAGCCACCGCGACTCGACGTGCATCCTCGGACGCAGGCGTGCGCGTCACGAGGGCGCGCTCCACGAGCCTGCTCACCAGGCCGGACACCGTGCTCTGGTGTGTGAGCGTGAGCTCGGCCAGCTCGTTCACGCTCAATGGCTGTTCGGCGCCAGCGAGCTGGCGAAGCACGAAGAGCTGCGCGCCGCTGATGCCGCTGCGGGCCTCGATGGCACGCGCCGCGCCCGCGAGCGCACGCACGAGACGACGAGATGCATCCATGACGCGCGCGGCAGATTTTACATTGGTACCCATCTATTAATTGTAATCATGGCCACCGGTCCGACAAGCGGACGAATCTCATCACAACGCGAGCTTCGCGAGCATGATGAGGAGCGTGACTCCGACAACCAGCGTGAGCAAACCCTTCAGGCGCACCTTCTTGAGGTACCAGAGCAACCCGAGTCCGGTGAGCGAAAGGAACACCAGGAAGAACCCGGAGACGTCGATCAACCACGCCCACGAGCGACCCGAGTCGCGTCCGCGATGCAGGTCGTTCCTTACTGCGAGCGGGCAGCAGCTGTTGCCCTTCACGATCCCGACGTACCACCGCGACGAGCAACGTCAGTGAGCCCAATGCGGCCACGACAGTCTGCGGTTGTCGGTGAAACGATGATATGCACTATCCCGCGCCACCGGTACTTTCCTGGCACGAGGCACGCTGGTGTGGCGAATGGCGACATTGAAGTTCGTCACGCTGCTGGACGTCTATCACGCCGTCGATGAGGGCGTAAAATGAAGATCATCGTATTTGGTGCCACGGGATGGGTGGGTCGCCATGTGGCCACGGAGGCGCTGCAGCGCGGGCATGAGGTTGTTGGCGTGGTTCGCGATCCGGCTGCCGTCACGGCGCCCGACTCACGCGTCACGGTGGTGAGCGCCATCTCGCCGCGGCCGAATTCTCGCGGCCTGCCCGCTCCGTCGCTCGAGGCGAATTCCCGTGCGTTGATCGCCGGCTTGCGCGCTGCCGGCGGGCGGCGCGTGCTGTACGTCGGGGGAGCGAGCAGCCAGGAGGTCGCGCCTGGTCAGGCGCTCGCCGACCAGCCGGACTTCCCCGAGGCCTACAGGACCGAAGCGCGTGAAGGGCGTGATGCGCGGGCGGTCTGGCGCCGGGAGGCGCAGGAGTTGGACTGGACCTACTTGAGCCCGGCCGCCGAGATCGCACCGGGCGAGCGGACGGGGACATACCGCACCAGCGGGGACCAGCTGCTGGTCGACGCGAATGGCAAGAGCTTCATCAGCTTCGAGGACTACGCGGTCGCGGTGCTAGACGAGCTGGAGCACCCGACACACATCGGCCAGCGCTTTGGTGTCGCGTACTGACGCACGCCGCTCAATCGACGCGCCCACAATCGACGCACCCTCCTTGCCACGGCAAAGGTGACGCAAGCATAGTTTGCGTCACCGCGGCGTCGATCAGGCGGGCATCCGATACAATTCCAGCGAGAACGTGATGGCACAGGCCACGAGCAAGAATCAGGACAAGATCATCGCGACCATCGGTACCGTCGTCGCCAACCAGAAGAAGATCCTGAAGAACCAGGACTTGTTGAAGCCCATTCTCACCAATCAGGATACGATCATCCGCAACCAGCAGGCGATCCTGAAGAACCAGAAGAAGATCCTCGCCGATCACGCGCGCCACTTCCGCGAGCTCGCTCGGCGGAAGTAGGATGGCGCTTCACTCCGCGTCGATCACGTAGCCCATGGCGTCGGCGTAATAACGCCACGCCTCGAGCTCCTTCGCAAGCGCGCGACGCCCGTCGGCGGTGAGCTGGTAGTACCGGGCAATCCGCTTGTTGGCTGTCGCGTGCCAATGCGAATCGACCCAGCCGCGCTTCTCGAATCGATGGAGCGCGGGATAGAGCGAGCCCTGGCCGATCTGGAACACGTCACGTGACATCTGCGCAATGCGCGCGCCGATGCCCCAGCCGTGCAGGGGCTCCACCGCAAGCGCCTTCAGGATGAGCAGGTCGAGCGTGCCCTGCATGACGTCCACCGACTTGCTCACGCGGACCTTCCTGTCGCAGTGAAAGGGAAGTATGGAGGATAGGAGGATAGGATGATAGGAGAGCTCTGATCCTATCATCCTATCATCCTATCGTCCTATCATCCTCAGGGCTTCGCCGGTACAGCGCTGAAGGCGCCAGAAACGCTCATCGGCTTGACCTCGATCGAACCATTCATCTCGGCCGCGGACGGGAGCGTTCCGGTGTAGACGATATTCAGCGTCTGTCCCTGGTAATCGACGTCGTACTGAAACACGATGGTCTTCTCCTTCACTTCACCGCTGAGGACGTACGGCGCGCCCTCCGGATTCGTGCAATTGCCGCTCAGCGTCGAGCCCGTGCGAATGATGGTGCAGACCGTCTTTACGGGATTTCCACCCACGTCGCCGGTGATCTGCCATTTGCCGGGGATCGAATCCGTCGTCGGTGCAGTGCCGAGCGCGGAGAGCAGCGAAAGCATGAGCAGCATCTGAATTCCCGGGTGAGAGTGTTGACGTGGTAATCCGTGTAGTGTGACTATGCCGTGCGTTGTTCGACGTGCCTCATCGCCGGCGTGGAGTCCGCACCGTCACCGTGTCGCCGAGAACGATGTCTCCTGCTGATCGGCCCACTTGCACGCGATACGCGCCGAGCGGAATGGTCCAGGCCTGTGCCACCGTGTCCCACACACCAAGTGGATGATTCGCCGCGCGTGGATCGATGACGATGCGCACCTTGCGTCGCTCACCTGGACTCAGCCACACCTTGTCGAACCCGACGAGTCGTTTCGCGGGTTCACCGGCCGATGCCGGCAACGTGAGATACACCTGTGGCACCTCGGCGCCTCGAACACGACCTGTATTGCGTACCATGAACTCCACACTGATCGGACGCGTACCATCCGTAGCGCGCGCGCTCACGGAAAGATCGGAGATGGCGAAGGTGGTGTACGACAGCCCATGGCCGAATGGGAACAGCGGCGCGATGCCCTGCGCGTCGAACCAGCGGTATCCAATGCGCAGTCCCTCGGAGTACTCCACCGTGTAGGGACCGCCGGCCGCGAAGCCCATCCCCGGTGTATCGATGCGCGCCGCCGCGCCCGCCGAGTCCACGCCGGGCCACTGCCGCGCCGTGTTTGCCGGGAAGTCGCTTTCCCGCCGCGCGAACGTAACGGGGAGTCGACCAGAAGGTGTTACGCGGCCGAACAACAAGCGCGCGACGACGTCACCATCGGCCTGACCCGGAAACCACGCCTCGAGCACTGCGGGGACGGCATCAACCCACGGCAACAGCGTTGAAGCATTGTCCTTCAGCACAACGACCGTGCGCGGGTTTGCCGCGGCGACCGCCGCCACGAGCGCATCCTGGTGGTTCGGCAGCGTGATGGTCGAGAGATCTCGCCCTTCCTCTGACAGCGTACCGACAAAGACCACGGCGACGTCGGCACCGCGCGCGGCCGCCACCGCATCCGCGATGTTCGCATTGTCATTCGTGACGACCGTGAGCGACACGCTCGCGTTGGACTTCTCCGCGGCGAGCACACGCTTCACGCCGTCAAACGGCGAGACCGTCGCGAACGGGATGACGTCCGAGCTCCCGCCGCAACAGCCGGCGACGGCCTTCGTCGCATACGGCGCCTGGCCGGTCAGCGCGATCGACCGGATCGACTTCGCATCCAGTGGGAGCAGCGCACCAGTGTTCTTGAGGAGGACCGCCGCTTGCTCGCCAATCTCGCGCGCCATGCGCGCGTGCCGGGCCGTGTCGATGAGAGAAAGCGCAACCGGCCGGTCGAAGATGCCAAGCCGGAACATCTGCCCATAGCGACGTGCCAACGCCGTGTCGACGTCCGCCGCAGCGAGCTCGCCACGATCGATCGCGCCCTGAAGGTTCGCGCTGCTGAACCATGGCGATTTCATCGCCGCACTGTTGATCGCCAGGCCCGGCATCTCGTGATCCATCCCCGCGCGTAATGTCGCCGCCGCGCTGTGCACCGCAAAGAAGTCCGACTGCACATACCCGTTGAAGCCCCACTGTCCGCGCAGCACGTCGGTGAGATGGTGGCGATCTTCGCACGCGTGTGGTCCGTTCACGGCATTGTACGAGCACATCACCGACGCGACCTGCCCTTCCTTCACCGCCATCTCGAACGGCAGGAGATACAGCTCGTGCAGCACACGATCGGCGATGACTTCGTTGACCGCCATGCGCGCGGTCTCCTGCTCATTCGCGATGAAGTGCTTCGCCATCGCAATCACGCCATGCGCCTGGATCGCGCGAATCTCCGCGACGGCCATCGTGCCGGTGAGGAAGGGATCCTCTCCGAAGTACTCGAAGTTGCGTCCGCCTTGCGGCACGCGCGCGAGGTTGAGTCCGGGTCCTTCCAGCACATGCAACGCGAGATCGCGCGCCTCCTGGCCGATCACGTCACCGAAACGGGTTGCGACGGTGCGATCGAACGACGCGGCGACAGCCATCCCCGAAGGCAGCTGAGTGGCCTTCGGCGTGTTGACACCGGTTAGAGACGACATTGGCACACCGGGCTGGCTCGCGGGAACGCAGTCGCTCTGGCCGACGCCGACAGGCCCGTTCGTGATGCGAAACGTGGGGATGCTCAGTCGCGGGATACCGGGAACGTGTCGCGCGCCGTAGCACTGCGGCAGCTCGGGAATGATGCCCGGCGCACCGACGAGCTGCGCGTACTTCTCATCGCGCGTCATGGCCGCCAACAGCAATGCGGTGCGTCGCTCGGGTGTGAGCCCGCGGTTCATCCATGGAAGCCGCTGAGCAGCCTGTCCGCGCACGAGCGACGGAACGCACATGCCGACGGCGACGAGCGCGCGCATCACGCGCCTCTTGCCGCGACTCGCTCGTCCGTTCGACGCCGTTACGCTGATGGTCCGTTTTGAGGGCGATGCGGACTCCGACGCACCGACCGACTGCATGAGCGGGTGTAGCAGCGACATCGACTGCTCGACGACCACCCGATCATGCGCGCTCAGGCGGCCGAGCAACTGCGCCATTCGCATCACCGCAGGTTCCGCGGCCGTCTCCACGACCTCGCGGCCGCTCCCAGTGATGTTGAGCGACAGCTTCCGTCGATTTCCCGGCACCACCTCACGCTCGGCCCGACCGTTCCGAACCAGTTCGTCCACGACCTTCGACGTCGTCGGCATCTTCAGCCCCAGATGCTCAGCGAGCTCGGACAGCGATGCGCCGGGATTCGATATCATGAACCCGAGGGACTGCATCTGGGTCGGCGTGAGCTCGGTGGCCTGTCCTTGCGTGACCTCCGTCTTCACCATCCGCATGACGCGCCACGCGACTTGAATCACCGCCTGCGCCGCGGCCGAGTGCCGAGGTTTAGTTTCACGCTGAAACTGTTTCATGAGCCAACTATACGTCGCCCTTTCAGCGAGCGCAAGCCTTGATCGGGCTTGGTTCGTCGCGCCAGATACCGGCGACGACAGTTGGCGGACAGAACGGACAAAACAGACATCGGACCTGGATCTCGGAACAACCGAAATCCCTGGCGCATGACGTGGCTAACGAGGATGTGTGTACGTCTCGTCGAGAAAGAGATATCGCGCGCGCGGCTCCAGCTCGGCGCGCGTGTCGACATCGATCCTGATGCGCTGCACTTGACCGCTCGGATTCAACCCGCCGACAGGCCACGATGGGAGTCCGCTGCCATTGGGGTTGCCGGTCTTGATGAAGTTCTCGAAGTAGGACTGCATCGTTGCGGAAACCTTGTCATCATCGGCTGACCACGCGAACACCGGATTGAGCGGAAGGTTGCCAAGCGCGTACTCGATTTCCGCGGAGTGCACCGCGCCTTGCGCAGGTGGCGCCGCATTGCCGCCTCCACCACGAACGATCCCACCCGCCAGCCCGGGGCGCGCATCGCCCATCGATGCGACGAGCGGCGGACGCGGATGCGCATAGAGGTACCGGTAGACGGGACGGCCGCTGGTGCGCGCATGAACGTCGAGCCACTTCCACGTTGAGTATCCAATGAAGCGATCACTCGCAAGATCGGTGAGCGACTGCTGCGCCTCGGCGGCGGTGCTGGCCGGAAACACCTTGGCAGCATCCGCAGCCCTGTCGCCGAAGAGCTTGGCGAATTGTGCGCGGGTATTCTCCGGTGTCGGCGCCTCATTCAGGATCGCCCGCGCGTTCGACTCCTCGGAATTCCAGCCGGCGAGCAACGGAACATGCGCCTGGCGACCAGCCGCGAAAATGCTCGAGGGCATCTCGGGCAGGAACCAGCCGTCGACATTCGGTCCGAAGCGCGGAACGCCAGGCCGGCCTGACGCCTCGAGAATCTCGGTAGCCGAAAATGCTCGCAACGCGCCGAGAGAACGCGCGGAAAGGGCATCGCCGAACTTGACGCCGTTTTGCTCCGTTTCAACATGCGCAGGCGTTGGGATGGTCGTCGAGAAGAACGCGCCGCTTTCACCGATCGCTCCGGCGAGGAGATCCTTGGCAAGCGGTGACGCCATCTGGGCGCTCACCGAGAATGAGCCAGCCGACTCTCCAGCGATCGTCACGCGCTTTGGATCACCGCCGAATGCCCCGATGTTCGCCTGTACCCACCGCAACGCCGCCGTCTGGTCCATGAGGCCGTAGTTGCCGGACGCATGCTGCGGCGACTCGGCGGCAAGCGCGGGGTGCGAGAAGAATCCGAAGATGCCGAGACGATGGCTGATCGTCACGACGACGATGCCGCGCTTCGCCATGCTCTCGCCGTCGTAGCGCGGCTCGGAGCCGTCGCCCGCGACGAAGCCGCCGCCGTAGATGTAGAACAACACGGGCAGTCCCGCTGCGCTGCGCGCTTCCGGCGCCCACACGTTCAGATAGAGGCAGTCCTCGCTCACGCCGGAGTTGCGAAACATCATGTCGCCGAAGACGCGCGCCTGCATGCATTGATCGGCGAACCGATCGGCAGCTCGCACTCCCTGCCAGCTCTTCACCGGCTGCGGTGGACGCCAGCGCAGCTCGCGCACTGGCGGCGCGGCGAACGGGACACCCTTGAATACCCGCACGCCGCTCGGCAGGACGACACCCGCCACGGCGCCGTTTTTCGTTAGCGCGTGAGGCGAACCCGCACCCACCGTCGTTGCGCGCTGCGAGGAGGCGGCAGTGATGGGAGTCAGCGCGGCCAGCGCGATGAAGACATATGATCGCATGATCGGTCTCGTGCCGTAGAGTGAATTGCGCACGGATGCGCGGTCGATCGTCGGATGGAGCTCATTCAGTAGCGACGTCCAAAGCCAAATGGGTACAAGGGATGAGCGATGTCGTGCGCGACATCCGAGCGTTGCGCGTCGACTGCTTCCTTCGACGCAGGCAGGTCGAAGGGAAGCTTGCCTTGCGGCTTCGCTCGGCCCGCGAGGACGTCCAGCAATGCGTCGTCACTGATGCCGAAGTTCGCGAGAATCGCGCGCGCATGTCCCTTGAGGGGCGTAAGGATCGCGGGGCGGTCGAGGTATACCGTGACGATCGTCGGCACGATGGCGCTGATGCGGCGGAACTCATCGTAGGCGGGATTGCCTTCGTGAAACTCGAGACTGCCTTCATGCTGCATCGCGCCGAACACGTAAGCGGGATGCAGCGTCTCGAATGGTGCAACGAGTCGTATCACCGCGACATCCGCTTGCGCGGGATCGGTGACGACCATCCACCCCGCGCGGCGAACAGCAGCCGTATCCACGCCTGCGACAAAGAGGCGCAATGGGCCATTCTTCCCGCCGGCGCGCAGAGGAAGGATCTTCCCGTCGTTCTCGAGCAGCACGGTGGACCCCCTCTGCGCGTCCACACCCGCGGCGCGAAAGCTCTCCGTACCCACTCGGCGCGCCGTTGCATTTGCATCGACGAATGGATTCTCGAAAAGACCGAGCGCGAACTTCTCGGTGAGCACACGTCGCGCCGATGTATCGAGACGCGCCTCCGTCAGCTCGCCAGCATGAACGGCGGCGACGAGCATGGCCGCGTCCTCGGTGCCGCCAAATTGGTCGACGCCTGCCTGTACGGCCTTCACGAATCGCGCGCGCTTCGGCAGGTCCTCGACGCCCCACGGCATGCCGACGTCGGCGAATGACGGACGATCGCCGGCGGGCGCTCCGATGCGGCAGCGCTCGTTGCAGTCGTTCGTGACGGCCCAATCCGTTATCACCATGCCCCTGTAGCCATACTGCCCGCGCAGCATGTCGGTGAGCAGCGTGTGATTGAATCCGGCCCCGACCTGCTCGATCGGCGTGCCGTTCCAGGTGGCACCTTCGAGGATGGAATATGTCGGCATCACTCCGGCGACGTGTGCCGCGAATGCGCCGAGAAATGGCCGCACGTGATATGGCAGGTTCGCGCCGGAGTACGTCGCCTTCCGGCCATAGTAGTTGTGGCTGTCGTAGCCCGTGGCGGCCGCGCCGTAACCCACCCAGTGCTTCACTACCGTGAGCACTCCAGCGGTGTCCGCGCCATTGCTGCCGTGCTGGAATCCTTCCACGTACGCACGCACCATGCGTCCCGCGAGTGCTGCGTCTTCACCGAACGTCCCGTTGATGCGGCTCCATCGCGGCTCGGTAGACAAATCAGCTTGAGGCGACAACGCCATCTGAATGCCGACCGCACGGTATTCCTGTCGCGCGATGTCGCCGAAGCGTCGCATCAACGCCGCGTCGCCGATGGCCGCGAAGCCGAGCGCCTCGGGCCACTGCGAGAAACGACCGGCCGTCACACTGGCGCCGAGCACGTACTGAAAGTGGTGTCGGGGATCCGTGCTGATCGTAAGAGGGATTCCGAGGCGGGTGCGCTCCGCGATCTCCTGAAGTGCGTTGTTCTGCGCAGCGAGTCCGGCTGGATCACCGCCGAGCCGCGTGATCAGGCTGTTGACCTTCGCTCCGTCGATCAACGTGCGATTCGCCGCCGAGTCGTATGCGGTGCCGACGCCCGCGGTGCCCATTGGGCCCGCGGTGCGCGCGGTACCGTGCATCATGACGCCCGCTTTTTCCTCGAGTGTCATGCGTCCGACGAGATCGCGGGCGCGTTCATCGGGTGTCAGTCGCCAGTCTTCGTATGGATCGAGCGTGCCATTGCGGTTGAGATCACGGAAGTGGAGGCCGTTGCTCTCGACGATTGGCGCGCGGCGGGTGCCGAGTGCACGCTGAGCGAGAGGCGCGCGCAATTCGGCGACCTTCTGCGCGTGAAGTGTGCGAGCGGATGTCACCGCGCCGAGTGTCACCAGAGCCGCTATCGAGAGGAACCGGGCGACTGGCATGAGACTCCGAGCAAAAGTGAAGGAAATGAATCAGTGCACCGGATTGCGAGCGACAATATAGGAGCCTGTAGCCCCCGGAGATACGAACCTTGCTCGACTCCCATCGTCGGTGGCTTGACCGCCGCCCATGAAACTTCACCGCTGTGCATAAATTGAGCGGATGAGCAATATTGGCGCGGCAGACCCGCACGACCGTCGAGCGCTGGACGCGAACTCCGCCCGAAAGCGCGACGTGCGCTTCCTGCTTAGCATGGCGCGCGCGCTTCACACCGCCGGAACCACTGCGCAGCGACTCGAGGACTCCCTCGCCGTGCTCGCACGCGGCCTCGGACTCAGGCACGCACAGTTCTTCTCCACGCCGACATCGATCATGTGCGCATTCGGCGAGCTGGAGGAGCAGGAGACCCACCTCCTCCGCCTGGCGCCCGCAGGTCCGCACCTCGGCAAGTTGTCACGACTCGATCGGGTTGTCTCCGAGGTGCTGTCTGGTACCATCTCGACATCGGAAGCATTGACGCGCCTGGCGTCGATCGAAGGGGAGCCCTCACCTTACGGCGCACTCGTCACCATCCTCGCCTTCGGGCTCGGCTCCGCGGGAATCGCACGCTTCCTTGGCGGCGGCATCGCGGAGATCGCCGTCGGGGGCTTGCTCGGCATAGTGACGGGCTCACTGGAGGCACTTGCCGAACATCGACGCCGCCTCGAGCGTGTCTATGAAACGCTCGCGGCATTTGCCGCAGCCTTCATCGCAACCGCCGTCGCCGCATTGCTCGGCCCGTATGGAACATCGACGGCGATCCTCGCCGGAATCATCACGCTGCTCCCGGGACTCGTGCTCACCAATGCGGTGCGGGAGCTGGCCGAGCGGCATCTCGCATCGGGAACCGCGCGGCTCGCCGGCGCCACGATGATCCTGCTCGGCCTCGTGTTCGGCGTCGCGCTCGGCAGCCGCACCGCGATGGCTCTCTTCGGCAAGGTGCGCGAGTTGAGCCCGGCGGCGCTTCCCTGGTGGACGATGGCCATCGCGATCGTGGCGGCCGGGATCAGCTTCGTCGTGATTCTCAAGGCCGAGCCGCGCGACGCAGGATGGATGGTCGGCGCATCGGCGGTGAGCTATCTGCTGGCCAGTACGAGTGTGCGGTGGGCGGGTCCTGAGCTCGGCCTGTTCGTCGCCGCCATGTTTGATGGCGTGGCCGCCACGATCTGGGGGCGCTGGCGCGATCGTCCGCAGACGATCGTGCTCGTTCCAGCGATCCTGATGCTGGTGCCCGGTAGTGTCGGATTCAGGAGCTTGAACAGCTTGCTCGAGCGGAACGTGGTGGCCGGCGTGCAAACCGCCTTTGCGATGGTCATCGCGGCCACGGCCATCTCCGCGGGATTGCTCGTTGCCGCATCGGTCGCGGAGGGCCGGCGTCGCATCGAGCGGCGTGTCGGCGCTCCGATCAGGACGGGCGAATACAAGACCGTGCCTCGGTGAGCCGCGTAATGGGAATGCAATAGGCGTTGGCCGACGCTGCGCAGCTTCCTCGTGGTCCACTGACAGCTAGGGCAATACGGCCGGCCTGCCCTCCAAGCGCGGCAACGTCCTGGCGTTGAAGCTGACGTTGTAGTCCGTATCGAGGAAAAGCTTGGCCCCGTCGAAGGTGAAGACAATAGTTGAGTAAAAGGGCGTTTGCGGTGCGATGATCTTCACCGTGAATACGCTGTCCGACGTCCACGCACCGCTTGCAGCGACGGCCGGCTGAGGCAGCACGCTCAGCATCTTGTCGATCCCGTTGTTGAATGTACTGCGACTCCGCACCCACGTGCCCATGCCGATAGGCGTGCGCGTTTCGCCCGCGGCCATGCGCACCATCAGCGCGGGCGCGGAGGACGTGAGGTCAAGCGACACGGCCTTGATTCCGCGATCGTTGTCGGGGACATCGTACCATCGTCCGCTCACGCGTGCGGCCAGCGAAGCATTCGGCCGACCTGATGGCATCCGCACCGACAGCCTCGCAAGCTTCGCCTGTAGGGCGCTTCGAGCAGGCGCATTGTCGGCGAGAGGTGATGCCGAGAACGCAGGCAGCAGCTTGTCCCACACGAGGTTCATCACCGCCTGCATGTCGCGCACGCCGCTCGTGATTGCCACCACCGCGTCGTACTGCGGCATCACCATCATGTACTGGCCGAATGCGCCGTCGCCGCGATAGGTGTCGTGACGCGAACGCCAGAACTGGTAGCCGTAGCCCTGGTCCCAATCGCTCGTGGGCGCCGAGCCATTCGACGTCTGCCTCGACGTGGCCTCATCGACCCACGCCGACGGGATCAGCTGCTTTCCGTTCCACGTCCCCTTCTGGAGATACAGCTGGCCGAGCTTTGCGATGTCCTCGGTGCGAACGGCAAGGCCATAGGCGCCCGCGTTGATACCCTGCGGGCTCGAGACCCATGTCGGTGACTCGATGCCGAGCGGCGCGAAGAGGCGCGGCGTGAGGTATTCCCGCACTGTCTGGCCGGTGACCTTCTGCACGATGGCAGACAGCATGTAGGTCGCACCGGAGTTGTAGAGAAAGTGCGTGCCCGGCTTGAACGTCACGGGATGCATCAGGAAGCGTCGCGCCCACGTCGCATCGCGGAGCGTGGAGTCCGCCGGCGTGATGAAAGACGGCTCCGTCACGTGCCCGGTCTGCATGCGCAGCAGGTCGCGCACGCGCATCGCCCGCAGGTTCGCCGACGGCTGCGCGGGCGCCTCGTCGGGGAAATACTTCAGCACCTCATCGTCCAGGCTCATCTTGCCTTCGGCGATCGCGAGACCGACTGCGGTGGACGTGAAGCTCTTGCTGAGCGAATAGAGGACGTGCTGCGTCCCCGCTTCGTAGGGTCCCCACCACCCTTCCGCGACGACGCGGCCGTGTCGCACGAGCATGAAGCTGTTCATCGCATCGACGGCCGTATCGGCGGCCTGCACGAACGACAGGATCGCGCTCGACGACACGCCCTCGCGCTCTGGCGTGCTGCGCGGAAGCGGCAGTGCGCCCTGAGCATGGATGCGTGGTGCGCCTGAGAGCGCGAGGGCGAGTGCAAGTGAGCGCATTTTCATGAACAGTCTCCGTTTTTCAGAGTCGCATCGAACAGCTCGAACAGCGTCTGCCAGTGACGTTCGGTGGCGATGGGATCATGGGCCGGCATATCGGACGGCACAAATCCGTGACGCGCGTTGTACGTCTCGATGCGATGCTCCACGTGTGCGGCCGTGAGCGCATCCTCGAGGCGTTGCTTCTGTGCGTCGTCGAAACCCGAGTCCTCGATGGCTCCGCCAACGTAGACGCGAGCCTTCATCAGGGGAGCAAGGCGGTGGGGACTGTCGGGCGCGTCGGTGACGAGTCCACCGCCGTGATACGAGGCCGCAGCGACGATGCGCTCGGGGAAGTTGGCGGCGGTTGCGAGCGACAGGCATCCGCCGAGGCAGTAGCCGACGGTGCCGATGGGGCAGTTGGCCTTGGCGGCGCGCAAGTCGAGCAAGGCGATGAATGCGGGGACGTCACGCATGATGGTGGGAGCGCTGACTGTGGGGAACACACGCGCTTTCCAGTCACTCAATATGGCGGGGTCAAAGAAGCTCTTGCCCTCGGGCACCTTGAATCCGGTGCGGTAATACAGGTCGGGAAGCGCCACGCGATATCCCCCGCTCGCCAGTCGCTCCGCCATCTCGAACAGTGCGGGTCGAATGCCGGGGCCGTCCATGTACATGATGACGCCCGGAACGTGTCCTTCTGCCTGCGGCTCGAAGAGGTGGGTCGGACAAATGCCGTCCTCCGTCCGAACGTCGATCGTCTCGTGGGCCATCGTGCGTGCTCCGTCGTGATGTGCCGCGCGCCGGGGGAACGCATCTTCCGCAGGCGCGATTGAGAGTCAGCGGGGAATATGAGGACCGTTTCACCCAAGCGCACTGGACCATGACACTGTCAAAACGCCCACTCGGCCGAACTGGAATCAGCATCGCACCACTCGTGCTCGGTACCAATGTGTTCGGCTGGACCATCGACGAGCCGACCAGCTTCTCGGTGCTCGATGCCTTCGTCGACGCGGGCTTCGACGCGATCGACACCGCCGACGTCTACTCGCGTTGGGCGCCGGGCCATCACGGTGGCGAGTCCGAGTCGATCATCGGGCGATGGTTGAAGCGCGATCCATCGAAGCGCGAGCGCGTGCGCATCTTCACGAAGGTCGGCGGCGACATGGGAAGCGGGCGCAAGAACCTGTCGAAGCGGTGGATTCAACAGGAGGTCGAAGATTCACTGCGTCGCCTCCAAACCGATACGATCGACCTCTACCAATCGCACTGGCCTGACCCCGCTACGCCGTATGAGGAAACGCTCTCCGCGTACGCTGAGCTGATCAGCGCCGGCAAGGTGCGGGCGATTGGCGCATCGAATCACTCCGCGGAGCAGCTGGCTGAATCACAACGCGTCGCGGAGGCTAACCGCCTCCCGCGCTATGAGACCTTGCAGCCGCAGTACAACCTGTACGATCGCTCCGCCTATGAAGGCGAGCTGCGCGACCTCGCCATCCGCGAGGGGCTCGGCGTCATCACGTACTACGGGCTCGCGTCGGGCTTCCTCACCGGGAAATACAGGTCGCGGGCGGATCTCGGCAAGAGTCCGCGCGGGGCTGGCGTTGCACGGTATCTCGATGACCGGGGCTTTCGCATTCTCGCTGCGCTCGACGACGTCGGCGCCGTTCACTCGGCTCAGCCAGCCGAGGTCGCCCTCGCGTGGCTGATGCAGCGCGAAGGTGTCACCGCTCCGATCGCAAGTGCGACCAGCCGCGAGCAGCTCGCGAGCCTGGTACATGCTGCGGAGTTGCACCTGTCGTCGGACGATGTTGCGAGGCTCGACGTCGCCAGCGACTGATGCGTCCATTCACTTGTGCCGAGCGGCGGTGCAGAATATCCATCAACGCCATGGCGCGATTGCAGCGTCATTGCAGTTGTCGCCGGGAAGGACGCTGACACCGCACTCAACAGGATAGGCCGCAACATGAAGACAACGCGATCGAGCGTCAGCGTTTGCATTGGCCTGATGTTGGCGGCGTGCACTTCGGGCACGCCGGGCGCCAGCAGTAATTCGCCCGCACCCGTGCCGGCGCCAGTGGCGCAGGCGGCACCGACGCCCCCTCCCGCTCCGCCGACGCGCGATCCACACACACCGGGATACGTCGACGCGAAGGACCTGCCCGACGGAGAGATTCCTTCAGCGGACGTCGACGGAAACTTCATCATCGGACCGACACATGCCACCGCGCCGGAGATGACGTCGACGGACGGCGTGCCGCACGGCACGGTCTACAACTTCACGATGAGCTCGAGCGACAGCCGGATCTATCCCGGTGTAGCGCGAGACGCGGGCACCTTCGGCACGTCCGACCCAAGGGATCCAACGTCGCTCGTCGTGACGACCAGCCATCCCGCGACTTATACGCGGCGAGTATCCGTCTATGTGCCGAAGCAGTACGTCGCCGGCCAGGTCGCACCTTTCATCGTGGGTGCAGACGGCTCCGACCCGCTGCTCTTCACGGCGCTCGACAACCTCATCGCCGAGCGGAAGGTGCCCGCGATGATCGCCATCTCGATCGGGAACGGCAGCGGAGACGCGCAGGGCAGCCAGCGTGGCCTCGAGTACGACACGATGTCCGGCCTCTACGCGGAGTTCGTCGAGACCGAAGTGTTGCCGTTGGTTGAGAAGCAATACGGCGTGACGCTCACGAAGGATCCCGAGGGACGGGCGACGATGGGCTGCAGCTCCGGTGGGTCAGCCGCGTTGATCATGGCGTGGTATCACCCCGAGCTCTATCACCGCGTGCTGACCTACTCCGGCACGTACGTGAACCAGCAGTGGCCGCACAGCGCGGTAACGCCGCATGGCGCGTGGAGCTTTCACGAGAGTCTCATCGCGAGTTCGCCGCGCAAGCCGCTCCGCATCTGGATGCAGGTGGGGGACAAGGATCTGTTCAATCCGAACATCATGCGGGACGAGATGCACGACTGGGTGGTCGCGAACGAGCGCATGGCGAGCGTGCTCGCTGCGAAGGCGTATCCATACCAGTTCATGTTCGCACGCAACGCCGGACACTGCGAACGTTCCGTAAAGCAGCAGACGCTGCCAGGAGCGCTCGAGTGGCTCTGGAAGGGCTATCGAGGGTGGGAAATCTCCTGGGACGGGCGTCAAAGTCCTGACGCCTTGCGACGGATGTTGGACAGGGACACTTTTCTTCTGCACCAGCCAGACACGCGCCTATCGCCGGAGAATGTTCATCCTCGTTGCCTCGCAGGAACATGTCAAAATGGGGACCGGCATCTATCTCCGGTCCGATGCGGCGAGGTTGCTCGGCGTCGCTCCCTCGCGACTGCGGCGCTGGGTGGAAGGCTATACCTACCGGCCAACCGACCACCCGGTGAAGTCCTCACATCGCCGGCGGCCGCCCGTTGTACAGCGTGATCTGCCGGTCATCGATAGCGCGATCGCGTTGTCCTTCGTCGAGCTCATGGAGCTTCGCGTCGTGAAGGCTCTCATCGATCATGGGATGAGCCTTCAAGCCGTTCGGAGAGTGGCAGAAGTAGCGGCTGACTACTTCGGCACGGCGCATCCGTTGGCCTCGCGACAGGTGTACACGGACGGACGCAAAGCCTTTGCCGTGCTTCTCGGCGACGAGCGCGACGCACCGGATATTGTCGAGCTCACCGCGCACCGCGTGCGACAGGTCATCGCTGGCAAGATGTTCCAGCCGTTCCTGGCGGAAATCGACTTCAACCCCGCGACGGCGCTCGCGGAGCGGTGGTGGCCCCAGGGCAAGCGGGTACCTGTTGTTCTGGATCCGCGAATCGCGTTCGGAGCACCGACAGTCGCGCACACCGGCATTCGAACATCAACGATCGTTCGGATGATTGAAGCAGACGGCCCCGACGCAACCGCGAACGCTTTCCAGCTCGAGGTTGCTGCCGTCGAGGCGGCGTGGGACTTCGAGCGACGCCTTCTGGCGGCATAGTCCGCTGGCGACGTTCGGCTTCTACGAGAACGTCTCGACTGCAGTCGTCCTCGCGCTGAAGTCGCTGGCTTTTCCGGTCGTACATTCCACCGAGTTTCTAGAACGAGGCACGCCAGACGACGTGCTCTTCAAGGCGTTCGCTGCACGAGGCTACTTCCTCGTGACGCAGGATCAGAACATGTCCCGGAAGAAGCATCAACGTGCGGCAATGCTCTCGCTTGGACTTGGCGCATTCATCTTCACCGGAAGAGCCAGCCGCAGTAATCCGGAGTTCGCGCTATTGCTCCTTCAGTCATTCGGTGAGATCGCCCAGCGGGCTGATGTCACCACGCGACCATTCATATTCGGCATTTCCGATCGCCGGCACTTCGAGCGGCAGGACAGTGCCCGTAGACGGAAATAACTGACACAGGGATCGGTCGCGTGTTCGCAGGTTTTCAGCGCTACCTCTATCAAGCCTACGCCACGTGAACCTTTTCATTGCCATCAAGGCGGCTCGCGGCGAGGGCTGAGGTCAGAGTCGAAGCCGAAGTGAACGCACCTGGTCAGCTCTGCGACCTCTCGAGGGCGGGAAATATGCAATAGGATCGGTCCAGCCTGCTTCATCCGGCAACAAGCTTGCCTTACAAGGGAGAGTCCGCTCCACGCGAAGCGAAGACGCCTCAGGAGATGCGAGAATGTTCAACACCTTCGTTGCATCGGCGCGACGCGCGCTGACGAAACTACAACTCATGACCTCTCTGGAGGAGCACATCATGAAGATCGGAGGGACACACGCAATGGCATTGGGAATCGCCGCCGCGCTCTGCGCATCGGTCAGCTCAGCGACTTTCGCGCAGTCGAGCACACAGGCGGCAAAAGCCGGAAGCGCGACGACGAAGAGTCAGTCGAGCAGCACTAAACACGCTGCGAAGCGCCGCCATCATGTCGCCGCGTCGCACTCGGCGGCCGCGAGCGGGAAGAGTGGAAGCAGCAGCACCATGAAAGGCATGAAGGGCAGCAGCGGCGGAGGCACCACCGACACGAGCGGTGGAATGAGTGGCTCCGCTGGAACGGGCAGCGCAGGCACGAGCGGCACGGCCAGCGCGAGTGGTGCAAGCGGCGACACTGGCGCGAGTGCGCAACGTCGCCCTCCCAATGGCACGAATACGGGTGCGTCCTCCGCCACCGCGGGAACTGGAACAAGTAGCACGGGCGCCGCGGCGAATCCTGCTGTCACGCCTCGGCCGCCCAAGCCCCGCTAGAGCTCGAGCCTCTCACACTTCGTTCTTCGCGCCGGACAATAGCCTTCGCGCCGACCAACAGCGACGACAGTTGGCGGAAAGAACGGACAGAACAGACATCGGACCTGGAACTCGGATAGTACGAGCCCCAGGTCCGATGTGCGTTCCTGCTGTTTTGTCTAGCGCTTTGCGCCGCGGAGCAACTCTCCCTCTGCGCTTCCCACCGACCAGCGGCCGATGACAGCGCCGGTCGCATCCGTTTCGATCGGGTAGAGCACGAGGGTCAGCGTACCGACCGAAGTGTCGCCCTGAAGGTAGAGGTCCCCTTCACGCGCATCGACGACCATCGGGTGAACACTGGTTGCACCAGGCATGCGGAAGTTTGCGAGCCAGGTGCCGGCGGAGTCGACCACCGTGACCTGTGCGGGCAAGCCCGCGCTGCGTGAGGCGCCGAAGGTGTAGATAGCGACGGTGCGGGGGAGTGCGGCGTCAGCCGAGGCCGAGGAGGCGTTTACAGTGGCTCGCACATTCCCAGCGACCGCGGACTGCTGGGCGGCCACCGGGCTGCCAGCGGCAGCACAGAAGGCGGCGAGGGTGAGCGACGAGCGGAGCGAGAGCGAGGTGCGCATTGGCGTATCCTGTCGAGAGTGTCGATGGTGCGGCGTCCGGTTGTTGAACGAGAAATACCCAGCACCATCGACATGGTCCAAGACATCATTCGTCTGCTTCAATACCTGAAAGGTATGGACGCTCGGACCCTCTTCCTCTCCCCGCTCGCGGCACCCCTCAACAGCCGCACGCTCGCGCCGTATGTTCTGGAGCGACACGACCACATCGACCCTCATCGGGAGCATCCAACAGATGGAATTTCGCAGATTCACCCTCGCCATCTTCTGCGCAGTTGCCGCGCCGGCCATGCTCGCCGCGCAGGGCGGCCGCGGTGGTGAACCGCCGAAGAACCTGAAGGTGCTGCCGAAGGACATGACGCGGCAGCAGGTCGTCGCCATCATGAACGGCTTCACCCAGGCACTCGGCGTCAACTGCGCACACTGTCATACGGAAGCCCCGCCGGGCGCTCCAGGTGCGCCTCCTGCGGGCGGGCCTCCTGGCGGGCCGCCGGCCGGCGGTCCTCCGCCTGGCGCACAGGGCGGCGGGCGCGGTGGCCCCGGAGGCCCTCAGCTCGACTTCGCCCTGGACGACAAGGAGACGAAGAAGATCGCGCGCGAGATGCTGAAGATGGTTGGCGACATCAATACAAAGTACCTGCCACTCACCGGACGCACGATCGGAGAGCGCGATGCGGTGTCGTGCGAGACCTGCCACCACGGTCTCTCGAAGCCTCAGACACTGCGTGCCGCCCTGGCGAATGCCGTCGAGGCAAAGGGTACCGACTCGGCTGTCGCGCTGTATCGCGGACTGCGGACCCGATATTATGGCTCCGCGTCGTATGACTTCAGCGAGAATGCGCTGAACGTCGCAGCCAACGATCTCGCGCGCATCAACCAGCGGCCAACGGCACTGGCGCTGCTCAAGGTGAATCTCGAGAACTACGACAAGTCGGCGTCGACGTACCAGACGATCGCGCAGATCCAGCTACAAGGTGGGGACACGGCGTCGGCGGTCGACGCGCTGAAGAAGGCGAGTGCGCTCCAGCCGAACAATCCGCAGATCCGCCAGATGATGCAGCGGCTCGGCATCAACCCTTGATCACGCTCCGGCGAGTCACGTAAGGAGCGAAAAGCAGAAAGCGATCAACCACAGAGGTCACAGGGGGGCACGGAGGACTGCGCAGTTCCGCTTTCCTCCGTGCCTCTCTGTGTCCTCCGTGGTAATTCGCAGTTGCTCTTGCTGTTCTTGTTGGACGCTGCGCGATCTAGCGAAGGGGCACTGCGCCCGGCGTGTCTCGCGACCAACTCAACGCCATTCCGATCACCACCACCGTCACCGCACCGACGACGTTCTGCCAGAGGAACGCCACCTCCGGCGCGCCGAAGTTCACCGCCGCCACCGCGAGCATTCCGGCAATCAGCCCGATGAACGCGCCCATCGCCCGGGCGCGCGGAATCATCGCGAGGATGAAGACGCCGAGGATCGAGCCGTAGAAGAACGATCCGAAGCGGTTCACCACTTCGATCAGCGAGCCGAGTGTTGCGGCGTATGATGCCACGACGCATGCGAAGAGTCCCCAGAACGCCGTCGCGCCCTTCGAGACCGCAAGGAAATGCGCGTCGCTCGCCTCCTTCCGGAACCAGCGACGATAGAAGTCGATCACGGTAGCCGTCGCGAGCGAGTTGAGCTCGGCCGCAATCGCCGACATTGCGGCCGCCATCACGCCAGCGATGAAGAGCCCCGCCAGTCCGATCGGCAGTTGCTCCACCACGAATCGCGGGATGATGTAGTTCACGTCCTTGGATGGCTGACCCGTTGTCTTCTCCACGAGTGCAAGCGCCTCAGAACGGACTGCTGTCGCACTGGAGTCGAGCGCACGAAAACGTTCAGTGGCGATCGGTGCGTCGTCGTCACCCTTGCTGCGCTCCGCCGACACCGCGCGCGCGGCAACGAGCTTGGCGGCAACAACGGTATCGTATCGCGACTGGAGCAAGGCCAGCGCGGCCGGCTGCGCCGCTCGCACCTTCGCCTCCTGCACCGGATTGTACAGCATCGGCGGCGTGACGAACTGGTAGAACACGAACACGAGCACGCCGATGAGCAGCACCATCGCCTGGAGCGGGATCTTCCAGTACGCGCTGATGAGCAGCGAGCTCCGCGCCTCGCCGACAGAACGCGCGGTGAGATACCGCTGCACCTGGCTCTGGTCCGTACCGAAGTACGACAGCATCAGGAACGTCCCACCAATCACGCCCGACCAGAACGTGTACGTGTTCTTCAGGCTGAAGGAAAAGTCGAACACCCGCAGTCGCCCAGTCGCGCCGGCAAGATGCAGCGCGTCACTCGGCGACACGGGAATGCGCAGCAGCAGCACCGTGACGACGGACGCAATCGCGACGACGACGAGCACCATCTGCTTGACGTCGGCCCATGTGACCGCCTGCACACCGCCGATCATCGTGTAGATCACTGTCGGCACGCCCAGGAGCAGCACGCACCAGCCGATCGGCCAGCCGAAGATCGCGGAGAAGACGACCGCCGGTGCGGCGAGAATCGCCCCGCACGACATGCCGCGCGATATCAGGAAGAGAAACGCGGCGAGCGACCGTGTCTTCGCGTCAAAGCGGCGCTCGAGGAACTCGTACGCCGTGAATACCTTGGCGCCATGCAGGAAGGGCACGATGGTGACGCCGAGTATCACCATGGCGAGCGGAAGTCCGAAGTAGAACTGGACGAAGCGCATGCCGTCGACCGCACCCTGCCCCGTGGTGCCGATCATGGTGACGGCGGAGAGCTGCGTCGCCATGACGGACAACCCAACCGCCCACCAGGGAAGATTGCGGTCGGCGAGGAAGTAGCCCTCGATGTGCTTGGTCCCGCGCGCGCGCCGGAGGCCGTCGATCGCCACGTAGGCGAGCCACGCGATGACGACAACCCAGTTGAGCGGATGCATGGCGCGCATCAGCGGGAATACCGGTGCTGGAGGAGCCAGAGGAGCAGGAGCGTCACGACCTGCACGCTCATCACGCGAACGAGAGTGCGCTTGAAGCGTCCGTCGTCGGGCGTTTCGTCGGGTGGCGTCATGGTCTCAGCACTTTGGTACGCGCAACGGCTTCCCGTCGACGACGAGGGCCGTCTTGCCACGACCAGTCAGCACCGAATTGAACGCTGGCAGATCCTTCGTGTTGATGCGTTCGAGCGAGACGAGCACGCTCTTGAGATCGACGCAGGCCTTCGTGAACGCCGCGAGTGCAGCGGTCGTGGGTGCCATGTCGCCGAGGTCCTGGGCATTGAGCTGACCGACGAAGGTGCCGTTCAGCCCCGAAAAGTTCGGAGCGGCAGCGCCACCACGGCCGCGTCCTCCGCCATCGAGGCCATAAACCGTATCGAGCTGTGCGAGCAGCAGCGTCGCTCGGCTGGCGACGTCCGCGAGATCAGCGCCGGTCGGTATTCCTCGCAGCGACGTGCGGATCAGTCCTGCCCGCTCGCGCGCCTCGTACGAGAGCGCGAGCGCCTCCGTGAGTCGCATCTGGAGCGCGTGCTGCGCGCGCAGGGCGGCTGCGCTGGCGGGCGAACGAGGATCCGCGCGTACTGTTGCGGTCTGTGTGTAGGTGCGGCCGTCGACATTCAGCTTCAGTGTGTAGGTACCCGGCATGGCAACGGGTCCTTCCGGCGACGCAGGTGTGAGTCCCGGGTTCGCGTTGATCTCGAAGCTGTGAGACAGTGCCGGAGACGGATCGTAGCGGAGATCCCAATTGGTGCGATTGGTACCTGCCCCCTTCGGCAATGCAGAGGGTGACGCGACCCAGAAGTTCGGGTGCGGTGGACGGGCTGCCTCGGGCACCGGGGACGAGAGCTTGCTCGCGAGGTGGCGCACGAGGGCTCCCGCGTCGTCGAGCACATCGATCGTGATCTCGCTCGCGGGCGAACGCGCGAGCCAATAGTCGATCATCACGCCGTCCGGCGGATTCGGGGCGTGCGTGAACTCCGGCGGAAACGGAGTGTCCGCACCGACGTTCCTGCGTGTGCGCACCGCATCGCCCGACTTGAAGAGATGCGCCGCTTCACTGGCGATCGCGGGCGTGAGCTCGCGCAACATCGAATAGTCGTCGAGCACCCAGAAGCCGCGACCGTACGTCGCGACGACGAGATCATTGTCCTTGATGGCGATGTCGCGATACGAGGTGGTCGGCAGGTTCTGCATCAGCGACTGCCAGTGATCGCCGTCATCGAACGAGACGTACACTCCGCTTTCCGTTCCGGCGAAGAGCAATCCAGCCTTCTTCGTGTCGTTCCGGATCACGCGCGCGAAGCTGCCACTCGGCTGATTCGTCGGCAGGTCGCCGATGATCTTCGTCCACGTCTTTCCGTAATCGTGCGTGCGGAACAAGTAGGGGTTGTAGTCGCCGACACGATGGAGGTCGATCGATGCGTAGGCGGTCGCGGCATCGATGCGCGATGCGTCGACGTTGATTTCAGCGAGCGACGGATTGGGCAGGCCACCGATGCTCACGTCCTCCCACGTCTTGCCGCTGTTGCGCGTGAGCTTCACGAGACCGTTGCCGGTTCCCGCCCAGATCGTTCCGGCGGCGATGCTTGAAGGGGAAATGGATTCGATGGCGGCGCCGCGCGCTGGGGCGCTACCGCCCGCGGTGGACGGAGCCGGGGGTGCATCCGCGCGGACGGTGAGATCGGGACTCATCTGCGTCCAGTGCGCCCCGCTGTCAGTCGTCGACATGAGCTGCTGGAAACCGGCGATGAGCATGTGCTTGTTCCACGGCGCGAAGACAATCGGCTGCGTGGCGGTGGTGCGCAGCTTTGCTGCCGGGTCCGCGGACGGGCTGACGTTGATCCACTGCTCGCTTGGATACGTGATCTTGAGGATGCCTGATCCGCTCGAGTACACCGTGTTCGGATCGAGTGGATCGGGGAGCACGGTTCCCCACTCCCAACCCGACACCGGATTCCAGTCGAGCGGTGTGATGGCGCCGAGGTTGCCGCGGACACGCGTGCGGATGGCGCCAGCGTCCTGCTGGGTGCCGTAGACCCAGTACGGATAGGAGTTGTCGATCGCGAGATGATAGATCTGGTCGGTCGACTGGTTGTAGTACGAGCTCCATGTCGCGCCGCCATCGAGCGTGACGACGGCGCCCTGGTCGAGCCCCATGAGCATCCGCGAGCCATTGGTCGGATCGATCCAGAGCTGCTGCGGATCGTCGCCGCCGGGTGCGCCCTTGAAGCCGGTGAACGTCTTGCCGCCATCGGTCGACTTGTAGCTCGACGTGCTGATCGTGTAGACGACGTCGGGGTTCGATGGGTCGACATACACACCGCAGTTGTAACCGCCCTGCCCGTTCCGGATGCGTAGGTCGTCCGCGGCCATCTGGCGCCATGTGGCGGCGCCGTCGTCCGAGCGATACAGGCCGTTGTTGGTGATGAGGAAGATGCGCTGCCCACTCGTGTGCATCGCCACCACCACCGATGTGCGACCGTTGAGTCGCGGCAGTCCGCCTCCCGATACTTCCTTCCACGTGAGGCCGTTGTCGATCGACTTGTAGAGCGTCGTGCCCGTGTACGCGGTCGTATCGGGCGCAGGTGCGGCCTGGGCTGGGCGTCCGGGAGCACCCGGCGGCGTATAGTGCCGCACCGTGGTGGCGTAGATGACGCCCGGTGTGTCATCGGCTCGCGCGAGCTTCTGTACGCCGACGCTGTCGTTCGCGAACAGCGTGCGCGTCCACGTGCCGCCGCCATCCGTCGTGCGAAACACCCCGCGCGCGTCGCTCTTCACATGGATGTCGCCCTGTGCCGCAACGAGGACGACGTTCGGATCGCGCACGTCCACGAGCATCGACGGAATCTGCTTTGATCCCTCGAGACCGACGTGCCGCCATGTAGTGCCCGCGTCGGACGAGCGGTAAACGCCATTCCCCTCATTGATGGCGCCACCGGTCACCATGTCCCCGGTGCCGGCGTAGATCACGTTCGGATCGGACGGCGCGACTTCGATCGCGCCGATCGACGACACCTCCTTCACCGCATCGAACACCGGATACCACGTTTGGCCCGCACTGGTCGTCTTCCAAATTCCGGCGGCAGGGAGGCCGGCGTAGAAGACGCCCGGCTGTCCGATCGCTCCGGAAACGGCGGCCACGCGGCCAGCTCGAAACGGACCGATGTTTCGCCACAGGAGGCCGGCGTAGAGGCCCGAGTCCACGGGAGGAGCAGCCGGCGGAAAAGGAGCCGGCGAGGCGAGCAATGCGGTAAGCGCGAGAGCGCCCGCTGGTACGCGGAGGAACGGAATGGCGGTCATGTTGGCAGGCGTGGCAGCAGAAGGATGCGGAGTGGCAGTATGCTTCCCGGACTCCGCGTGCAGCAAGACGCCGAGACAGAAAAAGGTTGTCGCCCCTGCCCAGCACCGCAGCCATCGTCGAGATGTCGCAGTTCAACCAGCAACTCATCGACGCGGACGTGCTGCAGGCCGGAAGGATTTCCGTCAGCGCACTGCTGGCTGATCCCGCATGCGGCGCTAGGTCGTGCACGATCTGTCGGGGGTCGAGCTGTTCGTGAAATACTTCGTACTCTGTACTGAGGTACTTCGGTACTCAGTCCTGTGGTTGCCGCGGTCTGGGCTTGACTACGTCCTTCGTTCCCAAAGGGCTGAGTACCGAGTATCCAAGTACAGAGTACGAAGTACTCGTCAACTGCCGAGCCACACGGCCTAACTCTTCGTCAATCCAGCCAGTACGCGAGCTTCAGCAGGAACGTGTTCGCCGGGTGCAGTGCAAACAGGTCGTTGTACTCACCGCGGAAATCGCGTTCGACGTAGCGGGGATCATAGCCATCACGACCATGCGTCCACACGCCGAACAGCGTCGAGCCCGGGCGGAACTCCCAACGCACGACGTTGTTCGAGCGAAGCTGCAGCACGTTGAACCCCATCGATGTTCCCGACGGCGGCACGTAAGGCGAGTAGCGATCCTGGTACGCATCCGCACGCGGTGTCGCACTCAACTCACGCGTATTGCTGTACTCCCCTCGGCTCACAAAGGGAGCCGCGTACAGCTGGAAGCTCAATGCCGGCGTGGCAGTGTAGCTGGCTCGTACGCCAAGCGAGCGCGTTTCCTGTTTCAGGTGCGCGAATGAATAGTGGGTGCCGGCCGCGTCGAAGAAGTTTCCGAGCCACTGCGAATCGTCGTGCGACGTGCTCCAGTCGGCATCGAACTGGAGCTGCAGCTGCGACATCGGGATGACCGTGAGCGACGGCGCAAATTCCAGATAGTGCGAAGCACCGTAGTCGCCGCTCCCCTTGGACACGAAGAAGCTCGGCACCACGTGCGACCGGTCGTCTCCTTGAATGCCAAGGTTCAACGACACTTTCGGTGATCGGCGGAACGCGGGACCACCACGCGCGCAGTTGTCGCAGAATGAGCCCGGAAGCTGCTGAACGGTGGCACCCGTGTTGAGCCACATGTTGTTCGCGAAGTTCACGTGCCAGTTCGTGTTCAGCGCGCGATCGGTCAGCATGCCGGCCGCCGTCCAATAGCTCCACGCGTTGAAATTGCCCTGCATCTGGCGATACAGCGCGGTCGGCGTGCGCCAGTAGAGACCCATCCAGTTGTTGAAGCTCTGGAGATTGGCGCGCCGCAGGTATCCAAGATCGTTCGTCTCGAAGCCGGCTGACTGCCGCTGATAGCTCGTCTGGAAGTGCACCATGTTGCCGCCCATCTTCCCGAACGACGCCTCCTCGGCGTCACCTGACAACGACGTGAGCGTCGGGTCGATGGTCATGCCTTCGTCGGGGCGCTGGAAGAGATGCACGGGGCTCGTTTGCGTGAGGAGTATCGCCGCCGCGCTGCCGCGTACGTCGCTCCTCGTCACGCTGCCGTTGAGCTCATAGCGGCTCGCGCCCCAGCGATGCCGCGCGTTCACTCCTTCGACGTAAGCGGCGCGCCGCAGGTACGCGTCCGACCACGAGTCGAGCGCGCGGTCCACGACCGTGCCGATGGCGCCGATCACCGTCTGTCCGCCGCGCAGGTCCTGTTGCGCGCGGAGCACGGTATAGCTGGTGCGCGGTTCCGTCGTCCGCTCGTTCAGCCCCTGGACCCTTCCGGTCACGGCTTCCAGCACGCCGACACTGAGACCGCCCGTCAGTCGTCCGGTCAGCTTCCCGGCGCCGAGAATCGGCGAGACGTTCGGCGATGCGGCGTCCGCGTAGAGCCCGAGCAACTGTGGCGTCCGTCCGATGCGGCGCGAGTAGAACAGACCCTCGCCGCTACAGTTCACGATGCTGCAGTTCGTGCTGAAATTGTAGAGGCCCGTGCCCTCGATGAAGAACGGTCGCCGCTCCTGAAAGAACGTCTCGAAGGCGGTGAGGTTCACGACCGACGGATCCGCCTCGACCTGACCGAAGTCGGGGTTCACGGTCGCATCCAGGGTGAGGTTCGGCGTGACGCCGTACTTCAGGTCCGCGCCGGCGGAGAACTTCTGCGTCCGGCCCCAGGGCGATGCACCGACCGCCGGATTGCTCACCGGGACCGACGAATTCTGCACGACCGTGTATGGAAGGATCTCACGCCGCCGAAACGGCGCGATGCCCCGAATGTCGGTGAGCACGCCGAGCTGCGAAGAGATTCCGGACTGCGACCCCCGATACAGGGGCCAGCTTGTGCGCTCCTTGTAACGCTCGATGTCGCGCCATATCGCGAAGCCGAACACGTGATCCGGGCTGTTCGCATAGCGCAGCTGCGAGAACGGAATGCGGAACTCGGCGGTCCATCCCACGGAGTCGATGCGTGTCCCCACCTCCCACACGCCGTCCCAGCTTCCGTCCTCGTCCTGGTCGTTGTACATCGCGTAGTCGCGCTTCACGCCCAGCGGGTTGACGGCGAACTCGAAGCCGGAGCGAAGGTCGTGGTAGGAGTCGATCATGATCTTGATCTGATCCGATGGACCTCGCACGTCGCGCCGCGTCAGCGCCGTCATGATGCTGTCCGGATGCGCATCGTACGCACGCACGAACACATAGAGGTTCCGATCGTCGTAGGCCGCCTTGAACTCGGTGCGGAAGCGCGGCTCGCCTCCCTCGTGCGGCTGGAACTCCTGGAAATCGCTCCTCGGCTGGATGGTCCGCCAGACTTCATCGTCTTCCCGTCCATCGATGACCGGCGCGCGGTCGGCGCGCAGGGCGCCGGCGGTCAGCTGTTCGATTTTCGCATTCTTCGGCGCCTGCTGCGCGTAGATGACGCCGGCGACGGGGAGAAGGCTGAGCAGGGCTGCGGTGGGGACGAGTCGCATCAGGCGATCAGATGGGGTCGGCGGACGGTGGGAGCCTGTTTGACAGTCCGGTTGCCGAAGTGGTTGGAACCGCTTGCGCTGCGGGTTGCGGCCGGAGAAGGTTCGCGGTGGTCGCTGTGGCCAGTCAAGGAGCTTGTGCGGTGAGAATCGTTGGGGGAAAATACGCGGGGCGCGACCTGCTATCGCCTGCGGATGCGCGCGTGCGGCCCACCGCCGAACTCGTTCGCGCCGGCATGCTCGACATGCTCAAGGTTGACGTCAAGAATGCGCGTGTCCTCGACCTGTTCGCGGGGACGGGGGCGCTCGGCCTGGAGGCGCTGTCTCGGGGCGCCCACAGCGCGGATTTCGTCGAGTTTCGTCCGTCGAGCCTTCATGCCCTGAAGGCGAATATCGCGACGCTGCGCATGCTCGATCGCACCCGTTTGTTCAAGCGCGACGCGATTCCCTTCGTCGCGGCGCTCAAGCGCGACAGCTATGACGTCGCGTTCGCGGATCCCCCGTATGGCTCCCGGATGCTGGACCTCGTGCTCGAGAGCTGGCATGCCACGGGATTCTCGCGCGTGCTCGCCGTGGAGCATGCGAGGACGCACGTGGTCCCGCGTGGTGCGCAGCGGCGCGAGTTCGACGACACCATCGTGACGGTGTATCGACTTCCCGCTGCGGTCGAGACGCCGGCTCAGTAGGCGTGCTCGCCCGGTGTGTTTCTTGTTGCTCAAGCTCTGAACTGCAACTGACTTTATACGCTTCCTACACGTTCATAGCTCCTCAGAATCCTCGACTGGTGTACGAGCGCCGCCACCAACTGATCTTGGCGGATCAGTGATGATCCGCCGCCTCGCCAACGCTGTGATCAGCGTTCGAGTGCCGCCGCGAGCAACTTGCCGTGCGTAGCAGCATCGCCTGCAGTAACGGCCTGCAGGGAGAGTGTCAGCGAGAAGCGCGAGAACTTCGTCTTGAGCTGAACCGGATAGCGATTCGCATCGTCGCTGAACCAGATCTGCGCATCGCCGTTCTCCGAGAACAACCCATTTGCCTTGATCGACGGACGCACCACGACGGTAACGAAGGTGCCTGCGTTCACCGTCACCGTATCGGTCCGGAGGCCGGTGAGGACCACTGGATTGCGGTCGGGACGGAAGTAGCGGTCGTCGCGACGCGTCTCGCCAACCCGAAGCTTCGCGATGCGCACCGCATAGATGAACGAGCCGTCGTCGAGCGGATTCGCGACACTCGCCTCGACCGGCTCGTCGTCCTTCTGGTAGGACGCGCGCTCCGGGAAGATCTCGTACGTGGTGTTCCGGCTGTAGCGTCCTTCGGAGATGCGCTGTGTGTGACGCAGCGACGCGAGCGTCTGCACGTCGATCCAGCTCTCATAACGGTCATGCACACGGTAAAACGGCACGCCACCGTCGATGGAGAAGAGGACGTGATACGCGGGACGACCGCGAATGATCTCGATGTTGTCGACACGCATGCGTGCCATGCCCGCGGGCAGTCCACCAAAGCTCGCCTTGTAGACCAGCTCCTCGCCCACAGCGAAGGGCACCGGCGCGAACGTGATTGATCCCGGCTGCTTCGACGCCGGCGCCGCCATGTTGGACGGCGCACGCGCGGAGATGGTCGGCAGCAGAGCGAGTGTATGACTGGCGGCGACCGGTTGGGCACCTGCGCGAAGTGCGAACGCGGTCAGCGCGGTGAGCACAGCGAGCCCGAGACCCGTCCTGATAGTCCTGGCACGCGCCGTAAGGTCGACGGTCTGTACTGCGGTTTTCAAGGTGCGGTGTGACATGGTCATTTCCTTCCGGCACTCGGCCGGCCTCCTACACGATCTACGACGCCTGCGGCCAATCAGTCGTACGTGTTGGCATCGTATGATGAACGAGACACGGCTCGTTGCTTTCCTCACTACGTCGCTTCAGCCTGCCTGATATCGACATCTGGCCTGAAATCGACATCCCTTCTGTACCGTTCACACAACGATAGTGCATATATGAACGTCAACATCCTGAAAAAGTTTCCGTCAGCTGATTCCCGACAACACCTCGACGAGACGCAACCGGTCCCCGCTCGGCACCAGTGAGGCTAATTCGTTCTGCAGTTCGGCAATCGCTTCCGTACCGGCCGCATGGCGCTCGATTCCCAGAGGAGTAACGACGGCCCTGATCGCACGGCGGTCAGATGCGTCGTCGACCCGTTTCACGAGCCCGTCCAATTCCAGCCGATCGGCGAGCTGGGTGATGTTCGACCGGACGCACCCGAGCGACCCGGCCAGCTCGCTGAGCGCCATGGGCTCGCCTGCCCGAACAAGCGCGTCGAGCGCCTGAAACTTGGCTGGAGTGAGCGAAACGGACTCGAGGATACGTTCGAGCCTGTCCTGGATGTGCCGAGCGGACTTGATGACGGCCATCATGAGTCCGTTGTCGGGACCATTCTGGAGGTCATTTCGTTCGGAAGTCGCGTCCGGATAGTTCATGTACTGAACTATACATGCCACACGCAGGGGTGCGCAAGTGGTGCTTGGCCCGTTATCTCGTTCGCGCCATCGGACCTCTTGCTTGAGCGCCTTAGCATGAGTGGCCTAAAGCCAGCGACGCGGTTCGCTAGGCTATGGCGCCTTGAGTCACCCTGAATTGCCCTCGGAAGCACTCAACATCATCCGCCATGCACCGAACGGTGAAGGTGCCCGGATGCCCGAACACGAGTAGGAGGGTTGGTGCGAGGACCGATCGCTCCGTGAGGCTCAGTTGGAAGGGCATTGCCGCCGATGATGCGATGACGCGTTGCTGCAGGGCTTCAACAACGTCGAACCTCACGGCGTAGGTGCCCACGCCGGGGCTGCCAGAAAACAGAAAAGTCAGCGTGGCGGGCTGATGTAGGTGCTGAATGGCAACATTAACGTCTGGGCAAACTCCAAAAAAGCCGAGAATGATGAGCTTCCCGTTCAGTTCCGGGCGAATCAGGTCGCAGACGATGCAGCTGTCAATTTTGATCGGCAAGAACTACCTATGCTCGCTCTACGGCTTTCCCGGTCGCGGCAACAGGAGAAGCGCTGACTGACTGCCGGGACACCATCGCTGCGGCTAGTGTCGCCGTAACGCCAAAGAGGCCAAGATTCATGACGCTTCGTACGTTCTCGGCGTCCCTCTGCGGGTGAGGGACTACGACGTGAATGTTGGAGGCCGGTTCACCGTGGCCCCGAGGAGCGGGACCCGTATGCTCCCGCATCGCCAGGGCGCGATCACGCAACCGTTCCATCACCTGCAATTTCTCTTCGAAAGGAAGGGAAGCCGCCGAATCACGGTAGGCGTCCTTTTCCTTGCGGATGCGATCCCAATCTAGTTCAGGCATTTGGCGTCAAGAATCTCATCTCGAATGTCTTCCACTGTTCTTGCAGTCCGAACCGCTCGACTAACTGCAGAAACACATCCATATCGATCTTGTTCCGCTTGATGAATTCCTCAACGCGAACGTAGTCTTTGCCGCGCCCAGTCGCCAAAGCGATTGCAGCTAAATGGTCGGGGCCCATTATTCTGCCTTCTTGACCACCAAACATCTTCGTGCGCGCATTGAGAATCGCGTCGTCGTACAAGGGTGTTCCCGGCGGCAAAAGCTGCACCGGCCACCCGCCTATCACAAGGTGCCCTCCCTCTTCTTTCGCTCCACGATCGGTCAAATACGCCCAAACTGGACCGAGCGGGGCAAGAGGATGAGCAGCGTTCGACCCAAAGACGACGAAAACGTCCACATCAACGGTGGAACCGACCTCGATGTACGCGCTTGCGGCAACCGCACCACCGACCGCGTAGGAAGAGATTAACCCCGCTGACTGCACGTGGTTCAATTCGGCAATTACATCTTGTATGGCCATTTCATGAATGTAAGCGTGTGAACTGAGCCACTACGCGGCCCTCCAACGAACGCCGGCGCCAGCAAGTATCCATTGACGGAGACCCCGGACCACCGGGCGCAGTTTCACGACGTGCGTACACACGAGGGGCCAAAATTTCCTGTCACTTCCTATCATGACGCCGGTCGAACCGCTCCGTGCGCGGACCCGGTCTCGCACCTGGTGGCTACCACTCGCGATCATCGCGGCGGCACTCCTGTCGCTGTTTGCCGCTCCGTACTTCACGACCTCGCGACTCCAGGGCATCCGCGGCTTCGTGAGCGACGTGCTTTCACCCGCACTGGTCCGGACGAACGACCTGGAGGCAGCATCGGCGACCGAGTTTGCCGCACGCAGCGAATTGGCGGAGGGCGTTGGAGAGTCGTCCGCAGCCGCGAAGGCCGCGAGCGCCTCTCGCGCCTCCATCACGCGTGACGAAGGCGCCCTCGATTCGCTGGTTCGTCGGGCAGGCCCGGAGGCGATCGCCAGATTCGCTGAGGCACGGGCGTCCATCGCCGCCTGGCAACGGGAGGAGAGCCGCTTCGAGACGGAGTCGCGTTCGGGGCATACGGTGGTGCATGGGGCGACGGCGAGCGCATCGCGAGGGCGACGGTGGGAGGCCATAGAAATCGCACAGGACAACATGCAGCGCCTGGAGGACGAGCTGAACGCGCGCACCAGTGAGCAACACGTGCAGATCGATCGACTCGAGCGTCTCAGCGTCATCGTTCCTGCCGGGCTCGTACCGCTCGCGCTGCTCGCGCTCGGCGCGGTCGCGTGGACTGCGCGCCGCACCATCCTGCTCTCTGAGGCGGCGGCGATGGGTCAGCGCGATGCGGAACGTGCGATGGCCTCCAAGTCGGCGCTCATGCGCGGGGTCACCCACGACCTCAAGAATCCGCTCGGCGCCGCACGTGGGTATGCCGACCTTCTCGCGGACGGCGCCCTTGGTCCGTTGCCCGAGGCACAGGCGAAGGTGGTGGTCCGGTTGCGCAGCCTGCTGACCGCCACGCTCGATACGGTGAATGACCTCGTCGAGGTGTCGCGCGCGGACGCGGGTCAGCTCAAGATCGAGCGCCGCGAGTGCGACGTCGCCCAGATCGCGCGCGACTGTGTGGACGATTACCGCGCCACCGGCGATGCGGCCGGTCTAACGCTCGGCTTCGACGTGGATGCCGTCGCGCTCGAGGCGGCAGCCCGCGTGTCGACGGACCCTGGGCGTGTGCGCCAGGTACTCGGCAACATGTTGTCGAATGCCGTGAAATACACTCCGCACGGCGGCACGGTGCGCGTCGTCGTTTCATCGAAGCACGATGACGAGCTTGGCCGAGTCGTCGCGTGCGAGGTCGCGGACACGGGGCCGGGCATACCGGAGTCGCTCAGGGAGCGCGTGTTCGAGGAATTCTTTCGCGTGCCGGCGACTGTCGCCATCGCGCAGGGCACGGGCGTCGGGCTTGCGATCGCACGGCGGCTCGCGCGGCTCCTTGGTGGCGATCTTCGCTTGAGCGAGACGCCGGGCGGCGGTGCGACTTTTTCGCTGCTGTTGCCGCTGCGATAGCGTCGCGGGCCGTGGACCTTCGGGAGTGCGGAAGATCAACAGACTGTTTTACGCTTCCTACAACGCCGACCCTCCTCAGAATCCTCGACTGGCCCCGCCACGCGACCACCAACGAATTTGCACGAATCGGTTGAATAACAGCGTTGGTGGTTGTGTGGGAAAAACTTAAATTTATGGAACAACTCCATTCACGCTTCACGCGAGACGGCAAACGCCTATCCAACCGATCCGTCCAGATCTGTTTGAGGTCGCGTTGGTATGCAAGTCGAGGATTCTGAGGAGGCGTGATTTGGTAGGAAGCTTATCCCATCCTCGACTGGCTTCGGGGAGTGTCCCTCGCCTAGTTGACATTCAGGCGATGCCTCGGTGATGCGGCTTA
>DAIUFP010000016.1:0-116624 GCA_036844565.1 Gemmatimonadaceae bacterium | reverse complement strand
GGGTTGCGTCGTGAACGCCAGCGTCGCGGGCGCCCCGGCGCTCACCGTGAAGGGCGCGCTGGTCACGCCCGTGAGGCCGCTGCTCGCGGCTACGAGCGTGACGCCCGTGCCCACCGCACTGACGGTGAGGTCGCCGAACCGCGCGACGCCGTTCACGGCGGTCACCGTGGTGGTGCCACCCAGCGTAGCGCCGGCCGGGCTGACACCCAGGGCGATGGTGATGGGGCCTGTGAAGCCGGTCGCCGTGTTGCCGAAGCGGTCCTGTGCCTCGACGACCACGGCTGGCGCGATGGCCACGCCGGCGTTCACCGCCGAGGGCTGCGTGGTGAAGGCGAGCTTCGTTGGGACGCCAGCGAGGCCGGTCGCAGTGAACGTCTGCGTTGCGCCCGCGACGCCCGTCACCGTGGCCGAAACGACCTGCGCACCGACCGCGCCGCCGAGCGTCCACGAGACCGAGGCGTCGCCGTTTAGGTCCGTGACGACCTGCGAGGTGGACAGGGTGCCGCCGCCCGAGGTCACCGTGAACGCGACGGGCACGCCCTGGACGCCCAGGTTATCCGCCGCATTGACCCGGACACGCAGCGGCTGGGCGAGCGCGGCACCGACCGTCCCGGTCTGACCGGATCCACCCTGTACGATCAGCGCGCTCGCCACGGGCTGGACGAGAAGGGTGCTGCCCACCGACGGGGGGGGGCGTGTTCAGCACGGTCTGCAGCAGGGAAGCCGTGACCGTCACGCTGCCACGCGTGGTACCTCCGACGACCGCGCCCACGGCGCCATTGGGCACCGACGCCTTCGAAGGATCCGACGAGCTCCAGAGGATGGGCGCATTGGGGACGACCTTCCCCGACGCGTCGAATGCCTCGGCGGTGAACGTCGCCGTCTGTCCGAAGGCAACGGCGGCGGGCTGGGACACGAACCTTATGCCGGTCGCGTTCGCGCCTGGACCGGCGTACATGAACGCGGGCACCGACACGGTCGACTGCGTGATGTCGCTGCGGAGGACCACAGGTGTGGGGCCCGACCGGAAGACGGTGTCCGCGGCCGGATCGTCGATGAGGAGGAGCGTGAGATCGAAAGATTCCGCGGCACCGTTCAACGGCACCGCCACCGACAGGCTCAGGGTGTCGCTCCCGGCGGGGAAGGCCACCACGGTCTCGAGGGCCTTAGTGCCGTCCGTCCGGGTGAAGCGGACCAGGACTCGGTCGACACCGACCTGCGCGAGTATCGCGCGGTCGAAGCCAGGCGCGAGCGAGAGACTCGCGCGTTGTATCCTGGACGGACCGGTGCTGTCGCTCGTGCAGCTGAAGAGAGCGAGCACCAGGAATACACGCGGGATCGCGACGGCGAGGCGTCTCATCGTGGAGCGACAGTGCGGATGTTTCCCGCGCCCGTCAAGCCCCAGCAGACTCGCGCGGCCAGCCCGCTAACGATTCGACCGACGTGGGCGTACCCTTTTTGTACCCAACCCCCATATCCTCCCGATGCGCATGAACCGATACCGTAACGTCCTTCTGTGCGGTGCTCTTTCGCTGGCCGCCGCCCACGCCGTCGCAGCACAGATCCTCGATTCGGCCAGCGTGGCCGGTATGAAGTGGCGCAGTGTCGGCCCGGCCAATTTCCAGGGTCGTCTCTCCGACGTCGTTGGCATTCCGGGTCCGTCAAAGACTCTCTATGTCGCCGCCGCGGGCGGTGGCATCTGGAAGAGCGGCAACAACGGCGTCACGTGGCGCCCGATCTTCGACGACAAGAACATCATCTCGATGGGCGTGCTTGCCATCGCGCCGTCGGACACGAACACGATCTGGGCCGGCACCGGCGAGCCGAATTCGCGCAACACCATCGAGCCCGGGGCCGGCATCTACAAGTCGGAGAACGGCGGCACGACGTGGACGCTCATGGGCCTCGAGAAGACGCAGCACATCGGCCGCATCGTGGTCGATCCGCGCGACAAGAACGTGGTCTACGTTGCCGCACTCGGCGCAGCGTGGAAATCCACTCCCGACCGCGGGCTCTACAAGACCGTCGACGGCGGCAAGACGTGGACGATGTCGAAGTTCATCAGCGACCGTGCGGGATTCGTCGACATCACCATCGATCCGCGCAATCCCGACGTGCTCTACGCGTCGAGCTGGGAACGCTATCGCACGCCGTATTCGCTCAACAGCGGTGGCCCAGGCAGCGCGCTCTGGAAGACGAGCGATGCGGGAAAGACATGGACCGAGATCAAGGGCAACGGCTACCCCGAAGGCACAAAGGGGCGCATTGGCCTCGCGGTCGCTCCGAGCAATCCGGACGTCGTCTATGCGTTGACGGAAGCCTATTCGATGGCGCCGCAGAAGGGCGCAATCACGATGGGCAAGCGTCCCGAAGCGAATGGTTTGTACCGGTCCGCCGATGCCGGCAGAACGTGGGAGCGCACGAGCATCGTCGATACGCGCCCCTTCTATTACTCGCAAGTACGCGTCGATCCCAAGAATCCAAACCGCGTCTACTACTCGTCCACCGAGCTTCAGGTCTCGAACGACGGCGGAAAGACGACGGCCAACGCCGCCCAGGGCGTACATGTCGACGATCACGGCATCTGGATCGATCCCAATGATCCCGAGCGTTGGGCGCTCGCGAACGATGGTGGCATCGCCATCACCTTCGACAAGGGCGGCAACTTCTTCTACCCGATGAACCTGCCGCTCGGCCAGTTCTACGAGATCAGCTACGACATGAAGGTGCCCTACAATGTCTGTACCGGCGCGCAGGACAACGGCGCGTGGTGTGGGCCGAGTCGCCGGCGCACGGCCACCAACAATTCCGACTGGTTCACCATCTCGGGTGGCGACGGTTTCTACACCGCGCAGGACCCCGCTGGCGATTGGGTGTGGGGCGAATCGCAGAACGCCGGCATCCAGGCGCGCAACCTGAAGACGGGACAGAACCTCCGCGTCACGAAGCCCGGCTGGCAGGAGAAGTATCGCCAGAACGAGGATTCCGTGGCCGTCGTCTGGGGCGATCCCATGACGCCGCCGACGAAGGACCAGCAGAAGCGCCTCGCAACGCTGCGCGCCACGCAGCGGAAGGATTCCACCGATCTCCTGACGCGCTTCAACTGGAACTCGCCCTTCTTTCTCTCGCCGCACAATCCTCAGGTCTTCTACCTTGGCGGCAACAAGGTCTTCAAGTCACAGAAGCGGGGCGAGGAGATGTATACCATCTCGCCCGACCTGTCGAAGCAGATGCGCGCGCGGATGGACACGGCCGAGAAGTACACGGGCGGCGTGACACCCGACGTCACGGGTGCGGAGACGTACGGCACGGTCGTGACGCTGGCGGAGTCCTACATCAAGCCGGGCTTCCTGCTTGCTGGCACCGACGACGGCAATGTCTGGCTGACGCACAACGATGGCGGCAATTGGGAAAACCTGAGCGATCGTTTTCCCGGCTTGCCGAGCAAGGATGTGTACGTCGCGCGCGTGGAGCCTTCGCACTTCGATACGCTGTCGTTCTGGGTGGCGTTCGACAACCATCGCTGGAATGATTTCACGCCGTACCTGTACGCGACGGAAGACGGCGGCAAGACATTCCACTCGATCGTGAACAACCTGCCGAAGTCGAGCCCGGCCGACTATCTCCACGTCATTCGCGAGGACCCGCGGAACCGTGATCTGCTCTTCGTCGGTTCGTCGCTGAGCGTGTATGCCTCGATCGATCGTGGACAGACGTGGACGAAGTTCGCATCAGGATTACCGAGCGTGCCGGTGTACGACCTGAAGATCCACCCGCGCGATCGCGAGGTGATGATCGCGACGCATGGCCGTGGCGTGTGGTTCGTCGACGTCGCTCCGCTGGAGCAGATCACGCCGAAGAATGTCGCGGACGTAGCGACGCTCTACGCACCGCGCGTGGCGTATCAGTGGGGTGAGGGACCGATGATGGGGCTGCCCGGCAACGGATGGGGGCAGGCGCCGCTCGTGATTCCTGCACCTGCCTATGGCGCCACGATTTCCTATCGCTTGAAGGACTCGGTTGCTGCACCGGTGCGGATTACGGTGACCGATGCGGCTGGGACGCAGCTGTATACCACGACCGGCTCCGCGGCGCGCGGCATCCACAACGTGCAGTGGGCCTTCCAGGGCGCGCCCGCGGCACGTGTGGCATTGTCGCCGTCCGCTCGGCGCGACAGCATCATCCTGAAGAACCGTGCGCCCGGTGTGCTCGACTCGCTTTCGAAGGCCGGGTATGACACCACGGCACTCGTCGCCGTGCGCCGTATCGTGAACCTCGGTAACAATCCGCCGGCGGCTCTCGCTGGCGGCTTCGGTCGAGGTCGTGGCGGAGGTGGACGCGGCGGTGCGCAAGCTGGTTGCGAGCACCCACTCACCCAGTGGGACACCTTCTGTGCGCGGCCGGCGGAGCCGGGACCGACGCCGGCAGGTCGCGGTGGTCGCGGTGGTCGCGGCGCCGGTGGGGCAGGCGGCGGTGCAGGAGGGGCAGCCGCGGTGGCTGCCGACACGTCCGCGGAAGGAATCGCCGCTGCGTTCGCCGGTGGTGGCGGCCGAGGTCGTGCGCCCGAGCCCGCGCAGCAGAAGATCTGGGACGTCATCGGGATGAAGCCGCCCGCGATGAGTGGTCGTGGCGGTGGCGGTGGTTTCGGCGGGGGCGGGGGCAACCTCGTCGAGCCGGGTACGTACGTCGTCACGCTGTCGGCCGGTGGCCAGACGTACAAGCAGACCGTGCGTGTTGAACGTTCGGGGACCGGCGACGGTGATGTCGGCGCGTTTGAGAATGACGACGAAGACAACCAGGACCTGAATGGCGGAGTTTTCCCGAAGGCGCAGTCGAGCACGTACATCCGGCGGGATCATCAGGAGGACTTCAGGTAGCATCTCTGATCGCGTGACTTTTCAGAACTGATCGAGCCCGGACCGCGTCAACGCGGTCCGGGCTCTTTCGCGTGCGGTGCGTCATCTTGCCCTGTGCGGTCGCGCCGTTTTCTTGCGCTTCCCGGTGAACTGCATTTTCACCGACCTGGTCGAACACGCGGCAAGGAATATGCAAGATTCGATGCCGTAATGACTTAGGGATGGATTGGGCATGTTCATCGCCATTGCGCGCGCGAGTTCCTGCTCAGACTGGCCTACCGGCAGAGTCCGCGGCACCAATCCCGCAATATCAGGTCGGGCGATCCGCACGGAACAGCGAACGGCATGGAGCCATAGATGACCGAGGCCAGGCAGTCTCCCGATCTTTCGTCCCTCGCGGCCGACTACGACATCGTTGGCGAGGTCGGCGGAGTGCATGATGCCCGCAACTTCATGGGGACGAGGAAGGATGCGGCGGGCAAGCGCCGAGACGACCAGACGGCGGTCCTGATCTCGGTGGTGACGTCGCCCGACGGAGACGAGGGCAACGCGCTTTCTCACCTCGCGGCGGACACCAAGCTGCTCGCCGCCAACACGCATCGGCGCCTCGTGCCGGTGATCGAGGGACGGTGGCTCGGCAACGATGCATTCGCCGTCGTCACGCAGCGCACCACCGATCCCTCGCTCACGCAGATTCTCGCGACGCGCGAAAAGTTTTCCACCACGCGTGTCGCGGCGATCGTGCGCGAGATCAACGGGCTGCTCGAGTGGGCTCGGTCGCACAACGTCATGCATCGCGGGCTCAATCCCGACCGGATCTTCCTCGAGCCGAAGACCGACCGGGTGCGCGTCACGTTCGGGCTGCTGCCCATCCGGCGCCTGCAGCCGGTGAGCGGCGCGACGGAAGATGCGCACGCCATCGTGCATCTCGTGCTGACGATGCTCACCGGCTTCGAGGATCCGGGCGACTACGATGGACAGACCCTTGCCGAGCTGCGGCCGGACCTTCCCGTGCGGCTCCGCGACGAGACCTCGGCGATGCTCGAGGAGGATCGGGTCCACACGCCGGAGGACGTCAAGTCGTACCTGGCGCTCGTCGGCATGGCAGATCCGTTGCTGGCTGGAGAAACGGAGGCGGATCGCATTCGTGCGGAGGTGCTCGAGGAGCAGCGCGTCGAGCGGGAAAAGCTCGCGAACGAGCGTGCTGAATTCGAGCGGACGACGGCAGAGGAGCGCGCGGCCTTCGAGAAATACATGGCTGAGGAGCGCGCCACGTACGAGCAACAGAAGACGGAGGAGACCGCGGCCTACAAGAAGATCAAGGAAGAAGAGCACGCGGCCTTCGAGCGCGCGAAGGCACATGAGCGCGATCGTGCGACGAAGGAGAAGGAGGAGCTCCAGCGTGCAGTGACGGCAGAACGGGCGGCGTTGGTGGCGTTCCGCGCCGAGTTGGAGAAGGCGGCAATTGCACAGCGCGCAGAGGTGGAGCGCGTTGCGGCGGAGGATCGTCGGCAGGTCGAGGCGTTGCGAATGCAGCTCAAGGCGGCGGGCGAACTCGAGATCGAGAAGATGCGCGAGGCGGCGCTGGAGGACATGAGCGACGTCAGTTCTACTCTCGACGACGAGGAGTTCAACGCGCCGGTGTTCGTCCCGTTGGTGAACGTTCCATTCGAGGAGCTCTCGTTCGACGACGACACGGCCCTCATGCGCGACGACGACATCGTCGACGAGCCTGTGCGCGAAGCGGTTGCGGCCGCGTCGTCAGCATCGGTGGCTTCGCTGACCGACCTCAGTGCGGGATTCCATTCCGCGGTCACGCATACCTCGCCGGCCAAGCGCAAGTGGCGGTTGCCGGCGGCCATCGCCGCACTCGTCGTGCTGATCGGCGCATCGGCGATCACGCTGGCGAGCAGGACTTCTGCCGCCCCGCCGCCGCCGCTGCAGAAAGCAGCACCGAAGCCGGTAGTCGCGCAGCAACCCGCACCGGTGGCGGCGCCGTCGTCTCTCGTCCCGATACCGGTGACGCCGCCGCAGGACTCGGCGGCAGTGGCCGCGTCGCGCCGCGCGGACTCACTGCGTAGCAAGCACAATGAGATGCTGCGCACGGAGGCGACGCGATCCAGGGCAACCGGAACAAGTCCGACGGTGTTCAACCGGTCGGCGCGACGCGACTCGCTTGCACGGCGCGACTCGATGCCACAATTCCGCGACGCCACCCTGCCGCAGAGGGACACGGTGGTCAAGCGTGACACGAGCGCATCGCCGGTGGTATCACCGAGGTAGCGAGGCTGCGCGACGCTTGCGCGCCGCGCAATTCGGCAGTCGATTCGGGAAATGCGCCTCGCATTGCTTGCCACACTGATTCTTCTACCTGCGGCCGCGTCGGCGCAGGCTCGTCAGCTCACGACGGCTGATTCCGCGCTCGTAGGCCGCATCCTTCTGGCGGAGGACAGACGCGACTCGTCGGATGCCGCGATCGCGGAGGGTGCGCGCCACTCGGATCCACGCGTGCGCACCATCGCGATCCGCGCTCGCGGTCGCATCAGGGACTCGCGCTTCGCGGCGCGCGACTCCCTTCCTCCGGTCCCGGCTCCGCCAACGTGGCCGGAGCCGTCATGGCGCCTTCGCCTGCGAGCGCTCACCGCGAAGAGCGATTGCAACGTGCTGCGCATCGCGCTTGCTGACAGCGCGTGGCCGGTGCGCTTCCGCGCCACCGATCTGCTGACCCCTGCATGCGCCGGTGACGACGCCATCGCGACGACGCTGCGCGAATGGGTGGATGCGCTGCCTGCCGATGCGTCGCGTCGGCGGGCAGGCGGCGTCTCATGGCACGCGGCGGCGCATGCAGGGGTCGCGCTCGCTCGAGTGAGGCCGACTGAGGCGCTTCAACGCATGTCGAGGCTCGCGTCGCACAGACAGCCGCAGGTCCGCGCCTATGCGGCGCGAGCCGCGACTGTGCTCTCGGACACGTTGCGCCTGCGCACGCTCGCGCGCGATCCCGACGACAATGTGAAGGAGGCCGCGATCGAGGGACTGAGCAAGCTCACCGCTCACGCCGACGACGACATCTACGTCGCGACGCTGAATGGTCGCGGCGCACAAGCCGTTCGCGCCGCGGCAGTGGCCCTGAAGGGATCGCCGCGCGCCGACGTGCGCGCCGCAACGTCGTCCGCCTATGCACGTTGGGTCGTGCTCGGAAACGCATCCGCGCACGACGTGCGCGCGGCGCTGCTCGAGGCGGCCGGCCGACTCGCGACCGAAGACCGTCCGCCACCAGTCCACGCAGAACTGCTCCCCCAGGCGGTCGCACTTGCGCTCGGCGCGGATATACGCTTGCGGGTCACAATGGCCCCTGCGAGTGGCGGAGGCTCATTCGTCGTTCGCCTGCGCGGCGACGTCGCACCATTGATGGCGTCGAGAATTCTCGCGCTCGCGCGTGCGCGCTACTACGACGGTCTCACATGGCAGCGGGTCGAGCACGACTTCGTCATTCAGGGCGGCAGCCCCGGGGCGAATGAATACGTCGGGCTCTCGGAGTTCATCCGCGACGAACTGGGCAACATCCCGCATCTGCGCGGGACGGTAGGCATGAGCACGCGCGGCCACGATACCGGCGACGCACAATGGTTCGTGAACCTGCGCGATAACCAGCGCCTCGGACGCGACTACACGGTGTTCGCCGAGGTGGTCGATGGCATCGATGTCGTCGACGGGATTCTGGAGGGCGACATCATTGCGTCGATCGATGAAGTGCTGCCCCGCCCGTAACAACGCGGGTTGTTGTCTCATACCTTCAGCTCATGGCCCCTACCTTTGCGCTGCTCCCTTCTGGCTGCCGCCTGCAAGGCAGGAAGAAGCGCGAAGGCCACAGCGCTAAGCGCGAAGCCGTGAGCTGGAGGTTTGAGGCAGAGCTGTTCGGGCTAGTGCTTCGGCGTCGCGAGCTCCGCCGGCTTCGGCGATGACCAGAAAGCGGGGTTGGGCTTCGCGGACTTCGCGACCTCTCCGCCGAACAGCACCGAGTTGAACACCACGCGAAATGTCCCAAACGGCTGCCCGCGCCACTGCGGACGAAAGCCGATCAGCACCACGTGTCCGCGGTCGTGCTTCACGTCGAGCGCCGCCGCGTAGCCCTGGATGTACTTCTCGCCGAGCAGGTAGCCGGAGACCTTGGGCGAGCCCTCCTTCGCGTATTTCGCGAGCGCCGTGCCCTCGAAGCCATCCATCGTGGCGAAGACGGGGCTTCCGTCGACGAAGACCTTCGCGCGATCGGGCATGCCCGCCATCACCGGGTGCGACGGATCGGTTGTCACCTCGAGTATCGATCCGTTCGAGAAGTAGTTCTTGCGCGAGAGTGTGTCGACCACGTTCCGCACCGGCAGGTGGAGCGCGGAAATCGCGTAGCCGGCACTCTGGTTGAGGCAGACCAGCGTACCACCGGCGCGAACGAATTCGTCGAGCGCGCGTGCGCCTTCGTCACCGAGCCCCCCTTCGTATCTCGGCGGCACGGTGCCTTTGGCGAATCCCTCGGTGATGGACCGCGGCCGGTCCGACGCCATGAGCACCACGTCGAAACGTGTACCGAGATTTCCGGCGCGCACATCGGCGTTCGTGATGGTCGCGTACTTGAAACCGTATTCGTCGAGCAGCCATTCGGACCAGCCTTCGTCCATGCTGGCGGTGAACGGCTTGTAAACGCCGATGCGGGGGCGCACTGCAGCCTGCGATGCAGCCGTCGTGATTCGCTCGGCGTGCAACGACAGCTCCGAGACCCATTCGCTCGCCTTGACGTCGCTGATGCCGGACACGACATATCGCCCGCCCCGAGAGCCGCCTTCACTGAGGCCCACGGTGCCACCGCTCGCCAATGCACGATTGATGAATCGAAAGCTGTTGTTCTCCGCGGGGTCCAGCGCGAGCTGATTCCCCGAGCCAGTGATACGGCCGGGAAGGGCAACGATGCCCGCGGCAATCGAGTCGGTAGCGAACGGAGCATCGGGCGATGTGCGCCAGTCACTCGCCTTGCCGACGACGAGCTTCATCACGGAGCGGATTGACTCCGTCAGTGGCGAGCGCACCTCGAGGACACGCACGTCCATCTGGTACGGGAGCGTCCAGCCGGAGGCATCATATGGTTGTTCGGGTGGACCGTCGGGAGACTCACGAAGGTCGGGATAGTCCTGCGCGTCGAAGAGCTGGCGCACGAGCTCCGCATACTCCTGGTCCATCGGGATGATCCAGGTTCCACGCGGGTATGCCGCTCCATCGATGGTGGCATCGCGCTCGAGTGCGTCGATGCGCACGCCGTTGAACGCGAGTCGGCGCATCATCTCCGCCGCGGCAGCCGGATCACGCTGCGTCCGCGGGACGACATAGGCATACGGCGGATCCTTCCGATAACGAGCAATCGTGTTGCGTCCCGCCTGGTAGCGATTGTACAGGAGCTCCTCGCGATACTTTGTCGCGTAGTCGAGCACCGCGAGCGAGCCCGTCTCCATGTAGTCGATCGCATCCTTGATCCGCCACCAACCGCCAGGCCACGGGCTGGGATAGAGCGACTGCGGGCGCAGGTCGCGCATCTCCTTTGGAAATTCGTCGACGGTATAGAAGTGGGGCGTGGCGTATCGGTACAGCGCGGTCTCCGTCCAGAACGACGCGATGTTCTGGAGCATCGGCATGTAGTCGATGTAGCCCGGATACCATGCGTCGAAGCCCGTGCCCATGTGGGTCGCGCCCACTTGGCCGTTCGACTCGAGCGACTGCGCGATCGTCATGCCGATCGTGTTCACCTCGCGCGACATCAGCGCGGGCACGCGCGGCGCGATCGGCTCGGCGAAGGGTGGCAGCCAGATGCGCGTGGGGAATGGCGCGGTCTGGTGCTGCACGTAGATGATCTGCGGCTCCCACTCGCGCCACGTCCGTGCGACGACACGCGACTCCACGACGTTCAGCATGTACGCGTCGCGATTGTTGTCGTGGCCGATGTACTTCTGGTAGAGCTCGTGCAGCGGCGCGACCTCGTACGGCGTGCCGACGTTCTCCTTGTACCAGTTGGCCACGATGTTCTGTCCATCGGGATTGATCGAAGGCCACAGGAACAGCACCGTGTTGTCGAGAATGGCCTTGATCTTCGGGTCCGTGGGATTTGAAACCAGGTCGTAAGCAAGTTGAATCGTGTGCTGCGACCCTGCGATCTCGGAGGCGTGTAGCCCGCCGCTGATGTCGACGAACGCTTTTCCCTCCCGCGCGAGGCGGTGTGCCTCGGCATCGGTGAGGCCGTCGGGATGCGCGAGACGTTGCGCGATTGCGCGGTATTGATCGAGGTGCGCGAGATTCTCCGGCGATGAGATCACCGCGAGCGTCCAGTCATGGCCCGTTGAAGTCTTGCCGACGTCGAGCAGCTTGATGCGGTTGCTCGACTTCGCGAGCTCGCGGAAGTAGCGCATCGACTCGTCGTAGTTCGCGAGCTTCAGGTCCGCGCCGACCGTGAAGCCGAGCACGGATTCCGGCCTCGGGATCGCGCCGGACTGTGCGCGGGCGGGCATTGACGCCGGCCCGATGGCAAATAAAAGCGCACACGCAACTACAGACCGACTCGCAGCGAGAGATCGATACATGGGGTGAATCACGGTTGAATTGGGGAGGCGCCCGAGCATTCTATCACGCGCGTAGACCCGCAGCAACGCGGGCGCAGTGGTGCTCGACGAATGCCTATCTTTCGCCGATGACTGCCACCGGGATGCCCATCGTACCGACGAGCGCCCGTCGCGAAGACGAGTGGCTCTGGGGCTGGGATCCCACGCCGGGAATCGTGTCGGTCTGGGCCGAGCACGAGGGCCGAGCGACGGTGTGGCGCCGCCTTCCCGAAACCGGAGCGCTCGTCCGGGAGGAGGAACGGTTTCGTCCCTGGCTGCTCCTCGACCGACTGGATGATCTTCGACACCTCGGCGCCGAGCTCGCGCCCGACGGCGCTCCACGCGCACTCGTCACCTATCGCGAGCTTGATGGCCCTGGCGCCCTCCGCTACCTCGTCTCGGCGGCAAACTTCAGAACGCTGTCAACCGCGGTGCTCGAAGGCGCATCGCAGCGCCTCGGGCGTCGCATGGCTCGCGTGCAGGAGCTGGGGCAGGGCAACGTGCTCGCACTCCCGGCCGAGGAGCAGTATCTCGTCCAAACCGGACGCACGTACTTTCGCGACCTCGCATATGCGCAGCTGCGCCGGTTGCAGTTCGACCTCGAAACAACGGGCCTCGATCCGCGCTACTGTCGCGTCTTCATGATTGCCGTGCGCGATCCCGACGGAAGCAGCAGGCTGCTCGAGGCGCGAGATGACAGCGATGCGGCCGAGGCTGACCTGATCAGGCGGCTCGTCGATGAAGTGAACCGCGTGGATCCTGACGTCATCGAGAACCACAACCTCCACGGCTTCGACATCCCATTTCTCGACCGTCGCGCACGAACGCTCGGCGTTCGCCTCACTCTGGGACGTGATGGAATGCCGGGCCTTCGCCAGCGAGCCGCGCGACGCGGCGCCGTCAGTGAGAACGACGCAGATCGACGCGTGCGTTTCGTTGCGCCTGGCCGCGAGCTGATCGACACGCTGGATGCGGTTCGTCGCTACGACTTCTCCGCCCGTGACTTGCCAGGCCACGGCCTGAAGGCAGTCGCTCGGCACTTCGGCATCTCGGGACCGGAGCGCGAGCTGATTCGCGGCGACTTGATCTATTCCACGTACAAGAGCGACCCCGCGCGCGTGCGACGTTACGCGACCGCCGACGTCGACGAGGTTGCCGCACTCTCGCTGCTGCTGGGCGGCTCGGCGTTCGCGCTCGCGCGCATGGCGCCGCGCCGGTTCGAGCGCCTCGCGGATGCGGGCGCCGCGACCGGAATCATCGATCCGCTTCTCGTGCGCGCGTACTTGCGATCGGGGATGGCGCTGCCAGCGCACGAGGAAGGCGATGGCACGGTCCACAGCGGCGCGGCGCTGCACCTGTTCGCGACTGGCGTGGCGCACCGCGTCGTCAAGGCCGATGTGGCGAGCCTGTATCCGTCGCTCATGCGTGCCTATCGCATTGGTCCGGCGCGGGATCATCTCGGTGCGTTGCTCGCCCTCGTGGACGGGCTCGTCGAGCAACGTCTCTCGGCGAAGGCGAAGGCGCGCGCAGCCCCGCCCGGATCCTCACAGCGGCACACGAACGAGGCAATGTCGGGCGCGATGAAGATCGTCGTGAACACCGCCTATGGATATCTTGCCGCGGGTGGTGGTCTCACGCGGTTCGCCGACGTTCACGCAGCGAATGAGGTGACCCGCCGCGGACGAGAGACGCTTGCGCTGATGTGCCGAGAGCTCGATGCGCGGGGTGTTACGCTGCTCGAGGCTGATACTGATGGCGTCTACTTCGCGGTGCCGGCCACGTGGAGCGAGGTGGATGAGCGACGCGTGGTGAGTGAGGTGGCCGCACTGCTCCCGCCGCTCGTGCAACTCGAGTTCGATGGCCGATATGCGGCGATGCTCTCGCACGAGCCGAAGAACTACGTCCTGCTCGCGTACGATGGCGCCCTCACGCTGCGTGGCGTCGCGTTCCGGTCGAGTCGAGCAGAGCCCTACGGCGAAGCATTCTTGCGTCGCTCGCTGAAGCACCTGCTTCGCGACGACGTGCGCGGTGTGCGCGATGCGTACCTCGAGACGCTTACGGCGCTGCGCAAGCGTGAGTTGACGACCTACGACGTCTCGTCGCGCGTTCGGTTGACCAAGACACCCGCGAAATACCTCGAGACGCGCTCGAGCCGGCGCGAGCTGTCGTATGAGGCGCTGCTGGCCGCTGGCAGAACCGCGTGGAGCGTTGGTGATCGCATTCGCGTGTATCGCACGAAGTCGGGTTCCTTCGGCATTGTCGCGGAGAAGGGTGATGCCGGATCCGAGCGCGCCGATCGGCGTGACTACGACGTCGATCATTACTCGCGCGTTCTCCGCGATACGTTTGCGGCGCGGCTGGCACGCGCGTTCACCCCGAGCGACTTTTCAACCGTCTTCGGTAGTCCCGATCAACTGTCGCTCTTCGCGCCACTCATCGAGGACATCCATCCCGTGCTCACCAGGCTCCGTATTCCAGAGGCATAGATGAAGGCACTGCGCGCCGGTCGATTGCTTTCGCTGCTCACAGTGGTCGCCGCTACGTGCGCACTTGCGGCGTGCAAGGACAGCGCACCGAATGTCGTGCGAACGGCGCCGGTCGGTCCTGCGCCAGACTCCTTTCGTGTCGCGTTCGAGACCACGCGCGGCCATTTCGTCGTTGAAGTGGTGCGGGCGCTCTCGCCGCACGGCGCGGATCGCTTCTATGATCTCGCCGCCGAAGGTTTCTTCGACGAGAGCGCATTCTTTCGCGTCGTGCCGGGCTTCGTCGCGCAGTTCGGCGTCAACAATGACCGAAAGGTGAACGAAGCCTGGGACGCCAAGACCATTCCCGATGATTCGGTGAAGGTGCCGAACGTGAAGGGGACGCTCGTCTTTGCCAGCAGTGGAAAGGACTCACGTGCTCATCAACTGTTCGTGAACCTCAAGGACAACAAGAACCTCGACAAGCAGGGATTCTCGCCCATCGGGCGCGTCGTCGAGGGGATGGGCGTGGTCGACTCGATCTACTCCGGCTACGGCGAAGCGCCGAGCTATCACCTGCTGTCGACCCTCGGCAACTCGTACCTCAAGCGCATGTTCCCGAAGGTCGACTACATCAAGACCGCTCACATCGTCACGGCTTCATCACCATCAAGCCCGTGACAGTCGCTTCCGTGTTGTGCGCGAAGCGGATGCCGTAGACACCATCGGTGGACTTCAGCTTGCCCGCGCCGACCACCTCCGCCTTGGCGTAACTGCCGACGACCGTGCCGTTCACCGAGCATTCCACCTTGTCGCTCTTCACCGACACGGCGATCTGCTGCGACACCGGCTCACCGACCCCAGCGGCCTTGTGCACGGCCGGGCTTGCTGCGCCACGTCCGTTCAACTGGAACGGCGCCGGGCCGAAGCCGCGCACGATGAAAGTGCCGTTGCCGTATGCGGCGCAGTACAGGTAGCTCTGCTGATCGGTGCCGAGGTCGTTGCCGCCGATCATGATGCCGTACGGATGCGGATGGCTGTTGAGCGCCATGTACTTCGGCTCGGAGAACGTCGCCATCACGGTATAGTTGCCGCTCGCGGTGTTCTTCGGATCCCAGTAGGCCACGGCGGGCCCCGTCGTGACGTGGAGCGCCGTCCCTTCCTTCACCAGCTTCGCGTTGTCGAGGGTGGATCCCTTGGCCGCTTCGCTTGCGTCGATCTTGCCGGTCCAGCCGGCGGCGGAAATGCCGCCCGAGGCAACTGCACGGGCCGTTTCACCCTTCGCCTGTGCGGAGGCGACAGCGGGAACGACGGCGATGCTGGCGACTGCAAGCGCAAGAACAAAGGCGCGGTGCTTCATGGATTCCTCTTCGGGTTGGGGACGCGGGAAGTATAGGTCCTCGTCGTACTGGTGAGGAAGAACTGGGCTAAGCTACACCCGAGGGTAAAATCGGTTGCATCCCACGGGCGAACGAAACAGGCCCGGACGACGTGCCCGGGCCCGCTTCTCGTTCCCGTTCGAGTACGACTACTGAGCGCTCGCCAGCTTTCCGACGGCGCCGGAGAGGAGCCGGACCCGCGCCCCGTCTGGTGACGCCTGCGCGTCCTGGTTGAGCGCGATGGACAGATCCGACAGCGCCGACCGCCGCTCCGAACCCACGAGCTTCTCCGCCCGATCCAGGTCCCGGCTCACCGCCGTCAATCGCTCGGCGGACAGGCCATTTCCGCGGCGCAGTTGGTCGACATACGCCCGGGCGACAACGAAAGACGCGGGCCATACGAACTTGGGCTGGTCCTGCACGTTGAGGTGATCGAAGCGCACGAGCTTCGCCGCGTCGATCTCGTTCTGCGAAAGCCACGCACTCGGCTTCAGCTCGAAGATGTCCAGTCCGCGGGCGATCTCCGAGCCCACGATGACGCCGTTGTACCAGTACGACGACCAGTAGCCGGCGTCGACGAACTTGGTGGAGTCCATCGGCCCCTAGTCGAAGTACGCGATCTCCTTCGGATGGGAGGCGTCGGTCCAGTCGAACACCGAGATTTCATGGCGCATTCCGTGATTGTGGGGACGTGGCGAGCATGAGGCGCATGCGGTCGATCTCGGTGAATTGATCCGCGCTGACGTCAGAGGCGAAGCGGAAGATGTAGAGCTCCTGTCCGGCGCCCTGCGTGCCGAAGAGCTGGTCGACCATCGAGAGCGCACCTTGATGGTGCTGGATCATGAAGGTCAGGAAGAGGCGGTCGAACTCCGGTCCGTGGGCACGATCGAGCTCCGCCATCTGCTCCGGCGTCAGCATGCCCGGCATGAGCTCGCCCATCGCCATGCCGGGCATAGTCACGGAGTGCTGCATCTGCGCGGCGGCATCCGGTACGGCGAGCTTCCTGTCGCCCAGCCAGCGCTGCATGAACGCGATCTCGTCGCGCTGCGCGACATCGATCCGTCCGGCGAGGATCTTCAGGCTCTCGCTCGCGCCATGCGTCGGCGCCCATCCAGCCATGACGACGGCCTGTGAGTGGTGTCCGATCATGCCCTGCATGAAGCGCACATCGGCAGCGGTATAGGGCATGACGCCGCCGTCCATCTTCGCCTGCTCGGCAGGGGTGCGGGGCTCAGCCTGAGCGTACACGGTGCTACCCGTCGCGAGCGTGGTGGCGACAAGCAGCGCGGCAGCGCGGAACAGCACAATTGATTTTGGCATTGGATTCCCTCAGTCCGGGAGAGAACGTACGGCGCCCGGCTTCCGCTGAACAGGCACCGGCATTCGTGCATTGAGCGGATAATCGCCAGCCGATGGCGGCACTTCGATCTCCAAGGCATCTTTGCAGCGGTTCGACCACTCCTGTACCCCCCCATGAAACCACTCCTCGTACTCCTCGCGGCCACGCTCTCGATCGGCACCAGCGCCGCCGCGCAATCCGCAGACGTCGCTCGCTGGGAAGCGCAGGCGCAAAAGGCCACGATCATCCGCGATGACTGGGGCATCCCGCACATCTACGGCAGGACCGATGGCGACGTCGTGTTCGGTCTCATGTACGCCCAGGCGGAAGACGACTTCAATCGCGTCGAGACAAACTTCATCAACTCGATGGGGAGGCTCGCCGAAGTGGACGGCCAGGCGGAGGTCTATCGCGACCTGCGCATGAAGCTGTTCATCAATCCCGACACCATTCGGGCGAAGTACCGCACGTCCCCGGCCTGGTTGAAGACACTGATGGTGGCGTGGGCGGACGGACTCAACTTCTACCTCTACAAGCATCCCGAGGTGAAGCCACGACTCCTCACGCGGTTCGAGCCGTGGATGGCGCTCACCTTCAGCGAAGGCAGTATCGGGGGCGACATCGAGAAGGTGTCCACACGTGAGCTCGAGGCGTTCTACGGGGGCAGGGCGGTCGGTACGGCGCCGAGCGAACCCACGACCTGGAGGGAGCCGGGTGGCTCGAATGGCTTCGCCATCGCGCCGTCCAACACCGCGCATGGTCACGCGCTGCTCTGGATCAATCCGCACACCTCATTCTTCTTCCGCGCCGAAGCGCAGATGGTCAGCGAAGAGGGACTGAACGCGTATGGTGCACTCACCTGGGGACAGTTCTTCGTCTACCAGGGCTTCAACGACCGCGCCGGCTGGATGCATACGACGAGCGGCGTCGATGACGTCGACGAATACCTCGAGACGGTGACGAAGAAAGGCGATGGTTACGTCTACAAGTACGGCAGTGCGGAGCGTCCCGTCGTCGCGACGAAGATCGTCGTGCCCTACAAGACCGCGACGGGAATGGCGAACCGCGAGTTCACGGTCTATCGCACGCACCACGGTCCGATCATTCGCGACGCGAATGGAAAATGGGTGGCCATCCGCATGATGCAGGAGCCCGTGAAGGCGCTCACGCAGTCGTACGCGCGCATCAAGGCGAAGAACTACGCGCAGTTCCGGAAGACGATGGAGCTGCACACGAACTCCTCGAACAACACCATCTTCGCGGACGCGGACGGCGACATCGCGTATTTCCACGCCAACTTCATCCCGAAGCGGGATCCTCGCTTCGACTGGACGAAGCCCGTGGACGGCAGCGATCCCGCAACGGAATGGAAAGGGCTCCACACGGTCGAGCAGAGCCCTCTCATTCGCAATCCGAAGAGCGGCTGGCTCTACAACACGAACAACTGGCCGTTTACGGCCGCCGGGCCGAGCAGCCCGAGGAAGGAGAATTATCCGGCGTACATGGAGACGGGCGGTGAGAATCCGCGTGGCACGCATGCGATCCGCGTCCTGTCGGCGAAGAAGGACTTTACACCGACGTCACTAATGGCGGCGGCCTTCGACAGCTACTTGCCTGCCTTCGAGACGCTGATGCCGCCGCTCGTCGCCGATTTCGATGCTCTGCCGGCGAACAGCGCGCTGAAACAGAAACTCGCAGAGCCGATCGGCCTTCTGCGCGCGTGGGACAGGCGCTGGTCGATCACGTCCGTCCCGACCACGCTGGCGGTCTACTGGGGTGACGAGCTTCAGCGCACCGTCGGCCAGGAGGCGCGCCGCGTCGCCGTCCCCGTCGACGACTACATGGCGACGCGCGCCACCGCAGAACAGCGGCTCGGCGCGCTCGCGCGCGCATCGGACAGGCTCGTCGCCGATTTCGGCTCCTGGAAGACACCATGGGGCGACATCAATCGCTTCCAGCGACTCACGGGAGACATCGTGCAGCCGTTCAACGACGCGGCGCCGAGCATCCCGGTGGGCTTCACGTCATCGCGATGGGGTTCGCTCGCGTCGTTTGGCGCCCGCATCTATCCAGGCACGAAGAAGATGTACGGCACGAGCGGCAACAGCTTCGTCGCGGTGGTCGAGTTTGGCGACAGCGTCCGCGCAAAGGCGATCTCCGCCGGTGGCGAGAGCGGAGATCCGAAGTCGAAGCACTTCGACGACCAGGCCGTCCGGTACACCACCGGCGAGTTGCGTGACGTCTACTTTTATCGCTCACAGCTGAAGAATCACACCGAGCGCGAGTATCACCCCGGGTCGTGATGTCTCGACAGATCCGCCATCGATCAATCATGTACGACCACCGAGGAATGCGATGAAGACGCTGCTGGAGATGCTCGAGACCACCGATCGCGATCGTGCGCTTCGTGCCGAGGAGGCCGAAGAGCTTTCTGGCGTGGGTCGGCGCGAGTTTCTCTTCATGTCGATGGTCGCGGCGGCGGTGAGCTCGTTCGGCGCGCACCCGGCCTTTGGGCAATCTCCTACCGGTGTGCCAGCTCTAGGCGCGCCCGCACAACAACCAACCGTTGCCCCACTCCCACTCGGCAACGGCGAACCGCCGGCCGAGCAGTTCATGCCGTATCCCGGTGGAACTGGCGCACTGATGGAAAAGCTCGTGAAGGAGCATGGCGCGAAGGCCTTCCAGCGTTCGGCATTCAACGTGGAGAAGTGGAAGGGCACGGTGCCCACTTCGGACGAGGAGATCGCCTTTCTTCCCGCGCACCGGCTCTCGGCAATGATCAAGGCGCGAAAGATCACATCGGTACGGCTCACGACGATTTACCTCGAGCGACTCAAGCGGCTCAACCCCACGCTGCTGTGTGCCGTCACGATCATGGAGTCGCAGGGTCTGGCCGAGGCGGCGCGTATGGACGCAGAGCTCGCGGCCGGAAAGTATCGCGGGCCGCTGCACGGCATCCCATACGGCGTGAAGGACCTCTTCAACACGAAGGGCGTTCCGACCACGTGGGGAACGCCGGACTTCGAGAATCGCATCATCGACGATGACGCCGAGGTGGTCGTTCGGCTGCGCAGTGCGGGAGCTGTCCTCATTGCCAAGCTCGCGACCGGCATCTTCGCGCAGAACGACCAATGGTTTCGCGGCCGCACGAACAACCCATGGAACCTGTCGCAGGGGTCGAGCGGATCCTCCGCGGGACCATCATCCGCGACGGCAGCGGGGTGCGTGGCCTTCGGCATTGGCACCGAGACACGGGGCTCGATCGTTTCACCCGCCATCCGCTGCGGGCTGAGCGCATTGCGTCCCACCTTCGGTCGCGTGAGCCGCGCCGGCGGAATGGTGCTCGCGTGGTCGCAGGATCGCGTGGGCCCGATCTGTCGCAGCGTCGAGGACTGCGCCATGGTGTTCAACGTCATCCATGGCGTCGACCCGAAGGATCCGTCCACCGTCATGACGCCCTTCAACTTCGACCGGAACATCAAGCTCGCGTCGCTGCGCGTTGGCGTGGATCCGAACGCGCCGAAGGAGCTCGTAGACAAGCTGCGCGAGCTCGGCGTGAAGACGAAGGACATCGGCGCTCGACCCACCGTTCCTGGCGTTGGCGAAGGTGGGCTCAACGTGGAATACGCCGCCGCGTTCGACGAATACGTGCAGCGTAAGGCGAAGGAGATCGGTCTCGATCTCAACACGGTGCTCACGCCGACGACCGGCAGTACACCGTTCGCCGGTACCGTCGCGCCGCCGCAGGGACCGCCGAGCCCCATGGCGCCCGCCGATTGGAATCCGCGCTTCCTGAATGGACGCACGGTGAAGGCGTTCGAGTTTCTACAGAACCAACGTCGCCGGTATGCGCTGGTGGCGAAGTGGGGCGAGTTCATGACGGACCTCGATCTCTTCATCGGTGCGCCTCCGGCCGACGTCGGCCCGAACGCCCAGACTGGGCACCCGTGCGTGGTGGTGCCTTACAAGTTCGACGTGCCCGTTCCGCAGGGCGGCGGGCGTGGCGCTGGTGCCGCACCCGCGACGCCACCGGCACCGCTCAATCCGCAGCCCATCTGTGGCGTGATCACCGGCGCCCTCTACAACGACGACATCATCCTCTCCGTGGCGCACCAGTTCCAGACCCACACCGACGTTTACCTGAAGCATCCCGCACTCTGATGTCCATCGCCGCGTTTCGAAGGCTGCACGAGGCGGGTTGTTTCCTCATGCCCAACGCATGGGACGCTGGAAGCGCAGGGATGCTCCAACACCTTGGGTTTCCCGCTATCGCCAGCACGAGCTCCGGCTTTGCGTGGTCCCTTGCGCGTCGAGACAATCAGGTCGGCCTTGGACCAGTTCTCGCGCATCTTCGGTCGCTCGTCGACACAGTGGACGTGCCGGTCAACGCCGATTTCGAAGGCGGATTCGCCGTTGACCCAGAAGACGTTGCCGCCAACGTCGCCCTTGGTGTGGCAACCGGCATCGCCGGTCTCTCGATCGAGGACTCGACAGGCAATTCGAGCGAGCCACTTTACGCGTTCGAGCTTGCGGTGGAGCGAGTGCGCGCCGCACGCCGCGCGATCGACACTTCGGGCACCGGCGTGCTCCTCACTGGACGGTCCGAGGGCTTCATTGTGGGACGACCGGACATCGCCGAGACGATCCGCCGACTGCAAGCCTATTCCGCCGCTGGCGCCGACTGTCTGTACGCGCCCGGCATTCGCACAAACGCGGACATCCGCACAATCGTCGACGCCGTCGCCCCGAAGCCGGTGAACGTGCTGGTCAGCTCGGACTTCACCACCGCGAGCCAACTCGCCGAGCTCGGCGTCCGACGCATCAGCGTCGGCGGTGCGCTCGCTCGCGTGGCCTGGGGCGCATTCATTTCCGCCGCCGCCAAAATGGCGGAGCGCGGAACGTTCGCGGGACTTTCGTCGGCGGTTCCCTCCTCGAAGATCGAGGAGGGCTTTCACACTTGATCGGTCACGACACTGGCGCGTGAACGGCGCGAGCTAGCGACAGACAGGATAACTCGGGTCTGCACCGGTAATCCGCGGTCGATCGTGTCGGTCGGCCACGGCGAGCATGATGTCGTGCACGAACCGCCCGACGCGCGCCATGTGCTCGTAGTCGATGTAGCGTGGCTCGTCCGTCGGCTGGTGGTAGTCCGGCGCATACCCCGTCGAGAAGTACGTCACGGGAATGTCGTGGTGGACGTAGTTCACCTGGTCGCTGCGGCAGAAGCGATTGATCGGATTCGCCGATACGTCCCACGACTTGTCGATCGCCATCGTCTCGGTACGCACCGCATTGACGGAGTCGATGATGTCGCCAAAGTCGCGAGACAACCGTCGAGCGCCGAGTGTCTGGACGGACGTAGGTCCGCCAAACTTCACCTGGTCGGTGCGGCCCTTGCCCTCCATGTCCATGTTGTGCGCCGCGACGATCGACGTCAGCGGAATTGTCGGATGGTCGGTGAACCACTTCGAGCCAAGCAGGCCCGCCTCTTCACCTTCGTGCGACACGAAGATGATCGACCGCGCCGGCTTCTCCGTCACGAATCGCTCGGCGATCTCCAGCAGGAGCACCGTGCCGGAGCCGTCGTCGTCGGCCCCGTTCATGATGGAGTCGCGAAACGCGGGACGAATGCTGCGGGCTCTCGCGATCATCGAGTCAATGCGGTGTTGCTGATCGGCCGTGGGTCGACACACCGGGTCGTTCGCGCCCTGCCGTCGCGTGACCATGTTGACGGCGCGGAGTGAATCATGGTCCACGCCAACCGGATTCACGCCGTTGTGATCGTTGTGCGCGCCGACGAGCACATACTCGGCTGCGAGTGCCGGATTGGAGCCGGGCATCACCGCGATCACGTTGCGTGCGGGCGTGGCTGAGATGCGCCAATCGTAGCTCCAGCTTTCCGTGACCGTCGCGCCCGGCGTTCCGATCGCCAGGTTGGCGAGTGATCCGCCGAACAACGACGCGGCAACATCGCGGGAGATCGCCGCGGCGGACACTGCTGGTGCGTCCGCCTGCATCGCCATGCGAGAGGTCAACGCGCCGTTCACCGCGTTCCGAGGCATGGAATCGAGCACGACGAGAAGAATGCCAGCGACTCCTGCACGCTGTGCACGCGCGTCTCGAACGCCACCCGCGCCGCCCCGTCCCGTCGCTGGCGCGGTGCCGCCCGCGCGGGCGATGCTGTCGCGCACTGCGGCTTCGACCGCGATCGCCGCCGAGGCGCCGAACTTGTCGGGCACGGAGTCGCATCGCAGGACTGTTGGAACCCGAGGCGTGGCGAAGCCCACGGTGGCCGGCGCCGCGGTGAAGACGGCGATCTTTCCCGCAAAACGGGCACGGTCGAGCACCGTGGCTGTGTCACCCCATCGCCCCGCGAAAACCGTCTGCACATCGGTGAGGCTGGCGCTGCCACCCGCGCCGAGCGTCGCTGAGGGCGCGAGCGGAATCCAATCGGCGCGCTCGCTGAGCGTCTTGCCGTTTGCGCTGAGCCGCGCGCGCGCACTGTCGAACCCGACCGGACCATAGGCAAGGTTCTGGAAGAACGTGCCGTTGTCACCGGCAGGCTTGAGTCCCAGACGCTGGAACTCCCGCGCGATGTACGCCGTTCCCTTGAAGTTGCCGGGCTCACCGATGCGACGGCCGAGCATCGAGTCGTCGGCGAACTGGTAGAGCCGCGTTCGCAGGTCGTTGGCGGTGATGTCCTTGACGGTCGGACGCGGCTTCCAGGTGAGCGGGCCTTCGTCGGGCCAGACCGGCTTCATCGCTGACGGCCGGGCCTGCGCACACAGCGGTCCGGCGACACACAGTCCGAGCGCAACGCTGAAGAGATGTCGAAGCACGATTGGTGAGGTGAGTTGAGGATCGGCCAGGATCGCAGATATGTTGAACATGTTGGATCTGCCGTATCCTGACTACGGACTCGATCACGAGGACGCTGTGAGCGGCGACGCATATCGGCGGAACGACACCGCCTTCCCTATCCACACTCGAATCACATGATCGCCTATCTCGGTACAGGTCTGCTCGGCTCAGCCTTCGTCCGCGCACTGCTCGGGCGCGGCGAAACGGTCCACGTGTGGAATCGTTCGGGCGACAAGGCGAAGTCGCTGGAGCAGTTCGGCGCCAAGGCGTTCACGAATGCGGCTGACGCAGTGCGCGACGCCGAGCGTATTCATCTCACACTGTCAGTTGACGCCGCTGTTGACGGCGTGCTCCAGCAGATACAAGGCGCCGTGCCGTCCAGTACGCCCATCGTGGATCACACGACCACCGCACCTGCGCCGACAGGCGAACGTGCGCGACGCCTCGCGCAGATGGGAATCAGTTTTCTGCACGCGCCCGTTTTCATGGGACCGCCCAATGCGCTGGCCGGTACCGGCGTCATGATGGCATCCGGTGATCGAGCGCGCTTCGACGCCGTCTCGCCACATCTCGAGAAGATGACCGGCAAACTCGTCTACCTGGGTGTCGATCCTTCGCGCGCGGCCGCCATGAAGCTGCTCGGCAATCACTTCATCATCGCCGTGACGACGGGCCTCATGGATACGCTCGCTCTTGCCAAGGCGATGAACGTTCCACAGGATCAGGTGACCGAGTTGTTGTCGTTCTTCAATCCCGGAGCGATGGCGGAAGTGCGTCTCGCGCGCGTGCGTGCGGCTGACTACGCGAACCCGTCATGGAACCTCGGGATGGCGCGCAAGGACGTCAGGCTGATGCAGGCAGAAGCCGCGGCGGGCAACATGCCGATGGTGATGCTTCCCGCAGTGGCCGCGCTCATGGACGACGAGATCGCCAAGGGCCGAGTGGCCGACGACTGGACCGTCATTGCATCGCGGGTATTGGAATGAGACGAGCACCGATCGTGCGCGCCGTCGCTCTCGTCACGATGGGCCTCGTCGCAGCGCGCGAGCTTCGCTCACAGGACGTTCCACTTCGCGTACTCGGCTATAGCACCGCCGTTCCGCCTGCGTGGACGCCGCGCGCGGCGGCCTCCACGATGCGCCTCGCGGAGTACACCATTGGACCGGCGACCACGCCAGGCGCACAGGTCGTCGTGTATTTCTTCGGACAGGGGCAGGGTGGCGCCGTCGCGCCGAACCTCACGCGATGGAAGGCGCAGTTCTCGAATCCAGACGGATCGCCCGTCGAGGAAGTCATCACGCGTGAAACGACTGGGCTGTTTCCGATCACGTTTGCGGAATATCACGGGACATATGCGCGCGGTGTGGGCGCCGGAAACGCGGCCACCGCACAGCCGAATCAAACACTCGTCGCCGGCATCGCGGAGACACCGCGCGGGACGCTCTTCATCCAGCTCTTCGGGCCATCCGCTGCGGTCGCGTCCGCGCGATCGGAGTTCGTGACGTTCGTGCAGGGACTGCACTAAGACTAAGGACAGCATGAAGCTGCCTCGGAAATGAGGTCGTCGAGAGCGAAAAGGGGCGGCTCCCGTGAGGAGCCGCCCCTTTTCATGCGCCGTGAGGCGCGGGTGGTGAGCCGAAGTTTGAAGTCCCTGACTGTCGTGCAACAAACTTCCGGGCTCAATGATCCTAGTCGGACCTGCTACTGCGATCCGGCCGCAGACCGAACGGGTGCAGCGGGCGCTGCCTTACCGGCATCCAGGTCATTCCAGTTCAGGATGGCGTTGAAGCCGAGCATGTAGGTGCCCTGCGTCTGCCAACGCCAGAACGGTCTGATGCCGAACATGACGACGTGACCCTTGCCGACAGCAGCGTCCACCAGTTGCGCCTTGTTCGCGATCGACTGGCCGCCGGCGAGCGTACCCGACAGCAGCATCTCGGCCGGATTGGCGGGGAACTGCATCACCACTCGCGGCCGAACGACGTCGGCTCCTGCACCGCCGCCGAACCCACCGCCGAACCCACTGCCACCACCACCGCCACCGCCGCCACGTCCACCGCGACCGCCACGACCACCCGTTGCGCCCGCCGTCTGCTGAGCGATCGCCGCAGCCGTGGAGTCCCACGGCGACAGTTGGAGCGGTGTGGCATTCGGCGTCACGTTCTGGCTCAGTCCAGCGGCTCCGCGGCCCGCGCCACCCGCACCGCCCTGCGCGAACGCGTTCGCCCCGGCGACGCCCGCGTTGATCACGGGTGCCTGGTTGAAGTACACCGGGAGTTGCGTCCCCTCATATCCATAGACGAGAGGGCTCTTCTTGTCCGAGATGATGCCGCGCAAGATTGTGCCGCGCGCGAACAGGTCCGTCGGCGTCTCGATCGTTATGCCGGTGGTCAGATTGTATTCGGGGAAGATGGTTGCCGTCGACCCCTCGGTGATCAGCGTGCCACCCTCCTCCACGAACTTGTAGAGGTTCATGAGCCCATCGATTCCCATCCCGCCGCGGATGTCGTCGCTCTGGTCCATGTAGCCGAGGTTCGGCGTGGCGTCGGTCTTTCTGTAGGGCAGGGGAAGGGTTCCCGTTTTCGGCGTTCCGGCCACCTGGCTCTGCGCCGTCCCCCCGACGTGCGGGAAGATGATGACGTCGTACTTCGCACGAAGATTTCCGTCACGCAGCTTCTGGTCGGCGAAGTACGAGTACGGCACCCCATACGTGTCCAGCGCCGCGCGAACCCAGCCCTCGTCCTGCGTGCGCGACCAGCTGTGCACGTAGCCGATGCGCGGGATGTCGAGGTCGTGCGTCTTGACGGCGGGCGCCGCCGCGACTGCCCATGCGGAGAGGCCGAGCGCGCCGAGTTGGGCGTCGAGCTTTGCGCGATCGCCCGTGGGGATGATGAAGGCGCCCGCGCGGAAGTGATGTCCGTCCGCGTCGAACTCTTCCTCCGCGGCCTGCATCTTCACGCCCGCATTCTTGAAGCGGAACGTCATCAGGTTGTTGTCCGCGGTGTTGTCGACGACCAGCACGGGGCCCGTGCCGGTCACGCCGCCGGCTGCCTTCACGGTGGCCGTCACCATCGTCATCGGTTGCGTCAGCACCGATTTGTCGGTTACCGGGGTGATGACGAGGTTGCGCATGAGCTGGAACGTCCAGCCGGTGTCGTCGTACGGGGCCGGGTTCGCGGTCGGATAGTTCTGCAGCGAGAAGTACATGTCGGCGAGTGTGCGATACGGCTGGTCGCCCCGCACGATGTAGTCCCCGGCCTTTACGCTCAAGTTCCCCGCCTTGAAGTCGCTGGTAGCGGTATGAATCTCGAGACCCTGCGTGCGGAGATCGTTGATGGCGTCGGCCGCGTTGGCCTTGCGCGTCTGCGCCGCCGGAATCAGCCACGCGTACGTCGGGCCATTCCGCCCCTTGTCGACGGACCGCTTGTTCTTGAGCCAGTAGTTCTCGAGGAACATCTCCTTGTTGTCCGCCATCTGCTTCAGCGAGATGAGCAGCGCCGACTCCTGGATATTCGTGTTGTTCCTCGGCCCCCACTTGATGCTCGGTAGCGGAGGGTTCGGGCGGAACCACTCGCGACTCGTGGTGGTGGCAGGCAGCGTCAGGTTGGCGTTGTTGTCCGGGCCGTAGCTCTGCACTTCATAGAAGCGGCCGATGGAGTTGTGCGCATGGGCGACGAAGAACATGTAGTTCGGCACCCATCCATCGTAGAACCCATACGTGAAGACGCCCGGGACGCCGCGCTTGGCCATCTCCATGACGTCGTTCTGCGCCATCACCCACCATTCATTGATCGTGATGGGATCGAGCTGCTCGTTGTATGGACCCGTGCCGGTGCTCGAGTAGAGATACGACTGCGCCTCGTGCAGGTCGTGCAGCACCGTGGGCGTCCACTCGAGAAAGGTCCGCGTCGTCTCCTTCGTGAGCGACAGGAACTGGCCCATGCCATCGCGATTGTTGTCGTGCTGCACGTACTTGCCCCAGTACATCACGGGCAGTCGCGCCTCACCCGTCGCGCGCTTCTTGTTGAAATAGTAGGTGTCTACGACCTTCTCGCGGCCGTCCACCTCGAGCACAGGCGTGATGAAGGTGATGACGTTGTTGCGGATGTTCTGGATGTACGGCGTTTCCTCGACCGCGAGCCGATACGCCAGCTCCATCAGCATCTCGGGGCCGCCCGTTTCTGGCGAGTGCATGCCGGAGGTGAGCCAGTAAATCGGCTTCGCCGTCTTGATCGTGGCGCGCGCCTGCTCTTCCGTTGTCGTCCGCGGATCGGTGAGCGTCTTGAGCATGCCCTTGTACTTGTCCAGATCGCGCAGCGTCGCCTCATCGGCAATCGCGGCGACGATCATCTCGCGCCCTTCCTCGCTCTTGCCCATGCGCCAGACCTTCACGCGCGGCGACGACTTCGCCAGCGCATCGAAGTAGCGCGTGATGTCCTTCGAGTACGTCAGCTCGCCGGGCGTCCCGACGATCTTGCCGAGGAACTTGAGGGGGGTCGGGACGGTCGCGGAGGCGGGGAGGTGATCGACCAGCTCGGTGCTGATGCGCGGATCCTGGAGGTATTCCTTGATCTTCGCGGTGTACTCGACGTCGTTGGCCTGTTGGGCGTGCAACGGGGTCGTCAGCGCCGCGGCCGTGAACAGCACGGCCGCGAGGCGAGTGGGGCGGGTGTCGAACATCCTGTCTCCTCGAGGGGGCGTGGCGGTAGGGAAGGGCGGCAAAGTGTGCCCTGCCGAACGTACGGGCAGGCGGCGGTGTGCGTTGGGCCAATTCGGTTTGGGCGGCGGTGGAATGATGACGCATCGCGAGCCCACCGCCGCGATCGTTCGGCGTGACCACTTGCTTCAATACTTCTGCGCCGAGCACATTATGGCCATGCCTGCATTGCATCCACGTCATTGGACGGCGGCGGAAGTCCGCAAGCTCACGGCGGACAACCCGATGCTCACGCCTCGGTACGAGCTGGTGGACGGGGAGTTGCTGGTGACGTCGTCGCCAAGCGCTCCGCATCAGCGGACCGTTGCCGCGCTCTATCGTGCGCTGCACGAGTATCTCACCGCGACGCGCGTGGGTGAGGCGTATTTCTCACCGTCCGACGTAGAGCTGGAAGCGGAGTTCCTCTCGCAGCCCGATCTGTTCGTCGTGTCGCGCGAGGAAGCCATGCGGCTCCGGCGTGAGGATTTTCCCGTCTACTCGCTATTGGTCGCGATCGAGGTCGTGTCGCCATCGAGCGGACGTCACGATAGGGTCCGCAAGCGCCCGAAGTACCAGAAGCACGCGCAGGAGTACTGGATTGTCGATCCGGATGCCCGCCTCATCGAGCGGTGGCGCGCTGCAGACGAGCGCCCCGAGATCTGCACGACGCAGTTCACCTGGCAGCCGTCCGCCGACGTGCCGCCCTTCACGCTCGACGTCGAGGAGCTGTTCGCCGACGTATATCGCGAGGAATTCCAGTAGGCGGAGGAGCCGCTCTCCGTCACTAGCTTTCAGCATGCGGATTCTCAGAAAATCGACCGATCTGCCGAAGCGCTCGCTCTGGCAGAAGATCAAGGATGTCGCGCTCACGGACGTCGCCGTCCTCGCGCGCGGCGGCGTGTCCGCGGGTTCGCTCGAGCAACTCGAGCAACTTCTCCTCGAGGCGGACTTCGGCGTTCCGACGACGCTCAAGCTGGTTGCCGAGGTCGAGCGGCGTGCGTCGCGCGGCCTCGTGAAGAGCCAGGGCCAGTTTCTCGACGCGCTTCAGGAGGGAATCGAGGATGCGCTTCGCGCCGGCAACAGCGACCCCGAGCTTCGGCTCGCGGCGGAGAAGCCCACGGTCATCCTGATCGTCGGCGTGAACGGTGCGGGAAAGACCACCTTCATCGGAAAGCTTGCGGCGAGACTGCGAGGGCAGGGCAAGTCAGTCGTCGTCGCTGCGGGAGACACCTTCCGCGCCGGGGCAATCGACCAACTGCGCGTGTGGGCCGAACGCACCGGCGCCGATTTCATTTCCGCAAACGCGGGCGCGGATCCGGCGGCCGTCGCGTTCGATGCCATCGATGCGAGCGTCGCCCGAGGAACGGACGTCCTCATCATCGACACGGCGGGACGACTGCACACGAGTGACGGCCTCATGACGGAGCTGAAGAAAGTTGCGCGCGTGATCACGAAGCGGCTTCCCAGTGCGCCGCACGAAACGCTGCTCGTGCTCGACGCCACCATCGGCCAGAACGCCGTTCAACAAGCGAAGACGTTCGCCGCCGCCGTCCCGGTATCCGGCCTCGTCGTGACGAAGCTCGATGGCTCCGCGCGCGGTGGTGTCGTCGTCGCCGTACACGAGGCGATCGACGTGCCCGTCAAGTTCCTCGGCACCGGTGAACAGAGCGCCGACCTCGATGTGTTCGACGCGAAGTCGTTCGCGCGGGAGCTCCTGGGCGACGAGTGACGACACGCGACGCTCCTCGGCAGCAGAGGCTGCGTCTCGACACGCCCGTCATGTACCTGAAGGGCGTCGGACCGGTGAGGGCCGAAGCGTTGAAGCGCCTGGGGATCGTCATTGCGGGTGACCTGCTGTACCACATTCCCCATCGGTACGAGGACGCGAGCACCATTTCGCCCATCGCGTCACTCGAAACGGGCATGCAGGGCACCGTTATCGGCACCGTGGTATCGAAGGGCGTGCTGCCGACGCGGAAGGGACTTCGCATCTTCCAGGCGGTGCTGAAGGACGACACCGGGTTGATGGAGGTGTCGTGGCCCGGCCAACCCTACCTCGATCGCACCATCAACAAGGACGACGTGCTGCTCGTGAGCGGCAGCGTGCGATTCTTTCACGGCCGCCAGCTCCAGCCGCGCGAGTTCGTCAACCTCGGCAAGGACGATAGCGGCACCGCGCAGGGTCGCGTCCTCTCCGTCTACTCGGCGACCGAGGGACTGTCGTTCAAGGTGATTCGCGGGATCATCGACGCGCATCTCGACGAGCTGCTGCCGCTCGTCACGGAGTACCTGCCGCCCGAGGTGTTGACGCAGACGGCGGTCCCGACCATCGCCGCCGCACTTCGGATGGTCCATCGCCCAACGTCGCTCGCCGAAGCGATGGAGGGTCGGGCGCGGCTGGCGTTCGAGGAGCTCCTGTTCGTTCAGCTACTGCATCTGCGAGCGAGATCGCTCTCGCGCGAAGTTCGCAGGGGCATTCACTTCGAGAACAAGCGGCAGCTAACGACACGGTTGCGTGAAAGCCTGCCGTTCACGCTGACGCGCGCGCAGGTGCGCGTGCTGCGCGAGATCTTCGCGGACATGTGCAGCGATCATCGCATGCAGCGGCTGCTGCAAGGCGACGTCGGCAGCGGGAAGACGGTTGTCGCTCTCTGTGCCGCGATGCTCGCCATGGAGAATGGCTATCAGGCAGCGATCATGGCGCCGACGGAGCTGCTCGCCGAGCAGCACTTCCGGTCGATGAGCGTCATGCTTGCGCCGCTAGGGATCGAACCGATCCTGATGACGGGGTCGCTCAAGGCGAAGGCGCGTCGCGAGATCGCCTCGCGCCTCGCGGAGGCTACGCCTTCGCTCGTCGTGGGAACGCACGCACTCGTCCAGCAGGCGACGGAGTTCTCGAATCTCGGTCTCGTGGTGGTCGACGAACAGCATCGGTTCGGTGTCGAGCAGCGAAAGGCTTTTGCGGCCAAGGGTGAGTCGCCCGATGTGTTGCTCATGACCGCGACGCCGATCCCACGCTCACTCGCGCTCACCCTGTACGGTGATCTGGATCTGTCGTTGCTCGACGAGCGTCCGCCGGGTCGTCAGGCGATCACCACCGCGCTGCGCCCCGAGGCCGCACGCGGCAAGGTGCTGGATTTCGTCGACGCCGAGGTGTCGCGCGGACGACAGGCATACGTCGTCTATCCGGTGATCGAGGAGTCCGAGAAGACCGATCTCAAGGCAGCCACCACGATGTTCGAGATTCTCTCGGCCGGCGCATTTCGCGAGCGACGCGTTGCGCTTCTCCATGGCAAGCTGCCCGCAGATGACAAGGACTCGATCATGCGTCGCTTTCGCGATGGCGAGATCGACGTCCTGGTTGCGACGACGGTGATCGAGGTCGGCATCGACGTGGCGAACGCGACCGTCATGCTGATCGAGCACCCCGAGCGTTTTGGCTTGTCGCAGCTGCACCAGCTGCGCGGCCGAGTGGGCCGAGGCGCTGAGGCGTCATACTGCATCCTGCTCGGCGACGTCAGCCCGGATGTGCGGGAGCGGCTGGACGTCTTCGTCGGGAGCGACGACGGATTCGAGATCGCGCGCGCGGACCTGCGCCTGCGTGGGATGGGCGACCTGTTCGGCGAGCGGCAGAGCGGCGTGCCGACGTTTCGTGTGGCCGATCCACTTCGCGATGAATTGCTGAACGAGGAGGCGCGCGCCGCGGCGGAGCGGCTCCTGTCGGCCGATCCCGAGCTCGACTCGACGGCGAACGCACCGCTTCGGCGCATGATGGGCGAACGCTACGCCCGAAGCCTCGAGCTGTTCCGGATCGGATAGCGAAGCGCTACTGCGCCTTCCAGCCCTTGAGGTAGTCGATCGCGACGCTGGACATCAGCCGCACTCCGATGGGCAACGCGGCGTCGTCGCCCTGGAACAAGGGAGAGTGATTCACGGCTTGCGAGGCGTTCACGCCCGGTGGCGTGACCGAAAGCGAGAAGAACATTCCTGGGGCGCGCCGAGCGAATCGCGAGAAATCCTCGCCCGCCGCACTCGGACGGCCAGGTCCGAAATGCTCGGCACCGGCGATGCGCTTCAGCGTCGGGATCATGCGCTCGGTGAGGCTCGTGTCGTTCACCGTGACGTCGTAGCCGTTGACGATCTTCACGTCGGCGGTTGCGCCGGCGCTCTGCGCAATCGCTTCCGCGGTCTTCACCATCCGCGACTGGATCGACGTCCGCATCGCCGGATCGTAGGTGCGGAGGGTGCCGATCATGACGACGCTGTCGGGGATGATGTTCTCCCGCAGCCCGCCATTGAATGCGCCCACGGTGAGCACCGCGGGGGCCGTCGTCAGGTCGACCTGGCGGCTGATGATCGTCTGGTACGCAAGGACGATCTGCGCGCCCACCACGATGGGGTCCACGCCATTCGATGGAAACGCGCCATGGGTCTGCCTGCCGTGGACGATCATCTTCCACGAGTCGGCGGCGGCTGTCCACGGGCCGGGGCTGACGCTCACGTGCCCAAGCACACCAGGCCCCACATGCAGACCGAAGACGGCGTCTACCTTCGGATTGTCCATGGCGCCCGCGTCGATCATCGGCGCCGCACCTCCGGTGGGTGGACTCTCTTCGGCGGGCTGGAAGAGGAATTTGATCGTGCCGGGAATCTGCGCCTTCATGCCGGCCAGCACTTCGGCGGTGCCCATGAGGATGGCCGTGTGCATGTCGTGCCCGCACGCGTGCATGATGCCCACATCCTGGCCATTGTACGTGGTGCGCAGGGTGGACTTGTATGGCACGTCCACGCGCTCCACGACAGGGAGCGCATCCATATCGGCGCGCAGTGCCACGACAGGTCCAGGCTTTCCACCGCGCAGTATTCCGACAACGCCGTTGCCGCCCACGCCGACCTGCACCTCGAGCCCGAGCGATCGCAGGTGATCGGCGACGAGCTTCGCGGTGCGCGTCTCCTGGAAGGACAGCTCGGGGTGCGCATGGATGTCGTGCCGCCATGCGGTGACCTTTGCGGCTATTGCGATCGACCCCCGATCGATCTGTGACTGGAGGACGTCGACGTCCTGCGCGCCGAGCGGCGCGGCGGGGACGAGAAGCAAGAGTGCTACGAGTTTCGTTCGCATTGGCGCAGCGGGGTGGGAGAGAATTGCGAAACGATGGAACTGTACTGAAAACAGGATGATAGGATGATAGGATGATAGGATGATAGGATGATAGAACTTGTTGGTCTCTATCCTCCTATCGTCCTATCCTCCCGCTCCTAAGGCTTGGGCTGCGCCAGCCGACGCTTGATCCGTTCGAGCTCTGCGTTCGCGCGGCTCAGTTCCTCGCGCAGACGAGCGAGCTCATCATCGCGCGCCTTGTCGTCGACCTTCACGACGTCCGTCTTGGTTGTCGTCGTGGCGACAGGATGGACCTGTGTCTCCATCGAGGAGGCCACACGTCTCAACGTCTGCGCCTCGACGCGATGTGTCGTGGTGCCTGACGCGAGATACCCATCGAGGAGGACGGCGGCATCGCGTGGAGCGGACACGGGGTTGGACGGATCCATCTTGAAGAGGGCGCGCCAATACATCGCCTCCGCCGCCTCCGGCGACGCCGGATACCTGGTTCCGTAGTCCGTGAGCAACTTGTCGGCGACAGCGTAGTTGCCCGCGGTGGCTTCCTGTGAGGCCTGCAGCAACCACGGTGCCCACTCCGCGCGCGCGGTGGGGGCGGGCTCCGCGAGCCGCGGGTGAGCGGTCGTACAGGCACCGAGTGAAAGGGCGAGGGCGAGCAACAACCCGCGTGCGTACGTCATGCGTCTTCCGTCGGGACGACGAGGCGGAAGCTGCCCGTGCGCCGCCGGTTTACCACGGCGATGGGGAGCGTCAACGTAAAAGTGGTTCCTTTGCCGACGGTACTCTTCACGCTGATCTTCCCTTGGTGCGCTTCCACGATCTCCTTGGCGATGGCGAGTCCGAGGCCCGTCCCCTTGGCTGACGCCGATTTCTGGTTGTCGGCCTGATAAAACTTCTCGAACACGTGCTTCAGCTGATCGGGAGCAATACCTGCTCCACTGTCTCGAACCTCTATGCACACTCCGTTCTCGGACGGCCCGGCGGTGAGGCGTACCGTGCCGCCTGCGCCCGTGAACTTGAATGCGTTCGACAGGAGGTTTCCGGTCACCTCGTTGATTCGCTCCCAGTCCCAGGTCACGTCGACGGGGAGTCCGTCCGTGCGAACGACCTGGAAGTCGATCTCCCGCTGCACCGCGAGCACATGGAACGTGCGCTCAAGCTCATCGAGCATCTGGGGCAGCTGGATCGGTCGCGGCTCGATCCTGCCGCCCCCCGCTTCGAACCGGCTGACGTCCAGGAGCTGATGCGCCAGGCGCTGCAGGGTCTTGGTCTGCGCCTGGATGGTCCGGATGATCGGCTCCTGCTTCTCGTTCACCGGGCCGTAGATACCTTCGGCCATCAATTGGAGGTAGCCCTGGATGACGTTGATCGGCGTCTTCAGCTCGTGTGAGGCGATCGACACGAATTCTGCCTTGAGCTTGTCGAGCTCCGTGAGCTGCCGCGTCATTTCCTGGAAGCTCACCGCCAATCGCCCGAACTCGTCGCCTCGGGCGACGTCATACCGCAACCTGTGGCCGAGCTCGCCATCTGCGACGGCGCGCATGCCTTTCTCGAGCTCCCGGACCGGTCTGCTGATCGACCGCGTCAGCCACAGCGAGATGGCCGTGGCAAGGAGCAGCGCGACCGCCAGGGCGGCCAGCGCGAAGCGTTCGCCATCGGTCAACGCGTCATCCGCCGCCGCGACGCGCTCCGCCGTGCGCGTCCTGAGTGCGCTTTCCGCCGGACCGATGGCGCGCTCGGCCTCGCGCAACGCGGGCGCGATGGTGTCCCTCGAAATATGCTCGGCGAGGTCGACCTTCTTCGTCGCGAGCGCCTCGTACTCCCGCTGCGCGGCGGGCGCGATGGTCGCGAGTCCGTCGTGGATACGGGTCGTCGCACCATCGAGGTGGAAACGGCCGAGCGAGTCATTCAGCGCGGTGGCGTGCGTAACAGCCGAGCGCAGGTAGACGTTGGCGGTGTCGCTCGTGAGCACACCGAGTGCGACCTCGCGCGCGCGGACGTCGGCGATGGCATCGCGCAGGCGGCCGAGGATGAGGGACGCCTGGAAATCACCTTCGCGCAGCTCGCGCATCTCGCGATGCAGCGACTGCATCGCGAACCGCGCGACCACGAGCGGGACGACGAGAACGGCGGCGATGATTACGAGGCTGAGGGCAAGCCTCGCGCGCAATGTCATGTCGGATGCAGACGGGTGTATGAATAGGCCTACGCAAGGACCTCGCCGACAGGCACTTTGCGACACTGCTACTGTCGAGTAGCATTGGTGGTTCGGCCCCGGAGGCGCGTCGCAACGGACGGAAGCGCGGCCTGCCCTCTCGGGATACTAGGCGTGGCGCTGAGTCCGCGCCACTGACACGCCCACTTCGCCATGTCCTCCGCACCATTCGTTCGTATCGCCGAATTGTCCGCGCATGCGGGACAGCCGGTCACTGTGCGCGCGTGGGTCACGCACGTGCGGTCGTCCGGCAAGATCGCCTTTGCGGTGCTGCGTGATGGCACGGGGATCTGCCAGACGGTCTTCGTCAAGAATCAGGTGCCTCCCGAAGTCTGGGAGCGTTTCGCGCACCTGACGACCGAGACGTCCGTAGCCGTCACCGGCGAGGTTCGCGCCGAGCCGCGGTCGCCCGGTGGCTTCGAGATGGGCGTGACGAACCTCGAGATCATCGGCGCAAGCCCGATCGACTACCCGATCCAGCCGAAGGAACACGGGATCGATTTCCTGCTCGATAATCGCCACTTCTGGCTGCGTTCGCCGAGACAGCGCGCGATCGCCGTCATCCGGAGCGAGATCGAGCAGGCGATACACGATTTCTTCTATGAGCGTGGATTCCTTCGCGTCGACACACCCATCCTCACCGCGGCCATCGGCGAGCGGTCGGGGCTCTTCGCGACGGAGTACTTCGACGAAGGCAACGCCTATCTCGCCCAGACCGGTCAGCTGTATGGCGAGGCGGCGGCGGCGGCGTTCGGAAAGATCTACACGTTCGGCCCGACATTCCGCGCCGAGAAGTCCAAGACGCGGCGTCACCTGACGGAGTTCTGGATGATTGAACCGGAGGTCGCGTGGAACGACAGCGCGGCCAACATGGTGCTCCAGGAGGATTTCATCTCGTATCTCGTGCACCGCGTCCTCGAGCGCCGGCAGGTGGAGCTCAAGGAGCTGGAGCGCGATGTGTCGAAGTTGGAAAATGTGAAGGTGCCATTCGTCCGGCTCGATTACACAGAAGCGGTGGCCATCGCGCAGCGAAAGGGCAGCGCGACGGTGTGGGGCGAGGACCTTGGCGCGGAGGACGAGGCGCTCATCGTCGCGGACCATGACCGGCCGGTCTTCGTGATGAACTACCCGAAGGAGGCGAAGGCCTTCTACATGAAAGAGAATCCCGACGATCCGCGCACGGTGTTGTGCAACGACTGCCTGGCGCCCGAAGGCTATGGTGAGATCGTCGGCGGATCACAGCGCGAGGACGATTACGACAAGTTGCTCGCACGGATCAATGAAGAAGGCCTGCCGGTGGACGCGTACAACTGGTACCTCGACCTGAGGCGCTACGGCACCTTCACGCATGCCGGCTTTGGGCTCGGCCTCGAGCGGACGGTGGCGTGGATCTGCGGGCTGCAGCACATCCGCGAGGTGATTGCGTTTCCGCGGATGATGCATCGTCTGCGGCCGTAATCTTCGCGAATGCCGTTTGAACAAACGTCAAAAAACAGACGCCAAAAGACGTTGATCGTGGCTATCGCGAATCTCTCGAATCTTGCGAATCAACGCGAATTGCTCCATGTGGCGCGAGATTGTCGAATTCGCACGGGACGATTCGCGTTGATTCTTTTTGGATTCGCCTGATTCGCGCTGCCAACGATCAACGCTTTTTCAAACTGATCAACGTTTGTCCGCGCCGAGCTTGACCTCATTCCACAGTGCGTCCAGCACGTCGAGGCCAGCCGTCCGCACATCGATCCCTCGCGACTTCGCCAGGGATTCGATTCCCTGGAAGCGCGTCGCGAACTTCACGTTCGCCTTGTCGAGCGCGAGCGAGGGATGGACGCCGAGTTTCCGGCACAGGTTCACCACTGAGAAGAGCAGGTCGCCGAGCTCGTCCTCGAGGCGCGGGTCGGGGACGCCGTTTCCCGAGGCGGCGGCACCGCGTTTCACTTCGCCTCGCACCTCCGCCAACTCCTCCTCCACCTTCGCGGCCGGCCCCTCCGCGTTGGGCCAGTCGAAGCCGACACCGGCGGCGCGGTCCTGCAGGCGAAACGCCCGGTGCAGCGCCGGGAGATCGGCGGGAAGGCCGTCCACGATGCTCGCGCGCTTCTTCGCCTTCATTCCCTCCCAACTCTGCCGCTCCCCGCCTTCGTACAAATGCGGATGCCGCGATTTCATCTTCGAGAGGAAACCTTCTGCCACGTCCGTGAAGTCGAATGCACCACGTTCTTCCGCGACAACGCTGTGGAAGAGTACCTGCAGCAGCAGATCTCCCAACTCCTCACGCAGCATGCGGTCATCACCGGCGCGGATGGCATCGTCCACCTCGTACGCTTCCTCGATGAGATATGGCCGCAGGGACTCGTGCGTCTGCGCCCCATCCCACTCGCAGCGGCGGCGAAGGTCCTTCATCAATGCCAGCGTTTCGGGAAGTCCCGGTTTCGGTTGCATCGCTCTCGGTGGCCTCGTATCTTGTTCAGTCTACACATGATAGCTACTCGCGTCGTTCAGTGACACGCGCCTGGGTCGAGGTCGACTTGGGCGCGTTGTGCCGCAATGGGGCAGCCGTTGCGGCACGCGCGGGCGTGCCGATCCTTCCGATGGTCAAGGCGGATGGCTACGGCGTCGGCGCGCTTCGCGCAGCCCTCGCGCTCGACGCGCTCGACCCTTGGGGATTCGGCGTATCGTCAGTCGCCGAAGGTGACGAGCTCCGGACCGGCGGCATCACGCGCCCGATCGTCGTGTTCTCTCCCATTCTTCGCAGCGAGATCGACGCGCTGCGGCGCGCAGACCTCACTCCGGCCCTTGGCGACCCGGCCGTGATCGAGTCGTGGGCGCGCACGGGCCGGCCGTGGCACCTGCACATCGACACCGGGATGTCGCGCGCAGGCATGCCCTGGCACGAAGTGGCGCAGTACAGCGGCCTTTTCGCCCGGGCCGCACCCGAAGGAGCGCTCACACACTTCCACTCGGCGGAGCTCAACGACGGAACGCGCGACGTGCAGGAGACGCGATTTCGCGACGCGCTCGCCGTCCTGCCGGCGCGACCCGCCATCCTCCATTGCGAGAACGGCGCAGCCGTCGAACAGCGCGGCGATTCGCCGTGGACACTCGTGCGCCCAGGCATCTTCCTTTACGGGGTGTCCACCGTCGGGAATGGCGGCCTCGTTCCCGCGCCCGTGACGACGATCCGCGCACGCATCGTCGAGATCAGGACCCTCCAAGACGGCGAAACGGTGAGCTACGATGCCACCTGGACCGCGCAGGGCGAACGGCGGATCGCCACGGTGCCAGTGGGGTATGCGGACGGATACCGTTGTAGCCTCAGCAACAAGGGCACGGCGCTCCTTGCCGGCCGGCGCGTTCCTGTTGCCGGTCGCGTGACGATGGACATGACGATGCTCGATGTCACCGGCACGAACGCCGGGCTCGGCGACCTGGTGACGCTTTTGGGTGAAGATGGTGGAGATGTGATCACGGTGAGTGAGCTGGCAGCGGCGAGTGAAGTGTCGGCCTACGAGATTCTCACGGGTCTCAGGCTGCGGCTTCCGCGCCGATATGGTGGTAGCGCGGAACAGTCGGCTTCGACGTCGCAGCGGCAGGGCGGCACGAACACGCGGGTCGGGGGAAGCAGCGGGTCGGACTATCGACGACACGCCAACACGCCGGGATCACGGGCGTGAGGCGTCGCGCGGTGATCCTCGTGCTCGATGGCGTGGGAGCCGGATCCGCGCCGGACGCGGACGCGTATGGCGATGTCGGCAGTAATACGCTCGGCAATGTCGCGAGAGCCGTGGGCGGTTTGGCGCTCCCGAACCTTCAAGAGTTGGGTCTTGGCAACCTCGTCGCGATGGAAGGGGTGCCACCCACCGATGCGCCGCACGCCGCGTGGGGCGTGATGGAGCCTGCGTCCGCCGGCAAGGACAGCACTACCGGGCACTGGGAGATCGCCGGCCTGCACCTGAAGCGCGCCTTTCCAACGTTCCCGGACGGATTTCCGCGGGAGGTGATCGACTCCTTCACGGCTGCAACGGGGCGCGGCGTGCTCGGCAATGTCCCCGCCAGCGGCACCGAGATCATCGCGCGCTTTGGCGAGGAGCACGAACGGACGGGCAAGTGGATCGTCTATACGTCCGCGGATTCCGTCTTCCAGGTCGCGGCGCACGAGGACGTGATCCCACTCGCCGAGCTGTACGCGGCATGCGAAACGGCGCGCAGGCAGCTCGTGCCACCATTCGATATTTCACGCGTGATCGCGCGCCCATTCGCCGGCGTGGCGGGCGCGTACGAGCGCACAGGCAATCGGCGCGACTATTCGATTGCTCCACCGGGTGAGACCCTGATCGACGCGCTGGCGGGCGCTGGTGTGCCGCGCGCGGGCGTCGGCAAGGTCGACGACCTGTTCGCCGGTGCGCTGCATTCGCGACACGTGGTGGACAACGCCGAGGGGATTCAGGCCATTCTCGAATGGCTGCGAAGCACGCAGGGTGGGATGCTCTTTGCCAACCTTGTAGATTTCGACACGCTGTACGGTCACCGCGGTGATGTAGCCGGGTTCGCGGGCGCGCTGCGCCAGTTCGACGACGCACTGCCGGCGATTCGCGCCGCTCTCCGCGAGGATGATCTCCTGTTCATCACGGCCGACCATGGGAACGACCCTACGACGGGTTCGAGCGATCACGCGCGCGAGCGCGTGCCGTTGCTCGTCACCGGGCCCCAGGTGCGCGCGCGTCCGCTCGGTGTCCGTCGCACGTTCTCGGACCTCGGAGCGACCGTGGCGGAATGGCTGAACGTGCCGTTCGGGGGGCAGGGCACGTCGTTTCTCCCCTCGCTCGAGCGGGGTATGTGATGAGCGCAGTGTCTGCACACGCTGGCGTGGATGTGAGGGACCGTACGGTGCTGCGCGAACGGGCGGCGGCGGCCATGGAGCACGCCTACGCGCCGTATTCGGGCTTTCGGGTGGGTGCGGCGCTCCTCGGCACCGACGGGAGCATCGTGGAAGGATGCAATGTGGAGAACGCCGCGTATCCGGCGGGGATCTGTGCGGAGCGAGCCGCGGTAGCCGCCGCCGTCGCCCGCGGGGTTCGGACGTTTGCCGCCATCGTGATCGTCACGGAGGCCGACGTCCCAACGCCGCCGTGCGGAATGTGTCGTCAGGTGCTGGTGGAATTTGCACCGCAGCTCGAGGTGGTCAGCATCACTCGAGGCGGTGCGCAGGCGCAGTGGTCGATGTCGGAACTTCTTCCGGCAGCCTTTACCCCCACGTCGTTGGGGCGCTAGTGCGCCCTGACGTCGACGGACGGAGTGTACGTAGTGCGTGATCGCATCATCCGGGGCGCGCTTGGCGCGTTCCTGCTCATTGCAACATTCGGCGCGTGCACGGAACAGGTCACCGGCACCCTCGGGTGCCCGACGCTCTGCGTGGACGAGAGCGCAACCCTGCGTGACACCGTCCTCAACGCAGCGGTGTCGCTCGATTCGACCTTCCTCGGATTTCCGAAGCCGGGCGATAGCCGCGACATCACGCTGATCAACCAGGTCGATACCGCGGACGTGCGCATCGGGATTCACTACGACACGCTGCCGACGCGATACCAGATCCCCACCGCATCGTCCGACAGCCTGATTCGAAAGGTCGACAGCGCGACGTTGATCTTCCTGATCGATACGCTCTCCGCGAAGCCGACGACGCCGATCACCATCGATGCGTTCGACATCGACACGACGGCATCGGATACGACGACGGCGACGATTGCCCCGCTCTATCGGGCGGATCGGCTGATCGGCTCCCAGACGTATAACGCGACGGACTTCTCGGCCGACACCCTTCGGATGTCGCTGAGCAACGACGCCATCTTCGCCAAGATCCGGGACACGCTGCGGCTGCGGGTCGGTCTCAAGGTTCGCGGCACCGGGACGGCCAAGCTCCGCATGCTCGGTACGAACTTCCCGCCCCGCATTCGCTTCCGCGCCTCGCCGGACACCACGGTTGCTCCCGACACGCTCTTCCCCCAATCGGTGTCGCCCGCCGGTGACCTGTACGGCCAGGGTGCGTTCCGGCTCTTCCCGGTGTACGTCACCGGGTTGCAACCGGCACCTCCGGTGGGGCAGTTCGTCATCGGAGGATTGTCCGGCGCGCGAACCTACATCCGGTTCGACATCCCATCGATCTTGCTCGATTCGGTCACGGTCATCCGCGCGTCGCTCCAGCTCACGCAGCTGCCGGGCCGGAACATCTCCGCGACGGCCGACTCGGTCAGCATCTACGCGCAACCAGTGCTCGCGTCGCCGATTGTAACGGATGTCGGGACCGCCGCCACGTTCCTCGGTGCGCCAGGATTGTACGGAGTCGATTCCGTGCGATTCGGTGCGCGTGACAGTGGACCTCGACGCGTCGAGCTCGTGAATCTCCTCCGCTTCTGGAAGGCAGCCGGCCCGGCGAACACCGTCCGATCCCTCGTGCTCCGCTCGCCGCAGGAGGGCAACACGCCGGGTGAGCTCGACTTCATTTCGACGGAGGGCGCACTCGCCACCCGACCGACTCTTCGCATCACTTACGTGCCGCGACGCGGCTTCGGGATTCCGTGACCATGCGTCCTCGTTTGCCGCTCTCGTTCGCCGCCGCCGTGGCCTTGCTGCCGGCTGCCGCGGCCGCGCAGGGGAATCTCAGCACACTGGGATTCGGCTATCCATCCGGCGTATTCAGCACCCGCGCGCTCGGCGCCGGCGGAGCGATTGGTGAGATCGATCCGTTGTCGTCCGCCAATCCGGCCGCGATCATCTCCTTTGGCGGTTCGGCCCTCTATTTCCAGGCGGACCCGGAATCCCGGACGCTACACGTCGGCAATGCCACGGAGACGGCGCGCATTGCCCGCTATCCGCTCATCGCGGCCTCCATTCCGGTCACAGAAACCTTCATGCTCGGGCTGAGCGTCTCGAACCTGCTCGATAGAAGCTTCGAGTCGATCACGAAGCGATCGCAGATCGTTGGCGACTCGGCGGTCGCGAGCACCACCGCATTCAAGAGCGACGGCGCGATCGCGGATCTCCGCCTCGGACTTGCCTGGGCGCCCCAATCCTGGCTGCGGCTCGGTGCCGGTGTTCACGCCATTACGGGCGACAACCGGGTTCGCAACACGCAGGTCTTCGACGACACGCTTCGCTTTGCGTCGCTCGTCGATACGGCGACAGTGGGCTATACCGGCTCCGCGGTGTCCGCGGGTTTCGAGGCGATCATCGGGAGGGCGTTGAGTGTTGCGGGTTCGTATCGTCGGGGCGGTGCGCTTTCGCTCCAGCGCGGCGACACTACGCTCTCGAAGGCCAACGTTCCCGACCGGCTTGGGATGAGCCTCGCGTACCTCGGTATCCGCGGCTCCTCCATCGCGGTGCGTACGTCGAAGGACACCTGGTCACGCATGGCGGGGCTCGGTTCCGCGAGCGTGCGCATCACGGACGGATGGGACACGAGCGTGGGAGCAGACATGCTCGGGCCACGGATCGGACCGCGCGCTGTCCAGATGCGCCTCGGTGCACGCTGGCGCACGCTGCCCTTCGGCACGGCCACGACCAGTGTGTCGGAGAAGAGCTACTCGCTGGGCGCGGGTACGTCGTTCGCGCGCGGACGCGCATCGCTGGACTTCGCGGGCATCCGCGCCATGCGCGACGCCGGCGCCGGCCTGTCGGAGACGGCGAACACGTTGAGCTTCGGTATCACCGTGCGCCCCTGATCGGATGACCGGACTCGTCCCACCCCCGGCCAACGCGCCGATCATCCTCGTGGCGGACGACGTCCCCGCGAACGTGGAGCTGCTCTTCGACCAGCTCCACGTTCTCGGCTTTCGCGCGATCGCCGCGCACGATGGTCCATCAGCGCTGGAGACCTGCTTCGACCAGATGCCCGATCTCTGCATCCTCGACGTCTCGATGCCTGCCGGCGACCTCGGCGTCGATGACCGGTCGACGGGGTTCGAAGTGTGTCGCCGCATCAAGCGTGATTCGCGGACCGCCCGCATTCCCGTGATCTTCGTGACGGCGCTCAACGACACCACGGATCGCGTCAAGGCAATCGAGGCGGGTGGCGACGACTTCCTCACCAAGCCGCACAACCGTCTCGTGCTCGGAGCTCGTGTCCGCTCCCTTCTCAAGCTCAAGGCCGCAACCGACGCGCTGGAAGAGAGCCTTCGGAAGCAGAAGGAGCTCGAGAAGGTCCGCGACGACCTCATGAAGATGATCGTGCACGACCTCAAGTCGCCGTTGACCTCGATCATCGGCGCGATGGAGATGCTGATCGACGGAGACTTCGGCACGCTCACCACCGAGCAGCGCGCGGCGCTGGGTGACGCGGAGTTGCGCGCCGAAGACCTGCTCGCGCTCATCGAGGATTTGCTGGAAGTCGCGCGCCTCGAGGAGACCCGCATGGCGCTCAACCTCTCTCCGACGGCACCGGGCGCACTACTCACCGAGGTGCGTCACGAGTGGGACGTTCGCGCGATCCAGGAGGGCGCGACGATCGGCGTGGAAGTCGCGGACGACGCACCCGTGATCGAAGCGGATCAGGCGTTGGTGAAGCGTGTCTTCGGAAACCTGCTGCAGAATTCGCTCACGCACTCCGCTCGCGCGGTCACCGTCAGCCTTGGTGCGCGCAAGCAGAATGACGGAACCCTGTTCACTGTCGCGGACGATGGCGTCGGCATACCAATCGAGTATCACGACATCATCTTTCGGAAGTTCGAGCAGGTGAAGACGCCGCACATTCCACGTGTGCGGAGCTCTGGTCTGGGTCTCGCTTTCTGCAAGCTTGTCGTCGAGGCACACGGTGGCCGCATCTGGGTGAAGAGCGGCGGCGACATGATTGGAAGCGCGTTCCATTTCTGGCTTCCCGTTCATCCGCCAGCGGCCTCTGCGCAACTCGCCACCGATTCCCTGCCGGGTACACGATGAGCGAGGAGACTTCCCCGACCGTCTACGTCGAGACGTACGGCTGCCAGATGAACGTGAGCGACTCCGAGCTGATGCTCGGCAAGCTCTCCGCGGCGGGTTACACGCCTGTCGATGTTCCGGATGGTGCGGACGTCATCCTCATCAACACGTGCGCCATTCGCGACCATGCCGAGCAGCGCGTGATCGGGCGGTTGGGCGAGTTGAAACGGCACATGAAGAAGGGCTCCGTCATGGGCGTCACGGGCTGCATGGCCCAGCGCCTCGGACCGCTGCTGCTCGAGAAGGCGAAGCACGTGTCGCTCGTGATCGGCCCGGATGGCTATCGCTCGTTGCCGCAGCTCGTCGACGGTGCGCGACACGGACGACGGTCGATCAACACGACGTTCGACCTCGAGGAACACTACGAGGACTTCACGCCGAGGCGCTTCGACAAGGTGAAGGCGTGGATCCCGGTGCAGCGTGGCTGCGACTACCGGTGCACGTACTGCATCGTCCCGACGACGCGGGGTTCGGAGCGCAGCCGCAAGCTGGATGACGTTGTTCGCGAAACGGCCGGCGTGGTGGCAGACGGAATGAGTGAGGTCGTGCTCCTCGGCCAGACGGTGAACTCGTACAGCGACGGCACGCATGATTTCGCGGATCTCCTTCGCGCGGTGGGGTCTGTGCCAGGAATTCGCCGCGTGCGCTACACGAGTCCGCATCCGAACGACTTCACCGACCGTGCGATCAGCGCCATGGCCGAAGTGCCGACCGTGTGCGAGCACGTGCACCTGCCGATGCAGAGTGGGTCGTCGCACATGCTGAAGCGCATGCTGCGGCGCTACACGCGCGAGGGGTATCTCGACTGCGTGGATCGCATTCGTCGCGCGATTCCCGGCGTGAGCCTGACGACGGACATCATTGTCGGATTTCCTGGCGAGACGGAAGCGGAGTTCGAGGAGACGTTGAGCGCGGTACGTGAGGTCGGCTTTGCCGATGCGTACACGTTCATCTTTTCGCCGCGCGATGGGACGCCGGCGACGCGGTTGCCGCCAGAGTGGTCGGTACCCGCCGAGGTGGCGAGCGAGCGACTCCAGCGGCTCGTGGAGACCGTGCGCACGGCATCGCGCGCGCGAAACGTGGGGCAGCTCGGCACGCGGCACGAGGTACTTGTCGAGCGCGAAGCCAAGCGTGGCGAGGCGATGCTCCTAACGCGCACCCGCGACTTCAAGTCGGTGCTGATCCCTGGAGACAGCTCGATGCTCGGGCAGTACTTCACGGTCGAGCTGACTGGAACCACAGGGTCGACGTTTACCGGAAGCATTGTCCGGGAGCGCCAACCGCTTCCAATGGCTGGCTAAGGGGCGCGAATCCGGTACGTGTCGCGTTGATGTGATGTCGCACCGCAGCGCGGTTCGGCTTCCTTCACCGGATGCCGCTCATCGCGTGGTCGGTCCTCGTTTACTCGGCAGGACTGCTCGTTGCGTTCAGTGTCGACGCAGGAGCACGCGTCGCCCTCCTCGCCGCGTCGCTCGTCGCGAGCGTGCTCCTCGCGTTCCTGCGGCGAGGGTTGCCGAGCGTGCTGAGTGCGGTGGCGGCGGGCGCGGTCATCATGGCCGTGGTGGTATCGCGCAGCGACAAGGAATGCGCGGCGGTGCTTGTGTCATCGCATCAATGGCGCGCCGAGTTCGAGAGCGACGCCACCAGCGGGGGACTGACACACGCCGTCGTCACGTCAGGCTCGTGCTCGAGTCGCGCCGCACTGCTCGTTGTAGACGGGAGTGCCGGCGCGGGACAGCTGGCCACGGTGCGAGGCCGCGCCACCGTTGGGGAACGCGGCCTGTTCATCGAAGATGCCAGCATCGACTCGGTTGCCGGCGGGGCAGTGCTGTCGCGCGCGCGCGCGGTCGCGGGTCGGCGCATCGATCGCATTTTCGCCGCGGACGCTCCCATGGCGCGCGCCCTGGTGATCGCGGACATGAGCGCCATTCCTGTCGAGGAGCGCGACATGTATGCACGCGCCGGACTCGTGCATATGCTGAGCGTGTCTGGACTGCACGTCGGGATCGTCGCGCTTGCGCTCGACCTGCTTGCGTCGGTGCTGCGCCTTCCGCAGCGACCAGCGCGCATCGCGACGATCGTCCTGCTTACCGCGTATGTCGCCGCTATCGGCGCACCACCGCCGGCCGTGCGCGCGGCGGTCATGCTCGGCGCCGTACTCGTCACGCGGCTCATGCAACGCCCCACGTCACCATGGGCGATCCTCGCACTCGGCGCCGCGGCCCCGCTGTGGGACACGCACACCGTCCTCGACCTGGGTTGGCAGCTCAGTGTCGCCGGTACCGCCGCGCTGATCGCCGGAGGTGCGCTCTCGCGGCGCATCATACCGTCGGCATGGGGCGGATGGCGGCGGTCACTGGCAAGCGCGGCGACCATCAGCATCGTGGCCACGGCGGTGACGGCGCCACTCGTCGCGTGGGCGTTCGGGCGTATCGCACTGCTTGGGCCGGTCACGAACCTCGTCGCGGATCCCATCATGGGACTGTTGCAGCCGCTGCTCTTCATCGCGATGGCGGTCCCGATCCGTGGCGTCGAACAGTTCGTCGCTGATGCGGCGCATGTGTTGTTGTTCGCGTTCGCCAAGGTCGCGGCGATCGCGGCATCGGTGCCGGGTGCCGCACCGGCGGCCCTCCCTACTGCGCTCGGCGCCGTGGCGGCCGGGGTCGCCTCCGTTGCGTTGATCTGGGCCTGTCTGGCCCGCCATCCCGCTCGGGCCGCATTCACCGGCCTCGCGGCGGTAGCGGTGTTGATCGTCGAGCCGATAATGCCGCGGGCCCGGCAGCCGGTCGAGCTTCACATGATCGACGTGGGGCAAGGAGATGCACTCGCGCTGCGAACGGGGCGCGGCCGTTGGATCGCCATCGATGCGGGAAGAAGCTGGATCGGCGGCGATGCGGGCAAGAACACGGTGGCGCCCTATCTCGCGCACCGCGGCGGCTCGCTCGCGTTGTTCGTCCTTTCACATCCACACAGTGATCACGTCGGTGGGGCCGCATCCCTCTTCGCCATGCTGCATCCCGCTCGGTTTCTCGATCCGGGTTATGTCGGCACGTCTCCGCCGTACCTTGCCGCACTTCGCGAGGCGCAAGCCGAGCACGTGCCGTGGCAACGCGTACGCCCTGGGGATTCGCTCGTCGTCGATGACGTCGTGCTGACGGCCCTCGCCCCCGATTCCGCGTGGGCGTCGGGGCTCGCGGACGCAAATCTCGCGAGTAGCGTGCTCTCTGTTCGGGTGGGCACAGCGCGGGTGCTCTTTACAGGTGACGCCGAAGGGCCCGAAGAGGACTGGTTGCTCGAGCATTCGCCGGACGCTCTGCGCGCCGACGTGCTCAAGGTCGGACATCACGGTAGCTCCACGAGCACGACATCTGCGTTCCTGGAGGCGGTGCATCCGCGGGTCGCGCTCGTCAGCGTTGGCGCGCACAATACCTACGGTCATCCCAGTGAGGGCGTGATGAATGCGCTGCGTGCCGCCGGGATCACGACGCTGCGCACCGACAGGCTGGGCACCGTCGTGCTTCGATTTCTTCCGCACACCATCGAAGCGGATGCGCATGGCCAGCGTTGGGAGATTGCGCTTCACGCCGGAACTGGATCGACGCCTGAACCTCGATGACACCATTGCGTTTGCTCATGGGCACACCGATCCAGCTTCCCGCAGATCTTCTCGAGCGCTATCCAGAGCTCGTCAGCGCCCGGAACTACTCTTGCACGAACTCCGGCACGTCCATCAGTTTGCAGAAGATCCGCTTTTTTGCGCTGCGCTACCTGTGGTGCAGCCTGAGGCACGGGTACACGAATAACCCATACGAGGCCGACGCGCGGGCATTCGCCGCTCGCCGGCTCGCGGAGCCTCACCTTCCCGCGTAGAGGACAGACTGTGGTTCAGCACACCGCAACCTCGGTCGTCACGATCGAGCGATTCATCATCGAGCAGGAGCGCATGCATCCCGAGGCGACCGGCGAGCTCTCCGGCATCCTCTACGACATGGCGCTCGCGGCGAAGATGATCGCAAACAAGGTGCGTCGCGCAGGCCTCGCCGACATTCTCGGATCGACGGAAAGCTCGAACGTGCAGGGCGAGATCCAGCAGAAGTTGGACATCTTCGCAAACGACACGATCATCAAGGCGATGGATCACGGCGGTCGCCTGTGCGCCATGGCGTCGGAGGAAGAGGCGGGGATCATCGCCATCCCCGACGGATTCCGCTGCGGCAAGTACTGCCTGCTCTTCGATCCACTCGATGGGTCGTCGAACATCGACGTCAACGTTCCGGTCGGAACGATCTTCAGCGTCGTGCAGAAGATCACACGCGGCCGTCATGGCGAGATGGAGGACATGCTGCAGCCCGGTCGCCGCCAGGTGGCGTCCGGGTATGTGATCTATGGATCGAGCACGATGCTCGTGTACACGACGGGCTCCGGCGTCCACGGCTTTACGCTCGATCCATCCATCGGCGAATTCCTGCTCTCGCATCCGAACATTCGCATCCCCGACGAAGGCCGGTACCTCTCGGTCAACGATTCCTACGAGGCGTACTGGGACGCGCCGACGCGCCAGCTCATGCGGCGCTATCGCGGGCTCGAGGGCGGCCGCAAGCCGTTGAATATGCGATACGTGGGGTCGCTGGTCGCGGACTTCCACCGCAACCTCCTGGGCGGCGGCATCTTCTGTTACCCATCGAACGGCAACTGTCCAGAGGGAAAGCTTCGGCTCCTCTACGAGGCGAACCCTCTCGCCTTCATCTGCGAGCAGGCCGGCGGCGCGGCGACCAATGGCACGCAACGCGTACTGGACATCGTGCCGCGTGAGCTGCACGAGCGCGTTCCGCTGTACGTCGGCAGCAAGCGCGACGTGGACCTCGCGACGCAGACCTTTGCTCAACATTCCGAACTCGTTGGCGCCTGATGACTGGGGTCTGACGACTGTGGTCTGACAGTCTGACTGTCTGACCCGCTTCGCGCTGCGCGCTCGCTCGTCGGACAGCGGGTCAACGGAAGTATGACAGCTGTTGCCTACACGACTCTGTCCCTTGGCTGTCGGGTGCCGTTGTGTGATCACGCTGGTGGCAAGAGCGGCGCATCAACCCACTTGTGTAGATCATGACCGTCCGACCAGTCGGTTGACCCGCTGTCAGACGAGCAGCCGCGCAGCGGCGAGCGGGTCAGACTGTCAGACCGTCAGACATTAGTTTCCAGTGTGCCAGACGAACTATTGTCTCCCTCAGGGCTGCCGATCTCGCCCGTGTATCGGCCCGACGATGCGCGCGTCGACTACGACCGCGACCTCGGCGACCCCGGCACGTTTCCCTACACGCGCGGCGTCCAGCCGACGATGTACCGCGGACGTCTCTGGACCATGCGGCAGTACGCGGGCTTCGGAACCGCCCAGGAAACCAATGCGCGATTCCGCCTGCTGCTCGAGAAAGGGCAGACGGGGCTCTCCGTCGCATTCGATCTGCCCACGCAGATGGGCATCGATTCCGATTCACCACGCGCCCTGGGTGAAGTCGGACGCGTCGGTGTCGCGATCGACACGGTCGAGGACATGCATGCCCTCCTCGCCCAGATACCGCTGGACACCGTCTCCACCAGCATGACGATCAACGCGACGGCGGCCACGCTGCTCGCGATGTATATCGTCGTCGCCGAGGAGCGCGGGATCTCTCGCGACCGTTTGAGTGGGACGATCCAGAACGACATCCTGAAGGAGTACATCGCGCGCGGCACCTACATCTATCCGCCGGCGCCGTCACTCGCCCTCATCTCGGAGATCTTCCGCTTCTGCGCATCCGAGGTACCGAGCTGGAATCCGATCTCGATCTCCGGCTATCACATTCGCGAAGCCGGCGCCACCGCGGTGCAGGAGCTGGCGTTCACCTTCGCCAATGCGATGGAGTATGTGCGCGGCGCCGTCGACGCCGGACTTGCGGTCGACGAATTCGCGCCGCGGCTGTCGTTCTTCTTCGCGGCTCACAACGACCTGTTCGAGGAAGTCGCGAAGTTCCGCGCGGCGCGACGCATGTATGCGCGGCTCATGCGCGAGCGTTTCGGTGCGAGCGACGCGAGCTGCCGCTTGCGCTTTCACACGCAGACGGGTGGCGTGACGCTCCAGGCGCAGCAGCCGCTCAACAACGTGGTGCGCGTGACGATCCAGGCGCTCGCCGCGGTGCTCGGCGGAACGCAATCGTTGCACACCAACGGGTACGACGAGGCGCTGTCATTGCCCACCGCCGAAGCGGCAACGCTCGCGCTTCGCACGCAGCAGGTGATCGGCTTCGAGAGCGGTGCTGCGGCGACTGCTGACCCGCTGGCGGGCAGCTACTTCGTGGAAGAGCTCACGAACCGGCTCGAACAGGAGGCGCTCGCACTCCTCGAAAAGGTCGACGCACTTGGCGGCGCCGCGCGCGCGATCGAGGCAGGCTTCTTTCAGGAAGAGATCGCGCGTTCGGCCTACGAGTTCCAGCTTCGCGTGGAGCGTGGCGACACGGTCATCGTGGGCGTGAACCGCTTCGCTGGCGGTGAAGCGCCGCCTGTCATTCCCTCGCCTGACTATTCGAGTCTCGAGCAGGGGCAGGTGGCGCGCCTTCGCGCCGTGCGTGCCACGCGCGACGGTCGCGCCACGTCGCGTGCACTCGACGCACTCGCGAGCGCGGCGCGCTCGATGACCGTCCGCGACGAGCGCCACCCGCAGCTGATGCCGCTGGTCATCGACGCCGTGCGCGCGCGTGGCAGTGTGGGCGAGATCAGCGATGTGCTCGGAACAGCGTGGGGTACGTATCGGCCTGTTCGTTGAGGCGCGCGCTCCACATCTCCGCGGACATCGTGCTGCCGAACATCAACGCCGACGTCAATGGTCGTCGTCGGCCCATTTTCGAGCTCGGATTCGGCTACCGTTTCCGCGGGCTGGTCTCAGCGCACACGCTTCCATCGATGTGAGGAAGGGTGGTCGGATAAGCGGAGTCATGGGCTTGTTCCACTCCGTGGGCGCGGCTAACTTGAACAGTCGCACCAATCAGCCTAAGTCTCATATCGATGCCAACTTACGAGTTCCGCTGCCCTGAAGGTCACGAGTTCGAGAAGTTCTACCGCAGCATCGGGGGGGCGGAGTCGACGGCCGTATGCCCAGTCTGCGGTGAGCGCGCCGAACGGATGATGTCCGCTGCCGGTTTTGCCTTCAAAGGATCGGGATTCTATCTCACCGATTACGGCAAGAACGCGCACCGCGGCGAGGCTCCGCCCGACGCGAAGGCGGCGGCGTCAGCCGAGGCGTCATCGGGATCGGAGAAGTCGGAAAAGTCTGACAGCGCGAAGAGTGAGTCGACGTCGTCGAACGAAGGGAGCAAGTCGGAGTCGAGCAAGCCTGCGGAAGCCGCGAAGCCGGCGACCGAAGCAAAAAAGACAGAATCCAAGCCCTCCCAGCCCAAGCCCGCGTCCACACCCAAGCCGAGCTCCGGAGAGTGAGCGCTGGCGTTGATGCTCTGCGGCGCGAGATCACTCGCGTCGCGGTTTCACTCGGCGCGCCAGCCGATATCGTGCCGCTCCTCGAGCGTCCGCGTGATCCCGCATTCGGTGATTGGGCCACCAACATTGCCATGGTGCTCGCGAAGCAGCTCGGCCTGAAGCCGCGAGACTTTGCGAAAACGCTGATCGACGCAATCGATCCGGCGGCTGCCGGTCTTGGCTCGGCGGAGATCGCCGGTCCCGGGTTCATCAACTTTCGCCTGGATGCGGGTACGGTCGCGCGCGGCATCGAGGCCCTCGTCGCCGCAGGCACCGAGTACGGGCGCGGAACGGCTGGGGCAGGGCTGCCTGTCGTCGTCGAGTTCGTGAGCGCCAACCCAACCGGCCCGCTGCACGTCGGCCATGGTCGCCAAGCCGCACTGGGCGACGCGATCTCTTCGTTGCTCGAGTGGAATGGTTGGCGCGTGTCGCGCGAGTTCTACTACAACGATGCCGGCGTCCAGATCGAGAACCTGGGGTTGAGCACGCAGGCGCGTGTCCGGGAGCTTCGCGGCGCCGCGGCGGTCATCCCCGACGGCGGCTACCATGGCGCGTACATCAGGGAAATCGCCGAGCGGTACGTCGCGGAGCATCCGCAGGACGCGGGTGGTGACGATCTGGTCGCCATCCGCCACTACGCCGTGCAGGAGCTGCGCAAGGAGCAGGACCTCGACCTACAGGCGTTCGGCGTCGCATTCGACACGTACTACCTCGAGTCCTCGCTTTATGCGGACGGCCGCGTGGAGAAGACCGTCAATGCGCTGGTCGCGAGCGGGCACACGTACGAGAAGGACGGCGCGCTTTTCCTCCGCACGACCGACTTCGGCGACGATCAGGACCGCGTGATGCGCAAGAGCGCGGAGAAGGGCGGCACTTACACCTACTTCGTTCCCGACGTCGCGTATCACGTGACGAAGTGGGAGCGCGGCTTTACCCGCGCGATCAACGTGCAGGGCTCCGACCACCACAGCACCGTGACGCGCGTTCGTGCGGGCCTTCAGGCACTCGGCATCGGCATCCCTGAGGGATACCCTGAGTACGTGCTGCATCAGCTCGTGACCGTGCTGCGGAGTGGGGAAGAGGTGAAGATCTCGAAGCGCGCGGGAAGCTATGTCACGGTTCGCGACCTCATCGACGACGTCGGCCGCGACGCGGTGCGCTACTTCTTCCTCATGCGAAAGGGCGACTCGCAGCTCTCCTTCGACGTCGACCTCGCGCGCACGCAGAGCGAGGAGAATCCGGTCTACTACATCCAGATGGCGCATGCGCGCCTGTCAGGCATCTTCCGTGTTGGCGACATCAACCCGGCGCAGATCTCGTCGACCGATGTGGACTTCTCGCAGCTCTCGCTTCCAGAGGAGGGTGAGCTCATGAAGGCGCTCCTCGATTTTCCGAAGACCGTCGCCAGTGCGGCGGAGACACTCGAGCCGCATCGGATCGCCACGTACCTGCACGACACCGCCGGTCGCATTCACCTGTGGTACCACAAGGCGCACGTCCTCAACGAGCCCGTCGAGATCATGAAGGCGCGCTTGCTGCTGGCGCGCGCGGCGCAGATCGTCATCAAGAATGGCCTGGTGCTTCTGGGAATCACCGCTCCGGAGCGCATGTAATTTTCTATCGTCCTATCCTCCTTTCCTTCTATCCTCCTATCGTCCTATCCTCCCGCTCATGCCTGTTCTCGTCGTCGGTTCCGTCGCGCTCGACTCCGTGGAAACTCCTTTCGGCAAGGCTGACAACGTCATCGGTGGATCGGGGACGTTCTTCTCGGCGTCCGCGAGCCTTCTCTCGCCCGTGCAGCTGGTTGGCGTGGTGGGGAATGACTATCCGCTCGACCAGCTCGAGCCGTTGAAGAAGCGCGGCGTCGACATGGCGGGGCTGGAGCAGGTGGATGGAGAATCCTTTCGCTGGCGTGGTCGCTATCGGCACGACCTCAACTCCGCGGAGACGCTGGAGACACGGCTCGGCGTGTTCTCGCACTTCAGCCCGAAAATTCCCGAGCAGTTCAAGAATGCACCGTTCGTGTTCCTCGCGAACATCGACCCGCGCCTGCAGCTCGACGTCCTCCAGCAGGTGGCGCGTCCGAAGCTCGTGGCGTGCGATACGATGAACTTCTGGATCGAGAGTCGGCGCCCCGACATCCTTGCGCTCATCGAGCACGTCGATCTCATCACGCTCAACGACGGGGAGGCGCGTCAACTGACGGACTGCTCCAATCTCGTGAAGGCGGCGCGATGGATCATGGCGCGTGGCCCGAAGATCGTGATCATCAAGAAGGGCGAGCATGGCGCGTTCATGTTCAAGGATCGCAGCGTCTTCTTCGCGCCGGCCTATCCGCTCGAGGACGTGTTCGATCCCACGGGCGCTGGAGACTCGTTCGCCGGCGGGTTCATGGGCTATCTCGCCCAGACCGGCGACCTGAGCGACGCGAACCTGCGACGCGCGGTCGTCGTGGGTTCGGCAATGGGATCGTTTGCGGTCGAGAAGTTTTCCGTGCAGCGCCTGCTGGAGATCAACCGTGGCGACATCGATGCACGTGTTGCCGAATTCCGGCAACTCGTCGCGTTCGAGGACGAAGTGTCGGGCCACGCGTGACGGAAGAAGATGGGCTTCACTATGCGGACGCAGGCGTCGACATCGACCGGTCCGATGCCGTCAAGCGGCGCATCCGGTCTGTGGTGGAGTCCACCTTCACGGCTGGCGCGCGGGGCGCGTTCGGCGGATTCGGTGGCATGTACCGCATTCCGGCGCACTTCCAGCGCCCGGTGCTCGTCTCGAGCGCCGACGGCGTCGGCACGAAACTGCGCGTCGCCATCGAGGCGAATCGCCATGACACCGTGGGCCACGACCTGGTGAACCACTGCGTGAACGACGTACTCGTGCAGGGCGCCGTTCCGCTGTTCTTCCTGGACTATTTCGCCGCCGGCATCCTCGTGCCCGAGATCGTCGAAGCCGTTGTCAGTGGAGTGGCGGCAGGCTGCCGCGAGAACGGATGCTCGCTCTCGGGTGGCGAAACCGCCGAGATGCCCGGCATCTACACGCCGCCCGATTACGATCTCGCGGGATTCATCGTGGGGTGCGTCGAGGAAGACGCGATCCTTGGTGCTGATCGTGTCGAGGAAGGGGACGTCTTGCTGGGTCTCGCGAGCAGCGGCCTGCACACCAACGGTTACTCCCTGGCACGCCGCATCGTCACGGAGCGCATGAAGCTCGGTCTCGGGGACCCTTTTCCGGGTGAGGACGGTACGGTAGCTGATGTCCTGCTCCGCGTGCACCGCTCTTACCTTTCGGCGTTGAAGCCCGTGCTCAAGCGCGTGCACGGGATGGCGCACATCACGGGAGGCGGTCTTCCCGGCAACGTGTCGCGCGTCCTCCCGGACTCACTCGACGCCGAGATCGATGGTGCGAGCTGGGAAGTGCCAAGTGTGTTTCTCCAGCTCGAGAAGGCTGGCGGCGTAGCCCGCGCCGAGATGTACCGCACGTTCAACATGGGCGTTGGAATGGTTGTCACGACGGACGACGCGGGCGCGAGTGCCATTATCGCGAGCGCCGCGTCTACCCACCTAGAGGCTTTCCCGATCGGGCGCATTGTGCGCGGATCCGGGCAGGTCCGCATCTCTTAGGAGCCACATGAAGAAGCATTTTGTCCTTGTGTCAACTCTCGTTTTCGCCGCGTCGGCGTCGCTCGGCGCGCAGGGTCTCACCGCTCCCGTCCCGTGTAACGTCACCGGCGGTGACCCGCAGCTTCAGGCAGCGGCGCGTGATGCGTGCCAGCAGACCTATGACGTCTTCGAGTTCATGGCGCCGCAGCTCGGGATTTCGCTTGCCGGCGGCAACGCAACCCTCGGCACGGGATCCACGCTGGGCGGGCTCGGACACTTCTCGATCGGCGTTCGCGGTAACATCGTGCGGGGGATCATCCCGCAGATCGACAAGTTCACGGAGCGCACCAGCGGAGCCACGCCTGCCCAGCAGCTTCTGTCGAAAGATCAGGTATTCGGCCTTCCTACCGCGGACGCAGCGATCGGGGTTTTTGGGGGACTTCCGCTCGCGCTTACGAACGTCGGCGGCATCGATTTGCTGTTGAGCGCCACCTACGTGCCCACGATCGGCGCCGGCAACAAGGATTTTTCTCTCACGCCGAAGCAGAATGTGCAGGTCGGATATGGCGTTCGCGTTGGACTGCTGTCAGAGTCCATCCTCGTTCCGGGCGTGTCGTTCACGTATCTGAAGCGCGACCTGCCCGCGACGACGATTACGGGAACCGCGAACACGTCCACCACAGTTCTGGGTGTCGCTACGCCCGCGACGGCGTCGCTCACGATCGGGAACGCCAAGGTGAATACCTCGGCATGGAGAGTGGTGGCGAGCAAGGGCCTCTTGCTCTTCGGACTCGCGGCCGGCGTCGGACAGGACACATACAGCCAGGCCGCTGATGTCAGTGCGGTCGTCACCAGCAGCAATCCGGTTGTCGGCACCGTGTCGGCCACGTTGCCCAGCGCGTATCCCGACATCAAGCGCACCAACTACTTCGTCGATGCGTCGCTCAACCTCCCGCTCTTCAAGATTGTCGGGGAACTCGGACAGGTCACCGGCGGCACTGTCAATACGTACAACAGCATTGGCACCTCGCCCGCCAATCGCTCGATGACGTACGGCTCGGTCGGTCTCCGCTTCGCGCTGTGACCGATGAATGAGCAAGTGCGTGCCGCGACGCCAGAGGACGGCGTGTTCATGCGGCACGCACTCATGCTCGCGGAACGCGGCTGGGGACACACGGCGCCGAACCCCATGGTCGGCGCCGTCGTCGTTCGTGACGGCGTCGTTGTCGGCGAGGGATGGCACACACGCTATGGTGCACCGCATGCTGAGGTAGAGGCGTTGCGCGCGGCAGGCGATGGGGCGCTGGGCGCCACGGTGTACGTCACGCTCGAACCGTGCAATCATCATGGTCAGACTCCGCCCTGTAGCGAGGCGCTACTCGCCGCGGGCGTGCGCGAGGTCGTGATCGCGGTGGCCGACCCCAATCCCGTCGCGCAAGGCGGCGCCGCGCGTCTCCGCGAGGCTGGTGTCGCCCTGAGGTTCGGTGTCGAGGAAAACGCGGCAACGGAGCTCAATGCGGCATTCCTGCACGGATTCACGTCCGCACGTCCGTTCGTGCAGCTGAAGCTCGCCCTTTCGCTCGACGGCGCCCTCACGGACCACACGCGCGAGCGTGCGTGGCTCACCGGCGACGAAGCGCGACGACATGTCCACCACCTGCGCGCCGGAAGCGATGGCGTCGCCATCGGCATCGGAACGGCACGAGCGGACGATCCTGCACTCACCGTGCGCGATGTCGACGCTCCGCGGGTGGCGCCGGCGAGGATCGTCTTCGATACCTCGGCGCGACTTCCACTGAGCGCTCGGCTCGTACAGACCGCTCGACAGCAACGCACCATCGTGGTGTGCTGGGCGCCTGATCCCGCGCACGCGGCCGCGCTCGAGCACGCGGGCGTGGAGCTCGTCCATGCCGCCTCGCTGGGTGACGCGCTCGGTGCGCTGCGTGATGACGGCATTCGATCCATCCTCGTGGAAGGCGGCGCCGCGCTCGCGATGTCGTTCCTCCAGGACGACCTGGTGGACCGACTGATTATCTTTCGTGCTCCCTTCATCCTGGGGAGAGATGCACTTGGCGCCTTCAGCGGTCTTCCGTCCACGACGATCGGCGCGGCGCCACGTTGGCGACTGGTCGACGCGCATCGCTTTGGCGACGACGAGATGACGGTATATGCGCCCCGTACGAGTGGGGCGGGAGCTATTTGAATTGTTCACGGGATTGGTAGACGACATTGGCGTCGTCGAGCGGGTCGAGCGGAGTGACGTCGGGCGCGAGCTCCGCATCACGACACGCTACACTGGCCTGTCCGAGGGCGAGAGCATTGCCATCAACGGTGCCTGCCTGACTGTCCGCTCCTCTGGCTCGGGGTGGTTCGATGTCGCCGCCGTTGTCACGACGCTCGGCCGCACCACGATCGGCGACTGGGCCGCCGGCCAGCGCGTCAACCTCGAGCGCGCGATGCGCCTCGGCGACCGCCTCGGCGGACACATCGTGCAGGGCCATGTCGACGACGTGGGCGTTATCGAGGGCATCGAACGGCGTGCGGATGCGCTGCTCATCGATGTGCGGCTGCCGGACGAGCTCGTCCCGCTCATGGTGCTGCACGGCAGCGTCACCATCGACGGCGTGAGCCTCACGGTGAACGCTCTCCCCGAGCCCGGGATTCTTCAATTGTCGCTCATTGAATTCACGTGGCGACACACCACACTCGGCGCCCTGTCGGTCGGCGACCGCGTGCACGTGGAAGCCGACATGCTCGGGAAATACGTCCGACAGCTCGTCGCACCCTACGCGTCAGCACTCGCGGCGCCCGCACACTGATACCCATGCCATTCAATACAGTCGAACAGGCGATCGCGGACATCGCCGCAGGCAAGCTCATCATCGTGGCCGATGACGAGGATCGCGAGAACGAGGGAGATCTCATCTGCTCCGCGCAGCTCGTGACGCCGGAGCGCATCAACTTCATGATCAAGCGCGCTGGCGGATTGATCTGCCTTGCGCTCACCGGCGAACGTGTCGATCAACTCGGTCTCGCACCGATGGCCGAGAGTAACCTGGACGAGTATCGCACGGCCTACACGGTCAGCGTCGATGCTTCGCCCCGGTTCGGCGTGACCACCGGCATCAGCGCGCAGGATCGCGCGATGACGATTCGCACCATTGTCGATCCCGCTACGGTGGCGAGCGATCTTCGTCACGGAGGCCACATCTTTCCGCTTCGGGCACGCGATGGAGGAGTACTTCAACGCGTCGGCCACACGGAAACGGCCGTCGACCTGGCGCGTCTCGCCGGCGTTTCTCCCGCTGGCGTGATCTGCGAGATCCTGAACGAAGACGGCACAACGGCCAAGCGCCCGCAGCTGATCGAGTTCGCGAAGACGCACGGCTTCACGTTCATCACCGTGGCGCAGGTCGTCGCGCACCGGCTCAAGAACGAACGCCTCGTACATCGCGTGGCCGAGGCACGCCTGCCCACGAACTTCGGCACGTGGAAGGTGCTCGGCTACAGCAACGACGTGGACGACGCGGAGCACGTTGCGATCACGTACGGCGAGATCGGCGACGGCGAGAACACGCTGGTGCGCATGCACTCCAAGTGCCTTACGGGCGACGTCTTCCACTCCATGCGCTGCGACTGCGGATGGCAGCTCGAGACGGCGATGGAGATGATCCGCGCCGAGGGCCGCGGCGTGATCGTGTACCTCGACCAGGAAGGGCGGGGCATCGGCCTGCTGAACAAGCTCAAGGCGTACGAGCTGCAGGACGCGGGCGCCGACACGGTGGAAGCCAACGAGCAGCTCGGCTTCGCGCCGGACCTGCGCAACTATGGAATCGGCGCGCAGATCCTCCTCGACCTCGGACTCAAGTCGATCCGCCCCATTACGAACAACCCGCGCAAGATGGTCGGTCTCGAAGGGTACGGCCTGCGCGTGGATGAACGCGTGTCCATCGTGCAGCCGGAAAATGCAGAGAACTCCGGATACATGGGCACCAAGCGCGACAAGCTCGGTCACCTGCTCGCCTCCTGATCCCACATGGCTGAATTCAACGGCGTTCCAAATGGCGAGGGCAGGCGGTACGCGGTGCTCGCGTCCCGCTTCAACAACGCGATCACCAGCAAGCTCGCCGACGGCGCGATGGACGCACTCATTCGTCACGGAGCTGCGGCGGAAGACGTCGACCTCGTGTGGGTGCCGGGTGCGTGGGAGCTGCCCTTTGCCGCGCGACGCCTCGCACAGACGGAGCGCTACAACGCCATCGTCGTCGTCGGCGCCGTCATTCGTGGCGATACGCCGCACTTCGACTTTGTCGCCGGCGAAGCGTCGCGCGGTCTCGCGGATGCGAGCAGCGAGTACGAGATCCCCATTGGATTCGGACTGCTGACGACCGACAACATGGAGCAGGCGGAAGCGCGCGCCGGCGGCGAGTTCGGAAACAAGGGCTGGGACGCGGCGATCGCCGCGCTCGAGATGTCGGATCTCTTTGAACGCCTCGATGTCTCGAACGAGAGTTGAGACACGCGCGCGTGCGCGCGCGCTGCAGGCGCTCTACGCCTGGGACATGCGGGGAGACACCGGCAATCTCGAGAAGGTCGCGACCCAGGTGTGGGACGATATGGCGATCTCCGCCGACGAGCGCCGAGTCGCCGGTCCGATCGTTCGTATCCTCGCCAGCCGGCGCAAGGACATCGACGCGCAGCTTGCCGAGGTCACCACCAACTGGCGCATGGAGCGCATCGGTGCCGTCGAGCGATGCGTGCTCCGCATGGCGGCCGCCGAGCTGACCATCGGCGAGACGCCGCCGAAGGTGATCATCCAGGAGTCGGTGACGCTCGCGGAGCGCTACGGCAGTGCGGCCAGCGCAAAGTTCGTGAATGGCGTGCTCGACGCTCTCGCCCGGCGCATGGGGCGCATGTAGTGCGACTGCTTCTCGTCAACTGGCAGGACCGCGACAATCCACAGGCAGGAGGCGCCGAGATCCACCTGCACGAGATCTTCGGCCGTCTCGCGCGCCATGGGCACGACGTCACCCTGCTGTGCGGCGGCTGGCCCGGATGTGAACCGACCGCGACGCTCGACGGAATCGACGTCATCCGCGTCGGCACGCGGTACACGTTCCCCTTTCTGGCGCGAAAGCATTTCGAGCAGCACCTGTCGGGCGGTGCCTTCGATCTCCTCGTGGAGGATGTGAACAAGGTGCCGCTCTACACGCCACGGTGGGGCGGTCCACCCGTCGTCGCGCTGGTGCCGCACCTCTTCGGCTCCACGGCCTTCAAGGAGTTCCCGGTGCCGTTCGCCTCTGCGGTGTGGCTCGCAGAGCGACCGCTCGGCCGCACGTATCGCGGCGTGCCGTTCCAGGCGATCAGCATGAGCACCGCGGCCGACCTCGCGGCGCGCGGCATTCCGCGCGAGACCGTCGAAGTGATCTATCCTGGCATAGACACGGTATCGTACACTCCCGATGAAACGGTTCGCTCGGCGACACCGGTCTTCGCGTATCTCGGGCGGTTGAAGCGGTACAAGGGTGTGCACCTCGTGATCCGTGCATTCGCCGCGATGCATCACCCCACGGCCACGCTCGAAATCGCCGGCGCAGGGGACTATCGTGGCGCTCTGGAGCGTCTGGCGGCCTCGCTTGACCTCGGCTCACGCGTGCGGTTTCTTGGGCGTATCGACGAGGAGGAAAAACTCGCCCTTCTCCGACGCGCATGGGCGCTGGCGTTCGCGTCGCCCAAGGAAGGCTGGGGTATCACCAATCTCGAGGCGGCCGCATGCGGCACACCGGTGGTCGCGTCCAATTCACCTGGCATTCGCGAATCGGTCCTCGATGCCGAGACGGGGTTCCTCGTGCCTCACGGTGACGTCCGTGCGATGGGCGCCGCGATGTCCCAGCTGGCGCACGACCCAGCCCTCGTCACGAGCCTTGGTGTTCGGGCGCGTCAGTTCGCGGAGACGTTCACATGGGACCGCGCCGCTGCCGAAACCGAGCGGCATCTCGAGCTTGTCCGTTCCTCGATCGTGAGACGGTGATCCGGAGGTGACGCAATCCATCAAGGTTGGTGAGCTATTCGCGCAGCTCCGCACGCTGCTGGAGCTCGAGCGCGTGCCCGGCACCGATGGGCTCGACCGTGTCGTGTCGCGCGCCGACGTATCCAGCCCGGGCCTCGCCCTTGCCGGATTCGTCACGCGATTTCCAGCCGAGCGCCTTCAGGTGTTCGGCGAGACGGAAGTGACGTATCTCCGGTCGCTCGACCCCACGACGCGACGCGAGCACCTCCAGAAGTTTTTTGCCTTTCCGTTCCCGTGCCTGTTCGTCACCAAGAAGCTCGATCTTCCCGACGAGGTCGTCGAAGAAGCGATCAAGTTCGAGGTACCCATTCTGCGGTCGGCGCTGAAGACCAACGAATTCTACAGCAGGGTGAAGCCGTGGCTGGAAGACTACTTCGCACCACAGACCACGCTGCATGGATCGCTTGCGGATGTGTACGGCGTTGGGGTCCTGTTCATGGGCCAGAGCGGCATCGGAAAATCCGAGTGCGTGCTCGACCTCGTTGAGCGAGGCCACCGGCTCGTCGCCGACGACCTGGTGCTGGTCCGCAAGCGCGGCACCGAGGTGTTGATCGGCCGTGGACACGAGCTCCAGCGCCACTACATGGAAATCCGCGGCGTCGGGCTCGTCGACATCCCGGCGATATTCGGGATCCGCGCCGTCCGCCAGCAGAAGCGCATCGAGGTCGTCGTGCAGCTCGTCGAGTGGCAGCAGGGTGCCGAAGCCGACCGCACCGGCCTCGACGGCGAAACAATAGACATCCTCGGTGTCGCGACGCCGCGCATCACCATCCTGCTGAACCCGGGAAAGAACATTACCGTTGTCGCCGAGGTGATCGCCATGCATCATCTCCTCAAGTGGAGTGGCATCGATCCGGCCGAACGCTTCAATGCCGCGTTGATCAAGCAGATGCGCGACAAAACCGAAATCCAGCGCTACCTGCGCGAGGACCATGAGTGATTCGCTGAAGCGCGCCCTCGTTGCCGGACATGCGGATTTCGCCGCCGGCATGATCTCGGCCGTCGAATTGATCACGGGGCGAGGTGACGTGCTCGTCCCCATTCAGGTGACTGGCCTCTGTAGCGACGACATCCAGAAGCTGCTCCATAGTTCGATGGTCGGCACGGGCGTGAACGTCATCTTCACCGACCTGCAGGCGGGGAGCTGCACCATGGCCGCACGCCGCGTGTTGCGCGATATCCGCGACGGCGTGCTCATCGCCGGAACCAACCTCCCCATGCTGCTCGATTTCGTCCTCTCGACGAACGCGAGCGCCGGTGAAGCCGCGACCACCGCTGCGGAACGCGGGCGGACGTCCGTCAGCGTGTATACGGGAACGCCCGCGTGACGCTCGTGCTGAACCGAATCGATGACCGCCTGATACATGGACAGGTGGTCGTCGGCTGGGGCCAGCCGCTCGACGTGAAGTTCATCGTGCTTGTCGACGACGCGGTGGCCGCGAGCGAATGGGAACAGGACCTGTATCGCATGGGCGTGCCGCCCGACATGGACGTACGCTTTCACTCGACGACTGATGCCGCTCCGCTCCTCGACAAGTATCGCACAGAGACGCGTCCCGGAATTCTTCTCACGGGAGACATCGCCACCATGCGCGCGCTCGTCGATCGCGGCGGAGTGCGCGAGGTAAACGTGGGCGGCATCCATCATCGCACGGACCGCACCCAACATCTCCGTTACGTCTTCCTTTCGCCGGCCGAGGAGGCAGAGCTCTCCGAACTGTCGACACTCGGTGCGGTCGTCACCGCGCAGGACGTACCGGCCGCGAAAGCCGTTGCATTGGCGGAGCTGCTGTCGGCGCGGGAGGGCCCGTGAGGGAGTTGCTCCCGTTAGCGCTCCTCGGGGGCATCCTGGGACTCGATGTCGTCTGCTTTCCGCAGATGATGGTGTCCCGGCCGCTCGTCGCGGCAACGGTGGCCGGCGCATTCGTCGGCGATCCTGCGATGGGCATCTTCGTCGGAGTCACGCTGGAGCTCATCGCGCTCGCAACGCTTCCATTCGGAGCATCACGCTATCCGGAGTGGGGCTCCGCCGCGGTGGTCGGGGGCGCGATCGCCGGCGCGCTGCACACGGAGCGGGCGGGCGCCCTGTCCATCGGCGTGCTGGCCGCGTTGGCCACGGCGTGGGTCGGCGGCATGACGCTCGTGAAGCTGCGCGTATGGGTGGCGTGGCTGGCGCGACGTCGCCGCCCCGCGCTCGACGCTGGTTCGCGCGGCGCGGTCATCAGCCTCCAACTCGCGGGGCTCACCGCCGATGCGGTTCGCGCGGCGGTACTCACCACCGTGGCGTATTCACTGCTGTACCCCGTCGCGGTGGCGACACTGGGCGTCTGGTCGCTGAGCGAACCGTTGTCACGCGGATTTGTCGTGGGCGTCGCGGCGTCTGTTGCGGGAGCGGCGGCGTGGACGATCTTCCATTCCGCGCGGGGTGCACGCTGGTACTTCCTCGGTGGCCTGCTCGTGGGACTTCTCATCCTGGTCGTACGATGATTGCCGCTCCGCCAATGGCCGCCGCGCCGCGAGTGCCCGCGTTGACCTGGGTCAACGTATTCACGCGGTTGCTCGCGATCCAGGGCTCGTGGAACTACGAGACGCTGCTCGGAAACGGAGTGGCGTTCTGCGTCGAGCCAGCGCTACGCCTGCTGCCGGGCGGCGTGCACGGCGCCGAGTTCAAGGCCGCAATGTCCCGACAGAGTGCGTACTTCAACGCCCATCCGTACCTCGCGTCGGTCGCGGTCGGTGCGATGGCTCGTGCGGAGTTGTCGGGGGTGTCGGCCGTCCACATCGATCGCTTTCGCACTGCGCTCGCGGGACCGTTGGGCAGCGTCGGCGACAGGCTCGTGTGGGCAGGATGGCTTCCGTTCTGTTCGCTCGTCGGGCTGCTCTGCTTCGGACTCGGCGCCGGACCGGCGGTGATTCTCACCACGTTCTTCCTCCTCTATAACACCGGACACCTGGCACTCCGTGCCTGGGGTCTGCGCGTTGGCTGGACTCGCGGGCTCGGCGTGGCGTCGGCGCTGGCGAATCCGGTGCTGCGTCAGGGTCCGACTCACGTGGCACGATTGGCGGCCGCCACTGCTGGTGTCGCCGTGCCGCTGACCACCACTCGCCTGCTCGGAACCCACGTCGCGCTTCTCGGCGTCGTGCTCGGCGGCGCCGCGCTGGCCTCGGTTCTTCTCGTGCGACTCCAGGGCCGCGTGGAAGGCTACAAGGCCGCTCTCGTCCTGATTGCTCTCTTCGCCCTCGTCTCCGTGGCACGCTGATGGCCGAACGCTCCGTCCAGATCCTCAACAAGAACGGCCTCCACGCGCGGCCAGCCGCCGAGATCGTGAAGATATCGGCGCGCTTTCAGAGCGACGTCACCATCATTCGCGAGGGAACGGAAGTGAACGGGAAGAGCATCATGGGCGTGATGATGCTCGCCGCCGAGTGTGGCTCCACATTGATACTCCGGGCCGAAGGCGACGATGCCGAAGCGGCGCTCGAGGCCCTCGCAGGCCTCATCCTGAACAAGTTCGGGGAGCGCTGAATGGAGCGTCGGATCCAGGGAATTCCTGCCTCACCCGGCATCGTCGTTGGCTTTGTGCACCTCCTTCGATGGGAAGTGCCGGACGTCCGGCATCGCATCATCCCCGACGACCGCATTGCCGAGGAGATCGACCGCCTCCACGCCGCGATCGCGCGCGCCAAGGAACGTCTGGGCCAGTTGCGCGTGCGTGTCGAGACTTCCGCGGGCGCCGAGGAGGCCGCGATCTTCGATGTGCAGCTTTCCATCCTCGACGATCGCGAGCTGACGCGCAGCGTCGAGGAGCTGATCCGGCAGAACATCGCGGCGGAGAAGGCGTTCGACATCGTGATGCTCGAGTGGCGAACGAGGTTCGGGAGGCACTCGTCACCCATGCTGCGCGAGAAGGTGGGTGACCTTACCGACGTGCAGATCCGCGTCATGTCCATCCTGCTCGACCTGCCCGATCACGATTCCGTCGACCTGCCGCCGGGGTCGAACGCCATTCTTGTGACGCACGACCTGACACCGAGCCTCACCGTGCAGCTCGAGAAGCACGCGATCACGGCCATCGCGACGGACGCAGGGACGCGGACGTCGCACGTGGCCATTCTGGCGCGATCGCTCGGGCTCCCCGCGATCGTCGGGCTGCGGAACGCGACGGCCGAGCTCAAGGGCGGAGAGCGCGTGGTGCTCGACGGCAGCACCGGCATGCTCGCCATCAATCCGACCGACGAGGAGATCGCGGCGTACAAGGAGCGCCAGCGCGAGGAGCAGATCGCCGAAGCCGCGCTCGCCGACATGGCCGGGTTGGAAGCGATCACGCTCGACGGCGTGCGGGTCACGCTGCGCGCGAACGTCGACATCCCCGAAGAGGCGGAGGCGGCGGCGCGGAGCGGAGCCGAGGGCGTGGGGCTGATGCGCACGGAGTTTCTCGTCGTCGGACGTGCCAACATGCCCGACGAGGATGAGCAGTATCGGGCGTATCGGCGGGTGATGGAGGCGTTCGTCGGATTTCCCGTCATCATCCGCACCTTCGACATCGGCGGGGACAAGCTGCCCATCGGCGGATTTCCGATCGAGGCGAATCCGTTTCTCGGGTGGCGCGCCATCCGGATGTGCCTCGATCAGCCCGAGATGTTCAAGACGCAGCTTCGCGCGCTGCTGCGCGCGGCCGTGCACGGCGACCTCCGGATCATGCTCCCGCTGATCGTGAGCCTCGACGAAGTCCTCGCCGCCCGGGCACTCCTCGACGAAGCCGCCGCGGAGCTCACCGAGCGCGGCGCACATTTCCGTGCCGACGTCCCACTCGGTGTGATGATCGAGACGCCGGCCGCGGCAGTCGCGAGCGATACGCTCACGCGCGAGGTGGACTTCTTCAGCATCGGCACCAACGATCTCGTGCAGTACACGCTCGCCGTCGACCGCGGCAATGCCAATCTCGCTCCGCGCTTCACGCCGCTGCATCCCGCGGTGCTGCGCCTCATCAAGCGAACGGTGGAGGTCGCGGAGCTCGGCGACATCGATGTGGCGGTCTGCGGCGAGATGGCGTCGCAGCCGCTGATGGCGTTCGCGCTACTCGGGCTCGGTGTGCGCCAGATGAGCGTTGCCCCGCGCGCCGTACCGCTCGTGAAGCGGATCGTGCGCAGCGTCACGGCGGCTCATGCGAAGCTGGCCGCGTCCGCCGCGTTGCGTGCGTTGACCGCAGAGCAGGCTCGGCACGAGCTGGCGCGGCGCCTGGCCGACGTCATTGGTGATGCGCCATATCTGTACGATGGGTTGCCCGGCGCGGGCTGATCCACTTTCTTTCGCTGTCGCCGCAACAGGCGTCAGTTTGGCCCGGCAGCATGGTGTCGGGCCTTCTTTCTTCCTCTCCAACTGCTAGTGGGGAACCTGCCGTGCATGACCGTAGCCTCTTTACATCCGAATCCGTCACTGAAGGGCATCCCGACAAAGTGGCCGATGCCATCTCGGATGCCGTGCTGGATTGCCTTCTCGAAAAGGATCCCGCGGCGCGCGTCGCCTGCGAGACCCTTGTCACCACCGGCCTGGCCGTGATCGCGGGTGAGATCACGACGAGCGCCTACGTCCACCTGCCTGACGTCGTTCGCGACACCATCCGGCGCATCGGTTACACGGACGCCGGCTACGGCTTCGACAGCAACACCTGCGCGGTCATGAGCACCATTGATCGCCAGTCGCGCGACATCGGGCAGGGCGTCGACACCGGTGGCGCCGGCGACCAGGGCATGATGTTCGGATATGCGTCGGACGAGACGGCCGAGCTCATGCCCATGCCGATCATGCTGGCCCATCGCCTCACGAAGGCGCTCGCCGATCGTCGCAAGAGCGGTGACCTCAAGTGGCTGCGCCCCGATGGCAAGTCGCAGGTCACGGTCGTGTACGAGGACGGAGAACCGGTGGCCGTCGATACCGTGGTCATCAGCACGCAGCACGCGGACAGCATCAACAACACGAAGCTTCGCAAGGCGATCATCTCGGATGTCATCGAGGCGTCCATTCCGAAGGAGCTTCGCGAGAAGAAGATCAAGTACCACATCAACCCCACAGGCCGCTTCGTCATCGGTGGCCCACAGGGCGACGCAGGCCTCACGGGTCGCAAGATCATCGTCGACACCTACGGCGGCATGGGTCGGCATGGTGGCGGCGCCTTCAGCGGAAAGGATCCGTCCAAGGTTGATCGTTCGGCATGCTACGCGGCACGTTGGGTCGCGAAGAATATCGTCGCGGCCGGACTTGCGCGGCGCTGTGAGGTACAGCTCGCGTACGCGATCGGTGTTGCGGAGCCCGTCTCGGTTCGCGTGGATACGTTCGGCACCGACACGGTACCCGAGGCGCGCATCCTCGAAGCGGTCCTGGCCAATTTCGACCTGACCCCGCGCGGAATTGCCACTTCACTCGACCTGCGCAAGCCGATCTACAGCGCGACGTCGGCGTACGGCCACTTCGGCCGCACACCCGAGAAGATCGGCAGTGGAAGGAATGCCGCCACGCTCTTCACGTGGGAGCGGACGGACAAGGCAGCCGCACTCAAGAAGGCCGCCCGGGCGCAGAAGTAGCCCGGCACTGTCCGGGCGCGGTGAACTCCGCGCCCGGACGGGGTAGATTGCACTCATGATCGAAGTCTTCGTCTCCCGGCTTGGTCTCGACAGCGCGTCGAACTCCTACGTCGTCGTTCTACAGGAGAAGGATGGCACGCGCCTGCTGCCCATCTGGATTGGCCAGCCGGAAGCCGATTCGATCGTGAAGCACATCCATCACGTGAAGTCGCCGCGACCCATTGCGCACGACCTCGTGCAGAGCCTCATCCTCGGCATGGGTGCGCGGCTCATCGGCGCGAACATCACCCGGGTGGAAGACCGCACGTATTACGCGGAGCTCCTGTTGCAGCACGACGGGTCCATCGTGAAGATCGATGCACGCCCGTCCGACAGCATCGCCATTGCACTGCGCCTTGGCGCGCCGATCAAGGCCGCGGAGAATCTCCTCATTGAACCCGGCGACGACTCCACGAGCGACGAGGAAGACAGTGGAGACGACGATACCTCAGACAGCCCTGGTCTGGGCGGAGACACACCAACAGGCGTGGAAGCTGGTGATGACGACCTCACCTCGGAGCAGCTCAAGCGATACCTCGAAGCGCTTCGTCCAGAGGATTTTGGGAAATTCAATCCGTAGGCGGTTGCGTGGCGCGTGCCTCGCCCTCGTTGCGTGCTTTGCGAGTGGCAGCGTGGCTAGAGCGCAGTCGACTCCCACTACGCCTTCCGGCGGCGCGCAAGCATCGGTGAGCGGCTTGGTCGCGACTCCCGCCCTGAAGTCCGACGTGCCCATCGCAGGAGTGATGGTCACGTTGCACCGCGTTGGAAACGACAGCTCGGGACCGGTTGATTCGGTGCGCACGGACGCCGCCGGGCACTACACGGTGAAGTATCGTCGCTTCGGTGCCGACAACGCCATCTACTTCGCGGCGGCCATGTATCGCGGTATCGCGTACTTCTCGGCGCCGATCAAGAGCCTCCACGCGTCGGGGGAAGAGGGCGAGATCACCGTGTTCGACACGACCACCCGGCCCATCGAGCTCCACGTGCGCGGGCATCATTTCGTCGTCAGTGCTCCGCGTCCGGATGGCGCGCGCAGCATCGTCGAAGTGTGGGAGCTCTCGAACGACACGACCGCCACGCTCGTGCAGCGCGATTCGGCGTCGCCGGTGTGGACCGCGGCGCTTCCTGTCGGCGCCACGGATTTCGCCGGCGGCGAGGGCGACGTCTCGGCGGGGTCGCTCGCGTCGCGCGCGGGAAAGGTGCTCCTGCGCGCGCCATTCGGCCCCGGGGTCAAGCAGCTGAGCTATTCGTACAGCCTGCCGCCCAGCGTGTTTCCCCTCGGGCTGGGCATGGAGAAGCCGACCGTCGTGCTCGAGGTACTCGTCGAGGAACCGGGCGCGCAGGTGTCGGGAGCCGACCTGCGTTCGATGCCCGCCGCAACCACGGGCGGTCGAACGTTCAAACGGTTCCTGGCGCAGGATGTACCCGCGGGGTCGACGGTGCGCGTGACCGTGCCCGTCACCACGCAGGCGCTGCGCACCAAGGTGCTCGTCGCCCTCGCATGCGCGATCGCCGTCATCATGATCGGTGCTCTGGGGCGTTCATTGCTGCGCTCGACCAGTGGTCCACGACGCGTCGTCGTCCCTGCGCGTGATCCGAGCGATGATCTCGTCGCCGCGATCGCTCTGCTCGACGCGCGAAAGGAACGCGCTGACCCCACACTCGACGCCGCGTCGTACGCAGCGCAGCGCGCTGCACTCAAGGCGAAACTGGTCGACGCGCTTGCCGCCAGCGGACGCGCCACCTAGATTCGCTGTACAATTCAACGCGAACGGGGATACGGAAGCCGGTGCAATGCCGGCGCGGCCCCGCCACTGTAACGGGCATTTCAACGCGCGCCCTCACACACGCCACTGACTGCGGTCGGGAAGGCGGGGTTGCGCGGCCCGGAGCCAGGAGACGACCTCGTCCGCGATACGTTCACAGATCCTCGGGGGAGGGTCGGTGACGACGCGCGGTCCGCGTCTCCACCTTGTTCGACCGCGTTCCGTTACGGGCACTCTCCTCAGCCGGAGATGCCCGTTTTGCTTTCCGCCATTTCGTCTCGCACGTCTCGCTGCGCCGTTCGCGCCACCACCGCGCTCGCGCTGCTGGTTGTTCAGGCGTGCAGCCAGCGTGATGCGGCCCCGGCGAGCGCGCTCACCGACGACTTTGGCGACACCCTCCGTGTCGGGGCGACGCCGCAGCGCATCGTCTCCCTGAATCCGACGACCACCGAGCTCCTCTTCGCCATCGGCGCGGGTCCGCGTGTTGTTGGACGCACATCGTACGACCTCTACCCGGCCGAGGTGCTCTCCGTACCCGACCTGGGCCCGGGACTGCGGCCGAACGTCGAAGCGGTGTTGGCCGCGCATCCCGACCTGGTGCTGCTCTATGCCAGCGCCGACAACCGCGACGCTGCGCGCCGCCTGCGGGCCGGCGGCGTGGCAACAGCGGCATACAAGATCGATCGCATCGCGGACATGACGCGCGTGACGCTCGTCCTCGGACGGCTCGCGGGTGATACCGTGGCCGCCCGCCGCACCGTCGACTCGGTGCGCGCCACGCTCGACCGCGTGCGCCGCGCCACCGCAGCCCTGCCGCATCCATCCGTGTTCTGGCCGTTGTGGGAGTCCCCGCTGCTGTCCGTCGGACGCGGCAGCTTCCTCAACGAGCTCGTCGAGATCGCGGGAGGCCGCAATGTGTTCGCGGACCTTCCGCAGCCGTCACCCGCGGTCACCTTCGAGGAGCTCCTCCGTCGCGATCCCGACATCATCGTCACCGGCGCCAGGTCGAAGCTTCGCCTTCAGGCGAACGATCGGTTCCAGACACTCCGAGCCGTGCGCGACGACCACATCGTCGTCATCGACACGAGCCTGATCAACGGACCCTCCGCGCGCGTTGGTGCCAGCGCCGTTGAACTTGCACGGTTGCTTCACCCCGGCGTGACGTTCTAGATGCGTGCCTCCCGCTGGGTGCTGCTCACGCTCGCACTGATCATCGCACTTGTTGCCGGCGTGATGATCGGCACGATGCAGCTGTCCATCGGCGAGTTGATGCACGGCCTGCTCGGCATCGGCGATCCGACGCCCATCGCGATCGTGCGCACACTTCGGCTGCCACGCGTACTGCTTGCGGCACTCGTCGGCGCTGGACTCGGTGCATCCGGCGCCGCACTCCAGGGCGCCACGCGGAACAAGCTCGCTGAGCCGTACCTGCTCGGCGTTTCTGGAGGGGCGGCAGTGGGTGCGGTGCTCGCGACCGCGCTGCATGCGTCTTCGGCGATCGTGCCGATTGCGGGGTTTGGCGGAGCACTCGTCGCCGTCGCGCTCACGCTGCTGGTGGCGCGCGCGTCCGGCGCGCGCGGCGATGCGCGCGTCGTGCTCATGGCGGGCGTCGTCGTCGGTGCGTTCGCGAACTCGGTCATCATGGTCGCTCTCGCCAACGCCGATGCGTCCGCGGTGCGCGGAGCGTTGTGGTGGATGATGGGCTCCGCCGCCGACGCCAGTTGGGGACAGGTGCGCGCCCTCGCGCTATTCGTCGGCATCGGCGTACTGGCGCTGCTCGCGATGGCACGCGCGATCGACGTCCTCGCACTTGGCGATGACACGGCCGCCGGCCTGGGTGTGGATGTCACGCGCGTTTCGATCGGCGTCTACGTGGCGGGCGCGCTGCTCGCCGCGGGCACGGTCAGCGCCGCCGGCCTCGTCGGATTTGTCGGCCTGCTCGTGCCGCACCTCGTGCGACTTGGCGGAGCGCGAACGCACCGCACGATCATCGGCGCCGCGACGCTTGGCGGTGCCGCACTCGTCGTTGCCGCGGACCTGATCGCGCGCATCGCGCTCCCGCCCGCCGAGCTTCCGCTGGGAGCCGTGACAGCGCTGATCGGCGTACCGTTCTTTCTCTTCCTGCTCCGGCGGCTCACGTGATCGAGTTCCACGAAGTCGTCGTGCGCTACCCGCGTCGTGATCGCCCCGCGCTCGATGCCGTCTCGTTGCTGGCCGTACGCGGATGCATCACCGCCGTCGTGGGCCCGAACGGCAGCGGAAAGAGCACGCTCGTGCGTGCGCTCGTCGGCAGCGTGCCACTGTCGTCGGGCATCATCACGCTCGAGGGTGTGCCGATCACCAGATCCAATCGACGGGCGCTTGCCATGCGGGTCGCTGTCATGACACAGCGCGAGGAGCCCGCCTTCCCGCTCACCGGACGAGAGTACGTCGCGCTCGGCAGGTATCCACATCTTGGTGTGTGGAAGAGTGCGGGTCGCGATGATCGCGACGCGGTGCGTCGCGCGGTGGAGCTCACCGAAACCGAAGCGTTTCAGGACCGTTCCATCACCGAGCTCTCGGGTGGCGAGTGGCAACGCCTTCGTCTTGCTCGCGCCCTTGCGCAAGGTGGAGACGTCATCGTCCTCGATGAGCCCACGACCTTTCTCGACGTCGGGCACGAGATGGCCATCTTCGAGCTCCTGAGCCGACTTGCCGGTGAAGGACAGTCGGTGCTCCTCGTGAGCCATCAGCTCAATCTCGTGGCGCGGTTCGCCGATCACATGGTGTTGCTGCATCGCGGTCGCGTCGCGGCCGCCGGCGATGTCCCCAGCGTGATGCACGGACCCGTGCTCGAGCAGGTCTATGAATGGCCGCTCGTGATCACGCGCGACCCGGCCGTCGGCGCGCCCTCACTCGTTCCTCTCCGCGTTCGCCCCCGGGGTGAACGTAGCATTCCCTCACCAAGACCCAGGTTCCCCACGCAATGAAAGCCACGCTGCCGCTCCTCGCTCTCTTCATTCCCGTCATCGCGCAGTCGCAGGCGACGAAGGACACCGCGCGGATCGCTCCTGTTGTCGTGACGGCGACGCGCTCGCCGCTCGCCGCGGAGCGCGCGCCTTCCTCCATCTCCGTCATCACCGGCGCGCAACTGCGCGCGCAGGGGATAACGACCGTGATCGACGCCCTGCGACAGGTCCCCGGGCTCTCGGTGGTGCAGACGGGCTCGTATGGAGGAGCGACGTCACTCTTCATTCGCGGCGGCGAAAGCAAGTTCGCGAAGGTGTTGATCGACGGCGTTCCCGTGAACGATGCGGGCGGAACAATGGACTTCTCCACGCTCAGCACCGACAACCTCGATCGCATCGAGATCGTGCGTGGCCCGGCGAGTGTGCTGTATGGATCGGACGCCATGGCGGGCGTCATCCAGCTCTTCACTGCGCGCGGCAGTGCGGGGATGGACGGCGACGTGTCCGCGCGCGCCGGAGGCTTCGGCAGTCGAGACGCGGACGCTGCGCTTCGTGGGACGAGTGGTGTCGTTTCCTATTCGGTTGCTGGCGCCAGGCACACGACGGACGGCATCCAGGCGTTCAACAGCGCGTATCGCCAGAACGTCGGAAGTGCCCTCGTCAGTGCCCACGGCATCCAATCCGACGCCGCAATCTCCCTGCGCTACAGCGACAACGAAGTGCACTATCCCACCGATGGCGGCGGACAGGTGGTCGACAGCAACGCGGTGCACAACGACGATCGGCTCTCGGTCGGCATCGACGCGGGCTATCGCCTCACGTCTGCGATCGAGGTGCGGCTCGCGCTGGCGTCGTACAGCGCGCACGGCGTCACGTCAGATCAGCCCGATAGTCCGGGCGACTCGAACGGGTACTACTACACGACGCCGGACAAATCGCAGCGTCGCAGTGGCGACTTGCGCATTGCGTTCGCGCTGCCCGCATCGACGACCGTGACCCTCGGGACGCAGACCGAGGGCGAGTGGCAGGGGGAGTCTCGCACGACCGACAACTTCGGCGGCAGCGTTACGCCAGGGAAGCGGCGGCGGACGACGGGCGTGTACGCACAGCTCCTTGCTGCCCCAGTCGCAATAGTCACCACGACAGTGGGCGGACGATATGAACACAACGAGCAGTTTGGAGACTTCTTTACGTACCGCGCCGCGGCGAGTGCGCAGGTCCTGCCCGACACCCGCATTCGTGGAAGCGTCGGCACGGCATTTCGTGAGCCGACCTTCCTCGAGAACTATGGCAGCGCCTTTGTCATCGGGAATCCCGCACTGTCGCCCGAACACGCCCTGAGCTTTGACGCCGGCGTCGAGCAGCGAATCGGCAGTGATCTTACGGTTGCGCTTACGGGATTCCAGAACAGCTTCCGCGACCTCATCGACTACTCCTACTCGCCCACGGCGCCCAACTACAACAACATCGCACGCACGAGAACCCGAGGCCTCGAGCTCGAATCCCGCATCGCCACTGACGTCGGCCTGCACGCCGACGGGGAGCTCACGTATCTCGACACGCGCGTGATCGATCCAGGCGCCGGTGCGGGTGTCGCTGCCGCGTTCGCGACGGGTGCGCGACTCCTGCGGAGACCAATGCACACGGTCGACCTGGGCGCTGGTTACAGCGCCAGTCGCGGAAGCATTGACCTTCGTCTCCACCGTGTCGGCACGCGGGAAGACAGCTACTACGCAGGTCAATCGGTCCAGCGCGTGACACTGGCGCCCTATACACGATCTGACGTCTCGGCACTGCTCCGGCTGATCGAGAATGCACAGGGAAGTGTGGCCGCCACCGTTCGCGCGGAAAACGTCTTCGACGTGCACTACACCGACGTAGCGGGCTTCAACTACGACTTCTCCCGCACCGATGACCCGTCCATCGCCGCAACGGGCTATCGCGCGGCAGGACGACGAATCCTCGCGGGACTGCGATTCATGTTCTAGCATCGATCGCTCTCCGTCGGCGAGTATCTTTGGGCATGGCAATTCTCGCCACGGACGCGATTGTCCTTCACTCCTTTGACTACCTCGAGTCGTCGCGCATCCTGCGGCTGGTCACGCGTGACGGCGGCGTGCGCAGCGTGCTCGCCAAGGGAGCGCGACGGTCGAGCAGGCGTTTCGGGAGCGCACTCGACCTGTTCGCGCAGGGCAATGCGCAGCTCTACGCCAAGCCGGGGCGCGACCTCGATACGCTGAGTGGCTTCGACGTCGTCCGCTCGCGGCCACTGCTCGGCGAAGACATGGGGCGGTTCGCCGGCGCCTCCGCCATCGCCGAGTTGACGCTGCGATTTGGTCGCGACGCGGCTGACAGCGGACTGTTCGACGCAGTCGTGGACGCACTGGATACGCTCGCCGCGGCTTCATCCGAGCAGGCGCTCACTGCCACACTTGCGAGTGCGTGGCGGATCGTCGCGGAGCTTGGATTCGCCCCTGCGGTCGATATTTGTGGCGAGTGCCACGTGGTGCTGGCGGATGACGAGGCGGTGCGCTTCAGCCATAGGGCCGGTGGCGCGCTCTGCCAACGGTGCGGGCGGCTCGCGGCAGCGGGCCGGATCCTTCCTCCCGAGGCGCGATCGACCCTTCGCCGATTTCTCGCTGGCGAGCCGGGCGATCCACTCGGCGAGGCTGCCACGCGCGCGCACCAGCGCCTCCTCAGGGAATTTCTCGCCGAGCACCTCACGGATGGGCGTCCGCTGCGCGCACTGGAAATGTGGGAAGAGCAGCGTTGGTAGCGTGACGGCCGTACACAGGTGAGATGGGTCGACACACATCACGGAAAGCCCGCGACCGATGAGTCTGAAATCGCGTAACTCACTGTGGTTTCTTGACATACTTGCTCGACAGCCGTACCTTCCAAGGTTGGATCAACGACCACCACCCGTCGCAGGAGCAGCGTCAGAATCCTGTTTCGTCAGCCGGAGTTCACATGTACCACCGCTGGCCAGCACTCGTGCTCGTGCTCGCCCTTTGTACGGTTCAGGCAAGGCAAGCGGCGGGGCAGGACACGTTAACGCAGCCCCGTGGGCGAACGCAGTCGTTCCTCGGACAGAACTACCCGAATCCGTTCAAGCCGGACACGCACATCCCGTTCACCGTCGGTGGATGCGAAGGTGCGGTCACGCAACGCGTCGTCTCGATCCGCATCTACAACGTGCTCGCCCAGCTCGTGGCTGTGCCGTTCCTGGAAGGCACGCTCGGCGCGCAGCCGAAGCTCCAGCGCGTCCTGCTCCCCTGCGGTGAGTACAACGCGTACTGGGACGGCAACGCGATCGGATCAGGTCATCGCGCGGCGGCAGGCGTGTACCTGATCGAGCTCGTGCTCGACAAGGAACGCCCTCGCCAGCGGAAGGCCATCGTCGCCAAATAGCTGCCAGTCCATGCGCCGGTCGCGCTGATACGTCAGGCCCGACCTGCCTGTGTGGCGCATGGGCTTCGGCACCAGTGTTGCGCCCATTGGTGGACAACGTCCATCCACAGGGTAAGCTGCCTCCATGATCAATCCCGACAAGCTCACCGTCAAATCGGCCGAGGCGCTCAACGAAGCGCTCGCGGAAGCCCGGCGCAACGGCAATCCGCAGGTCTACGACACGCACCTCCTCAGCGTGCTGCTGGCGCAGGACGAGAGCATCGTCGTGCCCGTGCTTCAGAAGCTCGGCGTCAACGTGGCCGCGCTGCGCGAGGCGCTCACACGGGAGCAGGCCCGGTATCCAAAACAGACCGACGCACAGCCCACCCTCGCGCGCGAGCTCACGGCAGTGCTCGATCAGTCCGAGAAGGAAGCGAAGCGGCTCGGCGACGAGTACGTCAGCACGGAGCACCTGCTGCTCGCACTCTCAGATGCCAAGGGGACGGAGACGAAGCCGCTCCTCAATAGCCTCGGTGGCACGCACAAGGCGCTGCTCCAGGCCATCGAAGCCATTCGCGGCACACATCGCGTCACCGACCAGAATCCGGAGAACCAGTACCAGGCGCTCCAGAAGTACACGCGCGATCTCACCGAGGCGGCGAGCCAGGGCAAGCTCGATCCGGTCATCGGCCGTGACGAGGAGATCCGTCGCGTGATCCAGGTGCTGTCGCGGCGCACCAAGAACAATCCAGTGCTCATCGGCGAGCCGGGTGTCGGCAAGACGGCCATCGTCGAAGGGCTCGCGCAGCGGATCGTCAATGGTGACATCCCCGAGAGCCTGCGTGGCAAGCGCGTGCTCTCGCTCGACCTCGGCGCGCTGATCGCGGGTGCCAAGTTCCGCGGAGAATTCGAGGAGCGGCTCAAGGCCGTGCTGAAGGAGCTCACCGAGGACAAGGACCAATTCATCACGTTCATCGACGAGATGCACACACTGGTCGGCGCGGGCAAGGCGGAAGGGTCGATGGATGCCGGCCAGATGCTCAAGCCGATGCTCGCGCGCGGTGAGCTGCGCGTCGTCGGCGCGACGACCCTCGACGAATACCGCAAGCACGTCGAGAAGGATGCGGCGCTCGAGCGCCGCTTCCAGCCAGTCTACGTCGGCGAGCCCACCGTCGAGGATACGATCGCCATCCTGCGCGGACTCAAGGAGCGCTACGAGGCGCACCACGGCATTCGCATCACCGACAGTGCCGTGATTGCCGCCGCGACGCTCTCGCACCGCTACATCGGCGATCGTTTCCTGCCCGACAAGGCGATCGACTTGCTCGACGAAGCCGCATCGCGCCTGCGCATCGAGATCGACTCCATGCCGCAGGAGATCGACGAGGTGGAGCGTCGCGTCATGCAACTCGAGATCGAGCGCACCGCGCTGCAGAAGGAAAAGGATGCCGCGTCGACCGAACGGCGGCAGATCATCGAGCGAGAGCTGGCGGAGCTGAAGGAGCGTTCGTCCGCCATGAAGGCGCAGTGGCAGCAGGAGAAGGACACACTCGGCGCCGTCGCCAGGATCAAGCAGCAGATCGACCAGGCGCGCATCGAGGCAGACCAGGCGGCGCGCGCCGGCGACCTCGCCACCGCGGCCGAGATCGGCTATGGGCGCATCCCTGCGCTCGAGGCGTCGATGAAGGAGGCAGAGAGCAAGCTCGCCAGCGCTGACGGCCGTCCCCAGTTCCTCAAGGAAGAGGTGTCCGCGGAGGACATCGCCGAGGTCGTGGCCAAGTGGACCGGCATTCCCGTGACGCGCATGATGGAGGGCGAGCGTGAGCGGCTCACGAAGCTCGACAAGGAGCTCGCGCGCCGCGTCGTGGGGCAGCAGGAGGCGGTGGAGGCGGTTGCGAATGCCGTGCGTCGTTCGCGCGCCGGTCTTCAGGATCCCAATCGCCCCATCGGCTCCTTCATCTTCCTCGGCCCAACCGGCGTGGGAAAGACCGAGACCGCGCGCGCGCTCGCCGAATTTCTCTTCGACGACGAGGCGGCGATGGTGCGCATCGACATGTCCGAGTACATGGAGAAGCACGCCGTTGCGCGACTCATCGGCGCGCCGCCGGGCTACGTAGGCTACGAGGAAGGCGGCCAGCTCACCGAAGCTGTGCGTCGTCGTCCGTATGCGGTCATACTTTTCGACGAGATCGAGAAGGCGCATCCGGATGTCTTCAACATCCTGCTCCAGATCCTCGACGACGGACGCCTCACCGATTCGCAGGGGCGCACGGTGGACTTCCGGAACACCGTCATCATCATGACGTCGAATATCGGCAGCCACTACATCCTCGAGAATTCCGGCGGCGATCTCGCGGCGGTCGAGGTGCAGGTGATGAAGACGCTTCAGGGTCATTTCAAGCCCGAGTTCCTCAACCGCGTCGACGACATCATCATCTTCCGCCCGCTCGGCATGGAGCAGATCGAGCACATCGTCGAGCTGCAGTTGAAGCGGTTCGAGAAGCTCCTCGCCGATCGGAAGCTGACGCTCGAGATCACGCCCGAGGCCAAGCATCTCCTGGCGGAGGAAGGCTACGATCCCGCGTTTGGGGCACGTCCGCTGAAGCGAGCCATCCAGCGGATGATCCAGAACCCGCTCGCGCTTCGGCTGCTCGAGGGCGAGTTCCGCGACGGCGACACTATCGTCGCGACGGTGGGTGGTGGAGGTGCACTCGCGTTCGAGCGCCGCGCGGCGCCGGCGCCGGCCACGATCGCGGCGACTGAGTGATTCTCACGGCACGACAGGAATCCGATCGTCGTTGGATGACGATAGCGCTCGGCGAAGCGCGGCTCGCTGCGGATGCGGGCGAGGTGCCCGTGGGTGCCGTGATCGTACGCGAAGGAGCGGTCGTGTCGCGTGCGCACAATCGTACGGTGCGCGATGGCGACGCCACCGCGCATGCGGAGTCGCTCGCCATCCGTGCGGCGAGCGCGGCGCTTGGCGGCTGGCGTCTCGATGGGTGTACGCTGTACGTCACGCTGGAGCCGTGTGCGATGTGCGCGGGCGCGATCGTGCTCGCGCGGCTGGATCGCGTGGTGTTCGGCGCGTGGGACGACAAGGCAGGGATGGCGGGATCGGTGGGCGACATCCTGCGTCACCCGAGACTCAATCACCAGCCCGAGGTACGGGGCGGGGAGAGCGAGCTCGAATGCGGTGCGATGCTGCGCGAGTTTTTCGCGTCGCGGAGGGCGGGGGCCGCCGACGCATAACCCAGAGTTCGGAACAGCGACGACAGTTGGCGGAAAAAACAGAAAGGGCGGATTTCGGACTTGGATTTCGGACGGAGCATCCGACATCCAGGTCTGATGTCCGTTTTGTCCGATCTTTCCGCCAACTGTCGTCGCTGTTGTCCGGCGCGATGACTCAGAACTCTCGAACGACTTACTTCCGTGTCGCCCACGCCAGCCCGTCTGGTCCCCGACCAGTCTTGATCTCCCCCGTCACGGCCATCGTCTTCAGGTCGATGACCGCAACCGCGTCGCGCGAATTCAGCGTCGTGTAGACGTGCATGCCGTCGGGCGACATCAGGATGCCTTCGGAATTCCCGGCGAGTGTAATCCGTTTGAACTCCTTGCGCGATTTGGCATCGATCACGAGCATCTCGCTGCTGGCGAGGTCGGAGACGAAGACGTACTTGCCGTCCGTCGTGAACTTGAGGCGATTCGCGGCCTTGGTGGAAGCCAACGTCTGCACGACACTTCGCTTCGCGACGTCGATGACGGAAATCGTTTGATCCTGCGCGTTGGCGACCCAGAGCTCACGGCCGTCCGGTGAGAGGTCAAACCCCTCTGATCCTTGACCGACCGCCACATTCGTCACGTGCCAATCCGCGGGCGGAGGTCCGCCGGGTCTACCAGGCCCGCCTCGCGGTGCGCCCGGTGGCGGACCTGGCGGCGCGCCGGGTGGGGGTCCGCCGGGACGCATCTGGCCAGCGCGCTGCTCCATAATGCTGATCGTCGCCGAGTTCACGTTCGACGTGAAGATCGTCTTGCCGTCGTTGGAGACCACGACCATGTGCGTGCGGTCCTCTCCCGTGCCGACGACCCAGTCGATTGTGCGCGTCGCAGGATCGTAGCTGCCGACGACCTTCGCGCCTTCGGCGGTGAACCAGAGCTTGCCCTTCGCGAACGCGAGCCCGTGTGGCGCCCGCAACGCGCCGAGATTGATCGCGGGCAAGGGCTCTTGGGCCACGAGGTCGACGACGGAGATGGTAGTACCGCCGCTTCCGTCTTTGCCGTGGTAGTTGGAGATGTAGGCCGTTCGTCCGTCGTCCCCGACCGCGACCTCATGGGGATCGTTTCCCGCCGGCACGCGCCCAACGATCTTCTGCGAGACCGGGTCCACGATCACGAGCGTGTTCTGTTCCTTCTCGAGCACCAGCAATGCGGCGCGCGGCGTCGGGCCCGACAGCAGCCCTGCGCCGAGGCAGAAGATGGACAGCAGTCCGATCACCATGGGTGTGCTCCTCGGGAAGGCATGCGAGCGCTGGCGAGTGGTCGCGGGTTCTTTACTCGCGTCAAAATCTGGATTGCTCCCTATGACGCCGCTAGCGGACCATCGCTTCGCTCGACGTTGGATTTCGTTGACACCCCTCTGCGGCGCGGGTAAATTACTCGGCTGTTCCGGACAGGTGGCTGAGCGGTTGAAAGCACCGGTCTCGAAAACCGGCGTACCCGCAAGGGTATCGTGAGTTCGAATCTCACCCTGTCCGCTTGCGGGCGTTCGGAGCAGGTATAAAGCGCGCTGAGTCGGCGGATTGCGCCGCCCAGCGCGCTTGGTGCAGGAAAGGCGGTTAGCTCACGCTGACTGGCTGTTGGATCGGTGGCCGAGTGGTTTAAGGCGCACGCCTGGAAAGTGTGTGTACGTGAAAGCGTACCGTGAGTTCGAATCTCACCCGATCCGTTCGTAAGTCATGACCCCGCTTCGCCTTCCATGGTGCAGCGGGGTTTCTGCATTTCAGTGTTTCCGAGCAGTGGTGCCAGTTAGTGGTGCGCTTCGTGCCCGTCCTTCGTGCTGGTGGCCTCTGTGTGAGCACCTCACGCTGTGCCGCCTCATCGCGCTCAACAGGGCCCGCTGTGGGCTTTCCTCGCGCGGGATCGGAAGTCACCGGACGGATTGCGGTCGAGCAGGAAGTTGCCCCGTTCGTCCCGGGACAACGTCGCTCAGTTCAAGATGGTGCTCAGGGAGCTTCATGTCATGTTCAAGCGTCTGCTCGCCGACCTTGCGCTCGACCGCCTTGGGAGGCCGAAGCTTCCCCGAGCGCCGCGCCATCGATTGTGCAGAGCCGGGAACGGCTCCGCGACGCCTTCGACCGACTGATGTCGGGCTGGGTGCAGGTCGACTGCGAGGAAGGCGTGCGCAGAAGCTCAAGAGTGACTAAGACTTGAGGGGGACGCAACACGTTGTTGCAAAACCGCAACAGGTGTTTTTGGCTCCGTCGTCTCAGCCGCCTTCCCCGAAGTGGGCGTTCAATGCAGATGCTTCTTCAATCCGCACAATGACTTACGGGAAGATTGTGTTGGGCCGATCGGCGCCGAATGAAGCGGTAATCACCGGAAGTTTATTCGGCACCTGCTTTGCCATTCGGAGATCCAACAAGTAACCCCTCCCATGCGTCGGGCCTCGCCCGGCATTGTCTCGCCCACCTTCTAGTTGCGAGCGCCTTCATGAAGTACACGTACCGAGCGGTTGCCGCATTGGCGGCGGGGCTGGCTGGTCTCACCAGTCCGCTTCATGCCCAGGAAGTCGATTTCCAAGGCTCGACGCAAGGATGCTTGTATGCCGCCTGGGAGACCGGATGCACACCGAGCGCGAGCTCGTCTGAGTTGTTTCTGACGTATGTCGGAAGCACATTCAACGTCACCACGGTCGACGGCATGGCGGGAATCGGTGCGGCGCCCGGCTCTCCGAACGTGAATAACCTCGGATCGTTTTTTCTCACGGGCGACGCGGCGTCCTACGCTGGGTCACATTTTTTGCTCGACGTCGTATTCTCGACGCCGACCATCACGAACTCCTCGTCGGTGTTCACCGCCGCTGTCAGAGGAAGCGTCACGGCAAACGCGAATGGACTCGTCGGTATCAGATTCGATCCCGGTAGCGAGGTGTACGATTACAGCGATGGTTACCAGACAGGTACCTTCACGCTCTCGGTGAACAACGTCAGCATGACTCCCGGGAGTACTGGGGTAGCGTTGACCGGCGACATCGAGCGCGGGCTAAACACAACCACGACGCCGGAACCGTCAAGCATGGTGCTCATGGCCACTGGCTTCGCAGGTTGCGCCGTATTTGTGCGGAAGCGCCGCCGCAGTACCTGACGTGGTAGTTGGCCGGAGCGGTCGGGACCAGAGAGAGGCTCGAGTAGCTCGAGTACCGCGATCACGGCTCCGGGCAGTGCACCGGCACGCTAGGTGAATTCTATGTCCAATACAGCGACGCCGTTCGAATCACAGGCCGACCGCGCCCAGGCAACCCGTGCGAAGTCTCCCGCTACATTCATCTGCTCAGCAATGCGATACAACTCGGCGGCGCCTTCGCTGAGACAGCTCGAAGCGGCGAGCACGCGTCTCCGACCTCAATCAGCTGGGCAGGGTTCGGGACGTTAGAGCGGCTATCATCTGCAAGCGCATACAAAAGCGCCTTGGACTTAACTTGCCGCGCGTCGAGCCAGATTGAGCGCACCTGCACGCTAGACACGATGCGAAGGCCCCCCCGGCGTCAGGATAGTTGTCGTACGACCGCAGTAGCTTAAAACGCGGTCACACGATCACAGTCCTGGGGGTCAGAGGTGGGTAGTTCCATGGCAGAATACAGTCCTGCATTCAAGAGCCGGATGCTGCGTCGGTTGGTCGGGCCGTCGGCCGTGAGTGCCAATGCCCTCGCCAAGGAAGTCGGCGTGAACCAGCCGCTCCTCTCGCGCTGGCTGCGCGAATCGCATACCATCGAGGGCATGCGCCCCGGGAAGAAACGGAAGTGGACCGGCGCGGAGAAGCTGCGCGTGGTGATCGCCGCGCGCGGGCTGAGCGAGTCGGAACTCGGGGTCTTACTCCGGCGCGAAGGCGTGCATACGGCGGAGCTGGCCGCGTGGCAGACCACGGCGGAGGCGGCCCTGCACGAGGGGAGCGCGCGCGGGCCGTCGCGCGAGGCGCAGCGCATCCAGGAGCTCGAGCGTGAGCTGCGCCGCAAGGATGCGGCGTTGGCCGAGACCGCGGCGTTGCTGGTGTTGAAAAAAAAAGTCCGGGCGATCTGGGGGGACGCGGACGAGCCCACGGACCCGAGACGCGCACGATGATTGTGGCCCTGATCGATGCGGCGGTCGACGCGGGCGCGCGCCGGGCGCCGGCCTGTTGTCTCGTTGGCCTGAGCGTCCGCACCGTCGAGCGCTGGCGCGCGGCGCCCGAGACGGCCGATGCGCGCCACGGCCCGCATCACCAGCCCGCGAATGCCCTGACGCCCGCGGAACGCCGCACGATTCTCGCGGTCGTGACCTCCCCGCCGTATCGCGACCTGTCGCCCCATCAGATTGTGCCGCTCCTCGCCGATGCGGGCCGCTATGTCGGCTCCGAATCGACCATGTACCGGATCTTACGGGCGGAGGCCTTGCTCCAGCATCGCGGACGCGCGAAGGCGCCGGGGCGCCGCCGCGCGCGCGCCCATGTCGCGACCGGTCCGAATCAAGTGTGGAGTTGGGATATCACGTATCTCAAAACACCGGTGCGGGGCGTGTTCAGTTATCTGTATCTGTTGCTCGACGTGTGGAGCCGGAAGATCGTGGGCTGGGCCGTGCACACGGTGGAATCGGCGGAGCATGCCGAGGCGCTCTTTCGCGCGACGTGTCTCGCGCAGCACGCCAATCCAGAGGGCCTCGTGTTGCACGCCGATAACGGCGGGCCGATGAAGGGCGCCACCATGGTGGTCACGCTCGAACGCCTCGGCGTGCTCGCGTCCTACAGTCGCCCGAGCGTCAGCAACGACAACGCGTTTTCCGAATCACTCTTTCGCACGCTCAAGTATTGTCCCGCCTATCCGACGCAGCCCTTTGCGACGATCACGGCGGCGCAGGCGTGGGTCGAGGCCTTCGTGGGCTGGTACAACACGACGCATCTGCACAGTGCGATTCGGTTTGTCACGCCCGACGATCGGCATGCCGGGCGCGATACGGCGCTGCTCCGCGCCCGGCACGCCGTCTATACCCGCGCAAAGGCACGCCAGCCCGCGCGCTGGAGCCGCGGCACGCGCAACTGGAAGCCAATCAAGATCGTCCGGCTCAATCCGGACAAAGAGAAGGTCGCCGTCGTCGCACGCGTCGCATGACGCGTCATGCGACAACTATCTTGACACTCGCCGAAGGCACTGACCGGCGAACTTCGTTGAAGGCTACGCGAACATTCTGGCGGTGGAAGGCGCCAGTTCTGGTGGCCGTACGCGCCTACGAGTTCGAATTGCAGCCGATCAGCGCAAAACCCGGGACCAAACACATTCAGCGCCGCTTCGAAAGGAGCGGCGTTGTGCGTCCATGGCTTCGGATTCGCGGATGCGGGAACTCGTCTCGATCGTGCGCACTCCAGATGGAGGCTGAGGAGTGGGTGCTACCACCAACCCAGTGTCAGGCAGCTGCCTTGGTCAGGCGCTCGATCGCCGTCCGCGCAGCCGTCGGGGCCGCATGCGAATGGCGCGAGAGCTCCACGGACGCAATGCCGCGGAATCCCACCTCACCCAATGCACGCATGATGTCCGCCCAGTCGAGCGCTCCGTCGCCGATCTGCAGGTGCTCGTGCACACCATTCCGCGTGTCGTCGAGATGCACCGTGCGAATCGCCGCGCCGTAACGTCGAATCGCATCTCCGGCGGAGATCGTCTCAGTGCAGGGAACGTGTCCGACATCGAGCGCGAGCCCGAAGTTCGGGGCGGCCACGGCATCACGCAGCTGTTCCCATTCGCCGAGTGTCTGGAGCAGCATGCCCGGCTCCGGCTCGAAGGCCACCTGAATGCCGAGCGGGGTCAGTCCATTGCACAGGGCGCCCACACCATCGACGAGCCAGCGCCACGCATCGTCCCGCGCGAGGTCAGGCGCCGGAATGCCTGACCAGAGCGAGATGGTGTTGCCGCCCAGCTCCGACGCGATGCGCGCGCAGCGCTCGAGGAAAGCGGCACGACGCGCACGGTCGGCAGGGTTCCCATCGATGAGTGTCGGGAAGTGCTTCCGTCGTGCGTCGAGCACGTAGCGGGCACCTGTCTCCACCACCACCGCGAGGTCGAGCTCCTCGAGGAGTGCACGCGTCGCGCGCAGCTCCGCTGCCGACGTGCGGTCGGGCGGCAGATGGTTCGCGTCGGGCGTGAGCGCGACGGCGCGGTAGCCCAGCTCGGCGATGATGCGCAGCGCGTCATCGAGGCGGTGATGTGCGAAGCCATTCGTGTTGTAGCCCAGTCGGAAGGGAAGCTCGGGCATCAGCGTTCGCTCACGTCGCAGTCCTCACCCAGCGCAGGAGCGCGTCGTACTGGTGGTGCAGGTTCATCTCGCTCGATCCCTCTGGCGTCTTGAAGAAGAGGCCGAGCTCTCCGATCGACCCGCTCTGTCCGCGATCTTGGGCGAGCAGCATGAGGCGCGCGATGTCGAGGACGAGCGGCGCGGCGAGCACCGAATCCGTGCCCTCCCACGTGAACTGAAGACGCATGCGGTGCCCGCCCCAGCCCCGGAACTGGATGAAGTTCCACGCCACCTTGTGATCGGCCAGCGGCTTGAAGTAGTCGATGCGCACGTCACCCTCCGGGGCATAGCCGAGGATGCCTTCGAGCACGCCCGCCTTCGAAGTGATCTTGCTCGCCTTGTTGTCTGGATCGGCGAGCACCAGGCCGTCGGTATTCCCCAGGATGTTCGTGCTGTACCAGCCTTCCACGGTGAGCGCGCGGATGGGGAACATTGGCGCGAGCGCCGTCTTCATGAGGGTCTCGCCGGTCTTGCCATCCCGGCCGGCGAGCGGCAAGCCGGCGGCGCGCGCCAGCTCGACGATCGCGGGAATCGATGCCCCGCCCGAGGGAGTGAAGTTGGCGTACGGACAGCCCGCTTGAATCGACGTATACGCATACAGCAGCGACGCCGGGATGCGGGGATCGTCTGCGTCCAGGGCCCGCTCGAGATCGTCCACGCTCCATGCGTGGAGCGCAGCGGCCGGTGGCGGCTCGGTGGACGCGAGGTTCACCACCACCGTAGGCGCGTTGTTGGCGAAGGCGCGGATGTCGCTGGCGATGCGCTCCACGGCGGCGCGTGCGGTTCCCGCGGCAGTAGCGGCTCGTTCGTCGAGTGCGAGTGCGTCGATGGTGGGGCCGCCACCGCGCAGGATGCCGCGTGTGACCCTGATTTGCTTCAGCTCGGGCATGAGCGCCTCGATCATCGGCGGCGGGAAACTGCCCACGCCCACGAGCGCCTCCTGCGCCGTCTCGGCCAGCGTACCCGGAATCAGGTCACAGCCACCGAACTCGGCGTCATGCAACGAGGCCAAGCCGAGCCCCTGAAAGGGCGGGGTCTCGGTGAGCAGTCCCTCGAGGGGTGTCATGCCGCGCTGCCCCGCCAGGGTGCCGACGGCCAGCGTGCTGGCGATCGCGCCGCGCGCACCAACGATCCAGATCTTCACGGTCGAGCTCCTGAATCACAGCAAGAGGAAGGCAAAGTCGCACGACGGACGCGAAAGCGTCCGTCTCACGTAATCGGGATGAGCACGCGGCCCCACCGCGCCAGAGCAAGCAACGAGGCCAGCACCAGCGTCGGCATCGGCGCGCTGGTCGCCGCGAGGCTGCCGTCGAGTGCCGGGATGGCCCGCACGAGCGCCCCCACCGCGGGGCCAACGGTGGCGGGGCCGGGCGCCTTGAGCGCACGCGCCACCGCGGGGCCGGCGAGTGCAGCGGCCAGCGCACCCCACGGAAGCGACCGCGGCCCGCCGCGCACCATGGAGGCGAGCAACGCAGCACCGACAAGCAACGCGCCGCCCCGCAGTTCCGCTGACCGGGCGACGCCGGTCTCGCTCCGCGCGATCAGCGTGAGCCCCGCGACGTACGCGCCGAGCATCAGGGCTTGCTCGCCGCCTTGTCGCCCGGTCGAGCCTCGAGTCGCCGCCTCGACACCCATCCACAGCGACGCCGACCGACACGCACCCATCGCGATCGGCCCGAGCGTGGCGGAGTGCTTGAGCGGAAAATCATACGCCACCACCAGTGCGGCGAGTGCCGGTCCCGACCAGCGCGCTCCCGCGCTGTGCGCCATGGCGACGCCGCCCAGGAGCAGCGATCCACCAAGGAGCGCCGCTGTGCGCGGCGAGATGGCGCCTGAGGGAATCGGTCGCTCCGGCCGCTCACGCGCGTCCTCGTCACGATCGGCGTAGTCGTTGAGCGCCATGCCGGCGAGATAGATGAGTCCCGCGGCAGCCGACAGCCGCGACGCGCGAGACCCGGAGAGCGTGCCGCCGGCGACCAGCATCCCGGCGAGCGGATCGCCGAGGGCCGAGAACACTGCCGGTGCTCGCACGATGCGCAGGTACGGCAGGATCGCGGCGCTCAAATCGTTCGGCTGCGCCGGCGACACCTTCCGCCGCACCACGCGCGGTGCTGAGCGGCGCGCCTCAGCCCGCACGTGAACTCGCTGTCGACGCGACTTCGACATGCGCTCGTCCGAATACTTGCTGAAGCAGCAGCCCCTTTACGGCCGTGGCAGCCACTTCGCCCTCGGGAACTAGCGACGGATCTCCGCTGATGAAGACGGGGCCATGCGCCGGATCGTCGGTGAGCCGGCCATGCGAGCCCTTCACGAGCGATGCATCCAGCGGCGTTATGTCGAGCAGGGCGCGCGCGCCGAGGAGCTTCCGTCGTGCGAGGATCCCGCCGACCTTCAACATCGGAAACCGGATCTCGGGATCCATGAAGAGCTCCGCCGGGTCGTACCCCGGCTTGCGGTGGATGTCCACGGTGCGCGCGTAGTCCGGCGCCCGGTCGTCGTCGAGCCAGTAGTAGTACGTGAACCACCGGTCGGCGGCGGAAACCGCCACGAGCTCGCCCGATCGCGGATGGTCCAGGCCGTGGTCGCGCTTGCCGTCCCCTTCCAGCACCATCTCCACGCCGTCGAGCCGCTCGAGCAGCGCGCGCACCTCGGCGATCCGTTCGGGACGCTTGACGTAGACGTGCGCGATCTGGTGGTCGGCCATGGCGAACGCCTCCGACGCCCCGGCATCCAGCATGTCGTGGCCCAACTCGGCCCGCACCTCGATCAGGCCCGCCTCGCGAAGCGCGCGGTTGATGTGAATCGGCCCGCGCACATCCGTGATCCCATACTCGGACAGCACCACGACGTTCGCTCCATCGCGCTCCGCATGCTCGATCAACTCGCCGCAGATCGCGTCGATGGCGCGCAGGTCGGTGGCGAGCGCCGGGTGGCTGGGGCCGAGGCGCTGGAGGTTGTAGTCGAGATGCGGCAGGTAGACGAGTGTGAGCGACGGCTTGCGCGTGTCGTAGATATGTCGCGCACAATCGGCGATCCAGCGCGACGTGGTGATGTCGGCTCGCGGGCCCCAATAATTGAACAGCGGAAACGTGCCGAGCTTCGAGTTCAGCTCGTCGCGCAGGGGCATCGGCTGCGTGTACACGTCCGGGATCTTGCGACCGTCGGCCGGATACATGGGGCGCGGCGTGACGGTGTAGTCCGCCCCGCTATACATGTTGTACCACCAGAAGAGCTGCGCGCAGGTGAACGACGGGTCCTCCCGCCGCGCGGCGTCCCAGATCTTGTCGCCCGAAACGAGATGGTTCGACTGCTGCCAGAGTCGCACTTCCGACGTATCGCGAAAGTACCACCCGTTGGCCACCGCCCCGTGATCGCGCGGCAGCAGGCCGGTCGTGAACGTCGCGTGCATGGAGCACGTCACGGCCGGCAGCACCGGGCGAAGCGGCCGTGAGCCGCCACGGGCGGCAAAGGCGGAGAGGTGCGGCGTGTCGTCGCTGATCAGGTCCTGCGTGAGGCCGACAACCAGGAGGACGACCGTTCGCCTCACGCCGCGGCCACTCCCGACTCGGCGCGCCCAGCGGACATCACTGGCACGGCGGCCGCCGCGACCGCCGCATCGCGGTTCGTGGCATCGAGCCGGAACTTTGGCGACTGGCTAAGGAAGCGCACGGGATTCTGGTACACGATCTGGTCGATCAGCGCGTCGTCGTGGCCACGACGGCGCAGCGCGAGCGCGAAATGCGCCACAGCGTCAGGCCGGCTGGGCCCCCAGTCGCAGGCTGAGGCGACCACGATCCGATCGGTCCCGTAGCGCTCGAACATGTCGATGGCGCGCTCAGGGCTCGTCTTGGTCTGTGGGTAGAGAGTGAGGCCGGTCCAGTAACCATTATCGAGGATCATCGGGAGCGTATGCTCCTCGGCATGGTCGATCATCACCCGCGACGGGTCGATGCGACCGTACGAGCGCAGCGCTTCGATGATCGTCCTCGTTCCCTTGTACTTGTCCTCGAGATGCGGCGTGTGGATGTGGATCAGTTGGTGGTGTTCGAGCGCGAGCTCCACGTGATCGTGGAACGTGGCGAGTTCGTTCTTCGTCACGCGATTGAGCCCGATCTCGCCGATGCCGAGGACATTGGGGGCGTCGAGATACTTCGGAATGCGGCGGAGAACCTCGCGCGCGAGCGTGCGGTTTTCGCTTTCCTTCGGGTTGAGGCACAGCCAGGCAAAGTGGCGAATGCCGTACAGTGCGGCGCGCTTGGGCTCGAAGTCGGTGAGCTGGCGGAAGTAGTCGTCGAAGCCATCGGCCGAGCTGCGGTCCCATCCGGGCCAGAAGGCCGGCTCCGTGACCGCGACGCATCCCGTGAGCGCCATCTGCACGTAGTCGTCGGTGGTGCGGGAGACCATGTGCGCATGCAGGTCGACGTATCTCATCGGCCGAGCCCGACCTGCCAACGGTCGTACGCGCCGCGGGCACTCTTCACGTCGAACTGCTCCTGCGGCGCCGTGGTCGGATCGCTGAAGAGCATCTGCATGCGTTGCACGCGTGTCTCCGGCGAGGATCCCTCACTCGGCGCGCCGAGCAGCGCGAGGGCCTCGTGAAACGCGCGAGCGCGGTAGTCCTTCTGCGCGAGGGCCCCGTCCGCACGGTCGAGACGGTCCAGGAACGCAGCGATCTCGAGAAGGCGCGTCCGGTTTTCGATGAAGTATTCGTCAACGAGTTCGCGACCCGTCTTCGGTGAAGCGATCACTGCCGCCTGCATCGGACATTCTCCTTTTGGGTAATGACGACCATGCGGAGGGCGCGCGACGTGTCATCGAGCGACTCACCGGTCAGTAGAATATAGTTTACGGATGAGGCCCTACCAATCGACGAATGCGATTCAAGGGCCGCTGTGCCGAACGCAGCACACGACGGTTTTCCTGCCATCATTTCTCCATCCGCCACGTGACGATACCCCAGACGCACCTCACCTACTGCACGAACATCCATCCGGGCGAGACGTGGCCGGAGGTGCGGGACAACCTCGCGCGGTTCCTGATCCCGGTGCGGGAGCGATTCGCCCCCGAAAAGCCCTTTGGCGTCGGCCTGCGGTTGTCCGGTGAAGCCGCGCGGATGCTGGCGACGCCTGAGGTGCTGGAGGAGCTTCGGAGGTTTCTTCATGCCAACGATCTCTACCTCTTCACGATCAACGGGTTCCCGTATGGTCCGTTTCACGGGCGGCCGGTGAAGGAGCAGGTGTACCTGCCCGACTGGCTCGACCCAGAGCGTCTTTCCTATACCAACCAGCTGTCGGACATCCTCGCCGCGCTGCTGCCCGAGGGGGTGGAAGGGACGATCAGCACGGTTCCAGGCGCGTTCGCGCCGCGCGTGGTCGGCGAGGCGGGATCGGAGCGCATGGCGCGCGCGCTGCTCTCCCACGTCGCGCACCTTGCCAGAATCCGCTCGACCACCGGCCGACGCGTCGCCCTGGCGCTCGAGCCGGAGCCCTGCTGCTACCTCGAAACGATTGCCGAGACCGTCGAGTTCTTCAACCGATATCTTCTCGCGCCGGCATCGGTGGCGGCGCTGGCCGCGGAGCTCGGACTCACCCCCGCGGACGCCGAAGCCACGATTCGCGAGCACCTCGGCGTGTGTCTCGATACGTGCCACCTGGCCGTTGAATTCGAGGATCCGGCGGGCGTCCTCGATTCGCTGGCCGCGGCGGGGATTCGCGTAATGAAGGTGCAGGTGACGGCTGGACTTCGGGCAACCCTCGGGGGCGATGATGGGCCCACCCTCGAAGCATTGGGCGAGTTCGCCGACGACGTCTACCTCCACCAGGTCGTGGAGCAGCGCGCGGACGGAACCCTGAAACGCTATCTCGACCTGCCGCAGGCGATCGCCGCCGCGCGCGGTGATCGCGATGCACGTGAGTGGCGCATCCACTTCCATGTGCCGGTATTCCGCACGCAGTACGGCCAGTTCGAAGGCACGCAGGCGTACATCGCCGAGCTGCTCCGTCTGGTGCGCGAGCGCGCGGCATGCCACCAGTTCGAGGTCGAGACCTACACGTGGGATGTCCTCCCGGAGGAGTTTCGCCACGAGGGCATCGTCAGCGCGATCTCGCGCGAGCTCGAATGGACGGCGACGCAGTTGCCGTCGTAGCATGATCGAGCACACTTCAGTTTTTCCGGGCCAACGGGCATATTGCCCGCCATGCCCGACCGCCAGTCAATCGTCTTCGACGCGCGCGCCATGGACCGCACGCTCCGTCGAATGGCCGACGAGATCGTCGAGTTGAACGAGGGAACTGACGACCTCATCATCGTGGGAATTCAGCGCCGCGGCGTCCAGCTCGCGGCGCGTATCGTATCGTCCATTCGCGATCGCGAACATGCCGACGTGCCCAGCGGCGCACTCGACATCACGCTGTACCGCGACGATCTCCAGACCGTCGGTCCGCGTCCCGTCGTGGGTCCCACGAACCTGCCCTGGGCGATCGACGGAAAGCACGTTGTCATCGTGGACGACGTCCTCTACACAGGTCGCACGATCCGCGCGGCGCTCGACGAGCTCGCCGACTTCGGGCGGCCACGACGCATAGGGCTGGCCGTGCTGATAGACCGCGGCGGACGCGAGCTGCCGATTCAACCGGACGTCGTCGGAAAGGCGGTCGACGTCAAGCCAACGCAGCGCGTCGACGTCCTCGTGAAGGAGCTCGACGAGCGCGACGCCGTCATCATTGCGGAGAAGGAGTGAGCGGCGCGCTCGGCAAGGACCTCCTTGGACTCGAGCACCTGTCGAGCGATCAGATTCGCCTCATCCTCGATACCGCCGAGCCGTTCAAGGAGATCAGCGAGCGTCACATCAAGAAGGTGCCGACGCTGCGCGGCTCGACGATCGTCAACCTGTTCTTCGAAGCCTCCACGCGCACGCGCGTGTCCTTCGAGTTTGCGCAAAAGCGCCTGTCGGCGGACACAGTCAATGTGGCCGCGTCGGGGTCGAGCGTCAGCAAGGGCGAGACGCTCGTTGACACTGCGCGCAATCTCGAGGCCATGCGCATCGACATGGTGGTCATCCGCCATGGCTCCTCGGGCGCCGCGCGCTTTCTCGCGGAGCGCATCGAGTCGAACGTCATCAATGCCGGCGACGGGACACACGAGCATCCCACGCAGGGATTGCTCGACATGCTCACGCTGCGCGATCACTTCAAGCGCCTCGAAGGACTGAAGATCTGCATCTGCGGCGACGTGCTGCACTCACGCGTCGCCCGGTCCAACATCTGGGGACTGCTGAAGATGGGCGCCTCGGTCGGCGTCTGCGGACCACGCTCCCTGCTGCCGAATGCGATCGACCAGTTCGACGTCACCGTCTTCGACCACATCGAGGACGCGATCCAGTGGGCCGACGCGCTGAACATCCTTCGCCTTCAGCTCGAGCGAATGCAAGGCGGCTACATTCCCTCGCTGCGTGAGTACAATCGCGTCTTCGGCGTGTCATCCGAACGGCTGGCGCGCGCGCCGAAAGATCTACTCATCCTTCATCCCGGTCCGATGAACCGCGGTGTCGAGATCGACTCGGACGTCGCCGATGGACCTCACAGTGTGATCTTGAATCAGGTGACCAACGGCGTCGCGGTTCGCATGGCTGTGCTCTACCTCCTTTCGGGCGGGAAGCCCGAACTTGCGGAAGCCGCAAAGGGCGGAGGGTTACGATGAGCGAGCGTGCCATTCTGCTGAAGGGCGGACGACTCGTCGATCCGTCGCAGAAGCTCGACGAAGTAGGTGATGTGCTCGTCGTCGGCGGAGTCGTGGAAGCCATTGGCCGAGTGGGCGACGTCCGCCGCGATGGTGATGCGCTCGAGACCATCGACTGCACGGGCCGAGTGGTGTCGCCCGGATTCGTCGATGTGCACTGCCATCTGCGCGAGCCGGGCAGGGAAGAGGTGGAGACGATCGCCAGCGGCGCACGCGCAGCGGCGGCGGGTGGATTCACCGCCGTCTGCGCGATGCCGAACACCGACCCGGTCACGGATAACCAGGCTGCTGTCGGCTTCATCATCAGCCAGGCGAAGAAGGCGGGCGGCGCACGCGTCTATCCCATTGGCGCCATCTCGATCGGCGAGATGGGCGAGACGCTTGCCGAATTCGGCGAGATGGTCGGCGCGGGCGCGGTTGCGGTAAGCGATGACGGCAAGCCGGTCGTCAGCGCGCAACTGATGCGCACGGCGCTCGAGTACGCGCGCACCTTCGGCATCCCGGTCGCGGACCATTGCGAGGAGCCCACGCTCGCCGAGGGCGGCACGATGAACGAAGGGCTCATGAGCGCGCGTCTCGGCCTCCGCGGAATTCCCGCGGAAGCCGAGGAAATCATGGCCATCCGCGACATCCTCCTCGCTCGGCTCACGGGTGGCCACATTCACCTCTGTCACATGAGCACGAAGGGTTCGGTCGAGCTCATTCGCTGGGGCAAGGAGCGCGGCATCAACGTCACGGCGGAAGTGTGCCCGCATCACCTCTCGTTGACGGAGGAGTCGGTCGAGGGCTACAACACGAACGCGAAGATGAATCCGCCGCTGCGTACCGCGAAGGATGTCGAAGCATTGCAGGAGGCGGTGAAGGACGGCACCATCGATGTCATCGCCACTGATCACGCGCCGCACCACTACGACGAGAAGGAGCGCGAGTTCGCCAACGCGCCGAACGGCATCATCGGGCTCGAAACGGCGCTGGCCGTGAACCTCACGTGGCTGGTGCACCGCAACATCATCGACGTCCCCACGCTTGTCGAACGGATGGCCTGCGCGCCCGCTCGGCTTTTCAAGCTGCCGGGCGGAACGCTGCGCCGGACTTCCGTGGCCGACGTCACCGTGTTCGATCCGGACGTCGCGTGGACGGTCGATGCCTCGAAGTTCCGGTCGAAGGGACGCAACACGCCGTACGCGGGCATGGAGCTGCGAGGGCAGGTCGACTGCACCCTCGTTGGTGGTCGCGTGGTGTTCCGACGGGCACCGTGACCGGTCATGCGCCGTCGTCGGCCGCGGCGCACATTGTTCGCGTCTGTCGGTGACTATATCGTCCCCGCACATCCCCCGGTTGCCACCGGATTCTGCGTCGCGGGGCTCGACCTCATGGACGACGTCCTTCCCGAGGCTATTTTTCTCCTGGGTGGCGTGCCGCTCGTACATGGCGCCACGACCGTAGGATCGTCACTGATTCAGGCGCATCAGCGCATGGAGAGTCTCGAGCACGCGGCGCGCATCATGCTCACTGCGAGAATGCTCGGGCGGGTCAATGCGCTTACTCCTGAGAATGCCCAGACGCTACGCGCCACTCGCGTAGCTACGCATCAGGCTTCGCAACAGAAGACGCAGACGAGGTCATTATGAAATCGAATGAGACACGGCGCGACAGCGTGGCAACGGAGAAATCGGATCCGTCGGGAGCACTCGCCGCCGTCGGCGCGCTGATGGCCGAACGCCGGCGCTTCGAAGGATGGATCTCTGCACTCAATGCGCGGCGCGCGAGCACTCCGCAACCCGTGTTCGATCGTGTTCATCTGGACTACACCAACCGGCTCAATACCGTCATCGACCAATTGACGTCTCACGCGGACGAGCTTCGTCGCGCCATGGAGGCGCTCACGGCCCGACTCGCAGAGCTGAGCACCGAGCAGCAGCGCACCGAAGACGAGCGTGCCGAAGCGGAGCTGCGTGCGCACGTGGGAGAGTTGTCGTCCGCGGATTGGGAGCAGACGTCCGCGGCGAGTGACGCGTCGATCGCCGCGCTTGCGAGCCGCCGCACCGACACGGAGACCGAGCTGGCGCGCATGCGCGAGCTGCTGGACTCCACCGCTCGTCCGCCGGCTGCGGAAGCACCGAGCGTGGCGGCGACGGTAAGCGCACCGCCAGCACCGGCGCCCCGCGTGTCCAAGGCGGTATCGGCGGAGGGTGCGCCTGCTCCGACAGCCGCGGTCCCGGTGGCGCCTCCTCGTGTCTCCACGCAGGTCAAGGCCGCACCGGCGGAGGCTTCGCTGCCGGCAGAGCTGCCGCCGGCGGTGATCGCGGCTGAACAGCAGCTGCTCGACATCAAGGAGCGTTCCTCGGCGTCTGCGCCGGCGGCCAGTGTGGAGGCACCCGCTGTGCCGACGTCGCCTCCCGTGCAGCGCCGCACGACCGGCTTCGATGAGCTGGCGTTCCTGAGCTCCGTGGTTGATACGCCTGCGGGCACGTTCGACGCAGGGCCGTCGGATCAGCCGGACGAGAAGGCGCGTCGGGACACGTTCGCCATGCGTTCGCAGGAAGATTCCATCATGAACCTCGGCGCTCGCACCACGCCAATGGACGTTCCGAGCATCGGGCGCGAGGGCGAGCCGCCCGCGACGAGCGGCGGCCGCGGCACGTCGGCCATCGGCCGAGACACCAGTGGCGACGGTGTGAAGTCGCTCAAGTGTGGCGAGTGCGGCGCGCTGAACTATCCGACGGAGTGGTACTGCGAGCGATGCGGCGCCGAGCTCGCATCACTGTAGCGCGGGAGACAGCGGGAAAGGAAAATCGCCGCTCGGCACAGGGTGCCGAGCGGCGATTTCTGCATCGGTGACCGACTGCGAATCAGGCCGCGGCGGTGGCGGCCTTCGCCATCTTGCTCTTCTGCCGTGCGGCGAGGTTCTTGTGCACCAGTCCCTTGCGGGCAGCGCGGTCGAGGAGACTGACGGCCTGTGTCCGCTCGTCTGCGGTGGCGGTCGGCGCCTTGGCCTTCTTGAGCGCGGTGCGGAGCGCGGAGCGCTGCGCGCGGTTGCGCGCAGTCGCGGCGCGCGACTTCCGCATGTTCTTCTTCGCGGATGCGATATTCGGCACGAAAGATCTCCAGAAATTCAGTAGAGCCCGCGATTGTCGCGAGCCTCTCAACTTAGACTTGCCTTGGGGCGAAGTCAAGTTGCTACACCAACTTATATGGCATCGGCGCCAACCGCCTGAGAACTCGCCATTCACTGTGCACTGCAACCGCAGAGCTGTCAGTTCTCGGCCATCAGCGTCAGTTTACAGGTACTTTGGCTTCGCTCACGTCGCTACGCGCGCTTGGCGACCTGCTTCATGAGCCCGGTCAGCATCCGCCGGACCTCGGAGATGCGCTCTGAGAGCTCGCTGAATTTCTCGACGGAAATCAACTCCAAGTCGCGCGCGACAAGCAAATGGTACTTCGTCTCGGATGCGGAGCCCATCGAAATCTGGAGGAAGTGCCGAAATCGGCTTGGTGTTTCGCTACCAGCTCCTTCGGCGATATTCGCCGGTATCGATAGCGCTGAGCGTCTGAGCTGCGACGTGAGCGCGAGACCATCCATCCGCGGAAACGCGCCGGCGATTCGGTAGATCTCCATAGCCAACTGGTGGGCCTTCACCCACACCTGGAGATTCTCGTAGTTCTGCATGAGCTACAGTGGCGGCGCTGGCGAAGAGCAGCACCATCCTTTTCATGCAGTCTCTCCGGCAAGTGTCCGCAAAGGGTGACACGCGGCGGACGCGGTCGTGTTTTCCGCAGTAACCTGCAAACTGACGCTGATAGCTGTTGACTGACGGCTCTTCGGTTGCAGTGCCGGACTTGTGGTCCGTTGTTACAGCGTCCGACGCAGTTCCGCAGTCTCGGTTGTGAGTTGTCAGTATTCGATGTGGTGGCCGTGACAACTTTACTGTCCCCTCGGCGCTGACTAGCTTGCAGGATGTGCGCGCCATCCGCGCCCGTTCGTTCTCGCCCGGATACGTTGCATACTCTCCAGACAATACTGCTCGTCGCGCCCATCCTGCTGTTCTCCGTGATCGCTCACGAGATCGCGCATGGCTTTGCCGCACTGAAGCAGGGTGACCGCACCGCGCTCGAGGCAGGGCGCCTGAGCTGGAACCCCCTCAAGCACATCGATCCGTATCTCACGATCCTGCTGCCCCTCATCATGCTGACGGGTTCCGCCCTTCTGGGCGGCCGGTTCGTGGTGTTCGGCGGGGCCAAGCCCGTGCCCGTTGACCCGCGCAATTACGCGCATCTGCGCCGCGGTGACATCATTGTCTCGCTCGCCGGGGTCGCCACGAACCTGGTGATCGCCATCGGCTGCGGGGTCGCGATCGTGCTCACCGGTTTGCTGGCGCGCGCCGTGCCCGCCGCCACGGAAACCATCGGTATCGTGCAGGCGATGCTCGAGATCGGCGTGATGCTCAACTTTGGGCTCATCGTCTTCAACCTGCTGCCGATTCCCCCGCTCGATGGCTCGCACGTGATGAAGTACCTGCTGCCGCGGCCGCTCGCGATCCGCTACGTGCAGTTCGCGCGCTACGGCATGCTGGTGCTCATGCTCCTCCTCTTCGTGGGCGACGGATTCCTGCGCATGTGGTTCACGCCTGCCTTCGTTGCGACTCAGCGTGTGATGGACGGGGTGGGACCGTATGTGGTGCCCGCTGCCGCGCAGTGGCTGCAATGAACACCGAGATCCTCCGCTCCGCGGCGTTCGGCGCCGACCAGGGAATCGCGCCGTCGTTCGTCGTCGAGCTCACGCAGTTCTCCGGGCCGCTCGATCTCCTGCTGACCCTCATCCGTGAGGAGCAGCTCGACATCTACGACATCCCGATTGCCCGCGTGGCGGAGCAGTTCGTTGCGCGCATCCGCACGCTCGAGCTGAATGACGCCGCCGAGTATCTCGAGATGGCTGCGCGTCTGCTGCGGATCAAGGCACAGATGCTGTTGCCGCGCGCCGATGGCGGCGAGGCGTGGGACGACCCGCGCGCCGAGCTCGTGCGTCGGCTGCTCGAGTATCAGCAGATGCGCGAAGTGGTCGACGTGCTCGAGCGTGCCGGAGAGGAGCGCCGGAGCCGATTCGCGCGCGCCTACATTCCACAGGCCGCCGCGCCCCCCGAAGCGCCGTTGGCGCTGTCGCTCAGCGAGCTACTTGCGGCCGTCGACCGGTTGTTGCGCGCGACGAAAACGCCCACGATGCACGACGTCATCGCGCGGTCGGTCGACGTGCCTGGCGCCATTGAACTGATTCGATCCGTGCTGCTCCTCCGCGCACACCTGATGTGGACGGACCTCGTCACACGCGAAGCCGATCCCTCGCAGGTCCTGTCCACGCTGCTTGGCCTGCTGGAGATGGCCAAGCTCGGAGAATGCCGCGTCGCCCAGCCCAGACCTTTTGCCAATGTGGAGATAACGAGTGACGCCGCTAGCGAAGCTGCTTGAAGCAGCGCTCTTCGCGAGCGCTCGCCCCATTCCGACAGACGAGCTTGCCGGTCTGGAGCCGGAGGCCTCGAGGGCGGCCATTGCTGCCGCCCTGGACGAGCTGCAGGAGCACTATGACGTCGACGGACATGGCGTGGAGCTGATGGAGATCGGTGGTGGGTGGCAGATCCTCACCCGCGCCGAGTACACCGAGGCCATCGAGCGGGCGCAGCTTGCGTCGCGACCGGCGCGCTTGAGTGCGGCCGCGCTCGAGACGCTGGCGCTCATTGCCTACCGCCAGCCACTGGGTCGCGCCGAGATCGAAGAGATCCGTGGCGTCTCCGTTGGCAGTGTCCTCAAGACCCTGCACGAGCGGGGGCTGATCGACGTCGTGGGCCGTGGGGAAGGGATGGGCCGACCCTTGCACTACGGCACCACACCGATCTTTCTCGAGTACTTCGCGTTGCGTCACCTTGAAGAGCTGCCGCGCTCGGACGAGTTGGCGGTTGCGCTTCGCGCCCAGCCAAGGTCCGCCTGATGTCCGATCCCATGCGCATCCAACGCGCCCTCGCCCGCGCCGGCATCCTCTCGCGCCGGAAGGCCGAGGAGCTCGTGTCCAACGGTCGAGTGACGGTGAACGGCACGTTGGCGCAGGTCGGGCAGACGGTGAATCCCGACAAGGACGTCATCAAGGTGGATGGAGAGCGCATCGCCGCGCCGTCGCCGCTCGAGTGGTTCGTGCTGCACAAGCCGGCCGGCGTCATCACCTCGAAGCACGATCCTGAAGGGCGCACGACGGTGTTCGACCTCGTGCCGGCGCGTCCGGGGCTCACCTACGTTGGGCGCCTCGACTTCCTCACCGAGGGCGTGCTGCTCCTCACGACCGACGGCTCGGCGGCCCATCGCCTCACGCATCCGAGTCACGAGGTGGAGCGCACCTACATCGCGTCGGTCCTGGGCGAGGGCGACTATGCCGCGGAAGCATTACTCGAGGGGGTGGAGCTCGAGGACGGTGTCGTACGACCGAAGAAGGTGACGCCCGTGAAGATCGGCCGCGGCCGGTGGGATCTGACCATCACCATCGCCGAAGGACGCAACCGCGAGGTGCGCCGGATGTGCGAGGCGGTCGGGCTCGAAGTGGACCGCCTTGTGCGTGTGAAGTTCGGCCCCGTGGAGCTCGGCGACCTCGCTGCCGGAAAGGTCCGTTCACTCACGAAACCGGAGAAGGCGGCGCTGGACAAGCTGTAGCGTTGCGGAGCATGGGTCTGTAGCTGGTGTAGTACCAATTCACCGACGCACATCACCGACTCACCGGTTCCCATGGCAACGACAGCGTCATCGACGGCGGATGCCCGCCTCATTCAGGATGTCAGCCGGCAGGTAGCACTTCGCGTCGTCGGTCAGGAGTACATGATCGACCGGCTGCTCATCAGCCTCCTCACGGGCGGCCACGTGCTGCTCGAGGGTGTGCCTGGCCTCGCCAAGACTCTGACCGTGAGGACGCTCGCCGAGACGATCGCCACGACGTTTTCGCGCATCCAGTTCACGCCCGACCTGCTCCCGGCGGACGTCGTCGGTACGCAGATCTACGATCAGCCCACCGGCCAGTTCATGGTGAAGAAGGGGCCGATCTTCGCCAACATCATCCTGGCCGACGAAATCAATCGTGCACCGGCCAAGGTGCAGGCCGCGTTGCTCGAGGCGATGCAGGAGAAGCAGGTCACGATCGGCGGCACGACGTACAAGCTCGAGGAGCCCTTCCTCGTCCTGGCGACGCAGAATCCGATCGAGCAGGAGGGCACGTATCCGCTTCCGGAAGCGCAGGTCGATCGCTTCATGCTCAAGCTGCGCGTTGGCTATCCGACGCGCGACGAGGAGAAGGAGATCATGCGTCGCATGGCGAGCGGCCACGCCATCGAGGTACGCCACGTCGCCACCCCCGAGGCCATCCTCGAGGCGCGCGGCCGCATCTCGGATCTCTACATGGACGATCGCATCGTCGACTACATCGTCGACATCGTGCACGCCACGCGCGAGCCCGAGGCGGCGGGACTGAAGGACCTCGCACCGCTGATCGAGTTCGGCGCCAGCCCACGCGCCACCATCTCGCTCGCGCAGGCATCGCGCGCGCACGCATTCCTGCGCGGCCGCGCGTTCGTCACGCCCGACGACGTGAAGGCGATCGCGCCCGACGTGCTGCGCCATCGTGTACTCACCACCTTCGAGGCCGAGGCCGAGGAGGTGACGAGCGACATGATCGTCGCGCGGGTGTTGGCGAAAATCGAGAGTCCGTGAGCCACGTGGCTCCCTTGATTGCGGGAGCCCCGTGACGTCGCCCGCGCCAGTCGCCACGAGCGCGCCGACGAGCAAGGGGAACGCCGTCCCGCCGGAGATCCTGCGGCAGGTGAAGCTGCTGGAGCTTCGCACGCGCGGTCTCGTGAACTCGCTCTTCACCGGCGAGTACCGCTCCGTGTTCAAGGGGCAGGGGATGGAGTTCTCGGAGGTCCGGGAATACCAGCCTGGCGACGAGGTGCGCTCCATCGACTGGAACGTCACCGCTCGTATGCGGAAGCCATACGTGAAGCGCTACATCGAGGAGCGCGAGCTCACGGTGATGCTCGCGGTCGATCTCTCGGGGTCCGAGCGGTTCGGCACGCGCTCGCGCTTCAAGAGCGAGCTGGCGAGTGAGCTGGCCGCAGTGCTGGCCATGTCGGCCATCCGCAACAACGATCGCGTCGGCGCGGTGCTTTTCACCGATCGCATCGAGCACGTGGTGCCGCCGAGGAAGGGACGACGACACGCGCTTCGCCTGATGCGCGACCTGCTCGTCTTCGAGCCGGTCGGGCGAGGCACCGATCTCGCCGGCGCACTGGAATACTCGGGGAAGATGCTCACGCACAAGGCGATCATCTTCGTCGTGTCCGACTTTCAGTCGGCGGACCTCGAGCAGCCACTCAAGCTGCTCGCCCAGCGCCATGACGTGGTTGCCGTTACCGTCGATGACCCGAGCGAACGGGAACTGCCCGACATCGGCCAAGCGCGTTTCGTCGATCCGGAAACCGGTTTGACGATCGACGTCGACACCAGCGACACCAAGGTCCGTGCACGCTTCGCGGAAGCGGTCGCCGACGAGCTCGGATCGCGGAAGCGGCTGCTGCGTCGGCTGGCGATCGACGAGATCCCGGTGAGCACGGAAGGCGGTGTCGTCGATCCGCTCATCAAGTTCTTCAGGACGCGCGAGACGCGCTCGCGTCGCCGCTGATGGCACGCCTTGGCGCCCTCTTTGTCGCCTGCTTGTTGGCGGCATCCGCGCGCGTCGCCTCCGCGCAGCAGCCGCAGATACCGGTACAGGCAGGTACGACCCTCGAGCGCGACACCGTCACTGTCGGCGACGTGGTGCGCCTCACAGTCCGAGTTCGGGCGCCACTCGGCGCAACCGTCGGGTTTCCTACGGCGGTGGATTCCACCGCGGTCGTCCAGCCACTCGAGGCACCGACCGTCCGCAACGGGTCCGATTCGGCGAGTGCCGCCGATCGCATCGCGACCTATCGGCTCTCGGCCTGGGATATCGGCAGCCAGCCGATCAAGCTTGGCGACGTCACGGTGCAGACCGATCAGGGCGACCGGCAAGTCGCGCTCACGCTGCCATCGCTCTTCGTCCGCAGTGTTCTGCCAGCGGACACCGCGCTCCGTATTCCGAAGCCGGCTCGTCCCATCCTTGCCGCTCCGTCGCCGATACCGTGGTGGTGGTGGGCACTTGGCGCACTCGCCGCGCTGCTCGTCGGGCTGCTCGCGTGGTGGATTGTCCGTCGTCGGCGCGGCACGGGTGCCACTGGCGACCCATACCTCGACGCGAATGCGGCGTTCGATCGCGTGGAGCGACTGAAGCTGATCGAGGCCGGTGAACCTGGTCGCCATGTCGCACTCATGACGGACGTGGTGCGCCGCTATCTCGCCGCGCGGTTGGAGCCCGTCTCGCTCGCGCTCACCAGCGGGGAACTGCAGGCTGTGGTGCGCAGCGTACCGACAGTTCCGCACGATGCGCTTCGCAGCGTGTTCGAGTCAGTCGACCCCGTGAAGTTCGCGAATGCGCCACTCAGCGCGGATCGTGCACGCGCGATTGGCGACGAGGCGAAAGCCATCGTGCGCGACGAACATCAGCGTGCCGAGGCACTCGCCGCAGCCGAAGCGGCGTCGGCGAAGGAGCGCGCCGCATGATCGACTTCGGGGCGTTTCAGTTCGCGTCGCCATGGTGGCTGTTGCTCCTGTTGCTGCTTCCGGTGTGGTGGCTCGTCGCGCGTCGACGCACGCCGGCGGCGATCGTGTTCTCCCGTGTCGCCGTGCTGGCGAAGGGACCACGCGCCGGCCGAGGCCTCGCGCGTGCCCTCACACTGCTGCGCAACCTCGCGCTCGCGAGTGGCATCGTTGCTCTCGCGCGCCCGCGCTCTGGTGCACATGCGGAGACACAGACGAGCGAAGGCATCAACATCGTCATCGCGTTCGACATCTCGAGCTCCATGCTCGCCCTCGACTTCCAGCCGCAGAACCGGCTCGAGGTTGCGCGCGCGAAGATCAAGCAGTTTGTCGCCATGCGTACGTCAGACCGTATCGGAGTGATTGCATTTTCCGGCGAGGCGCTGACCCAGGTGCCGCTCACGACCGACTATCCGGTGGTGCAGGCGGCGCTCGACAACCTCCAGCCGGGACAGCTCGAGGACGGCACCGCGATCGGCACCGCCATCGCGACGGCGGCGAATCGCCTCAAGGATGCGCCGGGCCGGTCACGCGTGCTCGTGCTGCTTACCGACGGCGTGAACAACCGCGGCTCGATCGATCCCCGCACCGCGGCCAAGGCAGCGGCGGCATTCGGTATCAAGATCTATGGCATCGGTGTCGGCACGGAGGGGATGGCGCCTGTTCCAGTCGGCCGTGGGCTGTTTGGCCTGCGCTATGAGATGCAGCGAGTCGAGATCGATGACGCACTGCTGACCGACGTGTCCAACGCGACCGGCGGGCGCTATTTCCGCGCTCGGGATCCGGCCGCACTGCAGCGCATCACGGAGCAGATCAACGCGCTCGAGCGCACACCCGTTCGGAGCCGGACGTTCGTGCGCTACTCGGAGCTGTTCCGCTGGCCGCTCACGATCATGCTCGTGGCGCTCGGCGCCGAGTTGCTGCTTGTCGCGTGGAAGGGGCCGCTGCCATGACTTTCGATTTCTCCTGGGTCGAGCTGCCTTGGCTGCTTCCGCTGGTGCTCGTGCTGCCGGTCGCGTTCGCGCTCTTGCTGCGGCGAGCGCGTGCGAGTCGAGAGCATCGATTGTTGCGCTTTGGCGCACTCGATGTCGTGCGTCGCCTCATTCCGGACAGTGCGCTCGTCGGAAGTATGTGGCGCGCGATTCGGCTCGGGCTCGCCGCCGCGCTGGCGGGGCTCGCCATAGCCGGACCACGGTGGGGACACGAGCGCACGACGGTTCGGTCGAGTGGCGTCGACATGGTGCTCGCGGTCGACGCGTCGCTATCGATGATGGCCACCGATGAGAAGCCCAACCGTCTCGAACGGGTGAAGCAGGAAATCCGTCGGCTGCGTGCGATCAGCCCCGGCGATCGCGTGGGGCTGCTCGCGTTTGCGGGCCGTTCCTACGTGCTGACGCCGATCACCGTGGACGGCGGTGCCCTCGACCTCTTTCTCGACAACCTCGATCCCAGCGTCGTCGGGCAGGCGGGTACGTCGCTGGTGTCCACGATCACGCAGGGAACGAGTCTCCTCGCGCTCACCAAGAGCGGCGCCGACCGTGCGCTCGTCATCATGAGCGACGGGGAAGGATTCGAGCCGCAGGACGAGCTCGTCGCCGCCGCGAAGACGGCCGCGGACAACAACGTCAGCATCGTGACGGTCGGCTTCGGCACGACCGCCGGCAGCACGATACCGATCAAGGACGTGAACGGTGCACCGACCTTGAAGCGCGATGAGAACGGTCAGGTCGTCGTCACGCATTACGAGCCGACGATGCTTCAGGCCGCCGCGACAGCCGCCGGAGGGACATTCATTCCGGCTGAGGCGACCGACAAGGCCACGCGCATCAAGGCCGCGCTGTCGAAGCTGCGCATGGGCGCGCGGACGACACAGTCCGGCGATACGCTCACGCCGCAGTTCCAGCTCTTCTTGCTACCGGCGATCCTCCTGCTCTGGCTCGACACCATTCTCGTCGGACGCCGCGGGCGTCGGCGTCGCCGGGCTGCCTCGGCGGAAACGGCGGTCGCTGCCGGGCTGCTTTTGGCCGTCACGATGGCGGGCTGTGCTCCGGCGCGCGAGTCGATCGACGGCGTAACCGCGTACAACGCGAAAGACTACAAGAAAGCGGCTGCCCTCTTCTCGCAGGCGGTCCAGAAGGGTGATCGCTCACCGGGCGCACTCTACAACTACGGGACCGCACTTCTGGCGTCGGATTCCACGGCGAGCGCGGCCGAGATACTGGAGAAAGCGGCTGAAAAGGCCGATCCTGAAATACAGTACCGCGCCCGCTTCAATGGCGGACTCGCGCACCTGCTGCGCGGGCGAGCGGCGCAGGGCGATTCGGCTTCGACGGAACTGAAGGCAGCGCTGGGCACCTACAAGCGCGTATTGCTCCAGCGACCCAACGATCTCGACGCAAAATGGAATTACGAGCTGGCCCTGGAAAAACAGAAGAAGGGCGGTGGCGGCGGCGGTGGTGGCGGTCAGTCGAACGCCGCTCCGTCGCCAGCGGAGCAGCAGCCGAAACCGCAGCCGACCCTTGCCCAGCGCCAGGCGGAGCAACTGCTCGGCAGCGCGGAGCGGGAAGAGCGCGACGTGCAGAGCAAGAAGCAGAAGCAGAATCGTCCCGAGCCGCCGCCCGGCGGAAAAGACTGGTAGTTCCCACGTGATCGGGCTGCTCGTCATCGCGCAGCTCGCGGTCATCGCGCACGCGCCGGACACGGCGAGCGTCTGCGCACCCATCGAGGTGAGTGTCGCTGCGCGGGCGTCCGGCAACGTCGCTCCGGTCATCCAGCAGTACGCGCCGAGCGGTGCGCTCCAACTGCTCAAGACGTCGATTACCACGCGCGTCGAACGCGATGGGAGTGGTCAACCGTCCAGCCTCACCGAGGCGACCTTCCTTCTCGCCGCCGAGGCGCCCGGTCGGCTCGTGCTGCCGCCGTTCGTGGCGACCGTTGGTGCTCAACGCGCGACGATTGCCGCAAGCGCCGTCGAGATACATGGGGGAGGCGTGCTGCCGCCTGACGTAATTGTGCGCGCGTGGCTGGATCGGCAGGGAAGCCCGGCGTCGGATACGCTGTTCGTGGGACAGCAAGTCGACTACGTGGTGGACGTGCAACTCAACGAAAGTGCGCGACAGCGCCTTCGTCGAAACCCGACGTTCTTTCCGCCGGAGATGCCGGGTGTCCTGGCGTATGACCTCGCGGCGCCCGCCGCAGTGACTCGCGTGGGCCGTCGCTGCTTCGAGACATTGTCGTACCGTCGCGCGCTGTTTCCACTCTTTGCCGGACGAACGACCATCGCGCCGGCAGCGCTGACGTACTCGCTTCCGCTCTCGACGTCGTTCTTCTCGCGTGAGGAGAGCTTCGAGTTGCGCACCGACAGCGTTCGATTCGTCGCGCTCGACGTCCCACTCAAAGGTCGCCCGGCGGATTTTGCGGGAGCGGTAGGCGAAGTCGCCGCGGAGGCGCATGTGTCGGCCCCGGCAGGCCGCATGGGCGACCCCGTGGTGGTCACCCTTCGTCTCGAGGGGGATGGAAACGTGAAGCTCTGGCCGCGACCACCCTTGAAGCTCGGGTGGGCGACGATCGCGAACGGAGAAGAGCGTGTGCAAGTCGATACCTCACACGCACGCGTCCGCGGATCGAAGGAATTCGACTGGCTCGTCACGCCGCGACAGCCGGGGAAGCAGGATGTCCCGGCGATGAGCTATCCGTACTTCAATCCAGAGCGCGTGGCGTACGACAGCGTGCGCACGAAACCGATCACCCTCGACATCGCCGCGGCCTCGCTTGCCGAGGTCGACTCCACTCCCGCCACGCGACTCGGCATTCGACGCGCGTTGCGCGACGAAGCACCGCTCCCCGTGCCGAGCCAGCCGTGGTACTGGCTGTTGCTCGCGATCGCGCCGGCGCCGGCCGCTCTGCGACGCGTACGTTCCGGCGCACGAGGCCAGACCGAGCGTCGCTCGGCAGCACGACGCCTACGCGATGCCGAGCAACGCCAGGATCCGCTCAGTCCACGCGAGCTCCGTCGACTCTATCTCGAAGCCGTGGCGGATCGCGTCCCGACCACCCAATCCGTGGTGCAGCCGGCGGCGTTCGCTCGTGCGCTTCGGCTGGCGGGCGTCACCGACAGCGTTGCTGAAGCAGCCGGCGCACTCTCGGCGCGCCTCGATGCATCCGCGTTTTCTCCTGCGGGACGGGCACAGAAAGGCATGGTCAAGGAAGCGATGGACTCCGTGCGCGCCATCGACCGTGAAGCGGTTCGCCTGATGCGCTCGCGCGGGGCCACTCGCACGCTCGTGTTGCTCGGCGCCTTGTCATTGTCGGCTTCTTCACTCTACGGACTGCCTGAAGGCCTGAGCCGTACGTTCGATGCGGGAGTCGCCGCATACGACCACGCGGCATTCACGACCGCACAGCGCCTTTTCGCCCGCGTGGCCGCACGAGCCCCGCGCTCGGCGGACGCGTGGGCGAACCTCGGCGCGGCGGCATGGTCGCGCGGGGACAGCGCATCCGCCGCGCGCGCATGGCAGCGTGCGATGCGGATCGATCCGCTCGATGCCGAATCCCGAGAGCGTCTCGACGCATTCGTGCCGGCACTCATCCGCGCGAGTGGTTATGTGCCCCCCGTGCCGGTGAGTGTGGTCGCGCTGCTTTCGCTCGCATGCTGGATCGCGGCGTGGACGCTTCTGGCCCTCCCGTTGCGCATGCGGCCTCCGGCGTCGCGCGCACTCGCGGGTGGCGCCCTGTCGCTCGCCGTGGTGTTCCTCCTCGGCGCGCTCGAGCTGAATGATCGCCTCGAGGCTCGCGGCCTCGGTGTGATGCGCGAGAGCCGCCCGCTCGCTGAGGCGCCCGGGTCATCGGCTGCACTCGCGACGGTGAGCGTCGGGGAAACCGGCATGTTGGGCGCTCGAGAAGGCTCCTGGGTTCGCATTGCCCTCGACGCGAATCGATTCGGCTGGGTGCCTGTTGCCAGCATCCTGGAGCTCGACGCTCCTCCCTCCGACTAAGGGACAGGTGATGGCGCCGACATCGGCTCCCAAGTGGACACCAACCCGCCCCAGTGCGAGGTAGACTCCACCGGCGGTCTCGACTTCGTGAACCTCGATCCCCACTCCGAACGCACTTCGCACCGGCGCGGACGGCGCACGTCGTAGATTCTTCGCATGTCCCGCATTGCCGTCCTCCCCTCAGCCGTCGCTGACCAGATCGCCGCCGGCGAGGTGGTCGAGCGGCCCGCATCCGCCGTGAAGGAGCTCGTTGAGAATGCGCTGGACGCAGGCGCGACGTCGATCGACGTCGTCATCGAGGACGGAGGCCGCCAACTCATCCGCGTCAGCGACGACGGCAGCGGCATGGAGCGGGACGACGCGCTGCTCGCACTGGAGCGCCACGCGACATCGAAGATTCGCTTCGCGGCCGACCTCGTCGGCGTGACCAGCTTCGGCTTTCGCGGCGAGGCGCTTCCGGCGATCTGCTCCGTGAGCCAACTCGTCGTGGAGACCGCGCCAGCTGATGGTGCGGGCACCGCCGTGCATGCGGCGGGCGGAGCAGTGCAGGAGGTCCGCGACGTCGCGCGCCGGCGTGGAACGACCGTGGCCGTTTCTCGACTCTTTTACAATGCGCCCGCGCGGCAAAAATTCCTCCGCGGTCCGCGCTCTGAATGGCGAAGCGTGCTCGAGACGATGACGACCATCGCGCTCAATCGGCGCGACGTCCGGCTCACGCTCAGCCATGACGGCAAACCCGCATTCGCGCTGCCCGCCGCAACCACACTCCGCGACCGCGTCGCGGCACTCTGGGGCGCCGCGGCCGCGGATCGCATGGTGGACGTCGAGGATGTGCGCGGCGCCATCCAGGTGAGCGGGCTCGCCGAGCGTCCGGGCGATGTCGGGACGGCCAGTCGCCGCACGTTCGTCACGGTGAATGGACGCGTCATCCGCGACAGCGGAATCATTCGCGCCGCGGAAACGGCGTATCGCTCCACCCTGTCCGCCGGCCTGCGTCCGTCGCTATTGCTGGAGATCACCGTCCCTGCAGCAACCGTGGACGTCAACGTCCATCCCGCGAAGGCAGAAGTTCGGTTCGCGGACCGATGGGTGGTCGAGCGCGCCGTCGAGGATGCCGTTCGTCGCGCACTGGGCACCTTCGACGCAAGCGCCGCGCTCGGCGTACGCCGGTGGTCGCCAAACGGAGCCTCATGGACACAGCCAACGGGCGACGTTGAGCTCCTTCGTCCGGCGGCGCAGGACTCGTCCGGGCTGTTCGCGGAGTTGGATGCGGGTGTCGACGCGTATCCTCCATTCGACCGAGGTGCGTCCGTCGAGCCTCCGCCAGAGCCGGAATTCCCACCGCTCCATCCCGTTGTGGAGCCGACGACGCCGATCGTCGTGCCACCGCTCATGCAGCTGCGGCGCACGTACATGATGTTCGAGCATGACGACGGCATCGTGCTCATCGACCAGCATTCGGCGCACGAACGCGTGCTCTACGAACGTTTCATGGGCATGCTCGAGCGTGGCGAGGCGCCGTCGCAGCGTCTCCTCTTCCCGCTCACGCTGCATCTCACACCAGCCGAAGGCGAAGCCTTCGAGGAACATCGTGAACTGCTCGCGAAGCTTGGTTTTGAAGTTGAGGGATTCGGCGGCCACACACTGCTCGTGAACAGCGTTCCGATGCCGCACCCGCGTTTCGATGCCGAGCGATGCTTGCGTGAGACGCTCGCCACGCTCACGGGCGATCGCGTCGGAGGCACGCATGCGAAGCACGAGCGCCTGGCCGCGACGGTCGCGTGCAAGGCGGCTGTAAAGGCCGGCGACGAGCTCTCACTGGGCGAGATGCGCGCGCTGTTCATCGCGTTGAGCGACACGAAGCTTGCCGCGCACGACGTGCACGGTCGCTCCACGATCGTGCAGTTGTCGTGGCCCGAGCTCGAGCGCCGCTTTGGACGACAGTAGCGCTCCACCCATTCGCGTGATCTGCGGCCCCACCGCCGCCGGCAAGACGTTCGCGGCCACCTGGTTCGCGCGTCTCGCCGACGTGAGCGTGGTGAGCGCCGATTCGCGTCAACTCTATCGTGAATTCGACATCGGCACCGCGAAGCCCGGCGTGCGCGACCTCCTCGCTGCACCGCACTATGGCATCGACGTGCTCGATCCAACCGAGCGCGCGTCGTCGGCATGGTGGGCGGAGCGTGCGGACGCGTGGATCGACGAGATCGGGACGTCCGGACGTACACCGATCGTGGTGGGCGGCACGGGACTTTACCTCAGGGCGCTCTTTGGATCGCTGTTCGAGGAGCCCGTGCTCGATGCGACGAAACGCGTCGATCTCCAGCGCGTATTGGGAGGCGAGTCAACCGAGGCGCTGCGGCGATGGGTTACCGCCCTCGATCCGTCGCGCGCCCACCTCGGCCGCACGCAGCTCCTCCGCGCAGTGGAAATTGCCTTGCTGACGGGCAGGCGCGTGAGCGAGCTGCACCGCGAAACAGCGCGTCCATCTCGCCGGCGCGCACGGTATCTTGTCATCGATCCAGGCCCGTCCCTCGCTCATGCAATCGAGTACCGCACGGAGCGGATGTTCGGCTGCGGATGGCATGAGGAAGTTCGGCGCCTGATGCACGAAGTGCCCGAGGATGCGCCCGCATGGAACGCCACGGGGTACCGAGCGGTTCGTGCGATGCTGCGCGGTGAATTGAGCAGACTGGAAGCCGAGCAGCGTGTCATCATCGAGACGCGGCAGTACGCAAAGCGACAGCGCACCTGGTTTCGGCATCAGCTGGAGGGTGACGATGTCACCCGTACCGATATCGATCAGCCGGGATTCGAAGAGCGCCTCACGGCATGGTGGAGGAAAGGGGACGAGTGAACATCGGGATAACCTGCTATCCGACATACGGCGGTTCCGGCGCGGTCGCCACGGAGCTCGGCATCGCACTGGCACAGCGCGGTCACGAGATCCACTTCATCACCTATCAGCAGCCCTTCCGGCTGCCGTCGTTTCTTCCGCGCATCTTCTTCCACGAAGTCGACGTCGGCCGATATCCGCTCTTCGAGTATCCGCCGTATGACCTCGCGCTTGCCGTGCGGATGCACGAGGTGGTGCTCGCGCACAAGCTCGACTTGCTGCATGTGCACTACGCCATACCGCATGCGACGAGCGCATGGATCGCGCGTGAGATGCTCACGAAGACGCGTCCCGACATCAAGGTGCTCACGACACTGCACGGCACCGACATCACGATCGTCGGGCAGGATCCGTCGTTCCACGCCATCACGAAATTTTCGATCGAGAAGTCGAACGGGCTCACCGCCGTCTCCGAATTCCTCAGGGCGGAAACGCAATCCGCATTCGGCTGCGCGGGATGCCGCATCGAGGTGATCCCGAACTTCGTGGATCCCGACGTCTACTACCGCGCACGCTACACGCCGCAGTTCGCGGAGATAGCCTCCGGGCGCAAGGTGCTCATGCACATCTCGAACTTTCGGCCGGTGAAGCACGTGAAGGAGGTCGTGCAGATCTATGCGCGCATCGCCAGCGAAATATCGAGCATCCTCGTCATGGTGGGCGACGGCCCGGACCGTGTGCTGGCCGAGCAGGAGGCGCGCGACCTGGGCGTCAGCGACAGCGTGTTCTTCCTGGGAAAGCTCGATTCCGTCGCTCCGCTCCTGTCCAGCGCGGATCTCTTCCTCATACCGACCCGTAGCGAATCATTCGGCCTGAGTGCCCTCGAGGCGCTGGCGTGCGGCGTGCCGGTGATCGGTGCTCGCGCCGGTGGTTTGCCCGAAGTCGTGCGGCACGGCGAAACCGGCTTTCTCTGCGAACCGAAAGACGTCGACGGCATGGCCCGCGCAGGCATCGCCATACTCGGCGACGAGCCTGCCTGGCAGGCGATGAGTGCACGAGCGGCTGCGGATGCGCGGGCGCGGTTCGGACTCGATGCCGTCGTTGCGCAATACGAATCCTTCTATGACCGTGTGCTCCAGGGCGCGGCGAAATAGGCCGCGGCGCCCTGGGGACTATCTTTCAGGACTAACGTCCTCGTCAGGCAACGTCGTCCTCCACACCTGAGCTCCGGTCTCGATGTCTTTCGTTCACGCGTTGATTCTCGGTATCGTCGAAGGGATCACCGAATTCCTCCCGATCTCTTCCACCGCGCACCTCATCCTCTCGAGCCACCTCCTGCAGCTCGAGGAATCGGAGTTCCTCAAGAGCTTCGAGATCATCATCCAGCTCGGCGCGATCCTGTCCGTCGTGGTGCTGTACTGGAAGCGGTTCTGGAATATCGAGGTACTGAAGAAGCTCGTCGTCGCGGTCATTCCTACGGGCGTCATCGGCCTGACCGTCTACAAGGCGATCAAGGGCTACCTCCTCGGCAACATCCCCGTGGTGCTTGTAGCACTGGTCATTGGCGGTATCGCCCTGATCGTCTTCGAGAAATATCGGACGCAGACGGTCGAGACCGACGCGGACTTCACGGAGATCACCTACAAGCGTGCGCTCCTCATCGGTCTGTTTCAGGCGATCGCCGTCATCCCCGGCGTGTCGCGCTCTGCCGCGACCATCGTGGGCGGGTCACTGATCGGCGTTTCCAAGCGAACCATCGTCGACTTCTCGTTCATGCTCGCCGTCCCCACCATGCTCGCCGCGAGTGGTCTCGAACTACTCAAGGGACGGTCGGCACTCGTGGGGCACTATGACGCGCTGGCGGTCGGATTCGTGGTCAGCTTCATCACCGCGATCATCGCGGTGAAGACCTTCCTTGGCTACATCAAGAAGCATGATTTCGCCGCGTTCGGCTGGTATCGCATCGTCCTCGCCGCCGCATACGCCCTTGTCTTTTTCCGCTGATGCGCGCGAGCTGACGTCATACGACGGCGCGCCGGTCGCTGGTCTCGCGGAACGCTGGTCGCTACCCGCGGTCCACGCCTTTGCGGCGATCGGATCGACGCTCGACGTTGCGCATGCACTCGCGCCGGCCGCGGCCTCAGGCACGCTCATCATCGCCGATGAGCAGACCGCAGGGCGCGGACGGCAGGGCAGGCGATGGACATCGGCGCCGGGTGCTGGCGTCTGGCTCACGCTCATCGAGCGACCGAGCGATGCGCGCGCGCTCGACGTGCTTGCCCTTCGCTGCGGGCTGTTTGCGGCGGAGTCACTCGATGGACTCACCGCGGGTCCCGTTCGCGTAAAGTGGCCGAACGACCTCTACGTAGGAGAACGCAAGCTCGCGGGCACGCTGATCGAGACCCGGTGGCGCGGCACCGCGCCAGAGTGGGTCGCGGTCGGTTTCGGACTGAATGTCTTGCAGCCTGATCTCGACACCGCGGTCGGACTGAAGTCGGGTGTTAGCCGTCTCGCGGCGCTCGACCGGATTGTCCCGGCGCTGCGCAGGGCAGCCAACACGAGCCGTTACCTCTCTGACGACGAACTTGTGCGTTGGCGCGCGCGCGACCTCGCCATCGGTCAGCAGGTGGTCACGCCGGCCGTTGGAGTCGTCGACGGAATCAATGCGGCCGGCGAACTTCTCATCCGTACGATCGACGGCGTCGTCGCGCATCGTTCGGGATCTCTTACCTTCGCCGAGCCCCTGACATGCTCCTGACCTTCGACGTCGGCAATTCGGAGACGACGATCGGCCTTTTCGACGGCGCGGCACTGCGGGCCCATTGGCGCATCATCACGGACACCCCGCGTACGGCTGATGAAGTCGGCGTTCTGCTCCGAGGCCTCATCGCGGGCGCGGACGTTCCGCTCTCGCAGGTCAAGGGCGTTGCAATCGCGTCGGTGGTGCGCGGCATGGCGACCCACCTTGCCGACGCCTGCCGGCACTGGTTGCCGGTGGAGCGGCTGGAGATCTTCGACGGGACGTCGCCGCTGCCGATCACCCTTGCGGTGGACGAGCCTCGGACCGTCGGTCCCGATCGCATCATCAACACCCTGCTTGCGAGCCGCCGCTACCAGCGCGACGCGATCGTCGTGGACCTCGGCACCGCCACGACGTTCGACTGCATCACGCGCGACGGCGTGTTTCTCGGCGGCGTCATCGCACCAGGGGTGCGGACGTCCGCGGAGACGCTGTTTCGGCGCACATCGAGGCTCCCGGATACGGAGCTGATTGCGCCCACGAAAGTCATTGGCACGCGAACGGAAGACTGCATTCGCGCGGGCGTGATGTTCGGCACCGCTGACGCGATCGACGGCGTGGTGCGCCGGATCATGGCCGAGTGGCCACGCAAGGAGCGCCCGATGGTCGTGGCCACGGGCGGCCTGGCGGAGCTCTTTGCGCCGCTCTGCCAGACATTCGAGGAGGTCGACCCATTCCTCACGCTGCACGGACTGGCGATGGCGTTCGACCTGGTGGCGCCCAAGAGCCGAGCTGAAGGCCGAGCAGTGAGCCCGAGCCCGAGCGGCCAGCAATGAGCCAACTGCCAGCGTGGGCCGCGAGCTCAAGCTCCTAGCTTGCGCTCAGGCTCACCGCTCGCAGTTAGCCCCGTGCTCGTCGCTCTGCAGTTAAGTGCTTGATTTACAACAGTTTGCAGATCGAGTCCCCAGTCCACTGCGCCCCTTGCTTCCACCCCCGAAAGCCACTATCCTCCGAGTCTGTTAGCACTCCACAGATACGAGTGCTAATTGGACTGGAACACATTCAATCAGACGGAGGCTCACCACCTATGGCCACCAAGAGCACAGCCGGCGCGAAGATTAAGCCGCTGTCCGACCGGGTTGTCGTGAAGGCATCGGAAGACACCGAGCAAATGCGCGGCGGTCTGTACATCCCCGACACCGCGAAGGAAAAGCCGCAGCAGGGCGAGATCGTCGCCGCTGGTCCCGGCAAGTACGAGGACGGCAAGCTCGTCCCCATGTCGACCAAGGTTGGCGACAAGGTGCTGTACGGCAAGTACAGCGGCACCGAGATCACGCTCGACAACGAGCAGTACCTGATCCTCCGCGAGTCCGATGTGCTCGCGGTCGTCTCGTAATCACTCGCCACGACTAGAGGATTCACATGGCTAGCAAGGAACTGTATTTCAACGTCGATGCGCGCGCTGCACTGAAGCGCGGCGTCGATCAACTCGCCGAGGCGGTGAAGGTGACCCTCGGCCCCAAGGGCCGGAACGTCGTCATCGACAAGAAGTTCGGCGCCCCGACGGTCACGAAGGACGGTGTCACGGTCGCGAAGGAGATCGAGCTCTCTGATCCCCTCGAGAACATGGGCGCCCAGATGGTCAAGGAAGTCGCGACGCGCACGTCGGACAATGCCGGCGACGGCACCACGACGGCGACCGTGCTTGCCCAGGCCATCTTCCGCGAAGGCCTCAAGAACGTCACGGCCGGCACCAACCCGATGGCCATCAAGCGCGGCATCGACAAGGCCGTTCTTGCGGTCATCGAAGAGCTGAAGCGCATCAGCGTCCCGACCACCGGCAAGAAGGAAATCGCCCAGGTCGGCAGCATCTCCGCGAACAACGACAAGGAAATCGGCGACCTCATCGCGGAAGCGATGGAGAAGGTCGGCAAGGATGGCGTGATCACGGTTGAAGAGGCCAAGGGTCTCGATACCACGCTGGAGACGGTCGAAGGCATGCAGTTCGACCGCGGCTACGTCTCGCCCTACTTCGTCACGGATCCGGAAAAGATGGAAGCGGTGCTCGAAGACGCCTACATCCTCATCCACGACAAGAAGATTTCGTCGATGAAGGACCTGCTTCCGGTGCTCGAGAAGGTTGCCCAGCTTGGCAAGCCTCTCCTGATCATCGCGGAAGACGTCGATGGTGAGGCGTTGGCGACGCTCGTCGTCAACAAGCTGCGTGGCACGCTCAAGGTGGCCGCCGTCAAGGCGCCCGGCTTCGGCGATCGTCGCAAGGCGATGCTCGAAGACATCGCGAAGCTGACCGGTGGTCAGGTCGTGAGCGAAGAAGTCGGCTTCAAGCTCGAGAACGCCACAGTCGAGCACCTTGGCCGCGCGAAGCGCGTTGTTGTCGACAAGGACAACACCACGCTCATCGACGGCAATGGCAAGGACGATGCGATCCAGGGCCGTATCAAGGAGATCAAGTCGGCCATCGAGAACTCCACGTCGGACTACGACAAGGAGAAGCTCCAGGAGCGTCTCGCGAAGCTCGCCGGCGGTGTTGCGGTGATTAACGTTGGCGCTGCGACGGAAGCGGAAATGAAGGAGAAGAAGGCACGCGTCGAAGACGCGCTGCATGCCACGCGCGCTGCGGTCGAGGAAGGAATCGTCCCCG
>DAIUFP010000015.1:0-120833 GCA_036844565.1 Gemmatimonadaceae bacterium | reverse complement strand
CCTTCAACAACCAGTGTTGCGACGACCGGCTGAATCCGGGCTGTCGTCGCGGTTCTGTCCGAACTTGACTCCGTTGGCCGGCTTCAGGAGCGGTAGAGATGTAGAGAATCAACGACTGGCACCGACTATGGCGTACGGACGCCAACTGACGCCCGACACCACAATAGAATCGAGACGGAGCCATGCAGAAGATCACACCATTCCTGTGGTACAACGGGCAGGTCGAGGACGCAGTCGCCCTCTACACGTCTGTCTTCCCGACCTCGAAGGTGCTGAGCTCGTCACCGATGACCGCGACGGTCGAGATCGAGGGACAGCAGTTGATCATCTTCAACGGCGGCCCGCGCTACGCGTTGTCGCCGGCCGCATCACTCTACGTGAATTGCGAGACGCAGGCGGAGGTGGATCGGCTCTGGACACAACTCTCCGAAGGCGGGTCCGAGAGCCGGTGCGGATGGCTCGTCGATCGCTTTGGGCTGTCGTGGCAGATCATTCCGTCGATCCTGCCAAAGCTGCTCCAGGACCCTGACCGTGCGAAGGCCAAGCGCGCGATGGACGCGATGCTCACCATGGGCAAGATCGACATCGCGGCACTCGAGCGCGCGGTCCAGGAGCGCTGAGTCGCGGTTACGCGGCCGCGAATAGTCGTCGGAGGAAGTCGAGCCCCTCGCGAGCGAGCGTGTCCGAGTCGCTCGCAAGCGGACGCCAGATCGCAGCCGCCCGTGCAATCGCCTCCACGCGATCGGAGAATGTCTCGACGACCACTCGGCCATCGTAGCCCATCTCCCGCAACGCGCTCGCAACCTCCGTCCACCCGAGCTGTCCCGTCCCCGGCGTACCACGGTCATTCTCGGCGACCTGCACATGTTTGAGGTGCGGTCCCGCGGAGAGCAGCGCCTCGCCGAGGTTCTTCTCCTCGATCCCGAGGTGAAAGAGATCGAGGCAGAGTCCCACATTCGGGTGGTTCACACGCCTGATGAGCTCCAGCGCCTGCTCGGTCGTGTTCAGGAAGCTGGTCTCGAAGCGATTCAGCGTTTCGACGGCGAGCGAAACGCCGCGCGCCGCGCCGTACTTGCCGAGCTCGCGCAGGACACCCGCAACGATCCCGAGATCACGTTCACGCTCCTCGGACGTCGCACGCCAGCAGCGGCCGACTGCCGAGTAGAACGGCCCCGCCACAACCGGCGACCCCAGTGCTTGCGCGGCATCGATGCACCACTCGAGATACGTGATTCCCTCGCTCACCTCGCCGGTCATCAGGAGATCGCGACCTGACGTGATGACAGCGCACACCGAAACGCCAACGGCACACGCATCGGCAATCGCTCGCACGCGCGCGACGTCGAACTGCCCGACCGATTCCACCGGCAGCTCCACGACATCGTAGCCGAGCGATGCGATGTGCGGGATGAGCGTCTCGAGCACTTCGGTCGTTGCGGGCGACGTCCACACCCATGTGCTGATGCCGATCTTCATCGCGCCGCGCCAGTCACGGCTGCGGAATGCTGATGCGGTCGCCACCCCGCATCGCCGACTCGTGTGCGCAGACGCCGGTCATCGTCCAATTGGCAGCCGTGGCTGCATCAACCGTCGCCCGCCGCCTTCCCTTGATGGCACTCACGAACTCGTGCACCAGATGCGGATGCGAGCCACCGTGGCCGCCGCCCTGGATGAACGAGGTGTGCTCGTGCTCCTCGTCGTAGACGCCAGCCTGCGTGAATGAGCCGATCTCCTTCGGCAGGCGATGACCGTAGTCAGGGATCTCGACGCGCTCCGCATCCTCGAAGCCGGAGTAGATCACCGCCTTCTCGCCGATGAGCTGCTCCCACTCGAACGAGCCATTGGTGCCATAGACGTCGAAGCTCTCGCGATACTGCCGGATGGTGTCGAACAGCGAGCGCGTGACTTCGCATGCAAGATCCGAATCCTTCAGCCGCACGAGCGCGCTCTCGACCGCGAACGGTGAGCCGTACTGCTGCACGTATTCGTCGCGAATGCGCCCCGAACCAAAACACACCACCGACTCCGCGCGCGCACCGGCAAGCCGCAGCAGCGGGCCGACCGCATGCGTCGCGTAGTGCATCGGCGGCATGCCGTACCAGTACGCCGGCCATCCGGGAAGGCTCATGTTCTGTTGATGCGCACCGCGGAGGAACTGTATCCGCCCGAACGTCCCCTTCTGTGCCAGCTCCTGCGCATAGAGAAACTCCCGCGTGTACACCGCGGTCTCCATCATCATGTAGACCTTGCCGCTCTTGTTCTCCGCCTCTACGAGCTGGACGCACTCCTCGACAGTCGTGGCCATCGGGACCGTGCACGCGGTGTGCTTTCCCGCCCGCAACGCGGCAAGCGACATCGGCGCATGCGAGGCAATCGGCGTGTTGATGTGGATGGCGTCCACGTCCGGGTCCCGCAACAGCGCCTCGTAGCTGCTGAAGCGACGCTCGACGCCGAACTTGTCACCCGTTTCCCTCAGCGCGTCCTCATTGCGCTGGCAGATGGCATACAACTCGGCATCCGGATGCCGCTGATAGATGGGAAGGAACTCTGCGCCGAAGCCAAGTCCCACGACGGCCACCTTGATCTTTTCAGCCATCTAGAGCCGCCTCCCGCGGCTGCGCATCGAGAACGTCTCGCGAGAGGCGATCACTCGGCGACCTTCATCGTGCCCTGCATGATCCGCCAGTGCCCGGGGAAGGTGCAGATGTACGGGTAGTCGCCCGTCTGACGGGGAGCCGTGAACTCGATCGTGAAGCTCTTGCCGGGATCGACGAGCTTCGTGAACCACATGACGTCCGGCGTCGGCGGCACATAGCTTCGCTCTGCCGCATCAGGGGTCGCGGCCATCGCATCGGCAAGCGCGCCCACGGCCTGCAGCGTGCCGGGACGAACGATCACCATGTTGTGTTGCATCTCGTCAGGATTCGTCAGCGTCAGTCGCACGAGCTGACCAGGCTTCACGGTGAAGTCGGGCAGCGAGAACTTCATCTGTCCCTTCAGCACCGACACGTTGAGCTCCATCGCCGGCGCCGACGCCCCCGCGCCTCGGCGAGCGCCGAATTGCGACGGACGCGTGATCGGCCCTACGACGTCCTCAACGTTGGCGTGAAGGAAACGCTCGCCGATCGGCAAAGGAGGCGGGGGAGCAGCGGGCCGACCCGCGACCTGCTGGCCTCCCGCGCGCTGACCAGGTTCCGTCGGCGCCGGTGGTGTCGTCTCCTCCTTGGCGATTCGATCGGCGAGTTCGCGGAAAGGTGTCGCGCCGACATCGCTCGCATACGCCTTTAGATATGCCGGCCGATGATGTGCCGCCGCGGCGAGCACGCCCAGCGACAGCCATTCGTCGTTCTGGACATTTGGTGCCTTGCCGAGTTGATACAGAAGTGCGCCGATGCTGTCTGACGCCGGCAGGTCGGCGAGCATCAGGATCGCAGCGAGGCGCGTGTGCGGATCGCGGTCCTCGAACACACCGTAACCCTGCATTACGTTGAACGTTGACGCACTTACCGGCAATACCTGAATCGCGGCCTTGCGTACTCCGGCCGCCGGGTGGTCGATCGCCGCCACCGCAGCGGCAGTGGCCGCCGGGTTGGATCCATCGAGTTGGCCGAGCCCCTTCAATGTCCACAGCGCGTGCAGCGCACCCGGATTCAATCCGAGCTCGTCGACACTCCTGTTCTTCACCAGCTTGATGAGCTCCGGCGCGACGTCCGCATTGTGCCGCTCGACGAGCAGGCGCTGGGCGGTCATGCGCCAGAGCAGGTTGTCGTTGGTGAGGGCCCGCACCAGCTCCGCCGGTCGATCGGCCCGCAGTGACATTGGCTTCGCCGCTGGCGCGCCCTTGTAGACGATGCGGTAGATCCGTCCATAGCGATGATCGCGCAGTGGATTCTCATACGCGTTGCCCTTGCCGTTCTCGAAACCCGCGGGCGTTGGGTTGTGCTGGATGATGAAGTTGTACCAGTCAACGACCCACACGTTGCCATCCGGTCCGACCTGCGCATCGACAGGTCCCGTCCAGTCGTCCGCGCTTGCAAGCATGTTCCATCCGTCCTTCTCCACGTAACCCGCGCCTTTCGATTCCAGGATGGCGCGGTGCAGGAGACGTCCCGTCGGCTCGCTCACGAACGCAATCCGATTCCAGTATTCCTTCGGATAAGTGCGCGCCGTGTAAACATTGAATCCCGCTGCCGCCGTAAAACCGCCGAAAACGTCCACCTGTCGCACGTTCGGCGTGTTCGGATGCATCGCGTAGTGGCCGTCGATCTTTGCACTGCCCACGCGCGGCGGCAGTCCCTTTACGCCCGCCGTGTAGCGGTTCGGAATGCCGACGTACACCGCATGCGTATTGTTCGCCGTAGAGCCGAAGATGTCGAATGTCTCGTTGAAGCCGACGCCCCAGGTGTTGTTGCTGAAGCTGGCGACGTGCTCCATATCGCTCCCATCGGGACGCATGCGCCAGAGCGCCTGGTTGAAGCTGATCGAGTCGCCATGCTGTACAGCCGAATATCCGCTGTAGCCGACCGCACCCCAGATCCTGTTGTCGAAGCCGTAGCGCAGGTTGCTCGGCCCCGCATGCGTGTCCTTGAAGCCGAAGCCTGTGTTGCGCACCTGCCGGATGTCTGCCTTGTCATCCCCTGTCGTGTCCTTGAGGAAGATCAGGTCGGGCATCTGCGACACGAGCACGCCGCCATCGACGAACACCAGCCCGGTCGGGATGTTCAGCCCCTCGGCGAACACGGTGAACTTGTCGGCCTTGCCGTCGTGATTCGTGTCCTCGAGGATCACGATCTTGTCGCGACCGGGCAGGCCGGGATGAATGTCGTTGGGATAATCGAGGGTCTCCGCGATCCACAACCGGCCGCGTGCGTCCCACGCCATGGCGATCGGCTTCGCGATGTCCGGCTCCGAAGCGAACAGCTGCAGCTCGAATCCAGGCGGCACCTGCGCGAGCATCTGTGACTGCGCAGGTGGCAAGGGCAGTTGATACTGCAGCGGCGGATTGCGTCGCTCGTAGTTGGGGATTCGGCTGCTGGCCTGGTATTGCGCGACGGGCATCTTCAGGCGCGCGAACTGTGCGCGCACGGAGGGCGCCACCGACCACACGATCGCATTCTTCAGCATCGCGTGAAACATCGGCTGCTTCCACGTGCGCTCGTCATGCCCATAGGCTGTGTAAAAAACGCGTCCCTTGCCTTGCGTGCGGACCCACGTCCACGCCTCACGGTGATCGCCCTCGACTCGCTCCATCAACACGATGCGATCGGGATTGTTGTTCTTGTGGATGTATGTCTCGTCCCACGTCTCGAACGGCTGGATGCCCTTCATCACTTCGTGGTTCGGCTTCACGATCTCGGCGGTGAACGTACCGGTGCCGTGCTTGTCGAACTGTCCGCCGATCATGCTGAGATAGCGCTGCGAGTTGCGGAAGCAGTGCGACGCGGAGTGGATCGGAAGGAATCCGTGACCGGACTCCACGTAGTCGAGGAGCGCCTTCTCCTGCGACGGCGTGATGGAGTCGTGATTCGCGTACAGCATCAGCGCATCGAAGTGTGCGAGCTTCTCCGGATTCAAGTCGTCGGGATTCGTGGTATACGTGAACTCGATCCCGTCCTTGGCGAGCGCCGGCGCGAGCAGTCCCAGCGCCACGTCCGACGGATGGTGCGTGGCATCGTGGCCGAGGAAGAGCACCTGGATCTTGCGGCCTGCCTGCTGGGCGGCGGCGGTCGCAAGCGGCGCAAGGATGAACGCCAGCACGGAGGTCGCCTTGATGAGCGACCTGAGGGAAATCCTGACTGACTGCATCATGGCACGCCGTAGGTTTTGAGGTAGAGCGACGAAGCTCGCACCGATCGGTTGGGTACGATAGGCTACCGCGCGCGCCGGGTTGACACCAGAATGAGGAACCGGGTCGTGAACCCCCACACCGCCGACAGCTGATGCCCTCGGACCTGCTCGCCGCGCGCACCCAGATGGCCGTCTCGCTCGGCTTCCATATCATCTTCGCCGAGATCGGCGTGGCGATGCCGCTGCTGATGGTGCTGGCCGAGTGGCGATGGCGGCGTACGGGCGATCAGGTGTATCGCGAGCTTGCGGGGCGATGGGCGCGCGGCACGGCCATCCTGTTTGCTGTGGGCGCGGTCTCCGGTACTGTGCTCTCGTTCGAGCTCGGGTTGCTCTGGCCCGGGTTCATGCGCTTCGCGGGCGCCATCATCGGCATGCCGTTTTCGCTGGAGGGCTTCGCGTTCTTCACCGAGGCCATCTTCCTCGGCATCTATCTGTACGGGTGGGAGCGCATCGGACCCCGCGCACACCTGGCCGCCGGGATCATCGTTGCGGTGAGCGGCGCGGCATCGGCGGCGTTCGTCGTGCTGGTCAATGCGTGGATGAATGCGCCAGTCGGCTTCCGTACAGCAGCGGGCGGTCGACTGATCGACATCGACCCCATCGTCGGCATGCAGAGTCCGGCCGCATTCCAGCAGGCCCTGCACATGCTGCTCGCCGCCTATGCGGCGACGGGGATGGCGGTCGCCGGTCTTCACGCGTTGCTCCTGCTGAAGGGCCGCGCCCCGGTACTGCATCGGCGCGCGCTGGCCGTTGCGCTGCTCGTGGGCGCGCCCGCCGCGGTGCTCCAGCCGCTATCCGGCGACATCAGCGCAGGTGTCGTCGCCATCACGCAACCGATCAAGCTCGCCGCGCTGGAGGGTCAGTGGGACACACGCCGTGCCGCGCCGCTGCGCATCGGTGGCTGGCCGGATGCCGACCGAGAGCAGACACGTTGGGCACTCGAGATTCCTTATGGCCTGTCTCTCCTCGCCTACCACGATCCAACTGCGGAAGTGCGCGGGTTGCGCAGCGTTCCACGCGCCGATCGGCCGCCGGTTGCCATCGTGCATCTCGCCTTTCAGACGATGGTCGGACTTGGCAGCCTGCTCGCCGCGATAGCGCTGGCTGCGGCCTGGACAGTGTTGCGACGTCGCGACCTCGCGCGTGCGCGATGGCTTCTCGTCGCGCTTGCGATTGCCACTCCGTTCGGCTTCATCGCCACCGAGGCAGGTTGGATCGTCACCGAAGTGGGACGTCAGCCCTGGGTGGTGCAGGGGCTGCTGCGGACGAGTGACGCCGTCACGCCCATGCCCGGTCTCTTCGTGCCGATGTTCTTCTTCAGCCTCCTGTACGCTGGGCTGGCGGCCGTCGTCATTGCGTTGATGGCTGCGATGGTCCGCGAAACGGCTGCGACGTCCGCACACCCGGTGAGCGAGCGCGACTTGTGATCGCCTCAATCGGATACCCGGAGATCGTCGCCGGCGTCATGATGATCGCGCTCACCGCATATGCACTCATGGCGGGCGCCGACTTCGGTGGCGGCGCGTGGGATCTTCTTGCCGGCGGTCCACGACGCGACGCACAGCGCGCCCTCATCAGCTTGTCCATCGGGCCAATCTGGGAAGCGAATCACGTCTGGCTCATCATCGTCATCGTCGTGCTCTTCACCGGATTCCCCGATGCCTTTGCCACGCTCGGCATCGTGCTGCACATACCACTCACGTTGATGCTCGTTGGCATCGTACTGCGTGGCTCCGCGTTCGTGTTCCGCAGTTACGGCGCTCGCGAACATGGCGCCCAGCTCCGGTGGGGGCGCGTATTCGCAGTGTCGAGCCTCATTACGCCGGTGCTCCTTGGCATCATCGTGGGCGCGCTTTCGTCTGGAGCCGTCGGCGCCGCGGCGACGCGTCTTCCGTCGGACACGAATGTAAGCGTGCCGGACTTCGCCGACGTCTATGTGTCTCCGTGGCTTGCTCCGTTTCCGTTCGCAGTGGGCGCATTGGCCCTCGCGCTGTTCGCCTTTCTCGCTGCTGTCTACCTCATCCTGGCGACGGATGACACTGCGCTGCGCGAGGATTTCCGACGTCGAGCGCTCGGTGGCGCGGGAGCGGTGTTCGCCGCCGCACTCGTCGCGCTCGTGGTCGCATATCGTGATGCGCCGACAATGGGACGAGGCCTCATCGAATCGCCGGAAGCCATCGTCTTCCAGATCATCACGGGCCTGGCGGCGATCGGCGCCATCTGGGCACTCTGGTCGCGACACTATCAGCTTGCTCGTGTCGCCGCCGCGGCGCAGGTATCGCTCGTGCTTTGGGGATGGGCATTCGTCCAGTATCCGCTCCTCATTCCACCGAGTGGCACCATCGCGGGCCTCGCTGCGCCGGAGGTTACGCTGAGGCTGCTGTTGGTCGCCCTGGCCTGTGGCAGCGTGATCCTGATTCCGTCGCTGGTCTATCTCTTCCGCACGTTCAGCCGCGGTAAGGCGTGAGCGATCGTCCCCTTGAACTCGGGCTGCATCGGCTGTTTCCATCCCGAAGCTTGATGGCGGGGGGATGATAGGATGATAGGAGGATAGGATGATAGAGAAGTTCCTATCCTCCTATCCTCCTATCCTCCTATCCTCCTATCCTCCTCTCGTCCCCCCAGGCACTAGCTTTCGTTTCCTCCTCCACTGTCCATAGCGCCCGATGACCGAGCAGCAGGCACCCGATACCGACCTCTCCTCACCGCCCCCTGTGTGCCCGAAATGCTCGGGCGAGATGTGGGACAACCGCGTCGGTAAGCGGAACCCGAAGGCGCCCGACTGGAAGTGCAAGGACAAGGAGTGCGACGGAGTCATCTGGCCTCCACGTGATGCCAAACCCGCCGCCGCACCAGCGGCCGCTGCTGGAAAAGGCGGCGGCGTCGACGCGGACGGCATGCCACTCTGCCCCATCTGCGGCGGCGCCATGTGGGACGACCGGCTCACCAAGCGCAACCCGAAGGCGCCCGACTTCAAGTGCCGAAACAAGCCGAAGGAACGGGGTGGCCCGGGGTGCGAAGGAATCATCTGGCCGCCACGCAGCGGCGCCAGCCCCTACCCGGCGCCAGTGCCGCGCGCCGGCGGCAAGTCAGGACCACCATCCGACGACGCGCCCCCTCCTAACGAGCCGCCGCCGTTCGACGACGCACCTCCCTTCGACGACGACGACCTTCCGTTCTGAGCGTATAGATTCAGAACGTGACCCGGGAACAGCCTGACCCCGAGAGCGACGCCGCGAGTCTGCGCCAGGCCATTCGCGCCGCGCAGGCGGGCGCCGCATCCAATCTCGTCCTCGCCTTCGCGAAGATCGCCGCCGGCGTGTTCGGTCACACGTATGCGCTCGTCGCCGACGGCATCGAATCCCTCGCCGACGTCGTCTCGTCCCTGATCGTCTGGGGCGGCGTCGCACTCGGCGCACAGCCCGCCGACGAGGATCATCCGTACGGGCACGGCAAGGCTGAGTCGCTCGCCGCCGCCGCCGTCTCCGCCATCCTGCTACTGGCCGCGTTTGGGATTGTCGTTCAGGCGGTGCAGGAAATCCGGCTCCCGCATCGCTTCCCCGAAGTATGGACACTCGGTGTCCTGTTGGTCGTCGTCATCCTCAAAGCACTGCTCGCCAAGCGTGTAAAGCAGGTTGGAATGAACAGCGGCAGCGCCGCTGTCGAAGCCGACGCCGCACACCACCTCAGCGACGCCATCACGTCCACCGCTGCGTTCATCGGCATCTCGGCGGCGCTGCTCGGCCGGAAGTTTGGTGGCGGTCCACGATGGGCGGCGGCAGACGATTGGGCGGCGCTGGTCGCGGCAATCGTCATCTCGCGCAATGGCGTCGCGATGTTCCTGGCCGCGTTTCACGACCTCATGGATCGGACACCGGGCGAAGCGGTGCTCACGCCGCTTCGCACCGCGGCCCTCTCGGTGCCTGGCGTACGAGCCATCGAGCAACTCGCGGCGCGACGAGTCGGTGTCGGCTATCGCGTCACGGTGCACGTGCAGGCCGATCCTGATACGACGCTGCAGGATGCCCACGCACTCGGCGGCCGTGTGAAGTATGCGATGCGCCACGCCGGTCTCCGGATTCAATCAGTGCTGGTGCACATGGAGCCGTACCACAACTACAGCAGCGACTTGATCCAGCCCCCGTCCACCGGGATCGACGCGCCGGTGGTGTAGCTCGCGCGATCGGACGCCAGGAACGCCACCATCGCCGCAAACTCGGCGGGGTCTCCCAGGCGCGCCATCGGAATCTGACCCTCCCACACCGCGCGCTCAGCGTCGGGCGACGTGCCCTTGAGATACGCATTCCGCTTGGCGAGATCCTCCACGCGCTGCGTACGTGTGTAGCCCGGCAGCACGTTGTTCACCGTGATGCCGAATGGCGCGACCTCGTTTGCGAGCGTGCGAGCGAAGCCCGTGACCGCAGCGCGAACGCTGTTGGACAGGATCAGGTTGTCGACCGGCTGCTTCACCGCGATCGACGTCACGTTGATGATACGTCCCCAGCGACGCGCCTTCATTCCGGGCAGCACGGCGCGCGTGAGCTCCACGACGCTCACGAGGTTCTGCCGAATGGCCTCCTGCCACACCGCCGCGGAGTGACTCTCGAACGGACCGGCCGGCGGCCCACCGCTGTTCGTCACCAGCACGTCGACATGGCCGAACTCCGAGAGCGCGAGTGCCGTGAGGCGCGCGAGCTCGTCGGGGTTCGAGAGGTCTGCCGCAACGTCCACCACGCGCACACCCGACTCCGCGCGTATGGCGATGGCCGTCTCGCGGAGCGCCTCCGCACCTCGCGCGCAGATGATCAGATCCATCCCCTCCCGCGCCAGCTCCTCCGCAACGGCTCGCCCCAATCCACGGCTCGCCGCTGCCACGAGCGCGACCTTTCCCCCAAGCCCGAAGTCCATGCTATTTCGTCCGGTGGAAGTAGCTGTCCGTGCCGTCGAGCCAATCCTGGCGGGGTGGGCTGAAAACGTCGACGTCGAGCGTGTCCTCGAGCGCACGCGCCTCGTGCAGCACGTGCGAAGGAATGTGCAGTACCTCACCCTCACGAACGACGACTTCCTGCTCGCGGTTCTCGCCGATGTAGAAGTGCAGCGCCCCGGAGATGATGTAGGTCAGCTGCTCGTTGTGATGCGAGTGTTGCGGTACGAGTGCGTCCTTCTTCAGGTACACGTGCGCGAGCATCATCTGATCGCCGGTAACGAGCTTGCGGCTGATGACGTCCGTGACGCGTTCCTCCGGCATGTCGGCCCATCGAAAATGACGAACGGCGGGAAGGCTCATGGCGACCACGGTGGAAGGGGAAGGCCAAGAATGTAGCCTTAGACCAGGTCGTGCGTGCTCCCGTCCCTTGCGCCGGTCTTTCGACGCGCGACCTCGAGACCGGTGAGACACGCGGCAAGCCAAACACCGCCCGCGGCGAGACCGGCCACGATGTCGCTGAAGTAGTGCTCACCCAGATACATCCGCCCGAAGCTGATGGACACGACGAGCAGTACCGTCGCGCAGGTGATGAGCACCCGCGTCATGTGTCGTTGTGCGAGAAGAATGAGGAAGTACGCGACCATCCCGTACCCGACCAGCGATCCCAGCGCCTGCCCGCTCGGCGTACCGATCGTCGCGATCCCGCCAGAGCCCACCGGGCCGTGCTCGTGCGCGAAGAAGTGCTTGACGACCGCGTCCAGCACCCCACTGCCCACAAGCGATGCCGCGAAGCCGAACAGCGGCAGCCACGACCGGGTGCGACGAGTGAGCAGGGTCGAGAGGGCCAGGCCGGGCAGCGCCACGAAGAGGAGGTTGCCCGCACTGCTCACGCGCGACCAGAATGCCACGCTGAACGGAGTCGCGGTTTCGTGCATGGCGGCGGCAAGGAACAGGTCGAACTCGGGGACGGCGCCGTGCGCAAGCAGTGAGTTCGTGATCGCGCTGAAGATCACGAGCGCAACGAAGCTCAGGCCGAGACCGATCGTGAGGTTGAGGCCCAGGTAGTCGCCCGGCGTGAAACGACGAAACAGGAATGCGCGCGCGGCCGGGGAATGCCCGGCGAGCCATCGCACCGGCGCCGACATGAGGACGCAATGCCAGACTGTCCCTTCCGCGCGCCAGGCGGCGTCGCTCTCCTCGACTAACCATCCGCCCGCCACGGCAATGGTGACGATGACGGCGAGTCCAACGGTGACGACGGCGGCGCCCCGCACCAGGCCGTGCCCGAATTTTGGCGGGTGCTGTCCGAAGAAGTAGCCCACACCGCAGAACACGCTCGACCAGATGGCGGCGCCGGCAACGTTGAACACCGTGAAGCGGGCAAACGACATCGATGACAGACCCGCCAGTGGCGAGATCAGCATTCTCGCGAAGGGCACGAACCGGCCAATCAAGACGGCAGTGCCGCCATGCCGGTCGAAAAACCCTCGCGTTCGATCGAGGACGACGGGGCTGACGCGCTTCGAATGTTTATCGAAGAAGTCGCCCCCGCGCCGTCCAAGCACGAACGCAACGGACGTCCCCAACGAGGTCGCCACCGTCGAGATCAGGATGATCACCGACAGCGACATCCGGCCGTGCGCCGCGAAGGCGGCCGCGGTGACGAGGGTCGTGTCGGTCGGGAAGGGAATCATCATCCCCTCCGCAAAGATGAACAGTGCGACGATCAGGTACCCGTAGTCGCTGATCAGGCGGCTCAGGTGTCCGCTCATCGACGCGCTGTGGGTGTCCGATAATGGGGCATTATGCGGTTGTCAGGGGAATGCACGAACTGCGCTCGTGAGGTCCTCGCGCGATTCCTGCATCCGGCACACGCCCGGTCGTCGCGATTCGCTCTCACCAGTCTCAATCAATGGTCCGGATCACAGGAATGCAGCCACGCGCCCTCGTGCTGGGTCTGTCGCTCGTCGTCTCCATCGCCACCGGCGCCCTCGCACAGGACACCACGGCAAACGGGCGCACGATCGTCCCACGCGACACCGCAGACGCACAGCGCCACAAGACGCTGTTCACCTATCGCGACGCGGCCCTCGCCGCTGGCTTTGCGGTGCTCACGGTGGCGATGTTTCCCGTCGACCGGCACATCGCCGAGAGTCTCCAGGACGAAGATCTCAAGGCCAACAAGTTCTTCGACCATACCGGCAAGGACGTCGAGGCGATCACCACGCCCGGCTCCTTCATCATTGGCGGCGGACTGTACGCCGCCGGAAAGCTCACCAACCACCCGGACCTCGCAGACCTCGGCTGGCATGGCACGGAGGGGATTCTCCTCGCGTCGGGCATAACCGGGATCCTCAAGGGAGTCCTCGGCAGATCCCGACCGTACGTGAACGGCGACACGATACCGAGGGACTTCGGCTTCATGCGCGGGTTCGGCCACAATACGCCCAAGCTCCGGGGAGATGGAACACCCGTCCAAACTGGCGACTACCAGTCATTTCCATCGGGGCATGCCACGACGGCATTTGCGGCGGCGGCGGCAGTCACGAGCGAAATGCGGCGAATGCACCCCGGCTCCATCTTCATCGTTGCACCCCTGATGTACGGTGGAGCGACCCTGGTGGGACTCTCCCGCATGTACCACAACAATCACTGGGCCAGCGACGTCGTCCTCGGAGCCGGGATCGGCACCTTCAGCGGGTTGAAAGTGGTGCGGTACTCCCATGCGCACCCGGACAACAAGCTGGACCACTTCCTACTTGGCGCGACGGTATTCCCCAATGCGGACGGCGGCGGTACCCTCGCGTTTTCGTACGCCGTCCCTTGATTGCCCAGGTAGCCCAGGCGGCGGGTCAATCGTTCCATTCGGTGAACGGCGCCCGGATGTAACCCCCGCGTCGGTTCACCCGTACGGAGCCGCATGCGCCAAGTCAAAGTGGTTCAAGTTCCGGCAGTTCCGCCCCCGCCCCCCGCCGCGGCCGCCGCGCCAGCCATCGCCGGCGTCCAAGGCGTCACGGTCGTTACACCGGCAGCGCTCAGCGCCCGTGACGTCGACGCGCTTCGATCGCGCGGGAGTGAGCTTTCGCGGCAGCTCAATTCAGCGACCAGCCGTCGCGGGGACATCCAGCGCTCGCTCCGGAGCGCCACGGGCGCCGACAGGACTGGCCTCGAGCAACGCCTCGGCGTGCTGGACGCCCGGATCACGCGATTGGAAGGTGACATCGACGAGAATGGAAGCCAGCTTGCCTCGCTGGCGGCGAACAGGGTGGCGTCCAGCCAGCCTCCCTTCCCGGGAGACATGAACTTTTCACGGAACAGGTCAATGAGCATGGTCCCGATTGTCATCGTCTTCACGCTGTTCGTGCTGTCGCCGATCGCGGTGTCGATCTCACGAATGCTCTGGAAGCGTGGCTCAATGCCGAAGTACACTCCGCAGTCGCCGGAGAACGCACAGCGCCTCGAGCGCATGGAACAGGCAATCGATTCCATCGCGATCGAGATCGAGCGGGTTTCGGAAGGTCAGCGCTTCGTCACTCGACTCATGTCGGACCGGCAGAACGCACTCGGCGTCGGACAGCAGCCTGCCGAGCCGATAGCCATTCCGGTGGCGGAAAAGGTGGGCACTTCGCGCTAGGCGCGCGATGGCGTTCCCTCAGGCCATCCAGCTGAGCTCCATCAGGTCCAGGTCCGAGAGCTCGAGCCAGTCGTCGGGAAAGTTACGCACCCGGCGCACGGCGAATTCGCTGTTGAAAATCAGCGAGCGCCCACTTCGCCGGTCATAGTCTCCAAAAGCCTGTTCATAGACGTGCCAGTGCCCGCCATCGGAGTCGACCACTTTCCGGGAGGGTGGCGTGCTGCTGTCTGTGGGGGCCTGAACAGGAATGATCGGTTTGGACATGGGATTGTGATACACCAGAGAACGACGAACATGCTCGACGGGCACGAGCGCGTGAAACGTCGCCAATGTGAATCGTGAAATCTACCTTCTCCGATCACTTCTCCGGTTCGTCCTCCGGATACGCATCCTGTCGGCCCGGGTATCCGCCACGTCTCTTCCAGTGGCTCGCCACCGAAAGCCGGAATTGCCGCACCATCCCCGGGGTGAAGGCACCGGCGCGGTCGAACGTCGCCGCCACCGAGCGCAAGGACGCGCTCGTTGCGCTCCTCAAGGAGATGTTCCAGTTCTGCGATCAGACGCTCGCCACGCTCGACGACGGCAAGCTCGGCGATCAGCTTCCGCTGTTCGGCGGCAAGACCATGTTGCGTGCGGCGATCGAGACGCTGACGACCGGCGACTGGGCCGACCACCACAGTCAGGTTGCGATCTACCTGCGTCTCAACGGTCTTCTTCCGCCCACCGCGACGATGGCCGGGATGTAAGAGGCGGTCAGGGCAGACGCAGGGTCAGGCCAGCATGGGCGAGAAGGTCCGTCTGCATGCCGCGCTGATATGGTCCGTTGTTGTTCGAGAGATCCCAGCGATAGAACATGCTGGTCACGGCAATGCTGGCACCAAGACCGTGCAGTAGTGCGATGGTCGAGCCAACGCCCAACGCACCCACAGCATGGGTCGGAGATCCGTATGGTTCGTACGACGAGCCAGCGTGGCGGATCGCGCCGCCGCCGACTCAACCAGAAGCGACTCCTGGTGAATGCCGGCGACACGGCGTAGACAACTTGAGCCGTTGCCGACGTCACTTGAGTGAAAGATGAAATGGGACCTCCTCCCGGCGTGTACACCGTCGGGTGATCGGCCGTTGACGTCATGCCCTGCAGCTGCAACGCGAAGCTGCGGTTCACCCACACGCGCGCTTCGGCACCATAGCCGGTTGCGCGATTGTCATCAGGGTTGTCCGGAGTGCCAACTCGAAAGAATGCCGCGGTGTGCTCGTAGTGGCCAACGGGCCTGTAGAGCGCGACGAGCGGACCGACCTCGATGCTGGCCTGCGCGCTGACTGCCGCGGGAAGCATCACTGCACAAACGAGTAATCGGACAAGCATGGTGACACTCGAGAAAGAGACAACTCCCTGCATTCTCGAGTAACCCGCCTGACTCGACTCGCGACACATATCCCCGATCGCTGATCTCGGCGACTCAGCGAAACCTTGAAGTCGCCTTTCCCTTCGTGGAGGTCCGCCAAGCGGTGGGCCAGAGCCCGGTGGCGCCCTTCATTGAGTCATTGCGTCCGCTCTAGGGCGCCCGTGACGCAACTCGTTTGATTCGGTGGCCGCTAGAGGTGCGCGGCGTACGGCTGAGTCCGTATGGATTTTCCGCAGAATGCGAATTATCTGGCCTTTCGCGAAAAGCGCCTCAAAAAGCCTCGGTCAGCATATCTCCAGTCTCGCATGCATTTCTGACCGGTTTTCAGAAATCACGCATCGTTTCGGGACACTGTGACCACAATCGGTCAGATAGCCTCTTTTGGCCCCGGCATTGCTTAGGCTCATCCCGTCGCCGCGCCGTAATGCGCCGCGAGACAGGAGTATCGGAAGGCACGCACATCCTCGCCAACCGCAGCCCACACTCAAAACTCGGGCGTTCGCCCGGGGAGACAGAACAATGCTCACGCCGATGAAGGCACGCGCAGTAGTCACACGCTATATAGTTCTGGTCGGAGCGCTGCTTCTTGGCGCCTGCTCCGGTGAGGTCTCCTCGCCTGCCGCTGCTCCGATCAAGACTATGCAAGGTACTTCGATGTACGCCCCGACGGCCGCCGAAAAGGCGCTGATCGGCATCACCGATGGCACCTACTCGGTGACCTTCGACCCAACGAAGGATGAGTCATTCGCCCTCGGACCGAACCATCTGGACATCCCGGCTGGCGGCATCTGCGACCTGCTCACCTCAGGCTATGGCGCGGCGTACTGGGACCAGCCCTGCGACCCGCAGACGCTGCCCGTGACGTTGACGGTCGTGATCCAGAACGCCTCGAGCGATCACCCGAGCATCAATTTCTACCCGGCGATGCGCTTCAATCCCTCGACGTCCGTCGACCTGTACATGTACGCACCACACGTCTCCGTAACAGACGCGAAGAACTGGTTGATGTCCTACTGCCCGGATCTGGGTGGGTGCTTTGACGAGTCGCTGACAGACAGCTCCCTCTCGACCGTCATCGATTACTCCAACGACATGCTGTTCCGTCGAGTGAAGCACTTCAGCGGCTACACGGTCGCCGAGCGCAGCGATGACGGCTCCATCATCAGCGGTCAGTAATCGCACACTTGCTTCTCCTGGACATCAACTCACTCATCGCACGTGGCGCGATCATCGCGCCGCTAAATACTGGAGACTTGAAATGACCGCATACGCACGATCGGGAACACAGTTCTCTGAAACGACAGGTTTGCTCTCTAGCGATTCCGGCTACATAATCGCTTCGAGCTGATGCCGCTGCCCCGGCCGGTTCACCCTCGTGTGAGCCGCGCCGGGGCGCCGCATTGGTGCCCCTTGATCCACCCACCTGATCGCGACGCAGCGAGACGGATGGCACTCAGGACGACGGATGTGTCGAAGCTGACATGCCGCGAGCAAGAGTACACGGATTGAAGCCGATGGGAGATCCCAGCGCCGGGGCCCGGAACCAGCACCTGCGGCTCGTCGAACAGCCGCAGAAGCACGCGTCACTTGATGCACTCATCGAGGAGGCGCGCACGCTCGACAAGCTTGGCCGCCGCGTGGAAGCGCGCGAAGTCTACGAACGCGCTCTCCGCGCGTTGGCGGCGCCGTCCCCTGCACTGGCGTCGATGCTGCTGCGCTGGATCGCACGCACCTACGAAGTCGACGCCGACTATCCCGCGGCGGAAGACTGCGCCATCGCCGCTGTCGCCGCCGCCGAGCTGGGCGACGAACGCAACGCACTCGGCCACGCCCTCAACGTCCTCGCCGCCGTACGCTGGCGTCAGGGTGACCTCGACCACGCCGAGCAGCTCTTCCAGGAAGCGCTCCGCCGCGGAACCAGCACCACCGACCCGCGACTTCAGGTCGACGTTACGACCAACCTCGGCACCATGGCCAGCATTCGCGGGGATTTCCGCGAGGCGCTGCGCTATTTCCAGGAGGCGCTTGCCCATGGGCGTATCCATTCGCTCCTCGACAACATCGTCGTCGCCCTGAACAACCTCGGCCTCGCCAACATGGCGCTTGGCCGACACGACGCCGCCGAGGAGGCATTCGCCGAGGCGCTCACGATCGCCAACGCGCTGGGCGGACTGTCCACACGTGTGCAGCTCGAGGTCAACACTGCCGCGCTCCAGATCGAGAAGCGCGACTTCGAGGAAGCCAAACGCCGCTGTGATCGCGCCATGGCACTGGCGCAGCACCTCGATGAAGCACGCGCGAACGGCGAAGCCTCGAAGGTCTACGGCATCATCGCGCGCGAGACAGGTGACCTGGTCGCCGCGGAAGAGCACCTCACCACCGCCAGGAACATCGCCACGGCCGCCAAGGATCTGGCGCTCGAGGGTGACACGAACCGCGAGTTGGCAGAGCTCTATGGCCGGCTGGGGCGGAATCGCGAAACACTCCAGGCGCTCAACCGGGCGCACGCTTGCTTCACGCAGCTGCGATCCCGTCACGAGCTCGCCGATGTGGGCCGCCGCATGGCACGCCTCGAGGGCGATTTCCTCGACGTGGTTCGCTCGTGGGGTGAGTCGATCGAATCGAAGGACCAGCACACGCAAGGTCACTGCGAGCGCGTCGCCGATCTGGCGGGCGCGCTTGCCGCGAAGGCGGGGCTCGACGAAACGTCCCTCTTCTGGTTCCGCATCGGCGCGTTGCTGCACGACGTCGGCAAGCTGATCGTCCCGGCGGAGGTGCTGAACAAGCCGGGCAAGCTCACCGAAGAGGAGTGGGCACTCGTGCGACAGCACCCGGCGGCAGGCGAACGCATGCTTGCCGACGTGCAGTTTCCCTGGGACGTCGCGCCAATGGTCCGCAGCCATCACGAGCGCTGGGACGGCGGCGGCTATCCCGACGGCCTCGTCTCGGAAACCATTCCGCTCTCCGCGCGCATCCTCTGCATCGCGGACGTATACGACGCCCTGACGACTGAACGCAGCTACAAGCGCGCCTTTTCACAGCTCGAGGCTATCGAGATCATGCGCCGCGAGATCGGGCGCCAGTTCGACCCCGCGCTCTTCACGCTGTTCGAGGATCTCGTGCGTCGCGGCACCGTGAGCGCGCCGTCGTCCACACAGCGCGCAACGCCACTGCGGAAGTCGGGCGCGGTGAACAAGATCATCGTCTCCGAGGACGACGACCTCACTGGCGCTCTCGTTCGTCGAGCGTTCGTGAACGTCACGGCGGCCGTGCTCGCAGAGCGTCGGCGTACCGGCGCGGCGGTGTCGCTGCTGGTCATCGACGTCGATCAGTTCAAGTCCGTGAACGACACGTTCGGCCATCTCGCCGGCGACGATGCCCTGCGCACCGTGGCGAGCGCCGTGCGCGATCAGTTGCGTCCAGGACAATACGTCGGACGCTATGCGGGCGACGAGTTCGTGGTGTTGCTGCCGGGGCTCGATGCGGTCGGAGCCGCGACCATCGCGGAGGGCATTCGCGCCGCGGCGGCGGCGCAGATCATCCCGCTGCCCGAAGAGACGGAACGCTCGCTCTCGGTAACGCTGTCCATTGGCGTGGCCACGGCACCGGAGCACGGCGAATCGTTCGAGGCGCTGTTCACGACCGCCGATCGCGCGCTGTTCGACGCCAAGCGTCTCGGCCGCGACAAGGTGGTGTCGGCAGGTACGACGTCCGATGCAACGCCGCAACTCGTCTTCAACCGGTTCGTCGGTCGTGCCACCGAGGTGCGATCGCTCGTGCTGGCGCTCGCGCAGAGCGTGCACGGTGCGCCGCAATGTCGGCTCGTCATCGGCGAGGCGGGCGTGGGCAAGTCGTCGCTCGTGCGACAGATGCTCCCCGAGTGTCGACTGCGCGGTGCGGTCATGGTTTCCGGCCAGGCGATGGAGAGCGAAAGCCGCCCACCCTTCGGACCGTGGGCCGAGGCGCTGGGGGGAATTCACACACTTGGTCTGGCACCGGCGCGAGCGTTTCCCCTGCTCAGCCGTATCGTTCCGGCGCTCAGAAATGGCGCGGCGCGCACAACCGGCGAGGCGGTGCTGGATCCCTCGCAGGGCCATCACCTCATGCTCGAGCTGGTCGCCTTCCTGCGCGGCGCGAGCGAGGCGCGTCCCCTGCTCATCGCCCTCGAGGACATGCATTGGGGCGACATGGCGAGCTGGGATGCACTCGAGTACGTGCTGAGCCAGCTGACCACGGAACGCATCTGCATCACACTCACGGTGCGCAGCGAAGAGGCAGCCTACGGTGCGATTCGTGAGCGCCGTCAACGGCTCACGCGCGACGAGCGCGTGCGCGAGCTGCGGCTGGAGCGGCTCACCGCGCCAGAAGTGCGCGAGTGGCTTCAGGGCGCGCTGCACCGCACCGACCTTGGCGACGACCTGATGGATTTCGTGCTCCGTCACACGGAAGGAAATCCGTTCCTCGTTACGCAGTTGATGCGCACGATGGTGGAAGAGAACGTCTTCCACTATACCGGGGCTGCGTGGGAATGGTCGATTCCGGCCGCGCTCACGTTGCCGGCGGGAATGACCGATCTCGTAGGACGCCGGTTGTCCCGCCTTTCGCCCGATGCGCTCAAGGTGCTCGTCACCGCGGCGGCACTCGGGCGCAGCTTTTCACTGTCGATACTGATCGAGGCCTCGGGAGCGAGTCCTGACAGTGTGGTCGATGCGATCGACGCCGCCCTTGCGACCTCGGTGCTCGAGCCCGCGCGCGATCAGGACGACGACACATACCAGTTCGCGCACGCGCTTCTCGTCGATGCCGTGCTCAAGTCGGTGAGTCCGGCGCGCCGTCGCATCACACACGAGCGCATCGCGAACATCTTCAGCGTCCGCACGCCGGATGCGATCGATCGCATCGCCGGGCACTACGCGAAGAGCTCCAATCGCGCACAGGCCTACATCTGGTGCCGCCGCGCCGCGTCGAGCGCCATGGCACTCTATGCGCTCGATGAGGCGTCGGAGTTCCTGCAGCACGCGCTCACGAATGCGGCTACCGACGAGGAGCGCGCGGTCGTTCTCGACCAACTCGCGCAGGCCGCCGAACACGCGGGCCGGTGGGCAGACGTCGAACGTTCGTGTGACGCGATCCTCGCGACACCCGGTTACGCCGGCGAAACGGCGATGGCGTTGCCGGTGCACCTGCGCCGCCTCCAGGCACGCGTTCGACTCGGTCAGGGCGCACGCGATACCGAAGCGGAGTGTCTCGCGCTCCTTTCGACGGCGGAACGTGTGGGCACGACGGCCGATGTGGTACAGACGCGCTCGCTCCTCGTGCAGACGCTCGCGCGTGTGGGCACGATGGAGGACGCGATCCGCATTGCCGAAGAATCACTGAGCATCGCCGAAAGCAGTGGTGACGACGCGTTGGCGTGCGGTGCGATGCACCGTCTGTCGATCACGTTGCTTCCGTCCCGCACCGAGGATGCCGTCGACCTGTTGCGGCGCCTCATCGCTCGCGCTCGCGGGCGCGGCGACCGCGTGATGGAAGCCCGCGCGTACCTCACGCTGGGAGTGGCGCTCATGCGACTTCGCGACGACGTGCTCGGCGCGGACGCGCTCAGATCGGCGCTCTCGATCGCACAGGAATCGCAGGCACTCGATGTTGCCGCCAGCGCATCGATGAATCTCGGCGTGATCGGAATGCGCAGCGGCGACTTCATTGCGGCGCACGATGCGCTCAGCGACGCACTGCGTCTTTATACCACGCTTCGCAACAACGCGAACCGGCTGGCCGCGTTGTACAACCTCGCGAACCTGCAGCAGGAGCGCGGTGATGCTGAAGCCGCGCTCGCCCTCTATCGTGAGACAACGACGCTCGCGGATCAACTGGGCACGGAGGACATCGCGATTGGCGCGCATGCGGGCGCCGGTCTCGCGTCATTGCGTCTCCGCGATATTCCCGCTGCGGAAATGGCGCTTGATTCCGCCATGCGGCGGCTCGGCTCGCGCCACGATTGGTGGTTCCAGAAACGCGAGCTACTCGAGTCGCTCGCCGTGCGCCTCGATGCGCATTCAGCGCGATACGACGAAGCCCGCGCGCGCTTCCACACCGCCGTGCCGCGACTCGAGGAGTCGGACGGATATGCGGCGGCGTGGATGGTGGCGGATTGCGCCGCGGAGCTCGGTCCTCACGATCGAAGTGTGTGGCCGCAGGTCGCGCGCTTCGCGCGCAACCCGATGGTGCAGCAGTTCGTGCCGCTGTCCGCACGGTTCACGGCGCTCGTCGACATGGCCGAGCGCCTCGATACGGCCTATCTCAGGACAGGGGACGCTCGTTAGCCACTGGCAGCTGGACGTAACAGCAACGGAACTGCAGTCAAAGCGAATGCTTCTTGCCGTAAGGCAGACGCAGTAATCCGAGCGGAATCTACTTCTGCGACTGATGCTGCTCCCGCCACCGGTAGACCAGGAAGCCCACCACCACCAGCACCGAAAGCACGATCCCCACCTCACCGAGATAGTCGTCGAGCTTCGACAGGTTCTTCCCGAACAGGAATCCCACCGCGCTGAACGTCACCGCCCACAACAGTCCACCGGCGAAGTTCACCGCACTGAAGGTCGGAAAGGGCATGTGCGCCACCCCGGCCATCAGCGATCCGAAGATCCGCAGCAGCGCCACGAAGCGCGCAAGGAACACCGTTTTGATGCCGTGGCGCGCGAAATACGCCTCGGTCCGCGCGAGTCGCTGGCTATCGAGACGCAGCAAGTGACCGTACCTGACGAGCAGACTGCGCCCGCCAACGCGACCGATCCAGTACCCGCCAGAGCCGCCGAGCACAGTGCCGATTGTCGTCGATATCACCACGCCGACAATGTTGAGCGATCCGCGAGCCGCGAACGCCGCGGCAACCACAACGGCGGTCTCACCCGGAAGCGGAACCCCGAAGCCCTCGAGGGTGACGAGAAATACGATCGCGAAATACCCGTACTGCTCAACGAAGTGTTTGAGAAACTCGAGCATGGTGGGCGCGAGGGTGAAACGCAGGACGATAGGAGGATAGGAAGATAGGAACACGTCCTCCTATCATCCTGTTCTACCTTCAGTGCCCGACACTCACCCCTGGCCCACCAGGGAGCGAGCTGGCACTGCGACGGATGTCGAACACCCCGTTGGTGAAATCCAGGTGCATCCGCGACGCCAGCGCGACATCGGCGCCGAGCATTCCGTCGAAGGTCACGAAGGTCCATTTGCGCTCGGGAGCGACCGGCGCGTTCTGCACGCGGATCACGTAATCGCCATCGCTCACGGCAAGCGACCGTACCACCCACTCCGTCCGATGCTCTTCCGTCCCCAACCCGCGGATGCTGCCTCGGCGCATCGCGACGCGCATGTCGGGCTGTTTCCGCAGCAGGGTCGTCGTCACATACGTCCCCTCGGCGCCAGTATCGAGGCCGAACAGGAGCGGTCGTCCGCTCTCGCTCACGAGACGCACCACCGGATACCCGACCCAGAAGAGATTGCGAGTGACATGTGGTTGCGCGCGCGGCCGACTCAGGGTGATTGTGCCCGCCTGCGCGTCGATGACGATGTCGAGCCCACGGAGGAAGTCCGTGCCTATGACGCCGTCGATCTTCACCTCCTGCATTCGACCATCGACGACACGCCGGTCCATGCGCAGCGCGCCCCGACTCACGAGCGCGGCACCGATGTCGTACGCGACCACCGGACCGATCGCCAGCGAGTCGATCAACACGGCGCGCGCTTCGATCACGCCTGCGACCACGCCGAGTCCGAGTGTGTCGGTTGAGGACAACTTCACGTGCGAGGCCAGGGCGACGTCGTCGGAGAGGAGCGTCATGCTTGCGCCCGTGTCGAGCCAGAAGTCGCGCGGAACGCCATTCAGGCGCACCCTCACCACCGGTGTCCCGATGGCGCTGCGACGCATTGGGAGTGTGACGGATTCGACCGGCAGTACCATCCGCATGGGTGGCACGTTCGCGAGTGCTCGTCCCCACCGCTCGACCGCAGCAGGTGCGTCTTCCAATGTGGCAGCGCCGGCCGAATCGCGGTCGCTCGCAAGGCGGGAGAGGGCGACCCAATCGGACTGCCACGAAAGCGCCATGGTGAGCCCGATGCGCGCGCGCGCTCGGACTTCATTTTCCGTCGCCGTGCCTCGCAACGCGTTGAATGCCACCGCGGCGCTCCCCGCGTCGCCGGCGAGCAGTTGCTTGAGCGCAACGGAAAACGTGAACTGGTCGAGGGTTCGCGCCGCCGCATCCGCACTGACCATGTCGAGCAGCGCGACATCGCCCCAGAAGTCCTGCGTGTCCGGGCGCGTGCGTCGCTGCGCATACTTGCCGCGCGCGATCCCGATGGTCTGCACGTCGTCGATGGTGTCCACCGGAACCATGCCGACAACCCGCCCCTCCACGATCGCATCGGCTGGGGGCAACTCTACGCCCCCAGTGCGACAGCTCGCCTCAGCGATCAGCAAGCAGATACCGAGAAGGGATCGCGTGCGCATCGCCGATCGATCTTCTTCGGTCGCGGTCTACTGCTGCTCGCGCGACAACGCGAACCGCACCAGCAAAACTCGGCCGGGCGCAGGCTCGTAGAACTTTCCACCGGTGGCGTTCACGCTGACGCTGCCCGCGTAGTGAACGCCCCCAACATTCTGCAGCGCGACGAGCGGCGACAGCGTCGCCCCGCCGACCTGAATCTCCCGTCCAACGGCAAGGCCGAACACCGCTCGACCGGGCGCCTGCGCGCTGTTCGCGTCGTCGACGTCGGCCGCCCCTGCGAGGTCAGCGGTTGCTGACACCGAAGTCCCAGCGACGTGCAGCGTTGCGGACGTCATCAGCGCCTGCTCCGGCACGCCCGGAATGCGCTTGCCCGCGTACGACGTAGCGCCAACCAGGTAGTCCACGTAGCGGAAGTGCGAATACTCGTACGCCGCGCGCAACGCGAGTGGGCCGGTCTCCGCATCCACGCCGATCTCACCGCCGCGCCGCTCCGTGCGACCCGCGTTCCGGTAGAAGCGACGACCGTTTCCATTTGGTATGTCGAAGGGCACCAGCTCATCCCGCACCTTGGCCTCGAATGCCGCAATGTCCCACCGAATTGGCGTTCCGGAGACAAGACCCTTCGACCCCACCTCGAACGTCACAGTGCGCTGCGGCTGCAGCGTCGGATTGATGCCCGACGAGCCGTCCTCCTTGTTGCCGAGCTCCGTCGTGGTTGGCGTCTCGAAGCTCGACGACACGTTCGCGTAGACCGACGCGAGCGACTGCACCCGCCACACGAGTCCCGCCGCGGGACTCACCGCGTGCAATGTCCGCTCGCCGGAGTCGTCGGGGTTCGTTGCGGTGATGAGCCGATCGCGAAGGCGGAACTGCACCTCGTCGCTCCGCACGCCGGCCGAGGCGAGCAGCGAAGGAGTGATCGCGATCTCGCCGCGTGCATATGGACCGATGTTGCCAACCAGCTCGCGCTGATTCTTTCGCGGCGCGCCGCGCTCGGCATATATGGCCGGGCAAACCGTGCCGATGCAGTTGTCGTACTCCTGGCGATCGTCATTCAACCACTGCGCGTCGGCTCCCGCAGAGAGGCGGACGTCGCGCTCGCCGACCGAACCATGCCCGCTGGCCCTCAGCGAAACGCCGCCAGTGGCGCGCTTCACGTCCACGATCGACTGCGTCAGCGGATTCGCGAGTGTCCGTGCACTGCCGAACGCCGTCGCATCGATCATCGTGTTGCTGCCGACCGCATGCGTCGCCACCAGTGAGAGATCACCCTCACTCACCGTCTTGGATGCGCCCTTGGTCACGGAGAACGGGTCTGCCTGCCTCGGATTAAGATCGAACTGCGCACGCGTGAGTGCACCCGGACTTTCGGCACGCGTTACATCCGTGATCCGCGCCGCGAGCACCAGGGGCGAAGTCCCGTCGTCCGACGACAGCAGCTGCACGCGCACCGCACCGCGCGTGGCACGCTGGTCGGAGTAGTCCCGATAGCCGCGTCCCACGATGCGCGTCACCGAGGAAGTGATGCCGAGCGGTCCGGCTGATCCCGCGGCACCGGCGGCGCTGACGGTTGGCGTTGATCCGCCTCCAACGACGCGTGCGTATGGCTCGAACAGTCCCGTCGGGCGCGCGGAGCGAATGTCGATCACTCCTCCCGCCGCATTCCCATACAGTGATGACGCACTCCCGCGCACCACCTCGACACGCTCGGCGGCTTCGACATCGAGTACGTCCACCGGCGTCTGTCCGTCTGGCAACGTGACGGGCACGCCGTCCTGGAGGACTTTCACGCCGCGGACGCCGAACGCCGAGCGCGCGCCGAATCCGCGGATACTCACGCGAGGATCCTGCGCCGGGTTCTGGCGATTCGCGAGCGCGACGCCTGGCACCGCGAACAGCAGCTCATCGACGCCAGTCTTTCGCAGCGCCGCGAGTGTGTCGGGACGTGTGAGCGTCACGGCGTACGGAAGCTCGATTGCTGACCGCGGGCCCTCACGAGTGGCGGTCACGTTCACCGTCGGCAGCTTCGCGCGCGTCGTGTCCTGTGCGGTCGCGCACAGCGGAAGGAGCAGCAGTGCGCCGGCGATGACCGCCGCCGTCGCATGTCGTGTGCTGGGCATCATGACAGATAAGCTAGGTGGGAAACCACCCTCGCGTGACGCCATCGCACAGCTGAGCGACGACCACTCGTCAGCCGGTAGGAGGCTCGTCCTCGTGAGCAATAACGGCGACCGCCTGCGCCGAGTGAGCGGAAGCGTCAACGAGGATCGACTCGGGCGGTTCGGGAATCGTGGGGCTCGGCCGCGGCGCGTACCGTGCCACCAGCGCGATGCAAACGCTGGCGGCGATGGCGACGAGCATGTGCTCGACGCTCGACTCCGACGTGGCTGCGTGCGTGGCGTCGTGAAGGGCGCTGAGCGCCTGCGTCGCCAGTGCGGCGACGACCCAGGCAAGTGCACTCACCGAGCCCCACGCGAGGAGCGCGATGACGATCGCCACCAGCGTCACCACCGCCACGAGAATCGCTGACGTGTCCGTCGATGGAGCGACCGCAAACGCCCCGATGACGGCGGGCGCAATGACGGCGGCCGCGAGCAGCACCCGGAACATCCAGCGTCGCGTCAATCCACCAATGACGAGCAAGGGAATCGCGACCGCGGCGATGCCGATCAGTGTCGTCACGGGGAGATCGACGATTCCGGACAGGACCGGCATCGCCTCGTTCAGCGACGTCGACGGCAGACGCGGCATCTCACGCCCGCTCGCGAGCTCACCCAGCCGCGATGCGGCGAACGCGAGACCAGCGAGGCCAAGTCCAGCCGCAAGCATGTCGCGAACCGCCCTTCCCGACGCGACCCTCGGCATGAGCGGAATGCCGACGCGCTGGCGCAGTGCATTCGTCTCCACGCAGAGCCCGTAGATAAATAGGCTGAGCGGGATGGTCGAGATGAAGCTCAGCGCACGGGTGCCGGTGAAGCGACTCCACGGCTCGGTGGTGTCGTAGCTGAAGAGCGACGACGGCAGCGAATTGAGGCTGCTCAGGATCGAGAAGACGATGAGCGCAGCCAGAAACCACGCCGCTTGTCGGCGGGCCAGCCCTCCGTCGTCGACGAGAATGGGTCGCTGTCTGGTGACGACGATCGCCCCGACCAGGATGAATCCCAGCACGAGCATCGCACTGAGGCCAGCGACGAGCGAATTGTTCGTCTGGCGATCGCGATCCGTGCGAAGGAACGACTCCGGCAGCTCTACGCCACGCCGCGCAACCAATGGCTCATTGCCGGCCACGTTGACCCATGCGCGCGCCACCGCGCCGGCGGGCAGCTTCACCGCGGTGTCGGTGTACGTCACGGTCACGTCGCGCCGAGCAGGAAGCGCCCGCTCTCGGTACTCGGTCTCCTGGAGCGTCGCGGTGTTCACACCAGCGCGTGCAAGCGCGTCGAGTGCAAGGCGCCGCACCGCTTGAGGTGGCGCCGACGGTCGCTGCGCGGAATCAGGAATGAGATGGCGCGCATCGAGCGGACGTCCATCGGGGAGAACGCGAATACGCCACTCGTCCGTGCGCTGCGCCGCGGTCCCGCCGGTGTGCACGTAGCGGACAGTCCACCACGTGGGCGGCACGTATGTCGACGCGAAGCGCTGTGCCCGCGAAATGAGCTTGTACTGGCGAAGGTAACGCGGCCAAGGCGCGAGCGTATCGCGCGCCGTCGTCGTGAGGCGGCGCCAGCTCGCGGGATCACCACCGGAAGCACGAAGCAGCGAGTCGGCCGTGCGGACCACCAGCGCGCGATCCGCCGTGAATTGCGGCCCGAGAGTGGGAGTGGACGGCGTACCCACTGCCGCCAGCACCGCAACAACGAGCGATGCGATCGCAAGCGTGCGCGACCGACTGCCGATGGCCCGTGTCTGCACGACGACGGCCTCTATCCTCTCTTCCGCTTCCGCACCCGGCAGCCACGCACCAAAGCGCGCGTCGTCAGGCGCGGCGATCAGGCCTCGCTGCCGGACCCACCGCCACGCGACGGCGAGGGCCGGCGCAAGTAGTGCCAGCATGATGATCGCCGCCGAGATGCGATACTCCAGCGCGTTGCCGGAGGTCGCGAACAATCCGAACAACACGAGGTCGTACACGAAGTGCGCGACCACTGTCACGAGCACGCCAAAGACGAGGACGAGCACGCCCCAGAAGCACGCGTCGACGAAGATCTCCACGCCGCGGGAGTAGGGCGGCCACGACGCGTAACTCGCGTGTGCAAATCCGAAGGTCAATGCTGTCGCCACGACGCCCGCCGCCATCCACCACCGGCGACGAGGCCGCTGTCCCACCCACAGCGACAACAGCGCCAGCGGAAGCGCGCGAAACAGCGTCTCTTCCCACACGCCGGCATTCAACGACACCGCGATCCCGGACATCCACGGGATCGGCGTCGCGATGAGGTTCGGGTCGTCAAGCACTTCGCCGGGCACCCACCAGCCGAGCAGGTTCCGTGTGACGAGGTAGAAGACAGCCACGTATGCGAAGCCGATCGTCGCCACGGCGTATCCTCCACCGACACGTGCCGCGACTTCACGCGTGCCGCGATACGTCCACAGCTTCCACCAGTCGAGTTGCCTCGGAAATGCCTTGCGCGTTGCAGCCTCTGCGGCCGCCAGCGTGATTGCCGCGAGCAGTCCGGTCATGACTCCGACCACCACCGCGCCAATCGCGATGCGCGCCTGAAACGCGGTGGGCGACATTGCCGTGTCGTACTCGTACCAACTGCCGCTCATCTCGTTGAGACCGGCCGCGACGGTCAGCACACCGATCACCCCGCCGACGAACAGCGCCTCGCGCCAGCGAATCGCCCTCGCGCGCGACTCCCGCGACAGGAAGATCACGCCGGCAATCGCAATCGCGAGCGCACCCAGGCCGGCAATCAACGCGAGCAGGTCGTTCGCCGACCGCATCTCGCTGTAGCGTCGCCGGAATGACTCGGGGACGTCGACATACTGCCGCAGCCTCGACGGCAAATCGCCCCTGATCACGACCTCGGCGCGAATACCCGCGCCAGCAATCCGCCGGTCGGTGCGCTCGAAGGTATACGTCCGATCGACGCGAGCACTCGTCTTACGCGTCTCGTATGACGACGTGATGAGCTTCCACCGGTCGGCACGTTCGCCAATCCAGGCACTCAGGACCGACGTGGCCAGACGCTCACCAGAATCGGCTGCTACGGTCGGACGACGGTCGGACTCCGCGAGCGTCCGCGAGAAACCGATGACCCGGCCATCGGGGGCAAAGTCCACGCGCGCCTCGCGCGGATCCCGCGGCACGAAGGCGCGAACGGACCAGAAGAACGGTGCAACGTCGCGTCCACGGACGAGCGCGTTGAGGGAATCGGCGCCGCCGCCTGCGAGCTCGACAAAGGTCCGCAGTGAATCGTTGCCCTCGAAGTGCACCACCGTGCGTGCATCTGCCGGCACGAGCCCGTGCGTATGGAAGAACGAATCGGCGCGACTCAACGCGATCTCCCGCGTGAGCTTCTGACCCAACGACACGATCGGCAATGACCGCGGGAAGAGCCACGCTGCCGTCGCGGCGGCAATCAGTGCTGTCGCCACGACGATACCAACGAGCAGTCTCGTTCGCCGGCGTGGTGCGGGCGCCGATGCGACTGTCGTCAACGAAGCACGAAATCGGCGTCAACTGCTGGCCGCTGCGCGGCATTCGCGGCGAGCCAGCCCGTCATGTACATCCACTTGGTGATCCGCGTGAGCTTGCCGTAGTCGATGGTCTTCGGCTCGTCGCGCGGCGTGTGGTAATCCTGATGCAGGTTGCTCGAGAAGAAGAGCGACGGCACCCTCCGCTCCGCGTACGGCACGTGATCGCTGCGGAAATACCAGCCTTCCGGATGCGTCGGGCGATCCCACAGCGAATCGATGACGAAGTGGCTCGTCGCGAGATTCGCGTCGATCGCCATCTGGACGAGCGCTGTCGAATTCCGGTGCGGCGGCTGTGATCCCATCAGTGCGGCCGTGTCGGGGCTGTTCCGACCAAGCATGTCGCCGTTCAGCACCGCGACGATGTGATCGAGCGGAACGACCGGATGCGCGACGTGATAGCGCGACCCCAACAGGCCGCGCTCCTCCGCCCCGTGAAAGACGAAAAGCGCGGAGCGCTTGCCTGGCTGCTTTTTCCACGCGCGGGCGATCGCGAGGAGCGCGACGCTCGTGGTGGCGTTGTCGTCGGCGCCGTTCCAGATGGAGTCGCCATTGACCGCGTAACGCACACCGTCGTGATCCTGGTGTGAGCTGAACAGGACGTACTCGTCGCGCAGCTTGGGATCCGTCCCGCGCAGCTCCCCGATGATGTTCACCGAGGGATAGTCGAAGGTCTCCGTGCGCAGCCGGATATCCACCATTTGCCCATCTGTCCGCAGGCTCGACAATGCCGAGCGATGCGCGAACAGCACAGGGATGATCGCTCTCGCCTGCGGCGCCGGCGTCGGTGTGGCCGAGCCCGCAGCAGGAGGACGCACGAACCTCGGCACACCTCCAACGACGTCATACGTCCCGCGCGACTGCACCTTCGCCACACCATCGAACGCGATCTCGCCGATCGAATCCGCGACCACGATCACGCCCGCCGCACCGCGTCTCGTGAGTGCGTTGGCCAGCGCAGTGATCGCCGGACGCGTGTAGTTGTACTCGTAGGTGTTCGTCGTACTCCGGATCGCTGCGGTCGCCGGAGCAACAAGGCTGACGACAGCAATTCTTCCGCGCACGTCGGTGCTCGAATCCGCGGCGTTCGACACGAACACCGTCCGTCCCGAGACGTCGGCAGCGGTGTTGGTCGCCGGCGTGATGTCCGTCCACAGAGTCAGTTCGCGCCCGCCGATCGCCACTGTGCTCGACACCGTGGAAATGCGGGATCGCCGCATGTTCCACCATTGGAACCAACTTCCCATGTCGCCCTTCGGCGCGAGACCGATCTTCCGCATCTCCTCGCCAATCCACATCGATGCGCGTATCTCGTCGATCGTGCCCGCCTCACGACCCCGCATCGAGTCGCTCGCGAGCATGTAGAGGTCGCGTTTGATGTCGCTCTCGCGAATGGCGCTGATCGACGCGGGTACCTTGACCCGCGCAGAGGGCGACTGGGCGCCGGCAGCGGCGGAGAGGAGTAACAGCGGGAGGCAACGGAGGCTGTGGCGCATCGGTCTGAGCTCGGGTGCGGGGCGGATGGAGCGGGCACCCGAACCTACGTCGGCAGGTGACTCGAATCCATACAGGCCCCTATCAGGCTGTCGGTTGTCGTCGCCCCGAGCCGCGATCAAGAGTCCGAGAACCACCAGTGTGGAGACAGCGTTGTGTTCACACCATCACGCCTGTCACCGAGCACCACTCATCTGATACGTTGAGCTATCAGCGTGAGGCTTCGCGCTCAGGCTCAGAGCTGGAACCATGCGGGACAAAGGTGCTTCGATGTGCAGGACAGCAGAGTGCCGCATGCTCAGACGCGGCCCGCAATGAAGAGCGTGTGCCACGCCCCCGACGTGGAATGCGCCCGCGTCTTGATGACTTCAACACTCAAGCCCGCGTCCCTCAGGCTTTCCTCGAAGCTCGCATCGCGGTTCGCCGACCAGTACGCGAGCCGCCCATTCGGCCGCAGCGCATTCGCCGCCGCCCGGATGCCCTGATCACGATAGAGATACGCATTCCCCGACGTCGTCAGCGGCTCGGCGCCATTGTCGACATCCAGCATGATCGCGTCGAACTGTCCCTGACTGCGCTCGAGCACCTCCGCGACATCCGCATGCCGCATCTCGACGCGCACGTCGCGCATCGCATCCCCTGACAGCCCGTACTCCGCATTCATGTTCCATGTGATCACCTCGGCCATGATCTCCGCGACGACCACGCGGGCATCCTGGGCAAGCGAGGCGAGCGCGGCCTTGAGCGTGAAGCCCAGTCCAAGTCCGCCGATCAGTACCCGAACGCCCGGCCTCTCACGAATCGGAGCGCAGACCAGTTCCGCGAGCGCGTCCTCCGAGTTGTGGCGCCGAGTGGACATCAGCTCCACACCGTCCACGCGAATGCTGTACGCGCCGTCATGGCGGTACAGGGTGAGCACCGTCCCATCGGGTGCGGTGGCGGTCTCCAGGCGTTCGAGCTTCTTCACGGTAATGGGGGACAGGGGACAGCAGTCGGTCGGTCGACGGCGGGCAGCACGCGTCGGCCCGGGAACCGTGGCGGACACCATGGGTTACCCGTCGGAGAAAACACCAGCCGAACTGATACAGTTCGGGCATGGGCTCGACACCGAATCCGCCGGAAAGAGAGACGATTCGCGTTTCGGGACGTATCCCACTGTATCACACATGACGTCGTCGATTCTGCTTCTCTCCACGTTACCCAGATCGGAACGAAGCTGTGCCCCCGCGCGTTCGACGCACTCTCGAACGTGCGCGAGTCGGTTGCGTCGCCGGCGTGATCACCCGCGCCCGACGGCGTGCAAACCTTTTTCGGAGAGCTGGTGTCCTAAGCTGTGAGGCACCAACAAGGACTCCGACAATGAAAAACCCCAAGCTGCTCCGCCACATCGCCCTGTACGGCATCTCCCTGCCGACATTCGCCGTCTCGCCCGCCGTCGCCAAGGCGACGGTCTACATGCCGTCGCACATTGCCGCGCGCATGCTCGGCGGACGTGCACCGCGAACGACCGACATCGCGAACGATCAGGCGAACACCGCAGAGTCGAGCGCAGGGCATCCCAGCCGCCAGCACGACCATCATCCTTGTCCGCCACGCGGAGAAGGCCGCCGAGCCAGCGGCTGATCCTCCGCTCACAGAACTCGGCGCCGCGCGTGCAGAGGCGCTCGTGCAACTCGTGAAGGACGCAGGCGTTCGTGCGGTGATCAGTACGCAATTCATCCGCACGCGAAGGACAGGTGCGCTGGCAGCGGCTGCCCTCGGGATCACGCCAGAGGTGCTGGATGCCCGCCTGACACCAATCGCAACGCGGGACAGCATCCTCGCCAGACACCGTGGCCAGACCATTCTCGTGGTCGGCCACAGCAACACCCTACCCGCGCTGGTCGAGGCATTCGGCTCCGCCAGGCCTGCCGACATCTACGATGCGGGCTATGACAACGTCTTCGTGGTCACGGTGCCCGTGAGCGGAACTGCATCCGTCCTCCATCTCCACTTCGGCGCTCCAACGCCATGCATCGGCAGCGCGCCGATGATGAGACCCTGACTGCGGCGGGGCAGGACCGAGCAGCTTGGGCCACGAGCCTGAGCCAACTCCAGACTAGTAGTACCGAGTACCTCAGTATTTCTGTACGAAGTACCACTACCCTTCTGAATGAGGTTGGCTCAGCCTCAAGCCATCTTTCCAAAGGCGCAGTGGTACTTCGTTCTCCCGTACTGAGGTACTCGGTACTACGAGTCTGTTGTTGGCTCGAAGCTCGGCTTTTGGCGACCGGCGCGCAGAGTCCGGAAGAGTTCATTCCAACTCAGCGAGATCCGCGATGGCAGGCCCGTTTAGCACCTTGCCCATCGCATCAAACCGCGATCCGTGACACGGGCAATCCCACCCTTTCTCGGCCGTGTTCCAATCGACGATGCATCCCATGTGGGTGCACACGGCCGAGCGCTCGTGGACAACGCTTGATTCATCTTTGTATGCGGCCACCTTGTGCAGTCCCCGGCGGACCACGCGCCCTTCGCCAGCCGGGATGTCGCCGACGTCGCTCACATGACCGCGCGTCACGTAGTCCCGGAATTGCGCGGCGACGTCGGCCGCTTCTTTCGCCATCGAGAGCAGTTCCGTGTGGTGCAGCGGCACGCGCTTCGGATCGTAGAGCTTTGCCCATGGGTGCTGCTTTCCGCTGATCAGCACGGGAAGAATGATCCCGGCGATGGTTCCGTGCGTCATTCCCATGCCAGAGTCGCCCGTCGCGAGCCAGATGTGCTCCGCGCCATCCGGATTCCGGCCGATGAACGCGAGATAGTCGGCGCTCTCCATCACCTGCCCTGACCATTGCGTGAGGCGCTCACCGGCGATGGGCCAGCGCTCGCGCGCCCACTCCTCGAGTGCTTCGAAGCGATCGCCCGCGTCGTCCTCGTGCGCCGTCTTGTGATCCTCGCCGCCCACGATGAGCGCATCACGGCTGTCGTCGAGCGGCTGAAGCCGGACGTAGTGATACGGATCGGGCGTGTCCCAGTAGAGCGCGTCGTGCACGCTGCCCTTCGGCACCGCGAGCGCGACGACGAACGAACGATACGGCGCCATCTTCATGTGCGTCACGACCATGTCGCTGATCGGGCTGTTCGTGCACACGACGACGTCGTCCGCCGCCACGGTCATTCCGCTCGTGGTGGTGACCATCGCCGGAAAACCACCTTCGATCTTCTCGACCTTCGACTCACCAAAGATCCTGCCGCCGTGACGCTCGATCGCATCGGCGAGCCCCGACAGGTACTTGAGGATGTGGAAGCGCCCCTGCCGTGGAAATCGCAGGGCCGGTCCCCTGTCGAAGCCCGGCACCGTGCTGACCTTCGTGGCGCCCGTCAGCCCGGCGCGCTGCGCCGCGGCAAGCTCGTCGTCGAGAAGCGACTCCTGGTCGTCGCCGCCGAGGAAGAGGTAGCCGTCGAGGCGAGTGAAGTCGCAGTCGATCTGCTCCTCCCGGCACACCTGCTCGATGCGGTCGATTGCCGCACCGTGACTCTCGGCCGCCAGCTTCGACGCCTCCACGCCGTGCGCTGCCTCGAGTGTCACGTATCGGTCGTCGAGCTCGTTCGAGAGATGCGCGGTGGTGCGGCCTGATTCGCCGCTGCCAATCTGGTCGAGATCCAGGACGACGACCTTCACGCCCTTGCGTGCGAGCGTATACGCAACGCTCAAGCCCGCGATGCCCGCACCAACGATGCAGACGTCGGTCGTGAGGTGCTCCCTGAGCGACGGCCGCGTGGGCGCGACGACCGTGGTATGCCAAATGGACTTCGTGGGACCGGACATCGAGGAGATGGCTGAGGGGGACAGTGCAACGCTGCAGTAGCGCGAGCTCGATCCGAGTGCAGAGACCGAACCACGCTGGCGCCCGCAGCACCGCGCTCCCATCTTGGCCCGGATGAGCGCAACAGCCACAATCGCGATCTTCTCGGCCGGACTTCTCGCGGGTGCATTGCTCGCGATGGGCGTGATGCTGCTGCTGAGGCGATCAGGCGCCGCCGATTCCGCGGCGTCATCCGTCGTGCGCCTCGGCGAGCTGCTCGAACCGCTGCGCACTGAGCTCGAGCGCTACGACCAGCGGCTGACGAGCTTCGACCGAGAGCGTGCGATTCAGTTCGGCGCACTGTCGGAGCAGCTGCACATGGTCGCCGCCACCAGCGAGGGACTTCGGGACCAGACCCAGCAACTCTCATCCGCGCTGCGTGCGCCGAGCACGGGCGGCAGGTGGGGAGAGCTGCAGCTGCGGCGGGTGGTGGAGCTGGCGGGCATGGAGGCGCACTGCGATTTCGAGCCGCAGGTGACGCTCACCTACGAGCCTTCCGAGGGTGACATCCGACGACTGAGGCCCGATCTCGTCGTGCACCTGCCCGGGAAGCGGGCGGTCATTATCGACGCAAAGGCGCCACTAGGGGACTATCTAGACGCCAGTAAGGCGGCAGATCCGCGCGAACGTACGAGATTGCTTCGCGCGCACGCTGCCCACCTTCGTACGCACGTCGACTCCCTCGCGCGAAAGGCATACTGGGAGCAGCTCGGGCCCGGAACGACGCCGGAGTTCGTCGTGCTGTTTCTCCCGGGCGAAGCATTCTTCTCCGCGGCGTTGGAGCACGACCCCGGCCTACTCGACGACAGCGCGGCGCGCGGCGTCATTCTCGCGACGCCAACCACCCTCATCGCGCTCTTGCGGGCCGTCGCGTTCGGCTGGCGTGAGGCGCGCATGGCTGATGGCGCGCGCGAGATCAGCACACTCGCCGCCACCCTCTACGAGCGACTTTCCACACTCGGCGAACACTTCACCGAGCTCGGAGGCGCACTGAACCGCGCGGTCACGAGCTACAACCGGGCGGCGGGCTCGCTGGAATCGCGCGTCTTCGTCACCGCCCGGCGCTTCCGCGACCTTGGCGTCGGCTCGGATCGCCTTGGCATCGAGCCGGTCGAGCCCGTCGAGACGCGGGCGCGAGCGATACAGGTCACGGAGTTCACGCCTGTCGGATCAGGGCCGAACGATGAGTAGTTCACCGTCGGAACACGGGAAGGAGTCCGCCGAGCACACCTGGTCGGTCGATGCCATCGAAGAGGGCGTGGTGCGCGTAGAGGAGGATGGGAAGCGCATGCTTTCGCTGTCGTCGCATCTACTTCCAACCGGTATCGCCGAAGGGCAGATTCTTCGGGTCACCCGGACGCTCGGGACCGACGGCGTGCCGGTTGTGCACACCGTTGCCCTGGACTCGGCGGCAACGGCGGCAGCGCTCGAGGCGTCACTGAAGCAGACGGCGCAGATAGCGGCGCAATCCCGAAAAACCGATCGCGGAGGCGACGTCAACCTCTGACGTCCCCCTGCGTGAATCACTTGCGAGCGGATCGGCCTCGATCCGCCGCTCAACACTGTTGTCAACCCACTGGGTCAAAATGAGAATTCGATTGCTGCCGATAGCATTCCTGGCCGCGGCGGCCGGTTGCGCCGGTTCCAACCCGGCTCCGGAGCCAGTACCCACGCCGGTGCAGACTGCCGCCCGTCCAACCAGCGGCGCACCCCAAGGCGGCAGCCCCAACGGAACGCCGCAGGACACGGCGGGCAGAGCGCTCGGTGGCGCAGGCGGGCCGCCGGCTGCGGCGCCACGGCCGTACAACCGCGTCATCACGAGCGAGGCGAAGACGCGCCGAGGCCTGTTCTCCACACATCGCGTTGGTGATCGCCTCTACTTCGAGATTCCCGCAAAGGAGCTGAACAAGGACCAGCTCATCGTCGGGCGGTATGCGCGGGCGGCGGCTGCGGATCCCACACTCCCCGGGGGCGGCTTCGGCAACTATGGCGGCGATCAGTTCTCGGAATCGAGCGCGCGCTGGGAGCGCATGGGGAATCGCGTCATTCTTCGCGCTCCCGCCTACGCGATCACGGCGGATACGTCGCTTCCTGTCTACAAGGCGGTAGTGGCGTCGAACTATGCACCGATCGTCGCAGTGTTCAATGTGGACGCGTACGGACCGGACAGCGCCGCCGTCATCGACGTGACGCGCCTCTTCACCACGTCCATCCCGGAGCTCTCGGCTATCCGCGGCCAGATCGATCCGACGCGCTCATTCGTCGAGCGCGTCGTCGCGTTTCCGGAGAACGTCGAGGTGGAAGCCACGCAGACGGGCACCGCGGCCCCCGCCGGTGCGGCACCGGCGGCCCTCGGCGCTCCGCGTCCGGCCACCTCCGTGCTCGCGCACTGGAGCATCATCCGCCTGCCGGAACAGCCGATGATGCCGCGACGCTTTGACGAGCGCGTCGGGTTCTTCTCCGAGCGGTATGTCGACTTTGGCGCCGACAGCCGCGCCGCCCGCCGCCAGTACATCACGAAATACCGGCTGGAATGCGATGGCCCGCCCGACGCGCAAGGGCTCTGTGCGCCGAAGAAACCCATCGTCTACTACGTGGATCCGAATACGCCGGAGCAGTGGAAGCCCTGGGTGCGCAGGGCCATCAATGACTGGAAGCCGGCCTTCGAGGCGGCGGGCTTCCGGGACGGCATCGTCGCGATGGACGCACCGGCGAATGATCCCGACTGGTCGCCCGAAGACATCCGCCACACGGTCATCCGCTGGCTGCCCAGCACAACGGAAAACGCGGTCGGTCCGCACGTCAGCGATCCGCGTACGGGCGAGATCCTCAATGGCTCCGCGCGCATCTTCCAGAACGTCATCAACCTGAATCGCGACTGGTACTTCACGCAGGCCTCGCAGCTCGATGCGCGCGCACGCGTCTTTCCGTTTCCCGATTCGCTGACCGGACGGCTCCTCGAGTTCGTGGTGGCGCACGAGATCGGACACACAATCGGCCTGCAGCACGACCAGATCGGCAGCTCGACGTATCCCGCGGATTCCGTTCGCAGCGCATCGTGGGTGCACCGGATGGGACACTCGCCGAGCATCATGGACTACTCGCGCTACAACTACGTCGCGCAGCCGGAGGACCGGATCGCGATCGACGACATCATTCCGCGCATCGGTCCGTATGACAAGTGGGCCATCGGCTGGGGGTATCGGCCCATTGCGGGTGCGCGCAGCTCGGGGGAAGAACGCGCCACGCTCGAGAAGTGGACGCGCATCCAGGATACCGTGCCATGGCTGCGCTTCTCGGCGAACAACGATTTCGGCGCTTTCGGAACGCAGAGCGAGGCCGTCGGTGACGCGGACCCCGTGAAGTCCACGGCACTGGGATTCAAGAACCTGCATCGCGTCGTGAATTACGTCGCCAGCACGGCCACGATTCCCGGCGAGGACAACGCGGACCTGAAGGAGGTCTACGACCGCACGGTGGGCCAGTGGGCGACCGAGGCAAATCACGTGGCCACCGTCGTCGGCGGAGGGACCGTCTGGTACAAGTCCGGAAGCCAGGCCGGGCCGGTCTATGTCGCGATGTCGAGAGCCCGCCAGCAGGAGGCCGTCCGGTTCATCAATGACAACGTGTTCCAGACGCCGACCTGGCTGATCAAGCCGGAGATCGCTGGACGCTTCGAGGCCGGCGGCATGATCAACCGGATCAACAACGCGCAGGCGCGCGTGCTCACGAGCCTGCTCGACGACGGTCGGATGAACCGCTTGCTCGAAGGCGAGGCACTCGCCACGAACAAGGCGAACGCCTACTCGCTCTCGGGCCTCCTCGACGATCTCCGCCGCGGCGTGTGGTCGGAGATCTATGCCGGCCAGTCGATCGATGCCTTCCGACGCGAGCTCCAGGACGATTACCTCACGCAGCTCCAGCGGAAGCTGAATCCTCCGCCCGAGAATGCGGCCCTCGCTGCACAGCTGCGACAGTTCGGCATCACGCGCCTTCCGCTGAGTGACGACGCGAAGTCACAGATACGCGGATCGCTGGTCTCGTTGCGCAGCGACCTGCGAGCACACGCGGGCGCCGGCGATCGGTCCACGCAACTGCACGTCGCCGGTGCGATCAAGCGGATCGACGACATCCTCGATCCAAAAAAATGACCTGCTGAAAACTGAAACCGTCGTCTCAGCGGCGAGACTCGATTGCCATTCAATGTGCACAACAACCGCAGAGTTGTCAGTCAACAGCCATCAGCGTCAGTTTCCAGTCGAGCGTAAAATCGCTCTTCCGCTTGACTCATTACTGATGCAGATAGCTGTTAACTGAGAGCTCTGCGGTTGCTTTGCACACATCGGGCGCACCGCCAATGGATTCCGAGCAAAGTATGTACAGCTCTGCGCCTTCTAGGCGGCGTCGAATATTCAAGTAGCTTACGGAAACACTCGGGATTCCCTTGCACACGAGTAGCCATGCGCCGTCTTGTCGCAGCCTCGAACGTCGTGCTTTGCGGCCTTGCTGTGTCGGTTGGTGCACAGAGCACCCCGCTCGCGCGAGAAGGCACGGCCGGAAAGCCACCCGTCGCGGCGAAGCAGCCGAAAGTCACGACGATTCACGGCTACACGCGCTCGGACGAGTACTTCTGGCTGCGCGACCGTAGCAATCCGGCGGTGAAGCAGTACCTCGAGGCGGAGAACGCCTACACCGCGGCCGTCATGAAGCCGACAGAGGCGCTCCAGGCACATCTCTACGAGGAGATGGTCGGTCGCGTCAAGCAGAACGATGAGACCTATCCCTATCGGCGTGGAAGCTGGCTGTATTGGTCGCTCACCTTCGAGGGGAAGCAGTATCCGAACCTCGTGCGTCGCCCGGTCGCGGGCGGGACCGAGCAGAGCCTGCTCGACCTCAATGCCATGGCGGCCGGCCACGGCTTCTACGCGCTCGGAACGACGGCGATGAGCGACGACGGAAATCTCGTCGCGTACACCGTCGACACCACGGGATATCGCCAGTACACGCTGTACGTGAAGGACATGCGCACGGGTGTCACGCTGAGCGACCGCGTGCCGCGCGTGGGATCGGTCGTGTGGGCGCCCGACAACCACACGTTGTTCATCACCACGGAAGATTCGATCACGAAGCGGAGCGACAAGTTCTGGCGCCACAAGGCCGGCACGGACTCCACCACCCTGCTGTACGACGAGAAGGACGAGGAGTTCGACGTCAGCGCGAATCGCTCGCGCGACCGCTCGATGATCTTCCTGTCGACGTCCGCCAAAACGAGCGGCGAAACGCGCTATCTGCGAGCGGATCAGCCGGACGGCGCATTCACGCTGGTGATTCCGCGCGCGAAGGACCACGAATATTCCGTCGACGCCGACGCGGGCCGCTTTTACATCCGCACCAACAGGGGCGCCAAGAATTTCCGCGTCGTTTCAGCACCATACGATCACCCCGATGAGGCACACTGGAAGACGTTCATCGCGCACAATCCGAAGGTGAAGATCGAGGACGCGGACTTCTTCGCGAAGTTCACGGTCGTCTCGGAGCGTGAGAACGGTCTCACGTATCTCCGCGTGATCGACAAGACCACCGGCGCATCGCATCGCATCGCCACACCGGAGCCGGTGTATTCGCTCTTCCTCGGCCCCAACTTCGAGTACGCGACGGACACGCTGCGGCTGTCGTACAATTCGCTGGTGACGCCGTCGAGCACCTTCGCGTACGATGTGCGGACACGTACGCGCACGCTCCTGAAGCAGGTGGAGATCGCGAACTATGACCGCACGAAGTTCGAGTCGCGCCGAGTGTGGGTGGTGGCGCGCGATGGCGTGAAGGTTCCGGTGGCGCTCGTCTATCGAAAGGGAACGCCAATGGACGGCAGTGCGCCAATGCTGCTGTATGCGTACGGCTCGTATGGCGCGTCGACGAATCCGAATTTCTCAAGCGAACGGCTGAGTCTTCTCGACCGCGGCTTCGTCTACGCGCTGGCGAGCATTCGTGGCGGTGGCGAACTTGGCGAACCGTGGCGCGAAGCAGGACGCATGATGAAGAAGATGAACACGTTCACCGACTTCATCGATGTCGCGCAGTCACTGGAGAAGCAGCGCTACACCTCCGCTGACCGGATGATGATCCAGGGTGGCTCGGCGGGCGGGCTGCTCATGGGTGCAGTGGTCAACATGCGTCCCGACCTGTTCAAGGCCGTCGTTGCGCAGGTGCCGTTCGTCGACGTCATGAACACGATGCTCGATCCGACGCTACCGCTGACGACCGCGGAGTACACGGAGTGGGGCAATCCGAACGAGAAACCCGCGTATGACTACATGATGAAATATTCGCCGTACGATAACGTGAAGCGTCAAGCGTACCCCGCGATGCTCGTCGAGGTCTCGTACAATGACAGCCAGGTGCCGTACTGGGAGGGGACGAAGTTCGCGGCGAGGATTCGCGACATGAAGACCGACCAGAATCCCCTCATCTTGAAGGCAAACCTCGGTGCGGGTCACGGCGGCGCTTCGGGGCGGTACGACCGCTGGCACGAAATTGCCTTTGACTACGCGTTCATGGTGAGCCAACTGCCGCAGACTACTATCCGCCCATGAGACTTGCCTACCCGATTGTTCTGGCAACCCTGGTGTTCGCGCGTGCGGCGACCGCGCAATCACCTGATGCACGGGTCGAGGCGCTGCTGCGGCGCATGACGCTCGAGGAAAAGGTCGGCGAGATGACACAGCTCGACATCTCCGCCGTCACGCGCGTGGCCGGCACAGCCACACGCGCGCAGGTCCTTGACTCGGCCAAACTCGAAGAGATCGTCGTCAAGCGAAACGTCGGTGCGCTGTTCAATGTCGCCGGCGTGGCGCTGACTCCGCGACAGTGGACCGACATCAACGCAATGATTCAACGGTTTGCGGCGCGACGTCGCGTGCGGGTGCCGGTGCTGTACGGCATCGACGCCGTACACGGGCATCAGTACATGCTTGGCGCAACGATCTTCCCGCAGAACATCGCCATGGCGGCGACGTGGAATCCCATGCTCGTCCGCCGCGAAAATCAGATCACCGCCTACGAGACGCGCGCCAGCGGCATCGGTTGGAATTTCTCACCGGTGCTCGACCTCGCCCGGCAACCGCTCTGGTCCCGCTTCTTCGAGACCTTCGGTGAAGACGTCTACCTCACGTCGGTGCTCGGCCGCGAGGCAATCGAAGCCGAACAGGCGAGTCCCATCGCGGCGGTGGATTCGCTGCTGGCGGGACGGTCGCTGTCGATGTTGTCGGGGCCAAGTGCGAGCCCATCGGGTTCGCGCGGATTCACGAATGTCTTCGTCGCCGCCACCGGCAAGCACTTCATCGGCTATAGCATGCCGCTCAGCGGGAGAGACCGCACGTCGGCGTGGCTTCCGGAGCGACAACTCCGCGAGCTGTTTCTTCCGTCGTTCCAGGCGGCCATTGATGCCGGCGTTCGCACGATCATGGCCAACTCCGGTGAAGTGAATGGCATCCCGGTGCACTCGAGCCGTGAGCTTCTGACCGACCTTCTGCGCACGGAGCTCGGCTTCAAGGGCGTGATCGATTCCGATTGGGAGGACATCAACCGTCTCATGACGGTCTCGCACGTTGCGCGCACTCGGCGCGATGCAGTTCGCATGTCGATCAACGCCGGCATCGACATGAGCATGGTGCCCTACAACACGCTCTTCATCGACGATGTGCTCGCGCTCGTCCACTCTGGCGACATCACTGAAGCGCGCATCGACGAATCCGTACGCCGCATTCTCAGGCTCAAGGTGGACCTCGGCCTCTTCGAGGCGCCGGGGCCGGATACAGCCCGGCTCGCGAACGCGGGCTCGGCTGCGTTTGCGGCCGTGAGCCGCCGCGCCGCGGAGGAGGCCGTGACGCTCGTGAAGAACGAGGGTGGTGTGCTGCCACTTTCACGCGGCGTGAAGATCCTGGTCACGGGACCTGGCGCGACCTCGCTGCCCGTGCAGCATGGGGGATGGACGTACACGTGGCAGGGAACCGACACCGCGATGTACCCGAAATCGGTTCCCAACCTGCTCACGGCGCTGCGCACGCAGTTCGGTGCCGATCGTGTGTCGTATTCCGCGGGCGCGTCGCTAACGACAGCGACTGACATATCCGCCGCGGTCGCCGCAGCACGAGACGCCGACGTGGTCATCGTCGCACTCGGTGAACCGCCGGTGGTCGAGAAGCCCGGCGACATCGATGATCTCGCGCTCCCGGATGCGCAGCTCGAGCTTGCGCGCGCCATGGAGGCAACTGGCAAGCCTGTCATCCTCACCGTCTTCGAATCGCGTCCACGTACGATTCGCACGGTCGTCGACGGTGCGCGTGGCATCGTGCTCGGCTATCTCACCGGACCGTTCGGCGGCGAGGCGATCGCGCGCGTGCTCGCCGGTGACGTGAACCCGAGCGGGCGCCTCCCGTTCTCGTATCCGCGGAATGCGGGTGCGATTGAACATTATGATCGCAGCGCGAGCGGCGATCTCGGTATCTCCGGGCCGACTGGTGGTTACAACCCAGAATGGGAGTTCGGATACGGCCTGTCATACACCACCTTTGCGTACAATTCCGTCGCGCTCGCAAAGAGCACGGTTGGCGTTCGCGACACCGTGTCGGTCTCGGTCGCGGTGACGAATACAGGTCGCCGGACCGGGATGGAGGTGGTGCAGGTTTACTCGCGGCAGCTCTATGCGTCCGTCACTCCGGCCATGCGGCGCCTGCGCGCCTTCGAGAAGGTGCTGCTGGCACCCGGTGAACGTCGCGTGGTGACGTTCCAGATTCCCGTTCAGCGGCTGGGCTTTGTTGGACGCGACAATCGCTTCGTCGTGGAGCCCGGCGAGTTCGAGATCATCGCGGGCGGCAAGGTGGCGAAGCTGGTGGTCGAGTGAAAAGCCCTGAGGATGATAGGATGATAGGACGATAGGAGGACACGTTTCTTCGGTGCAGTAGTCCAACCGATCCGCGCTTTTATCCGGTTGCCGGTGGCGGTCGTCTACCTGTCGAGGATTTTGAGAGAGTCTCGCGCCCGAGTACGAAGGATTCAAATGTCAGTTGTGGTCTTCCTGAACTGCAACTGAATGTTGGACGCTTCCTCACGCGTGCGAGCCGGCATCAGAATCCTTGACTACTGTCGCAGCGCGATCTGCAACCGGATTCTACACGGAAGTCGCGGATTAGCGTCTGTAGTCTTCGTGCGTCCAAAAAAGAAACCTTTAACGATGCACGTCAGACGCTGTCATCCGCCTGATCCGCTATGATCAGTTGGAGGTGGCGGTCGTCTACCTGTCGAGGATTTTGAGAGAGGCTCGCGCCCGAGTACGAAGGATTCAAATGTCAGTTGTGGTCTTCCTGAACTGCAACTGAATGTTGGACGCTTCCTCAGCCAGCCTGCTCTAACGTCCGCAGTCCGGTGACGTCGAACGCCGATCGCTCGGACCTGAAGTGCTCTTTCCGCCTCGCTCGATTGTCACCGAATAGCCCGAGCCTGGCGTGCCCGGGGTGCGAAGCGTGATGGTGCCATTCTGGTCGGTGCGGTACCACGGAATGCCGTGCCTCGCGTACATCGCCTTCGCCTGCGCGTGCATGTGGCCGTAGTCGTTCACGGCCGCGAGCGACGCGACGAGCAGTGACGGCCGGAGCTGGTCGAGATAGAGGTCCGTCACGCCGTTGCAGCTTCCGTGGTGATCCGCCTTGAGCACGTCGACGCGCATGCCGGGGTTCCGGCGATAGCCCGTGCGCGTGAACCATTCGATCGCGTCGGTCTCCGCATCGCCCGCCATCCACATCGTGAACGACGCCGAATCGGGGCCGACCAGCTTCAGCGCCGGCGATCGGTTGTTGGGTCCCTGTCCGTCAGGGTCGGGACGGAGGATGTGAAGCTTCGCGCCGCCCTTCAGCGTGATGGTGCAGAGCGGCGCGCCATTCGCGCACGGATCGTCCGTGTCGCGATACACGAGCCCGAGCGGAATGCGCGCCGCAATGGAATCCCGAAGCTTGCCGAGAGTGACGTTCGTCGACGGATCCTGGTTTTCCCAGAAATACCGAACGGTGATGTGTCGCCGCGAGGCGAACAGTTCTCGCAGCCCTTGATAGTGGTCCGAGTGCGCATGTGTCAGCACCACGGCGTCGACCGTGGTGCCGTTCAGTGCGAGCAGGTCGAGATATCTGCCGAGTGCGGCGGGTGCTGGCCCGCCATCGACGAGCACCGTGGAGCCGCCGTTCTGGATCAGGATCGCGTCGCCCTGTCCAATGTCGAGGACGCGGACAACGAGCTCGCTCGGCACGTGAGACGGGGTGTCTTGGCGGGGTGCAGAGGCGGACATTGCAGCTTGGGCCTGGGCTTGGGCTTTGGCCTGGGCCTGGGTCTGGGCAGTAGAGCGGACTACATCGAGACGCGGTGTGCGTACGCCATGGTCGATCGCTCGTCCACGCGGAGCCGTATCCCACGCGACTGAGTCCGTGGTGGCTCCCGCCGGATTGGCGAGCACGAGCCAGTCCCTCGAGTTGGCGAGCACGATGCCCGAATACACGAGGTCGACGCGTACACCTCCGTTCGTGGCCGCATCGCCGGAGCGACCAAGCACGACTGCTCCGCCGATCGGCACGATGAGCATTGCCGGGACAACGAATCCCGGATCACGGGCCGATCGCAGCTGCCATCCGCGGAGATCAACGGGCGCCGAGCCGTAATTGGCGATCTCGATCCACTCACCGAGCTCGTCGCTCACGCCTGACGGGTCGGCCATGACGCGAGAGATGACGACACCGCCGGCCTGCTGCGCCCCCGCGCGCGCAAACAGGCCGCCGAGGAGAGCGGCGAGCAGCTGCGCGGTGATCACTCGGCGCCCGAGGTGACGCAAGAACTGGGTTCTCTGCACGGGTGCATTAGAGCGCCACGACGAGATCCGGCGCAAGCGGGTGCGGTCGAATGGCTGTGCAAGCCACAAATCGGTACGCGTGCAGCATTCGTTGGCATCAAGATCCGCCGATAGTGGCTTCGGCGATTTCTTGCGCCCAGGCGGCATTGCGTGCTTCTTGCGGATGTTAGTTGCCCGACAGGCGCCGAATCGCGGTCCTGCTCGCGGTGCATTCAGGCTGACCGGCATCATCCTGGGAACGGCATCGGACGGCCGAACCACGCGCAGAGAACCGTAGTGAGCTTTCATCCCAACGAAGTTCGCCGCCGCAGCCGTGTCGCCTCGCTGCTGATCACTGGCGTCCTGCTGTTCCTGGCGGGCGGGTTTTTCCGCAGCCAGGTGATCCAGCACGAAAAGTACGCGATGCAGTCCGAGACCAACCGGATGCGCTTGATTCCGCTGCCCGCGCCGCGCGGCGTGATCTATGACCGCAATGGAAAGATCATCGCGGACAACGTCGTCGGCTACTCGGTCTCCGTCCTCGCACTGCGCGAGGACTCGCTGCGCGCCATCCTCGCCCGCCTTGGCGAGGTCATCGCCATCACGCCTCGTCAGGTGGATCAGGCGGTGCGCCGCCTGCGCCGCGCCCCAAGCCGACCCACGGCCATACTCGTTGATGCCGGATTCGACGTCGTGAGCGTGCTCGAGGAGCACCGGACGGCGTTTCCGGGACTCATCATCCAGAGCGCCCCGCGCCGTTTCTATCCGGACGGCGACGTCGTCTCGTCGTTCGTCGGCTACACGGGCGAGGTGACCGAGGCGGACCTCGCGCGGGAGAAGGACACGCTCGACTACAAGGAAGGGCAGCAGATCGGCAAGCAGGGCCTGGAGAAACAATACGAAGCGGTGCTCCGCGGTACCGAGGGCAGTCAGTTCGTCGAGGTCGATGCGCGCGGCCGCGTGGTCCACCAGACGTACGCGCGCGCTGACCTCGCGCCCGTGGCTGCCCCGCCGCTCTACACCAACATCGACATGGACCTCCAGCGCGTCGCCGCCAGCGTGTTCGGCGATACGCTCCAGGGCGGCATGGTGGCGCTCGACCCCAAGACGGGTGCCGTGCTCGCGCTCGTCAGCGCGCCGGGCTGGGACGGGAACCGGTTCGTCGGCGGCATTCCCGCCCAGTATTGGGATTCGCTGCGCAACGATCCGCGCCGCCCGCTCTACAACAAGGCGCTACAGGGCGAATATCCGCCTGGTTCGACCTTCAAGATCGCGACGGCGATCACGGCGCTCGAAGGCAACATGGTCCAGATGAACGAGCACATGCTGCAGACGTGCAACGGCGGCTTGCAGTACGGATCCCGCTATTTCCACTGCGATGGCAAGCACGGCAGCCTCTCACTCGCCGAGGCGATCGCGAAGTCGTGCAACACGTACTTCTATCAGCTCGGGCTCAAGGTTGGACTCACCAAGCTCATGGCGGGCGGGGTGAACTTGGGGTTCAAGAACAAGGCGGGCATCGACCTTCCCGAGGAGCGTACGCCGCTCTGGCCGTCGACGACTGAGTATTTCGACCGCAAGTATGGAAAGAGCGGATGGACGACGTCGGTGGTGCTGAACCTTGCCATTGGCCAGGGCGAGAATGCGCAGACCATCCTCAGCATGGCGCGGTTCTACACGGCACTCGCGACGGATGGCACTGAGGCGCGCCCCGAGGTGGTGAAGGGCACTCCCGAACGGAAGCGCATCTTCAAGCTCACTGATCAGCAGTTCGCGCAGCTTCGCGCGGCGCTGGCGAACGTCGTCGAGACCGGTACCGCGGCGCGCGCCAAGATCGAGGGTGTGGTGCTCGCGGGAAAGACGGGCACCGCGCAGAGCCGGAAGTACGCCGCCAATGGCAAGGAGCTCAACTTCTCCTGGTTCGTGGGCTTCGCGCCCGCCGACGACCCCAAGATCGTCGTGGCGATGATGCTGGAGTACGTGCCGTTCCAAGGCGCCACCACGGCGACGCTCGTCTCGAAGATCATCGGCTCATATCTCCACGTGGTGCCGAAGGTGGACATCGTCCCGTATTGAGCGGCTCTAGAGGAGATCAACCGGCCTGTAAGTGCCTCGGGCCGGCTCCTCAGCTGATCTGGATCAAGTGCCTCGGGCCGGTTCCTCAGACATTGTTCTACGCGGATGACGCGGATTGAGCGGATCACCGCGGATTGCTCCATGCAAACGCGAGGTAGATCGCACCGAAGCCGAAAAATTTTGAATCTGCAAATCGGGCTTGTAGCTCAGCGTTCAAGTGGCGACGCAAAGCCAGCAGTTTGGATCAAGAACTTCACGCTTGGCTGTGTTTGAAGCCTGCCTGAAGGCAAGAGATGCTTGGGCCGGAGCGAGACACTCCGGATTGGACCATCGAAGAACAAATCCGCGAAAATCCGGCAAATCCGCGTCATCCGCGTAGAACAATGTCTGAGGAGCCGGCCCGAGGCACTTGGACACCGGAATGTCTGAGAAGCCTGAACGAGGCACTTGGCCCACCGTCCAGGACTTCGAGCTGGGGGTGGACACCGCGCCCTTGAGCACGGATGATTCGTCACCTCCAACGCCGCCGACCATGCAATCAAGAAGGACGTTCGTCCATTCGCTCGTTGGTGCCGGCATCGCCGCACCGGTCATGCGCGGCGATGCGTTCCGGCACCTCTTCAGGGCCGGTGAAACGGCCGCGGGCGTCGCTCCCGCCCTTGTGGCGGACGACGAGTCCTACTGGGGCGAGATCCAGCGCGCGTTCGACCTCGATCGCACGATGATCAACCTCAACAACGGCGGCTGCAGCCCAACGCCGACGCACGTGCTCGAGCAGATGATCCGCGATCTCAAGTTCACGAACGAGCTGCCCACGGAGCACATGTGGCGCGTGCTGGAACCGCGCATCGAGTCCGTGCGCCGGGATCTCGCGAAGGACTTCGGCTGCGATCCGGAAGAGATGGCGATCACGCGCAACGCGTCCGAGGCCAACGAGACGATGATCTTCGGCATCGACCTCAAGACCGGCGACGAAGTCGTCATGACGACGCAGAACTATCCGCGCATGCAGAACGCGTGGCGGCAGCGTGAGCGTCGCGAAGGCATCGTGCTCAAGCGCGTGAAGATCGAGACGCCGGTGAAGAGCACAGCGTCATACGTCGACCAGATCGCGGCGGCAATCACGTCGCGCACGAAGGTCATCGAGGTGATGCACATCAGCTTCCAGACCGGCTACATCGCGCCGGTGCGGGAGATCGTCGACCTCGCGAAGCCGAAGGGCATCCAGGTGTTCGTCGACGGAGCGCACGCCTTCGCGCACTTCCCGTTCACACGTGACGACCTTGGCGCCGACTACTACGGCACCAGCCTCCACAAGTGGATGCACGCACCGATCGGCACAGGCTTCCTCTACGTGCGGAAGGAGAAGATCAAGTCGCTCTGGCCGCTGATGGCTGGCGGCGTGGAGCAGGAGGGAGACATCCGGAAGTACGAGGAGATCGGCACACATCCGGCCGCCAACCACAATGCGGTCTCCGTCGCCATCGCGTTCAACCGTGGCATCGGCCCTGAACGAAAGATCGCGCGCCTGCGCTACCTGCGCGATCGCTGGGCGAAGCAACTGCTCGCCGCGAGCGATCGCGTGAAGATGATCACGGAAATCGGCCCAACGAAATCAGGCGCCATCGGCGTCGTCGCGATCGATGGAATGGATCTCGGCAAGCTCGGTGGCTGGCTCCTCAGTCAACACCGCATCGTGACGACGCCCATGGTGACCGACGAGTTCCAGGGCATGCGCATCACGCCGAGTGTCTACACGACAGTCGATGAAGTGGATTTGTTCGCGGACCGTGTGATCAAGGCAATCCGGCAGGGGCTTGCCTAGGCGAACGCGATCGACCTCGGCAACCGCGATCTTACCGCAGGGGACGCACAGAACAAGGGAAGCCGCAGAGGGCGCAGAGAAAAACGAAACTTTCACATTTCGCATTCGAAGTTACCCTGCGCCCTCTGCGGCAGTTTCAGTTTCTCTGCGCCCTCTGCGGTAGGAATGCCGTTGAACTGCTGTTGACCTACTTGTTGACCTTGGCCCACGAATCGCGCAGCGTCACCGTACGGTTGAACACGGGACGCTCGGCCGCCGAGTCAGGATCTTTCACGAAGTAGCCCGTCCGCTCGAACTGATACCGCGACCCAACCGGATCCGCGAGGACACTCGGCTCCACCTTGGCGTTGTTGCCAACGACAAGCGACTCCGGATTCAGCAGCGACGTGAAGTCCGCCTCGCCCGAATCGGGATCCGCGACGGTGAACAGCTTGTCGTACAACCGCACCTCGCAATCCACGCCGCGCGCCGCCGACACCCAATGGATCGTGCCCTGTACGCGACGTCCATCAGGCGCATCGCCGCCTCGCGTCGCTGGATCGTACGTGCAGTGCACCTCGACGACGTCACCCGCCTCGTTCTTCACCACGCTTTGACAGGTGATCAAGAAGCCGTAACGCAGCCGCACTTCGCGCCCCGGTGCGAGACGGAAAAACTTCTTCGGCGGATCCTCCATGAAGTCGTCGCGCTCGATCCACACTTCCCGCGAGAACGGCACGTCGCGCGATCCCTCGAGCGGGACGTCGTGCGGATACGACGGCGCATCGAGTATCTCGACTTCTCCCTCGGGATAGTTCGTCAGCACCACCTTCAGCGGATTCAGCACCGCCATCACACGAGGAACGCGCATGTTGAGATCGTCGCGCACGGCGTGCTCGAACGTCGCGAGCTCGACGCGCGCCGGCTTCCGCGCGACGCCAATGGTGTCGGCGAAGTTGCGAATTGCCTCGGGCGTCACGCCGCGGCGGCGCAGTCCGGCAAGCGTCGGCATGCGGGGGTCGTCCCAGCCCGAGACGAAGCCCTCGTTCACCAGGCGAAGGAGCTTCCGCTTGCTCAGCACCGTGTAGTCGATCTCGAGTCGCGCAAACTCGATCTGCGTGGGCGGATTCACGAAGCCCGCTTCATTCAACAGCCAGTCATACACGTCCCGGCTGTCCTTGAACTCGAGCGTACAGAGCGACCGCGTGATCCCTTCGATCGCGTCCGACAACCCGTGCGCGAAGTCATACAACGGATAGATGCACCACTCGTCGCCGCGCCGGTAATGGTGCGCATGGCGAATGCGCAGCAGCAGCGGATCGCGCATGATCATGTTCGGATGCGCCATGTCGATCTTCGCGCGCAGCACATGCGCGCCATCCGCGAACTCGCCCGTCTTCATTCGGCGCAGCAGGTCGAGATTCTCGTCGACGGAACGGTCGCGGTTCGGGCTCGCGGTGCCGGCCGCGATCACCGACCCGCGACCTTCGCGAATCTCCTCCTCGTTCTGCGAATCGACGTACGCCTTGCCCGACATGACGAGCGCCTCGGCGATCTCATAGAGCTGCTCGAAGTAGTCGCTCGCGTACCGCTCCTCATTCCACTCGAAGCCGAGCCACCGTACGTCGTCCTTGATGGACTGGACGTACCTGATGTCCTCCGTGGCCGGATTGGTGTCGTCGAACCGCAGGTTGACGCGTCCGTTGAAATCGCGTGCGAGTCCGAAGTTCAGGCAGATGGACTTTGCGTGCCCGATGTGCAGGAAGCCGTTCGGCTCCGGCGGAAACCGCGTCGCCACCTGACGGCCAAACCGATTCGTCTCCACATCCTCGGCGACGAGATCACGAATGAAGTTGTTGCGGGGGACTGGGGAATCGTTCACGGGTGCGACGAATGAGTGCGTTGGGAGGAAAAACAAAAAGCGTTGTTCGTTGGCAGCGCGAATCCAACGAATTCAGCGAATCTTCACGAATTGTTCAAACCGCCCTTAAAAAGGATTCGCGGCGATTCGTGTTGATTCGCTTGATTCGCGATGAACACTATCAACGTCTCTTTTGAACTCGAGACGTCATTTCTTTACGAGACTCGTTGCCGCCTCGACAACCTTATCGACGGTCAAACCAAGCTCGGTATAGATCGTCTCGAACGGCGCGCTGGCACCATACCGATCGATGCCGATCACGATGCCGTTCGTCCCCACCCAGCGGTACCAGCTCATCGAATGGGCCGCCTCGATCGACACACGTGGCACATCTGGCGGCAACACCGAGTCGCGATACGACTGGGACTGCAGCGCGAAAAGCTCATGGCTCGCCAGGCTCACCACGCGCGCCTTCACGCCAGCGGCAGCAAGCTTTTCACGTGCCGAGATGATCAGCGCCACCTCGGATCCGCTCGACAGCAGAACAACGTCGGGCTTTCCAACCTCCGCATCCGCGAGCACATAGCCGCCCTTCGCGACACCGTCCGCAGACGCGAATTTCTTCCGGTCGATGTAACCGAGCTTCTGACGCGTCAGCACCAGGCATACCGGCCCGTGCTTGTGCAGCACCGCCACCTTCCACGCCGCTGCCGTCTCCGTCGCATCCGCCGGCCGGATGACCGTGATGTCGGGAATGGCGCGCAATGCGGACAACTGCTCGACAGGCTGGTGCGTCGGGCCATCTTCGCCGAGCCCGATGGAATCGTGCGTGAAGATGTAGATCACGTGCTGCTTCATGATCGACGCAAGCCGGATTGGCGGACGCATGTAGTCCGAGAAGATCAGGAACGTGCCACCGAACGGCACGATGCCGCCGTGCAGCGCCATGCCATTCATGATCGCGCCCATGCCGTGCTCGCGGATGCCGAAGTGCATGTACCGCATGTCGTACGCGCCCGGCGCAAAGTTCTTCCACGTCTTGATCGCCGTCCCGTTGGACGGCGTGAGATCAGCCGAACCGCCCATGAGCTCGGGCATCACCCCCACCAGTCCATTCAACACCGCGTTTGACGCCGCACGACTCGCGACCGAACCATTCGTCTCGGTGAAGTCGGGAATCGCCTTCTCCCATCCATCAGGCGGATCACCGGCCATGCGACGCGTGAGCTCCGACGCATCCGTCGCGTACGCACCCGCATAGGCCTTCTGGCGCGAATCCCAATCGGCGTGCGCCTGCTTTCCGCGCTCAGTCACCTGGCCGCGCCAGTGCGCGAGCGCCTCTTCGGGGACGTAGAAGCTTTCGTTCGGCTTCGGCCATCCTAGCGCCAACTTCGTCGCCACGATCTCCTCGGCGCCGAGTGGCTCGCCGTGCGCGGCGCTGGTGTCCTGCTTCTTCGGGCTGCCATAGCCGATGTGTGTCCGCGTCACCACCATCGTCGGCCGCGACGCATCCGCCTTCGCCTCGGCGACGACTGCATCGATGGCCGCGAGATCGTTCACATCGGCCAGGTGAAGTACCTGCCAGCCGTATGCTTCGAATCGCTTCGAGGTGTCGTCTGTGAAGGTGAGGTCGGTGCTTCCGTCGATCGTGATGTGGTTGTCGTCGTAGAAGCCGATCAGCTTGCCGAGCTGAAAATGTCCGGCAAAGGAGCACGCCTCGTGCGACACGCCCTCCATGAGATCGCCGTCGCTGCAGATGAAGAACGTGTGGTGATCGACGATCCCGTGTCCCTCACGATTGAACGTCGCCGCCATGTGCGCCTCGGCCACCGCCATGCCGACTGCGTTGCCGATGCCCTGACCGAGCGGGCCGGTGGTCGTCTCGACGCCAGGCGCATGACCGTATTCGGGATGACCAGGCGTCCTGCTGCCCCACTGCCGGAACTGCTCCAGGTCCTCGAGCGTCAGGCCGTAACCGCTCATGAAGAGGCAGCTGTAGAGCAGCATCGACGCGTGACCGCACGAGAGCACGAATCGGTCGCGATCGGCCCAATGCGGATCGGACGGGTCGTGCTTCATGTGGCGCGTGAACAGCGCATAGCCGAGTGGCGCGAGCGCCATCGGAGTGCCGGGGTGACCGGAGTTCGCCTTCTGCACGGCGTCCATCGAAAGCGTACGGACGGTGTTGATGCAGAGCGCGTCGAGATCGGTGTTTGCCATCCTGAAAGATAAGGACGCCTCTCCCGTTCCGCCTCACCGACGACGTCGATGAACTAGGGCGCCGCGCGACCCGCGAGGATAACGGGCGCGACGGGCCGGTCAGGACCGACGTACAACATGCCGGCGCTTCCGGAGCGCGCGTCGACCGCCACGCTCTTCGACGACGACGACCGGAAGTGATCCGCCACCGCCTCTGTCGTCGCGCGCGGATGCGCCTCGAGGTAGAGCGCGGCGGCGCCGCTCACATAGCCGGCCGCCATCGATGTGCCCGCCCACAACTGCTGCGACGCCTCGTGCTGGGAATCCATGCTTGGCAAGAGTACTGAATCACCGGGTGCGAAGACGTCGATGCATGGCCCGAACGCAGTGCCGGGTGCACGCTCATCGATGAGCGGGGCATCGGCGGCTGCGCGCGAACGCCGCACTCGCGACGCGCCGACGACAATGGCTCCAGGCGAGTTACTCGGCGAGATGTGACAGGCGTTCATCTCGTAGTTGCCGGCTGATACCACGACCGGAATTCCCGCGGCGTTCAGCGCCTGCACGGCGCTGTCGAGCGCCGGAATGGGGTTCGCGGTGTCCGCCATGAACGACCAGTTGGCGATCGCCCGCTGCTCCGGGTGCAGAGCGTGATCCGCGAGCATCCACTGGGTGCCGCGCACGATCGCGTCGATCGACCCCCGCATCTTCCTGCAGTCGACCATCTTCACGTCCACGACCTCGGCCTCCGGAGCAACGCCGAGTGTGCTGCCGGCGGCCGCACCAGCGACGGCAGTTCCGTGCGCGTTGCAGATGTGCTCCTCATCAGGAAAGGCGTTGTACCCGACCCGGACGCGCCCCTTCAGTTCGGGATGTGTCGCGAGAATTCCGCCGTCGAACACATAGATCGTGACGCCTTTGCCGCTCCCGAAGTGGCGATACGTCTGGTCGAGGGGAAGCTCGCGCTGGTCGATGCGATCGAGGGCGACCGAGAGGGTCTGCGCCTCCGTGTACACGGTGGAAACGGCAATCGGGAGGGACGCGCCGGCCGACGCCACAGCCTGACTGGGGAAGACATGAGCGGACGGAGCGCACCCACCGGCGAGGGAAACGGCGCAGACCGCTAGTACGAGGCGGCGCGAGCGAGCGGCTGGCACATCCATCTGCATCGGCACGACGGTGAAATGACGAGACGTAATGCGCGAACGCCTCCGCGCCTCCCGTCATAACACATATGCCGTGCCAGACCTGTCCCGGCGGCGTCCTCAGCCGCCGAGTACGTAACTCGTCGAGCTCAGCGAACCAGAGCCTCGGCCTCGGCGGCCTTGCACTTCTCGCCATGGTTTGGGTAGGCCTGGCCACAGTGGACGCACTGTTCGCCGAAGCCAGTGCGTTTCCAGACGAGATGGTAAACAGCACGCTGGAGCTTTGCGATGCGCTCCTCGAGGTCCTTCGTCGAGCTATCTGCCATGGGTCGTGTCTCCGTCAGTTTGTGGCCGTCTTGATCCGGCGGGAACTTCGCATGGCGACGTCACCATTGCTAGTCGCGGCGAGCGGTGCGACGTGCTGGTGAGTTGGCGGTCTCGACGCACGCGGTGCTGCCAAATGTTGACACCCGAATTACGATACGATGTCACCCGCAAGTGAGGTCGCGTGCCTGAAAACTATGTCATAGACGCTAGCCGGAAGATCGTCACCTGCCTCGCGTGGGGTAACTTCACGAACGACGACCTGCATGAGCACTACAGGCGCCTGGCAGCCGATCCGGCGTTCGATCCGACGCTTGCCCAGTTGGCCGACCTGAGCGGGGTGACCGAGTTCTCCGTTGATTCCGCCGTCATCGAGTCGGAGGCGCGGAGGAACATCTTTGCGCCGGGCACCGCTCGCGCGATTGTCGCGCCCAAAGGGGTGGCGTTCGGACTGGCGCGCATGTTCGCGGCCTATACGCCCGAGGACCAGATGGTGCGGGTGTTCGCTAGTTTGCGCGAGGCCGAGGCGTGGCTCGAGCATACACGACGCGGTCGCGAGACGGCAGCCAGCAGCGGTGAGGGAGGAGGCCGCAGCGATCAGGGGAAGGTCTGAGCTGGAGGTGTGAGAAGTACCTCAAACCTCCAGCTACTCCCTTCGTGCTCCTTCGCTTCCGCCTTCGCCCTTCGTGCTCTCTCGAGTTCCAGTGCGTTGTCCGCACGTCAGGGCTGAAGCGCAGCCAGGACGCCACGAACACTAGTCATGGCCGCGGCGGCGAGCGCATAATGGATCCAGCGCCCGTCGCGGCGTGTGACGACGAGCCCCGCGTTCCGCAGCGTGCGCAGGTGGTGGGACACGAGCGACTGGCCCAGCTCTGTCGCGTCCATGAGTTCGCCGACGGTACGTTCACCGTCGACGAGAATCTCCAGCAGGCGAAGCCGGGTCTCGTCGCCGAGTGCGCGAAAGCGAAGCGCGGCGACGGCACGTGCGCGTGGAGTATTTTCGGTCATGCCGACAATATAAATACCTATTTATATTGGCGCACTCCCGAAATCGATCTCAGCGCTTGTCGGACGAGGTATCCGGCTTTCCGCCCTTGCCCCCGTACCCGCTTCGATGCTCGCGGTTGTGCTCCTCGGACTCCTCGCCCGCTACCGTCGCTTCCTGCCCGGCACCTGTGCTGCGCTCGGCGCGCTGCGAGGGGCCGTCATTGTGGCTAGCCCCAGCAATACGGCCGGCCTGATCGGGCGGACCGACCTTCGTCCCTTGCTCGTCGCCCAGCCCTTGGCCTTTGTCTCCCATGATCGCCTCTCCGACGCGGTGAACACGCGACAGGGGCAGACGACATGCCAGCAAAACGTAGAGAGCGTACCCGGCCAACTATGCACGCCAAAGGCGAGTACTCGCCGGAGAAGGCGTTCGAAATCAAGTAAGCTTCTGCTCCACTTCTAGAAAGGTGAGACATGCCGCATCCGCCCAGCTCACGCTCGAGCGTATAGCCAGTGCCGAGCGAAGCCTGGAACTGCTTGCGAAGATCAGAAGGGGGGCAAGTGACAGACTGACGAGGGGGCATGTCGCGGGAAGGCCGCCAAACCTACAGGCAGGCCCTACCCGCGTAAACGCTCTCTTCGCGGGCCGCCATATAGGCTTGTTCAACGGTTCATCGCTTCGATTTCCTCTCCAATTCCTCGACCCAGTTGTCAACAACCACCAACTGCTCGGTCCCGCCAAGCACTTTGGGCCGCAGCATCAGGAATCGCCGGTCGTCCGGTGCAACGGCATACTCCTGATGCTCCGGGTTCGCGCCGAACCCCGACGCATTGAAAAGCGTGGTCGCGCGGCCCACCGAAAACACCGGTGTCGTCTTGACGACCACCGCCATCATGTTGCCTGCGCCATCGCGGTAGAACAGCTCACCGCTGTGATGCGACCACAGTGGTTCACTCCCGCCGTGTGTCGATACCGCCCATTTCCCCGTGCCACTGTTCGGAAAGGGCACCACGTACACTTCGCGGACACCGGTCTCGTTCGAGGAATACGCAAGCCACCGTCCATCCGGTGAGACGGCTGGTGTAAACTCGGAGAAGCTCGTCGTGACGAGCGGGACGGGAAGCGTATCCTTCCCTGGCCGAATCGCCAGGATGTCCCCACCGCCCACGGTCCCCGTGCCCGTTCGGTAGATCAACCACGCTCCGTCGGGGGACCAGAGCGATTCTGCAATGCTTCGCGATTGGTGCAACTGCAGGACTTGCGGCGCACTTCCATCCGCACGCTTGGTCCATAGGCTGAATGAGCCCGAGACATTCGAGGTGAATGTCACCGAGTGCCCGTCGGCTGTCCAGCTTGGAGCGCGCTTGAAACCTTCGTCGAAGGTCAGCTTTACCCGCGGACCGGTGTCGAGTTGCTTGACCCAGATGTCGTCGGTGGCGTCGGTTGCCACCGTCAGTGCGAGCTGTGTGCCGTCGGGAGAAAGGGCTGGCGATCGGAATTCGTCCTGAAACGCCACGTCAACCAGCTGTGTTTTTCCGTCCCGTATCACCCATACGAGTTCCACCTGGCGCCTAGCGTGTGTCGCGTACGCAATGGTGCCCATTGGCGAAACGGTAAGGTCCTCGGACAACATGGAGCCGCGATTGTGCAGCCCTTCACTCACCACCGCTGGGTCGCCGGTAATTCGTGCGCCCCGCATCTCGAACGGCACGACGGTGAGCGCGCCGGCCGAGGACACGTACACGAGATGGCCGCCCGGGGCGTAGGCCGCGCAACAGACGTCCTCAGCCACCACTCGGTGGGTTCCGGTCGCGATGTCCGCCACCCCGAGCGCGTACCGTCCAGTGCGATATTTAATGGTGAACAGCACCCCCTTCGCATCGGGCAGTGCGAAGGGGAGTACATGGTCTATTTCTCCGCGCGCGGTGTCGAGCGCGGTGAACCGTCTCGGAACAGCCCCTTGCCTGGCGGCGACGCGGACGAGGCTGGTCAACCCAGTACCGTCTGTGTAAATGACCCCATCTCGTCCCCACGATGCGCCCGCGGGTCCGACCAGCGAATCAGTCACCGTGAGGGGAGCGCCTCCGTTCACCGAGACGATTTTCAGCACACCTCCGACGTAGAACGCGATGTGCTCATTGTCTGGGGAAAAGGTCGGTGTAGTCCCGCCTTCCGTGCCTCCCATCGCGGTTGCATGCAGCTGATCGCGCGCTCGCACCATGAGTTGTGCGTGTGCGCCGCCGATATACGCCATCCGCGTTCCATCGGGCGAGAGCGCAATCCTCGAGAACGCAACGTTCGGGCTCAGCGCCTCTGCCGAATCCAGCACGAGATTGTACCGCACTACCTGCTGTACGGGCGCGGGCCTCAGGAAGGACCAGAAGGCGATGGCGAGAAACAGGGCGGCCAGCGCACCGGTACCGTAGGGCAACCCTCGGAGCCGCGCGTGTGCCTTCCCCCCGCCCACTGCCACCGACGTTGTGGCGAGCGTGAACGTGGGATTGGTCAACGCATCGGCGAATTCCTTGGCCGAGCTAAAGCGATCGGCCGGAACCTTGGCGAGCGCCTTCTGGACGGCGTCCGCCACGTTCTCCGGCACGCTCGGTCGCAGCGCACGCAAGGACTGTGGGTCCTGCGTCATCAGCTTCGCGATGATCGCCTGCGCGCTCGTGCCCGAGTGCGGTGCCTCCCCGGCGATCATCTCATAGGCGACCGCCCCCAGCGAGTAGATGTCGCTCCGCCCGTCAATGGCGCGGTCGCCGGCGGCCTGCTCCGGCGACATGTACTGCGGTGTGCCGAGACTCAACCCCGTTTGCGTCACACGCGCGCCGCCGGCCTTCGATACCGCCAACGCGATGCCGAAGTCAGCGATGACCGGCTGCCCCGCCTGGATGAGAATGTTCTCGGGCTTCAAGTCGCGATGGATGACGCCGTGTTCGTGCGCATAGGCGAGCGCGCTCGCGATGGCCGTCGTAATCCGGACCGCGTCGTCGATTGGAAGCTGCTTCTCCCGATCGAGCCGTGCGCGGAGTGTCTCCCCCTCCACAAACGGCATTACGTAAAACAGCAGGCCGTTCGCCTCACCCGAGTCGAACAGCGGGAGGAGGTTCGGATGCTGGAGGTTGGCCGTCACCCGGATCTCGCTCAGGAACCGCTCGCCCCCGAGCACCACGCCGAGTTCGGGGTTCAACACCTTCAGGGCGACGTCGCGCTCGTGGCGGATGTCGCGCGCGAGATAGACAGTCGCCATGCCGCCGCGACCAATCTCACGTTCGAGGGTGTATCGACCGGCGAGCGCGACGTTCAATGCGGTGGCGAGATCCATGCGCGTTGCCGGGGAATCTGCGCTTCGAGACGGTCAAACGTAGAACCCGCGGGCCTCAGCGGCTAGACACAACCGCCGTGTCGCGCTGCTCCGTCCATTGCCGTAGTATTGGCGACGCGCGCTCCGCGCGTTCCCAACCCGCCGAAGCGAGCCCCCAAGGCCAGCCCATAACCGGCACCCTGCTCGACCAGTTGCAGACGTCGCTCGGCAGCGCGCACACGATCGAGCGCGAGCTCGGCGGCGGCGGGATGTCCCGCGTCTTCCTCGCCACGGAAACGTCGCTCGGCCGCGAGACACTATCAGAAATAGACGCGTTGGCCGCCAAGCACGACGAACACACGTTCAGCAGCCTGATCGGCGTCAGCCCAAATCTGCGGCGTCTAACACATCGCGACGGCCATGACGGATGCGCATGATTGCCACGCCTTCGCCACTGGGCTCGTAGTACACGACATAGGAGCCCACAACCCAACTTCGGATGTTCTCCCCGAGTTCTGTGCGCAGCCGGCCAACCTCTCGGTTCTCCGCAAGAAGGTCAAAACTGTCGATCAGATCATCGCCGATGCGGGCGGCAGCGTCGGGATTGTCCGTTGCGATGTATTCCTCAAGGCATTCCAAGTCCTCTTCAGCAATCTCAGTGAGCTGCCACCAGCTCATGCGTCGGCCAGATGACTGGAACGTCGTGCTTCTCGCCGCGCACGAACTTCATCAGACGACACAGTCTGGCCACGGTTCAACTGGTCCTTCCCAACCTGAATGTCTCGGCGAAGCGCTTCGAGCTTTGCCTCGCGCTCATCCTCGCGCTCCATCAGCAGCCGCAGCGCTGTGCGAACAACCTCAGTCGCGGTCGCATAACGGCCTGACTTGGTGAGCTTGGAGACAAACGTGTCGAACTCCGGAGACGGCGAGATATTCATGGAGGCTCCTTGCGGGACATCAGGAGTATCGGATATATGCCAAGAAGTGTCAATCGTTGACATAGCGGTCGGCTCGTACCAAAGCTAGCGACCTCTGTCGGAAGGGCCGCGATGCCCATGAGGCGCCAGAACGCCTTATATCTGGCGGTCTGTCCGAAGTATGAGTACGTTTTTCGGACAATGGCAAAGAACAACCTCAAGGACGCCATCAGCTCCCGAATCGCCAACAAGGCCCCGTTCGGCGCCTGGACTCCGGCGGATTTCCTGGACCTGGGCAGCCGCGACGCCGTCGACAAAGTGCTACAGCGGATGGCGCGTGCCGGAGAGATTCGGCGCATCGCACGCGGGCTGTATGATATGCCGCAACAGAGCTCACTGACCGGTGCCCCGACGACACCAGACTATCGAGAGATCGTCGATACGATCGCCCGGAGGGATCAAGCTCGAATGCTGGTGAGCGGAATGACTGCCGCACACGACCTCCAACTGACGACGGCCGTGCCGTCCCAGGTGGTCGTGCACACCGATGTACGTCTCCGCTCCATCCGCGTCGGCAACCTTGTCATCGAGTTCAAGAAGACCGCGCCAAGTCGCCTCTACTGGGCCGGTCACCCCGCGCTGCGAGTCGTCCAGGCGTTGCATTGGATGAAGGACGTGTCTGGCGATAATGATTCGGCGGTGATGAACCGCCTCCTCAAGGTGCTGAACGCCCCTGAGCATGGAGCAGCAATTCGGGCAGACCTTCGAGCGGGCATCCACACGCTTCCCACATGGATGCAGCCACTCGTGCGGCAGTTGCTCGACGCGGCAGCGGTGTGCTCCGCGCCGACGGTCACCGGATCTCACGCCACTACTACGACGTGTACCGTTTAATGCGGTCCGACGTTGGCCCGCGAGCGGCGCGTCAAAAGCGCGCGATACAACAACCAGGATGACAAAATTCCGTGATGGTGCAACGTCGCGCACGGCGCCGTTTACTCCCTTGCAGGGCCAGTATTTGGCTTTCATGCACACGTACGAAGGCATTCACGGGTGCGCGCCGGCGGAGGCAGATTTGCAGCGACATTTCGGAGTAACGCCGCCAAGCGTCCATCAAATGGTTGTGACCCTGGAGAGAAAAGGGCTCCGGTCCCAGCTCACGGCGGTCCGATCACGGCAAGCGGCCGAGCGAACGAAACGGAAATCGTCGTCGGGCGCGTCCACGCGTGTCGCGAAAGGGGAGGCCGCCGCCGAATACGTCAACAGCCCAATGATGACGAAGCGACTGCGGTTCGATCGGAGCGTTTCAGCGGAGATTGCAGGGCGCTACGGTGACTATCGCACGCGATTGCAGCTGATGCGAAAACCGAACGGCGACTGCACGTGTCAGTCCGATGATTGGCCGTGCAAACACGTCCGCGCGGTTCGCGCGACCTGGGAGACGAATCCGGACAGCTTTCTCGATGTGAAGGTGTTCCTGCAAGGGCTCGATACGCGCGGGAAGGCCGAGCTGATCGAGACGATCGGCAAGATCGTCCTGGCATTTCCGCAGACGCTCAGGCTTTTTGGCATCGCAGGGTTTGACGAAACCGACGATGACGATGATGCCGACGATGGTTGGGCGGACTGACACCAATGGCCCGCGCATCCAAGCAAGCACACGTATGGGAATTCAGATCACGGTTTCGGCGCAACGTGTTTGGTTGGCGCGGATCGCGACCAGCGATCCAACGCATCGACGAAGCCGTAGCGGAGATCAAAGCGGTCGACCGAACAGACCGCAGCCTCGCTGCCGAAGGCGCCGTTGTGTTCCTTGAACGAGTGTCGCCCGCGCTCGAGCAGATTGATAGTTCGTCAGGCGCGATCGGCGGCGCAGTGAACGGGGCGATCACGGTTCTTGTCGCGATCATCGCCGGCGCTCCCGCCGAGCGACACACGCGAGAGGCATGGCTCGATCGGCTTTGGGCGGCACACGAAGCCGATCAGATTCCCTACATCGAGACACTGGCGGACTACTGGGGCGAGCTCTGTGGCTCGAAGGAGGTCGCGTCGGAATGGGCCGACCGTCTCCTTGATGTCACTCGAATGGCGCTTGGTCCTGACCCGCGGACGTGCGGCTATTTTCGCGGCACGTCAGCGTGTCTCAGTGCGCTGTTCCGCGCCGAGCGATACGCGGAGATCATCGACCTTCTCCAAAGCGAGACGTTCTGGCACTACACGCAATGGGCGGTAAAGGCGCGCGTGGCTCGCGGAGAAAAAGCCGAGGCGCTTCGGTATGCAGAATCGTGTCGTAGTCGGTCGACGCCAGATGGCTTGGTTGATAGCGTCTGTGAAGAGATTCTTCTGTCGTCGGGCTTCACCGATGAGGCGTACGAACGATACGCGCGGCGCGCAAATCGTCGCGGAACGTACCTGGCAACCTTCCGTGCCATCTCGAAGAAATACCCGCACAAGCAGCCATCGGAGATTCTCGCCGATCTCGCTGCGGAGACGCCGGGCGAAGAAGGAAAGTGGTTTGCGGCCGCCAAAGAAGCACGGCTCTACGAGCTCGCGTTGTCTCTCGCGCGCCGAAGCCCATGCGATCCAAGGACGCTTGCGCGCGCTGCCAGGGACTTCGCGGAGCGCCTACCGGAGTTCGCGGTTGAGGCGGGTGTGCTCAGCCTGCATTGGATCATCGAGGGCCACGGGTACGAGGTCACCGGCCGCGAGGTATTGGACGTGTTCTCGCACATAGTGCGAGCGGCCGAGGCCAGCGGCACGACCGGAGAGACACGTCAGCGCATCAAAAGCCTTGTTGCGCACGAGGCGCCGGACGGGGCGGTCTGGCGAGTGCTTGCACGTGCGCTGACGATCGATGAGTGACCGCCGACACTCGTGCATCCGTCGCGCAAGCGTGCGCTCGATGGAGCGTCTCACGCGGGTATGCTTATTTCGCACGGGTGGGATCGATGGTCGGAAGCGACGCCAGAGCAGGCGGTAGGCGGGAAGCAGGAATACCCGTTTTGCCCGACTGGACAGGCGAGTTAGGAAGGGAAACAAGGCACCGACGCGGGGTGGCTCAGCTCGCGACCAGCGTGCCCCCTGCCGGTGCGAACGTCGCCGTGAAGTGTCGTAACACCTCCGGCGAGTCGAGCATTCGCACGCCGCGGATGCGCGGCGCCAGGGTTTTCACGTGCAGCAGCACTTCTGCCACGTAGTCCACGTGGCTCTGGGTATACACGCGCCGGGGAAAGGCCAGCCGCACGAGCTCCAGCTCCGCGGGACGCTCGCTGCCGTCGGGCTGGCGGCCGAACATCACCGACCCGATCTCGGCGGCGCGGATGCCACCTTCCACATACAGCACGCAGGAGAGGGCCCACGCCGGATACTCGTGCTGGGGGATGTGTGGAAGCCAACGCCGCGCGTCGAGATAGATCGCATGGCCGCCCGTGGGGGTCACGATGGGAATTCCGGCCGCGAGCAGCTTCTCGCCCAGATATTCAATGGAGCGGATGCGGTATCGCAGGTAATCCTCGTCGAGCGCTTCCCGGAGTCCCACGGCGATGGCCTCGAGATCGTAGCCAGCGAGGCCGCCATAGGTGGGGAACCCCTCGGTGAGCACGAGGCGCGTGCGGCAGCGTCGCGCGAGCGATTCGTCGTTCATCGCCAGGAACCCGCCGATGTTCGACATCCCGTCCTTCTTGGCGCTCATCGTGCAGCCGTGGGTGAGCGCGAACAGTTCTCGCGCGATGTCCGCCGGAGAATGGTCGGCGTAGCCGGCCTCTCGCGTCTTGATGAACCATGCATTCTCGGCGAAGCGGCAGGCATCGATGAAGAGAGGGACGCTGAACCGGTCGCACACCGCGCGCACGGCGCGCACGTTGCCCATGCTCACCGGCTGCCCGCCCTCGGAGTTGTTCGTGATCGTCAGCATCACGAGCGGGACATGGCCGGTGTGCTCGACGAGTGCGCGCTCGAGTGCCGCGACGTCCATGTTTCCCTTGAAGGGGTGCACCGACTGCGGCTGGTGGCCCTCGGGAATCGGTAGGTCGAGCGCGATCCCGCCGCGGTCCTGCACGTTGGCGCGCGTCGTGTCGAAATGGGTGTTGTTGGGCACAATGTCGCCCGGCCGCACGACGGTCGAGAACAGGATGTGCTCGGCCGCGCGCCCCTGGTGTGTGGGGATCACGTGCGCGAAGCCGGTGACGTCGCGCACGGCGCGCTCGAAGACGGCGTAGGATCGGCCCCCCGCGTACGACTCGTCGCCCCGCATCATGCCCGACCACTGGTGGACGGACATCGCCCCTGTACCCGAGTCGGTGAGGAGGTCGATGAGCACGTCCTCCGCCTGCAGGAGGAACACGTTGTGCTGCGCGGCGTCGAGGGCGGTCATGCGCTGGTCGCGTGTCGTCTGCCGGATCGGCTCGACGGTCTTGATCCGGAAGGGCTCGATGATCGTCTGGAAGCTCACGGGTGTTTCACATTGCCGCGCCAGCCATCGCCTGCTTACGCTCTGGACGTTCTTCGTTTCGGAAAAGACCCGCGCCGTGCATCGGCTCGAACCGGGCCTGGAAGAAGCGGAGCCGCTCCGGTTCGTACGTGAAGCGCAGCCCGTTCACCTGCTCGCTTATCTCGTGCAGGGCGATCACAGCCTCCGCGGTGACGTCCATGTGTGCCTGGGTGTAAACGCGGCGCGGGAGGGTGAGGCGCACGAGCTCGAGCGCCGGATGACGATTCTCGCCCGTGGCGGAGTCGCGACCGGCCGATACCCCACCGCGCTCCATGGCCCGAATTCCCGACTCCACGTACAGCGCTGCAGCAAGCGCCTGGGCGGGAAACTGGCCGCGTGAAAGATGGGGCAACATGGCCGCGGCGTCGAGGAATACTGCATGCCCTCCGATGGGGCGCACGATGGGAACGCCGGCGTCGATCAGCTGCTGGCCGAGGTACAGCACCTGGCCGATGCGGCTTCGGATGTGCTCGTCGCGCACCGACTCCTCGATCCCGATCGCCATCGCCTCCATGTCGCGACCGGCGAGGCCGCCGTACGTGTGCAGCCCCTCGAACAGCACGACGAGACTGCGCGCCTCCTCCGCCAGCTTCTCGTCGCGAAGCCCGAGCCAGCCGCCGATGTTCACGAGCGAATCCTTCTTCCCCGACATGGTGGCCCCGTCGGCGAGCGCGCACATCTCGAAGAGGATGTCGGCCACGGGCTTACCGCGCTGCCCCGGCTCGCGTTGCTGGATGAACCACGCATTCTCGACCGCGCGGGTGGCATCCAGAATGATGCGGATGCGGTGGCGGTTCATGAGCTCGCGCACCGCCCGAAGATTCGTCAGACTGATCGGCTGTCCCCCCGCCATGTTCACGGTGGCGGCGACGGACAGGTAGGGGATGTTCGCGGCACCCACCTGCTGCACGAGCGCCTCGAGCTTCACGAGGTCGACATTTCCCTTGAAGGGATGTTCCGACGCCGGATCATGCGCCTCGTCGATGATGACATCGTGAAACGTGCCGCCGGCCAATTCCTGATGGGCTCGCGTGGTGGTGAAGTACATGTTGCCGGGCACGTGATCGCCGGGCTTTACCAGCATGCGTGAGAGGATGTGCTCCGCGCCGCGCCCTTGATGCGTTGGGATCAGCTCGGGGAATCCGTAAAAACGTCGGACCGCTTCCTCGAGGTGATAGAAGTTGCGCGACCCGGCGTATGCCTCGTCACCGAGCATCATCCCGGCCCACTGCCGATCCGACATCGCGTTCGTGCCCGAATCGGTGAGCAGGTCGATGTACACGTCGTCCGACCGGAGGAGGAAGGTGTTGAAACCTGCCTCGCGGATGGCGCGCTCTCGCTCGGCGCGGGTGGTGATGCGGAGCGGCTCGACGACCTTGATTCGCCAGGGTTCGGCCCAGCTCTGTTGACGCATGGAGTCTCCCATCCGCAGTGCGGATCGGTGGAGGCGTGGTGGTGGATTGCCCTTCAAGGGTGACGCCCGCTCCATGGATGCGCAGTCGGGATGGTTCGGACAGGCTGTCGGGAGAATCGGCGAGCCATCAGCGGCGCAGGCCAGGACCTCTGAAGTATCTTGCAGACACAAGTCGCCTCACTGGTGGCGCCTTCCGCCATTCGTGGGTGGGACTTGCCGTGGGCGCTCGCTGTTGACTCGGGCCCCGAACACGCCACGAAGGAGACCACCAATGACGGACCTCACACGCCGCGGGATGCTCACCCTCATCGGGCTTGCCGGCGTATCCGTCGCGCTCCCCCAACGCGCATGGGCCTGGCCATCGCGTCCGCTATCGCCGCTCCGCGTCAACGGAACACGCCTTAACGCCAGCCTCGCCAGGCTCTCCCAGTTCGGCCGCAACCCGCAGGGTGGTGTGTCGCGGACGGCATACTCCGACGCCGACAAGCAGGCACGCGAATGGGTCATGGGCCTCATGCGCGAGGCGGGGCTGCGCACCGAGATCGACACCGCCGGCAACATCATCGGCCGCCGACCAGGGACTGACGCCGCGCGCAAGCCGATCCTCTTCGGCTCACACATCGACTCGGTGCCGGAGGGCGGCAACTTCGACGGCGACGTGGGATCCATGGGCGCGCTCGAGGTGATGCGCGTGCTCGAGGAGAATCACGTCACGACACGCCACCCGTTCGAGATGGTGATCTTCCAGAATGAGGAAGGTGGCGTTGCGGGCAGTCGCGCGATGATCGGCGAGTTGCACGACAAGGATCTCGCGTTGACGAGCCGCAGCGGCAAGACCATCGGCGACGGCATCGCATTCATCGGCGGTGACCCAGCGCGCATCGCCTCGGCGCGGCGCAATCCGGGGGACATCGCAGCGTACCTCGAGCTGCACATCGAGCAGGGCGGCATCCTCGAAGAGACGAAGACGGACATCGGCATCGTGCAGGGCATCGTCGGCCTCTTCTGGTGGGACGTCACGGTCGAAGGATTCGCGAATCACGCCGGCACCACGCCGATGAATCGCCGCCACGACGCGATGCTCGCCGCCGCACGGTTCACGATCATGGTGAATCGCGTCGTGACGTCGAGGCCCGGCCGACAGGTGGGCACGGTCGGGCGCATCTCGGCCATGCCCGGCGCGCCGAACGTCATTCCGGGCAAGGTCGTGCTGTCCCTGGAACTCCGCGATCTCGATGAGGCCAAGGTCCATGCCCTCTTCGACGAGATCAGTGCCGAAGCGAAGAAGATCGGCAAGGAGAACGGGACGACGTTTGCGTTTGCGCCCACGAACGTGAACCATCCCGCGCCAACCGACCCTCGCATGCGGGCGGCCATCGAGAAGTCGGCGCGTGAACTTGGGCTTACGACGCATGCGATGCCGAGCGGCGCGGGGCATGACGCGCAGGAGATGGCGCGCATCGGACCCGCGGGCATGATCTTCGTGCCGAGCGTGAAGGGCATCAGCCACGCGCCCATGGAATTCACGCGGCCGGCCGACGTGGAGAACGGGGCGAATGTACTGCTCCAGACGCTCCTGCGAATCGACGCCGAGCTGGCCTGATCAGCGTTCTTGGTGTGTTCTTGACGTCCCAACGGGTGAGAAGATGTCCGCGCGCCCGCCTGCCCGTTGCGCGCACCATCGCTGTCGCCACACTGTCGGCACTGCTCGCCGCCTGCACGCACGCGGGCCCGCCACTCGTCGTCCCCGAACCGTCATTGCCGTGGCGCGATGAGCCCCGTGAGCTGGCCGTCGATCAGCAGGCCAAGCACGCGCTCGACCGGCTCACTTATGGCGCCAGGCCTGGCGAAGCCACGGTGGTCACGCGCGAAGGACTGGATCGCTGGCTCGTGCGTCAGCTCACGCCGGAAAACTGGCCCGACCGGACAGCCGACAGCGCACTCGCGGGCTTCGCCGTCATGACGACGCCCGTCAAGGCGCTGGTCGATGCGAGCCCGCAGCAGGACGTCTTCGTCCGTCGTCGTCGCGCGGAGCTGGGCCTGGCCGCCAATGCGCCCTACGTCATGTCGCCCGACGACAGCGCGCGCTACAAGATGATGAGCGACCTCGGCAACCGCCGCGTGCAGGAAATCCTCGGCGCCAAGATGATGCGCGCCGTGATGAGTGAGCACCAGCTCCAGGAGGTGCTGACGGACTTCTGGGAGAATCACTTCTCCGTGTTCCGCGGCAAGATGCCCACAGTCGGGATGGTTCGGACAGGCTGTCGGGAGAATCGGCGAGCCATCAGCGGCGAGGCCAGGACATCTGAACGGTCGGTCTCGCCGCACTGCTCGGTATGTTCATGACCCGGCCGGTCGGCCGCAGCGGAGCATGACCGCCCGCCCGGTGCTCAGCGGAACCGCGATCGCGCCACCGACAGCAGGCTGTCCACTCGGCGGTAGCGACGGAACATCTCGTCGGCCGGGCTCGCGGTGGGCTGGGAGCTGGCAATGGCGCCGAGTTCGTCGCACCGCTCCGTGCGTTGCGCGGGCGATGCCGCCCCGTTCTTCTTCGTGTCACCTTCGCCCGGCACGCCAGCCGCCGGCGGCGGTGCACTCGCGGAAGTCGCGCGGAGGAAGTCCGTTCGCGCGCGCACGGTGTCGGCCCCTTTCAGCGCGATGTAGCCCATGTAGAAGCGCGCGGGCGCGTTGCCGTCGTGCGTGCGCAGCACCGTCCCGAAATACCGCCGCGCAGACGCCAGATCGCCACGCATCAGTGCCAGTTCGCCCAGGCTCACCAGCGGACCGTTCTCTTCCTTGTTGATCTCGTGGGCACGGTTCAGGTGCGCCTTCGCCGAGTCGAGATTGGATGGTGCACCGGCGTCCAGGCAGGAATAGAGGCGACCCAGCTGTGCATCCGCGCGAGCACTGGACGCGTTCACTGCGGCCAGATGGCGCCACGCGCGAATCGCCCCATCAAAATTCCCGAGCGCCAATTGCGTTCCGCCGAGGTAGTACAGGACGTCTTCATGATCCGGATTGAGCGCGAGCGCGCGGGAGTACGTGTCTGCGGCGCGGAGCGTCTGGCGCGCGATGCGCTGCGCCGTCGCTTCGCGATATAGTGGCCAGAAGCTTTCGACGCGCGTGCGGTCCTTTCCAGACTCGTCCCCTTCCACGATCTGGACTCGTTGATTCGCCGCCAGGCCAGTGCGTACATCGCGCACGCCGCTCGGCCAGATCACCTCGATCGTGTCCGCCCTGAGCAGGTGGCCGAGCCCGAAGGTCTCGACGAGACTGTTCTGCGAGAGATACGAGCTCTGGGCTCCCACCTGGCGACGATACGACACACCGCCAGCAACGAGCCGCACCTTGGCCCCAATCCCCTGACGATTGCTTCGCGCTCCGCGCAACTCCACCTGTACCCAGTGATTCTTGTTGCCGCCGTCGTTGCGCAACAACACGCCTGGCCCGCCGTTGTTCACGACGAAGATGTCCACGTCGCCGTCGTTGTCGTAGTCGGCGAACGCCGCTCCGCGGCCATTGTACACGCCGGCGAAATACGGGCCGGCCACTGGCGATACCTCGTAGAAGCCCTCCTCGCGATTCTGGTTCCAGAAGAGCTGGCTGCGCATCGGGACCAACTGCGTTGGGTGGTCGCGTTGCTGAAGGGTGCTGCCGTTGACCATGAACAGATCGAGCTTCCCGTCGTTGTCGTAGTCGATGAACGACGTGCCCCAGCCCACGAAGTCGAGCGTCGACTGGCCGAGTCCATACTGGTCTGCCACGTCCATGAAGGTGAGCCGAGGTACGCTCGTGCTTGCACCACCGCTGCGTTTGTTGCCGCTCTTGCTGCCGCTCTGGCCGTTGCTCTTGCTACCGCTCTTGCCAGGCTGCCCGAACTGATTGCTGTAAAGCGCGTTCTCCTGCGCCAGCCAATGCGTCAGGAACATGTCCTGGAAACCGTCGTTGTCCCAATCACCCACGGCGATGCCCATGGAGCTGCGATAGTCGGACACGTGAGCGGCGTCACTCACATCCTCGAACTTCCCGTTGCCAAGGTTGCGATACAGCACGTTGTCCGAGACGTCGTTGGCCACGTACAGATCCGGCCATCCATCCTCGTCAAAGTCGACCCACGCCGCAGACAGTCCTCGGCCCGCGGTATTCAGGACGCCGGCGTCGACCGCGACTTCGGCGAAGGTGCCATCGCCATTGTTTCGAAACAGCAGACTGCGTGCGGGCGGGAAGGAGGACGGATTGATGCTCGCCGGATTTTCGACGTCGTGAGTGCCACCGGCGTCGGTGGGACGCGCGTACTTGACGTACCCCGTGACATAGAGATCGAGAAAGCCGTCCCGGTTGTAGTCGCCCCACGCCGCACCGGTCCAGAATCCGTTCGGGCCGCCGATGCCGGAGACGGCGCTCCGATCACTGAACGTTCCGTCACCATCGTTGTGATACAGGTGATTCTGGCCGTACGCACTCACCACGAGGTCAAGATGGCCGTCGTTGTCATAGTCGCCCCAGGCGACGGCCATCCCCCAGCCGCGAAAATCGATGCCTGACTGCGTCGTGACGTCGGTGAACGTCCCATCATGATTGTTGTGATACAGCACCAGGCGAGCGGGAGACGCCTTGCGTTCGGACTCGGTCATGGTGAGGGGACCGACCTCGTTGGCCACCACAAGGTCGACCCAGCCATCGGCATCATAGTCGCCCCACGCTGCGCCGGAGCCCATGTCCTCGGGCAACTGCGAGGATCGTGTCCCGCTGAAGTGTTCGAAGCGTATTCCCGCGGTCTTGGTTGCGTCGGTGAACACGACCCGTGGGTAGTCCTTCGGCAGTGACCGCGCCAGATCGGAGGAAATGCCTTCGAGGTCCACACCAGGGCGATACACCGGCGCGGGACGTTGCCAGCGAAACGCCGCGAACGCCGCGATGCCAACAAACAGCACGCCAGCCGTCGCGGTGATCCCGAGAAAGCGCCGGCGCCGAGTGAGCCACGTCATTCGGCGCCCCGATCGCTGCTCGTCACCCGAATCGTCCGGTGATCCTCGGACATCACGGTCACGGGAGCCGTCATCCCCGACTCCTTGCCAAAGAGGAAATTGAGCAGGGTCTGATCGACCTTCCGATACATGAGTGTCGCGGTCACGTGGAGTTCGGTGACCGGGCCACGCGGTACCCGTAAGACGATCGTGCGGTCGAACGGTGAGCCGTCTTTGGCGGTGATCCGCGCCGGTGGCATTGCCGCCGCCGGTACGATCCCCCCGGGGCACTGGAAGGTGAACGTCTGCCGATCGGACGATCCCGGGAACAGCGAGCGCCGGTAGCGGACGCCCACCATCTCCCAGAGGTTGTGGCGATCGATCAGGTTGCCGTACTGATCCACCGGTTCTGCCTTGAGCATGAACGTGCCGGGCTCGATGAAGTGTGCCGAATCCCGTTGCCCGCTGTGAAAGACGATGTTGCCTCCCTGATCGGTGACCGACACTTCGACCCAGGACTGAATGATGTCCAGCGGGCCGGTCGGGAAATCGTGGCCCGTCTTGTTGTTCGTGAGTGTCACCTGAAACGTCACGGGCGTGCCGGACCGCACCGTCGCGGGCGCCGTCACCGTGATCGGCACGACCGGACCGGTGCGCCACTTGTCGGCGATCTCCGGAATCGCGATGCCGCCGCGGAGCCACCGGTGAATGAGCTGCACCTGCTTCTCCGCGCCCGGGAGCTCGAGCACTGTCGGAATGAACTGATTCGCGCCCAGGAACCGGTGGCTGCGGTGCTTGCCATCGTCCGGCGTTCGATTGTAATCGAGATCATCACCGCTCCCCGCATCCGTGGACGCCTCGAGCGGCATGTGGCACTCGCGACACTCGATCGTTTTCCTGGGATTGCCGGGGTGGTTCCAACGGCTCTTGCGCCAGACGTCGTACTGGTTCTGGAGTTGCACCCAGCCGACACCGTTGATTTCCTTGTCGATGAACTGCTTGTGGCACGCGGCACAGAATTCCGGACTCTTGAACAGCTTGTGCTGGAGCGTCGTGATGTGATGCTGCGGGTACGCGCGAATCACGAAATCGCCGACGGCGCGCGCGACGTTCCGTCCCGCCGTTCCAGCCATGCCCCCATTGTCCAGCTCGAAGATGTAGCGCTCCGGCTGGGTCATGACGTACTTCGCGTTCCCCTTGACGTCCGTCTTCGCGATCGCGTGGCAGGCGACGCAGGAAATGCCTTCCTTATAGCCCGCTGCGTTGGTGAGTTGCTTCGTGTAGATATTCTTCGCGCCCGAAAAGAGCGAGATGGGATCGTGACAGCCGCCGCAGTAACGCGTTGACTCCGGGCCGTTCTGGTCACCCATCACCGACTGCACTTTCTGAAACGCGGGATCCATCGCGGAGTAGCGATGAGCGCTCACCGCCCATTCGTCGTAGATCTGCTTGTGGCAGTTCGACGTGCCGCAGCCGGCCGAGCCGCCGAGAGAACGGGCGTCGTATGCGCCGCCGCTGCTCGTGCGCGCGAGGCTCGGGGCGAACGGCCGCTGGGGACCGTACACATAGCTGTAATCCTTCGGCAACGTGTTCACGAGCCGGGGAGCACGGTAGAGCATGGTCGCCAGTACGACGGGAACGAAGAGTGCACCGGCAAGAAGCACGGTGACATACGAGAAGCGCCGCGTTGCCGTGTGGAGCAGCGCACCTGCGGCTGCCGCCCTGGTCCGTGCGGCGCGCACGAGGAGCGTCACGATGTGCGGCATGACGGACGCGATCAGGGCGAACGTTGCCCAGACGTGCGTCAGGTCCCAGCCGCGGCTGATGCGGGTACTGAAGACGGCCTGCCAGGTGAGGACGAGGCCGGACACGATGAGCGCGATCATCGCGGTCATCGCGAAGTAACCGGTCAGCTTGACGTGAGAGACCCGGATGCGCCGATAGATCCGCCAGTGCCGGATCTGGTAGATGATGTAGGGCGCGACGAGGACGACACCGGCCAGCGTGTGGAACACCACCAACAGCTGATTCGGCACGCTGAAGGGCAACAGATAGACGGCGAGCCCCGATAGCGTCTCGAAAAGAAGCAGACTCGCAACGGTATACAGGAGGCGTTGCCGCCACTCCTGCGCTTTCAGCGCCGCGTAGTTAAGTGGGGCAGTCATGCTCGTTGCCAGTCTGCGGGTGCACTTGCTCGGGTGCTGTCAGGGGAGGTGCTACCAACCTTCCATCCGCGCGCATCGCAACCTGCGAAAGGCGGGGGTGGGGCATCACTAGCTGAGCGGAGCGCCCGTGACCTGACGCTCCCCCCGAGGATTCCCGCGCGCAGCCTACGTCAGTCTCCCACTCTCGTGACCGGATCACTTCGATCGAGTGCAAGGCAAGGATACGTCGCATGACAGCGACTACCCGTCGGGAGTTTCCACGAAATCCATGTAGGGGAATTCCCGCTGAATCATGCTGCGAACGGGGTCGTCGGCTACGCCATGTGGCTCCCGAAACCACGCGGGCCGGAGAGATGCCGACTACGTTCACGTCGAGGTGCTGAACATCTCGCGGTGGCGCGGCCACGACGACCCGGGCGAAGTGCGGCATCCCGAGGCCATGTCGAGCCCGTTCGTTCTGGATCTCGCCGAGTTCTTCGGCGACGCGCGTTCCTGACGATTCCTTCCTCAGCGTCGGAGCGACCCACATGCGCGCCCTCTCGCGAGCATTGCGCGTTCGCCGTGGCGTATCCTCTCAGCGCACTTTCCGCTTCAGCTCCTCGAACCAGTTCTTGCATCCCCTCGACGCGGGTCACAGCGTCTTGAGGTACTCGACGAGATCCGCCTTCTGCAGTGCCGAGAGCCTGAGCGAAAACAGGTTGTCGTAGTGCGTCACAACGTCAGCGAGCGTCGACGCGTTTCCGTCGTGAAAGTACGGCGGGTGCTGCAGCAGACCTCGAAGCGGCGTGGTGCGGTAGCGTTTCGTTACCGAGCGGTTGGCGAACGCGGCGTCCTGGCCCACTTCGGCCGGCGAGTGCAGCACGCCGGCGTTGACGTCAGTGTAGAGGGAACCACTATGGCAGCTCGAACAGTTCGCCGCTCCCGCGAACAGCACCTGCCCACGTGCGGCCGCCACCGCATCGAAGCTGCCTGCAGCCGGCTTCGGCGCGCTCAGGCTTAGCTGGTACTGGCGCAGAGCGGGGAGCAGGGGTGTCACCAGGTCGGGCGACTTGGTGATGTTGATGCCAAGACGTGCGTCGTGGAACGAGCCCTGTCCGTGCATCTGCGTCACGGCAACGTACGCATTCCAGTACGACACGGTGTCGTCGCCAGTGTAAACCTCCTTCGCCACGCCATTGAGGCCATATGCGGGCGGGATCACCGACGGGATGTTCAGCCCGTCAAAGTTGGTGCGTGCGTCGTACTTGCCCGGGCCCCAGCTGTTGAAGATCGCCTTTGTGGCAGTGGGGATGGCGGGAGAGAGCGCCACGATGGCGCCGACGTTCAGGGTACGGTTCGGGTAGCCGTCTTGTCGATGCCCGATGCCCGGCGCAAAGGAGTTGTCAACGGTGGAGTGGCAAAAGGCGCAAGTAATCCCCAAGCGGGTGAGGGTGTCCTTCCCCGCCGCCGTCTGTGTCACCGTGCCCTTGAGTCCAACCACGGCGCCCAGCTTGAGCAAGGTGACCGTCGTCGCGGGACTGGTGAGATCCACCTTGCCGGCGGCGAGCGCATCCTTCACTGACTGGGGCAGCGCATCGGCGTCAACCTTGAGCCCGACCTGCAGCGCGACCTGCGGGCTGACCACCTGCTGTACGACCTCGTGCAGGCGAGCCGTATCCGTCCAGAAACGCTCATCGTCGAACGTCTCGAAGCGAAAAATCTGCATTCCCTGCGCGACGAGAACTGGATCGAGTCGTTCGGGCTGGACCTCCGGCGCCGTAACGGACCGGTCGCATGACGCGAAGAGCGCCGCGCAGCCGAAACCGAGCGCGACGAGGGCCCCAACGCCCCACGCGGATTTTGTGCGCCGGGGAATATCCGGATCAGGGCGCGCGTTTCTTGATGTCATGACTCCCCTTTGATGAATGTTGCCCATGGGGGTGCAGGCTGCAGGTGATGCTCGCCGTGCGAGTACATCTCGACCTGTCGCCGCGCGAGCGCCTCCATTGCGGTACAATGCGGCGAGTGCGGCAATTTGTCAAGAGTGTTGTTGACTTATTAGTATTGGACCTACGCGCCCGCTGCCGGCGCTCCGCAGCCGCCTGCACTCGGCGGAGACGCGGTGGCGCTGACACCCATGGTACGGGTCGGGGGCTACCGCACCCGCCGCAGCAGTTCGCTAACGCGATTCCACCCGCCGTCGATCCGCCACTCGACGCGCCCGCGCGAGTTGATCAACATCACAGTGCTGCCGTGCTCGATGTCACCCGTCGTCTCATTGCGCCGGCGGCCAATGCCGAGGGAGTCGAGTACCTGCTCCACATTGGCCACGCTCCCGGACAGCACGCGATCGCCGGCGCCGAGCTCCCAGTGCGCGCCGAGCGATGACAGGCGGTCGGGTGTGTCACGCCATGGGTCCAGCGTTACCACCACGAGCTGCACATCGGCACGACCGGTGGTACGGCGCGCGTGGCTTAGATCGTTTACCACAGTTGGACACACCGTGGCGCAGTGACCAAACGCCACGGTGAGCAGTGCCGGCCGACCGCCCAGGTCGGCCAGCGACGCACGCGCGCCGTGTTGATCGACGAGTGCCGTTGCCGGTGGCGAGAAATCGAGCCGCGTTGGCACACCGGGCCCCCGCACACCCGCCGGATTGCCGCGCGCCCACACCCGCGTCGCATGCACGCCGAGCGACGCCACCATGACAAGCGCCGCCGCCGCGATACTCCCTGCGGCAAGCCACCAGCGGCGCACCACGCGTACGCGCTCCACGTCGCTGCGGAGCGTGCGCCCCCACACCACCACGAGCACGCCAAGCATTCCTAACGGCTCGCCGATCAGCAGCACCCATCCACCGGCGTCGGGCAATCCGCCGGCCGTCGAGCCGAAACAGGCCGCCCGTGTACGCAACAACCACTCGGGTTCCGACGCGCCGGCCGGCCAGAGCGCCAACGCCCACCACGCCGCCGTGATCACGAGGACCAGCAGCAACGCGGCGAGCGCCGGACTCGGTCGCTCGGCGGGAGCGTGTGAGCGGACTACCCGATCTTCCACAGGAAGCTCAGCAGCTTCCAATTCGTGAAGTAGTAGAGCATGAACGCCAGCAGGAAGACGCCCACCAACACCACGGTACCCGGCGTTGGTCCCCATTTGCCGTGACCCGGCGCGTGGAGCCTGGCGTTGATCTCGTCAACGTCGGCCGCATGCACCGGGGGACGCGTGAGTCCCTGCGGAATGCCCACGACGTCCACGCCCTGCGGGAACTCCGTGATCACTTCGCCGAAGAACACCGACTTCACGGCGATGAGGATGAACGACAGCGCACCCGTCACGGCGATGATGCCGCCAATGCCCATCATGGCGAGGAACAAGTCCACCGCCGGGTTGAACGGCACGTCGAAGGGCGCCTGTGAGAACGAGATGTCCCAGTGCCGCCGCGGTACGCCAAAGCTGCCCGCGAAGGTCATGCCCGTTTCCACCAGCAGCATGCCACCCGCAAACATGTATGGCTGCAGCCTTGCCAGCGACCAGAACGCCACTTTGCGCTGAAAGATGAGCGGCAACAGGTAGTACGTGGCGCCCATGAACGCCATCGCTGTACCGCTCACCACCGTCGCGTGGAAGTGCCCGGGAATGCGCAGCGTGTTGTGCGCGATGATGTTGATCTGCTCGGTACCGATCGTCACGCCGGTGATACCGCCGAAGAACCCGAACACCACCACCGACAGGATCAGCGCTGAAAAGCCTGGATCGCCCCACGGCGCGCGACGCAGCCATCCGAACAGGCCGTCCGTGTATCCGCGCAACCGCATGCCCAGCTCCAGTCCCGCCGGCACGGTAAAGCCGTGCACCATGGACGCGAGCACCGCCATGTACATGAAGTACGACGTATTCACGATCTTCCACGCCGAGCCAAATCCCGGATCGACGAGCAGATGGTGTGCCGACGCCATCGAGATGAACAGGATATAGAGCACGAACGCCGACCGGCTCACTTTCTCGTTGAGCACCACGCCGCCCACCGTGAGCGCGCCGAGCATGTACCAGATCGCGACCATCGCCGCCACGTTGATCTGCTGCGCCGAGTGCCCGAGCGCCCACCAGAGCAGCCGATAGATCTGCGGATCGACCGAGGGAATCCACCCCATGGACCAGAGAAAGGTGGGGATGTAGACCATCGCACCGTGCACGAGGGTGATCACGGCGATGATCGCCGCGGTCATCGCGCCGTAGACAACGAGGGGCAGGGAACCGGTGTACGTCTTCTCCCGCTTGGCGATGGTCAGTGTGGCGAAGAACTGGCCCACCACGCCCAGCGCGCCCACGGCGAACAGGATGATGCCGAGATAGAACAGCGGGTGTGCCTTGAGCGGTGGATACGATGTGTACAGCACATCGGCACGTCCGCTCCACTGCATTGCCTCGACGAACAGCGATCCCACGAGCATCAGACCGAAGTTGAACCATCCGTAGCGTGGCGCTGCCGGTCGGGCGTCGAGCAGCACGGTGCCGGCGAACCAGAGCACCGCCATCTCGAAGTAGATGATGAAGAAGATCAGCATGTTCATTCCGTGCACGCCCAGAATGCGGTAGTACCACACCGCCGGGAGGAGATGCACGGCCTGCCAGCGCGTGAGCACCAGCAGGAGCGCGGCAATGGCGCCCACGAGTAGCGCGACCACCGCCACGACGGCATTGACCTTGATCAGACGCTGGGCCTGGAAGTTGATCCGCCTCGCCGTCACGGGGCAGGTTCGATAGGCCGGTGCGAGAGGGATCGCGGTCACGGTGCACCTGCGTGGCCAATGTGCGCGGCGCCGTTGTCGGCGACGGCGCGGCCTGTGGAATCGACGACGATCACTCGGCCCACCATCGTATGATGGCCAATGCCGCAGAACTCGTTGCAGATGATGCGGAAGTCGCCCGCTGCTGTCGGCGTCACGCGCAGGCCGTAGTCATAGCCGGGCACCACCGCGAAGTTGACGTTGAGGGGATAGAGCGAGAAGCCGTGATTCACGTCGAGCGAGGAGAGGTGCAACGTGTACTGCTTGCCCTGTTCGAGCTTGAGAATCGGATACCACTGGAAGGTGAGCCCCACGAGATAGACGTCGGCGCCCGGCGGCGGCTGCACGATGGGCAGCCCTCGATCCTCGCCGACCTTGTACTTCGTGGCGAAGGCCACGGTGCGCTGGTAGTATGCCTTGGGGTCCACCTTGCGACGTATGCCTGAGGGGTTCTGCCCACCTTTCCAGTGCCACAGTGGCATCATGGCGAACAGCACCATGCACCACGCGAACGCGATTCCAACCCAGACTTTCTCGGCCTTGTGCGCGGGCTTCCACCAGATGCCTGGCACAGCGTCGAGTCCCGTATGAACTCTGGTCAGCATGAGTGTCTCTCAGGGTAGGGTGCTTTGCGGCATCGAAAGAATTTCCCACATGCCCCACCCGGTGAAGATCACGAACATCACGACGAGTCCGAGGGCGAGGAGGAGATACATGTTGTCGAACAGCCGTTGCCCCAACGGCAGTGGCTCGGCGGATTCCTGCGGGTCATCGGGTGACGGATCCATACGGTTTTCTCCGGGGTGAGAGACGCGCTGTGCCGATCGTCTCGCGCGCAGCGTCTGACACGCGCGGGTTCCCGCTCAGGAGGGTGGCGACGGTCGTCTTCGTGAAGAACTCGTCAACCGGAGCTGCGACGCGCAACCAGCGCTCGTGCAGCATGCAGGGATTCTTGTCGCCGCACTTCGGTCGCCCCAACAGGCAGCGCTTTTCGCCGACGGGCTCGAAGGGAGCGATGACCTGGGCAAGCGTGACTTTCTCGGGTGTGGCCGAGAGCTGAAATCCACCCTTGGGGCCTCGCTCGGACTTCAGGACGCCGGCCCGAACAAGGGAACTCAGCGTTTTCGAGAGATAGTTTCGCGGATAGCCAAGTTCCGCCGCAATCTCATCGACGCGCACGGGACCGTTGGGCGCGCCAGCGGCGATGCGCAGAACGGCGTGAATGGCTTGCTGAGCAGTGCTGGACAACCACATCGACGCTGACTCCTCAAAAAGTTCTGGCGAACATCATGTTGATATGGTAAACTTTCCGCAAGGCCATCCTTTCATGAGATTCCCCGAACGCGCCGCCCGCCGCTTCCTCGCCACGCTCGATGCCGCCGCCACGAAGGCGTACGGACACGCGTGGAACCCGCTCTACCAGAGCGGCACCGTCGCGGTGGCGATGCTGCTCGTGCTCATCGGCACGGGGCTGTATCTCCTGCTGTTCTACCGCCTCGGTGCGCCCGCGGCGTCCGTCGGGCGCATGGCCGCCGACCCCTGGCTCGGCGCCTGGATCCGCAGTCTCCACCGCTACGCCACCGACGTCTTCCTGATCGCCGCCGCCGTGCACGCGCTCCGGATGTTCGCCCACGGGCGAAGCTGGGGCGCGCGCGCGTTGGCGTGGGTGTCGGGGCTGGTGCTGTTCGGTGTCGGCCTGCTCTGCGCCTGGACCGGATTCGTCATGGCGTGGGACAGCTTCGGCGAGCGGCTCGCACGGGAGGGGGGACGACTCCTCGACGTGCTCCCCGTGTTCTCCGAGCCGCTCAGCCGCATCTTCGCCGGCGACGGTCCGGTGCCGAGTGCCTTCTTCTTCGTGAACATGTTCATTCACATCGCCGTGCCGCTCGCCATTGGCGCGGGCCTGTGGCTGCACGTGTCGCACCTGGCGCGTCCGGCGCTGTTGCCGCCGCGCCGCGTGATGTGGGGCATCATCGGTGCGCTCGTGGTTGCGGCGGTGGTCATCCCTGCGCCGTTGGGAGCGCCGGCCAATCCGTTCACGCTTGCGCCCACGACGCCCACTGATCTCGTGGCCGCGGGGTGGTTGCCGATCTCCGAGCGCCTGTCGCCGGGCGCGGCGTGGAGCGCGGTGCTGGTCCTGTCCGCGGCCGCCCTGCTCGTGCCACGCTTCGCGCGCCAACCCCGCACCGGTGCGCTGGCGCCGAGCGTCGTGGATCCGCGGCTCTGCACGGGGTGCAACCAGTGCCCGCAGGACTGTCCATGGGAAGCGATCACCATGGTGAAGCGCGACGACGACCGTCCCTCGCTCGTGGCACTCGTCGATCCGGCACGCTGCGTAAGCTGCGGCATCTGCGCCGGCTCCTGTGCACCGATGGGCGTCGGTCCGGCCGGACGCACGGGACGCGACCAGCTCGCCGGGCTTCGTTCCGCGGAACTGACGGAGTTTGCGCGCGCTGGCCCGAGCACCGGTGGGCAGCGCGGCTCGCTGGCGATCGTGGCCGTGTGCTGCGAGCAGGCGCCCGCCTCGCACGTGGCCGCGCTGCGCGCTCGCGGCGCGCACGTGCACGCCGTGTCGTGCGTCGGCAACTTGCATACGTCGGTCATCGAGCTGTTCGTGCGCCGGGGCGCACCGGGCGTGATCGTGTGCGGCTGCCCGCCGCGCGACTGCATCAGCCGCGAAGGGCCGACGTGGCTCCACGAGCGCGTGTTCAACGATCGGGAGGCGGAGCTGCAGCCGCGCGTCGATCGCCGGCGCGTGCGGCTCGCGACGCTCGCACCGGGCGACCAGCGCGCGTCTCTCGCCGCGTACGACGACTTCGCGCGTGCCCTCGATGCGCTCGATCGCCCCCCACAGGAAATCGACATCGATCTGGACGTGGTGTGCGATCCTGTGCCGATCGGCGGGAAGGATTCGTGATGACGCTCGCCCGCGCGGCGCGGCTTGTCATCGCCGTCAGCGCCTCCGCGCTTGTGCTCGGGCTGTTGGCGCGCGCCTCGGCGGCGCCAGTTCCCTTCCACGAGGGCACGACCGCGCGCCTGCGGCTGTCGTGGAGCGCGCGTCCCGAGCGCATCGAGGTCTGTCGCACCCTGTCGGCCGAGGAGCTGGCGCAGCGTGAAGAGCACATGCGGCAGCGAGTCGAGTGCGATGGGCGGTTCGCCACGTATGCGCTGCGCGTCGAGTCCGATGGGCACGTGATCGGCGAAGCCGTGGTGCGCGGCGCGGGTCTGCGCAACGACCGCCCGTTATATCTGCTCCGTGAGTTCGATGTGCCGCCCGGCCTGCACCACGTGCGGGTGTCGTTCATCCGTCGCGAGAAAACAGACGACGACGCCGCGGCGTTCGCGCCGACGGCGTCGGCCGAAGCGGACACCGGAATCTTCGCCGGACGGGCGCAGCGCGAGGCAGAGGAACATGCGCGCCGTGCGCGCGCCGCGATTCCCGCGCGCCTCGAACTCGACACGACGCTCGCGATCGCGCCGCGCCAGGTCCTGATCGTCACGTTCGCTCCGGAGCACCGGACGCTGGTGCTGCTCGCCGGCGGGAACAGGCCGCGATGACTACGGCGGCAGCTCACTGGCGAATGGAAAACGGGCTCGCAGCCCCCGGGCATTCTCCGGGCCGAAGCCGCGTGCATTTCCCCCGAACAGGTCATGATGCCGCATGATGTCGTCGCTCTATTACGCCAATGTGACGGTCCACGTGCTCGCCGCCATGTTGTGGGTTGGCGGGATGCTTTTCCTCGGCCTGATCGGGGCGCCGGTCCTCCGCGCCGTGGAGCCACCGGAGCTCCGGCAGCGGCTCTTCCAGCAGCTCGGGCTTCGCTTCCGCTCCGTGAGCTGGTGGGCCATCGGAACTCTGCTACTCACCGGTCTCGTCAACCTCCATTTTAAAGGATGGTTGCGTTGGAACGGTGCGCTCGGGTCCCCGGCGTTCTGGCGAACCCCCGCGGGGTATTCGTTGGGTATCAAGCTGGTCGCCGTGATAGTGATGCTTGCCCTCAGCGCGGTGCACGACTTCGTCCACGGCCCGCGCGCGGGCACGGTAAGACCGGGTTCGCCACAGGCATTGGTGTTCCGGCGACGGGCGCTGCTCTTCGCCCGGGTGAATGCCTTCCTCGGCGTGGTCGTCGTAGCTCTCGCGGTGCGGCTCGCGCGCGGTGGCTAATTCCACGTAGGGGAATGCCCCACACCTCGTAGGCGCGCGGCCCCGCGACCAGTGCGGAGTTCTCCCGACGGCTTTGGCAGCCCAGCGACCGTAACGTAGTCTTCGTAAGCATTCCGCGTCTGGCGGCGGTGCATTGGACGAGGTAACAGGGAGAGCGAGATGCACCCAGCACGCGGTCATGGCCGAGCCGGAATCTCCGACTTCGACTTTGCAAAGTCTCCCTTCGTCGTCATCTGGGAGACGACCCGCGCCTGTGCCTTGGCGTGTCGCCACTGCCGCGCCGAAGCGGTGCCGGGTCGCCACCCCGACGAGCTGTCGACCGACGAGGCGAAGGCGATGCTGCGCCGCATCCGCGAGTTCGGCCCTGTCGTGTTTGTTCTCAGCGGCGGCGACTGCTTGCAGCGCGATGACGTCTTCGACCTTATTGAATACGGATCGGCGCTCGGGCTGCGTATGGCGGCGACGCCGGCAACCACCGATCGGGCGACGCCGGAGGCGATCCGCCGCTTGCAGGCCGCGGGGATCTCACGCCTGGCTGTGAGTCTGGACGGGTCGTGCCCCGCGATTCATGACGACTTCCGCCGCGTTGAAGGCTCCTTCGACTGCGGCGTGCGCATTCTCGAGACCTGTCGCGCGATCGGGCTGTCGACGCAGGTGAACACCGTGATCGGCCGCCACAATGCGGGTGACTTCGACGCGCTCGCGGCGCTGATGGCGCGACTGGGCATCGTCTTCTGGGAGGTGTTCTTCCTCGTCCCCGTGGGACGCGCCAAGCCGGAGGATCTCGCGAGCGCAGAGGAGTTCGAGGCGGTGTTCCACAAGATGTACGATCTGTCGCGAACGGCGCCATTCGACGTGAAGGCCACCGCCGCACCGCAGTACTCGCGTGTGATCCTGCAACGGCAGGTGGCCGAACGTGCCATCGGTGAGCGGAGTGCTGCACCGGATACAATGACCTCCGGGGTGATGTTCTCCCTTTCGGACGGTATCGGTCGCGCGAGGAGCGTCAACGACGGCGACGGCTTCATGTTCATCAGCCATGTCGGGGAGATCATGCCCTCGGGATTTCTGCCCATCTCCGCCGGCAACGTGCGCACGCACGACCTGGTGGAGGTCTATCGCGACGCACCACTGTTCAAACAGCTCCGGAACCGCTCGCTGCTCAAGGGCAAGTGCGGCGTGTGCGAGTACGTCTCGGTCTGCGGAGGCAGCCGCGCGCGCTCTTTTGGCGTGACAGGCGATTACCTGGAGTCCGAGCCGTGCTGCGTGCACGTGCCGAAGCGTCACCTGCGGATGATGGAGCACGAGGCGTACGCATTCTGCGCGGAGCGCGTTTGATGAACGGGACGGTCCGGTCGCCGGCCCTTGGGGACGCGAGGGAGCGTCCAAGCGCCCTGCGGGCTCCGGCCGTTCAATCGAGCGAGAGTGCCGCCGACGCCCTGCTCTGCGTGGGGATCTCCCATCGGACCGCACCGATCGCGTTGCGGGAGCGCCTCTATCTCGCCGCGCCGCGCGTGACGGCCCTGCTGACCCGGTTCGCGGCCCAACGGCATGGCGCGGTGTCTGGGCGCTCGGGTGAGCTCGTCGTGCTCTCGACCTGCAACCGTCTGGAGCTGTACGCGCTTGGTGCGTCGCGAGAGACCGAGCTCGTCGAGCTGATCGTTGAGGCAACCGGTGTGAGCGCCAGCGAGCTCGCCCCGGCGCTGTATCAGTGTCACGGTGCCGGGGTGGTGCGTCACCTTGCACGCGTCGCTGCCGGGCTCGAATCGATGGTCGTCGGCGAACCGCAGATTCTCGGGCAGGTGGCGGCCGCGTACAGCGCCGCGGTTGCGCACGGTGCGGCCGCGCATGGCCTCGAAGCGCTCTTCCGATCGGCGGTTGGTGCCGGCCGCCGGGTACGCAGTGAGACAGGGATCGGTCGACAGGCCGCGACGGTCAGCTCGCTCGCCGTGCGAATCGCCGCCGACGTCGTAGGCGATCTGGCGGCTGCGTCGACGCTGGTGATCGGAGCGGGAGAGATGGGTGAGCACGCGCTTGCGGCGCTCCACGACCACGGCATTCGGGACCTCTGCATCGTGAGCCGGACACGCGCGCGAGCGGAGCGGGTCGCGAGCCGCTTTGGTGGCCGCGCCGTGTCGCTCGACGGGCTCCCTGCCGCACTCGCCATGGCGGATGTCGTCCTGTGTGCCGCCGCCGCGCCGGGACCTGTCGTCACACGAGAGATGGTCGCGTCAGCCATGGAGTCGCGCCCTGCGAGGCCGCTGCTGCTGCTCGATGTCGGCGTGCCGCGCAACGTGGAGCCCGCAGTCGGTACGATCCCGTTCGTGCGCTGTTACGATCTCGACGAGCTGCACGGCGCAGCCGCAGAAGGACGAATGTCGCAGTTGGAGGAATATCCACGCGCCGAGGTGATCGTGGAGACGGAGACGGAGCGTTGCGTCGCAGAGCTTCGACGGCTGCATGTGCAGCCGTTGATCGCGGAGTGGCGCGCACAGGCGGACAGCATCCGCGACACGCTCCTCAAGACGACCCTTCACCGGTTCGAGCACCTCAGCGATGCGGACCGCGCGAGCCTCGAGGCGTTCTCGCAAGCGCTCGTGAAGCGGATCCTGCACACGCCCACGGCGCGTCTGCGGACCGCCGCCGAGCGCGGCCAGAGTGCCGGCTATGCGCTCGCGCTGCGTCACCTCTTCGGTCTCGACGCATGAGCGCGCACGTGGTGATCATCGGTGGCGGCATCGCGGGGCTCGCGGCGATGGAGCAGTTGTCAGCAGAGGCGCCCGCGCTCCGCGTCACGCTGCTGGAAGCGCGACAGCGGGTGGGGGGACACATTCGCACCGACCGAGAAGCCGGGTTCATCATGGAAGCGGGGCCGGACGTTTTCCTCGCCGCCAAGCCGGCGGCCGTGGCGCTCTGTCGGAAGCTGGGCATCGCCGACCAGATCGTCGGGACGAGTGCGGCGGCCAAGGGCTCGTTCGTGATGCGGCGGGGCCGGCTCGTGCGGGTGCCGGAGGGCATGAGTGGGCTCGTACCGGCGCGTATCGCGCCGTTCGTCGCGACACGGCTCCTCTCGCCCAGGGGCAAGCTGCGTGTGGGCCTCGAGTATTTCCTGCCGGCGCGCAACTCGGACGAGGACGAGTCGATGGAGCACTTCGTCGTGCGGCGGTTGGGGCGGGAAATGTACGATCGATTGTTGGAGCCGTTGCTCAGTGGCATCTTCGCTGGGGATGGACGAACGTTGAGTATTGCCGCGGCTTTTCCTCAATTGCGCGACCAGGAGCGGCGGCACGGGGGCCTGCTGCGCGGCGTGCTGGCAGGGCGGCGCCTGCGCGAGCAGGGTGGGGTCCCCGACAGTGCACCAACGGGTCTCGTGTCCCTCAGGCGGGGTCTCGGCGATCTGGTCCAGGCGCTGGAAACACTGCAGGCGACGCCCGCGGATGGGTCGGTTGGACGCATCATTCGCCGCGGCGCGCGTGCCAAGCGCCTCGAGCGGTCCGGTGCGGACGAATACCGCATCGTGCTGACGGGAGGCGAGTCGATCCAGGCGAACGCGGTTATCATTGCCACACCGGCGTTCGAGGCGGCCGCGCTGCTGCGCGGCCTCGACGCGACGCTCTCGGCGGTGCTTGGCGAGATCGAGTACGCGTCGACCGTGACGATCTCGGTCGCGCTCCGTTCCGCGTCGGTCGGCACCCTGCCGCGCGGGACGGGCTACATCGTCCCGCGTGCCGAGGGCCGGTCGGTGCTCGCGTGCACGTTCTCGTCGTCGAAGTTCGAGGAACGCGCACCCGCCGACTACACCCTGTTCCGGTTCTTTCTGGGTGGTGCGGGGCGCGGTGACTTCGCCGATCGTCCGGACGACGAGTTACTCAGGGCCGTACGGTGCGAACTGCGCGAGGTGCTCGGCGTCACGGCACCGCCGGAGCTCGTGCGGATAACCCGGCTGCCGCGCGCCATGCCGCAGTACGCGGTCGGCCATCTGGGACGGATGGCGAGGATAGACAGCAGCCTTGGGTCGATGCCCGCGATTGCGCTTGCGGGCGCGGGCTACCGGGGCGTCGGCATTCCCGACTGCATTCGCTCGGGTGCGGCCGCGGCCGACCGCGTGCTCACGGGTTTGCGGAATGCCAATCTGCGGATCGAGGCCGATCCGTATTCCACGTACTCGCCGTCGCTCGACGACCGCGCCTCACGGAGCATCTGCACATGACCTTCTACTCCACGATCGACAACTCGCTCTTCATGCGCGCCGCACGCCGCCTTCCCGTGGAGCGAACGCCGCTCTGGTTCATGCGGCAGGCGGGGCGCGCGCTTCCCGAGTATCGTGCGGTGCGTGCGCGACTCTCCTTGCTGGACATCACGCGACAGCCAGAGCTCTGCGCCGATGTGACGCTGCAGCCCGTCCGCCGGTTCGGCGTGGACGCGGCGATTCTCTTCTCCGACATCATGCATCCGCTCATTGGCGCGGGTGTCGAGCTGGAGATCGTTGACGGGGTGGGACCGGTGATCCACCATCCCGTTCGCAGCGCGGCCGACGTCGCGGCGCTGCGTCCACTCGTGCCGGAGCGCGACCTACCGTACGTGCTGGAGACGATCGGCATCCTGCAGCGCGATCTGGGCGGACGCACGCCACTGATCGGCTTCGCGGGCGCGCCCTTCACGCTCGCGTCGTATCTGATCGAGGGGAAATCCTCGCGTGACTTCGCGCGAACCAAGGCCATGATGTATGGCGAGCCGTCCACCTGGGCGGCGCTGATGGAGCATCTCACCGAGATGGTCGTCGTGTACCTGCGCGCACAACTGGCGGCGGGCGTGAACGCGGTGCAGCTCTTCGACAGTTGGGTGGGCTGCCTCTCGCCACGCGAGTACGCGACCTTCGTGCAGCCGTACTCGCGGCGCGTCTTCGCCGAGCTTGCCGCGACGGGCGCCCCGCTCATCCACTTCGGAGTGAACACCTCGACCTTGCTCGACCAGATGCGCAGCGATGGCGGCACGGTGATCGGCGTCGACTGGCGTCTCCCGCTCGACGCGGCGTGGACGGTGCTCGGCGACGGCGTGGGGATTCAGGGCAATCTCGGTCCGGCAACCCTTTTCGCTCCGCCGGCGGTGATTCGGCGCGAGGTGCACGACGTGCTCGATCGCGCGGCCGGGCGGCCGGGCCACATCTTCAACCTCGGACACGGACTGCTGCCCAACACCCCGCTTGACGGTGTGTATGCGGCGGTGGACGCCGTCCACACGTATGCGGGGCACGACGCGACCACAGCGGAACGTGTGGCGACATGAGCGCCTCCGACGCGGTGCTGCTCATGGCGTACGGCACTCCCGCGACCCTCGACCAGGTCGGTGCATACTTCACGCATATTCGTGGCGGGCGCCCGCCCTCGCCGGAGGCGGTGGCGAATCTGCGCGAGCGCTACGAGCGCATCGGCGGAACCACGCCGCTGCTCCAGATCACGACAGACGTGGCCGCACGGCTTGAGGCCAGCCTGACGGCTGAGGGCCGGCTGCGGCGCGTGTACGTCGGTATGAAGCATTGGCATCCACACATCGCCGATGCGATGCGCGTGATGCGGGATGACGGCGTGCGCGACGTCACCGCGGTCGTCCTCGCGCCGCACTACTCGCGGCTGAGCGTGGGCGCCTACCGCCACGAGGTCGACGAGGCGCAGCGGGCCCTGGGCAATCCATTCAATATCCGCTTCGTCGAACGGTGGCATGCCATTCCCGAATTTCTGGACATGATGGCCGAACTCGTGCGGGCCGGGCTGGCGCGCTTTCCGGCGGAATCGCGCGCGGGCGTGCTGGTCGTGTTCACCGCACACAGCCTGCCTGTCCGCATTCGCGACTGGGCCGACCCGTACGAGAACGAGCTGCGCGAGAGCAGCAGAGAGGTGGCCGCACGCGTCGGGTTGTCCGACTGGCGCTTCGCATGGCAGAGTGCGGGCGGCACGGGCGAGCCCTGGATCGGGCCCGACATCCTCGATTATCTCGACACGCTGCATGGGGCGGGAGTGCGGCAGGTGCTGCAGGTCCCGATCGGCTTTCTCAGCGAGCATCTGGAAATCCTGTACGACATCGACATCGAGGCCAAGGACAAGGCGGCGTCGCTGGGCATGACGCTGCACCGCACCGAGCTGCCAAACGCCTCTCCCGCCCTGGTGCGCACGCTCGCAGCGGTTGTGGAGTCCTGATCAGGCTCCGAAGCGACTGTTGCAAGCGTGCTCACGCTCATGCTCTAGAGAACCCTCAACTCGTATTCATTCCATGATGACATCCCCTGCCGCTCCCCGTGTCTGCCGAACGAGGAGCAGCAGCGGGATCAAGAGCAGGATAAGCCCAGCAGCGATCGTGTAGATCTTCCCGTAAGCAATCACGCTGGCCTGGCCGAAGAGCTGACGGTCGAGGATCAGCAGCGCCTGCTGATGGGCCGTCCACTGGTCGGCGCCGCGCGCCATCATGGCTCGCGTCAGCGCCTGGATCCGTCCCAATGCGAGCGGGTCGTTCATGGCTATATGCTCGCCGAGCACCGCGCGGAACTGCGACGTGTACCGCGCGACGAGCGTGGCAATTCCGGCAATGCCGAAGGAGCCGCCAAGCTGGCGGAAAAAGCTGTAGAGACCCACTCCCTGCGGGAGCTCGGATGGCGCCAACTGCGCGAGCGTGATGGTCGTCAGCGGCACGAACATCATGCCCAGTCCGACGCCGCGCCCGATCAACGGCCAGAAGAAATCGTGCGCGCCGCTTTCTCCCGTGATCTTCGACAAGCTCCACGCCGCCATGGCAAACAGGATGGCGCCCACGGTGATCGTGAGCCTCGGGTCGACCTTGTTGTTGAGCCGCCCCACGACCGCCATCGAGATCGCCGTGGCCACGGCGCCAGGCAGCAGGACGATGCCCGTCTGCTGCGCGCCCATCCGCAGGTTGCTCTGTAGAAACACCGGCAGCGTGAACGACATGGCGTAGAGGCCCACGCCCATGACGACGCCGAGCAGCGTGCCCACCCACATTTGCCGGTGCCGGAGCACTCGGAAATCGATGACGGGGTGATCAGTCGTGAGCTCGCGCCACATCAGGGCGCCCCACCCGATGACCCCAGTCAAGGAGAGCACGATGATGAGGCGCGAGTCGAACCAGTCCTCACGCTGTCCATGCTCGAGCACGAACTGCATCGCCCCGACACTGACGGTGAGGAGCGCAATACCGAAGTAATCGATGGAGAGCGGCTTCTTCTGGTGTTCGGGATCGTGGACGTAGGCCGCGATCATCATCGCGGCCAGGATGCCCACCGGGATGTTGATGTAGAAGATCCACGGCCAGCCGGACGTATCCACGAGGTAGCCGCCAAGCGTGGGGCCGATGGTGGGTCCGACCATGACGCCGAGCCCGAAAAGGGCCATCGCGGTTCCGGCTTCCTCGGGCGGAAACGACTCGAAGAGCACGGCCTGCGACACCGTCATGAGCGCGCCGCCGCCGATCCCCTGAATGATGCGCCACATGATCAGGGTGCCGAGGCTGTGGGCGGCGCCGCAGAAGAAGCTGGACGTGGTGAAGAGGATGATCGAGCCGACGAAATACCGCTTGCGCCCGAACAGGTCTCCCAGGAAGCCCGTGAGCGGAATGACGATGACGCTGGCCAGGATGTAGCCGGTGGACACCCACGCGATCTCGTCGAGGTTGGCGCCGAGATTTCCCATCATGTCGGGCAGGGCGACATTCACGATGGACGAATCGATGACCTGCATCAGGGCGGCCAGCACCACGGCCACCGCAATCAGGTACTTGTGCTGCGCACCGCGCCGAACCCCGGCGGGCGCCGTCACGAAACTCGTCGTCTGGAGCCGAACATCGCTTGACCGGGCATGGGAATGCACCTATTCTACTCGTGAGTATAATACTCGACAAGCCCACGCGCGCCGGAGGCATCACGTGAGTACCGCGAAAGCGCTGCGCTGGGAACGCCGACCGGATGCCCGCGCGAGCGAGTTGATGGATGCGGCACTCGAGGTCTTCGCGCGAAATGGATATCGCAACACGCGGCTCGAGGAAGTCGCCGAGGCGGCGGGCGTGACGAAGGGCACGATCTACCACTACTTCGACACGAAGGAAGCGCTCCTGCTGTCGGTCTGTCGCCACTATCAGTCGCTGGCGTTCGACCGCGCCGAAGAGGTGCTGCGTGAGCGCGCGAAGCCGCCGTCGGAACGAATTCGCCTGCTCGTCCTGAGGCTCTTCGGTCAGGGCACACCGCGCGGCCGCCTGCTCATGGCGCTCCTCGTACGGGGGATCGCGCACGAGGTTCCGCGCGTGCATGACGACTGGCTCGCGAACGGCCCGGTCCTGCTCTGGACCCTCGTCGCGCAACTGGTCGAAGAGGGCAAGACATCCGGTGAATTCCGGGCGGATGCGGATGGCGACGTCGCCGCTCGGGTGCTCGTCTCGGGCCTTATGCTTCAGCTCATCTGGCAGCTGCACGCTTCAACCGTTCCCGCAATCGCCGTCGACGAAACGCGCCTGATCGACTCGAGCATCGAACAGTTCCTCGCCGCCCTACGCCCCGCGGGCGGCGAGCACAAGGAAGCCAATGTTCATCTCTGATTTCGCGATACGGCGGCCAATCATCACGGTCGTCACCATGATTGCCCTCGTCGTCTTTGGCATTTCCTCGCTGCTTCGCCTCGATACGGACGAATATCCCGATCTCGACCAGCCGATCGTGTTCATCGGCATCGCCTATCCCGGCGCGTCGCCAGATGTCGTCGAGCGCGAGGTCGTGACGCGACTCGAGGACAAGATTTCCGGCATCAGCGGCGTCGACAAGGTGAACTCGACGTCGACCGACGGCTTCGCGCAGATCGTCGTGCAGTTCGTGTTCTCGAAGGACGTCAACCAGGCGACGCAGGACATCCGCGACGCGATCTCTGCCGTCCGGTCGCAACTCCCCGCCGAGATCATCGAGCCGATCATCCAGCGCTTCGATCCGAACACGCTGCCGATCATGTCGCTGGCCATCACGTCCAACGTGCTCACGCCGACGCAGCTCACGCAGCTCGCCGACCAGACCCTCGGCGGAGAGCTCCGCTCCGTTCCAGGTGTCGCTCAGGTGAACGTCGTCGGTGGCGACAGCGCGCAGCTCAACGTGGACGTCCGCCCGGGAGATCTTGCCGCCACCGGTGTCGGCATTGACCAGATCGTTTCCGCGCTGCGCGCCCAGAACCTCGCCGCTCCCGTCGGCAACGTGAACAGCGCACTGGAGCAGCGGTCAATCCGACTTCAGGGGCGCTTCGATCGGCCGGAAGATTTTGCCGGAATGATCCTCGCCTCACGCGATGGCCAAGTCATCACACTCGGCCAGGTTGCCGACGTCAAGGCCGGCGCGGCCGAGCCGAAGTCGACGGCGCGGTTCAATGGGTCGCAGGCAATCGGGCTCGACATCGTGAAATCGCGCGAGAACGCCACGACGGCGGTGAGCGATGGTGTCAAGGCGCGCATTGCGGAGTTGAAGAAGACGCTGCCGCCGGGAACGAACATCGAGATGGTGCGCGACGCCGGCGTCCGCGTGCGCAACTCCGTCGCCAACGTCGAGGAGACGCTCATCGAAGGCGCCTCGTTGACGGTGCTCGTCGTCTTTCTCTTCCTGAACTCGTGGCGGTCCACGGTCATCACGGGACTCGCGTTGCCCGTCTCGGTGCTGACGTCGTTCGCGCCGCTGCTCGCGTTCGGATTCACGCTCAACATCATGTCGCTGCTCGGGCTCTCGCTCGCGATCGGCATCCTGATCGACGACGCCATTGTCGTGCGAGAGAACATCGTTCGTCACATCGAGCTTGGCGCCGACCACGTCACGGCCGCGCACGAAGGCACCGACGAGATCGGCCTCGCCGTCACGGCAACGACCTTCTCCATTGTCGCCGTGTTCTTCCCTGTGGGCTTCATGCCGGGCATCGCTGGACAGTTCTTCAAGCCATTCGCGCTCACGATCGCGGCCGCGGTGCTGGTCTCGCTCTTCGTGTCCTTCTCGCTCGACCCGATGCTCTCGGCCGTGTGGCCCGATCCGCAGCTCGAGGAAGGGCAGCGCCGCAATGCACTTGGTCGTGTGCTCGAGCGGTTCAATCGCTGGTTCGATCGCCAGGCCGACCGCTATACCGTCGCGATCGGTTGGGCACTCGACCATCGCGCACTCATGCTCATCATCGCGGCGACGTCGTTCGTCCTTGCGATTGGGCTTCAGCTGGTGTTCGGCGGATTCGGGTTCGCTCCGTTGAGCGACAACAGCGAGCTCAATGTCGCCATCGAGACGGCGCCGTCGTCGAGCCTCGAGTACACGACGTTGAAGGCAGAGGAGGTCTCCGCGATCGCTCGACGTCATAAGGAGGTCGCGTACACGTACACGACAGTCGGGAGCAGCTCGGGCTCAGGCGCCGTGGACAATGCGACCGTTTACGTCCGGCTCCTGCCAAAGAAGGATCGCAACATCACGCAGGACGCGTTCGGTCAACAGCTCCGCAAGGAGCTCGCACGCGTTGGGGGCGCCACCGCGTACACTTTCGCCGCGGGGGGACTCGCTGGAAACCAGAAGCAGCTGCAACTCCAACTTCAGGGACCAGACGCAAACACGCTCGCGAAGCTCGCGGAGCCGATCGCCGACTCCGTCCGCGTAACACCAGGAGCTGTCGACGTCGGCCTCTCGACGCGCGGCCAGAAATCGGAGCTCAACGTCGAGGTCAACCGCGGCCTCGCTGGAGCACTCGGCGTCAGCCTCGGACAGCTCGCGGTCTCGCTTCGCTACGCGTTCGCCGGCGTGGATGCAGGCACCTGGGTGGATCCGACGGGTGTGTCGCGCTACGTGCACGTGCGCTTCGCCGGCACTGCGCGCGAGAGCGCGGAAGACCTTGGTCAACTCCCGGTCATGGTCGGCGCGGCCGGTGGCGGCGCGCCGAAGTTCGTGCCGCTCGCGCAGGTCGCGAAGATCACGCCGAGTAGCGGACCGGCACAGATCGACCACTATCAGCGGCAGCGCGTGGTCACCATCGGTGCGAACGTCATTGGCGCTTCGGTGGGCAACGTGAATCAGGATGTGATGCGCCGAGTGAACGGTGTGCAACTGCCGCCGGGCTATCACATCACGGCGGGAGGACAGGTGCAGAACCAGAATCAGGTCTTCACCAGCATGGTGCTCGCGCTCGGCGTGGCGATCATGCTGATGTATCTCATCCTCGTCATTCAGTTTGGATCGTTCCTCGATCCGCTCGCAATTCTCGTGTCGTTGCCGTTGTCGCTCATCGGTGTGGTCGCGGCGCTGCTCATTACACGCGACACGCTGAACATCATGAGCCTCATCGGCGTGATGATGTTGATGGGGATCGTGGCGAAGAACGCGATCCTGCTGATCGACTTCGCGAAGTGGGCGCGCGAAGATCGCGGACTCGCGTTGCGCGAAGCGCTCATCGAGGCGGGACGCACGCGGCTTCGTCCGATCCTGATGACGACCCTCGCACTGATCGCCGGCATGATTCCCGTGGCGCTCGGCAAGGGCGAAGGGGCGGATTTCCGCGCGCCGCTGGGTCGAGCAGTGATTGGTGGCGTGATTGCGTCGACGGTGTTGTCGCTGCTGGTGATTCCGACCGTCTACGAGATTTTCGACGAGTGGCGCGGTTGGCTGTTCAGTAAATTCGGCGGTGCGCCACATGCCGCGGCGCATGGTGCCCGCTCGGTGGCTCCAAGCGGAGCGTCTGTGACTCCGGCGTTACCCGACTGATGTGAGGTCGACGTCCAGACGGGCGTCCAGTGCTGCCGCAACTTTCGAGAGTGTCGAGATGCGGAGATTGCCTCCGGGCCACTCGATGAGCGCGATCTGTTGTCTGGTCACGCCCAGCTTTTTTCCAAGCGCGGCCTGCGACAGACCAAGCTCCTGGCGGCGCCAACGCACCTGAAGCGCGATCGCCAGCGCGGGTGAGACGCTGACCGGTATCGCATGCGCGCCGCGCTTGGAGTACGCCGGCTTTGGCGGGGCCTTGCCGTCGATGAGGTTCGCTTCTAGCCATCCCTCGAGCGCGTCCTGAGCGACGGCAGCCAAGTCTTCGTCGTTGTCGGCGAAGGTCTGGCAGCCGGGGCAATCCGGGAACTCGATGAGCGTGCGTCTGTTCGTGTCGGCGCTCGTGCGTGCGATGTACCTCACCCGATTCTCTCCTTCAACGAGCTTTGTGAGTCTTGCCTTTCGATGACGGGCCCGGCATGCCGGGGATCACAGCAGCTTGATCCCCGACTGCCGTTCCATGCTGCGAATCGTACCGATGGGGAAATCCTTCGCCGGGTGCTTCACGGTGACGATCCCCTCTTTCCTCGGATGGTGTAGATGAGTGTGCGATCCCCTCACCCGTACCACCATCCAACCATCCTCCTTCAACTTCTTCAACACTTCTCGCGAACTGATCATGCGGTTCAGAGCCACGATCTGCCGGTGAGCCAACGGATAAGAATAGCAAGTTATAGCTTGCTGTCAAGTCATTGCTTGACACGTTTTGCATCCCCTCAACCACCTCAGCATTCCGCATAGGCGCAATCGTGAGAGCGTGGGAGAACCGCTAACGCGAGATGGTGTCTCCTCAGGTTCGAGTGCACCGGAATTGCGCGGGAGCGTCACAAGCCCCGCGTTCAATGCGGAATACGCGTAGGGTGAGACGCTGGCAGATCTGCTCCACGGGGGCCAAGTTGGCATCACTCGCTACTCGCCGCATGTGCGGCCTTAGAGGAGTGACAACCTAGCACCCGAGAGTCTGAGAGTTGGCAGGTCCTCGTACCAATTTCGTGCATCTCGCGGACCATGACGACCAGCTCGTCCGCCTTGGCATGCTCGCCGAGCGGTACTTTGCCGAGGACCCTAATACCTGCCTCCTCAAGCTCCGCCAGTTCGCCGAGCTGCTAACGCAGATTGTGGCCACGAAGGTCGGCCTCTATACAAGTCCCGAAGAGGCGCAGTTCGATCTCCTCCGTCGGCTCCAGGATCAGGGCATTCTGCCGCGCGAGGTCGCCCAGCTCTTCGGTGAAGTCCGGCGTAGTGGCAACGCAGCAACGCACGCCATCGTAGGAGACCATCGGACCGCCCTCGTCACACTCAAGCTCGCGTGGCAACTGGGCGTCTGGTTCCACCGCACCTTTGCGAACCCAGCTTTCAAGTCCGGCCCGTTTCTCCCTCCCCAGCCACCCAAGGACGAGAGCGAGGATCTCCGCGCCGAGCTTCTCATCCTGAGGGAGGCCTATCTCGAGTCCAGCTCTGCAAATAGGGAAGTCGAGCAACGGCTGGCCTCGTCAGAGACGAATCTCAAGGAAGCCCAGGAAGAAAAGGCGTTCTGGGAACTGATGGCATTGGAGACCGAGCAGGCCAAGGCCGCGCTCGCGGAGATGCTTGCGACGGAACAGGCGAAAGCACTCACCCAGCCGAAGGCGCAGCTCGCGGCGCTCGTCACCGCCGCTACCACCGCAGCAGGCGCGGTTGTGCTGGACGAGGCCGACACCCGGAAGCTCATCGACGAGCAGCTTCGCGACGCCGGTTGGATTGCAGACACCGGCATCCTTTCCTTTGGAAATGGCACCCGTCCAGAGAAGGGGAAGAACATCGCGATAGCCGAGTGGCCAACCACGAGCGGGCCGGCGGACTACGTGCTGTTCGTCGGCCTCATGCCCATCGCTGCCGTCGAGGCCAAGCGCAAGAACATCAACGTCTCGGGCGCGCTTCAGCAGGCGAAGCGGTACTCCCGCGACTTCAGGGCACCCGATGGCGTCGAGCTGACGAACGGTCCATGGGGCCAATACAAACTTCCCTTCGCCTTCTCCTCCAATGGCCGACCTTACCTCCGACAACTCGCGACCCACAGCGGCACGTGGTTCTGCGACCTGCGCGAACCGGAAAACCTTGGCCATGCGCTGGACGGCTGGTATACGCCAGAAGGTCTCGTCGAACTTCTGAAGCGCGACGAGAAAATGTCGCAGGCTGAGCTCGCAAATGAGCCGTTCAACTATGGATTCCAGCTTCGTCCTTACCAACAGGCCGCGATACGTGCCGTCGAGTCAGCGATCGGCGACGGCCAGCGCGAGATGCTTCTCGCCATGGCGACGGGCACCGGCAAGACAAAAACGTGCGTCGCCCTCATCTACAGGCTGCTCAAGGCCAAGCGCTTCCGGCGCGTCCTCTTCCTGGTCGACCGCTCCGCGCTCGGCGAACAGGCCGCGAATGCGTTCAAGGATACGCGTATGGAGAGTCTCCAGACCTTCGCCGACGTGTTCGGCATCAAGGAGCTCGACGAGCAGACGCCAGAGACCGAGACCATGGTCCACATTGCGACCATCCAGGGTCTCGTTCAGCGCGTGCTCTATTCCGGGGCAGACTCGCCGCCTCCGTCGGTCGATCAGTACGACTGCATCGTCGTGGACGAATGCCACCGCGGCTACCTGCTCGATCGCGAGCTCTCCGACACTGAGCTCGGCTTCCGCGGCTACGACGACTACATCTCCAAGTACCGCCGAGTGCTCGACTACTTCGACGCGGTCAAGATCGGGCTCACCGCCACGCCCGCGCTACACACGACGCAGATCTTCAACGCGCCGATCTTCAGCTACGGGTACCGCGAGGCCGTCATCGATGGGTATCTCGTCGACCATGAGCCGCCCATCCAGATCAACACGCAACTCTCCACCGAGGGCATTGTCTGGAGGGCTGGCGACCAGGTCTCCGTATTCGATCCACGGCAGAACCAGGTCGACCTCTTCACGACACCTGATGAGATCCACATCGACGTCGAGGACTTCAACCGGAAAGTCATCACCGAATCCTTCAACCGCGTCGTCTGCGAGTTCCTCGCGGGGGAGATCGACCCGTCATCGCGACAGAAGACCCTCGTCTTCTGCGCCAATGACGCGCACGCCGACCTCGTCGTCGACCTGCTCAAGCAGGCCTTCACGAAACAGTACGGTGCTGTGGAAGACGACGCCGTCGTCAAGATCACCGGAGCGGCTGACAAGCCACTGCATCTCATTCGCCGGTACAAGAACGAGCGCAATCCGAACGTTGCTGTCACGGTGGACCTGCTCACGACCGGCATCGACGTTCCCGCCATCTGCAACCTCGTCTTCATGCGGCGCGTCAACAGCCGCATTCTTTTCGATCAGATGCTCGGCCGCGCCACGCGGCTGTGCGAAGACATCGGGAAGGAGACATTCCGTGTCTTCGATGCCGTGAAGATCTACGAGGCGCTTCAGAACGTGACGGCGATGCAGCCCGTGGTGGTGAACCCCTCCATCAGCTTCGCTCAGCTCGCCAGCGAGCTCGAGACAGTTGCAACGGATGCCGAGCGCAGTCTGGTGCGCGATCAGCTCGTGGCCAAGCTTCAGCGCAAGAAGCGCCACCTGAGTGATACGCAGGCTCAGGACTTTGAGACCGGCGCGAGTATGACCCCCGACGCATTCATCCGGCACCTCCGCACGCTTCCGCTGAACGACATCGGAGCTTGGTTCACGCAGCACCCCGGCCTCGGCGAGATTCTTGATCGCACTGAGTACCGATTCGGGCCTTCGACACTCCTCTCAAATCACGTAGACCAGTTTCTCGGCACCGAGCGTGGTTATGGCGGCGCATCCAAGCCTGAGGACTATATCCAGGAGTTCTCCGACTTCATCCGGAGCCGAGGGAACGAGATTCCCGCGCTGGTCGCCGTGCTGACGAGGCCGCGTGAGCTGACGCGCAAGCAACTGCGTGAGCTTGCTCTCGAACTCGATCGCGCCGGCTTCTCGGAGGCAAGTCTCTTCACAGCGTGGCGTGAGGTGACCAACCAGGATGTAGCCGCGCGAATCATCGGGTATATTCGTCAGGCCGCCATCGGTGACGCGCTCATTCCGTACGACCAGCGTGTCGATCGGGCGCTTCAGACTATCCTGGGCTCGAAGCCCTGGACGACGCCACAACGGCAGTGGCTCCAGCTGATCGCGGCGCAGACCAAGGCCAACACTATCGTCGACCGTTCGGCGCTGGATGAATCCGACCTCGTTTTCAAGCGCGAGGGCGGCGGGTTCGCACGGCTCGATCGCATCTTCAGCGGTGAGCTTCAGGATGTGCTCGACACCTTCAACGATGCCATCTGGCCGCCCGCGGCCTGACCCTACAACGACTCATGACCACCGTCACCCACGACATCGTCCAGAAGCTCTGGAACCTGTGCAACGTTCTCAAGGATGACGGCGTCACGTACCACCAGTACGTCACTGAGTTGACCTATCTCTTGTTCCTCAAGATGGCGAAGGAGACTGGCACTGAGGATCAGATCCCCAAGGGCTATCGCTGGTCCGATCTCGAGAAGCAGACCGCCCCTAAGCGCCTAGAGCACTACAAGCTCACGCTCATCCACCTTGGCGGTCACGGGTCCACGCTGGTGCAGGAGATCTTTGGCAATGCGAGCTCCTTCATCAAGAAGCCCGCGACGCTTTCGACACTGGTTGCCGAGATCGACAAGCTCGACTGGTACAGTGCGAAAACCGAGGGCCTAGGCGATCTCTACGAGGGGCTGCTCGAGAAGAACGCGAATGAGAAGAAATCAGGCGCAGGACAGTACTTCACGCCCCGCGTGCTGATCGACTCGATGGTCGCGCTGATGAAGCCGACCCTCGACGACGTGATACAGGATCCGGCCGCGGGCACGGGCGGGTTTCTCATCGCGGCCAATCACTACATTCGCGAGCACAACGACATCGCGGCACTGAGCGAGAAGCAGCAGAAGCGATACTACAAGCAGACGTTCTACGGAATGGAGCACGTGCAGGACACGCATCGGCTCGCGCTGATGAACCTGATGCTGCATGGTCTCGACTCGGATCCGCAGGCGGCGGGCATCCGCTACGGTGACACACTATCACCCGAAGGCGAGGCGCTGCCCAAGGCGACGCTCATTCTCACCAATCCACCTTTTGGCACCAAGAAGGGCGGCGGTCTCCCGACTCGCACGGACTTCACTTTCCCCACGAGCAACAAGCAATTCTGCTTTCTTCAGCACATCTATCGTGGGCTGAAGCCCGGAGGTCGCGCCGCGGTTGTGCTGCCCGATAACGTGCTCTTCGAGGGCAACATTGGAAAGCAGATTCGCACTGACTTGATGGACAAGTGCAACCTGCACACGATCCTTCGGCTGCCGACGGGAATATTCTATGCGCAGGGCGTGAAGACAAACGTGCTCTTCTTCACGCGCGGGGAGAAGGACAAGGGAAATACGAAGGAAGTGTGGTTCTACGACCTGCGAGCGAACATGCCGCAGTACGGTAAGCGCACTCTGATCACGCGTGAACATTTCGCTGAGTTCGAGACGGCCTTCGGCAAGGATCCGCTAGGTGGCCAGAGGAGCCTCGCTAAGCGTAAGGATACAGGGGAGGAAGGGCGATTTCGCAAGTTCACGCGTGAATGGATCGCCGAGCGCGGTGAGAGCCTCGACATTGCGTGGCTCAAGGATGATAGCGACGGCTCGAACGACGAGTTGTCGGATCCGACGTTTTTGGCGCGCGAGGCTATACAAGAGCTTGAGGGAGCGTTCGAGGAGCTGCGCGGGATCCTCGCGGAGCTGGGCGAACACATTGAACGAGTAAAGGCTTGAGCGGGCTGCCTTGCGGTTGGACATCCGCGAGCCTCGCGGACTTGATTGCCCCCGATGGCATCTTCTCAGATGGGGACTGGGTCGAGAGCAAGGACCAGGATCCGGCGGGAGAGATACGTCTGCTCCAACTCGCTGACATTGGCGATGGCGTATTTGTGGACAAATCCAATCGCTTCGTCAATGACTCCAAGTTCGAGCAGCTGAGATGCACCGAAGTGTTCGAAGGCGACGTGCTGATCGCCCGAATGCCGTATCCGCTCGGCCGAGCGTGCCTCGCCCCGCATTTGCGCAGACGGTGCATAACGGTGGTCGACGTTGCGGTTGCACGTCCTGGAGCCTACTCGGTGGAACCCAAGTGGCTGATGCACTTCTTAAACGCGCCGCAGGTGAGACAGGTCATTGAGATGCAGTCGTCGGGCACGACACGTCGGCGAATTTCGCGAGGTAAGCTTGCACAACTCAACCTGCCTATCCCTCCCCTGTGCGAACAGGAGCGAATCGCCGACAAACTCGATTTCCTTTTCGCGCAGGTAACCGCCTGCCGGAGCCATATAGATCGCATCCCGGACATTCTCAAACGCTTCCGCCAGTCAGTGCTCTCCGCTGCGACTACCGGCGAGCTGACTCGCGAGTGGCGAGAGGAGCGGTCGGAAGAACTTGAGTGGGAGATGTCATCCATTGCGGAGATCGCTACTCAGGTGTTCGATGGCCCGTTTGGATCTCATCTAAAGTCGAAGGACTATGTGGACTCCGGGGTTCGAGTGATTCGACTTGAGAACATTGCGTCTCTTCGCTTCATTGAGGAAAAGCGCACCTACGTTTCCCGAGAGAAGTACGATAGTCTGAAGAAGCACACGCTCGAAGCTGGGGACATCCTGTTTTCCTCGTTTGTGGACGAGGAAGTACGAGTTTGCATGCTCCCCGACGGGCTCGACGGCACCGCAATCAACAAAGCCGATTGCTTCTGCATCCGGGCGCATCGCGTTCGCTGCCTTCCTGAGTTCTTACTGCTCCGACTCGCCGCCCCTTCGACCTTTGATGTGCTCGACGATTCAGTGCACGGCGCTACTCGCCCTCGCATTAATCTTGGTCAGCTGAGGAGTATTCAGTTCCCACTCCCGACATTGGCCGAGCAACATGAGATCGTTCGCCGAGCGACGGTGCTCCTCGGGTTTGCTGACAGCCTCGAACGGCGGCTGGAGTTGGTTAGACATTTGCTCGAACGCACGACGCCGAGCATGCTTGCGAAAGCTTTCCGCGGCGCGTTGGTCCCACAAGATGCGAACGACGAGCATGCGTCCGAACTTCTAGCCAATCTAAGGGCGAAAAAAGCCAACGGTTCAATCAATCGACCGGGTAAGCGATCCAGCACGTCCGAGGCGCGAGCAAACTCAGGTCGTACCGTCAAAAATGCGAAAACCGCCGGGAGTTCAAGTCGTCGACGTGCAGTTTCTCGTACAAAGAGTTGAAGGCGCAGTCCGTCCGCGTAGCGCGCGCGATCACGTTGCGTGAGAGAGGTCCGGAACTATGGACTTGGCGCACACTTGCTACTCCCTATTTGCGTTCGGTTTGCTGCCGGTAGTTCAGCCGCTTGTTATCTGCGCCTTGGATCGCGCGGACGGTACGGGCCCCGTCGTCTAGGTCGCGGGTGTTGTACTTGAACTCGCTTTCAGCCACGTAGCGGTGTAGGTGCTTCTTGGACACGACATGGTGCGTGCCCTTGATCTGCCGCTTGAGCTCGACGGATTGCCCTTGGCGAGGGCCTTCTTCACTGCGTCTCCCAATCACCCACGATCACGAGAGGCGTCGCCGGGCGGCCCGCTTGCCTCCTCGCCGACTTCTTCGCGGATTTTTTCTTCATGAGACCGAGTAGTCGGCAGAGTCTTTCATCGCCCGTTCAACCTTTGCGCGAATCTGCATTTTCGCGAGGTCAAGCACCTGCGCTATCATGGTCAAGTCATCTTCGACGGGAGCGTCGCCCGTTATACTGACGCGGACGGCGGTATTTCCGGACAAAGTCGACTTGATTTCAAAGTATTCTGCGGGCACGTGCTTAGGTAACTCATTAATTTGCAAGCGTTTACTCTGTTCAATTTGCCGCTGAATAGCGACGACGTTAGCAGGCTCCTCACGTGAAATATACGGCGTCCCACTGTCACCAACAAGCGCGATACTCTCCCGGAAGGACTCAAGGAAGGACTTGGCGGCGGCCTCCCCAAGCTCTTGCCTGCGCACGAGATAGGAAATCATGGAAGCATCAGAGGGTAGCCCGTCCGGGTACTCAGCCAGTACATCTTGGAAGAGTGAGGGTGAGGCGAGAGCCGCCCGAAGCGCAGCGCTGTATTCCAGGCTTCCCTCAGGCTCCAGCAAGATCGTGAGTCCACGCTCGGAGAGTCGCACCTCTTCATTGCTCCCCTCAATAAGGCCATACTGCCTCACCGCTGAGAGCGCGCGGAGGGACGCTCCATTTAGAGAGCCATAGCCCCACGCGGCAACAGCGCGCTTCGCGTCTACCTTTGAGCGGCCATCTTGCTTGTAGAGCGCGGCTGCCCGCGCAATGGCGTCACCGAGTGAGAGAGCGGGATAGTTCCTGCTTCGTGTGTTAGCCACTGAAATCGCTCCTATAGAAGGGATGGGCGGGCGCATCGGGCGGCTCTCGCCTCACCCTCACTCTTCCAAGATGTACTGGCTGAGTACCCGGACGGGCGTGCTGCTATGTAGGACGTTAACATAACGCCGTCCCCCACGCAATAAATTGAAAGCTTTCGCGTTATAATCGCCGTGGCCTCCGCGCTGTCACTTGGCGCGTTATCGTCTCGCTGCGGCGCGTACGAAGGCGGTAAAAGCACTTGAAATCTCCGGCGCACCCCATAAGTTGGATGGCAAGAACGCGAAACGGCCAGCGCTTGGGGCGCTGACCGTCTCGCTTACCGCGGGCCATGCAGGTGCCAGCGAGGGGTTGGATTCCAGCGCTGTCCGCTTCACTGCGGAATGGTCCACCACTTCAAACTGTGCCGTTCTACGCGAGCAACGGGAATCGAGCCTAGGAACTCCCCCGCGCCCGCCTTCCTGAGGAACCAAGATGCCGCCGCCATAGTGAAGGCTTCACCCTGAGCCGTACCGGTGGGCGCGAGGGCCGAAGACCTCGTCTCACCAACTCTCCGTCGAATCCGTCGACGGCGAGCCCCAAAATATACCGGTTGTGAATACACCACACAACCGAAAAAAGGACGAATCAGATGGCTACCGACCTGCAGGTCCACTGCATCAACAAGACCGACCGACAGAACCACTACGAGCGCATCCAGAACATCGGCGGCTTCAACGGCGATGGTAGCCGTTGGAAGCTCACCGAGGAAGCGGCCATCGCCGGCATTGAGGCCGGATCGTGGACCTTCTACACCAACGTCAACAACCGTCGCGCGAACGTGCGAATCGGTTGGCATCACTTCAAGCCCAAGTACCTCACGACGGAACCGGACGGCTATCAGCCAAACAATCTGCTGGCGCTCCCGGAATGTCCGCGCTAGTAGCCTGACCTGCAACACCGTCAAGCACGTCCAACGGAGCCGCATATCCTTGCGGCTCCGTTGTCCATCTCAGGGCTTGCTGTGCCGCATGTAGTTCGCGCCAGCGTGCAGTGTCCGGCTCGGCGGCGATGAGCGCCCCTTCGATGCGCGCCAATTCCCGCCCCACGAAGGCGGTCGATACATTTTCACTCATGATGCGTTCCTCCCAAATGCGGGGCCCGAAGTGCGCCAGGCATACCCGCCCCGTTCGAGGTGTGCGTGAAGTCCATAGTTCCGGAAAGGTCTCATCGATCACTCAGATCTCAGGGGCCGATCAGCATCTCCGTGGGGCAGTAGTCCTCGAATGGACATCGGCAACGGCTCCTCGACGAATTGGTTTTGCCGACGGCTGCTACCGTCGCCCTGGGCCCCAGTAAGCCGCCTTTCGAAGCCGGGCTACCAAGCCTTGCCGATGCGTATGCGCCAAACCGGCAAAACGCGTAGCCACGCCACGATGGACCGTGTTCAACGCGAACTCTATTTGCGCGCTGGATTTCCATCGGCTCGGGAGGTCTCCCGCCAGGTATTCTCTCTTCCGTCGCCGCGACCTGTGTTCTTCGACAGCGTCCCGGCGGGTTGCCGCCTGGGGCTAACAGCATCGGCGCGACGGATGTGCAAGTGACCCCGCGTCTGGCGTCTCCCCAATAGCGGCGAACTGGTCACGGCGGCGCGCGAAGTGCCATCTTCACCGGCATGGTCAGTCCGGACCGCCTGCGGGCACTCTTCGAAACCCATCACGAGCCGCTGGTGCGTTTTCTCACGCGCCAGACGGGCGACCGGGATTGGGCTGAGGAGATCGCGCAGGAGACGTTCATTCGAGCACTGAAGCAGGAGACGATCGTCAGCGAGCGGTCCTGGATATTCGCGGTGGCGATGAATCTCGTGCGCGACGAGGCACGTCGCGATGCCCGGCATCGTCGCCGGTTGGAGCTGATGCGGGAGGAGGCGAAGGCGGAGTCGGTCGTGATGCCGGGCCCGACCTCGATGGAGCGAGAGGAGGGACGCGCGCTGGCGCGGAAGGCGCTGGATTCGCTGGCGGAGCGCGACCGGGACGCGCTCTTCATGCGGGAAGAGGGACTGAGCTACGAGGAGATCGCGACGGCGCTGGACCTGTCGATCGGTTCAGTCGGCACGACGTTGTCGCGCGCTCGGCGGCGGCTGATGGAAGCGTATGAGGCGCTGCAGGCGCCGAATGCCGTGACGGCAGAATGAAGTGCGAGGAGGTAGTGCGATGATGGTCGAAGACGACGGCGTCCATGTGGACGAGGGAACGATTCACGCCTGGCTGGACGGCCAGCTGGACGACGAGCAGTCCGCACGACTGCAGGCTCATATCGCGCGGTGTGGTGCATGTGCGGCGCACGTCGCCGAGGCGCGCGGGCTCATCGCGGGTGCGAGTCGCGTCGTCGGGATGCTCGACGAAAAGCCGTCGCCCATGGTTCGCGCTGCGTTAACGCCGACCGCGGGCACCGATCTCTCCGTCTGGCGTCTGCTTCGCGTGACGCCTGCACGTGCGTCGATCGCGGCGATACTGGTCGTTGCGGTCGGGATTGCGCTCACGCGTGGGCAGTTCGCGCGCGAAGTGCCGACGTCGTCGCGGGTGCAGAACGCTGCGCTGCCGGTTCAGTCGTCTCCGGCCACAACGGTCGCGCCGGCGAGCGATTCCGTGCTGAGTTCGGCGATCGCGCGCCGACTCGCGGCGGAACAACCGCCACGCGCAGTGGAGCCTTCGCCAGGAGTCGCGCTGCCGAGCGCGCCTGCGCCGGCGGCTCCGAGACCGAATGCCGATCTCGCCGACGCCGAGGCGAAGGTCGCTGCGGGACGCGCATCGGTAACGGCGCAGCGCGAGATGGCGTCGCCTCGTGCCGATCGCACCAGGGCGGGCGTCGGCCAGCTCGATATGGGCAACGTGGTGGCGACGAGTACCGCGCAGGCCGCAGCAAAGACGGCCGACGCAGCTGGGAGCGCCGCGCCGTCAGCGAATCGCATTGCGGCGTTCAGCGGCATCGCGGCGGGCGAATGCTATCGCGTGGAAAGCGCAGATCCAGCGACGTGGGGCTCGGTGCGGCTGCCGATGATTGTGGCGATGGATTCGACTGGAATCGAGGCCCGCATCCTGGCGCCGAACGGCACCGATACCGACGCGCGTGCATATCTCCAGCACAATGGAGCTGACAGTGCACTGTTCATACTGCGTCGAATCGGCTTCAATGGATCGATGACGCTGCTGTCGTCCAGCGGCATGCGGACCGGTACGCTGCGATCATCGAGCGCGCAGGTTGCGCTCGAGGTCGTGCCTACTCCGGCGACGCGGATACCCGCGCGACGCGACGTGATGTCGTCCGCGGGAACCTCCAACGCGATCACGCAGGCATCGGTCACAGCTCGGCGAGTGGCGTGCCCGTCACCGGCGCCGTGATCCGCTCTTCAATGGGCCTCGGGCTCGGTCGCGGTGCGCTCCCAGCGCCAGACCAGTCCATCGTCCGGGTCGTTGAACTCGCCCTTGTAGATGAAGTGGCACTTGCGGAGGACCTTCGTCGACGCATTCGCGGCCGGTAGAGTATTCGCGCGAACGGTCTGCACGAGACCACTGCCGAACGCGAACGCGACGAGCGCATTGTTCGCTTCCGTCGCGTAGCCGTGCCCCTGAAAATCGGGCACGATGCCATACGCCACTTCCACCATCCCGGTGGGATCGGGAGCACCATTGAACCCCGCGCTGCCGATCACCTTGCGATCGTCCCCGTGCAGTACCGCGAAGCCCAGGTGCCACGGATCCGGATTGCGGAGAATGCGAAGGCTCGCGAGGAAGGCCTGCGATACGTCGTCCGACAGAAAGAACTCGCGAAGGCCAGCCGCCGCCGGATAGCCCAGGAGACTCTCGAACGTCTCCGGCTCCTCGATGAGCGCGAGGATCTGACCAGGCGCAAAAGGCACCAGGCGGAGGCGCTCCGTCTCGATCGTTACGCAACCGATCATGTCACCCCCGGTACGGTCCGGGCATGCCACCCGCCCATTCGAACAGCGTCGGGATCGTCGGCTCAGTCATGGTGCATCGTCGGTAGGGTGCGCAGCGTGTGCCTGAACTATGCGACGGGGGTCAGGTGCTCGTCAGTCCCCGCCGCGTGCCACCAGCGGACGCGGACATATGTGGTGCCACTCCAGCGAGCAAGCGTATTGAACGGCACTGCGGAGAACGGTACATTCGCGAATCCACACCCTTCCCCCGGTAGATGAGCGCGAATGATCTCGCCGAGCGCGTCCAGCACGCGCTCGGTGACGGCTATGTCGTGGAGCGTGCGCTCGGCGAAGGTGGATTCGCGGTCGTGTACCTCGTGCGCGACGTGGCGCTCAAGCGTCACCTCGCGGTCAAGGTCCTCTCGCCCGACCTGATCACGTCGCACACCGTGCTCGAGCGGTTCAGGCGCGAGGCGGAAACCGTCGCGCAGCTATCGCACCCGAACATCGTGCCGCTGCATTTCATCGGCGAGGAAGATGGCTTGCTCTACCTCGCGATGGCGTGTGTCGACGGAGGCTCGGTCGCCGACCGGCTCGAGAAGGGTGCGCTGCCGATCGACGATACAGCGAAGATCCTGATGGAAGTCGCAAGTGCGCTGGCCCATGCGCACAAGCGTGGTGTCGTGCATCGCGACGTGAAACCCCACAACGTGCTTCTCGACGCGGAATCCGGTCGCGCGCTCGTCACCGATTTCGGAATTGCGCGCACCGCCGACAGCGCGTTGACGTTGACGGGCATGTTCGTGGGGACGCCGGCGTACATCTCACCGGAGCAGGTCACCGGCGAGGAGAGCGATCACCGCGCCGACATCTACGCGCTCGGCGTGATGGGCTACGAGATGCTTGCGGGCAAGCTTCCCTTCGAGGGGAGTACGCCGACGGCGATGTTGATGAAGCGCCCGTCGGGCATGCCAACGCCGCTTGTCGAAGTGCGACGCGAGATTCCCGCGTCCCTCGCAGCGGCGATCACGCTGCGCGCGTATCCGGGGGCTCCCGCGTTGCCCGATTCGATGCGTGAGTTCCGCGTCATCCGGGGTGGCGCCGCCGATACGCCCGTGACATTGGCCACTCCATGGTTCCGCGGCTACGGTCCTCGAGTGACGCGCCGCGAATTCCTGTCGCAGACGGGTTTTCGATGCGCGGACGCCGCGTCAGGGCGCACCCGCTAGGAAAGCCCAGGCCACCAGTGCGGCGGATCAGGGTGTGGTCTTCGCGCTCGCGCGCTTGAGTGAATCCGCCAGTTGATGCACGCGCACCTTGATCGCGTCTCGACCGACTGCATAGTCCGCGCTAACCGACGGCAAACCATCCCACTGCACTCTCGGCGCGTGGGCACCCGCTGTCGCCGAGGTCGGGACATCGATTGAGACGACATACGCCGCCGACGCGAGATCTTCAGCGGCGAGTGTCTGCGGCCGCCAGTTGCCCAGTGTGACATGGTCGGTGGCGAGATTGCGATGCATCCATGCCGGCACCGCGGAATCCGGTTTAGTTCCGCGCGACATGGCGCCCACGTCGAGCCCGATCTCGGAGGCATACTCCTCGAACAACAGCTTGGCGAGAATACTCCGTACCGTGCCATGTTCGCAGACGAACAGCACCGTCTTGCGAGGTTGCGCACCGCCGGCCTGCGCCCCGAGATGCATCGGTGCGATTGCAAGAAGCATCAGGAAGGCGGCACAGCGGTGCGCTCTCGTCATGAGTCGATCATTCCGCGGTCGTCGGGTCGATGATGGTCTTGATCTCGGACACGCGATTCGCGGGGAAGCCGCCCAGCCGAGCATGCTCACGCACCATTTCTTCGCTTGGCGCGCGGTAGATGCAGTGGATCTGGTCGTCGGTGACGTAGCTGTGCACCCACTGAATCTGCGGCCCCATCGTGTTCAGCACGCTGCACGACTTCTGTGAGATGGCCTTGAGCTCGGCAGAACTGAGCTTGCCGGCGCCCGGGATGTTGCGCTCGATCAGATACTGTGGCATTGGTCGGTGTCGGTGGAGGTAGAAGGGTCAAGCAAGTCGGTGCGATAAGGAACCAGTCCGGGGCGCGAACGTCAACGCCGGGCAGGCGCCGAACGGGTCGAATCCTCGAAGCCCAGGAACCGGTCCATTCTCCAGGAGCCGTCCTTCATCCGCACCATGACGGTCACATACCGGCCGTACTCGGTCATGCGCGAGCCACTGGTGTCGCGCCACGATTGCTCGAATGCGCCAAACTCCGTCGCATGATCGTTCGCGACGCGCCTATTCGCGACGGTGAGACGGAGATCCATGTCGCGGAGCCCCGCCCAGTTGCCCTCCGCCATCGCCCCGAGCTTCGCGGGTCCGCGCACGGTATTGAACGCCGGCCATTCGAAGACGGCCGAGTCGGTGTAGAGGGCGGCGTAGGCGCGAGGGTCGTGTGTGCGGTAGGCTCAGCGAGTCGATGCCCGATGTCGCCGCGCTGGTTGTCGCTGCCGGCTGTGAGCAGCCGATCCCGAGCGCGGCCAGCGACGTAGCGATCGGACGGAAGCGCGTACGCATGTAAGCGAGCATCGGTGTGAGGTAGGAGAAGGATTCGTCCGGCGGTGCAAAGGGGCCGACATGTCGCCTCATTGCGCAAGTCGGGCCTTCCGTTAAGTATGATGCTCGATCTTCTGCCATTTCCATGGAGAACATATGAAGATTCTCAACGCAGCACTCATGGCACTGGCCTTTCCAGTGGCCCTCGCCGCTCAGGTTCCCGCCGCCGCGCCGGCAAACCCGATCACGACCGTGTTCCGCACGCGGACGCTTGGGCTCCAGCGCAACCTCGCCCAGGCATTCGATTCCATCCCCGAGTCGAAGTTCGGCTATCGACCGACGCCCGTTCAGTTGACGATCGGCTACATCGCCCAGCATCTGGCTGCCGACAACTATTTCTTCTGCAACAACTTCGGCACCATGAAGGCCACGATCTCGCAGATGGACAGCAGCACCGCTGATTCGGTCAAGGCGATGTGGCCGAAAGAGACGCTCGTCTCCAAGGTCAAGGCATCTTTCGCCTTCTGCGAGAGTGCCTTCGCGCAGCTCGATGACGCGAAGCTCGCCGATCAGATCACCATGACGTTCGGCGGGAACAGCCGCAACGCCGCGCGTGCCACGATGGTGCTCGGGCATGTGATCGACATGGCGGATCACTACAGCCAGCTCGCGAACTACATGCGCCTCAACAACCTGATTCCGCCGACCGCATTGCCGCGTCCCAAGCCGGCCGGCGAGTAGCACGCTTTACGCGAACTGGCCGCTGGCGAAGGTGACGGCTGACGGCCAGTTCATATGTTGAAGTTCGATCAGGGCGCGAGCGGGCGGATCAGAATGTTCTTGAAGTGCACTTCGCTTCCCGGATCATGGCCCTGCAACGCGATGGTGCCACCGGTGAGACGCGTCTTGGAGGTGTCCGGCTCTGTGTAGTCGACCACCTGTCTGCCGTCGATCATGATCTGTACGCGCCGACCGCGTACAATCGTGTGAAGTGTGAACCACTCGTTGTCCTTGCCCGCCTCGCGGACGTCCCGCACCGCGTACAGGCTTCCGGTGCGGCGCCAATCGGATTGCGAGTTGTTGACCTGCACCTCGTAGCCGTTCGATGGGAAGCCGGTGGGCTGGAATGCGGTGCGAACGAAGATGCCCGAATTCGCGCCCGGCTTCGTGAGGACGTCGGCCTTGAGCTCGAAGTCCTTGAACTCGTGGTTCATTACGGGTCCGTCGTAGAAGAGATGCGCACGCGGTCCGTGAACGACGATCTCTCCGTTCTCAACACGAAAGGTTGGCGGATTTTCGCTCGCCGTCCATCCGGAAAGTGTCTGGCCGTCGAAGAGCGGGATCCAGCCGTCGGACTGACTGGACTTCATGGCGGAAGAGCAGGCGACGAGCCCGAGCGAAACCGCGGCAAGCCGAGTGAGCGTCTTCATGGGCTTTCCTATGGGTGAAGGATTCGAACGCGCTTCAGGATAGTGGAAGAAGAGCGGTGGCCTCGCCAGCCCCCTTATGCCACGGCGTCTCGACAGTACTTCAACGCCTTCGCGATCTCCGTCATGCGGTCCGAGCCTGGCGGCACAGGGTACTCGAACTCGATCGTGGCTTGCATCGGCCAACCGTTGTCGCGAATCAAGCGCAGGACCTCCACAATCGGCGTGTCGCCTTGGCCGAACGGAACGTTGGGACCTTCGTTCAGCTTCCGGTCCTTGATGTGGACGTGCGTAATGCGGTCGTGGTACTTGCGGATGAAATCCACCGGCGAGTAGTTGTTGCCGGCGATGAAATGCCCGATGTCGACATTGGCGCCATTGTACTTCGCGAGCGAGAACGCGTTCTCCCAGATGGCGGGCGTCACCTTGGTATGTCCATGATAACCGACCATCATCCGGTGCTTGTCAGCAAAGCTTCCCACTCGGCGCAGGTCGTCGTCCTTCGTCGAGATCTCGCAGGAGATGGCGCGCGCGCCGAGCGTCTTCGCGAGCCCGAATGCGAAGTCGAGCTCACCATCCGTCATCGAGTAGATGTTGTCGAACTTCACGATCTCGATCTTGACGCCGACGTCCTCGTATTTCTTGCGGAAGGCCTTGCCGCCATCGGATGAAGTTGCGAGCCGCCAATCTCGCAACCGCTCCGCACCGGCGCGCGCGACTGTCGCCGCAGCTGCTCTCGCCGTGGAATCAGCGCCTCGGCCGGCGCGGACGACGGGTGCCGGTGCGCCCATGAACGCCTCCACCGGCTGCGACCGCAGTTCCAGCGCACCGACACCGAGCTGAACGCAGTTCTTCAGCACATCATCGGCGTTCATGTTGTTGTTGCCGAAGCTATACGGGACGTTCAGGCCGATCTGAAGGCCCACGTATCGTGGACGAATTCCCGAAAACAGCCTGGCTGCGGGAAGGCCGAACAGTGCGAGCCTGGCGAAGTCGCGACGAGAGTATGAAGTCATGGAAATCTGCGGTGACGGGTTCGCTTGAGTGCTGCCATTCTACGGGTCAGACTGCATGCATCGCTAGGGCTAGGTCGACGCGACAGCTCACCTGATCCAATGCACTGAGTTGCGATCGGGGCGCGCGCGCTCGTGCATCAGGTCGGCGAGATACTGGAAGAGCTCATCATCCGTGACGATGAAGGATGGAATGACAACGCCGGGACTCGGTCGACGTTTGCCGTCGTCGCCGGGGATGTAGGCCTTCCAGCCAGCCTCCGTGCGCTCAACGAGCAGACGTCGGCCGAAGACTTCAACCTCGCGCATCATTCAATGGAGGAAGCCACGTCATGCATTGAACCCTCTCGTGACTGCCTTACGGATCGCCAACGAGTTTCTGGACGCTTGCACCGGCGGCAGCGGCTGGCCCCGTGTCATTGATGACATGTGCGATGGTGCCCTTTCCTCCGCCGAGCGACACGGTGACCATGTCGCGGAAGCGCACATTGGGAGCGACCGGTGCTTCGAACGCGCGATCCGCGACGATACTCGGATTCTTGTTGAAGAAGCAATAGCTGCCAAGTCCCCACGCCTCATGAGTCGTTACGGACGGTGCGACATGATACGCGGCGAAGCCTTTCGTCGCGCCGCTCATCCACTGGCTCTGGTCGGGGACGTCGTACGGCATCTCGTTCTGGAAAAAGTACGTGCGACCGCCGTTGCCATTCCACACCACCTGATAACCCTGGTAGTGTTCGACGAACAGGCCGTACATCGTCACGTCGTTGCCATTCACGACGAGGCCGTTCTCGGCCGTGTTCGACGTCCAGCCGACACCGTGGCCATGATCGGCGCGCCAGAGCCAGAGGTGGTCGCCCACGACATTGTTGCTGTTGATCACGACTGACTGCGTCGCCTTGCCGACGCCCGCACCGCCGATGCGAACGAAGACGTCGGAGAGCAACGTCGGATTGCGCGCATGATTCGCGGTCGAGCCGGGTGCGCCGACCTGTATGAGGATCGGCGAGTTGGCCACACCTGCCTCGACCAGAATTCCGGCGACGATCACTCCGTCGACGTCGTCCACCGTTATCGCGCGCGTACCGCTGTCCGCGACGAATGTTGCCAGCCCGAGTCCGAGAACGATCGTGTTCGCATGCGTGACGTGCAACGGCGCATCCAGATGATAGACGCCGGGCGTGACGATGAGATTCCTGTCCTGCGCCAGGGCGTCGTTCATCGCCGAAACTGAAGTGCCGGGCTTCACGATGACGAAGTCGCTGATTGGATGAGAAACGCCAGGAGCCTTCGAACCGCTCCATGTCGTGCCGCTCGCGTTGGAGCGGAACGCCGGCACGAACACATTCCATGCGCCGCGCGCATCGACATAGATGAACGGCTTCTCGCGAACCAGCGGCGCCGAGGCCACCGTCGTGTACGGCGGTGCGGGGAAGCTCTGACTCGGCGCGTTCGCCGTGCCGACGAAGACCATGTTCCAGTTCGATCCCATCCAGCTACCGAGCTCGCTGTTGCGCGTGAGCCATTGCTGTTGGCTTCCCGACTTCACCTGTCCGTCGACCTTGGAGTCGGCGAGAAATCCTCCGCTCGACCAGCCGCCGTCGTCGAGCACGAGGTCGCCGCGGATGTGCATCCGGCGCATCGGCGCAGCCTGCGACACCGCCCATCGGTCGAATCCGCCGGTGGGAGCCACCGACATGTTCTCGACGATCCGCCAGAAGTTGAGCGTCGCGTTCCCTTTCCTCCAGCGTGCGTCCGCGCTAACGCCGCCGTTGATGATGACGTCATCAGGCGAAAGGCCGAGGCCGGAGAGCTGCGTGTAGAAGCCGACCTTCGCGTTGACGTCGTAGGTGCCGGGCTTGAACAGGAGGGCAAAGCGTGCCTCGCCGAACTCGCTGGACTCCTGCGTCTTGAACACGGAGTCGAGCTTCGCCTGGATGTTTGCGGACGGAGTCTTCGAATCGAAAATGGTGACGCTCGGTCCGAAATCGGGATCGGCTGCTCGCGTCATGTGCGTGGCCGCGCCACCCGGGATCGACGCCGGAGCGGAAACGAAAAGAACGGCGAGAAAGGCGCTCGCGTTCGCGATGTCGAGGCGGGTACGTCGTGCGAAGAATCTCATCTGCTCCCCAGTGTCAGTTGGCTTACGTGCTTGAGGCCGACGAGATAGTACAACCCATTCCGCTGAGCGTCCCGTCGCTTGGCAAACGTGTCGCTCCCCGCGTCGTCGGGCTAAAGGAAGGGCTAAAGGCGACTTATCAACTTGCGCCGACGGGTGCCCGATGGCGCGATGGCGTCATGCGCCTCGCCCCCTTCGCGATGATCCATTCCGCCACTGCCGTGCACATCGCAGAAAGGTGCATGCCGAGTGCGCCTGCCGCGACCAGCGCGGCGCGGGTGACTGTCAGGCGACTGGAGCGGGATGTGCGCTGGACGGAGACTGCGGATGGGATGGACATGGTGTGTTCCTCGCGGGCTGTATAACGGACCGAACTGGCTCAGATGGCTGGAAGCGCTCACCGAGCCGCTCGCCGGTACGGGCCTGAGTTCGCCCGACATGGGCGAGATGATCAGCGTGATCGATGGCTTTACGCGCGGCGCATCGGACACCGCGATCTCACTCGCGAGGGCTCGCGCCCGCGGTACGTCGGACGAGGAGTGGGCGGCGGCGGTTGGGGCCGACCTTGGGCGCGCAATCGGCGACCCGCGATTCCCGAAGTTTGCGGCTCTGCTCACGACGCCGTCCGATGGGCGGCCGCGTGCGATGGACGAGTCCTTCAACTTCTGTCTCGACCGCGTGCTGGACGGAATCGAGCTCTATGTCAACGCCGCGAAGGCGTAGGCGGCTCGGCGCCTGTGTCGGTTGCGGCGATGCTTTCTACGCAGCGTACACATCCTAGCTCTGTCCCAAGCATCGACGCGCGTCCCTCTGGAGTCAGGACCCAGGGCCGCGACATCAAGGGTGGCTCGTGACGCACGTGCTGCCCATGTCCGCACTCGAGGTCGGCCACCCAGTGGCTCTCGTCGTCTTGATGAAAGCCGACTATCCGACGAGCGATATTCGTCCCACCCGGTGGGATCACGTCATTGTCCATGGCGGGTATACCGCGCCCTCGCGACGAGTAGCATACCGAGGAGCGTGCTGACCGCGACGACGCCAAACTTGGCTGTCATCCCTCAGTGCCTCAGCCATGCGCGTTGGTGCGAGAATGATCATCGCTGTCCCCGGAGTAATGGTGGTACTCGCCCCGTCTGGTGCAGCGCGACGATAGGCAGCGTTGCGCGATTCACTCGATGATTTCCACTGTGGCCAACTGCCGCGTCGATCGCTCGAACAGGTGCAGCTTAGCGCCAGCTACCAGTCTGTCATGGGGCGCTTCCTTCGTTGCAAACGCAACGTGCGCTACGGAGGGTGACCCCTGCTCGCGTGGCGAGGAATGAAAGCGACACGTCAAGCTCCACCCTTCATCGGGCGTTTCGAACCAGGCGGGATCTGTCGTGCGAGTGAACGCTGGCAGTCCGCGCCGCAATTGCTCAGGGGACCAGGTTATCCGTGCCAGATGTTCGGTGGCCATCCTTGCTCCAGGGCACCCGTGAGAAACGCGCGTTCGCTCGGTAGAGCTGTTGGCCAATGCGTTCTTCCGTGGCGCATCTCAACGAAACAATCGAAGAAAGTGCGAGAAATGCGAGGCTGATCGCCGCTTCACAGGACGCGCTGCTCACTACCAGACGCCCGGGATGAGTCGATGCGGCACCCGCACCGTGTAGTCACTGTACCCCGGCAATTCGCGCCGGAGGAAGCGCTCCTCCAGATGGAGCCGGATCACCATGAGCGAGACCGGAATGACCGCGCAGAGCGCCGCCACGGCAGGACGTACTGTCCCTCCATCAGCGGCTCGCCCGCCTCATTTGATCCGCACCGGCATGGACAGAAGCAACGCCCCATTGCCAGTGGTGAGGACGAACCGAAGGTTCGCCGCCTCGACGGGCGCGAGCTCGAAGTCGTACGTCTCGCCCATTCCCATCTGTTGTCGCGCCGGCCGGAACGTCGCTTGATCCGGCGGCAAGTCCATTCCGTCCTTTGCTACCGCGCGCCACGGCACGAGCGACGAATCGCGCATCAGTTTCGCGATCATCGCCGGCCGGTTCGTGTGAATGTTCACGAGTCGCAGTCGATACCGCTCCCCCGCGCGAAGCTCGAGCGGAGGTGGCGCCAAACTGCCGTTGACCAGAACGCCGGTGGCGTCATCTTTGCCGCGCTGCGGCGCGGCGATGAGCAGCACGATGTCGTTCGACGGCGTGAATCGCTCGGGTGCGTCGACCACGAGCAGTGCGCCGGACATACCAGCCTGCTGCTGTCGGACCTCGTCGGCGTGCGGATGATACATGAACGTGCCCGAGCGCGGAGGCGTGAAGCGCGCGACGAATGAATCACCCGGCGCGATCGCCGGTGCGATGTGTTTGCCGCTGCCCGCAAAACCCGACACACCATCGTAGTAGCTCTCGAGCTCGATGCCATGCCAGTGAACCGAGGTCGCCTCGCGCAGCGCGTTCACCACCGTGATGCTGACGGGCTCGCCTCGTTTGAGAATGATTGTTGGTCCCGGACGAAGCGGACGCTCGGACGCTGACGGGCTAGCCGGATCCTCGAGCGCGTAGCCGTATGCCGGTTCGGCATCAGTGCCGCCAGAATCGATGCGCGCGACCAGCCGCAACTGTCGGCCCGAAGGACTCTTGGCGACGGCAATGGAGCCGTCACGCCCGCGCACCTCGATGCCCATGACGAGACCGCCCATCATCTCGGTCGCGTGGTTCATCACGTGGGCCATTTGGTCGGGCGGCAGTGCGCTACCATCCAGCGGCCGGTTGCGAAGGACGTGAAAGTTGTCGTGACAATGGAACATCCAATTGCCGGGACGGGAGGGAAGCCATGTCATCGCAAACGTTCGCCCCGCCGCCATCCGTTCCGTCACCACCAGCCGGGGAGACCCGCGCCGGTCGTAGACACTGTCGGTCGAGCCATTGCCGCGACTGTCTACGTTGTAATAGAACCCGTGCAGATGCATCGGGTGCGGAGCGATCGTGGCGTTGACGAGTCGAAATCGAACCGTGTCTCCGACGGCGTACGAGAGGCGCTCGGTGTGCGGCCACGCCTTGCCGTTGATCGCGAATCGCACGACATCGCTGCTGCCGATGAAGCCGGCCGTCGGCGCGTGCTGCCAGAGTGAGATGACAAAGACACGATCGCGTGTCCCCGTGAGCGTGCGCGGATCGATCACGAAGGCGCCGTTCAACTGCGAGTCGATTCCGGAGCGATCGAGATTCTGGATCGAATCCGTGGTTGCCCAGTAGTAGTACGTCCCGGGCGGGCCGGCGCGGAAGCGCACCTCGCGCGTCGCGCCCGCGGCAACCTGAACGAAGTCGGAGCTCGCGTCGGCGCCACGCGGTGAAAGCCCGTGCACGTAGAGTGTGGCGCTCGGCAGGGTGTTGCTGATGAACGCGTGAATCTCGGTGCCTTCGACGACGCGAATCAGCGGCCCGGGCGCGGAAGGCTCCTTTCCCACTTCGGCGAACGCTCGCACGGTGAGCCCGGGATCGGATTCCCCGTCCGGATGCCATACGCCTTGCCGGACTTCCAGTCTCACCGTCAGGATGCCGCCGCGCGCCTCTCCCGCGGCAGATCGATTGTCGTTGATCGCGATGCGCGCGACCGGAGCCGTGATCGGGACGTGAAACGACCAAACGACGAGGATCGGTGCCGCAAGGGCGCTGCGGAGTGACAGGCGCATCCACCGAGTATACCGTCTCCGGAGGCGGCGCGTGAGTGTGCTTTGGCGCCTAGTGTGCTGCTCTTTCGCTTCCGTAAGAGGTATGGGCGAGTTCGCATTCCAGAGATCTCTTGCGAATTCAGCCGCCTCCAGTTCCCCGCGCGGGGCGGCGCCGTCGTCAACTACCCGCTGGTGTTCAGCTCGCCGTAGGCGTCGCCTTCATTCCAGGCGGTCCGGCTCGAACAGGCGACGGCGGTTGACCGATCCGCCTGCGATCCTGAACCTGCCTTGGCCGCGATAGTGGAGCGTCTCGGGATTCCTCACGGGGGCGACGTGCGACTTGACGACATCCCAGATGAACAGGCCGCGCTTGCCGATCTGGCTGGCATCGGCGAGCTCGCATTCGAAGCTGGCGTAGCATTCGCCGATCAGCGGCGCGTCGACCTTGGACGCCGCCATGGCGGTCAGGCCGAAGCGCTCGAACTTGTCACCTTCGGATCCGTGGCAGTTGCCGATGCGGACGACCGTGTCCAGCAGTTCCCGTGTCGGCACGTTGATGACGCACTGCTTGCTCCGCCGGAACAGCTCGAAGCTCTGGTTCGCGTCCCACACGTAGCAGCCGACGACGCTGTACTCGAGCATCATGTGCCAGCCCAGCGTCATGATGTTGCGCTTCCCCTTGTAGGCGGAGCTGATCAACAGGATCGGACCGGGCTCCAGATGCTCGCGCGTTCGATCGACGGGGAAGTCATGCTTGCGGTGCACCTTGGGCTTCGAGGCCATGCTCTCAGCCTCCCTGGTTCGTGTGTCGGAGGAGGTTCAGTCCGACCAGCGGCGCACCAAACTCCTGGACCCGGCCACCTTCACGGATCCGGCCGAGCACCAGCCGCTCGACCAGGTCGGCGACATCCTTGTTCGCCGCGTCGTCGTCGCCGGACATGAAGACGACGCGATGGCCGCCGTTCTGAGCCGGGTCCTGAGCTAGGACCGCAGCGAACATCGTGTTGAACGCCGTGACCACGCGGGCACCGCGAACCGCGTCGGCGACGACCTCTGTCGACAAGCAATCGGCGAGCTGTCCGGGTGGAAGCCGCGCATTCGTCGCGTCGATGACGATCCGACCGGCCCAGGCGCCGGCGTCGCGAACGGCCTCGCCGACCGACGTGAATGGGATCGCCAGGAATAGGATCCCGGCACCCAGAGCCTCCGTGATCGAGACCGGCTTCACGCTCGGCCCGAGCTTGCTCGCCATGTCGGTGAGGGCTGCTCCTCCGGTCCTGTTTGTGATTCCGACCTCGATCCCGTTGCGACCGAAGTGCGAAGCGAGCGCGCTGCCGATGTGGCCCGTACCGACGATCGAGTGAGCTGTCACGACGGATCCCCCTGGTTGGTTTGTTCGGGGTGAGCAACACGCCAAGCGTCGCGAGGGTAGCTATCGACGCTTGCGCTTTCGCAGCGGCTAACGAGGATGAAGAATGACTCCCCGGCGGTTCCGAGTGCCCCATTTCGGGAGTGCGAACATGATTGGCGACGAGGCGATCGTCGATCCTAAGGCAACTGTGGAAGTCGTATCTCTCGCATCGGGCGCTCTAAATCGGGTGGGGGACCTATTCTACATCCTCAACCGCCCCAGCTAACCTGCGGGCGACTCAAACAAAATGCGAGCGCAGCGAGCTTCCACGTGTGCCCAGCATGACCATTGACCAGCAGGTGCAAGTCCTGTGGGAAGGAGATCGTACCGAGTGTCACCGAAGGCCCTGACGAAGATGCAGGAGCGTGGGCGAGCGAGCACGGCTCGCACCGGCGGTCGGAGCGTCGTCCATGTCGCGACGGAGCTTCGGAAATACCTCACGGGGTGGAAGGCGTACTTCCGTCTCGCAGAGACGCCGCGCGTGTTAGCCGATGTGGACAAATGGATTCACCGGCGACTGCGCGCGCTCATTCTGAGACAGTGGAAGCGTGGGCGCACCGCGTATCGCAAATTGCGTCGGCGGGGTGTCGGCGGCAGGTCCGTCGCCATCACCGCGCACTACACCCGCCACTGGTGGCGCGCCTCGAAGTTTGGGGCGATGCATCTCGCCTTTCCCGGCGCGTACTTCGACTCGCTCGGCGTACCGCGCTTGGGAACCCTCACAACCTCCACGCACTGAACCGCCGGATGCGGACCCGCATGTCCGGTGGTGTGGGAGGGTTGGGGAGAGCAATCTCCCCTCCCTATCCCGATAGTTGGCCCGACAGGTTCAGCGTACGTTATACCTCAGCGACGCTGCTGCCAGACCTGCGGGTCCCGATGCCCGTGAAGAACGGCGATGACCGATATGTCACGCTGGAGGACAACGAAGTAGATCAGATGGGGAAAGCGATGCACGACGGCCATCCGAACGTCATCAAGCATGACTGGAAAGCGGAGTGGCTGCTCCTCGATCGCGGCATAAGTCACGGCGATTGCGTCTGCGAACTCGCGCCCGAGCCCAGCGCGGCGTGCCTCGTACCAGGAGAATGCTTCCGCGACATCGACCTTCGCCGCGTTCCGAACGAATAAGCGCGGCACTATGCGCCGCGCGTCTTGAGCTCCTGAATCGTCTGGCGCCACGGCTCGCCGAGATCCCCATCTCGCTCGAGCTCGGCGCGGCGCGCCCGTAACACCTCGGCATCGGCGACCGAGGGCCCGACCACGCTTGGGTCGAGGCTATCCCATAGTTGTTCGGCCAGCTCGATGCGCTGGTCCGGAGTCAGGTGGGTGAAGTCGATGAGCGGCGAGGCCATGCTGAATTCTGGTGGATCGAACCCGGTCGAGCAAGTGGCCCGGGAAGCCCCCGCGAACCGTGCCGGCGAACGGCTACCAAATCGCGATCTGTATTGAGGTATCAACGCCAAAGCTCTGCTGCAAGGAATCAAACAAAATGCGCGCGCAGCGAGCTTCAACAACGCCTTGTCTGCTGCAACGCACCTCTGAAAGTCAATGGCTCTTAGGCGCAGCGTGATCCGATGGCTGTTCACACAGCCACAGTTGCAACAGCCCCAAACGCCCCAGCACCACAATCAGAGTTTGCGCGCTGCCGCCGCCTGCGCCTTGGGCTTGCCTTTCGCGCGCAGGA
>DAIUFP010000014.1:0-126246 GCA_036844565.1 Gemmatimonadaceae bacterium | reverse complement strand
CGAGCGCAGCGGTCCTAATCGCCCGTGCGGCTTGACTACTTCCTAAGTAGGTCAACTGCAAGCAGAGCAACCACATTGTTTCAGGATTCAAATAATCCACGATCTACCACATACATCCGCTGTCGACTGGCATTCATCTGCTGGTTCGTCAGCACCCTCGCTTCCGGTTTGGCGGACGTACGTCACGGCATTTCGCAGTGCCTCGTGCCCCGCCAACGCCGTCCGGAATCAGGTTGCCGACACACAATTGTTCGCTGGCGATTAGAGCGTAGGGGCCACACCCGTTCCCATCCCGAACACGGTCGTTAAGCCCTACAGCGCCGATGGTACTCCGTCCGAGAGGACGCGGGAGAGTAGGCCATCGCCGGCACCTTGTAGAAACGCCCTCGAGCGCTCCGCGCTCGGGGGCGTTTCGTCTGACAGTCGGACCCACACGCTCTTATACTTTCCGAATGCCCAAAGCTGGAATCATCACCGTCGTCGGCAAACCCAATGCGGGAAAGTCCACACTGCTGAACCGCGTAATGGGTGAGAAGCTCGCCATCGTGAGCAGCAAGCCCCAGTCGACGCGGGATCGCGTGGTCGGCATCCACACGAGTGGCGAGGTCCAGATGATCATCCTCGACACGCCAGGACTGCTCAACCCGCGCTATGAACTCCAACGCGCGATGCGAGGTACCGCGCTGCGTGCCCTCAAGGACGCGGACCTCATCGTCTACCTTGCCGATGCAACCGAGCGCACGCCTCCTTCATTGCTCGAGGCCGCGGAGCTCGAGAAGCTCCCCTCGGCACCGGTGTGGACAGTGCTCAACAAGGCCGATGCAATCCGGCCGGTGGAACGTGAGGAGCTCACCGAAGCGGTTCCAGGCGCGCGGTTCATCTCGGCACTCACCGGAGAGGGGGTCGACGAGCTGTTCACCGAGCTGGGACAGCAGCTTCCCGAAAGCCCATTTCTCTACCCGGATGACGAGATCAGCACCGCGTCTGTGCGCTTCTTCGTTTCCGAGCTCGTGCGCGAGACGGCGCTCGAGCAACTCGACGAAGAGGTGCCCTACAGCCTCGCCTGCGAGGTGGAGGAGTTCCGCGAGGAACAGTCCCCGGTGTACATTCGGACCGTCATCTACGTAGAGCGCGAAAGCCAGAAACGCATCCTCATCGGCGCCTCCGGCTCACGAATTCGCGACATCGGACGCTCGGCACGCGCCAAGGTGGAGGCGTTTGTCGGTGCGGCGGTATATCTCGACCTCTGGGTGAAAGTGCTTCCGAACTGGCGCAAGAGCGATAGCGCCATCCGCCGTTTCGGTTACCGGCTTCACGACGATTCCTCAAAATGACGCTCTCTCCGCAGCTGCTCGAAATCCTGGTCTGCCCGAAGTGCAAGGGTCCCCTCGACTACTCGGTCGAGAGCTCGACCCTGACGTGCCCGGCGTGTCGTCTGCGGTATCCGGTGCGCGACGACATTCCGATCATGCTGATCGACGAGGCACAGTCGATCTGACGAGGGCCACGCGAGCCCTCGCCTCTCCAAGCCGGCGGCCATGAAGTTCCTCGCCATCCTCCTGCTGTTCGTGCCTGCCGCCATCGTCGCGGAGCACATGCATGCGCCGGCCGTTCTCGTGTTCGCGCTGAGCGCGTTCGCCATCATCCCCCTTTCCGGATTCCTGGGCAAGGCGACCGAAGAGCTCTCCACCCACACCGGTCCAACGCTGGGCGGCCTGCTGAACGCCACGCTGGGGAACCTCGCCGAGCTGATCATCGCGATTTTCGCGTTGCGCGCCGGCCTGATCGACCTGGTCAAGGCATCGATCACCGGATCGATCCTCGGCAACCTGCTTCTGGTCCTCGGAGCGGCACAGCTCGCGGGTGGATTGCGACACAAGGTGCAACGGTTTTCCGTCGCGCTCGCCGGACTCAGCATCTCGTTACTCGTGGTGGCGGTGATTGGACTGGTGATTCCCGCCGTGTTCCTGGCAACCCATCCGGACCCAACGCATCTGCTCACGCGCAAGGTCTCGGTCGGTGTCGCCGCGCTGCTCATCGTGGGCTACGCGCTGTCGCTCGTCTACTCCATGGGCACGCACCGTTCCGTCTTTGGCGAGGGCGCCGATGTCGCCAACGAGAGCCATGGTGCAGATCACGTCGGAAGTTGGCCACTGGGCAAGTCGCTTGGCGTGTTGCTGGCGTCTGCGGCCTTCGTGGGCTGGCTCTCCGAGATCCTCGTCGGGTCTACCGAGGAAGCGATCAAGGGGATCGGGCTATCGGAGGTGTTCGTCGGCATCATCGTCGTGCCAATCATCGGCAACGCGGCCGAGCACAGCTCGGCGGTGCTGATGGCGCTGAAGAATCGAATGGACCTCGCTGTCTCGATTGCGGTGGGATCGAGTGCGCAGGTCGCGCTACTCATCGCTCCCGTTCTCGTGTTCGTGGGCCTCGCGCTCGGTCAGCCGATGGATCTTGCGTTCAACATTTTCGAGGTGGCGGCCGTTGCCCTCGCTGTCGCGGTGGCCACAAGCGTAGTCAGAGATGCCGAATCGCACTGGCTGGAGGGGGCGTTTCTACTTCTGGTATATGGAATGCTGGGCGTCGCGTTCTTTTATTTCTGATCCGGGGAGCGTCTCGAGTGACGCAACTCACAGTGCCAGCGCGGTTTGACTTCACTCCCGCTGAATCGTATGTTGCCCTTCCACCTCGTCGGACGCACGATTGGTCAAGATCAGCGCCATCCTCTTCTCTCCGGACGACGCCCCATCGCCAGCCGTGCTGACCGAATGGCTGGCGCGGCAGGCTGATGTCGTCCTCCGGATCCGCGACACCGACGAGCTGATGGCGATCTCCCTGCGCGGACGTCCGCGGGTCGTGGCGTTCGATGCGCGAACGCGTCCCGGCGTGGTCTACGACGCCTGCCGCCGACTCAAGAACGACTCCTATACAGGTGTGATCCCGACGGTCATTCTGTGCGGCGACGGAGAAGATCAATTCGCGTCCGCATTCCAGGCAGGAGCTGACGAGGTGGTGCGGGAGCAGCTTGCGACATCGGAGGCGCTCATCCGCCTTGACGCGCTGCTGCGTCGCTCGGACAGGGATCTCGTCGTCCATCCCTCGACACGGCTTCCGGGGGCAGTGGAAATCGAGGCCGTCGTGGGGGCTCGCATCACATCAGGCGCCGGCTTCGCGATGTGTTATGCGGATCTCGATCACTTCAAGGAGTTCAACGATCGCTACTCGTATTACGACGGCGATCGTGTCATACGCATCCTAGCAAAGATCCTGCACGACGTCGTGAAGGGCATCTGCGGTGAAGAGGGTTTTGTGGGCCACATTGGCGGCGATGACTTCATCTACGTCATCCCATCGGCGGACATCGCGAGCGTGTGCGAGGAAATCGTTTTCATCTTCGACCAGCTCATTCCGCTACAGTATTCCGAGCAGGACCGGCGCGCGGGCTACTTTTTTGGAAAGGACCGCCGCGGACAGCTTCATCGCGTTCCGTTAATGACGGTTTCGATCGGCGTCGTGACCAACGAACGACGCCACTTTACTCATGCGGCTCAAGTCAGTGAACTCGCGACGGAAATGAAGAGCTACGCCAAGACACTTGATGGTTCGGTCTACTCAGTCGACCGCCGCACGGACAGCCAGCCCGCTGGCGTTACGCGCATCTCGGGTCCCATGATCGCGATTCGTGCGGGAGACATGGCATGAACGTCGCCTGTCAGGAATGCCGCTCCGTGTTTCGCGTCGATCCCGCCCGAATTCCGGCGTCGAGTGTTCGAGCGCGATGCTCGGTATGTGGCGCTGTCATCGCGATCGAAGCGGGAGAGGGGTCGCACGATGAGTTCTCTGCTGGCGCGCCGAAGGTAGGTTCACCAACACCGACAGCGACCCCGACACACGCGACTGCGCCACTTACGCCACCGCGGCCGTTTTCGGCTCAGCCCACACCCGCACAGCCTACGCCGGCCATGCCTGCGACGCCCGTTCTGGCGAGCACGCCGGTCATGCCTGCTACGCCTGTTCGCGCGAGCACGCCGGTCACCCCTGCTCAACCAATCCCTGTTCGGCCTGCGACATCGTCGGTCGCGAGTCCGGCGGTAACGTCTCCAGCACCCCACGCGACGCCGCCGACGAGCCCGGCAGACCGGTCTCCCGCGCCAGTGGAGCCCGCGCCAAAGCCCGCGAGCATCGCGCCAGAACCCGAAACGGCGACGAGGACGCCGGCGCCGTCGAGCATTCCCGTCGAGGAGGTTCGGAGCGCAACGCCTCGGAGCGTGTCTCCGGTTCGCCCCACGCTACCGGGCGGCATGCCGACAGTTCCAGTGCGGCCGACGCAGGCGCCGGGCGGAATGCCTGCGCCGTTCGTGCGCCCATCCACGGTCGTCGGAGCACCGCGTCCCGCCACGGGAACGCTACCGACTCCATTCGCGCAGCGGCCGTCGTCGCTCACACCCCCGACCGCTCCGCCACCGATCGCAGCGTCCCGGGCTTTTGCGCCACTTCCTTCTGCGACAGCGACTGGAACGGCGGCCGCCCCTTCCAAGGATGCCAGCGTCCCAGAGCGACCGCCCCTGCCGGCCACGCCGGAATTGCGTCCGGCCTCAGCGCCTATGATGCCTGCGCCCGCCGCGGCGGGCGCTCGCCCGAGCACGGTAGCGAGTGGTCTCTCGGCGTCGACGAGCGTAGCGGCGATGCCCTCCGCCGATACGCCGGCTGGGCAGCCAGTGCAACCGTCGCGGCCGCCGATCAATCCGTTTCTCGCCAACGACCCGAACGCAAAGGCGAAACGATTGGCGCGAGCGCTCGTGTCGGACATCTGCGCATATTTTCCGCAAAAGCGCGAGGAAGGTATTCGCGACGGAACGCTGAAGCAGCTGTTTCGGGAGGAGATCAAGAAGAGCTACGAGGAGTACGTCGATCAAATCGGTCGCGAGTTCGCCGAATCGACGACTCACTTCCAGGATGCGCTGAACGACGTGCTGGCCGGAGGCAAGAAGCTCTTCTAGTCGCGAGCGCCTGGCGCTATGTTGTATGCGAAAGCGACACCGTGCGAGCCGTCCGCCTCCTCGAGCCGGACGGCTCGTGTCTTACCCCGGAGAATGACATGGCGGACAATGAGCGCCCGCGACTGCTGTCCTCGTATGACGATCAGCTCGTTGAGCTGAGGAGGTATCTTTGACCTCGATCACAAGCGACAGGAGCTGACCGCTCTCGACGAGCGGATGGGCAGCGCGGATTTCTGGAACAACCAGGAGAGCGCGCAGGTGATCGTGCAGCAGGTCAAGGCGTTGAAGAATTGGGTCGAACCCTTCGAGTCACTAGTGGCGCGAGCAAGCAGCGCGACCGAGCTCGCCGAGCTGCTCGATGCGGAGCCCGACGCGGAGATGGACGCGGAGTTGGCAGCAGAGATCGAGCGCCTCGGCGCGGACCTCGAGGAGTTTCGCCTTCGCTCGTTGCTGTCCCACCCGGATGACTTCCGCGACGCGCAGCTCGAGATCAGTGCCGGAGCGGGTGGAACCGAGGCGCAGGACTGGGCCCAGATGATCATGCGCATGTACACGCGATGGGCCGAACGAAAGGGATACTCGGTGGAGATCGTGGACCTGAGCGACGGTGAGGAAGCCGGCATCAAGGGCGCCGTCCTCGACATCAAGGGGCAGTTCGCATACGGCTACCTGAAGGCCGAGAGTGGTGTACACCGTCTGGTGCGCATTTCTCCATTCGACTCGCAGGCGCGTCGGCACACCAGCTTCGCCTCGGTGTTCGTCTATCCCGTCGTGGACACGGACATCAACATCGAGATCCGCGACGAGGACCTGAAGATCGACGTGTTCCGCGCGTCGGGTGCGGGTGGTCAGCACGTGAACAAGACCAGCTCCGCGGTTCGCATCACGCACATTCCGAGCGGTGTGATCACGTCGTCGCAGGCGCAGCGCTCGCAGGGGAAGAACAAGGCGACGGCCATGAAGCAGCTGAAGAACCGGCTCTACCAGATCGAGTTGAACAAGCAGATCGCCAAGAAGGCCGAGATGGACGCGAACAAGTCGGATGTGAGCTTCGGGAGCCAGATCCGCAGCTACGTCTTCCAGCCATACACGATGGTGAATGACCACCGCACGGAGCTCAAGATTCCCGATGTGCAGAAGGTGATGGACGGCAACATTGATCCGTTCATCGAGGCATTCCTCAAGGAGTCGGGCGGCGTGAAGACCGGAGACGCGGCGTGACGGAGGAGCTGAATTTCGTCCAGAAGGCGCGACGCGAGAAGCTGGATGCGCTCGTGGCGTCGGGCGTTCCAGCGTTTGGATACGCCTTCGATCGGTCTCACGAAGCGGCGGAGGCGGTGAGCGCGATGGCACCGGCAGATCCTGCGGAGGCCGACGCGGCCGGACCAGTTGTTCGCGTCGCCGGTCGGCTGACTACGTGGCGTGGCCACGGAAAGACCGCGTTTGCGCACCTCGCGGACGGCAGCGGACGCATACAGCTCTACTTCCGGAAGGACGAGCTCGGGGATGACGTGTTCGGGCGCTTGTCGCTGTTCGATATCGGCGACGTCGTTGGCGTGACGGGTCCACTCATGCGCACCCGCACCGGAGAAGTGACTGTGCGGGTGGCGGCGGTGGAGATGCTCGCGAAGTCACTGCGACCACTTCCCTACGGCAAGGAAGAGGTCGTGGACGGGCAGACCGTGCGGCATTCGGGCTTCACGGATCCGGAACAACGCTATCGGCAGCGGTACGCCGATCTTGCCGTCCATCCGGAAGTGAGAGCGCTCTTCATCGCACGAACGCGGCTCGTGTCGTCGATTCGCGCATTTCTCGATGGCCGGGATTATCTGGAGGTGGAGACACCCATCCTGCAGCCGCTGTATGGCGGCGCCACGGCGCGTCCGTTCACCACGCACCACAACACGCTGGACATGCCGCTCTTCCTGCGCATCGCGGACGAGCTATACCTGAAGCGGCTCATCGTGGGCGGGTTCGATCGTGTCTACGAGATCGGACATGACTTCCGGAACGAAGGGATCGATCGCACGCACAATCCCGAGTTCACGATGTTGGAGTTCTATCAGGCGCTCGCCGACTACACAGAGATGATGTCGGTGGTCGAGGCGCTGCTGGTCCATGTTGCTGACGCGGTCCGCGCGGTGCCGGGAATCGGCGACACGGTGCCGACCTTTGCGTTGCCATTCCCGCGCATCGAATGGACAACATCCCTCAACACGGCGCTCGGTCGCGATGCGATGGGGTGCACGGACGCGGAGCTTCGTGCCGAGGCGCGTCGACGCGGGATCGACAAGGTGGATGCGATGAGCCGCCCGAAGCTCCTCGATGAGCTGTTCGGTGTGCTCGTCGAAAGCATGATCGTCGAGCCGACCTTCGTGATCGACTATCCGCGGGAGTTGTCACCGCTGGCGAAGCCGAAGCGCGGCAACGAGGCGTTGACCGAGCGGTTCGAGCTCTTCGCCAAGGGGCGCGAGCTCGCCAACGCATTCAGCGAGTTGAATGACCCCATCGACCAGCGTCAGCGGTTCGAGGCCCAGGCGAGGCTGAAGGCGGAAGGTGATGACGAGGCGAGCGGCGTCGATGAGGACTATCTGCGCGCGATGGAGTACGGCATGCCGCCGACGGGCGGCGTCGGCATCGGCCTGGACCGGCTCTTCATGTACCTCACCGATACGGTGAACATCCGCGACGCCATCCTGTTTCCCACCATGCGGCCAGAATGAACCGGCTCGAGCTGGGCATTGCCTGGCGCTACCTCCGGAGTCGACGCGGATCGAGGCTGCTGTCGCTCATCAGCATGATCGCCATCGCCGGCGTCGTGATCGGGGTGAGCGCGCTCATCGTGATCATGGGCGTCATGAGCGGACTGCAGAACGACCTCCGCGAAAAGATTCTCATCGGGAGCCCTGATGTTCGCGTGATGAACTACGGGTCCGACATGGTGCTGAAGGATTGGCAGCCGGTGCTCAGCAAGGTCAGCAAGTCGCCGGGAGTGGTGGCGGCGGCGCCGTTCGTCCTCACGAAGGCACTGGTGGGGGCAGGTCATAAGTACACGGACGGGGCGTTCGTCATGGGCATCACCCCCGAGGGCGAGGGTGGCCCCCCGGTGACGACCATCCGCTCGTTTCGCACGGCTGGGGATTTCCGCTTCCGCACGACCGATGGGAAACAGGCAGGAGCCGTCGTGGGTGCGAAGCTGGCCAACCGGCTGAACATCTATCCTGGCACTGACTCGATCACGCTCATCACGGGCACGGCGGTCAGTCCGGTCACCGGCATGCCGGCGCCGCATTTCGTGACGCTCGAGGTGACCGGCATCTTCGAAACCAACATGTACGAGTACGACAACGCGTACATCTACGTCTCACTGAAGGTCGCGCAGCAGCTCGCGGACCTCGGCAACGACGTCACGGGTCTGGAGGTACGAACGACCAATCGCGACGTGGCGAAGGACGTGGCGGCGCGACTTGAAACCATGCTCGGCTATCCGTATCGCACGATGGACTGGCGGGCGCAGAATCAGGCGTTGTTTCAGGCGCTTCAGCTGGAGAAGCTCGGGATGACGTTCATCCTGCTGCTGATCATTCTCGTGGCGGCGTTCAACATCGTCGGCACGCTGACGATGGTCGTGGCGGACAAGACCAAGGAGATCGGGATTCTCCGCGCGATGGGCATGTCTTCCGCGTCGATACGACGAGTCTTCCTCATTCAGGGCACGCTGATTGGCGTCGTCGGGACGACACTGGGACTCATCGTCGGACTGGGGACGTCCATCGCGCTCGACCAGTTCAAGCTGATCAAGCTCGATCCGCAGGTGTATTTCATCGACCACCTGCCCGTCGACCGAGCGCCACTGGACATCGGGGTGACGGTCGCGGCGAGCCTGCTCATCGCCGCGATCGCCACCATCTATCCGGCCATCCAGGCCTCGCGGCTGCTCCCGGTGGAGGCGATGCGCGAATGAGTGTCATCGAGGCGCAGTCGCTCACGAAGACGTACGTCGGCGGGGACGGGGCGACGATCACCGTGCTGGACCACATCGACCTGTCGGTCGAGCGCGGCGAGATGGTTGCCATCATCGGGGCCAGTGGGGCGGGGAAGAGCACGCTGCTCCACCTCCTGGGTGCGCTCGACCGTCCGACAGCCGGGACCGTGCGCATCGCGGGTCAGGACCTGTCGACGCTCGATGACGATGCCGTATCTTCGCTGCGGAATCGCACGGTGGGATTCGTATTTCAGTTTCATCACCTGCTGCGCGAGTTCACGGCGATCGAGAATGTCATGATGCCGTTGCGGATTGGTGGGATGGATGACGGTCAGGCGAGATCGCGCGCGGCGAGTCTGCTCGAACGTGTTGGGTTGGGAGGCCGGATGACGCACCGTCCGTCGGCGATGTCCGGCGGAGAGCAGCAGCGTACGGCCGTCGCGCGTGCGCTCGCGGCGGACCCGGCCGTACTGCTCGCGGACGAGCCATCGGGGAATCTGGACCACATGAATAGTGAACGGTTGCACGATCTTTTTTCGGAGCTGGCGCGGGAGCTCGATGTGGCCATGGTGGTGGTGACGCACAATCGATCGCTGGCGGCGCGTGCGGACCGTATTCTTCAGCTGGAGGACTCAGGGCTGGCGCAGATTGCGCTACCCGAGGTCGTGGCCTGACATGGTGTGCGACAGTTGTCACGAGCGCGATGCGGTCGTGAACCTGACGACGATCGAGAACAATGCGGTGCGCCAGTTGCACTTGTGCGAGCAGTGCGCGGCGGAGCGCGGCGTCGAGACGACCGTCGCGACGCCCAAGCATCCGCTCGGCACCTTCCTGCAGGCGGTGCAGCAGCAGACGGTACCCGCCAGCGCGGAAGCCGGTCACTGCGCGTTCTGCGGACTGACGATGAAGGACTTTCGCGAAACAGGACGGATGGGATGCGCGCGGTGCTATTCGACCTTCGAGTCCAGCATGCGTGAACTGCTCCGTCGCGTGCACGGCGGCCCGAAACACACAGGCAAAGCGTACCGCGCGCCGCGCGACGAGGTCTTCGAGAAGGCTGGTGTGCTGGGTGAGCTTCGGGACAAGCTGCGGCGCGCGATCGAGCAGGAGCAGTTCGAGGCGGCCGCCGAGCTTCGCGACCGTATCCGGGTGCTCGAATGACTCTTGATCTTTCCCTGCTCCCCGATGGAGGCGTGCGGTGGCTGGATGCGTCGGGGCAGCATTCCGACGTCGTGCTGAGCACGCGTGTTCGTCTCGCGCGCAACGTGGATGGATATGCATTCGCGAGTCGTGCGCGCGACGGGGAGCGTCTGCGCGTGCTCGCGCAGGTTCGAGACGCACTCGGACACGTGCCCGGGATGCCCGAGAGCTTTCTCGTTCGAGTCGACGAGCTCAGTGCTGCCGACCGGGCGATGCTGTTCGAGCGGCACCTGGTAAGCAAGGAGCTGGCGGGGCTGGAGGAGCAGCATCCGCTGCGGAGCGGCGCCGCGGTGTACCTGTCGGACGGCTTGAGCGTCATGATTAACGAGGAGGATCATCTCCGCATGCAGTCGCTCCAATCGGGCTTCGAGCTACGCGCTGCCTATGCGGCGCTCGAGCGAGTTGACCGGGAGCTTGGTGCGAGGGTCCCTTTTTCATACCACTCCGAGTTCGGGTTCCTCACGGCGTGTCCGACGAATGTGGGAACCGGAATGCGCGCGTCGGTACTCATCCATTTGCCGGGGCTGGTGCTGACGAAGGAGATTGGGCGGGTGCTAGCGGGCCTTCAACAAATGGGGCTCACGTACCGAGGCTTGTATGGTGAGGGGTCGGAGGTCGTCGGGAATTTCTTCCAGATATCGAACCAGACGACGCTGGGCCGTTCGGAGGAGGATCTGCTCGATCAATTGATTCGCGTGGTGGGTCACGTGATCGAGCGGGAGGAGGAAGCGCGGCGTGTACTGCTGCGTGATGCCGGTTATATTATCGAAGACAAGCTGTGGAGGGCGTACGGCACGCTGCGTTACGCGCGAAGCCTCACGTTCGACGAAGCGATGAACTACCTCAGTGGCGTGCGTCTGGCCGTCGGGCTGAAACTGATCCCCGGCCTCAGTGTATATACCCTCAACAAGCTCCTGATCTTCTCGCAGTCCGCACACCTGTCGGCTGCGGAAGGTCGATCGCTATCCGAGAGCGAGACGAATCTGGCGCGGGCGCGCTATGTGCGTCGCGCACTCGAAGGGGAAGCAGGGGCGGTCGGCTAGCAGCACGTCCACCGGGTCTTGTCCGAGGGTCAGAATGAACGGCTACAACTTTACTGAGCGGGTGCGGAAGGTTCTCGCGATGGCGCGTGAGGAAGCCGCCCGACTCCACCACGAGTACGTGGGAACGGAGCACATCCTGCTCGGCCTCATCCGAGAAGGTGAGGGCGTCGCGGCCACGGTGCTCCAGAATCTCTCCGTTGAGCTGGACGAGATACAGCAGAAGATCGAGGAGACGGTGAAGAAGGGCAAAGCTGCCCAGACCACCGGCCCCGACCTTCCGTATACGTCCCGCGCCAAGAAGGTCCTCGAGCTGGCCATGAGCGAGGCTCGTGAGCTCAGCCACTCCTACGTGGGCACGGAGCACCTGCTGCTCGGCCTGTTGCGCGAGGAGAAGGGCATTGCGGCGCAGGTGCTGACCGACGCGGGGGTGAACCTCGAGGCGGCGCGCGCCGAAACGCTGCGCATTCTCGGGACCGACGCGCCCCAGCAACAGGGTGCCGGGGCATCCGCCGCGCAGCCGCAGCCGACAACGCCGAAGGGCGAGAAGAAGTCGAAGACGCCGGCGCTGGATCACTTCTGCCGAGACCTCACGCAGCTTGCTGCGGAGGGTCAGCTCGACCCGACGATCGGGCGCGCGAAGGAGATCGAGCGCGTCATGGAAGTGTTGACGCGACGGAAGAAGAACAATCCCGTCTTGATCGGCGAGCCTGGTGTGGGCAAGACGGCCATCGTGGAGGGACTCGCGCAGCTCATCGCCAATGGTGAGTGCCCGGAGTCGCTGCGGGACAACCGTGTCCTGTCGCTCGACATGGCGGCGGTGATCGCCGGTACGAAGTATCGCGGCCAGTTTGAGGAGCGGCTCAAGGCTGTGATGAACGAGATCGCGCAGAACAAGAACGTCATCCTGTTCATCGACGAGCTGCACACGCTCGTGGGTGCGGGAGCGGCGGAAGGTGCGATCGACGCGTCCAACATGCTCAAGCCCGCGCTTGCGCGCGGGGAGCTCCAGTGCGTCGGCGCGTCCACGCTCAACGAGTATCGCAAATACATCGAGAAGGACGGAGCACTCGAGCGTCGCTTCCAGACGGTGGTCGTCGATCCGCCCTCCATCGATGAAACGGTAGAGATTCTCAAAGGTCTCAGAAAGAAGTACGAGGATCACCACAAGGTGACTATCCCGGACGCGACGCTCGTCCTCGCGGCGAAGCAGTCGGAGCGCTACATCACTGACCGTTTCCTGCCGGACAAGGCGATTGACGTCATCGACGAGGCGGGTGCGCGCGCGCGGCTCGCTGCGCAGGCGCCACCACCCGAGGTCGCTGCGCTCAAGGGTGAACTGGAGAAGGTGAACACCGAGAAGGAGGCCGCGGTCCGCGACCAGAACTTCGAGCGTGCCGCCTCGCTCCGGGACAAGGAGCGTGAGATCCAGGGAGACATCCGCAAGAAGCAGGAAGAGTGGGAGCAGCGCCGGCAGTCGCATCGCCCGGTGCTGGGCGAAGAGGAGATCGCGTTCATCGTGAGCCGCTGGACGGGCATTCCCGTCACGCGTCTCCAGGAGGCGGAGACCAGCCGCCTGTTGCGGATGGAAGAGGAGATTCACCAGAACGTCATTGGGCAGGACGAGGCGATCAGGGCGATCAGCCGTTCGATCCGTCGCAGTCGCGCGGGCCTCAAGGATCCCAACCGTCCCATCGGGTCGTTCATCTTCTGCGGACCGACAGGGGTGGGCAAGACGGAGCTCGCGCGGTCGCTGGCGAAGTTCCTGTTTGCCGACGCGTCGGCGCTCATTCGCGTGGACATGAGCGAATACATGGAGAAGTTCTCCGTGTCTCGGCTCATCGGCGCGCCGCCGGGATATGTCGGCTACGAGGATTCGGGGACGTTGACCAAGGCCATTCGGCGCAAGCCATATTCGGTCATCCTGCTCGATGAGATCGAGAAGGCGCATCCGGATGTCTTCAATATCCTGCTTCAGGTGCTCGACGAGGGACACCTCACGGACAACTACGGCCGCGTGATCGACTTCAAGAACACCGTCGTCATCATGACGTCGAACGTGGGCGCCCGGGACATCTCGAAGGGCGGGAAGGGTCTTGGCTTCACGCTTGGCGACGCGACCACGTCATTCGAGCGGATGCAGGAGAAGGTCAAGGAGGAACTCAAGGTCGTCTTCAATCCCGAGTTCCTGAACCGCCTCGACGATGTGATCGTGTTCCATCCGCTGAACCGCGAGCACATCACGCAGATCGTCTCGGTGCTGCTGAAGGACGTCCGGAAGCGGATGGCCGAGGATGACCTCACGATCCGGCTGACGGACGCGGCCACGGCACTGCTGGTGAAGCACGGGTACGATGAGAGCTACGGCGCGCGTCCGTTGAAGCGCTCGATCCAGAAGTTCATCGAGGATCCGCTCTCCGACAAGATTCTGCTCGGCGAGTTCACGCGCGGCGACGAGATCGAAGTGGATGCGGCGGCCGATGGAACGAAGCTCGACTTCAAGGTGCTCTCGAACGCATCGAACGCGTAGTTCGCCGGATTGAAGCAACCGCAGGAAGGCCAGCAGGGTCCAAGTCACGGGGACCCTGCTGGCCTTTTCCAGTGTATATTACGAGATGCGACGTTTGCTTTTCTCCGCCGTCGTCCTGCTGTTCATGGGGACGACGGTGCGCGCGCAGGAGCCTGCCGTCACCGGCGGCCGGTGCGCCACCCCAGATTCGATCATCTTCCGCGGCGCCTCGCGCGTGTCGGATGCAACTATGCGTGCCGACGCGGGGCTGGTTCCTGGCCCCGTGAACTACCGTGCGCTGGAGCGCGCCATCAAGGCGCTCTATGCGACAGGGCAGTTCGACGACATCCAGGTGTCATGCGACCTGTCGAAGGACAGTACGCGTGCGTCCCACGTGTTCGTGGTGAAGGAGCGCCCGCTGCTGTATGGCGTTGACGTTGCTGGCACCGACCGCGTTTCACGCAACGACGTTCGCGACCGTGTGGACCTGCTCGTGGGAAAGCCGCTCGATCCCGCGCAGGTCGCGCACTCCATGCAGCGAATCGACTCGCTCTATCAGTCCGAGGGATTTTTCCTCGCGCAGGTGAAGCCGGAGACGACGCTGGTCAACGGCCAGGTGCAGCTGCTGCTGCGGATCGACGAGGGAAAGCGCCTCGCCGTCTCGGGGGTGAACATCGCCGGCAACGCGGGCGTCTCCGACAAGGAAGTCGTCGACGCGATGGAGACGAAGCCGGAGGGATTCCTCTGGTTTCACAAGGGGGAGCTGGACGCAGACAAGTTTGCCGGCGACGTCGGCGAGCGCATTCCCGCGTTGTATTCGTCGAAGGGATATCTCGACGCGCAGGTGCTCAAGGACACGGTCACCGTCGATCGGGCCAAGGGGAAGGCGCTCGTCGACCTGACCGTGAAGGAGGGGCCGCGCTATCGCATCGGCACGTTCGAGGTGACCGGAAGCCGGCGTTTCTCCAATGAGGACCTGCAGCGCTTCTATCCGTTCGGCGAGCAGCCGAAGTCGATCACGACCGCGGTGAAAGGTGTGCTGCGCGTTGGCCGAGCGAACGACGATGCCGCCTATTTCGACCAGTCCAAGTGGGACGCTGCCACGAGTAAAGTCGGCGAGGCATACGCTAATGAGGGCTACATCTACGCGAACGTCCGTCCCGTCGTGGACCGGCGACGCGTGGGGCCGGATTCCACGCCTACGGTGAACCTGCGCTGGGAAGTCGATGAAGGTGCGCCCGCGATCGTGAATCGCGTCGACATTCTCGGCAACGACATCACCAACGAGTCGTGCATCCGCAATCAGATCGCCGTCGTTCCCGGCGACATCTTCCGCCGGGACGCGCTGATTCGGAGCTACCAGAGCATCGGCAACCTCGGTTTCTTCGAGACGCCAATCCCGCCGCCGGACACGAAGCGCGCGAACGAGCAGGGTGATCTCGACGTCATCTTCCGCGTGAAGGAGAAGCGCACTGGCAACGTGAACTTCGGTGCGTCGGTGGGGCAGGGTGCCGGTGTGGGTGGGTTCATCGGCTTCGACCAGCCGAACCTGTTCGGTCTCTGCAAGAAGGGATCGTTGAACTGGCAGTTCGGGCAGTACATCAACGACTTCAGCCTGACGTACTCGGATCCGTTCATTCGCGAGTCGCAGTATTCGGGCACGGTGACCGCGTACCATTCCCAGACGCGCTACTTCGTGCAGGACGTGGGGCAGCAGACGCGTGTCGGAGGCCAGCTCCAGATTGGATTTCCGCTCATGGGGTCGCGCTTCTCGCGTCTCTTCGCGTCATACGGTTTCGAGAAGGTGAACTACGGCAATTCCGGCCTCGTGAGCACTATCAATTGCGGCGTCATCAGTTGCGACCGGTCCACCGTGGGTCTGTCGTTCGAGCATGACACACGATCGGGATTGCCCTTCCCCACGGATGGTGGAAAGCAGACGCTCGCCGTGCAGTTGAACGGGCTCCTCGGTGGCGCGCAGTACACGCGCTACACGGGCGAAATGCACCACTATGCGTCGCTGGTGGAGTTTGGCGGCGGTGGCCTTGGTTCCGATCCGATCACGCTCGCGTTGGGACTCTCTGTCAGAGGCGGTGCGGTGTTCGGAGATCCGGGCGGATTCTACATCTCGCAGAAGTTCTCGCTCGGCGGCGTCCAGTATGGCGAGCAGCTCCGCGGATACGATGAGTTCTCCATCACGCCGGCGGGCTACCTCGAGAGCGGCACGGGCACGTCGCAGGCGCAGGCCTCATCGTTCGGCAGCGCCTTCTACACCAGCACCGTCGAGCTCGACCTGCGGATCAACCAGCAGCTCAACTTCGACGCGTTCTACGACGCCGGTAACATCTGGGCGCGTCCACGCGACTTCAATCCCACGCGGCTCTTCCGCGGTGCGGGATTCGGGGCGTCGGTCGTCACACCGCTCGGTCCTCTTGGTCTGGACCTCGGATACGGATTCGATCGGACGACCAACGGTATCAGGGATCCCAAGTGGCAACTACACTTCAAGCTCGGCCAGCTCTTCTAACTCCTGGAGTTTTCATGCGTGCTCTTCTTCGAGCGACCCCGGTCGCGTTCGTACTTCTCGCAGCCCTCAGTGGGCGCGCTTCTGCGCAGCAGAAGAATGCTTACATCCAGTCGTCCGTCCTGCTCGAGCAGGCTCCCGGTCGTGCCGCGGCGGAATCGCTGTTCACGAAGGAATCGCTTCCCTATCAGGAGCAGATGAAGCGGATGAGCGATTCGCTTCAGACGATGGTGGCGTCGTTCGAGAAGCGTGCTCCTTCACTCGCCGCCGCCGCCCGCGACGCGCAGGCCAAGGAAATTCAGGCGAAGGAAGCGGCGTATCAGGCGCGCGCGCGCGATCTCGAGGCGAAGCAGAATCAGCGCCAGAGTGAGCTCGTGCAGCCGATCCTCGATCGTATCAAGTTGGCCATCGAAGATGTCCGCGTCGAAGGTGGCTACTCGTTCGTGTTCAACGCGGACGGTCAGGGATCACCGCTCGTGGCGTTGGACAAGAACCTGAACCTCACCGATCGCGTGCTTGCCAAGTTGCGCGCTGGTTCGACGTCAACGGCAGCGGCCAGGCCGCCCGCGGGCGCGCCGGCACCGGCTCCGTCTGGCGTGACTCGGCCCGTGACTCCGCCGCTCGACTGAGCCGTGGCAGATCCGCTGGGATCTGGAAAGTCTCACGGCGGTGGGGGCTCACGAGCCCTCACCGCCGCGTCCATTGCGGAGATGACGGGTGGGGTCCTCACGGGCGACCCGGAGTCGCTAGTCACTGCGGTAGCGCCGCTCGACAGGGCGCAACCGCATCACCTGAGCTTTCTGGCGAGCGCGAAGTATGCGCCTCTTCTGGCGCGCGCAGACGCGGGGGTGCTCCTGGTTGCGCCTGCATTGGCGGACTTCGCCGGTGGCGCGCGTGCGCGCGTGATCGTCGAGAACCCGACGGAGGCGATGGTCTCGCTACTGCCCTTCCTCTATCCGCCAGCCGAGCATGTGCCGGGCGTGCATCCGTCGGCAGTGATCGGTCGCGGTGTGACGCTGGCGGTGGATGTATCGATCGGACCCTACGTGGTGCTTGGCGAGGGTGCATGTGTTGCGGCGAGGGTGCGATTGCACTCGCATGTCGTGGTTGGCGCAGGCGTGACGATCGGCGAAGACTGTGAGCTGTACGAGAGCGTGACATGCTATCCGGGCACGATCATTGGCGACCGTGTGCGCGTGCACGCGGGAGCCCGACTCGGTTCGGATGGATTCGGCTATGTGTTTCGGAACGGGGTGCATGAGAAGATTCCCCACGTGGGCCGGTGTGTGATCGAGTCCGACGTCGAGATTGGGGCAAATACCACGATCGATCGCGGCAGCATCGACGATACGGTGATCGGCAGCGGTACGAGGATCGACAACCTGGTGCAAATCGCGCACAACGTGCGCATCGGGCGGCTCTGCCTGATCATTGCGCAGGTGGGCATCGCGGGCTCCGTGCACGTGGAGGATGGCGCAATCATCGGCGGACAGGTCGGCGTGTCCGGACACCTCACGATCGGCAAGGGCGCGCGGCTCGCTGCGCAGGCTGGCGTATTCGGCGACGTCCCGGCCGGCGAGACGTGGTCCGGATATCCGGCGAGACCTCATCGGGAGGCGTTGCGTGCGCAGGCGGCGATGTTCCGGCTGCCGTCGCTCATCCGCGCCCTCGAGCGGCTGGTTGGACGTACCGATGCCTCACGCGCGGACTGATGCGGAAGACCATTGCGAAAGCCGCTCGCGTGTCGGGCATCGGTTTGCATCTCGGTGTTGAATGCACGCTCGAGTTCGTGCCCGCGACGAGTGGATCGGGCATTCGGTTCGTGCGTCGTGACCTGGAAGGTGTGAGCGAAATTCCCGCGCTCGCATCACACGCCGTCCTGTCGGAGCGGCGAACGCAGCTCGGCGAAGAGCCGAACGCGGTTCATACGGTCGAGCACGTGCTGGCGGCCGTCGCCGCGCTGGAGATCTCCGACCTCCTGATCTCACTGGACGCGCCCGAGCCGCCGATCATGGACGGAAGCGCGGGCCCGTTCTTCGAGGCGTTGCGCGAAGCGGGAATCCGCGAGCAGCCTGGCTTCCTGACTGTTGCCCGACTCCGGGAACCGGTGCGCATGACCGACGGCGACTCGGTCTACGAGGCCTTCCCGTCCGATGAGTTCGAGCTCGACGTCACCATCGAGTTTCCCCACCCGATGATCGCGTCGCAGCAGTTCGCGACCGACGTCACGGCCAGGGCGTTTGCGAAAGAGCTGGCGTTTGCACGTACATTTGGGTTCGTTAGCGAAGTCGAGTCGCTGAGGGCGAAGGGGCTCATCAAGGGAGCGTCGACGCAGAACGCGGTGGTGCTGGACGACAACGGCGTGCTGGAGAACGAGCTTCGATCGCCGGATGAGTTCGTCCGGCACAAGATGATGGATTGCGTTGGGGACCTCGCGCTTGCGGGTGTGGGCATCAAGGCCCGCATCGTGGCGCATAAACCAAGTCATCGCGGCACGGTGCTCTTCGTGCGCGCGCTGCAGGCATCGTTAGCGCGGGAGATTCAGGTGCTCGAAATCGAAGAGATCATGCAGGTACTGCCACACCGCTACCCGTTCCTTCTCGTGGACCGCATCATCGAGATGGATCCGCCAAAGCGCGTGGTGGGCCTGAAGAACGTCACGATCAACGAGCCGTTCTTCCAGGGGCATTTTCCCGGGCACCCGATCATGCCCGGCGTGCTGATCGTCGAGGCGATGGCGCAGGTGGGCGGCATGCTGTTGATGGGTGCCGTTCCCGATCCGGCGAACAAGGTGGTCTACTTCACGTCGCTGAACAACGTGAAGTGGCGGAAGCCGGTGAAGCCCGGCGATCAGCTGCGGATGGAGCTCGAGATGCTGCAGGTCCGCGGCATGATGTGCCGCATGCAGGGCGTGGCGAAGGTGGACGGTGAAGTGGTCTGTGAAGCCGAGATGAGCGCGATGGTTCGCGACCGATGACTGCGCGCATTCATCCGACCGCGATCGTCAGTGCCGATGCCCAGATCGGAGCCGACGTGGAAATCGGCCCGTTTGCGATCGTCGGTGAAGGCTGCACGATCGGCGACGGATGCGTCATCGCACCCCGCGCCACACTCGAGCGCAACGTGCTCCTGGGCGCGAACGTCAAGGTGGGATCCGGCTCGATCCTTGGCGGCGACCCGCAGGACCTGAAGTTCAAGGGCGAGTACACGACCGTCGAGGTCGGCGAGGGCACGACGATCCGTGAATACTCCACGATCAATCGCGGCACCACGCAGTCGTTCCGCACCACCATCGGGAAGAACTGTTTCGTGATGTCCTATGTGCACCTCGCGCACGACTGCCACGTCGGTGATGGTGTGATCCTGGTGAACAGCGTACAGCTCGCGGGCCATGTGACGGTCGGCGAGAAAGCCATCATCGGCGGGGCGAGCGCGGCGCACCAGTTCGTGAAGATCGGCAAGTATGCGTTCGTCGGCGGATGCTCGCGGATTTCGCAGGATGTGCCGCCGTTCATCAAGGCGGTTGGAAATCCGATCAAGCTCTATGGGCTCAACAGCGTCGGGCTCCAGCGCAATGGCTTCCCCGAGGAAGTCGTGCGAGAGCTCAAGCGTGCGTATCGTCTCTTCTTCCGGTCGGAGCTGAACGTGACGCAGGCCAAGGAGCGCGCCGCCACGGATCTCGCAGCCTATCCCGAGGTGCAGGAGCTGCTCCGGTTCGTCGAGGAGAGCGGTCGCGGGGTCGTGGTCTGAGCGTGCGTGTCAGGACCGGCGTTATCGGCGCGGGCGGACTTGGCATTCACCACATCCGCATCCTGCGCGACATGCAAGGGCCGGATTTCATCGGGTTCTTCGAGTCGCGCCCTGAGCGCGCGGCGCACGTAGCGAACGAGCTCGGTGTGCGTGCGTTTGCATCGCTCGATGCATTGCTGGACCAGGTGGACGCGGTCACGATCGTCGTCCCCACGCCGGGCCACTATGCCGTCGCGCAGCAGGTGCTCGCACGCGGCATTCACGCGATGATCGAGAAGCCGCTCGCGGCGACACTCGATGAGGCGGACGCGATGCTCGTGCTCGCGCGCGAGCATGGTGCCGTCCTTCAGACGGGCCACGTCGAGCGGTTCAACCGCGCCATTCGGGCAGCGCTGCCGTTCGTCGATGCACCGCGATTCATCGAGAGCGATCGGCTGTCGCCATTCAACCCGCGCGGGTCGGATGTCGCGGTGGTGCTCGACCTCATGATCCACGACATCGACCTCGTCCACACGCTTGTCGGTGGTAAGGCGTCGTCCGTCAGCGCCGTGGGCGTTCCAGTGCTCACGCCGTTCGTGGACATTGCCAACGCGCGGCTCACATTCGAGTCGGGCGCCGTGGCCAACATCACGGCGAGTCGGGTGTCGCGAGAGCGCATGCGGAAGATCCGCATCTTTCAGCAGAGCGGATATCTCTCGCTGGATCTCGCTGCGGGAAGCGGAGAATTTTTCCGGCTTCGCGGCGACGTCGACGTTGCCGCCCTCGCGATGGCCCCTCTCGCGTTGGAGCAATTCGTCGAGCGCATTCCGGTGGAAGCGGTAGAGGGCGAGCCCTTGCGCCTGGAGTTCGAGAGTTTCCTCTCGGCAGTTCGTGGGGACTCGCCCGTCGCGGTGAGTGGAGAGGCCGGGCGAGAGGCGCTGGCGGTGGCGCTCCAGATCGTGCGCGACATCGAACGGACGATGCCTCCTGCGCCCAACCGACCGTCGTCCGGCGCGCGTGCGTGAGATTCTCTTCGTTGCCGGAGAAGTGTCCGGAGACCAGCACGCTGCCGCGGTAGCGCACGAGCTGCGGAAGTCGGGCGCGCCGTTCTCACTCGTCGGGGTGGGTGGCGACGAGATGAAAGCCGCAGGTGTTCAACTCATTGAGCACGTATCGAACCTTGCCCACGTCGGCTTCGTGGAGCCCATCAAGCACATCCTGAAGTATCGCCGGCTTCGGCGCGACCTCGCCGCGCGGATTGCGAGCGGGGCGGTTGCCCTCGTGATCCTCGTGGACTACGGTGGCTTCAACCTGAAGATCGCAGAAGTCGCGAAGAAGGCCGGTGTGCCCGTGCTCTACTTCATCACGCCGCAGGTCTGGGCGTCGCGCGCCGGTCGCATGAAGGTTCTGGCGCGCACCGTGACACGTGCCGCAGTGATTCTTCCGTTCGAGGAAACATTGCTTCGCGCGAACGGCATTGACGCGACATTCGTTGGACATCCGTTGCTTGGTCGTACTGACGCGAATGAAAGCCGCGCGGACGCCCGACGCGTGATCGGCGTAAAGGAAGACGCTCGGCTCCTCGCCCTGTTTCCCGGCAGCCGCGCGCAGGAGATCGCCCAGCACCTGGACGTATTCGTCGCCACGGCGCGCGAGCTCCAGCGCCGAGACCCTTCGCTCGAGGTGGTCGTGAGTGCGGCTCCGCACGTGAAGATCCCCGCCGAGCGGTGCCCGTACAGGATTGTGACCGCGTCGTCATTCCATCTGTTGCGCGCCGCCGATGCGGCGATGTGCAAGAGCGGCACGACGACTCTCGAGGCGGCCGTCGCCCTCTGCCCACTGGTCGTGGTATACCGCACTGACCGGATCACCTACGCAATCGCGCGCCGAGTGGTAAAGATTCCCTTCATCGGCCTGGTGAACGTCGTTGCAGGTCAGCGGGTGGCGCAGGAATTCGTGCAGGACGACCTCGATCCATCGAAGGTGGCCGATGCCCTCGAGCCGCTGCTGGATCCCGGGAGCCCGGCACGACGCGCCATGATCGAGCAGCTCGAACGTGTTCGCGGCATGCTCGGCACGCCCGGCGCCGCTGCCCGTGTTGCAAGGATGGCGTTGTCCCTCGCTGGCCATCAGGGTGCCGAAGACACATGAGCTCCGAGCGGCGAGTGCGATGGACCGTTCGCCTCGGAGCCGCGCTGCTGCGACTGTTGGCTTCTACATGGCGTATGCGCTCGCATAACATCGAGCCGCTGCACGCCGCGCGTGCGGCCAACCGGCGTGTGATCTTCTCGCTGTGGCACGGTGAGCTCCTTCCGCTGCTGTGGCAGCACCGCGGCGAGAACGTGGCGATCGTGATCAGCGAGCACAAGGACGGTGAGATCGTCGCGCAGATCGCCGAGTCACTGGGCTACTCCACGGTGCGTGGGTCGTCGTCGAAGGGGGGAAGCCGGGCGTTGATCGGGCTGATGCGGGAAATCGACGCGGGGCGCGACGGGGCCATCACACCGGACGGGCCGCGCGGACCGGCGCGCGTATTCGCACCGGGAGCTGCTGTCGCGTCGCAGAGAACGGGGGCGTACATCGTTCCGATACGAGCCGCCGCCTCAAGCTCCTGGCGATTGAAGAGTTGGGATCGGTTTCTCATCCCCAAGCCGTTCGCGCGCGTCGATGTGAGCTATGGTGAGCTGACGGTTGTCGAGGCCGCATCGCCGCGCGAAGCGGCGGAGCAGGCACCCCGCCTTCAGGCGTTGCTCGATGCAACGCCGGGGTCGTGACCAGGTGACGGCGATCGATGCGGTGTGGTATGGGACGAGCGCTGCGGCGCGGTTGGCGCGGGCCGCGCTGGCGCCGGCGAGCTGGATATTTCGCGCGGGTGTGTACGTCAATGCGCGTCGATTCGAGTCTGGCGCGGAAGCCGTTCACGCTTCGGCACTTCCGGCGCTGAGCATAGGCAACCTCACCGTCGGCGGCACAGGGAAGACGCCGGTGGCCGCGTGGGCCGCGGGAGCGTTGTGCGCACGCGGAGCGTCGCCTGCCATCGTCATGCGGGGCTACGGCGACGACGAGACGCTCGTGCACGCGCGTCTGAATCCGGACGTCCCGGTGGTGATTCACAGCGATCGCGTTGTCGGAACGGTCGAGGCAGCGCGGATCGGCGCGGACTGCGTCATTCTGGACGACGCGTTCCAGCATCGCCGCATAGCTCGCGTGTCGGATTGGGTACTGGTGAGTGCTGACCGCTGGTCGGACGACCTGCGACTGTTGCCTGCCGGCCCGCTCAGGGAACCCGTGAATGGTCTCCGTCGGGCAGACGTCCTCGTGCTCACCCGCAAGGACGCCACGTACGCGCGGGCGGAGTCGATAGGAGAGGCGCTCATCACCCGGTTTCCTCGCGTCGGCCTTGCCATTTGCCATCTGGCCCTGGGCGACCTGGTTCCGGCGACGGCCGGCCCATCGCGATCGCGGTCGTGGTTGCGCGGCCGACGCGTGCTGGCGACCGCCGCCGTGGGGGATCCCACGGCCTTCTTCTCGCAATTGCGGGGCGAGGGGGCTGAAATCCGCCCGCGGGCCTTCAGCGATCACCATGCGTTCACCGCAGCAGACGTCGCCGAACTGACGGCGCTTGCCGAAGGGCTGGACGGAGTGGTGTGCACGCTGAAGGACGCGGTCAAGCTCGGTCCCCTGTGGCCTGCCGCCGCTGCTCCGTTGTGGTATGTTTCGCAAATTGCCGTGTTCGAGCGCGGATCCGCGCTGCTCGACCGAGCATTGGACGCGGTCTTGGCTGCGCGCCATGCCGCGTCCTCAACCGCCGGCCCAGCCGGCCCGAGTTCCCCCAAAAATGGCCACCGATCTTCGACTGCCGACTGATAGCATCGTCATGCCGGACAAGGACCGCTTCCTGAACGAGGAAAACCCGTTCGAGGCGATGATGAGCCGGTTCGACCGCGCCGCCCAACTGCTCGACCTCGAGCCGGGACTCTATCAAGTGCTCCGACACCCGGAGCGTCAGATCATCGTGTCGGTTCCGGTGATGATGGACAACGGCGAGGTCCAGGTGTTCGAGGGGTACCGAGTCCTCTACAACACGTCCCGCGGGCCGGCCAAGGGCGGCATCCGATTCGACATGCGCGTAAACCTCGATGAGGTGAAGGCGCTGGCCGCGTGGATGACCTGGAAATGCGCCGTGGTGAATTTGCCCTTTGGCGGGTCAAAAGGCGGCGTCATCTGCGATCCACTCAAGATGAGCGTTGGTGAGCTCGAGCGGCTGACGCGACGTTACACCGCCGCAATCATCCACACACTCGGTCCGGACTCTGACGTTCCCGCGCCGGACGTGAACACGAACGAGCGTGTGATGGCCTGGATCATGGACACATACTCCATGCATCACCGGCACACCGTAACGGCCGTCGTCACGGGCAAGCCTGTCGAGATGGGCGGCTCGCTGGGCCGCCGCGAGGCGACGGGCCGAGGCTGCATGATCGTCACCAAGCAGGCCCTCGTGCACCTCGGCATGAAGATCAAGGGCACCAGCGTCGCCGTGCAGGGCTTCGGCAACGTCGGCTCCGTCGCTGCCGATCTGCTCGTGAAGGAAGGGTGCATCATCCGCGGCATCAGCGACCGCACCGGCGCGTACTGGAACAAGGACGGGATCGACATCCCGGCGGCGCTCAAGCACGTCGCCGCACATCGCAGCCTGGAGGGTTTCACGGGCGGCACCTCAATGACGAACGAGGAACTGCTCATCTCCGACGTCGACGTGCTCCTTCCAGCGGCACTCGAGAACGTGATCACCAGCAAGAACGCCTCGAAGATTCGCGCGAAAATCATCTGCGAGGGCGCCAACGGACCAACGACGGCGGGCGCCGATTCGATCCTCGCTGAGAAGCAGATCTTCGTCATTCCCGACATTCTGGCGAATGCCGGCGGCGTCACGGTGTCCTACTTCGAGTGGGTGCAGGATCGTGGCGGGTACTTCTGGTCCGAAGCATCCGTGAATGAGCGCCTCACCGACATCATGACGAGAAGCTTCGCGGATGTGCTGAACCTGTCCATGCTGCACAAGGTGGACATGCGCACGGCGGCGTACATGCTGGCGATCAGCCGGGTCGCCACGGTGCACCGGCTGCGCGGCGTCTACGCCTAAGACAGGGTGCGCGTGATGATCGCCGTCGTGGGGAAGCCGCGTGACCGGCACCTCGCGGCGGCGATAGACGAGTACGAAACGCGTGCGGCGCGGTACTGGCCCCTCGACATCGTCGAAGTACGCGAAGGCAGTGGTCGCGGCATCGATCCGGAGTTGGCGAAGGAGCGCGAAGCGACGAAGCTGCTCGAGCGCATTCCTTCCTCGGCAGCGGTGCTCGTGTGCGACGAGCGGGGCGATCGGCTGACGTCCGCGGCGTTTGCGGCGCTCGTCAACTCGGCACGCGACCGAGCAACGGATATCGCGTTCATCATCGGTGGCGCCTTTGGCGTTGGCGGTGCAGTGAGGTCGCGGGCGATTCGCACCATTCAGCTCGCTCCGTGGACTTTGCCCCATGAAATGGCTCGCCTCGTCCTGGCGGAGCAGTTGTACAGGGCCGGGACCATCGTGCGCGGAGAGCCATATCACAAAGACTGACGGGCCGACCTCCGTCCGTCCGCGCGCGCGGACCGGCGCGGCGTCCGTGCGGTCGCTGACGTATCAAGGCCGCTGAGGTTATCATGGAGGCTCCATCCACCACGTTCCTGGGCAATGACCGACGTACGCATCATCTCCGGCGCTCTTGGTGGGTCGGCGCTCTCACAACTTCTGCAACGGGGCGAGGCGCCCGCAGATTGGCTCGCCGCGGCGGTGACGTCCGCGTCCAGCTGGAAATCGCGGGCACAACAGCGATCGCGTGAACGGCACTGGGACGAGTGTTGGTCGCAGCTTACGCCGGCGATCGATGCCACCGATGAAGCCGCCGAGCGGCTCGACAGGGTCCGCCGCGAGGGAGGAGTTGTAGTTACCACGGGACAACAGCCGGGGCTCTTCGGCGGCCCGATCTACACTTGGAGCAAGGCCATGGGCGCGCTGGCCTTCGCGAACGCCATCCAGCGCGAGACCGGCATTGCCACGGCGGCCGTCTTCTGGGCCGCCACCGACGACGCGGACTTTGCCGAAGCGTCATATACGGTTCTGGCGCGTCAGGGCGGCCCGGAGAAGCTCGAGAGCGAGAATGCACCAACGTCTGGGGTGCCGATGGCCTTGGCTCCACTGGGGGACGTCAGCCACCTGATGGCGAGACTTCGTGACGCCTGTGGCAGCGTGGCTGATCCGCGAGCGCTCCGCGCGGTGGAGAGTGCGTACGGCGCGCCCTCCGCCACGGTGGGAAGCGCGTACGTCAACCTTCTGCGCCAACTCCTCGAGCCGCTTGGAATTCCCGTGCTCGACGCGTCCCACGAAAGCGTGCGAGCCGCGAGCGATGCAACCCTTCGCGCCGCGCTCCGGCGCTCCGACGAGGTCGAGCGCGCGCTCGTCTCGCGGTCGCGCGAGATTCGCGCCGCTGGTCTCTCTCCGCAGGTCGAGCACGTCAGCGGGCTTTCCCTCGTCTTCGCGCGCGAGGACTCGATCAAGAGTCGAATCCCGCTCGGCGCGGCGCCGCGTTTCGCGGGCGATGAGAATGCCTGGCTGACGCCCAACGTGCTGCTGCGGCCCATCGTCGAGCAGGCCATTCTCCCGACGGTCGCCTACCTTGGCGGGCCCGGCGAGCTGGCCTATTTCGCCCAGGTCAGCGCGGTTGCCGATGCACTTGGCGTCGAACGCCCTGTCGCGTTGCCGCGGTGGTCCTGTACACTGATTGAACCGGATGTCGATCGTCTGCTGTCGAAGTTCAACGTCTCGCCCGACGAGCTGGCCCAGCCGGATCGGCTCGAAGGCGCCGTGGCCCGCGGCACGATGAGTGACCGCACGAAGGCCGCACTGGCTACGCTACGCGCCTCCGTTGAAGCGCTTCCTGCGGACCTGACGCCCGAAGCCGGACCGCTTGGCCTTGGTGCTGCAGTAGAGGGTTCGATGCAATCACTCCTCTATCGTGCGGATCGGCTGGAGCGCCGGCTCGTGGCCGGTATCAAGCGGCGTGAACACGAACGTCTCCGCGAGGTTGCCACACTGCGGGGCTCGCTCTACCCATTGAACATTCGTCAGGAGCGCGCGCTCAATCTCGTACCTGCTCTAAGCCGTCAGGGGCTCGACCTGCTGGCCGAAATGCGCGAGGCTGCTTCGGCGCACGCGGATGCGCTGGTCGGTGCGAGCAGTTCGTGACGACTCCCGACGCTGCGCCAGCGACAACACTGAAGCCGCAAAGCTCGGGACGCAGCTCCGCCCTTATCGGCGCGGGAATCCTGCTCTCCCGCCTGCTGGGTCTCGTTCGCCAGAAGCTGATCGCGCACTACCTGGGTGCCGGGTGGGTGTCGGACGCCTTCAACGGATCGTTCAAGCTCACCAACTTCATCCAGAACCTGTTCGGCGAAGGCGTGTTGTCGGCGTCGTTCATCCCCGTGTACGCGAAGGCGCTCGCCGACGGCAACGATGAGGAGGCCGATCGCATCGCCGGTGCGGTTGCGGCCATCCTTGCGCTCATGGTGTCCGTGCTCGTGGTGGTTGGCGTGCTGGCGGCGCCGCTGTTCGTGACACTATTCGTGGGTGGCTTCAAGGGAGAGACACGTGAGCTCGCGATCCGGCTGACCCGAATTCTTTTCCCCGGCGCCGGCGTGTTCGTGATGAGCGCGTGGTGTCTGGGCATCCTCAACAGCCACCGAAAGTTCTTCCTTTCGTACGTGGCGCCGGTGTTCTGGAACATCGCGATGATCGTCGCCCTGGCGATCTACGGGCAGCGATCGATCGCTGCGGGCGCGGCGGGCGAGGTCGACCTTGCCATCGTGCTCGGATGGGCGTCCGTGATCGGTGCCGTGCTCCAGATGGGCGTGCAGCTGCCGACGGTCTTCTCGGTACTGGCGCAATTCGTTCCGCGGCTCGACTTCTCGTTCGCCCCCGTCCGCGAAGTCGTCCGGAATTTCATGCCGGCGTTCGTCTCGCGTGGAGTCGTGCAGATCAGCATCGTGATCGACACGCAGATCGCGAGCTTCATCGCCGACAAGGGCGTGGTGACGCTGCTCCAGAATGCGACGACGATCTACATGCTGCCCATCAGCCTGTTCGCCATGACGGTGTCGGCGGCCGAGCTGCCGGAGATGTCGCGCGACTCCGGGGTGGATGCTGCGGCGTTCGAGCGCCTTCGCGTGCGACTGAATGCCGCGCTGCCGCGCGTGGCCTACTTCGTCGTGCCATCGGCGATCGGCCTCCTCGTTCTCGGTCAGGCCATCACGGCGGTGCTCCTCGAGGGTGGCCGCTTCACCGAGACGATGACGCTGCGCACGTGGGCCATCCTCGCCGGCTCGGGCGTCGGGATGCTCGCGAGCGCCCTTGGCCGGCTCTACTCGTCCACGTTCTATGCGCTACGGGACACACGGACTCCGCTCTGGTTTGCCGTCGTGCGCGTGTGCCTCACCGGAATTCTTGGCTACCTCTTCGCATTTCCGCTCCCTCGCATGCTCGGGTTGCCGGCGTGGACCGGCGCAGCGGGCCTCACGGCGTCGGCGGGGATTGCGGGGTGGGCGGAATTCTATCTCCTGCGCCGCGCGATCACAGAGCGCATCGGACCGACGGCCCTGCCCGCCGGGAGGCTCGCGCGCCTCTGGGGCGCCGGCCTCGTTGCCGGTGCTGCGGGGTTTGGCGCGATGCACCTGCTTGGTGCAAGCCACCACATGGTGCGCGGGCTCGCGGCGCTGGGAACGTTCGCGCTCGTCTACGGTGCGGGCACTGTTGCCCTCAACGTACCGGAGGCGAGAGCCCTCTCGGGTCGAGTGTTGCGTCGCGGGCGAGCAGCCTAGCTACACGCCGTTTCGGCTCGCCCCTTCGCTCGCGCCGCGTCGACGTAGGATCCCCTCCACGCGAGAATGAGCTGCTGCTCGTTCGCCTCGGGGCAATGGCTGACTTCATCACACTAACCGCAAGTATCTCCGTTTCTTGCGCCACGTATATTGCAGGATGGCAGTTCCCGACGCGATTCTCGAGAAGATTCCGCATCTGCCCGAGTCGCCCGGCGTGTACCTCTGGCGGGACGGCGAGGGCAAGGTGCTGTACGTGGGCAAGGCGAAGCGCCTGCGCTCGCGCGTCCGCAGCTACGTCGCCGCCGACCACGCCGAGAGCGTGAAGACACGGCACCTCATGCTTCAGGTCCGCGGGCTCGACACCATCGTCGTCTCGAGCGAGGCCCACGCCTTGATCCTCGAGGCGAACCTCATCAAGGAGTACAAGCCCCGGTTCAACATCGCCCTGCGCGACGACAAGTCGTATCCGTACATCAAGGTGACGGTGCAGGAGCCATTTCCGCGCGTTTGGGTCACGCGCCGACTCCAGAACGACGGGGCGCGCTACTTCGGCCCGTACACCGACGTCGGCGCAATGCGACGCTCGCTCGACGTCGTGAAGCGGCTCTTCACGGTGCGGTCGTGCAACTACGACATGCCGGCGCAGATGCCCGATCGCCCGTGCCTCGACTATCACATCGGGCGGTGCAAGGCGCCCTGTATCCTCGCGCAATCGCAGGGCGAGTACGCCGCGATGATTGACGAGGTGCTCGACTTCCTCGCGGGCAAGCCCGACGAGGTCGTGCGCAAGATCAAGGAGCGGATGGCGCTCGCGGCCGAGTCGCTCGACTTCGAGCGCGCGGCAAACCTCCGCGATGTGCTCGCCCACCTCGAAACGATGGAGGAACCGGCCGTCGTGATGGAAGTGGAGGGCGGCGATCGCGACGTCATCGGCTACGCCCGCGATGGCGACGATGCCGTTATCGCCCTGATGCGCATTCGGGGCGGCAAGCTGCTCGCGCGCGATCACCAGTTCGTGGCGAACACCGAAGGCGAGACGGACGCGGACGTTCTCGAGACCTATCTCGCCGGGCCCTATCGGCTGCTCGACGAGCGCGCGCAGGAACTGCTCATTCCGTTCGACGTCAGTGAGCGCGACATCGTCGAGCAGTCGCTCGAGCGCACGAAGATTCACGTCCCGCAGCGCGGCCCACGTCGCGAGCTCATCGACCACGCGCAGCAGAACGCTCGGCATCTCCTCGAGGAGGCGCGCCTGACCGGGGACGAACCGACCGAGGAGCGCGCCGGCGACCCCGTGTACGAGCTCCAGCGACAGCTTGGTCTCCAGAAGGTGCCGCGCTCGTTCGTGTGCTTCGACATCTCGCACGCGCAGGGCACGGACACCGTGGCATCGTGCGTCTGGTTCCAGAATGGCCGGCCGTATCGCGCCGAATACCGGAAGTTCAAGGTGAAGACCGTCGAGGGAATCGATGACTTCGCGTCGATGAACGAGGTCGTTGGTCGCTACTTCAAGCGACGGCTCGACGACGAACGCGCCCTCCCGGATCTCGTCCTCATCGACGGCGGCAAGGGACAGCTGAACGCGGCCGCGGCCGCCCTGGAAGCGCTCGGCCTCGCCTCGATGCCAATCGTCAGTCTCGCCAAGCGCGAGGAGGAGATCTTCCTGCTCGGGAAAAGCGAGCCGCTTCGGCTGACGCGACGCTCGCCGGCGCTCCGCATGCTGCAGCAGGCGCGCGACGAAGCGCATCGATTCGCGATCTCGTTCCAGCGCAAGCGCAGGTCGGTGCGAACCATCACCTCCGAGCTGCTGCGGATTCCTGGCATTGGCGACAATAAGCGCCGTCTCCTGCTCACCACGTTCGGCAGCGTGCAGGCCATCCGCGATGCGTCGCCCGAGCAGATTGCCGCGGTTCCAGGATTTTCCGTAAAGAGTGCGCAGCGCATTCTCGACAGCCTTCGCGCAAGCGATGCCTTGGCTCCTGGAGCGCCGGTCCCGAGCTCCGACACTGCGATACCTTCAGCGCAGCCCCTCGACGCACTCACCCACGACGCCACCACTACGTGAGCACCTGGCACCTCGACTGCTCGGCCTGCGACCACACGCAGGGCGGGGATGCACTCGCCTCAGTTTGTCCGGCCTGCGGGCAGCCGCTGCTCGTCCATTACGACACCACGTATCCGTCGCGCGACGCCATTCTCCCTCGGTGGGACATGTGGCGGTATGCACCGGTCCTCCCACTTCGCGATGGCGAGGTGCCGGTATCACTCGGTGAAGGGGCAACGCCGATGCACGACCTTCCGTCATTGGCGAAGGAGATCGGCGTCGCTCGTCTCTGGGTGAAGGACGAAGGTCTGAACCCCACCGCCTCGTTCAAGGCGCGGGGCATGAGCGCCGCGGTCACGCGGGCTGCCGCGTTGGGCGTTCCTGGGCTCGTCGTGCCCACGGCAGGCAACGCGGGGGCAGCGCTGGCGGCATACGCCGCGGCAGCGCACCTGCGGGTGCGTGTGTACGCGCCCCGCACCACCCCATCGCCTATCCTCGCGACTATCAGAGCGCTCGGCGCCGATCTCCAATTGGTCGACGGCCACATCGGAGATGCAGGAAAGCAGTCGCGCGCCTTTGCCGCGGAGCACGGCTATTTCGACATGTCGACATTGCGTGAGCCATACCGCATCGAAGGCAAGAAGACGATGGGCATGGAGATGGCGGAGCAGCTCGGGTGGCGCCTGCCGACGCATGTCATTTATCCGACCGGCGGCGGCACTGGTTTGATCGGCATGTGGAAGGTGTTCGCCGAGATGCGGGACGCGGAGTGGTTGTCGTCGGATGTCGCCATGCCGCACATGGTGGTCGCGCAGGCAGACGGCTGCGCTCCCATGGTGCGCGCCTTCGCGGCCGGAGCGGATCGGGCGACGCACTGGGAGAATCCCGAGACGCACGCCAGCGGACTGCGTGTCCCCGGACCCCTTGGGGACAGGCTCATCCTCAAGGCGCTTTACGAAAGCAAGGGCGAGGCAGCGTCGGTCAGCGAGGACACGATTCGCGCCGACACGCTGCGGTTGAGCCGCGCCTCAGGCGTCGATGCCGCTCCCGAAGGTGGCGCAGCGCTCGGCGTGCTCGACCGGCTCGTCCGCGAAGGGCGAATCGGCGCGGACGCGGAAGTCGTGGTGTTCAACACCGGAAGCGGCGCCTCCTACCGGTTCTGACATGCGCATCGCGATTCTCGACCCATTCAGTGGAATCTCCGGTGACATGACGTTGGGCGCCCTCCTGGGCATCGGACTCGATCCGGATTGGCTCCGGTCTTTGCCGCAGCGCCTCGGATTGGCCGACGTGCTTGTCGAAATCCGGGAGGTTCTGAGAGGCGAGCTCGTTTGCTGGAAAGTCGACTTCCGAATTCCCCCGCAGCCGCACGGGCGACACATCTCGCAGATTCGCGAGCTGGTCGCGCGTAGCGGAGCGCCGGAGCACGTGCGCGCGAAGGCGGACGCCGCCTTCTGGGCGATCGCGGAGGCCGAAGGCGAGATGCACGGCATGCCACCCGAGGAAGTGCACCTCCACGAGGTTGGCGCCGTCGACGCCATCCTCGACGTCGTGGGTGTCATTTGGGGCATGGCCGAGCTGGGAATCGAGCAGGTTCGGTGCGGAGTGCTTCGAATTGGCGACGGAACCGTCCGCGCCGCGCACGGGCTGCTGCCCGTGCCTGCTCCTGCCACGCTGAAGTTGCTGGAAGGGCACTTGGTCAGCCCCGGGCCTGAAGGAGCAGGTGAGCTCGTGACGCCCACAGGCGCGGCGCTCGTCCGGGTGCTCTCCGCGGGACAGCCGCCAACGATGTACACGCCGATACGAAGTGGATTCGGTGCCGGAACGAAGGACTTTCAAGGTCGTGCAAACGCACTCCGGATCATTCTTGCCGAAGTGAGCGACGTCTCCCTTTCGTCGGCTCGGGAGGCCGTGACGGTGCTCACCTGCGACGTCGATGACATGTCGCCGGAATACCTCGCGGCAGCCGCAGAGCGCGCCCGCGCCGAGGGCGCGCTCGACGCGACACTCTTGCCGACGGTGATGAAGAAGGGAAGGGCCGGTACCCGCATCGAGGTGCTTTGCCGACCTGCGGATGCTGACAGGTTCGAGCAGCTCCTTCTCGCGGAAACCACGTCGATCGGGGTTCGCCGCGTCGAGATGAGCCGGGTGGCGCTTCCCCGCACTGAAGTCGTCGTCGACGTCCTCGGTCACGTCGCGCGCGTGAAGGTCGCTACGCTTCCCGATGGCAGCTCGCGCGGAAAGCCCGAGTTCGATGACGTACAGAGAATAGCTCTAGCGACTGGGCGCTTGCCCGCAGATATTTATCAGCTTGCACTTGGCGCGGCGGAACGGCCGTAACGAGGCCGGGGTACGCCTGCAGAGCCCCGGCCGCGATGCCGGATTCGCACGATTACTTGAGGAGATGACTGATGGCCTTTTTCTCTACGAAATATCTCGCGCTCGGCGCAACGTTGCTTGCATCGTCGGTTGCAGGAGCGCAGGCGGCTCCAGCGAAGCCGGCGTGCGACGTTGGCGAAACGGCCACCGGCAACGCGGCGCGCGCAACGCTCAGCGTCAACCTGGCGCGTGAAGCGACGTCGCCTATAGTGGCCGGCACCAATCTGAAGAACGCGGTCAAGCTGCTCGAGACGGCCGCGCCGGGCGACAACGCGATCACCAACGCGTACGTCCTGGGCGAGGCTCTGAGCCTCTGGGCGAACCAGCCGGGCATTGGCCTCACGCCCACCCGCGGCTCCCTCGGCTTCGCCACCAACGCGGCGGCGACGCTGGACATCCCTACCACGCTCGACTCGCTGTTTCGTATCGTCGAGACCGCGAAGCCGAACTGCACCGACTACACCGCCTACTGGCGTGCGGGGCAGAAGTTCTATCTGGACCTGGTCAACGGCGCCATCAACGCCATGAACAGCGACAAGCTCGACTCGGCCGAGTACTACGCGACCCAGGCCAACCGGTTGTACGGCCAGTCGCCGTACGGCACGATGATCCTCGGTGGCGTGGCCTCCAAGCGCGGCAACACGGCGCGTGCGCTGGAATACTGGTCGAAGGCCGCGGAGTCGGCGAACAGGGACACCACCTACCGCGACGTCCGGCGCCAGATGCTGGCGAACATGGGTAGTGCCTACCTCGATCAGGGTGGCACCGCCACGGGCGCGGAGAAGGTTGCGGCTTACCGAAAGGCGGCGGATGCCTACAGCAACCTCATCGCCATTCCAGGAACACGCGGCCAGTACCTCACGGGCAGCCGGCAGCAGCTCGAGACGGCCTATCTGATGGCAGGCGACACGGCCGCAGCCGCGAAAGTCTGGGCGCCCATGCTGACGAGCCCCGCAGACTACGAGTACAACGATCTCCTGAATTCCGCGGTCAACGCGGCTCGGGCGAATCGCTCGGCGGACGCAGGCAAGCTCTTTGAAGCGACGTTGGCGCAGAACCCATACAACCGTGACGCGCTGTTCAACGTCGCGGTGACGTACCTGACGCTGGAGCAGAACGACAAGATCGGGCCCATCGTCGAGCGTCTCGTCGCCGTGGATCCCGGCAATCCGGAGAATTACAACCTTGCGGCACGTGCCTACCTCGCCCTCGGCAAGGCAGCGCAGACGGCCAAGAAGGCTCCGTTGGCTGGCGCCTACAACGACACCACCGTGGTGTGGTACAACCGCGGCAACAACCTCCCCATCGAAGTCACGTTCACCGAGTTTTCGCCGAACGACAAGAACGTCACCATCGGTGGAAACGTTCTCGATCGCCGCGACAAGATCGAGGCGAATGCGCAGCAGCCCGCGCCCCCGAGGCCGGTGAAGGGCGCCAAGGCGAAGCCGACTCCCAAGCAGGACGCGAAGTCGTTTCCGCCTAAGCCAGTCACGCTTTCTTTCACGGCACTCGACAAGACAGGTCAGGCACTGGGCACCGAAACGGTCACGACCGAGCCACTTTCGCCCGGTCAGCGCGCGAAGTTCAAGTTCACCATCAACACGCCCAACGTTGTCGCATACCGCTACAAGATCGTCGATTAAGTAGCGCTCCATCAAATTGGCGCCCGCCTTGTGGCGGGGGGCCTTTTTTTTGTCCATGCCGCGTGACAAACCACGACAGGCGACAACGCGGAAGTGCTGGATTCTGCTTGACTTCCGTGCCCGTATCTCCTATGTTGGATGAGGGCGCTTACGCGCCACACGCATGCTTTTGCTGGGGGAAGAATCACGCACAGTGATCTTCCCCCGTCGCTTCGGTAGAGGTCTGGAATATCATGGTTCGGGTCAGTCGAGTTCTCCCAGGTAGCATTTGCGATGAGATGGGAGTGGTGGTCGGCACGGAGCTGCTCACCGTCAATGGGCGCGAGCTGGCCGATTTCCTCGACTGGGAGTTTCTCACCGCCGACGAGGAGCTGGTGATCGAGGCGCGGCTTCCCGGCGGCGAACCAGTGGTCTACGAAGTCGAGCGCCCCGAGGGAGAAGGACTCGGCGTCGAGCTCGATCCGCCCACGATCCGCCGTTGCGCGAACCGCTGCGAGTTCTGCTTCATCGAGGGTCTTCCGAAGGGCCTGCGCAAGTCGCTCTACGTTCGCGACGACGACTACCGGCTCTCGTTCGCCTACGGGAACTTCGCCACGCTGTCGAATGTCAAGGAGCGCGACATTCAGCGCATTCTCGAGTATCGGCTGTCGCCCCTCTACGTGTCCGTGCACGCGACGCCCTGGGAAGCGCGCAAGGTGCTGCTGAACAACCCCAGGGTGCCCAACATCTTGGAACAGCTCACGCGGTTGGCCGAGGGTGGGATTCAGTTCCACGGCCAGATGGTGATCGTGCCGAATCTCAACGACGGCGACGTCCTCGAAGCCTCCCTGACGGACCTGTGGAATCTCGGCGACGCGGTCCTGAGCGTTGCGCTGGTCCCGGTGGGGGTCACGCAGTTCTCGCATCTCTATGACGGCAAGTCCATGGATGCCGTGAATTCCCAGCGCATCCTGGCCGCTGTTGAGCGGTGGGAGGAACGTGCGCTCGCCGAGCGCGGTGACCGCTGGGTGTTTGGCTCCGACGAGCTCTATCTGCTCGCTGGCCGACCGCTGCCCAATGCCGAGCACTACGGCGACTTCTCACAGATCGAGAATGGCGTTGGTGCCGTCACGTCGCTCCGGCAGCGTGTTCACGCCGGCATTCAGGATCTGCCGCGGCTCGACGGAAAGCGAATCGGCGTGGTGACGGGCGTTTCCATGGCGCCGCTCATGCCTGAACTCCTCGACGCCATTACCACGCAAACCGGCGCGCAGTTCTCCCTGATCGTCATGGAGAACTCGCTGTTCGGATCCACCACCACCACCGCGGGACTTCTCGTCGGCGCCGACATCCGTCGCGCGCTCGTCGACCGCACCGACCTCGATCTCGCGCTCATTCCAGCCGAGACGATCAATGATGATGGACTTTTCCTCGACGAGGAGCGCTTCATCGCGCTCCGTGAGACGCTTCCGATGCCGGTATATCCCTCGTACGATTTCATAGACGTTCTCAGGCTCGAAGGCGAGCCTCAGCTTCCTGGCCAGCGCGCAGCATGAGCGTTCCTGTCGTTGCCATCATCGGCCGGCCGAACGTCGGCAAGTCGGCGCTGTTCAACCGCATCATCGGGGACGAGGAGGCAATCGTCTCCGAGGAGGCGGGCACCACGCGCGATCGCCATTTCTCCAAGGCGGAATGGAACGGTCGTGCGTTCTGGCTCGTGGATACGGGCGGTCTCTCGGACGACCCAAACGCGCCGATGGACAAGGAGATCCGCCAGCAGGTCGCGACTGCCGTTGAAGAGGCGGACATGATGCTCTTCGTCGTCGACGCGAACGCGGGCCTGCATCCAAGCGACCACCGAGTGGCCGAGATGATCCGGACCACGGGAAAGCCGTGGATGCTCGTGGCGAACAAGGTCGACGACCCCAGCCGCACCGACTTCTATGACTTCTACAAGCTCGGCGCGGGTGATCCGTTTCCGGTTTCGGCTCAGAACGGCAAGAACTCCGGCGACCTGCTCGATGCCGTGATCGAGAAGCTGCCCGAGTCGGTCCCTGAAGACGAGGAGGCTCTTCGCGTTGCCGTCGTCGGTCGACCGAACGTCGGAAAGTCGTCGTTCGTCAATCGCCTGCTCGGCGAAGAGCGCCTCGTGGTCAGCGACATTGCGGGCACCACTCGCGATGCGATCGATACGCCGATGATCTACCACGGTCGCAAGATGATCTTCATCGACACGGCCGGTCTGCGCCGCCAGACGAAGATCGAGGACGGCATCGAGTTCTACTCTTCGCTACGTGCGCGCCGCGCCATCGAGCGGGCGAACATCTGCGTGCTCCTCATCGACGCCACCGAGGGCGAGTTCCACCACCAGGACCTCAAGATCGCTCACCTCGCGTGGGAAGCGGGGCATGGCCTGATCGTCGTCGTGAACAAGTGGGATCTCGTCGAGAAGGACGACAAGGCGACGCACAAGTTCGAGAAGACGGCGCACGAGAAGGCACCATTTCTCAAGCACGTGCCCTTCCTGTTCACGTCAGCGCTGACCGGTCAACGCGTCACGAAGATCCTTGACGTCATTCAGCTCGTCGACGAACAGTCACGCGTGCGCATCGCCACGTCGGATGTGAACGTGCGCCTCGCGGAGTTGCTCGCCAGACGCCAGCCCAACCAGGCCGCGGGTCGCGAGGTGAAGATCAACTACGCCACGCAGGTCAGCGTCGCCCCGCCCACGATTGCCTTCTTCGGCAACCATCCCGACTTGGTGGAGGAGCACTACGTGCGCTTTCTCCACAACGGATTCCGCGAGACGTACCCATTCACCGGAAATCCGCTGCGGATACTCATGCGCCGCAAGAGCGGCGCAAAGGCGGAAGCGTAGTCGTGCATCCGGCCATCGCATTGGCGTTGGCGTACTTATGCGGGTCCATTCCGTTCGCCTTGCTCGCCGGCAAGGCGAACAGCATCGACCTGCGCAAGCAGGGCTCGGGCAACCTTGGCGCGACCAATGTGTTTCGCGCACTGGGATGGAAGATTGGCGTCGCGGTCTTCCTTGCCGATGCCGCGAAGGGCGCGCTGCCAGTCCTGTTCCTGCCGCCCCGCATCGACAGTCCGCGCGATCCAGTCGTCTGGGCAATCGCGACTGGCGTGGCCGCGATCGCCGGACATGTGCGCCCAGTCTTTCTCAAGTTCGGCAAGGGCGGCAAAGGTGTGGCGACTGCCGCCGGCGTCTTCCTGGCTCTCGCGCCCATACCCATGCTCGTGGCGTTCGCCGTCTTTGTGGCAGTCGTGTTGAGCACCGGCTACGTGTCACTCGGAAGCCTCATATCCGCAGTGTTGTTGCCGATCCTCCTTGCGGTGACGACGGGGAGCGCGTCACCGCTCTTTGCGGTGAGTGTCGTCATTGCTGCCTTCGTATTCTGGACGCATCGCGCGAACATCGGCCGCCTCCGCCGCGGCGAGGAAAATCGTTTCGGAAAGCGGGGCAGGGCATGACGCGCTGTGCTGTGCTGGGTGGTGGTGCATGGGGCACCGCGCTGGCGGACATACTCGCGCGCAATGCACACGACGTCGTCCTCTGGGCGCTCGAGGCGGACGTCGTCGCGTCGGTGAACGAGCGGCATGCCAACGACCGATTCCTGGCTGGCTTCGACTTGGCGAGCAACCTGCGCGCCTCGGGCAGCCTGAATGAGACACTCGATGGTGCCACGCTTGTGTGCGTGGCTACTCCCGCACAGCACCTGCGCTCCATCATGCGCAGGTCCGTTGCGGCACTTGGAGCAACGGCGATCGTAAGCGTCGCCTCGAAGGGAATCGAAGGTGAAACGCTCGCCCTCATGAGCGACGTCGTCGCGCACGAAGCACCGGGGCGCGCCGTGGTCGCGCTTTCGGGGCCGAGCTTTGCGGCGGAAGTCATCGCAAGGCAGCCAACGGCGATCGTTGCGGCGTCGGACGATTTCATGGCGGCAGAAGCCGTTCAGGAGGCGTTCAGCAACGCGCACCTTCGCATCTACACGCATGACGACGTCATTGGCGTGGAGCTCGGCGGATCCCTCAAGAACGTCATGGCCATCGCGACCGGCCTCGTGGAAGGTGTGGGCCTCGGCTTCAACTCGCGCGCAGCGCTCATCACGCGTGGCCTCGCGGAAATGACCCGACTCGGCGTCGCGCTGGGCGCGCAGCCGGCCACGTTCGCTGGACTGGCGGGCCTGGGCGATCTCGTCCTGACCTGCACCGGTGCTCTCAGTCGCAATCGTGCGGTGGGAATCGCGGTCGGGAAGGGAGCCACGCTGGAGTTCGCGCTGGCGGGGAAGGAGACCGTTGCGGAGGGCGTCGCGACCACCCGAAGTGCGCTCGCACTGGCAGTGCGCGAGGGGGTCGAGATGCCCATCGTCGAAATGGTGCATCGCATCCTGTTCGACGGTCACTCCGCGCGAACCGCGGTGGCCGAGTTGATGGCCCGCGAGCTTCGGTCGGAGCAGGACGCATGAGCGCCGGCGAGCCGGTTCAGGAGTTTTTCAGCATCGGCGAAGTGTGCGAGCTGACGGAGCTCAAGCCGCATGTCCTGCGGTACTGGGAGAGCCAGTTTCGATTCCTGAATCCGGCGAAGAATCGGTCCGGCAATCGCGTATATCAGCGGCGCGAGATCGAGCTCATCCTCCTCGTGAAGCACCTCCTGTACACCGAGAAGTACACGATCGAAGGCGCACGTCAGAAAGTGGATGAGCACCGCAAGGGCGGCGAACTGCGGTCGGCGGCTCGCGCCGCGCTCACTGTTCAGACACTCGAGTCCCTGGAGACCGAGCTGAAGGAGCTCATCCGTTTTCTCGCACCGGAACAATGAACCCCTCTTCGACTTCCTGGAGCTGATGCGCTTTCTCATCACCAACGACGACGGCATCCTCGCCCACGGCATCGAATGCCTCATCGCGGCAGCGGAGCCGCTCGGCGAGGTCTCCGTGGTGGCGCCGGACCGGGAGCAGAGTGCGACGAGTCACTCGCTCACCCTGCATCACCCACTGCGTCCGGTTCGTCGTGCCGAACGGCGCTGGCAGATCGACGGCACACCAACCGATTGCGTGATGATCGCCGTAGAGGCGCTGCTCGACGAACGGCCGGACTTCATACTGAGCGGCATCAACCACGGACAGAACATGGGCGAGGATGTGCTGTATTCGGGCACCGTCGCCGCGGCGATGGAAGGTCTTGCCCTCGGCATTCCTTCCATTGCGTTCTCGTTCGCAGGCGGCGACCTTCGCGCCGACCTCACGTACCTGAACGAACAGGTGAGCGTGCTCACGCCCCTCATCTCGCACCTGACGTCACTTCCGGCCTTTCCCGCGAATACGCTGCTCAACGTCAACCTGCCTCCGGTTCCCGCGGAGGGTGTGAAAGGTGTGAAGCTCACGCGGCTCGGCAGCCGCGTGTACTCGGGGTCATTGAAGCCAATGCGCGATCCATGGGATCGTGACATTTTCTGGATCGGCGGTGGCTCGATCACCTGGTCCGGCGAGCCTGATTCTGATTTTCGCGCGATCAGTGACGGCTACATCTCGATCACTCCACTTCATCTCGACCTCACCAACTTCAGCATGCTCGAATCCTCGGGGAATTGGTGGCGGGAGCTCTAGAAGGGGCCATGGGCGGCGCGCGCCGCCGGCTTGTCGAGCTCCTCCGCGAGAAGGGGGTGCACGACATGGCGGTGCTTCGCGCATTCGACCTCACGCCTCGGCACCACTTTGTGCCCACTGGCGTGCGGCATCGGGCGTACGAGGATGCGCCGCTGCAGATCGGGAGCGGTCAGACCATCTCGCAACCCAGCATTCACGCCAGGTACCTGGAAATCCTTGCGTTCAAGGGAAGCGAGCGTGTGCTGGAGATTGGCACCGGATCTGGCTACCAGACTGTCTTGCTCTCCCATCTGGTGGCCCAGGTCTTCACCATCGAGCGGATTCCGGCGCTGTTCACGTCGTCCCGCGAGGCCATCAAGAAGGCCGGGGCAACGAACGTGTCGATGCTCCTCGGCGACGGCACCGTCGGATGGCGGGAGTACGCGCCGTATGACGCGATTCTCGTGAGCGCTGGTGGACCGACTGTGCCGCAGGCGCTCGTCGAGCAGCTCGCTGACGGTGGTCGCATGCTCGTACCCGTGGGTTCGAAGGAAGAGCAGACCTTGACGCTGGTGATGAAGCGCGCCGCCGCCGTCGAGACGAAGAACCTCGGTCCGGTGAGATTCGTGCCGCTGTTCGGCACTCAGGGATGGGAGCAGCAGTAAGTTGGCGCTGCTTCACGTTCGCATACGCGGCCGCGTTCAGGGAGTCGGTTTTCGTTGGTTTGCCCGGGAGGAGGCGCGACGCCTGGGGCTGAGTGGGTGGGTCACGAACCTGTCGAGTGGCGGTGTCGAGTTGGCCGCGGGCGGAGAGGCGTCGTCCCTCCAGCGGCTTCGTCGCGCCTTGGCTGTCGGGCCGGCTGGTGCAGATGTGAGTGACGTCGAGGACGTACCCGAGGACGTCACCACGCCACTTCCATATCCTTTCACAATCCACCGTTGAGACATGCAGTCACATTCCGTCCCCGATCAGGAGGTCCTCCGCACGCGTGTGCTCGCCGCGCTGCGCACGGTTCCTGACTTCCCGTCTCCGGGCATCATGTTCATGGACATCATGCCGGTGCTTGGGAACGCGGAGCTCCTGAAGGACGTGATCTCGGGGCTCGTAGCTCCGTGGTGGGACGCCCGCGTTACCCACGTCGTTGGGATCGAGAGCCGCGGCTTCATACTGGCGGCACCAATGGCCATTGCCCTGGGCGCGGGCTTCATCGCGGTCAGAAAACCAGGAAAGCTGCCGTGGCGCACCGAACGCCAGGAATATGCGCTCGAGTACGGGGCAGGCACGCTCGAGGTGCACGCGGATGCCTGTCCTTCGGCGGCGCGTGTGCTCGTCGTGGATGACGTGCTCGCAACCGGCGGGACCGCGCGTGCCGCGTGCGACTTGATCACTCGCATCGGCGGAGAACTCGTTGGCTGCTCCTTCCTCCTGCAGGTGCCGACGCTGAAGGGCAGCGAGCGGCTGGGCAGTCTACGCGTCGAGTGTCTGATCCCTTAGCTACTAATTACGCCGACAGCCCGCCGCGCTGGCGACGAATTCAGCGCACTAACCGACGAGGGCAACGCTTTAGTCCGCCTCGCAGAGAGCCGCCCTAGAGGGGATTGAGGGATGTCAGGCGGTGAGGGATGTCAGGCCTTGCCTCGGTCGCAGGGAGGGGACTACCTTCCGCTCGCAACTAGGTCCCCGTAGCTCAGGTGGATAGAGCGGAGGTTTCCTAAACCTTAGGCCGGGCGTTCGAGTCGCCCCGGGGACACTTCCGGCACTGGTTCACCCATCCCGAGGTGCAGGACTGCTTCGGATCCCAACATAAAGTGTAAACATGACTCATCCGCTGTCAGAGGGCGAAGCGACGGCTGCTGGCCCAAGGGCCGAAAGCTTCGTCGATTGGTTTCACATCAATTCGCGCTTGATCTCCATTGGGGCCATCGTGGTCGTGGCGATAGGGTTCGGCGTTTGGTTCGTCCAGCGCACCGCCCTGAACGAGACGATCAGCGCCGACAAGCAGCTGCTGACGGCAAAGGCCTCACTGAACTCGAGGAACTTGCCACTCGCAGAATCAGACCTGAAGAAGGTCGCGGACAAGTATCCGAAACGGTCCGCCGGCATCGAGGCGGGCCTGTTGCTGGGCCAGCTGAAGCTCGAGAAGGGGGATTTCCAAGGTGCCGTCACGGAGCTCGAGAGCTTGAGTGGCAAGGTGACGAGTGGGCCTGGCGCGTCGGCGGTTCGTGGTCTGCTTGGGGACGCGAAGGCTCAGTTGTCGAAGCCTGCCGATGCGGCAGTCGAGTACGAGAAGGCGGCGACGCTGGCGGAGGGACCGAACGAGAAGGACTTCTGGCGAGCGAAGGCGGCGCGGGCCTATCTGGAAGGTGGGAAGACGGCCGAAGGGCGGAAGATTTTCGAGGATTTGGCCGCACAGCACGATAACGAAGGCGTTGCAACAGAGGCTCGCGTTCGACTCGGCGAGCTCGCAATCGCCGGCAAACCCTGACGGTCTGAGTTGTGGTGTGGCAGTGGCGGGCCGGCTCAAAGAGTCCGGCCCGCTTTCTTCTTTGTTGCTTCGAGCTGGTCCGACGGCAACGTTCAGGACAGGCGCCATCATCAAGACAGTGCTTGCAACATCGCCACCAGCATAGTTCGTATAAGATATATTATGTAAACTACTGACTGTGGGAAACTGTGGAGATCGTCCACGCAAGCAGCTGTCCATGTCGTGCAAGCTATTGCACGACAATAAGTTGAGTCTGTCGATATGAAGTAATGGATCGACATCCGGCCCACGACCAGCCCCGCTCAGTCAATCGTTGACAATGCGGATCGGTGCATGTCGCGAAGATGGCTGTACTTGGGCTAGATCTCGCCGAAGCGACCCTCGAACACGATGCGCGCTTCGCCCGAGAGCGACGGCACCCACCCGTCGGAGCTCCGCGAAAGCCGCACGCGGAGAGCCCGGCCAGACCGAGTCGTCAGCGACACGGAATCTGCGATCTCGCCCGTCTCCGCAAGGAGAATCGCCGTCGCAACGGCTCCTGTGCCGCACGCGAGGGTCTCGCCCTCGACGCCGCGCTCAAACGTGCGTACCCGCCAGGCGCCGTCGGACTGCCGCGAGACGAAGTTCACATTCGCCCCGTGTTCGAACGACGGATCGTTGCGAAGGGGACGGCCGCGCCCCAGAACGTCCACGCTGCTGACGTCGTCCACACGAACCACGAGATGCGGCACGCCGGCCAAGGCAAACCCAATTTCTCGCTCCCCCTGCTCCAGTCGAAATGGCAGATTCTGGCGGACGTCCCGAACGGGCTGCAAGTCGATCTCAGCACCGTCTGCGAGCAGCCGAGCGTCCAGGATGCCCGCATCTGTCTCGATCCGAAACGAGCTTCCGGACAGCAGGCCGAGCTCGGAAGCCAACCGCGCCGAGCAGAGTGACGCGTTGCCGCACAGGTCCGCACGAGACCCGTCGCTGTTGAGGTACGTCATGCGGTAGTCGGCCAGAACTGACGGCTCCAGGAGCACCAGACCGTCGGCCCCAATTCCAGTCGCCCGCGCGCAGATGGCTTGAACTGTTCCCGGCAGCATGAGCGCGGCAGCCGAATCGATCGTGGCGTCGACCACCACGAAGTCGTTCCCGGAGCCACTCATTTTGTAGAAAGTCCGACCGGCTGGAAGCATTGCCGCCTCAGAGTGTGCCGACGATCGCCCACCACCGCAGGCGCCACACCATCCAGAACGCCTCGCGCTGGATGTTGAACGACATCTTGCTGGTACCCTCGGAGCGGTCCACGAAGACGATGGGGATCTCCACGATCCTGAAGCCCTTCCGCCATGCCCGAAAGCTCATCTCGATCTGGAACGCGTAGCCGTTCGAGCGCACGTCATCGAGGTTGATGGCGGCAAGAACCTCGCGGCGAAAGCACTTGAAGCCCCCGGTCGCATCCCAGAGCTTGAGGCCGGTGATCCGGCGCGCGTAGATGTTGGCGCCGTAGCTGAGGATCAGGCGCGCGATGGGCCAGTTCACGACCGTCACCCTACCCTGCTGGTAGCGCGAACCGACGACCAGATCCGCCTCCTTCGCCGCGTTCAGGAATTGCGGAAGGTGAATGGGATCGTGCGAGAAGTCCGCGTCCATCTCGAGGATCAGCGCATAGTCACGCTCGAGCGCCCACTTGAACCCGGCAAGGTACGCGGTCCCGAGTCCCAGCTTGGAGGCTCGGGGCAACAGGTGCACCCGCGGATTGACCGCTGCGATCTCCGTGACCACCGCGCCGGTGCCGTCGGGCGAGCCGTCGTCCACGACGAGCACCTCGAGCCGCTCGTCCTGTGCCAGGACGCGCTCGATCAGGCGCTCGATATTCTCCCGCTCATTGTACGTCGGGACGATAATCAGGGCCTGGTCAGACAACACGCCTCCGATCGATCACTATGCCCCCGGCGAGAAGCAACGCCGCCAGCACCATCGCGACGAGGGTGATCCCCGTCCCCGTATCCACCGCGGCGTCGTGAAACGAAAGCTCCACCGTTCGGGCCCCGAGCGGAAGCGGAACACCGATGAGATTGTAATCGGCGCGATAGGTGGGTTGCGGCTTGCCGTCGACGAGCGCCGTCCAACCCGGGAAATAATTCTCGGAAACGACAAGTGCGGCGCCGGCGGTCGCGGGCTGACTGAGCGCAATGGTGGCGCGCCCCGGGCCGAACTTCGACGTCGTCGTGGTGATTGCGCTCGGTGGCGGCAACGACTTCACCGGTGCAATCTGCAACGTCGACGTGTCGCTGAAGACCGCGAGCCGAAGGGGATCGAACCGCGAGTCGAGGACGGCAGGCAGCACATCCGAGTCCGGGGCCTTCGTCATCGCCGTCGCAACCCACGCATATGGATTGTCACCTGCAAGCCTGTAGAGATAGACCGTGGACCCGGCGGAATTCTTGACAGGACCGACGACGAGCTTCAGCTGCGTATCGGGGATGACCGCATTGGTGTACAGATATCGCGCATTCTCGTGCCGAAAGAACATCGGTGTAAAGAGCGCTGGCGGAGCTGCTTGCGTGGGTTGGAATGCGGACAGCTGGTCATATCGTCCAAGCTCGTTTCCGTGGTACCCGGTGATTGACCTGATCCCGTGCACCATCAAGCCGGTGCCCTTGCCGCGCCTGTCGTTACCGAAGTAGGGGTCTGGAAAGTTGATTCCACTATCACTTACCGCGGCGACGGCGACTCGCCCCGGCTGCGGAAGATGTTTCAGGTACTCGAGCGCCGGATCGGTGGCGAACAGCACGCGAGCCGGCGGAGAGAATTGCCAATACTGTCGCTCGACGCTCCAGAGGTCGAACGCAACAATCAAGGTCAACGCGATGCCGGCCGTCCGCGGTGGGACGCGCCCTCGGAGCAGACCGAGGATGAGGCCCGCCGCCGCAAGTACAAAGAAGGCGCTCCGCCATGCGCCAAATATGACGGCACCGTTGTTGGCGCTCGCCATTCCCTCCCACTGTTGCTCGGCTTGCGGCACCACTGAGGGGTCCATCCCCCGCGCTAACGCGAACTGTGCCCCTGCAGCACGCGCTTCGTGAGTGGCAAACGCCGAGAGCACTCCGACAGTTGCGAGAAGAGCGACCGCCAAGGCTAACCCACCCCACGTCAAGGCAACCCTGCGACTCGCATACCCGGCCAGCACCCGTTCCGTGCCGAGTGCCGCCAGCACGGAAAGAGCGAATGCAAACAGGTAGATAATCGTGCTGGGCGCCTGGAAGAATTTCGTCCCCGGGACAATCTCGTAGACAAGGCGGAAGAAGGGCGTGTTTCCACCGAGCGCCCACAGCAAGCTCACGACTGCCACGCCAATCCAGAATCGCTTGAATGCGCTGCGGGCACTCAACAGGCCCATCGTCGAAAGCAGCAGAACGGAGCTGCCTAGGTATTCACTGTGAAAATGGAGCCCGTTCGGCCCCCAGTACTTGCCGAGTATGCCGGTGAACTGAGGCAGGTAAAAGTTGATCAACTCGACGATCGGGAACGAATAGTTCGTTGCAAACGGGTAGTCGCGCCCGCCCGCGCGTGGAGACCATGGTACGTACTCGCGCAGGGGCGCGAACTGCACTGCGCCAATGGCGAGGCCGATGAGAACCGCGCCGAGGGCAAAGGCCAGACGTCGAACGGCGGTGCGGCGATCGAGCTTCTTGCCGGCGTTGTCGGGACCCAGCACGAGAAAGAGAGCAAACGCGCCGCACATCAGCAGCATGTATTGCAGGAGCTGGGGATGCGGGCTCAATACGGCCAGCCCCACCACCAAGGCAAATGCGCCCCACGCCCATGCGCGTCCGTCGCGAACACCGCGAACGAGCAGCAACAATCCGAGCGGGAGCAATGCGCTCACGAACAACTTTCCGTCATGCCCGGGCATCGCGTACGACGCGACCGGCCCACCGAGCAAGTACGCCATTCCCCCCACGAGTGAAGGGAAAAACTCCAATCCGTACGCCCTCAGAAAAGCGAAGGTGAAGAGGCCGGCGAGGAAGGTGTGGATGACGAACCCCCACGTCATTCCGACATCGGTACCCAGCAACAATCGAAGCAGCTGCGTCGGATAGAAAATGTCGCCGTGCATGGCAGCGACGTATGGCAAGCCGCCGAACATGAATGGATTCCAGTGGGGGATACCCTGCCCCGCACGGACGGACTGCACCGCGAAATCGCGGAAGGCAAATCCCGCCTTGTACTGGTCACTATTGACGCTGACCAGGAACTGTCCGCTCAGGGCCGGATATGCGAGCGCGAGGGTCGCGATGGCGTATGCGATCGCAGCCCAGGCCATCGCGAAGCGCGGCCCTGCTACGCCAGGTGCCGCGGAAGTTGTTTCAGCTCGGGGCATCCGATCGGTCGATAGTTGTCAGGCGTCGGCGCATCCGATGATGCGTCCAGAAAAGCAGGGCCGGCACGACCTCGAGCAGCGTCAGCCAGATCCGCGATGTCAACGTGACCAATGCCGCTTCAGGATGCGCCGCCAATCCGGCGATCTGAAGAAGCTCCAGCATGGCCGTCTCGCGAAAGCCGACACCGGCCGGCGCGAAGAGGAAAATGTAACCGATGAGATACGAGCTCGTGTAAGCTGCCAGATACGTGGGGTACCCGCCAGTCGCGCGTCCGAGCACGCCCGCGACGAAGATCTCGAAGGCCAGTCCGTAAACCAGCCACGCGAGCACGTTGCCCACCAACGAGTAGACGACCGCGCGCACCGGTAGGGTTGCCTGCACCGGCCTCCGCGCGATGCGCCCTGCGAGGGGCGCGAGTCGCGGTATCGCAAAAGGCAGGAGCAGCAGCGAGATACCGGCGGCGATCACCAGGGCGATGGCAAATGGGCGCCCGCCCGGAGCTACCCGCGAGAGCAGCAGCCCTCGGCCACTCACGAGTGCGACGATGAATCCCGCCGAAATGTTGACGAGCGTCCCCAACAGCGCGGATCCCGACGCAGCAACGGCCGAAACGTTCAGGTCGCGCGCCATCGCACCCATCGCGCCGATCTGCCAGATCTTGCCGGGTACGTACCGACCCAGGTTCGAGACGCTCCACACGCGCGCGGCGCTCCAGAACGGAAGGTGCTCGTCCCAGCACGAGAGCACCGTTCGCCAGGTCGCTATCAGCACTGCGTGCGCGATGAGGAACACGGCGCCCGACAGCGCGATGTAGCCCCAACGCGGCTCGATCGGCAGCGGCTGTTGGCGTAACTCACCAAGGCCCTTGGCGAGGCTCGCACCCACCTTCCATAGCACGAACGCGGCGACGATCCAGCCGCCGGCGCGCAGCAGTGAGTTACGCCGCGCTGCTTCCAACTACGGAGCGGTAGATATCCGCGTAGCGCCGCGCGACTGATTCAGGCGCGAAGATCGCAAGCGCATGCAGCCGTCCGGCCTCACCGAGCGCCGCGCCGCGGTCGTCACGGTCGAGCACGCGAGCAATTGCGGACGCGAGCGCATCCGCGGAGCGCTCCTGCACGAGGATGCCCGTCCGGTCATGCTGGACGACGTCGGGCAAACCGCCGGAGTCGAACGCGATCACCGGCGTCTCGCACAGCTGCGCTTCGACGGCAACCAGACCGAGGCCCTCTTCAGACGATGGGACGACAAGTGCAGCGGCGCGCTGATAGAAAGATGGGAGCTCGAACTGCTTCACGGCGCCGTGGAACTGCACGCGGTTGGCCGCGCCGAGCTCGCCGGCGCGTCGTTCGAGCGCTGCGCGGTCGGGGCCGTCTCCCACAACATCGAGCCCGACGTCGGCGGGCAGCAACGCGAGCGCATTGATCAGGAGCTCGATGCCTTTCTGCGGCATGAGTCGCCCAACGAACAGGAGGCGACGGGTGCGCTGACCCCGTGCGGCCGGCTCGAACAGTTCCGTCGCTACCGGCATTGGCGCCACGAGCGGTGGACGGATGCTGACGATCGACTGTGCCTCGGCGGCGAGCCAACGCGAGACGGCGGTCACGGCGGTCGAATGCTGCAGCACGTGACGGAACGCGGGTCGCGACATGGAGATGTTGCGCGCCATGCGCACGTCCGTTCCATGCAGCGTCGTCACGAGCGGGACACCGGCCATGCGAGCGACCCACGTGGCGGCGAGACCGTTCGGAAACCACCAGTGTGCGTGCACGACGTCCGGCTGAAACTCACGCCTGGCGTGGATGCCGGCCTGAAACTCGGCGCCGAGAAATCCGACGAGCGTGAAGCGCGCGCTCCAGGTGTCGCGCACCTGCTCGGCCATGTTGCCACCGTAGGCGAGCATCTCAAAGCGACGCGGCGCATAGCGGAAACGATCGACCTGCACGTCGCCCATTGATTCATGTGACGCGAGGCCCGTGGCCCCCGGCGCGACGACGCGCACCCGGACGCCCTCCGCTCCAAGAGCCGTCGCGAGGCGCAGGATGAATGAACCCGCAGGATCTCCGTCATCGCGCGGGAAGGAATGCGTCAGAAAAAGTACATTCATTCGTCAGCTACGCGTGCTATCAGGAGCCGCCAATTCATCGAGTCGTCGCCTGAGCTCGCGCACTTCGGCGCGCTGCCCCGCGATCTGCTCACCGAGGATGCCCGCGGCGAACAGGACACTGCCGAGGATCAGGCAGGTGGTGATCAGTGTCCAGATCCAGCGATAGCCCACGCCATCGACCGCGAGTGCGATCAGCGCAATGACACCAGCAAGAAAGCCGACGACGAAGAGCGCGAACCCCAGCATGCCGAACAACAGCAGCGGCTTTTTGCCGAAGTTCAGGTCGAACCAGACCGACAACATGTCGAGCACGCCGATTGGAATGCGCGACAGGCCGAACTTCGAGCGACCGGCGTTGCGCGGGTACAGCGGTATGGGGATTTCCGTGACCGTGAAGCCTTCTGCCGCGGCGATCACGATCATATAGCGATGCCAATCAGGCCGCACCGGTAACGCGTCCATCACCTCCCTCCGATAGGCCTTCACGGAGTTGAGGTCTTTCACCGGCACGTTGAAGAGCGCGCGACTCAATGCATTGTAGATGTTGGAGACGAACGCCTTTTCGTACTTCCCTTCCTTGAAGCCCGTCACCATATCGGCGCTGCCGTCGAGAATGGGACGGACGAGACGCGGAATGTCTTCGGGCTTGAACTGCAGGTCGGCCGGGTAGAAGACGAGCACGCCGCCGGATGAGTTGAGGTAGCCCGTCCGGAGCGCATCCGCGATACCGCGCTTCACACGGTGCTTGACCGCGCGAAGAAACGGATACCGCTGCTGGAGTCCGGTGAGGACCGCCCAGCTGTCGTCGATCGAGCCGTCGTCGATGACGACGACCTCGTAGTGTGTGTCCGGATTCGCCGCGAAGGCTTCCGCCGCCAGCTCCATGAACAGCGGCAGGTTCTCCGCCTCGTCCTTTGCGGGCACGAGCACGGAGACGTCAATCTTCTCATACGACGAAGTGACGAACGGCGTTGCCCCCTGCGCGCGTTCGTCCGCCCTCATACCCGCTTTCGCATCCGCGCGGAGAGGACGCCGAGCTGGTCGCGATACTTCGCGACGGTGCGTCGGGCGATCTGCACGCCCGTCTCCTTCAGGATGTTGACGATGGCCTGGTCCGTGAGCGGATGCTTCGGATTCTCCTCTGACACGAGCTTCTGGATCTGCGCCTTGATGCCGCGCGCGGAAACGTCTTCGCCGGCGGTCGTGGAGAGGCCGGATGAGAAGAAGAACTTCAGCGGCAGCACGCCACGCGGCGTCTGCACGAACTTCTCGTTCGTCACGCGGCTCACGGTGCTCTCGTGCATGCTGATGACTTCGGCCACTTCCCGGAGCGTGAGGGGCTTCAGGAACTGCACACCCTTCTCGAAGAACTCGCGCTGCCGCTCGACGATGTAGTTCATGACCTTCAGCATCGTCTGGCGGCGCTGCTCGATGGCCTGGATCATCCAGTTCGCGGAATTCAGCTTGTTCGAGATGAACTCCTTGTTCTCTCCGTCGAACTTCTTCTTGTCGCGCGCGATCTCCTGGTATGCTTTGCTCAGCTTCAACCGCGGCAGGTTCGCGTCATTCAGGAAGACGAAGTACTTCCCGTCGATCTTGTCGACGATCAAGTCTGGAATGATGTAGTTGTCGCTTGCGTCGCTATAGACCAGGCCGGGCTTCGGGTCGAGCTTCGCGATCTCGTCGGCGGCTTTCTGAACATCGGTGGGACTAATGCCAAAGCGCTTGGAGATTTCACTCCAACGGTGGGCAATGAGCTCGTCGAAGCAGTCGCGCACGAGACGGAACGGCACCGAGTGCTCCAATCCGGCCTCTCGCAGCTGCAGCATGAGGCATTCGCGCAGGTCGCGCGCACCAACGCCCGGCGGATCGAGGCTCTGCACGATCGAGAGCATCTCCTCGGCCTCGCTCATGGTGTAGAGCCGCAAATCCTCGAGGTCCTGATCGAGCTCCTCGACGACCTTCTGCACGCTCTCGTTTACCCCTTCGACGATCTTCTCGAGGCCGCAGGCGAGATATCCGTCCTCGTTGATATTCCCGATGAATTCGTCCGCCAGGTACATCTGGCGGCCGTTGAGGTCCAGCAGCGATACCTGATCGCGAAGGTGATCGGCGAGGTCGCGCGTGTCGACCGTGACCGGCTCGTAGTACTCCCGCTCCTCGTGTTCCTCGCGGCGTCCGCCAGCGTCGAACCCGTCGAGCAGGATCTCCTCCCAATCGATCTCGCCCTTCTCTTCCTTCTCGGCCTCGGTCTCGGGGTTTTCGTTCTCGGTCGGCTCGGTCCCGTCCTCTTCGTCCTCTTCATCCGGCTCGATCATGTCGAGGAACGGATTGTTGAGGAGCTCCTGCTTCAGGTGATTCTGCAGGTCGAGCAGCGGCATGTAGAGTAGATCCATCGCCTGGTAGAGGCGTGGATTGATCTTGAGCTCCTGCTTGAGCTGGGTGTGCTGTCCGAGTCCGGGTCTCATTCGCTTTCTCCCTGCATCTCTCGCTCGAACCGGGCGCGTAAGCGCGCCGAGAGGGTCGGGCCGAGATATCTCTCGGCTACGAGGTCGTCGAACACGAGCTCGCGCACCGTGCCGGAGACCTGTACCTGTCCATCGAACATGATGTATGCGCGATCCACGATATCCAGAGTCTGTTCCACATTGTGATCGCTGATCAATACGCCGATTCCGCGTGTGCGCAAGTTCGCGACGATCGTCTGGATGTCGTGAACGGCGATGGGATCGACGCCTGCAAACGGCTCATCCAACATCATGAACTTGGGCTCCGTTACGAGTGCGCGAGTGATCTCGAGGCGCCTGCGCTCCCCTCCAGACAATTGATACGCCTTGCTGCGCCGCAGGTGTTTGATGCTCAACTCGTCCAGTAGCTGTTCCAGGCGCGCGGCACGCTGCTCCCGGGAGAGCGGCAACGTTTCCAGAATGGCGATGATGTTCTCCTCGACGGACAGCTTGCGGAAGATGGATGGCTCCTGGGAGAGGTAGCCAATCCCCTTGCGCGACCGCTGATACATGGGCATGGAGGTGATGTCCGCACCGTCCAGCAGGATGCGGCCCGAGAGCGGCTGGATGAGCCCCACGATCATGTAGAAGGTGGTGGTCTTTCCCGCGCCATTCGGGCCGAGCAGTCCGACAATCTCGCCCTGTTGCAAGCGCAGGGCCACATCGTTCACGACCCTGCGGCGTCGATAGACCTTGGACAAGCCCTTCGCTTCCAAAACACTGCCCTGCAGGCCGGCCACCGCCTCGGGCGCCACTCCACCACGTGGCTCTCGAGGCAGCGCGTGCTCACCCGTTTGGCGTAACGCCTCTTCGACTTCCGCGCGGGCGGCGCTCATCTCGGTCCAGAGCGCCGGCGACATCCGGATGCGCGCCGTCGGTTCCAGGAGGCCGGTGGCGGGGAGCTCCACGATGCGCTCCGACGCGAGCCGCGGCAGCACCGAGGTCACGAGGTGCGCTCGGACCTGGTCCATGCTCAACTCACCCGCTTCGCGCTCGGCATCCCGACCGGCAGCGCGCTGCGCGGAGAGGTGATCCTGCCGATAAAGAACCGCGACACGATCGATCGTCGCGTATCCCTCGCCGTCGGCGGCGCCAATGAGGGCACGCAGCGCCAGTGCGGTCGACCGGTCGCCCCGCGCGAGGCGGTCGACGAGGAGATGAACCGTCTGCGATGCCTGAGTATCGGTCATTCCGGCTTCCGTGCCCCCGCCGGAGGGTTAATCGGAGCAGTAGATGGTGGCGCGCTTCCCGGCTTCGGCGCGGCTGGTGTGGCGGCAGTCGCTGGAGCTGGCGGCGCGCCTGCAGCTTTCTTTCGGACGGAATCCGGTTGGGGCTCCGCGAGCGCGCCGCCGCAGGGCGGATCGGAGTCTTCGACCTTGACCCGTCTGACTTTTGCCGAATCAAAGTCGACCGTGATGCGCTTTCCACAGACATAGTTGATGGCAGGAAGCCGCAGCGACGTGTCCTGCGGTGCGAGGTGCTGATACGACGTGGCGCTGTTGATAGCGACAAGCTCCCTGATACGGGGCTTACTCACCGTGTCCTTTGCGGGAACAGAGTCGAATTGCGCGACGATCGTATCGCCGGTCAGGCGGTCGAAACGATCCTCCGGAGCGAGGAGGAACTTGGTGGTGTCGGGGAGACCCAGTGCCGTTGCCCGGCGCACAGCATGCATCTCGCGGATGCGCTGGCCGGGCATGATGACGTCAATCGAGTCGGCGGAAATCGTCTGGCTCGGTGAGGTGGCGAACGCGCGGGATTTTCCCCAAACGATGGCGCGCTGCAGCAAGTCGTCGCTCACGCGCAGGTCGATCGTGTCCGACTTCAGCTCGAGATCCTCGCTCACCGCGACGCCTTTGTTCTTGGCCAGCACGCGCTCGAGCTTCTTGCGACGCGTCAGGAGGTCGATCGTTTCGCCGGTGAGCGTGAAGGGGCGACCCTTCGTTCCGACCACCTTTGGATTCCGCATCAGTCGCAGGAGACCCGGGCCCGCGTCGAGGTAGAGCGAATCGCCCGTGGCCGTCAGTTCCGGGCGGACGATGATCACGTCGCCCGACGAGGCGACAACGCTATCGCCGTTGAGCCAGATGGTGTTGCCGGTGAGCTTCACCGGCGGCTGCGGCTTGCCCTGCGCGTCCTTGTCGACGATCGCCATGGTCGGCCGCCCGATCGCGACGCCCTGCTGTTTGGGACGCACCTTGGGAATGGGCCGGAAAAACTCCAGCGACGGACCCTTCAATGTCGAGCCGCTTGGCAACTGCGCATCGACGTTGTTCACGGCGAGGATGCGCTCGTCGCGCTGGAAGTACGTCAGCAGGTCGGACTTGAGCTTGAGGCGTGGCTCGCGGTAGTCGACGTGACCGATGAAGAAGTATCGACCTTCGTCACCGTAGACCTCGAGGCTGTCCGACTTCAGCACAATCCCCTGCTTCGGGCACCGAGCGACAACGCCTCGGCCGAGAAAGTAGTTGTACTGCTTACTCGGCAGTTGATTGCTGGCCACTGACGTCGTCGGCGTGTTGTCGAACTCGAACTGACAGCGCCCAGTCGGGGGCGCAGCTGCTTGAGCGCGGATCGGCTCGAGTGCCATGGCGTTCAGCAGCGGCAACAGAAACAATACTTTCCTCATGTTCCAGGAAGGACGAAAGTACCCGTCCCGCGCGCGCCCTTCTTGATGTTGAAGCGGGTGAGCTGCGGATCCGACTTGAAGCCGATTCCCGAGATCGTCTGACCTGGCCGCACCAGCGTGAAGGACGTGTCGCTCGACACCTCATTTATCGATTTTTCGTATTTCAGCTGCGGCGAGGTCAGTCGCTTTCCGTCATTGCTGACCAGCACGACGTTGCCGAAGCCCTCGAGTGTGCCATTGCGGAAGTTGTACGTTCCGCGATCAGCGCTCATCACCCCGTCCTTCGCTCCAGTCGCGGTGTTGAACGTCACCCGCACTTTCCGCATCTCGAATCGCGTGTTGTCGTCGAAGACGTACACAGTGTCGGCGAACATCTCGCCGCGCTGCACTCCGCGGTCGACGAGCAGGGAGCGCGTGGTGACCAGCATCTGCTCCGCGCTGTCCGCGAGCGTTGCCTTCCCTTCCACCGGGGGCGCCGTGCCCTTCGTGCGGCAGGCCGCGAGCATCAACGTCACCGCGATGACCAACGAGACGCGTCTACTCATGCGATGCGCGCCCGCATGAGGTCGTGCAGGTGCGCAACGCCTGTGACGCGGCCATCGGCATCCAACACCGGCACTGCCATGACGCCGTGCGTTTCCATGCGATACGCAACGGCGCTCGCAAGCTCGCCGGCGCGCGCGATGCGCGGCGTCGCGGTCATGATGCGCTCGACAGGATAGGGGAGTACGTCGGCCTCGTGTTCCATGAACCGGGTGAGATCTCCAGCGGTCAATACTCCTTGCAGCACCCGGCTCTCGTCGGCGATGAGCACGATGCCCCGTTGCTCCGCCAGGACGACCACCGCCTGTCGAAGCGTGCTGCCAGGCGGCAGGACCGGAAGCGGCTCGGTGATCATCACCTCGTCAACGAGAGTGATCAGCCGTCGCCCCAATGCCCCTCCGGGATGCAGCCGCGCGAAGTCCTCGCGACGAAATCCCTTGTGTTCCAGCAGCGCGACGGCGAGCGCGTCGCCGAGTGCGAGTGCTGCCGTCGTGCTGGTCGTGGGTGCAAGATCGTGTGGGCACGCTTCCTCGCGTACCCAGGCGTCGAGCGACACACTGCACAGGCGCGCGAGGGCCGATCCCGCCTGCCCGATGATACCGATGGAGCGTACACCGAGCCCCTGTAGATGTTCGAGAAGTGCCAGCAGCTCGTCGGACTCGCCGGACTTCGAGAGGAGAATGGCCACGTCGTCCTTCCCGACGATGCCCAGATCCCCGTGAACGCTGTCCATTGGATGGAGAAAGATCGCGGGCGTTCCAGTGGACGTGAGTGTCGCGGCAATCTTGCGGCCGATCAGCCCCGACTTGCCCACACCAGACACAATGACACGCCCCGTGCTCGAGGCGATCATCAATACGGCTTCCGCAAAGCGCGCGTCGAGCCGCTCTTCGACGGTCGCGAGTGCTTCGCGCTCCAGGCGAACCACACGACGACCACGATCGATGATGTCGTCGACCGTCATGGCGACGTCCGTGAGATGGGCAACGACCGTTCGGTGACATAGCGTTTGGTGACGAACTCCCACTCGCTACGCGCCTTGAGCAGCAGCTCGGCAAATTCGCGCACGGCGCCATGGCCGCCGGAGCGGGAGAGCTGCACCAGGCAAGCGCTCGCGATCTCGGGCACCGCGTTGGCGACGGCGACCGGCAGGCCGACGAGCCTCATCACCGCCAGGTCGGGAAAATCATCGCCGATGAATGCGGCCTCGGACGGCGCAATGCCGTGCCGGTCGAGCATTGCGAGAAACGCGGGCAGCTTCTGCGCATTCGGATCCTGCGCGAGATCCTCGATCCCCAGCTCCGCGGCTCGCAGCCGCACGCTCTCCGAGACGCGACCCGTGATGATCGCGACGCGGATGCCGGCCTTCTGCAGCAGGTAGATGCCCAGGCCGTCCTGGATGTCGTAGCGCTTGAACTCCATCGGCCGGCCTTCGACAGCGCCGAGGTAGATCCCGCCATCGGTGAGCACGCCGTCGACGTCGAGCACAACGAACCGGATCGAGTTGGCGAGAGCGGCATCCATCATCGTCGGGCGCAATCCCACACGTCCACAGCGCGACGAATCAAGGCGTCGAGCTGATTCAGTGGCATCATGTTCGGTCCGTCACTGGGCGCATGCGCGGGATCGGGGTGGGTCTCCATGAACAGGCCGTCGACACCCGCGGCACAGGCAGCCAGCGTGAGCACCGGTATGAATTCCCTCGCACCACCACTCGTTCCACCCTCTCCGCGCCCGGGCTGTTGGACGCTGTGCGTCGCATCGAAGATGACCGGAGCGTCCGCCGCCTCGCGCATGCGAGGCGTGGCGCGAAAGTCGACGACCAGGTCCCCGTAACCGAAGAACGTACCCCGTTCGGTGACGGCGACGTCCGGCGCGCCGGAATGTCCTGCGTCGCGGTGTCCCTGCCGCACCTTGTTGACGGCGCCGCCCATTGCCTCCGGATGCATCCACTGCCCCTTCTTCACATTGACGGCCTTGCCCGCTGCCCCCGCGGCGACGAGCAGATCCGTCTGACGCGAGAGAAAGGCGGGAATCTGGAGCACGTCGGCAATGCGCGCGGCCGGCGCGCACTGCTCCGGCAGATGAACGTCGGTAAGAATCGGGAGCCCGGTGGCCCTGCGAACCCGATCGAGTGCGGCGAGCCCCTCATCGAGGCCGGGTCCACGAAACGCACCGGCGTTGGACCGGTTTGCCTTGTCGAAACTCGCCTTGAAGATGATGCCGCCGGGAACGTGCTCGGCGAGCCGTGCGAGGTGCTCAGCGACGCGAAGGTTCAGCGCGTCGTCCTCGAGCACGCACGGACCGGCGATGAGAAAAAGCGCATTCCTCGGGAAGAGCGAACCGGTCATGTGCGAACGGACGCCGTGGCCGCGGAAGTCTGGGCCGCACCCTTCCGTCGCTTCGCAGTGGCTGCGGCCGCGATGAATCCAGCGAACAGCGGGTGAGGGCGCGTCGGTCGAGACTGAAGCTCGGGGTGGAACTGGCATCCAATGAACCACGGATGCGCCGGAAACTCGACGATCTCGACGAGTTGCCCGTCGGGCGACAGGCCGCTCAGACGCAAGCCGTGCTCGACGAACATTTCGCGATACTGGTTGGCCACCTCGTAGCGATGGCGATGGCGCTCGCTGACCTCCGCCACGCCGTACACCTCGGCCGCGCGCGAGCCGCGCGCGAGCCTGCAGGGATATGCGCCGAGCCGCATGGTACCGCCCATATCCGTCACGTGCTGCTGCGATTCCATGAGGGCGATGACCGCGTTGTCGCACTCCGGCGCAAACTCGGACGAATGACTGTCGTCCAGGCCGCACACATTGCGAGCGAACTCGATGATGGCCGTCTGCATCCCGAGGCAGATGCCAAAGAACGGCACACCGTTTTCGCGTGCGCTTCGGATGGCTTCCACCATTCCTTCCACGCCGCGCACACCAAATCCACCGGGCACGAGCAACGCATCGTGCTCACCGAGAATCTGGCGAGCCGCCGCGGCGTCCGTGAAGCTGTCGCTCGACACCCAGGAGATGTCGATGCCGACGTCGTTCGCGATGCCGCCGTGAATCAGGGATTCCTGAACGCTCTTGTAGCTGTCGACGAAGTCCGTGTACTTGCCGACGACCGCGATGCGCACGCGCTCATGTGGTGCAACGACCCGCTGGACCATTTCCTTCCACGCAGAAAGCTCGGGCGCCGGCCGCTCGAGGCCGAACTTCTGGAGCACCTTGTCGTCGAAACCCTGCTCCTTGAACTTCAGCGGAATCTGGTAGATCGACTTCACGTCGGGCGATTCGATGACCGCGCCGAACTCCACGTTGCAGAACAGGGCGATCTTGCGCTTGATCTCATCCGACAACGCGCGATCGGTACGGACAATGAGGATGTCCGGCTGGATACCGAGCTGCATGAGCTCGCGTACGGAGTGCTGCGTCGGCTTTGTCTTCAGCTCTCCCGCCGCCGCGATGTAGGGGATCAACGTCAGGTGCACGAAGATCGCATTCTCACGCCCGACGTCGTGGCGGAACTGTCGAATGGCTTCGAGGAACGGCTGTGACTCGATGTCGCCGACCGTGCCGCCAATCTCGACGATCACGATGTCGTTCTCGGGTGCCACGCGACGCATGGCACTCTTGATCTCGTCGGTGATGTGCGGGATGACCTGGACGGTCGAGCCGAGGTACTCGCCGCGGCGCTCTTTCGTGATGACGTTGAGGTAGATCCGGCCGGTCGTCACGTTGTTCGCCTGGGACAGCGACCGGTCGATGAAGCGCTCGTAGTGGCCGAGGTCGAGGTCCGTCTCCGCGCCGTCGTCGGTGACGAACACTTCGCCGTGCTGGAACGGCGACATGGTGCCCGGATCGACATTGAGGTACGGGTCGAACTTCATCATCGTCACGCGGAGACCGCGCTCCACGAGAAGGCGGCCGAGCGAGGCCGCCGCAATGCCCTTGCCGAGCGACGATACCACACCGCCGGTCACGAAGATGAACTTGGTCGGTTGCTGCCGGGTATTGGTCTGCATCAGTCGTTGGTCACGGTAAAGGTCGGCCATTCGCGATTGGCGCGTTCCAGGTCAGCTTCTGTGTCTATGCCCGGGCGCAGCGGACCCGCCACGATCGCCACGCCCATGCGCATGCCGGCCGCGAGTGGACGCAACTGCTCGAGTCGCTCGATGCGCTCGAGAGGATGGGGCGGAAGGGAAATCCAGCGCTCGAGCGACTCCGGGGTGTAGGCGTACACACCCACATGATGCAGCACCCGGAGGTCCCGCTCGGCTGCATCCGCATCGTCACGCAGGTACGGAATGGGTGCGCGGGAAAAATACATGGCACCGCCTTCGTCGTCAGTCACGACCTTCACGACGTCGGCGCGGCCGAGCACTTCGGGATCGGCGAGTACTGCTGCCGTTCCAAGGGGAAGGCCCCTGTCGGTGACCTGTTCGAGCGCGCCCCTGAGAGCCGCGGAGGAGACGAACGGTTCGTCGCCCTGCACGTTCGCGATTGCGTCATAGCCACGGAACTCGGTCCGGCGCGCGACCTCGGCGACTCGATCAGTTCCAGAGGGGTGCTCCGCAGACGTCATGACGGCGTTTCCGCCTGCGGACACGACCACCGTCGCGATCTCCTCGCTGTCCGTCGCAACGACGACATGGTCGGCCAGGTTGAGCGCCCACACACGCTCGAGCACGCGAAGAACGACAGGAGAGCCAGCGAGCAGGCGAAGCGGTTTGCGGGGAAGACGCGTCGCACCCAGCCGAGCTGGAATAATGGCAAGCGTCTTCACGCGAGGTCGGGCCCGGCTGCAACTTTCACGCCAACTAAGTTACGCCGCGGTGGCGCGGCGCGCCAGCGCTATCAGTGTCCGAGCGAGATTCCTATTCCGAACTTGTGACCCCTGCTCTTCCCGGCATCCTGTGTGAAGTCGAGCCGGAGCGCGCTAAGGCCAATCCCGGCACCGATCTCCTGCTCGAGACTCGGTAGCGATCCGACTCCCGCCGACCCAATGATGTGACGCACCGTGAGGATCGGTGCGCCTACCAGCGGCAGCACGATGCCTGGCAGCGGAATCAAATAGCGACTCTCGATGAACAGCAGCTGCGTGCCGCCCAGCTCGAGCAACTCCAGCACCGGCAGTGTTCCGCTGCCCCCCAGGTACGCATAGCGCGCCCTCGCGATACTATCGCCGACCGTTCCCACCGCATGCGCACGGAAGCGCAGACTCTGCGTGCCGAACGTGGGAAAGGCGAGATGTCCATCGAAGGTGACCTGGGTGAACTTCCCGGTGCCCTTCACCGTCGCGAAGCTCTGTTCCAGCTCCGCGCGGAGCCGACTGGTAACCACGCCGACCGTGTCGTAGACCTGGGCGCCAAGCAGCCCCGATCCGATGGATCCTTCATCGTCCAACGGATTGATGCGCGCCATCTTCTCATCCGATTTGCGGCCGCGAATGCTGAATACGTTGCCTGCCGCCGAGATCGCGCTGACCTTCTCGTATCGCCCACCAACGAACGGCTCAATTGTGAGCCCGGGGTGCGAGGTCATCATGAAGACGCGACCTTCCGCGCCTTTGGATCGGAAGTAGTTCCGGGTGTCGAGGCCCGCGAAGAACGAGGTCGCCGAATTGACGAGGTCCGAGTAGTTCCACCCGTCGTTCGTGCGCGTGAAGTGCCCCGCCTTCCCCGCGAAGCGAACGGAGCCCGCTTCGTTCACGTTCACGCCGACGGAAGGATCCCAGGCGCCTAGCCGGCTGCGGTATGTCACGGCCGGATCGACCACCACCGTGCCGCCAGGCAGCGTGACGAGAGCACCAACGGGCAGCGACAATCCGTCAACCCTGTCGTACGAGGGGATCAGCAGTCCGTAGATGCCGGCCGTTTGCACCAGCGGCACCGGATCCAGCAGCTCCGTAGTGCGCAGCTCGAGCACGGACCCATTCGGGCCCTGTGTCACGTCATAGACGTCGTCACGAAAGCTCTCGATTCGGCCACCGACGCGACCGAGCGTGGTGCTCGTGACCGTTCCACCGATGGCGACCGCATGGCCCGAAACGTCCACTCCCGGGCGCAGAAACAGGTCGCCGCCGATGACGACGACATTTCCGCGGACATTGCTGGCGAGATATGTCGGCCGTCCGATTACGATGAGGGTCGACGTCACCGTACTGTCGCGCGGGAGGTCCAATTTTCCGGAACCGCGGATGATCACATGCGGCTGCGAGACGGCCTCGCGGATAAACTCGGCTGACCGCTGTCCTGCGCCGGCGCGCACGACGATGTCCTGCGCTTGTACGAGAGCGGGCGTTGCGATGAGCAACGCAAGCGAGATGCGCCTCACGCGGCGATCAGCCCCAGAAAGTTGCGGAGCAGCTGTTTGCCGTCTGGAGTGAGCACGGATTCGGGGTGGAACTGCACCCCCCACACCGGATGGGTCACATGGCGCAACGCGTGGATCTCGTTGGGATCGTCCTGCGATGTCGCCAGCACTGTCAGCTCCGTCGGTAAAGTCGCGCGTTCCACCACGAGCGAGTGATAGCGGCCCACGACGAGCGGCCTGGGAAGCCCCGCGAACAGACCCTGCGCATCGTGGTCGATGCGCGAGGTCTTCCCATGCACGGCGCGGGCCGCGCGGACGACACGACCGCCATACGCCTCACCGATGGCCTGGTGCCCGAGGCAAACGCCAAGAGTCGGGATAAGGTGGCCGTAGGCCTGTATGGCGGCAACGGTGATTCCCGCTTGGGCCGGTGCGCATGGTCCGGGCGATAGCACCATGGCAGATGGAGCCATCGCGCCAATCTCCTCGAGCGTCACGGCATCGTTCCGCCGAACCACGACCTCTGCACCGAGCTCGCCCAGGTACTGGACGAGGTTGTAGGTGAACGAGTCGTAGTTGTCGATGACGAGCAGCATGAAAAACGGGACAATAGGATGATAGGACGATAGGATGATAGGACAGCGTGAGAATGGGAAAGCGCGAGGACAGGTGACGGCCGTTTGAAGTCCTATCCTCCTATCTTCCTATCATCCTATCGTCCTGGCGTTCAGCCTCTCGGATGATAACTCCGATGCACCTGACGCAGGTACTCCCGATCCACGTGCGTGTAGATCTGGGTCGTCGCGATGTCGACGTGGCCGAGCATCTCCTGCACCGCGCGGAGGTCTGCCCCGCCCTCGAGGAGATGCGTGGCAAACGAGTGCCGCAGCGTGTGGGGCGACACGTGCTTGGTGATCGCGGCGCGGTCGACGTGTCCACGCAGGATTTTCCATGCCCCCATGCGGGTCAATGGCCGCCCGCGTGCATTCAGAAAGAGAATGCCTTTTCCTTCACCCTTCTCGAGTCGCGGCCGAAGCTCCCGCATGTAGACGGCGGCAGCGGTGATCGCCGCCCGACCGATGGGAACGAGGCGCTCCTTGCTGCCCTTGCCGAATACGCGAATCAGTCCTTCTTCGAGCATGAGGTCGCGCACGCCGAGCGTGATCCACTCCGACACCCGCAGTCCCGCGCCGTACGCAAGCTCCAGAAGGGCGCGATCGCGAAAAACCAGCGCGTCGTCGAGGGTTGGGGAGGCGAGCAACCGCTGCACCTCGTCCACCGTGAGTACTTCCGGCAGCGTTCTCCAGCGCTTTGGTGTCTCGAGCCGCTCACTCGGGTCGGCCGACACAATTGCGTCGCCGACGAGGAAGCGAAAATACGTACGAAGCGCCGAGACACTCCGCCTGATCGAGGCGGGCGATAGTCCGAGGTCCTTCAGGTGATAGACGAATTCGCGGAGCATCGTCGCCGTGATGTCGGACGGTGCTGCCGCTCCCTTCAGCTCGGCGTACTGCACGAAGCGCGAAAGGTCACGCTCGTAGGCTTCGATGGTTCGGGGCGAGAGCCCCTGCTCCAGCGCGATATAGTCGCTGAATCGCGCAATCAGAAACGAGCGAGAGCGCGTGTCCGTCGCCATTGCTACCGCGCCACCACCGTCGCCGTCGCGATGCACGCGATGCCCTCTCCTCGACCCACGAATCCCATGCCCTCGTTCGTCTTCCCCTTGATGCTGACGTCCCCAGGCAGCACGTCGACAACGGTGGCGATGATCTCACGCATGGCTTCGCGGTGCGGAGCGATCTTCGGCGTCTCCGCAATCACGACGACGTCGAGCTGGTGCACGCGCCAGCCAGCATCGTGCAGCCGTTCGACTGCGCTGCGCAGCATCTCCATCGAGTCGCGGCCTGCATTCGCCGGGTCGGTGTCGGCGAACATTGCGCCGATGTCGCCAAGCGCTGCGGCGCCCAGGATGGCGTCGGTGATCGCGTGAGCGATGGCGTCGCCGTCGGAGTGGCCGTGCAGGTGTACGTCACTCGGAATCGCGATCCCGCCGAGGATCAGCGGGCCGCCGGGCGCAAATCGATGGGAGTCGTAGCCGATGCCGCTGCGAATCGCGAGTGCGCCGCGACTCACGCGGCGGCTACCACGTCCGGCGCAATGATCGAGTAGTCCTGGCGGCGCCGCGCAGCATGAAACCCCGCATCGCGAATGAGGCGTTCCATCTCCGCGATGGAAGTCCGGTGCGTGGTGTTTGCCGCCGAGACGACGTTTTCCTCGATCATGAGGGATCCGAAATCATTGCAACCAAAGCGAAGCGCCGTCTGCCCAACTTTCACGCCCATGGTCACCCAACTCGACTGGATGTTGGGGACATTCGGCAGCGCGATGCGCGAGATGGCCACCGTGCGGAGGTAGTCGATCGCGTCCGTCTTCTGCATGTGCGACATCCGCGGCGTGTTCTCCGGCTGGAGCGGCCAGCAAATGAATGCCGTAAAACCTCCGGTGCGCGCCTGCACTTCGCGCACGCGCTCGAGGTGCTCGAGGCGCTCTGCGAGCGTCTCGCCGATGCCGTACATCATCGTCACGGAGGTCTTCATGCCTTCCTGGTGCGCGATCTCCATGATCTCGAGCCACCGGTCGGCACCGGCCTTCTTCTTCGCGACCTCGTCACGCACGCGCTGCACGAGAATCTCGCCGCCGCCGCCCGGAATGGAGTTGAGCCCCGCCTTCTGCAGTTCGCGGATGACGTCCCGCGCTTCCATCCGGTAGAGTTTCGCCCAGAAGTCCACCTCACTCGGGCTGAAGCCATGCACGTGAATGGGGTGGTACGTCTTGATGTACCGCAGCAGGTCGAGATACCACTCGAACGGGATGTAGGGATTGTGTCCTCCCTGCATCAGGATCTGGACGCCGCCAAGCGCCTTTGCTTCGTCGATCTTCGCGCCGATCTGCTCGTACGACAGCGTCCAGCCCTCCGCGTCCTTTGGCCGCCGGTAGAACGCGCAGAATCCGCAATCAGCCACACACACGTTCGTGTAGTTGATGTTGCGATCGACGATGTACGTGACGGTGTTGTCCGGGTGCAGCTGCTGCCGGATGCGATCGGCTTCAGCACCAAGCTCCAGCAGGGGCGCGTTCGTGAAGAAATCGAGCAGGTCGCGCATGGTATTCCTCAGGCGGCCGGAAGAAATGCGAGTGAGCCGTTCGGCACGCGTCCGCTGGCGGCCAGCTTGCCGAAGAACGTGGTCAGCCCCGCCAGATGCTCGTAGCGGAGACCATAGTCGAGGCCTGAAAGATACTGCAACGCGGCGGCCCTGGAGACGCCAGTCGCGTCGGCGGCCTGCATCGCAAGCTCGTCGAGGTGGTCCAGCCCCCAGTTCCGCGATTCGATGAGCTGCGCATGCACGGCAAGAGCACCCGCCACCGCAGTGGTGCGCTGCGCGACCCACACGGCAAACACGAAGGGGAGACCCGTCCAATCTTTCCACACAGCGCCGAGATCGTAGACATGGGGATAGTCGCCGGCAAGCGAGCTCGTTCCCGACGTCAGCATGAGCGCCGCGTCACCGATGATCAGGCGTGCGTCGTGCGGCTGGGCCCCGCTGCGCTCCAGATCCGCAATCTCCGCATCCGCAGGGAGGAAAGTCGGCGACGCACGCCACACCTGTTGAAACATCAGGCGAAGCAGCTCGACGCTCGTCATCGAGCTGCGGCTCACCAGGACGCGTCCACCACTCAGCGATTCAGCGTGGCGACGAGAAAACAACATCACGCTGCGCACCGGCCCATCGCAGGAGATCGCGAGGTCGGGCAGCAGAAGATATCGAGCCGCGTCCCGCGCATATTCGACGGCGGAGATCACGCTGACGTCGAGCGCGCCGAGACCCATCGCGGAATTCAGCGCCGACGGAATGCCGTCGACGAGCTGCGCATCGAGGCCGACCAGCTTCCGGTCGATCGCTCCGTACACCGGATAGCAGTTGATGTACGGGATCCTGCCGACGCGCATCGCCTACGCCGCCTGCGCGTGTGGTTGCGGAGGCTCGTCGAACACCCGCAGGACGTTGTAGAACGAGTCACGCTCGGCGGGCAATTTCCCGGCTCCGCGAATGATGCGGAGAATCTCGTCGAGCGACATGGCCTGCGACGTGTGCGCGCCAGCCTCGTGATAGATCTTCTCGCGGACGACCGTGCCCTCGAGATCGTTCACGCCGAAGTGCAGCGACATCTGCGAGATCTGGGGCGTCACCATGATCCAGTGCGACTTCACGTGCGTGAAGTTGTCGAGGAACAGGCGGCCCACGGCGAGGTTCTTCAGGTCGTCGAAGCCGGTCGTCGCAGTCCCGGTCCGTCCGAGTTCCACGCCGAGCTCGTTGTTGTCGGGATGATAGGCGAGCGGAATGTAGGCGAGGAATCCGCCGGTCTCATCCTGGAGATCGCGCAGCATGCCGAGGTGATGAACACGATCCTCGTAGGTCTCGACGTGGCCGTAGAGCATCGTGCAGTTCGTCCGGATGCCCAACGCGTGTGCCGTGCGATGGACGTCGATGTACTCCGTGCCCGAGAGCTTCTTCTCCGCGATCGTCGCGCGCACGCCGGGGCTGAACACTTCCGCGCCACCACCCGGCATTGTATCGAGGCCAGCCTCACGCAGCCCGATCAGCACGTCACGAACGGACATCTTGTCGATGCGCGCGATGTGCGCGATCTCGACCGCCGTGAGCGCCTTGATGTGCACCTGTGGATGCCGCGCCTTGAGCCCGCGGAACATCTCGTCGTAGTAGGCGAAGCCCGCCTGCATGTCGAGGCCGCCCACGATGTGGAACTCGCGGGTGATGTCGCCGTCCACGCGCGCGGCCTCCTCCCAAATCTGATCCATCGTGTAGCGATAGGCGCCCGCTTCCTTCGGCAGGCGCGCGTAGGAGCAGAAGACGCACGTCTTGCGCAGGATGCAGACGTTCGTGGGATTGATGTGCTGATTGGCCGCGAACGTGACCTGATCGCCGTTGCGCGCGCGGTTGGACGCATCCGCCATGGCGCCCAAACCGAGAAGGTCTGGTGTGGCGAACAAGGCCACACCGTCAGCATGCGACAGACGCTCTCCCGCGATGACCTTGTCGGCGATGGGAAGCAGCGACGGGTCGGAGACACGTGAGCGGTCGAACGATACGGCGATGGGCACGACGCTACTCCTGATAACGCTTGACGACGATCGACACGTTGTGACCGCCAAACCCGGCGCTGTTGCTGAGCACCGCCCGCACCTGGCGCCGCTTCGCGACGTTCGGCGTAAAATCCAGATCCCCGCAATCCGGGTCAGGCGTCTGATAGTTGATCGTGGGTGGAATGATCTGGTCGCGCATCGCCAATGTCGCCGTGATGAACTCCACACCACCCGCCGCGCCGAGCATGTGCCCCGTCATCGACTTGGTGGACGAGATGCTGATCTTGCCGGCAGACTCCCCGAAGACGATGGCGATTGCCTTCGCCTCGTTGGAGTCGTTCAGGGGCGTGGAAGTTCCATGGGCGTTGATGTAATCCACATCAGCAGTCGTCAACCGTGCGTCGGCGAGCGCGCCGCGCATCGCACGCTGCAGCCCCTCGTGATCAGGCAGTTGTCCCGTGAGGTGATAGGCGTCTCCAGACGCGCGATAGCCGCCCACCTCCCCGTAGATCTTCGCGCCACGCGCGAGGGCGTGCTCGAGCTCCTCGAGAATCACGATGCCCGCTCCTTCTCCCATGACGAAGCCGTCGCGATTCTTGTCGAAGGGACGCGAAGCTGTTTCCGGGCTATCGTTGCGCGTGGAGAGCGCCGTCATGTTCGCGAAACCGCCGATCGACATCGCGGTGACCGCAGCCTCCGACCCTCCGCAGATCATCACGTCCGCGTCGCCATACTGGATAGTGCGGAACGCTTCCCCGATCGCATGCGCGCTCGTGGCGCACGCGGAGACTGTGGCATAGTTCGGCCCCCTCGCATTGAACTTCATGGACACGACGCCCGCCGCGATGTCGGCGATGAACATCGGGATGAAGAACGGGCTGATCTTGCTGGCGCCGCGCTCCCGATATGTGTCGTGCTGTTCCTCGAAGCTCTTCAGCCCACCGATGCCGCTGCCGACGATCACGCCGAGGCGATCCACGTCGTAGTTGCCCTGTGTCAGGCCGGCATCCGTCATCGCTTCGACGGACGCCGCGACGGCGTACTGCGTGTAGGGATCTGCACGCTTTGCCTCCTTCCGCTCCATGCAGCGGAGCGGGTCGAAGCCCTTCAATTCGCAGGCAAAACGAACGGGAAACGACGCCGGATCGAACTTCGTGATCGGCGTCGCTCCCGACACGCCAGCCTGCAGGGCGCGCCACGTCGTCGCCACGTCGTTCCCGACCGGCGTGACCGCACCGAGACCCGTGACGACGACCCGACGTCGCACTACGCGCCGACCTTGCCGTCCAGGTAGGCCACCGCATCACCGACAGTACGCAGCTTCTCCGCGTCTTCGTCCGGGATGTCGATATTGAACTCCTTCTCGAATTCCATCACCAGCTCGACGATGTCGAGGCTGTCGGCCCCGAGGTCTTCGATGAAGCTCGCTTCGTCGGTCATCTTGTCGCGCTCGACGCCGAGCTCCTTCTCGATGATGTCACGGACCTTCTTGGCATTGTCGGCCATGGAACTTGGCTCCTGTGGGTGAAGAACGCGGGAAAGTTAGCGAAAGGTCAACGAGATTGTCACGTACGGGCGCACGACATCACATGACCATGCCGCCATCCACCACGAGCACCTGCCCCGTGATGTACGACGCATGGTCCGACGCCAGGAAGGCGACGACGCTCGCGATGTCCTGCACCTTGCCCAGCCGGTCCAACGGAATCTGACCCGAGAGCGCTGCGCGCGCCTCCGGCGTCATGGCCGCGGTCATGTCTGTTTCCACAAAACCCGGAGCGACCGCATTCACAAGGATGTTGCGGGATCCAAGCTCCTTCGCGACGGACTTCGTGAGGCCAATGAGCCCCGCCTTGCTCGCCGCGTAGTTCGCCTGTCCCTTGTTGCCCGTGATGCCCACGATGCTGGCGATGTTGATGATCCGACCCCACCGCCGCTTCATCATGCCGCGCGCCGCCGCGCGGATGGCGACGAACGCACCGCGGAGGTTGGCGTCGAGCACCACGTCCCAGTCGTCGTCCTTGATCCGGAACAGGATGTTGTCGCGCGTGAGCCCGGCATTGTTCACGAGAATGTCGATCTGGCCGAACGCGGCCTCCACTGCCTCCACGAGGGCGACCACCGACGCGGGGTCGCTGACGTCTGCAGCAAAGCCCTGCGCGCCTCCGCCGATTTCGGCGGCGACTGCACCAGCTCGCTCCTGATCGCGCCCGACGATGGCGACGCGCGCGCCTGCCTCGGTGAGGGTTTCCGCGATCGCCCGCCCGATGCCACGAGTGCTGCCCGTCACGAGCGCGTTTCGTCCCGTCAGATCGATCTTCACACCGTCATCGCTGAGAGAAGGGTGTCCACGTCCGCGGCGGTGCCACATGTCAGCACGGTGACCGTCGGCGCGATCTTCTTCATGAGGCCCTTGAGTACCGAGCCCGGTCCCATTTCGACGTAGAGGGCGTCAGGATGCACGGCTGCGATCGCCTCCATCTCGCGAGCCCACTGCACGGGAGCCGTGAGTTGTTCCACGAGCAAGCGCCGCGCAAGTGCTGCGTCGGTAACCGGTTGCGCGTTCACATTCGCGTAGACCTTGAACCGCGGGTCGGCGAGATGGGCCATGTCCATCGCGGCCGCGAACGCGGTGACCGCACCCTCCAGCAGCGGAGAATGGAAGGCGCCGCTCACGTTCAGGCGAATGGCGCGCTTGGCGCCATGCTCCTTCGCGAGCACCATCGCACGCTCGACGCAGCCGACATTGCCGCTGATCACGAGCTGTCCGGGGCTGTTGTAGTTGGCCGGTACCACGACGCCATCGGTGGACGCGAGGCGGCACAGCTCCTCGCCGGACACATCCATGTCGCCCAGAATCGCCGCCATGGCGCCGGGCTGTGCGTTTCCCTCGGCGAACATCAGCTCGCCCCGCCGCCGAACGAGCGCAACGGCTTCCGGAAACGCCAGCGCATCGGCGGCGTGGTACGCGGTGAACTCCCCGAGAGAATGGCCCGCGGCCGCCACGACGCGATCACCGATCTGGTCGCGCACGACAGCCCAGAGGGCAGCACCATGCGTGAGCAGCGCCGGCTGCGCGTTCATCGTGAGCATGAGCTGCTCCGCCGGTCCCTCGAAGCACAGGTGGGTCAGGCCCACGCCCAGTGCCTCGTCAGCAGCCGCAAAGATGTCGCGCGCGGCGGAATGCGCCGCGGCGAGATCAGCACCCATCCCCGGCACTTGGGATCCCTGCCCTGGAAACAGCAGAACGATGTCGCGCATGCTAGAAGCGAATGACCATGGAGCCCCACGTGAAGCCCGCGCCGAACGCGACCATGAGTGCCGTGGTGCCTTCCTTCACGCGTCCGGACTCGATGGCTTCGTCGAGCGCGATGGGTATCGACGCAGAGGAGGTGTTGCCGTAGCGATCCACGTTCACGTAGACCTTGTCCATGGGGATGTTTGCATACTTGGCGGTCGCCTCGATGATGCGCACGTTCGCCTGATGCGGGATGAGGATGTCGATGTCGTCGCCGCGGAGCTTGGCTCCGTCCAGCGCCCGATCGCACGCTTCGCTCATGGAGCGCACGGCGTGCCGGAACGTCCCGCGCCCGGCCATCTTCACGAACGTCGAGCGGTCCGCCAGCACGGCGTCGCTGAAGGGCACCTTCGCTCCGCCGCTCGGACGCCACAAGAGCTCCGCGAGGGTGCCGTCGCTGCGCATGAAGGCACTGAGGATCCCCTTTTTCGGATGCAGCTTGTTCCGCTTCAGGATGACGGCGCCTGCCCCGTCGCCGAACAGCACGCACGTCGACCGATCCTGCCAATCGACGATGGAGCTCATCTTCTCGGCGCCGACGACGAGCGCGGTCTCGATGACGCCGGACTGCATGAGTCCTTCAGCGACGGTCATCCCGTAGATCCAGCCCGAGCATGCCGCGGACAAGTCGAACGCGGCGGCGCGAGTGGCGCCGAGCTCAGCTTGGAGATCGACGGCGGTCGACGGAAGCAGGCGGTCGGCGGTCGCGGTACTGAGCACGATGGCGTCGATCTCACCGGGCTGCACGCCCGCGCGCGTCATTGCGGCGCGTGCGGCCGTTGCCGCCATGCTGCACGTCGTCTCCGTAGCCGAGGCGATGCGCCGTTCGACGATTCCGGTGCGCTCGAAAATCCAGTCGTGCGATGTCTCGAGGCCGAGCGCGGCGAAGTCGTGGTTCGTCATGATGCGATCCGGCACACCACGGCCGGTACCGGCGACGTATGCGATCGGGCGTTTCACGCCACGCTCTGGGGCGCGGCGAGCCGTTCGCCAATGCGGTCGTTCATGCCGCTCGTCACCGCCTGCGCCGCGGCCTTCAGCGCGTTCTTCACGGCACGCGACGATGACTTCCCATGCGCGATGATGCTCACGCCCTTCACGCCGAGAAGCGGTGCCCCGCCGTGCTCGGAATAGTCCAGGTGCTTCAGCGCGACTTCGAGATGCGCCGCGTCGACGCCTGCGTTGCGCAGCGTCTCGATCATCAGCGGCGCGATGCCCTCGTAGAACTTGAGGAGCACGTTGCCGACGAAGCCATCGCACACGACGACGTCGATGTCGTGGTGTTCCGTGGCGCCATTCGGAAGGTCCCTGCCCTCGACGTTCCCGATGAAGTTGAGCCCGGACGCCGTGAGGAGCACGTGGGTCTCTTTCGTGACCGCATTGCCCTTCTCGGGCTCTTCACCGATGCTGAGCAGCCCCACCGCCGGATTCGGGCGCCCCATCACGCACTCGGCGTAGGTGGCGCCGAGCCGGGCAAACTGGACGAGCTCGTCGGGGGAGCAATCGACGTTCGCGCCGGAGTCGACGACGACCAGCGTGCTCTTGAGCGACGGAAAGAAGGTCGCGATGGCGGGCCGCCTGAGTCCGGCGTGCATGCGCAGGAGAACCATCGACGACGCCATCTGCGCGCCCGTACTGCCGGCGGAGACGAATGCGTCGGAGAGACCATCCGCCTGTAGTCGCAGCCCGACGGCCATCGAGCTGTTTGGCTTGCCGCGCACAACGGCGCTGGGCTTGTCGGTCATCTCGACGACGTCAGGCGCCTCGACGATGGAGAGGCGATCGCGATAAATCTGATGGCTTGCCAGCTCGCCATCGAGGAGCTCGCGTAATTGTGCGTCGACCACCGCCGTGCGACCGACAAGTTGGATACTGTGAACGGGATCGAGCTCAGCGAGCGCCAGCAGCGCGCCGGCTACGGTCGCCTGGGGAGCAAAATCGCCCCCCATGACGTCCAACGCGATCCGCGCCAAGGTCAGGCTTCCTTGGCGGCGACTCGCTGTTCACCTGCATAATACCCGCACTCGGCACACACGTGATGCGGGCGCTTCATCGCCTGACACCGCGGGCACTTCTGGATCGCGGTGACGGGCGCCGTTTTGTGCGTGTTGCGGGCGCGCTTCTTTCTCTTGCTGGTTCTGCGCTTCGGGACGGCCATTGTCTGGTCGGAAAAGGATTAACCGGGCGACTCAGCTCTGCTCGACATGCGCACATGGACCGAGGTTCCACTCGGCCCCACAGGTCGGGCACAGCCCCTTGCAGTCGTCACGGCACAACGCATAGCGAGGAACGTGCAACAGCCACTGCTCACGCACGGCAGGCCGGAGGTCCAGCTCGGCCGAGCGATCATCGAGCAGAAAAACATCGGGATCGTCCTCGGCGCCCTCTGATCTCGCTTCCGCGAAAATGAGGTGCGCCTCGTCCGATACGTGGGCCTCGGTGTCGCCAAGACAACGGCTGCACGACAGCTCCACGTTTCCCTCGATCGAGCCATGCCAGTAGAAACGGTCTGGCCCCGCTGCTGACAAGCGCCCCTTCACGTGAAGTGGCGCCGACGGCGTCGGGTCGGCCTCCTCCCACACCGGATCGTCAGCCGACAAGGTGTCGTCGACGGTGACGGCATGTTCGGACAGCGAACGAATGTCAAAGGACAGCATAGCCACCAAAACTACTCGGAAACCTCCCTCTTTACAAGTCCGCGCGGCGCGAAGAGTTAGCGACCATCGCGTGACTAGCGCACCCACTCACATTCGGCAAAAAAGAAACGCGCCTCGCGCTCAGCGTTTTCGTCGGAATCGGAGGCGTGAATGGCGTTCCGGCCCTTCGATTCGGCGTACAGCTTGCGCACCGTGCCGGCAGCCGCCTCGGCGGGATCCGTCGCGCCGATGGCGTCGCGCAGCGAGGGCACCGCATTGTCCTTCTTCAGTATGAGCGGCATGCAGGCGCCGGAGGTCATGAATTCGACGAGCTCGCCATAGAAGGGGCGCTCGCGATGCACCTCGTAGAATTGACCCCCCTGCTCCTTCGTCATGCGCATGACACGTGAAGCAACGATCGAAAACCCCTTCTCCTCGAGCAGCGCGATGATCTTTCCCGCCTTGCCTGCGCCGAACGCGTCGGGTTTTACGATCGTGAGTGTGTAGTTGCCGGCCATTGTGTGGTTGCTCCCTGTATGTGATCGGGGCGGTCGCCCCTGGTCAAGATCCAATCAATTTACGAACGATGTCACCGCGCGTGAGGAAGCCGACCAGCCGACCTTCGCGGACGACGGGAACACGGTCGACGTCCTTGTTGCTCATCAGCGACGCGACCTCGGCGAGCGGCTGGTTGGGCGCGACGCACAGGACCTGTCGCGTCATGACGTCGCGCACCGTCTTGCTCCCCGGCATCGGCGGCGCCGCGACGCGTGCGTCAGGGCCCGTGAAGGCTTGAACGGTGAGCAGATGTCGAATCACTTCCCGCTCACTGATCATGCCGAGGACGCGGTCTTCGTCGTCGACGACGGGTAGCGCGCCGAGGCCGATCCGTACCAGCGTGCGCGCCGCTTCTTGCAGTGGCGCTTCGGCACGGATGGTGACCGGTTGATCGGTCATGACATCGCGTACCGTCAGTTGCTCGGGGAGCTGATACGTCGCAAAACTGTCCAGCGCCACGAGCGCTGCGCCGCTCCGTGCGGAGAGTACTTCCGCCAGCACGTCCGGCTTGCGCAGGAGGCGAGCGAACGCGCCGACGACCTGGAGATACCGCGCAGCGTGCCGGGGCGGTGTGACGACCAGCAGCACGATGCGCGCACAGTGCTCATGGCCATCTTCATCAACGTGGCAGAGGGGCTGCGGGGCCACCCCGATGCCCACGAGGAGCTGTCCCACCGCGTCGGTGCGACCATGCAGGAGAAACGCGCGCTCTCCCATGGCCACCACGTCACCGGCATTCGTGGTGCCCACCCTCCGCGAGAGCTTCTCCGCGTCAATCACTCCGCGCGCCGATGACAGACGCTCCAGGAGCTGGGTCGAAGCTTCCTGGAGCGTGCTGACAGAAAGCGGAACGATGGTTCGCTCCGGCGCGAGGACGTCGCGCAGCCTCACGAGCGCACACTCACATGCGTGCCTTCAGCTCCGCGACGAAGTCGATGGGGCGCTTGGCGATACCCATGCCCGCCTTCTCGAACGACTCGAGCTTCTCCGCTGCTGTGCCGGCGGATCCAGAAATGATCGCGCCGGCGTGCCCCATGCGACGTCCCGGCGGGGCCGTCTGACCCGCGATGAATCCGACGACGGGCTTCTTCATGTGCTTCGCGACGAACTCGGCGGCCTCCTGCTCGTCCGTGCCTCCGATCTCTCCCATCATTGCCACGGCATGCGTGTTCGGGTCCCTCTCGAAGGCCTCGAGGCAATCGATGAAGTTCGTGCCGTTGATCGGGTCTCCGCCAATGCCGACGCAGGTGCTCTGTCCCATGCCCGCGCGGGTGAGCTGATACACGATCTCGTACGTCAGCGTGCCGGAACGGCTCACGACCCCGATGTTGCCCGGGGTGCAGATGCGTCCCGGAATGATGCCCACCTTGCTCTGGCCCGGCGTGATGAGTCCGGGGCAGTTCGGACCGAGCAGCCGTGCGCCTTTCTCCTTCACGAACGGATAGACGCGTGTCATGTCGAGGACCGGCACGCCTTCGGTGATGCAGACGATGAGCTTCACGCCCGCGTCCGCCGCTTCCATCATCGCATCGGCCGCGAACATCGGCGGCACGTAGATGACGCTGGTGTTGGCGCCCGTGGCCTTCACCGCCTCGTGCACGGTGTTGAAGACGGGAACGGTGTCGTTGAACTTCTGGCCGCCTTTTCCGGGCGTCACACCGCCCACGACCTTCGTGCCGTACTCGATCATCTGCTTCGTGTGGAAACCACCGTCACGTCCGGTGATTCCCTGAACGATGAGTGTCGTCGAGTTGTCGATGAAGATGCTCACGCGGCCTTTCCTCCCTTCGCCAGCTCGACCGCCTTCTGCACCGCTTCATCCATGTCGGACGAGGCGCTGAAGCCGTTTTCCGTCAGGATCTTCATGGCTATTTCTTCGTTGGTGCCCGTGAGGCGGATGACGATGGGAATCTTGAGCGGATTGGCCTTCGTCGCCGTCACGATACCGTTCGCGACGTCGTCCGTGCGGGTGATGCCGCCAAAGATGTTGAACAGGATGACCTTCACGCTCTTGTCCGCGGTGATGATGCGCAGCGCGTTCACGACCTTCTCCGGATTCGACGATCCGCCGATATCGAGGAAGTTCGCCGGCTCGCCGCCGTAGTACTTCACCAGGTCCATTGTCGCCATCGCGAGGCCGGCGCCGTTCACGACGCAGCCCACGTTGCCCTCGAGCTTGATGAACGTGAGGTTCGAATTACGGGCATCGACCTCACTCGGCTCCTCAGCGGTCTCGTCGCGCAACGCGGCGAGCTCGGGGTGCCGGTCCAGCGCGTTGTCGTCGACGGAGATCTTCGCGTCCAGCGCGAGCACCTCGCCCGCGGGCGTGACGACGAGCGGATTGATCTCGGCGAGCGAAGCATCGCTCTTCATGAAGGCCTGATAGAGCGACATCATGATCTTCGAGGCAGCGCGCACCTTCTTCACGTCGTCGAAGAGGAAGAAGCCGAGCTCCGACGCCTGATAGGGCTGGAGCCCGTAACGCGTGTCGATCGGGAGCTTGAGGATCTTCTCGGGGGTCTTCGCGGCGACCTCCTCGATGTCGATGCCGCCAGCCGGGCTTACCATGAACACCGGCTTTCGCGTCGCGCGGTCGAGAATGATGCCGACGTAGGCTTCCGTCGCGATGTCCGCGGCGGCGGTCACGAGCACCGTATAAACGGTGAGTCCGTTGATCTTCATGCCGAGAATTTTCGACGCGATCTCCTTCGCCTCTGCCGGAGTCTTGGCGAGCTTCACGCCGCCGGCCTTGCCGCGGCCGCCTGTGTGGACCTGCGCCTTCACGACGACCATGCCGCCGATCTTCTTCGCGATCGCCTCGACCTGCTCTGGAGTGCTCGCAACTTCGCCCGCGGGAATCGGCACGCCCTCGGCGCGCAGGATGTCCTTGGCCTGGTACTCGTGGATGTTCACGCCTTCTCCGCTGTGATGGTCGTTCCTGCCTCGCCGCGCACTGCTTCACGACCGCGACTGAGCTCTGTTATGATCGCACGTCCGCCAGTGCGGCGGGCGAAGTCGATTGCTGCTCGAATTTTCGGCGCCATGCTTCCTTCGCCGAAGGCTCCTGCCCGATCCAACTCCTCAGCGGCGCTCACCGTCAACGTCCGAAGGGGACGCTGCTCGGGGGTGCCCCAGTTTGCGTATACCGCGTCGACATCGGTGAGGATCAACAGCAATGCCGCTCCAAGATCGCGCGCGAGCACTGCCGCGGCGAGGTCCTTGTCCACGACGGCATCGATCCCCTCCCAACCCGTCACCGGATGTTCGTAGATCGGAGCTCCGCCGCCGCCGCACGCAATCACGATAGTTCCTGCCGCAACGAGCCGCTGAATGACGTCGAGCTCATGCACGGCTTGCGGAGCCGGGCTGCCGACGACCCGTCGCCACTTCCCGTGCCCATCCAACCGCACCTCGAGCCCTTCTTGGCGAAGCTCCGCCTGTCGCTCGTCGGACAATTCCCGCCCGATGAACTTGGTGGGGTCTTGCAGCGCAGGATCGTCCGCATCGACCTGCACCTGCGTGATGATCGTCACGACGTTCCGACTCGAACCCACTCGGCGCAACGCATTCTCGATCGACTGTTGAATCATGTAGCCGATCCAGCCCGCCGTCGCCGCCACGAGTACGCCGAGAGGGAGTGGACTCGCGTCCGCACGGGCAATCTCGTTGCGCCAGAGTTCTTCCCCGACCTGCGGCCCATTGCCGTGGACGACGCACACGTTCCATCCATCGAGCGCGAGGTCAACGATGGGACCGAGGCTCTCGCGCGTGTGCCTGAACTGATCGTGAATCGTGCTCCGCTCGCCGGCGGGTGCGAGCGCGTTTCCGCCTATGGCGATGACTGCGGTTTGAGCATTCGCTGCGGGTTGAGTGGTCAGGGGTGATATCATTCGTCGCCCCTACCGCTTTCCTGCACCGAGCACCGTTCCCAGCGCATCGAACGCGCGTCCGAACGAGACCCAGTCGCCACGACCAAGCGCCTCGCGCATGGCGTGATACAGGCTGTCCGCACGCGGATGTGCGAGAACATTCGCGTCAGTCGAGCGCGACGCGGCGTCCCTCGACAGTCCCAAGGCTTTGGCAAGCGTAGTCCCGCCATTCACGCTGTCCCCGCGAGCAACGATGACGCGGAACAGCGAAGGATTTGCCCCGGGCCTCCAGTCGAACGTGGGTTGGATGTACAGCGCCTGGGTTCCGACGGGCACGACTCGTAGCGGGGCGCGAACGAGTCCGCCGTCACGGCGCACGGTGTCGGCAACGCGCAGCAGGTCGACGACGGCACCCCACCGCTTGCCGTCGCTGGCAACAGGGAGCCACGACGTACCGCGCACCATTCCGCCGGTCGTGGCGATGACGCCGCGCACGCGCTCGGTCGAGTCCAGCAGCGGCCACACCTCGGAGACACCAGCGAACGGAGGCAGTACCGCGTGTGCCGGCTCTCGTACCGCGGCGGAGGAATCCGCGCCGTCTGGAGTCGCGAAGTGGCGGACCTCGAGGCTGTCCCCGCGGAACCCGGCGACCGCGAACGCGAGGGCCTGGGCACGCGCGGCGTCCGTGATCGGCGGCAGCAAGGCGCGCAAGCTGGGCGATAACGTGGATGAAGCGGAGAACACGCGTGGAAACAGCGCGAGCCATGTTCGTGCGATCGGATCAGGCGCGGGATCCGACACGAGGGTGACTCGCCCCGATGCGGCATGCACCAGCGCCGTGGCGGCGTGCTGGAAATAGCTTCGCTCCGCTCCGAGGAGCGTGAATCGCTGGGAGAGTGGATACGTGGCGGACGTCGCGTACAGCTCGACGACCCAGTAGAGCGTATCTCCCGACACGAGCGGCACGACTTCACTTCCCTGCTCCAGGAACGGGACCAGGCTTCCGATTCGATCCCTGATGCTGCGGCGCTGTACCATGACCGGACGGTTCGCCGGAAGGTCGCCGAACAGAAGTCGGAAGTTCTGGAGACTCCATGCGAACATGAGCCGAGAACTCGTCGAGACCATCTCAACGCCGGCAAGCTGGTGGCTGGAATCGGACAGGACCGAATAGCTCGGGGCCGAGTCGTACACGGCGGGCTCACCGCCAAAGAGCTCGTCGCTACCATACGAGCCGCGCGGCAGCGCGAGCGGGAGACCTCGCTCGTCGGCGGACGTGGGGTCGTACCGGCCCGCGCTCCACACCTCGGGTCCGTCGGGATTTCCCTGGACACCCTTCTGCACCAGCAGCGCGTTCAGGCCCGTCGACGTGGCCTGCCACGCCGGGCGATCGCCAACCACGTGAACGCGAGGGAGACGCTCCGCGGCCCGCGACAGCAGCGCTCCGTCCCATATGGCCACTCGCGCTGCGGCATCGGCGGGCGAAACGAAGCCCGCGCCGATCGGTTCAGCGTGCATCCGGTCCACGCCGTATGCGCGACGCGTGAACGTGAGACGAGTGCCGACGTATGGCGCCTCCACCTTCTCGCGCGCGGCCGGATCTGCGGACCGGCGCATCGCGAGCGGCGCGATCGTGCGGATAGCGAGGGAAAGCGCGAGCACGGTGGTGACGGCTCCGAAGGCGAGGCGCATCTGCCCCGTCCACCCGGCCCACGCGACGACGATTGCCGCGCACACCGTGACGACCGACAGGAGCAGCATCGCGGGGACGAGCCGATGGTCCACGCTCGTAAAAGCGCCGGCGGTGCCGCCACCAAAGGCGAGTGCCCGATACATCCCTAGTCGATAGCTCCACGCGAGGATCAGGAGCAGCACTGCGCCCAGCATCGTGAAGTGCCGCCGCACGTACGCAGAAACGAAGAGGGCGCCGCGATCCCACTTGAGACTTGGCGTCAAGGCATACAGGGTGACGACGAGCGCTGTCACCCCGGCCAGCACGATGACCGCCCAATAGTGAAGAGAGGTTTCGAAGGGCAGCCAGTAGACGAAGAACCCCAGGTCCGCGCCGAAGTATGGATCGTTCTCGACAAAAGGCTTGCCCGAATAGGCGAGCACTGCGTCGTACCACCGGTCCGATGGGAACACGAGCAGCGTGCCCATGATGACCGAGATCGCCAGCGCCGCGATAGTGAGGTAACGGCGCGGAACCTCTTCGCCAATTTCAATGTTTGCGATGCGGCGAGGCAGCACGAGCTTTACGACCGACTGCCGCACGGCCCACACATTCACGAGGCTGAATATCGTGGCCAGTGCGAACGAGGCGACGGTCAGGAGCACGGTTGCCCTGGACTTTGCGCGCCAGACTTCCAGGGCTCCGAGCGACGCGTACCACAGGTATTCGCTGTAGAGCGACGCTCCCCAGCGGCCAAGCAGGAGCACGAGCGCCGTTACGGCGAGCGCACCGCCGAGAATGCGGCGCCCAGTCACGTCAGATACTGACGCCCTGCGCCCGAATCCAGCTCTCCATCTCGGAACGGATCGCGTGAAGCCGCTCGGCGGATCGTGCCTCGTAACGTGTCACGAGGATCGGCTGGGTATTCGAGGCGCGGATCAGCCCCCATCCGTCGCCGAAGAGGACGCGAACGCCGTCGACGTCGATGATGTCGTGCGTTGACCGGAAGAACGCGACGGCCTTTTCGACGAGCTCGAACTTGCGCTCGTCTCCGCATTCGACGCGGATCTCCGGTGTGCTCACGAAAGGCGGGACATCCGCCAGGAGCTCGCGAACGGTCTTCCCGGAACGGGCGACGATGCGGAGCAGTCGAGCTGCGCCATAGAGCGCGTCGTCGTGTCCATAAAATCCTTCGCTGAAGAACATGTGTCCCGACATTTCCCCCGCGATGGGTGCCTGCTCCTCCTTCATCTTGTCCTTGATGAGGGAGTGGCCCGTCTTCCACATCACGGGTCGTCCGCCTGCACGCGTGATCTCGTCGGTGAGCGCCTGGCTGCACTTGACGTCGAAGATGATCGGCTGTCCACGCCCCGTTCGCTCCAAAACATCGCGCGCGTAGAGGATCAGGATGTGGTCGCCCCAGACGATCCGCCCAGTGTCATCCACGAGCCCGATTCGGTCGGCGTCTCCGTCGAAGGCCAAGCCGAGCTCAGCACCTTCCGCCTTCACCTCGGCGATGAGCGCCTCGAGGTTCTCCGGTACGGTCGGATCCGGGTGGTGATTGGGGAAGGTCCCGTCACTCTCGGCGTAAAGACCAACGGCATCGAGGCCGAGTGCGGCCATCAGTTGCGGCGCCACGAGCGCGCCGACGCCGTTGCCACAGTCGTACACGATCTTCATGGGGCGCGCGAGCGGCCCGGTCCGTTCGACGACGTCCGCGATGTAGTCATCGATCGGCGCCGCGTGCCTGACGCTGCCCGTGCCGCGCGGCGCGGCATTCGAGCGAATGAGTTCCAGGAGGTGTTGGAGGTCGTGTCCGTGCACCGACTCCGTACCGAAGCACAGCTTGAAGCCGTTGTACTCGGGCGGATTGTGCGATCCCGTGATCTGGATGCCGCCAACGACGGGAAGGTGATGCAGGCTCCAGTAGAGCACCGGCGTGGGGACGACACCGATGTCGACGACGTTGACGCCCGCTTCGGTCAGGCCCGCGACCAGCGCGTCACGAAGCTTGTCACCACTCGGGCGATTGTCCCGGCCGACGGCGACCTCACCGGTCACCCCGCGCTCCTTCATGAGCGCTGCGTACGCTCCGCCGATCGCCTGCGCGGCCTCGACCGTGAGGTCGGCGTCCACGATTCCGCGAATATCGTACTGCCGGAAAATGCCAGCGGCGACGGTCATGGAGTGATGCTGGAGAGAGCCTCGCGCCGGTGGCGCGAGGTCAGCGTGCAGGTGAGGTCGGACGAACGGCGGAGATCTTCGCCGCGTCCACAGGCGCGCTCAGGCGAGGAATGCCAACCGATGCATAGCGGACGGCAAGGTCCGGCACGAGTCCCAGGATCAGGATAGCCGCCGTCGTGATCATCATGACAGCGCGCGTCCATCCCTGTGTAACGCCAACAACGGGCGCACCGACGCGACGCGGCCGCATGAACATCACCATGATCACGTACAGATAATACCCCGCAGAAATCACGGTGGTGAGCACCAGTACCACGGCCAGCAGCGTCTGCGGCTCGGGCGCCTGCAGGGCCGCCTTCAACACATACCACTTCGCAAAGAATCCGACGCCACCGACGATCGGAAAGCCCATCAGCGCGAACATGAAGACGGCCATGCTCAGCGCCAACCATGGACGCACCGTCCAGAGGCCGCTGATGTCCTCGGTGGTGACGGGCTCGTCGCCGCGCGCGAGGACGACGATTACCGCGAAGGCGCCGAACGTCGCGAGCGTGTACGCCAGCAGGTAGAACAGCATCGCCGACGCACCCTGAGTGGTACCCGCCGCGATGGCGACGAGAATGAATCCCGCGTGCGCAATTGACGAGTAGGCGAGCAGTCGCTTGATGTTGCGCTGCACCAGTCCAACAGCATTTCCGATCACCATCGTGGCGATCGCCAGGCCAACCACGGCCCTGTGCCAGCTGGTGAACTCGCCGCTGAACGCCTCGAGCCACACCCGCAGGAAAACGACGAACGACGCTGCCTTCACCGTCGCGGCAAAGTACGCGGTCACCGGATTGGGTGAGCCGTCGTAGACGTCGGGTGCCCACATGTGAAACGGAACCGTGGACACCTTGAAGCCAAAACCGACGAGAAGCAGTGCGATGCCGATCAGCAGCAGCGGACTCGTGAAGAGCGCATTCTCGAGCACCCGAAGGCCGATCTGATGCAAGGATGTCGTACCGGTCGCACCGTACACGAGCGCAATACCGTACAGCAGAAACGCCGTGGAAAATGCGCCGAGCAGGAAGTACTTGAGTGCGCCTTCGGCCGACCGTTCGCTGCGCCGGTTCAAGCCCGCGAGTGCGTAGCTGGAAATCGACATCAGCTCGATGCCGAGGAAAACGATCATCAGGTCTCGCGCGGCGGCCAGCAACATCATTCCGCTCGACGCGAGCAGGATGAGCACGTGCGTCTCCGCCGTCGTGGTGCCGACGCGATCGTTGTCGTCGATTCCGAGTGCGAGCGCGCCGATGGTGCCGAGCAGGATGATGATGTCCGCCATCCAGCGGAAATTGTCAACGGCGATTGGGCCGTCGGTGGCGAGTGACCGCTGCGACATCATCAACCCGACGGCGACCATGGTCGCGAGGCAGAGTCCGATCGACAGCACGCCCACGCTCCGTTGATGCGCCGCGGACTCCTTGCGCCAGACCGCCCATAGCAGCAGCGCCATGGCGCCGCCCATGAGCAGAAGATCGGGAACGAGCGCCGCGGTGAGCTGCGATGGAATCGCGAGATCGAAGGTGCGCATCAACGGCTTCCCCCTGCGCTGACATTCGCCGCCGCCGACCGCATCTCGACGATCCGAACGAAATTCTCCGCCGACGGCTGGAGCCGGCGCAGTACTGGAGCCGGATACACGCCCAACCAGATCATGCCGGCGATGAGCGGCGCCATGAGCAGCAGCTCGCGACGATTCAGGTCGGGAATGTGCTCATTCTCCGGCTTGTCGAGCGGATTGAAGAGGATGCGCTGGATCGCCCAGAGCATGTACGCCGCGGCGATGATGACGCTCGTCGCCGCGATGACCGCCAGGAATGGCGTCGTGCGATAAGCCCCGAGCAGCACCAGGAACTCGCCGATGAAACCATTCGTGCCCGGCACGCCGATGGAGCTCAGTGACACGAAAACGAGTATGGCGGAGAAGAGCGGAACCACACGCGCGATACCGCCATACGCCGCAATCATGCGCGTGTGCCGTCGCTCGTAGATCATGCCGATCAGGAAGAAGAGCGCGCCCGTGGAGAGACCATGGTTGATCATGACCATCAACGCGCCCTGCACGCTCTGGACGGTGAGCGCAAAGATGCCGAGCATGACGAACCCGAGGTGACTCACGGAGCTGTAGGCCACGAGCTTCTTGAAGTCGGGCTGCACCAGTGAAACGAGCGAGCCGTAGACGATGCCAATGACCGCGAGCGTCAGCACAATGCCTCGAATCGTCGGATTCATCGCGGCCGCGGGGAACAGCGGCACTGCGAGGCGAATGAAGCCGAACGTACCCAGCTTGAGCATGATGGCGGCAAGCACCACCGAACCCGCCGTCGGCGCTTCCACGTGGGCGTCGGGCAACCAGGTGTGGAACGGAAACATCGGCACCTTGACGGCGAACGCCAGGAAGAATGCGCTGAACAGCCACATCCCCGCGACCGGCGTGAGCTGCACCTGCGACATGATGGCGTCGTAGGAGAAGTTCGGGCTCATGTCCATCACGCCGTTGATGATCACCGGCGCGCCATTCACGAGGTGCGGCTGCTGTGCGGCGAGACCTAGATAGATGATGCCGACCAGCATGAGCAGCGAGCCGAGCATCGTATAGATGAAGAACTTGAGGCTCGCGTAGATGCGACGCTGTCCGCCCCAGATGCCGATGATGAAGTACATCGGGATCAGCATCACTTCCCACATGATGTAGAACAGGAAGAGATCGAGCGCCATGAAGACGCCCAGCATGCCGGTCGTGAGCACGAGCAGCAGCGCGTAGTACGACGACGCCTTCGTTCGCACCGACGTCCAGCTGCCGATCGACGCCAGCAGCATGATGAAGGTCGTGAGCAGCACCATCATCATGGCGATGCCGTCGAGACCGACAGTGAAGCGCGCGCCCCACGACGGAATCCACGCGATATCGAAGCGCTGTTGCCAACCCGTCGCGGCCGGATCGAACGCCCACCACAATCCCACGGAGAGCACGAACTCGATGCCGAAGGTCACCGCAGCCAGCATCCTGGAGCGGTTCGCCGCACCGGACACGACCTCATCTTCACCCTCAGCCTGACGACCGCCTGCCATCACCGCGAGCGCGCCCAGGATCGGGACGATCAGCAGCGCCGGGAGGATCCAGCGGTCATAGCCCACAGAAAGCAGAAACTCGCGCATCTCGCCCTATCTGAAAGTGAAGGCGCCGAGCACGAACAGCACGCCGACGACAAGGACCCACGCGTAGGTACCGACAAGTCCAGACTGCATCTGCGACCCCATCCAGCCGACCGCGCGCGGGAGAAGGCCGCCCATCGGCACGGTGGTGCCTGGCGCGCTGTCGTCGTCCTTGCTCTGGATGATCATGCGCGTGAGGCCATCAATGAGTCCGACGTCGATGCCGCGCCACAGCAGGCCGCGCGACGTGGCGACGACTGGATCCACGATCACCTTGTCGTAGGTCTCGTCGACGAAGTACTTGTTCGCCAGGACGCGCTCGAAGCCATGCTCCGCGGGCGCGTCCTTCGCTGGCACCAGCGTGTCGGGCTTGAGGCGCGCGAAGGCAAGCGCAATACCGGCGATGGCGATGAGGACCGCCGCGCCGATCAGCGCGAGCTCCGTGTTGTGCGACGTCTCGAGCACCGCACCGTTCGTGATCCGGAGCGTGCCTTCACCCACCACCGGCTCCAGCCACCGTTCCAGTGCGCCAATCGGCCCGATGGGAATGAGCGACGGCAAGTTGAACCAGCCGCCGAACACGCTGAGAACTCCTAGCACGACGAGCGGACCCGTCATCACCCACGGCGCCTCGTGCAGATGCTCACGCTCCTTCTCCCCGGTCCGATTCGGGCCGTGGAAGGTGTAGATCATCATGCGCGTCATGTAGACGGCAGTCATGAACGCGGCAGCAAGCCCGAGGACGTAGCAGAACAGCAGGATCGAGCCGCCGGGAATGCCGAACAAGCTCGCATTCGCGAGAGTCGACCCCGTGTGGCGCGTGAAGACGGAACCGAGGATCTCGTCCTTCGAGAAGAAGCCCGCGAAAGGCGGAATGCCGGAGATGGCGAGCGTCGCCGCCCACATCAGCGCCCACGTGACCGGCATGAACTTCTTCAGTCCGCCCATGTTGCGCATGTCCTGCGCGTCTTCATGGTTGTTCGTGTGGTGATACGCGGCATGCATCGCGTAAATCACGGAGCCGGATCCGAGGAACAGCAGCGCCTTGAAGAAGGCGTGCGTCATCAGGTGGAACACGCCGGCGACGTACGCTCCGGAGCCGACGCCCATGAACATGTAGCCGAGCTGGGAGACGGTGGAGTAGGCGAGCACCTTCTTGATGTCCCACTGCTTCAGGCCGATCGACGCCGCAAAGATCGACGTCAGCGCCCCGATGAGCACGACCACGAGGCTCGCCACCGGCGCCATCGAGAAGAGCACATTGCTCCGCGCGATGAGATAGACGCCTGCCGTGACCATCGTCGCCGCATGGATGAGCGCGGACACTGGCGTTGGGCCGGCCATGGCATCCGGCAACCAGACGTACAGTGGAATCTGCGCGCTCTTACCAGCGCAGCCGAGGAAGAAGAAGAGGCAAATGGCGGTGATGAGGACACCGCCGAATGGCATACCCGCGACGGCGGCGTTCACACCGACGTAATCCAGCGCGCCGGTGTTGGCGAACAACATGAACATCGCGATCAGGAAGCCGAAGTCGCCGATGCGGTTGACGATGAACGCCTTCTTGCCGGCGTCCGCGTTGGCCTTCTCGCTGAACCAGAAGCCGATGAGCAGGTACGAGCAGAGTCCGACGCCTTCCCAGCCCACGAACATCAGCGGATAGCTGGACCCGAGGACCAGCACCAGCATGAAGAACACGAACAGGTTGAGGTAGGCGAAGAAGCGCGGATACCCCGGGTCGTCGACCATGTAGCCGACGCTGAAGACGTGAATCAAGGCGCCGATGCCGGTGATGATCATCACCATCAGCATGGAGAGCTGGTCGAGTTGGAAGGCGGCGTCGATCTGGAGATCGCCGACCGGCATCCAGCTGAAGTACCGCTGGACGAATGGCTCATGCGCGCCGGCCGCTTGCATTGCCAACAAGATTGCCGTGGCGAGCAGGAACGACAGCAGGAGCACGCCGGGTCCGACGAGGCTCGTCAGGCCCGCGTACCGATGCCGTGCGACAGGATGGTGGTCGTCGCCGTGGGCGCCGCCGTCGTTCGCATCATGGGCGTGCGCGGCGCGCGAACCGCCAACGTCGTCGTGGCTCGCGCTCGGATCGTCGGGCCCGAAGTGGATCGCACTCGTGAGCGAAAGCAACCCGTTGATCACGAAACCGAGCAGCGGTAGCAGTGGCAGAAGCCACATGTACCGCGCCACACTGGCGCTCAGGGGGTGCGCACCCGCCGTTGCTGCATGCTGGAGGAGCATCATCCCTTGAGGAGATTGATGTTCGACAGATTGACCGTCTGACGATGACGGAACAACGCGATGATGATCGCGAGTCCCACGGCAGCTTCAGCCGCCGCCACCGTCATGACGAAGAACACGAAGATCTGTCCTGCCACGCCGTACACCTGCGCGAACGCCACGAAGGTGAGGTTCACCGCGTTGAGCATCAGCTCCACGCACATGAAGATGATGATCGCATTGCGGCGCGTGAGCACACCGACGACGCCGATCGTGAACAGCACGGCACTGAAGAAGAGCGATTCAGCCAGCATTGACACGCTCCTTTCGCTTTCCGAGCACGACTGCACCAACGACCGCGGCGAGGAGCAGGACGCTCGTCACCTCGAACGCCAGGAGGAACTCGTGGAACAGCGGGCCGGCGAGCGGCGCGATGGCGCCGTCCTTCGCGACCTGGTTCGCCAGTGTGTTCTCCGGCAGCACGAACACCTCCGGCAACCGCGCCTTCGAGAGCGCGAAGATCTGCGCCAGGAAGGCGAGACCCACGAGGCCGGCCCCGAGCTTCCACCAGAGGCCGCGCGCGTCGGCCAGCTCAGAAGCATGTCCGAGGTTGAGCAGCATGATCACGAAGAGGAACACCACCATGATCGCGCCGGCGTAAACGAGCACCTGCATCGTCCCGATGAACTGGGCGTCGAGCATGACGTACATCGCGGCGAGGCAGAACATCACGCTCACCAACCACATCGCCGCCGACACGGGGCTCTTGCGCGTCACGAACGCGACTGCCGAAACCATCGCGATGAGTCCGAACAAGTAAAAATTGAAGACGTAGAAGAGCGGGAGCTCGTTGTGCGTCATCACTCCCCCTTCGGATCGGCTGGATCCCACATCTCGCACACCGGATGCGTCTGCGCCATCAACCGCTCCAGATCATAGACAAATCCGTCGCGGCTGTACTCAGCGTTCTCGTAGTGCCGGCCGACGTGAATCGCCTCTTCGGGACAGACTTCCTGGCAGTACCCACAGAAGATGCAGCGAAACTCGTCGATCTCGAAGACGAGGGGATAGCGGTTGCCCTGCTCATCCTCACCCGGCACGAGCTTGATGCAGTTCGCCGGACAGATCGACGGACACAGGCCGCACGCCACGCACTTGGCCTTGCCGTCTTCCGTCGTGAGCATCCGATGCGTTCCGCGCCACCGCTTCGAGATCGACTCCTTCTCTTCCGGATACTGCGTGGTGACTTTCTCCTCGAAGATGTGCCGCAGCGTGCGCTTCATGCCACCGAGGGTGGCGCGCACGTAGCTCACTTCATCGATCGGACGCGTAACAACCTTGACGCCGATGGACATCAGTCTCCGGACTCTGGGGCGAGTGACTCTGGTGCAAGTGGGGCATGCCGATGCGCGCTCACCGCGCGCAGCTTGTCGATATCACGGCGATTGAGACGCGACGACGCGGGACTGATCAATCGGCCGCGATCCACGACGTTGAACAGGATCACCACGGCTGCGAGGTTCAACAGGATGAGCCCGGTGCAGAATGGCACCGACCCGCGGGCGAACCCGAGCGCATCGAGCGTCACGATCGTGGAGGCCACCGCGACGATGTACCCAAGCGACAACGGCAGCAGCAGCTTCCAGCCGAGGGACATGAGCTGGTCGTACCGGAAGCGCGGGAGCGTCCAGCGGATCCACATGAAGAAGAAGACAAAGAAGAGTGTCTTCGTCGCGAACGCGCCGAGCGTGAGCAGCGTCTTGAGACCGGTATGCGGTGCGATGTTGTCCCACAGCGTGAACGGAATGTCCCATCCGCCGAAGAACAACGTCGCCATCAACGCGCTCGCCGTGAGCATGTTGCAATACTCGGCGATGAAGAACAGCGAGAACTTCATCGCGCTGTATTCGGTGTGGTAGCCGGTGATCAGCTCCGACTCCGCCTCAGGCAGGTCGAAGGGGAGACGGTTCGTCTCCGCGAACGCCGCGATGAGGAAGACGAAGAACGCGACCGTCAGGTTGAGCACGTTCCATGTCTCGAACGCCTGCTGGTTCACGATCTTCGACATCGAGACGTTGCCTGCCAGGAGCAACACGGGGATGGTACTCATCCCCATGGCAATCTCGTATGACACCATCTGTGCGCTCGAGCGAATGCTGCCGAGGAGCGCGTACTTGTTGTTGGAAGACCAGCCGGCGATCACGATGCCGTACACGCCGATGGACGAGAACGCGAGGATGAACAGGAACCCCACCGGCATGGGCGCGAGCACCATCTCGATGATGCCCCACTTCGATCCCCATGGAGCGGCAAACGGGATGACCGCCCACGTGACCATCGCCGGAATGAAAGACAGCACCGGCGCCAGGATGAAGAGCGGCAGGTTGGCCGCCGACGGATACGTCTCTTCCTTCACGAAGTTCTTCACGCCGTCCGCAATCGGCTGGAGCCAGCCTTTCCCGACGCGATTCGGACCATGCCGATCCTGCATCCACGCGGAGATCTTGCGTTCCGCGAGTGTGAAGAGCGCGGCGCCGAGCATGTAGAGCGTGAAGACGACGATCATCTTGACGAGCGTCGCGATCAGCCAAAGCGAGAAGACCGGCTCCGCGTTTGGGCCGACGTTCCATGGCGCGAAGAACTGACCAACGGCGGCAAAAAAGTTACGCATTACTTGACCGCCTCCGCCGTGGCGCCGGCCGTCATCGCGCCCTTCAGCCCGAGCTTGTCGTACGACATCCCGGCAAAATCTCTGTGTGTGGCGGCGAGCGCATCGAACGTCTGCGACGCCGTCCAGTAGCCAGCCCCTTCTCCCACAGCCGCGAGCAGGTCACCGATCGCGAAGAAGCTGGGACGCGCCACACCGGGAGCCGCCTTCGCCTGCATGAACCGTTGAACGCGTCCACGAAGATTCGTGAACGTGCCATCCTCTTCGGCAAAGTTCGCGATCGGCAATACGACGTTTGCTCCGTGACGAGCCCACGCCGGGAGCGTAGTTCCGATCACGATCACCGCGCCGGCCTTCGCAACATCCGCCGCGTCGACACCCTCGAGGTCTTCGTCAGCGACCACGAGCACGTCGCCGGCCTGCAGCCCGCCGAGCGGCGCTTCAGAGCGCGTGAAGCCGGCCAGCTCCGCACCGCGCACATTCGCGGCGCGATCCGGACGCAGCGCCAGGTCCTCGACACCCGGCAAGGGCGCCTCCTGCCCCTGGTTCACGCGAAAGGCCCCCGCACCGCCGGTCTTCGCGACGAGCTTGCCCAGCAGGAAGAGCGCTTCATTGGAAAGATTCGGCGACGCGAGCACGAACGCGCGCTTGCCGGAGAGCACCGTCGCGGCGGCGCGCAGCGCGACTTCCCAATCCGCCGTCACGAGCACGCCATCCTGCCGCACCATCGGTGACTCCACGCGATCGGCTCGGTTCATCCACCGGTAATTCAGGCGACCGTGGTCGCACATGAAGAACTTGTTCACCTCGTCGTTCGGCCGCGGCCGGAGGCGCACGACCTGATTGTCGCGCGTCTCGACGATCATGTTGCATCCTTGCGAGCAGCTCGGGCACACGGATGCGGAGCGATCCATCTCCCAGGCGCGCGCCTTGTTCAGCGAATCCTTCGACAGCAGCGCGCCAACCGGGCAGAGATCGATCACGTTACCCGCCCACGCGTGCGTCAGGTCCTCGCCCTCGAACTTCCCGATCAACGCCCGATCGCCGCGCTCCACGACCGCCAGCACGGGATCGTGCGCGACGTCATCCATGAAGCGCACGCAGCGCGTGCAGAGGATGCAGCGGTTCGCGACGTACATGACGTCGCCGCCGAAGTCCTCGACCGGATTGAAGCGCTTGGGATCGCGATAGCGACCCTCCGCGCGTCCTTCCTGATACGTGTAGTCCTGGAGCTCGCACTCGCCCGCCTGATCGCAGATCGGGCAGTCGAGCGGGTGGTTGATGAGCAGCATCTCGAGCACGCCCTTGCGCGCCTCGAGTGCCTTCTCGGAATGGACATGCACCACCTGCCCTTCCGCCACAGTGGTCGCGCAGGAGGGCGCGAGCTTCGGCGCCTTCTCCACCTCCACGAGGCACATGCGGCACACGCCCGCCACCGGCAGTCCCGGGTGGTAGCAGTAGTGCGGCACGAGCACACCCGCGAACTTCGCCGCTTCGAGAATCGACGTGCCGTCGGGCACCGAAACCGGGCGCCCTTCGATCGTCAGGTTCACCATTTTCACATCTGCCATCAGGCCACCTGCGCGGGCACCATGTGGACCTTCTTCACCTTGATCAGCGCCTCGAAGTCGGGGCGGAACTTCTGGATTCCAGACGCAACCGGCGTCGCGCAGGAATCGCTCAGCACGCAGATCGTCTTGCCGGTCATCTGCTCACCGATATCCAACAGGGTGTCCAGATCTTCGTGCGTACCATCCCCGGCGACGATGCGCTCGAGGATCTTCGTCGTCCACGCGGTGCCTTCGCGGCACTGCGTGCACTGCGCACAGCTCTCGTGGGCGAAGAAGCGCGCCGCACGGGCGATCTGCTTCACGAGGTTCTGCGCGTCGTCGATGATGATGACGCCGCCCGATCCGAGCATCGTCCCATTGGCGACGAATCCCTCGTAGTCCATCGGCGAGTTTTCGGCTTCCTCAAGCGTCTGGATGGGCACCGAGATGCCGCCGGGGATAATCGCCTTGAACTTGCGTCCGGGCAGCGGTCCGCCGCAGAGGTCGTACAGGAAGTCCTTGAATGGAAATCCGAGCGCGACCTCGTAGTTGCCTGGCTTCGAGACGTTGCCGCACACCGAGAACAGCTTCGTGCCCGTGCTCTTCGGGTTGTCCGCGCGGCCAAACGTCTTGTACCAGTCCGCGCCGTTGTTGAGGATGTGCGGAACGGCAGCGAGCGTCTCGACGTTGTTGATCGTCGTCGGCATGCCGAACAGACCCGACACGGCGGGGAACGGCGGCTTGATGCGCGGATTGCCACGGCGGCCTTCCAGCGAATTCATCATCGCCGTCTCTTCGCCGCAGATGTACGCGCCTGCGCCCTTGTGCACGTAGACGTGAACCGTCTTGCCCGTGCCCATCGCATTGGTGCCGAGAATTCCGGCGGCGTACGCCTCCTTGCAGGCGGCGTTCACCTTCTCCAGCGCTTCGGTGTACTCGCCGCGAATGTAGATGTAGGCGACCGTCGCGCCGATCGCGTATGCGCCAATGGCGCATCCCTCGACCAGGGCGTGCGGCGTCCAGCGCATGATCTCGCGATCCTTGAATGTCCCCGGCTCGGATTCGTCGGCGTTGCAGGCGAGGTAGTGCTGCTTGCCGTCGCCCGGCTTCATGAAACTCCACTTGAGTCCCGTCGGGAACCCGGCGCCGCCACGACCACGCAGACCGGAATCCTTCACGATCTGCACGATCTCGGCGGGTTCCATCTTGAGCGCCTTCTCGAGCGCAGCGTAGCCGCCACGCTTCTTCCAGCCGTCGAGGGCGATGGCCTCCTGGACGCCAAAGTGCTTCGACAGGACGAGCGACTCGCGCTCGTGCGGCGTGTGCGGAAAGCCCATGTCAGCCCAGTGATGCGAGGAGTGCGGGCACCGTCTCTACGGTGACCGACTCGATGAACTTCTCATTGACCATCAGCGGCGTGTTGAATCCGCATGCGCCGAGGCATTCCACTTCGATGACGGCGTACTTGCCGTCGGGCGAGGTGACGCCCAGCTCCTCGCAGCCCGTCTGCTTCAACAGCGCGTTCACGACATCCTCGGCGCCGCAGACATTGCAGGGCGACGTCGTGCAGACCTGGATGAAGTGCTTCGCCACCGGATGCTGATGGTACATCGTGTAGAACGTGACGACACCGCGGACGTACGCCGGCGTGAGCTCGAGGAGCTCGGACACTTCCGCAATTCCTTCTGCGGAAACCCAACCGCGATCCTCCTGCACCATCCACAGCGCAGGCAGCAGTGCCGCCATCTTCGTGGGATACCGCGTGAACAACTCGTCGAGCTCGGCCTTGCGAGCGCCCGTGAACACGGGCGTGTAGGCCTCGTGCAGGTTGTGCGACGTGTCGCCAGGCGCGCGGGCGTCGCCCATTTCGTTGTGGGTGGCGCTCATCGGTCGATCTCTCCCATGACAATGTCGATCGACGCGTTGATCGCGATCACGTCCGACAGCAGGTGCCCTTCGACCATCTTGGGAATTGCGGAGAGGTTCACGAACGAGGGGGGCCGGATGCGCCACCGCACGGGCTTCGGCGTGCCATCCGAGACCATGTAGTAGCCCTTCTCACCCTTCGGGCTTTCGACCGCGACGTACGCCTCACCGATCGGTGGACGCGGACCCTCCATCACCTGCTTGAAGTGATGGATCATGCTTTCCATGTCGCTCGTCGCCATCGACTTCGGCGGCAGGATGACACGATGATCGTCGACGTTCACCGGGCCGTCGGGCAAACGCTTCAGCGCCTGCTCGAGGATGCGGATCGACTGACGCATTTCTTCCATGCGGACGAGAAAGCGATCGTAGACGTCGCCCGCCTGTCCGACCGCGACGTCGAAGTCGTACGTCTCGTAATCGAGATACGGGAAGTCCTTCCGAACGTCATACGCAACGCCGGACGCGCGCAGCATCGGACCGGAGAGGCCGTAGTTCACCGCTTCTTCCGCCGACATGGCGCCGAGTCCAACCGTACGGCCGACCCAGATGCCGTTCTTCGTGAGCATCGCGTCGCACTCCGCGAGCACCTTCGGGAAGGTGCGGCAGAAGTTGTCGAGGTTCTCGGTGAAGCCGTCGGGGATGTCCGCGCCCATGCCACCCACGCGCGTGAGCGTCGTCGTGAGTCGCGCGCCGATCCAGCTCTCGAGCATCGTGTACACCCGCTCTCGCTGCTGGAAGATCCACAGGAAAGGCGTGAAGGCGCCGATGTCGATGCAGAAGGTGCCGAGCCAGACGCAGTGCGAGATCAGGCGCGACAGTTCGCTCGCGATGACGCGCAACACCTTGCAGCGCTCCGTGATCTCGATCCCGAACAGCCGCTCTGCGCCGAGCGCAAATGCGACGTTGTTGCCGGGAGAATTGAGATAGTCCTCGCGATCGGTCCAGGGGATGATCTGGTTGTACTGGCGATACTCGCCGATCTTCTCGAACCCGCAGTGCAGGTAGCCGATGTGCGGAATGCACCGCACGACTGTCTCGCCGTCGAGCTCGAGCACCAGGCGGAGTACTCCGTGTGTCGCGGGGTGCTGCGGTCCGATGTTGATCAGCATGTGATCGCCTTCGAGATCCGGCTCCACTCCCGGCGCTGCAGTCATCGGTACGACCTTCCCCGATTCGTCGGTCACCAGTGGCACACGCTGCGGACGTCCGCGGGAATCCAGACCCGTGGTGGAGAGCTCGACTTCAACCGTTCTCTTCGTCGTGGCCATGATTACTCGCCCACCCGCTCGCCCGCGCCGAGCCGCTTCTGCATCTCCGCGGGGAGATCCTCGAACGCCTCGGCGATCGACAGCTCTTCCATGCTGTACTTGGCTTCGGGGTTCTGCGCGAGCGCCTGACGGAGCTGCTCCGACCGACTGAAGCGACCGCGCAGCGGAAAGTCCTTCCGTAGCGGGAAGCCTTCCTTGTACTGCTCCCACATCAGGATGCGGCGGAGGTCCGGATGTCCGGCGAACCGGATGCCGAACATGTCGTAGCACTCGCGCTCCATCCAGTCGACACCCTTGTGGATGTCCCAGATGCTCGGCACTTCGAGTGCCTCGCCCTTCTGGAGGAGGACTTTGAGGCGGAGGAAACGACGATGCGGGATCGACCGAAGATGCCATACGACTTCGATCGCCCGTTCCATGTCGCGGAACTCGACCGCGGTGACGTCCGAACAGTAGTCGTACTGCTGCGACGGATCGTCGTGCAGCCAGCGGACAATGCCGTTCAGCTGCGACTTCTCGACGATGACGGACGTCTCGCCCCAGACGACGTCGACGCGATGGACAGCCGCACCGAACTGCGTCTTGAGCGCGGCAGCCGACGGATTCTCGGCGCCGCCCACGTGCTGGACGTTCTTCGGTGTGACTGGCGCGGGGACGTTCGATCCCTCCGCGTGACCGGCGAGGACTGGCACGAACGCTGAGCTCACAGTCCCGACCGTGTCTGGTGGATCGAATTGCCGAACGGCTCGGAGAGCTCGTCGATCAGGCGCGGGGAGATATAGAGCTGGCTCGTGGGATCGGGCTCCATCTCGTTGCGCAGGGATTTGTCGGCCATGCGCTCCGCCATGATCTTCTTCTGCAGCAGCATGATGCCGTACATGAGGGCTTCAGGGCGCGGGGGACATCCCGGGACGTAGACGTCGACCGGAATGATCGTGTCGATCCCCTGCACCACGGCGTAGTTGTCGAACATGCCGCCCGAGGACGCGCAGGCACCCATGGAGATGCACCACTTAGGCTGCGGCATTTGCTGCCAGATGCGCCGAATGACCGGGGCAAGCTTGAAGGGCACGCGACCCGCGCAGATCAGCACGTCCGCCTGGCGCGGCGAGAAGCTCATGCGCTCCATGCCGAAGCGCGCAAGGTCGAACTTGGACGCCGCGGTCGCCATGAACTCGATGGCGCAGCACGCGGTGCCGAAGGGCATGGGCCACAGGGAGTTGGCGCGCCCCCAGTTCACGAGGAAGTCGAGCTTCGTGGTGACCCAACTCTCCTGACTCTGCGGATCGATTGACGTGAAGCTTGTTTCCGGACGAGGGCTCAATCCCATTGCAGCGCTCCCTTCTTCCACACGTAGACGTAGCCCACGAGGAGGATCGCAATGAACACGAGCATCTCCCAGAGGCCGAACAGCGAGAGCTGGCCCGACGGACAGGCGCCGTCGACGAGGTCCACGCCGCAGGAGAGCTGCCGGAAATGCGCTCCCCACGGAATCATGAAGACCGTCTCGATGTCGAAGATGATGAACAGCACCGCGACCATGTAGAACTTCACCGAGAAGCGCTCGCGCGCGTCGCCGAGCACCGGCATGCCGGACTCGTACGGTGTCTGCTTTTCCGCGGTGGGCCGCGGGCGCAGGGTCAGGTGTGATATGAGGATGATGAGGACTCCGTTCATGACGGCGAAGCCCAGCAACAAAAGGACAGGCAGGTACGTGCGTTCCATCGAATCTCCGCCCTCGTGAAATCTTTCACTAAGTCGCAGCGCCTGAAGTTACCCGGTGCCGCAAACGGGTGTCAACGGATGAACAGCAACAAAGGCAGAGACGTCGATTTGCACTGTGGTCTCTGTCCTTTTTTGCTTCGGCTGCTGCATTGCCCGAGTCAGCGCGGTGGGACTAGCTTACCCGCGCGCGCACCCTGCTTCCCTCCGCCCGAGACCGCATGAGCATCATGTCCGACCGTTGGATCACCCGCATGGCCACCGAGCACGGGATGATCGAACCTTTCGAAGGGCGTCAGGTGCGGGAGGGCGTCATCTCGTATGGCGTGAGCTCGTACGGCTACGACATGCGCGTGGCCCGGGAATTCCGGATCTTCACGAACGTGATGAATTCGATCGTGGACCCGAAAAACTTCGACCCGAGCTGCTTCGTCGAGGTCGAGACGGACGTCTGTATCGTGCCGCCCAACAGCTTCGCCCTCGCGCGGTCGGTCGAGTACTTTCGCATCCCGCGCAACATCCTGACGGTGACCGTGGGCAAGTCGACCTACGCCCGGTGCGGCATCATCACCAACGTCACGCCCTTCGAGCCTGAATGGGAAGGCTACGTGACACTCGAGATTTCGAACACGACACCGCTACCCGCGAAGATCTACGCGAATGAAGGCATCGCGCAGGTGCTTTTCTTCGAGGGCAACGAGGGACCCGAAGTCTCCTACAAGGACAAGAAGGGAAAGTACCAGGCGCAGGTCGGCGTGACGCTCCCGCGCATCTGATCCCGTGCAGCGCGGTCAGCCGTGGCCGCCGCCCGAGTGCTCGTCGACCACGGTGGCGGCCGCGTACATGAAGTCCCGATTCATGCGCGCGATGAAGTCGATGCTGATCTCCTTCGGGCACGCCTCCTGGCACTCCCCGAACAGCGTGCATCCACCGAAGCTCTCCAGGTCCATCTGCGCAACCATCTTCAACGCGCGCCGGTAGCGTTCCGGCTGCCCCTGAGGCAACAATCCGAGATGTGAAATCTTCGCGCTCGTGAACAACGACGCGGATGCGTTCGGGCAGGCGGCCACACAGGCTCCACACGCGATGCATGCCGCTGCGTCCATCGAGGCGTGGGCGTCCGTCTTCGGCACCGGAATGGCATTTCCATCCGGCACGCCGCCCGTGGCAACGCTGATGTAGCCGCCGGCCTGAATGATTCGGTCGAATGCACCGCGGTTGACGACGAGATCCTTGATGACCGGAAATGCCTTCGCCCGCCACGGTTCGATGACGATGGTGTCGCCGTCCTTGAAGCTCCGCATGTGAAGCTGGCAGGTCGCCGTTCCCTTCATCGGTCCGTGCGCAACACCATTGATCATCACGCCGCACATGCCGCAGATCCCCTCGCGGCAATCATGATCGAAGGCGATCGGGACTTCACCCTTCTCGATCAGGCGCTCGTTGACGACATCCAGCATTTCGAGAAAGGACATCTCGGGGCTGACGTCGGTCGCCTTGTACTCGACGAGGCTTCCAGGCACATCGGGCCCGGCCTGGCGCCACACCCTCAACGTGATCTGCATCGACCCGCTCACTTGTAGCTCCGCTGCGAGAGCTTGATGTTCTCGAAGACGAGCGGCTCCTTGTTGAGGATGGGCGTCTTCCCTGCCCCAGCATACTCCCATGCGGCGACGTAGGCGAAATCTTCATCGTTCCGCAGCGCTTCGCCGTCCGGTGTCTGATATTCCGTGCGAAAATGCCCCCCGCACGATTCCTCACGAAGCAGCGCGTCGCGACACATGAGCTCCCCGAGCTCGAGGAAATCGGCAACGCGCCCCGCATGTTCCAGCGTCTGGTTGAGGTCCGCCCCCGTGCCCGGCACCATGACGTCCTTCCAGAACTCCTCGCGCAACGCCGGGATCAGCTCGAGTGCCTTCTTCAGGCCGGCCTCATCTCGCGCCATGCCGCAGTACTCCCACATGATGCGACCGAGCTCGCGGTGAAACGACGCGACCGTCCGCTTCCCCTTGATCCCCAACAATGTCTCGGTGCGCGCCCGCACGTCCGCAACCGCGGCCTTCACCTCGGGCGCGTCCGCCGTCACCGGCTCGAGCTTCGTCGACGCGAGATAGTTCCCGATCGTGTACGGCAGTACGAAATATCCGTCGGCAAGGCCCTGCATGAGCGCACTCGCGCCGAGCCGGTTCGCGCCGTGATCCGAGAAGTTGGCTTCGCCCGCCACGTGCAGCCCCGGAATGGTGCTCATGAGGTTGTAGTCCACCCAGAGACCGCCCATCGTGTAGTGCGCGGCTGGGTAGATGCGCATCGGCACTTCGTACGGATTCTCCGCCGCGATGCGCTCGTACATCTCGAACAGGTTGCCGTAACGCTCGCGAATCTTGTCTTCACCGACGCGCTTGATGGCGTCCGCGAAATCGAGATACACACCGCGGCCACCCGGTCCGACTCCGCGTCCGTCGTCGCACGCTTCCTTCGCGGCTCGCGACGCGATATCGCGCGGCGACAGGTTGCCGAAGCTCGGGTACTTCCGCTCGAGATAGTAGTCGCGATCCGCTTCGGCGATCTGCGCCGGCGGCTTGTCGACGTCCTCCTTCCGCTTCGGCACCCAGACGCGTCCATCGTTGCGCAGCGACTCCGACATCAGCGTCAACTTCGACTGATAGTCGCCATGCACGGGAATGCACGTCGGGTGGATCTGCGTGTAGCACGGATTGGCGAACGCGGCGCCACGCTTGTACGAGCGCCAGATGGCGGTCGTATTGCAGCCCTTTGCGTTCGTCGACAGATAGAAGACGTTGGCGTAACCGCCCGTCGCGAGCACCACTGCATCGGCCAGGTCCGGTTCCACCGTGCCGGTGATTTCGTCGCGCACCACAATCCCACGCGCACGCCCGTTCACGACGATCAGGTCGAGCATCTCGGCGCGCGGATACATCTTCACTCCGCCCTTCGCGATCTCCTTCTCGAGCGCCTGATAGGCGCCGAGTAGAAGCTGCTGCCCGGTCTGTCCACGCGCATAAAAGGTGCGCGACACCTGCGCGCCGCCGAACGAGCGGTTGGACAACAATCCACCGTACTCGCGCGCGAAGGGAACGCCCTGCGCCACGCACTGGTCGATGATGTTGACGCTGATCTGCGCGAGCCGGAAGACGTTCGCCTCGCGCGAGCGGAAGTCGCCGCCCTTGATCGTATCGTAGAACAGGCGCTGAATGCTGTCGCCGTCGTTCTGGTAGTTCTTCGCCGCGTTGATGCCGCCCTGCGCGGCAATGGAGTGCGCGCGACGCGGTGAATCCTGGTAGCAATAGCAGCGAACGTTGTACCCAAGCTCGCTGAACGTCGCGGCAGCGGACGCGCCGGCAAGGCCGGATCCGACGACGATCACCGTGTATTTCCGCTTGTTCGCGGGATTCACGAGCTTCACGTCGAACTTGTGCCTCTCCCACTTGTCGGCGAGTGCGCCGGTGGGGACGCGGGCATTCAGATCGAGTGTCATCTACCGGATTGCTCCCAGGAATACGGCAACGGGCACCGCGGTGAAGCCCAGCCACACGATCACGGCGATTGCTGTCGCGGCTCGGCGGCGCAATGGCGTATGCGATGGCTTGATCAGGCCAAGCGTGCGCACCGAGCTCCACGCCCCATGAAAAAGGTGAAGCATGAGGAACAGCATCGAAACGACATAGAACGCCACGACCCACGGCACATGGAACGCGCTGATGACATTTCCATACACGTTCGTGTGGCTGAACGCCGGGTACGCCGCGTTGGGCCGACTCGCCATCGGGAACACCGTTCCCGTGGTGAAGTGCAGGATGTGAAAGACGATGAAGACCAGCAGCAGCACGCCGCCCCATCGCATCGACCGCGACGCTACGGTGCTGACCTGCGGCGACCGTGTCGAGTAGTCGACGGGACGCGCCGCCTGCTTGATCCGCGTCAGCTGCCACGCCATGAGGATGTGGAGCAGCACGGCAACCAGTAGCGCGATCCTCACGAGCCAGAGCAGCTCACCGAGGCTCTGCAGGAAAGCCGCGTAGGTGTTCATCTTCGCCGGGCCGATGAACACCTGGAGATTGCCCGCCATGTGTCCGATCACGAAGAACACCAGCAGCAAGCCGGTGACGGCCATGATGACTTTCTTGCCGATCGTCGAACGGTACAGCGTCAACAGCCACATCTTACATCTTGATCGCGGACATCGGCTCGCGAACGGCTTCGGCACTCTTCTCGAGCGCGGCACGCTCGTCCGTCGTCAGCTCTACTTCGATGATCTTCTCGAGTCCGTTCTTGCCGAGCTTGCACGGGACGCCGAGGAACAGGCCGGACATGCCGTACTCGCCTTCGAGCCACGCGGCGCACGGCAGGATGCGACGCTGGTCGTTCACGATCGCTTCGGCCATCTGCACCGCACCTGACGACGGAGCATAGTACGCCGAGCCGGTCTTGAGGTGCTTCACGATCTCCGCGCCGCCGTTGCGCGTACGCGTGACGATCGCATCGAGCGTCGCCTTGTCCATCAGCTGCGTGATCGGAATGCCGCTCACGCTGGTGTAGGAGATCAGCGGCACCATCGTGTCGCCATGTCCGCCGAGCACCATCGCCTGGATGTCGCGTACGGAGACGTCGAGCGCCTCGGCGAGAAACGCACGGAAGCGGCCCGTGTCGAGCACGCCGGCCATGCCGATCACGCGCTCGCGTGGAAAGCCGCTCGCCTGCTTCGCCACGTAGCACATGACGTCGAGCGGGTTGCTCACGACGATGAGGATCGCGTTGGGCGACGACTTGGCGATCTGCTCGGACACCGACTTCACGATGCCGGCGTTCGTGTTGAGCAGGTCGTCGCGCGACATGCCGGGCTTGCGCGCGATGCCGGCCGTGATGATGACGATGTCGGAATCCTTCGTCTCGTCGTAGCCGTTCGTGCCGATCAGGCGTGAGTCGAAGCCCTCGATGGGTGCGCTCTGCCACTGATCGAGTCCCTTCCCCTGCGGAATGCCCTCGGCGACGTCGACCATCACGACGGTGCGCGCAAGCTCCTTTTCCGCAATACGTTGAGCAGTCGTCGCGCCCACGTTCCCGGCGCCGACAACGGTGATCTTGTTGACCATGATAGAGCGAGATGTCTGAGGGTGATACTGCCAAGCACAAACCTATCGCCGCAACGTGGTGACGCTACCCTCCGACCTGCGAGAGTGCGCGCAATCCACCATTGCGACGCGACAGCAATGCGTGCGCTTCCGGCTTCTCGGCGAGCGCCTGGCGAACCAGGCCGTCCAGCGGCTCGCCGCGGCGGAGCGCTCCTCGGAGGTCCACTTCATGATCGCCGAAGAGACAGGTCCGCAGTCGTCCGTCGGCGGTGAGGCGGACGCGATTGCAGCTGCCGCAATACGTATGCGTCATTGGGGTGATCACGCCGATGCTGCCGGCAGCGCCGGCGAGCGTGGAGTACGCGGCTGGCCCGTTCCCGCGAGCGGGGCCGCCGCCGTCCGTCAAAGGCCCGAGCGCATCCTGGATGCGGGACAGCACCTCATCGCTCGGCACGACCATCTCGTCGGTCATCGGCTCGAGTGAGCCCACCGGCATCAGCTCGATGAACCGGACATGCCACGGATTGTCGAGCGTCAACCGTGCAAAGTCGACGACCTCGTCGTCGTTCACGCCGCGCATGACCACAACATTCAGCTTGATCGGAGCGAGCCCCGCGGCCTGCGCCGCCTTGGCGGCCGAAACCGGATCGAATCCGAGGTCGCGCCGCGCGATGGCGACAATGCGGTCGGCACGCAGGCTGTCAGCCGAGATGTTGACGCGATCCAGACCGGCCTGCGCGAGCGGTTGTGCAAGCTCGGAAAGCTTCACGCCGTTGGTGGACAGCGCGATGTCTTCAACGCCGTCAACGTCGCGGATGAACCGAACGAGTGTGGCAAGCTGGGGGCGGATAGTCGGCTCGCCACCGGTGATGCGAATGCGGCGAAGGCCCATCGGCGCAAGCTGCGACACGACCTCCCGGATCTCCTCGTAGCTCAGAATGTCGCCCTTCGGCAACCACGGCAGCCCTTCCAGGGGCATGCAGTAGCGGCACCGGAAGTTGCAGCGATCGGTGATCGAGATGCGGAGATACTCGATGCTCCGGCCGAACTGATCGAGGAGGAGGCCCGTCATTGCGGGGCTCCGACCGCGGAGCGCGCGAGATCCACCCATTCTCGCGTACCGTCGAGATAGTGCTCGCGCTTCCAGATGGGCACTCGCCGCTTGAGCTCCTCGATGCACCACCGCGAAAGCTGATATGCGCCGTCGCGATGAGCATGCGCGACCGCAATCCCCACGCTCGCCTCCTGTAGGCCAAGCGCGCCCAGCCGGTGAACGATCACGACGTTCGACGGCGCGAACCGCTCCGCCGCTTCCGTCGCGATTGCGTCCAGCTGTGCGGCCGCCATTGCTTCGTAGGCCGAATACTCGATGCCCGTCACACCGCGTCCGTCGTTCACGTCCCGTACGACGCCAAGAAACAATAGGATGGCGCCGCAGCCAGGGCTGCTCACTTCGCCGGCAAGCGCCGAGGCGTCGATGGGCTGGTCCGTGAGTCGGCCGGACGCACTCATCCGCCGGCGACCGGTGGGATCAGCGCAACCTCGTCGCCAGACGAGATGCGCGTGGACGCAACGGAATACCGCTGATTCACCGCGACCAGCGGAGCCCGCGGGAGCACGTGCGCACCGGGCCTGCTTCCGAGTTCGGCCAGGAGATCCGCGACAGTCGCCTGCTCCGGAAGATCAACCGTGAGGCTCGGCGCACCGAACGCATCGGCGTACGACGCAAAGAGAAGGAGTGTGACGTTCATGAGTGCATGCTACAGAGCCACCGCATCCGACGGAAGTTCCGTCATCCGATCAAACGAAAAAGCCCCGGCGGGATGGCCGGGGCTCAACTGACGGCGGCGGAATGAGTTAAACGTCCGTCTCTTCGTATTCGCTCTCGTGCTCCAACTCCTCGATGGAGATGTTCGCCACCATGGCGCGAAGCTCCTTGCTCGGCTTGAAGACCGGCACTGGGCGCGCCGACACCTCAACGGGAGATCCTGTTCTGGGGTTGCGCGCCATCCGCGTTTTCCGGTGGCGAATCTTGAAGGTACCGAAGCCGCGGACCTCGATGTTCTTCTGCTCCTGAAGCGCCTCTTTGATGGCGTCCAGAAACGAATCAACCACACGAGCACAGTCCTTTTTCGAGATCATCGGACCGGCCGTGCGGGAAATCTGGGCGGTTACTCGCTCGACCAGATCAGCTTTCGTCATGAGGAGTGCCTATGAACGGGCATCGAAGGGGGTGCAAGCTGATCGAACATATCCGCGTTAACTCTTGTGTGTCAAGAGCTTAAGCACTTCACCCCTGCGAATTTCGTACGGTTTCCATGAACTGCTGAAAGAGCGGGCGGGCGTCGTGTGGGCCCGGCGCGGCTTCCGGATGATACTGCACGGCAAAGATCGGAAGCTCTCGATGACGAAGCCCTTCCACCGTGCCATCGTTGAGGTTGACGTGCGTCACCTGGAGCGCCGGCGCGCCGGGAATGGAGTCTTCTGTTCCCTGCACGGCAAAGCCGTGGTTCTGCGCGGTGATGAGAATGCGACCCGTCGCTATCTCGCGCACTGGGTGATTTCCGCCGCGGTGGCCGTACGGCATCTTGGCGGTGCTGGCACCGTAGGTCAGGCCTAACAGCTGGTGGCCAAGGCAGATACCGAAAATCGGCACCTCACGCTCGCCAATCTCGCGGACCGTCGCGGGTGCGTAGGCGATCGCATCTGGATCGCCCGGACCATTGGATAGAAAGACGCCGTCCGGCTGCATTTCCATCACCGCGCCGGCAGTGGTCTGCGCCGGTACCACGGTGACCCGGCAGCCTGCCTCGTCGAACAAGCGAAGAATGTTGCGCTTGATCCCGTAGTCGAACGCCACGATGTGATGTGCCGCCTTGGGGTTGCCCCAAGCATAGGGCTCTGACGTGGTCACTCGAGAGGCGAGGTCGAGACCCTCCATCGACGGACACGCATCGAGTGCCGCCAGAACCTCTGCGGATGGAGTCTCTCCAACCGCGATGACACCACGCATGACTCCGACTGTCCTCAAGTGACGCGTGAGGCGGCGTGTGTCAACCTCTTCCAAGACAGGGATTTGGGCTGCTTCCAGATACGCCCCCAGAGGGCCGGCGGCGCGCCAGTTCGAGTAGCTACGCGCGAGCTCGCGACAGACAACGCCAGCGACCTGGGCATCTCCCGATTCAGGGTCGGCGGGATTGACGCCGTAGTTGCCCAGCATCGGGGCCGTCATCACCACGATCTGGCCGCGGTAGGAGGGATCGGTAAAGACCTCCTGATACCCGCTCATGTTCGTGGTGAACACCACCTCTGCGACGGTCGGGATCTCCGGACCGTGCAGCACACCACGAAACAGGGCTCCATCCTCGAGGAGGAGGAACCCTGGCGTTGATACGCGTGCGATCACCGCGTCAGGGCTTTGCGGGCGCCGGCGAAGCCGGAGCGGGGGTGGTGGGGGCCGTGCCCGCGCCGGCAGGAGCGGTCGTCGGTGCCGCAGGAGTGAGGTTTACGCCGCCGGCGTTCGGAGTCGCACCTCCCTGCGAAGGCGCAGGTGCACCGGCGGGTGCCGGCGGCTGAGTGAACGCGTCATCGAGCACCGACTTTGGCGCGCGGGACTTTGCCATGGTGAGCGAGAGCACGAACGCGAGGAACAGGAAGATGCCGCCCCCCCACCAACTCGCTTTCGTCAGCAGGTTTCCAGCCTGACGCGTGCCCAGCAGAGAGTCCGCGGAGCTGCTCACGCCGCCAAAGCTGGCCGCAAGCCCGCTGCCCTTCCCGCTCTGGAGAAGGATGGCGGCGATCAGCACGATGCTGTCGATGATGAGAAGAACGAGGAGAAACGTGTACATTCCGGCGGGCCCGTGGGAGTTTCTAAAGACACCTAAACCACAAATATGACGAGAGTTACGGGCTCCAGTCAACCCGAAATCGCGACCTTATGCGCCGGCCGCGCAGATAGTTGCCCAACCCGCGGCGTCGAGGCTCGCTCCACCCACCAAAACTCCATCGACCTGATCCGCGGCGAGAAGGGCTGCGGCATTCGCCGGGGTAACACTTCCGCCGTACAGGATCGGGATCTCACTCGCCAACGGTCCCACGAGCGCGATGAGTGCCGCACGAATGACGCGGTGCACTGCCGCCGCGTCGTCAGGAGTCGCTGTTCGCCCAGTGCCGATGGCCCAGACCGGTTCGTACGCGACGATCGCGCCTAGCACCGCCTCGTGAGACATCGCGGACAGCCCCGCGCGCAACTGGTGGAGCACGACCTGCTCCGTTTCTCCGCGCTCGCGCTGCTCGATCTTCTCACCGACACAGAGCACCGGCACCAGACCGTGCTCCACCACCTTTGCACATTTCTTCGCCGCCTCGGCGTCCGTCTCTCCGAACACGTGCCGGCGCTCGGAGTGACCCACCAGGATGAACGCCGCGCCGGCATCAGCTGCCATGGCCGCGGAATTCTCCCCGGTGAAAGCACCCTTCTCCTCGGCATGGATGTTCTGAACGCCCACGCGAATATCGCCGCGATCGCCAAGCGCGGAACGCACGGCGGCCAGTGAGAGCGCTGGTGGGAATAGAATCACCGTTCTGTCGGCACGCGCTTCATGGAGGGAGACGAACGTCTCGACGAACGTCGCCGCGGCCGATGGGCCGAGGTTCATCTTCCAGTTTCCGGCGAGCACCGGTCGTACGTGAGTGGCCATGCGTCAGTGCTCGTCGAGGATGGCAACACCGGGTAGCGTCTTGCCCTCGAGGAACTCGAGCGACGCGCCACCACCAGTCGATACGTGACTCATCTTCGCGGCCAAGCCGGCCTGCTCGACCGCTGCGGCGGAGTCACCCCCACCAACGATCGTCGTTGCCCCGCTTGCCGTGGCCTTTGCCATCGCCTCCGCGATCGCGCGTGTGCCCTTGTCGAACGGAGGTGTCTCGAAGACGCCCATTGGACCGTTCCACAGAACTGTCTTTGCGCTCAGGATCGCACGCGTGTACGACTCCGCCGTTCGAGCGCCGATGTCGAGCATCGCCATGTCGGCAGGAATGTTCTCCCGACTGACGGATTTCGCTTGCGCACCAGCATCGACGGACGGAGCGACGGTAGCGTCGTGTGGCAGGATCAGGACGCTGCCCGCCTGTTCGATCAGCTCCTTCGCCATCTCGACGCGATCCGGCTCGACCAGGCTCTTGCCGACCTCGAGGCCCATGGCCTTGTAGAACGTGCACGCCATAGCCCCGCCGACGAGCAGCGCGTCCACCTTGGGCAGCAGCGCTTCGATGACGTCGATTTTTCCAGAGATTTTGGATCCCCCCAGAATGGCGACGAACGGCTTCTTCGGATTCTCGAGCGCACCCTGGAGGTAGTCGAGCTCCTTCTGCATCAGCAGTCCCGCGACGGCCGGCTTCAGGTGGCGAGCCACACCTTCGGTCGACGCGTGCGCGCGATGTGCCGTCCCGAAAGCGTCATTCACGTACAGATCGCCGAGCTCGGCAAACGTGCGCGAGAGACCATCGTCGTTCGTCTCCTCACCGGGGAGAAAGCGCGTGTTCTCGAGCAGCAGGATTTCGCCGTCTCCGATGGTATGCGTGGCCTTCTGCGCTTCGTCGCTGTCTGTGGACTCGACGAAGGTGACCTTCCGCTTGGGCAGTAGCTCGGCGAGCCGGCGCGACACCGGCTCGAGCGAGTACTTCGACTCGGGCTTGGCCTTGGGCCGCCCCAGATGCGACAGCAGGACGACCTTCGCGCCGCGGTCGAGGAGATACTCGAGCGTGGGAAGGGCGGCGCGGATACGCGTGTCGTCGGTGACGTGGCCGTGCTCGTCCAGCGGCACGTTGAAGTCCACACGCACCAGCGCGCGCTGCCCCCGCAACTTCTCTGCGGGGAGCTCCTTGATTGTCAGTTTCGGCATCGACTACAGCTTGCCGCCGACGTACTGGAGCAGGTCGACGCAGCGCGATGCGTAGCCCCACTCGTTGTCGTACCACCCGGAGACCTTGAGGAGCAGTCCGTCGACCACGTTCGTGCACTTCGAGTCGAAGATGCAGGAGTACGGGTTGCCGATGTAGTCGGAGGAGACGAGCTCCTCGTCGGTGTACTTGAGGATGCCCTTGAGGTCACCGCTCTCGGAGGCTTTGAGGAAGGCGGCGTTGATCTGGTCGACAGTCACCGCCTTCTCGACGACGACCGCAAGGTCCGTCATGGAGACATCGGGAGTGGGAACGCGGATGGCGATACCGTCGATCTTGCCCTTGAGCTCCGGGATGACGAGCGACGTCGCCTTCGCGGCGCCCGTGGTCGTCGGGATCATCGACATGGCCGCGGCACGCGCACGGCGCAGGTCCTTGTGCGGGAGGTCGAGGATGCTCTGGTCGTTGGTGTAGCTGTGAATCGTGACCATCGAACCGCGAACGAAGCCGAAATTGTCCCGCACCACCTTCACCATCGGGACGAGGCAGTTCGTGGTGCACGATGCGTTCGAGATGATGTGGTGCGAAGCGGCGTCGTACTTCGTGTGGTTGACGCCCATCACGATCGTGATGTCCTCGCCCTTCGCCGGTGCGGAGATGATGACCTTCTTCGCGCCACCGGTGATGTGCGCCTGAGCCTTTGACGCATCGGTAAAACGGCCCGTCGACTCGAGCACGATATCCACGCCAAGCTCCTTCCACGGCAGCTTCCCCGGATCCTTCTCGGCGAGAATCTTGATCTCGTCGCCATCGACCGTGATCGACGATGCGCCGGCGGAGACATCGCCCTTGAACTCGCGGTGGACCGAATCGTACTTGAACAGGTGCGCGAGCGTCTTCGTGTCTGTGAGGTCATTGACCGCCACGAAGTCGATGTCCTTGATGCCCGCCTGCTTTGCGGCGCGCAGTACCTGACGTCCGATGCGGCCGAAGCCGTTGATTCCAACCCGAATAGCCATCTGCCTCTCCTGTAGGTTTACCACCGGTCACCAAGAGCAGGTGCCCGGCCAAAAGTCACGAAACTGATGATGCGTGCTCCGCCGTCGTGCAATGCCGCTGCGCACTCGTTCAGCGTAGCGGCGGTCGTCACGACATCGTCCACAAGCACAAGGTGCTGGCCGCGCAATGAGTTCCTGTCGACGGCCGCATGGAATGCGCCGGAAACGTTGCGCTTTCTTTCCCCTGGTGTCAACCGCGTTTGCGTCGTCGTCGCACGGCCTCGTACGAGTATATCCTCACGGACCGGAATTCCCCACCGCGGAGCGATATGGCGAGCAAGCTCGGCGCTCTGGTTGTACCCGCGCTCGCGCAGCCGCGATGGGGAAAGCGGCACCGGCACGAGCGCCGCACGCTCCTGCTCTACGTCCGCGGGAAAACGGAGCGCCGCCATTCGGCGTCCCATCCCTGTGGCGACCGCGCTCCAACCCTTGTACTTGAGGGCGTGCACGATGGCGCCGGCATTTCCGCCGGGCACACCACAGACCGACCGAGCCGCGCGGACGTACGGCGGCAGCAGATCGCACCACGCGCACGCCGCCGACCGGTGACGCGGATCATACGGATGGCCGCAGCGATCGCACCGCGGACGGGGCAATTGCGCCGCAAGTGCCCAGCATCTTCCGCACACGAGGTCGGTCTCCACGAGTGCGCGAGCGCTTCGGCAAACGGCGCAAGCGGTAGGTAGCAGCAGGTCCAGCAGCGACGAACGCAAATCGTCGGCGACACCGCGCAACGCGGTCAGGCCATTGCCTTCCACATCACATTCCTGTCCGGCTCGAAGCCGAACCAGCGCTCGAACGCAATGGCTCCCTGTTCCACGAGCATGCCCTCGCCGTCGGCCGCCCGGTGTCCCGCGTTGCGCGCCTCCTTCACCCACGCCGTTTCGCCCGGTGCATAAGCGAGGTCGAACACGGCACATCCCGGCGGCAGCATGTCGATGTCAACGGGCATGGCGTCGCCCACGTGGAGGCCGAGCGGCGTGGTGTTGACGACGAGCGTTGCACCCAGCAGCGCCTCATCGAGCGATGCAGTCGCGCGCGTAAGCGCAGCGTAGCGTGTTGCGAGATCCTCCGCGCGTGACATGTTCCGATTGTACACGCGGGCCTCCGCGACCCCGCACCGTTCCAACGCACACAGGACCGCCGCCGCCCCGCCTCCCGCGCCAATCACCGCGACCCGGGCGCCGCGAAGCTGGTCGCCGAGCAGGGTGCGGATAACCAGCTCGGATCCTCCGACGTCGCTATTGTCGCCCACGAGCTCTCCCTTCTCGTGCCAGAACACGTTCGCCGCCCCGACACGCTCGGCCAAGGGCATCAGGCGAGCGCACCGCTGTGCGAAGCGTTCCTTGTGCGGGATGGTGACGTTGCCCGCGGCGCGCTCAACCGCGAGCGAAGCGATCATCGCGTCGAGAGCATCGGGGTGGACGTCGACCAGCTCATAGGTGAGGGGAATTGCCGCGGCGCGCAGTGCCGCATTCTGGAATCGAGGAGAGATCGAGTGCGCCACCGGGTGTCCCAGAAGCACCAGTCGCGCCGGCGCATCCATCACGATGCGCCGGGCACCTGCTCCGCCGCGAAATGATCGAATACGCGGCGGATCTCCGCCTCCAGCTCGTCGGCGGTGGCGCGATAGGTGTCGAGCTCGCCGCCCATGGGATCACTCACGGCTCGACCCTTCTGCCCAGGCCGCGGATACGCGGTGATCAGGTAGCTCTTGCCAGCGCCGCCCAGTGCTTCCGCGCGCTCGAGGTGGTGCGGACCCATCGTGAGGATGAGGTCACTCGATTCGACGAGTGAGCGAGACAGCTGCTGCGACCGGTGTCCGCTCAGGTCGAGGTGCCGCTCCAGGCCCACCAAGAGCGCGCCGTCAGACGCGGCCGCACCGTCCCAGGCACTCGTCCCTGCGCTCGCAACGTCGACGTCGACGAGTCCTCGCTCGATCGCCACCTTGCGCGCGAGCGCTTCGGCCATGGGACTGCGACAGGTATTTCCGGTGCACACAAAAAGCAGCTTCATTGCGTTACGCATCTCCGATGAGGCGCGGCGCGGTCTCGCGAAGGACCGCTGCCGGTATGGCGCCGGGACGGATCACCCGGGGCGCACGCCCGGTGCAATCGACGACGGTCGATGGTGGTGAAGGCAGCAGTGTACCGCCATCGAGAATGCGAAGTACGCCACTCGCGATGACACCGGGCCACTGCTCTCGAATTTCGCGCGACGATGTAGCGGGCGGAACCCCGGGGCGGTTCGCGCTCGTCGAGGTAATGGCCTCGCCATGTGCGCGGATGAGTCGCTGAAGGTTTCCGTGAGACGTCCAGCGAACCGCGATTCCTCCTTCCGGACCCCGAAGCGCAGTCGGCACACGCTTTTCACCACCGGGAAGGACGAGCGTCAGCGCGCCGGGCCAGTGTCGCGCCGCCAGATTCGTGGCGAAGCTCGGAAGCTTGAGGTCGAGCTTCGCCAGCATATCGCTGCCGGCGATGAGCAGCAGAAACGGCTTTCCCTTTGGCCTGCCCTTCATCCGAACCAGGGCCTCGACAGAATCCCGATCGATCGCGCCACCGAAGCCGTACACGGTCTCCGTGGGATATGCGAGCACACGTCGCTGCTCCATCTGGTCGAGTGCGGGACGGATGGCTCCAGCCACCTCAGCATCGGACCAGAAGGGAAGCGCGAGCGTGTCGCCCTTCATTCCTGCACCCCGAACATTGCTTCGGCGCGAGCGAAATCGACCTGCTCGGTGATCTTGAGGGCTCGTTCCGCACCGAGAACCACACGAACCGGAATGCCGAGTCGCTCGCAGAGCGCCGCATCATCGGTGGCCGAGATGTGCTCGCGCGAGGCGCGACGGTGGGCGTCGACGATAACGCGGCGGGGAAATCCCTGTGGCGTCTGCGCCCGCCAGAGACCGTCGCGATCGATGGTGCGCACGATCATCCCGTGTTCGTCCACTTCCTTGAGCGTATCGACCACGGGAAGCGCGGCGATCGCGGAGGTGCCGGCGCGCACGCTCTCGACGACACGGTCGACGGTCGCGGCGTCGACGAGCGGTCGTGCGGCGTCATGCACGAGGACGATCTCCGCCTCGTCCGGGAGATCGTCGAGGCCATTCGCGACACTCTCGCTCCTTGTTCGGCCTCCCACCGATACGAGCAGACGATCGACATCACATTGGAAAAGCCACGGAGGTGGATCGCCAGCGTACTTCTGCGGCAACACGCACACCACCATGCCGACGTCCGGGCGCGCCATGAAGGATTGCACGCTGTGCAGCAGCATCGGCTTTCCCGCGACCCAGCGGAACTGCTTCAATTCCCCTCCGCCCACGCGCGAGCCCGAGCCGCCGGCGACGATCACTACGCCGACATCGCGCGGCACACCTCCGGTCGACGTCACGCGAACACCCGCTCGAACATGTCGCCGATCGTGCGCACGCCGATGGCGCGAAGCCCCTTCGGAACACGAGTCGGTACTGCCCGCTCGGCGAGATAGGCGGTGGTCATGCCCATATTCGCGGCTTCGGCCAGACGTCGTTCCGCCTGCGACACCGGTCGAATCTCGCCGCCGAGGCCGACTTCGCCGACGAACACCGCATCGGTCGGCAACGCCCGATCGTACACGCTCGACGCCAGCGCCGCGGCAACCGCGAGATCGCCTGCGGGCTCCTGAAGACGTACGCCGCCGACGACGTTGAGAAACACGTCCAGCTGGCTGAATGAAAGTCCGGCGCGCTTGTCGAGCACCGCGAGCAGAAGGGCGAGTCGTCGCCCGTCGTAGCCTGTGGCAACGCGCTGTGGCGTTCCAAAGCCGGCCTTGGCCGCGAGTGCCTGGATCTCGATGAGGATTGGTCGAGTGCCCTCGAGCAGGGCGGTCACGGCGCTTCCCGAGGCATGCATGGAGCGGTCGCCAAGGAATAGCTCCGACGGGTTCGCGACGGGAATCAGTCCGTCTTCGGCCATGCGGAACACGCCGATCTCGTCGACGCTGCCGAAGCGATTTTTCGTGGCCCGGAGGACGCGATGGTCGAGCGAGTTCTCTCCCTCGAAGTAGAGCACCGTGTCCACGATGTGCTCGAGCGTCTTCGGCCCCGCGATCCCTCCGCCCTTCGTCACGTGTCCCACGACGAATACCGCGGTACCGCTTTCCTTCGCGAAACGCATCAGCCGAGCGGCGCACTCTCGCACCTGTCCGACATTGCCGGGCGCTCCCTCCAGGTCGTTCGTGAACACCGTCTGGATGGAGTCAATCACCAACACGGCCGGAGCGCTGGCCGCGGCGGTGGTCAGGATGGTTTCGAGGTTCGTCTCGCTCAGCAGGCTGACGTCACCCGCGTCTTCGGCGAGACGATCCGCGCGCAGTTTGATCTGGAGCGCGCTCTCCTCGCCCGACGCGTACAGCGTGGCATGCGCGGAATTCTGAAGCCGGGCGGCGACCTGCAGGAGGAGTGTCGACTTGCCGATGCCCGGCTCGCCCCCGATGAGGATCATCGAGCCGGGAACGATGCCACCGCCCAGCACGAAGTCGAATTCATCGATGCCCGTCTTCCAGCGGCGAGACTCCGATCCGCTCACCTCGCGCAGTCGCGGCGTCGCCGCTACGCTTCCGCCCTCGGCGAGGGTGCGAGCACCTCCCGCACGGCGACTTGCGCCACCCGTCGGGGCTGCCCGCGACGCCATCTCCTCGACGAGGGAATTCCATGCGCCGCATACGTCGCAGCGGCCCGCCCACTTGGGGTGGTCGGCTCCGCACTCCGTGCAGCGATAGACGGTCTTTGCCTTGACGCTCATGCGGTGAATTTAGCGACCAGCGGCGTGGGGACGCGGAGCATTTTCCCGCCGACACACTCCGCGTCGCGCATTGATGCGGCTCGCGCTTTAGCCGACGCGCCGCTCCTGCCCGCCGGGTCCGATGCGTCCTGCCTCTGTGCCACCGCCAGTGGGACCAGGCGCACGCTGCGAGAAACTCTCGAACCTCGTGTAGCTCTTCTGGAAGAACAGGTTCACGAAGCCGATCGGGCCATTGCGCTGCTTGCCGATGATGATCTCGGCCTTGCCCTCGAGCGAGTTTCCGTCCTTGTCGGCCACGCCCTCGTAGACCTCGGGGCGGTAGATGAACATGATGAGATCTGCGTCCTGCTCGATGGCGCCCGACTCGCGGAGGTCGGAGAGCTGCGGGCGCTTGCTGTCTCCTGCGCGCTGCTCGGGTGCGCGCGAGAGCTGTGAGAGCGCCAGCACGGGAACACTCAACTCCTTCGCCAGCGCCTTGAGGCCACGGGAGATCTGTGACACCTCCTGCTGCCGGCTCTCCGAGTTCGCTGGGCCCTGCATGAGCTGCAGATAGTCCACGACGATCATGTCGAGTCCCTGCTCCGCCTTGAGCCGGCGGGACTTCGAACGCATCTCGAGCAGCGTGATGCCGGCAGTATCGTCGATCCAGATCGGCGCATGTGTAAGAATGCCGGCCGCGCGTGCCAGCCTCGGGAAATCATCATCGCGTAACATGCCCTTACGCAGCTTCTGCGCATCGATGCGCGCTTCGGACGTGAGCATGCGCTGCACCAGCGACTCCTTGCTCATCTCGAGCGAGAAGAACGCCACCTTCTTCTGCTTCTCGATGGCCGCGTGCTGCGCCATGTTCAGCACGAACGCCGTCTTTCCCATCGACGGACGCGCCGCGATGATGATGAGATCGGACGGCTGGAATCCCGACGTCAGCTCGTCGAGGTCCGCGAACCCACTGGCCACGCCAGTGATTGCCTCGCCGCCTGCGTGAATGGCCTCGATGCGCTCCATCGTTGGCCAGAGCAACTCCTTGATGCGCGAGAAGCCTTCGCTTGTCCGCTGCTGCGCAACCTGGAAGATCTTCTGTTCGGCGAGATCGAGCAGCTCGTCTGCGGTGTGGCCACCGGTAAAGGCCTCACCCACGATCTCGGTGGACACCTCGATCAACCGCCGAAGGAGTGCCTTTTCCTTGACGATCTTCGCGTGGTACTCGACGTTCGCCGCAGTGGGAACCGCATCGACGAGAAAGCCGATGTAGTCCTTGCCGCCCGCGCTTTCGAGCTCGCTCTTTCGCGACAGCTCGTCCGCGAGCGTGAGCGGATCGACGACACTTCCGCGCTCCGTGATCGACATCATCGCCCTGAACAGGCGACGGTGGCGCTCGGCGTAGAACATGGAATCGTCCACGACCTCGATCGCACGCATCACCGCGTCCTGATCGATGAGCATCGCGGCGATCACGGCTTGCTCGGCGTCCTCGCTGTACGGAGGACGCCGGTCCCGATATGGATCACGCCCCAGTGGGGCCGGTGCGGTCGAGTATTCGTCGGGCAAGCTGAACGTCTTCCCAGGTAGGGCGCTTCCACGCGGGATTCCGGAGAAGCGCGGCGGGATGATAGGTCACGATGAGCGGGACGCCGTAGTACCGGTGAATCTGGCCACGGAGCTTCCCGATGGTGGTTTTCGTCTCGAGCAGAGTCTGGGCCGCAAAGGTGCCGAGCGCCAGAATCACCTTCGGTCGAACGAGCTCGATCTGGCGAACCAGGTATGGCGAGCATGCGCTCACTTCCTCCGGCAGCGGATTCCTGTTTCCCGGTGGCCGGTGCTTCAGGACGTTTGCAATGAAGACATCGTCACGCGTTAGTTGAATGGCCTCGATGATCTTCGTCAGCAGCTGCCCCGCCTGACCGACGAACGGGACGCCCTGCTCATCCTCGTTGGCGCCCGGCGCTTCCCCGACGATCATGAAGTCCGCATCGGGATTCCCCGTGCCGGGCACGGGGTTCTTCGCCGTCGCATACAACGGACAACGCCGGCAACCGGCGACCGTCTCGGCGATCGTCGCCAGCGAGTCGAGCTTGAACGCCGGGTCGTCGGACAGCGCACGGCTCGCGCCGGCGATCACGATGCCCGTGGGCACGTCCGACAGTGGCGACGAGCCTGACGCCGTGGCCCCGGACTGCGTGGAGGGAATGTGGACCGCAGCGGTTGGAGCCGGCGCCGGAGTCGGCGGCGAGGGAGCCACGCGCGCAACGGGAGCGGACGCGGGCGATGCATCGCCACCGCCAGCGGTCCGGATTGCGTCGCGCCAACCCGCCGAACCTGCGCCCCCACCCCCACCTGCCATCTTGCCCGCGCCGAGGAGGCGCATGGCCTCCTCCACGCTCATCGAATCCAGCACCAGCTCACTCTCGCCGAGCTCACGCCGTTGCTCGAGGTAACGGCGAAGCGCGTCCCTAGCGTCCATGCAGCATCGTCTCCACTCGATCGAGGATCTCTTCTGCGACGTCAACCTTGTCGAGCAGCGGCAGCTCTTCCGGTTCATCGATGTCGCGGCGCACCAACGTCACGCGATTGGTATCCACACCGAAGCCCGCACCGGGCTCATTGGCCGCGTTGAGTACCACCATGTCGAGATGCTTGCCGTCGAGCTTGCGGCGCCCGTTGGCGAGCAGGTCGTCGGTCTCGAGCGCGAATCCGACGACCACGGAACCTGGTTTCCGGGACTCGATCGTGCTGACAAGTATGTCCGGCGTCTCGCGAAGCTCGATCGACCGAGAACTTCCGGTCTTCTTCAGTTTCCCTTCCGCCCGTGAAATCGGCTGATAGTCCGCCGGCGCGGCGCTCATCACGAGGACGTCGGCTTCCCCGATTCGCGCTGCAACCGCGTCGCGCATTTCGGCGGTGGACTGTACCGGCACATGCGTCACGCCGTGCGGGATACCGACAGCGAGCGGGCCGTGAATCAGGGTGACGTCGGCGCCTCGGCGCCACGCGGCCGCAGCGACCGCCACCCCCATCTTGCCACTGCTGTAGTTCGAGATGAATCGGACGGCATCGATCGCCTCGCGCGTCGGGCCCGCGGTCACGAGGACCGAGCGGCCACGAAGCGATCCGCGATCGAGAAGGCGGCCAACACGTGTGTGGATTGCCTCTGGCTCCGGCATTCGGCCAGGACCGCTCCCCTCGCCCGCGGCAAGCAACCCGGTGTCGGGATCCATCAGCTCGTACCCGAGCGTGCGTAGGTGCGCCGCATTCGCCTGCGTCTGCGCATGGGCCCACATGCGATCGTTCATGGCGGGCACCATCAGCACCGGACACTCCGCCGCGAGCAGACATGCCGTGAGCAGATCATCCGCCTGACCGGTTGCGGCGCGCGCCATGAGGTCGGCGGTGGCCGGGGCGATCACGATGGCATCTGCCGCGCGTGCGAGCTTGATGTGATCGAGCGTTCGACCCTTGTCAAAAAGGCCGGTGTGGACAGGCCTTCCGGTGAGCGCTTCGAATGTGACCGCACCGACGAACTCCGTCGCCGCGCGCGTCATGACGACGTCGACTTCGGCGCCGGACTTCGTGAGCAGTCGGGCGAGCCATGCAGTCTTGTAGCTGGCGATGCCGCCCGAGACCCCGAGTAACACACGGCGTCCAGCGAAGAGCCGAGCTCGGGCTTCGGTCACGGTGGGCTGGTGCGCGTGGAGGGCTGTGTGCGCTGGTACGCTCGGAGCAGGCGGCGCCTGCCCCGCAACGTGGACCTACTCAGCCGAGCGGCGACGCGGAATGACGCGGTAGTCGATGTCCCCACGCGAAAGCTCCTCGAGCGAGCGCGTCGTGAGCTTCTTGTCGCGTGATCCGGAACCGCCCGGGAACTCGTTCAATGCACGAGCGTACTTCGCCGCGACAAGGACGCCGAGGTACTTGTTGGCGGCGTGCTTCGCGATCTCGACCGGTGTGAAAACTCGCATGACTCGCTGGATCAGGGTGTGTTGGTATTCTCTATTTCAAGCTCGAGGCGCTCGATGAGCAGCGCCACCTGCTGGCGAAGATTCTTGACGCGTTCCCGACTGACGGTCTCGGCGTCGATGATCGACCCGACGCTCGCGACCGCTCGTTCCAGGTCGTCGTTGACGACGACGTACTCGTACTCATCAACCTGCTGCAGCTCCTGAAGTGCGGACTGCAGGCGAACAGCAAGTTGCGCCGCACTCTCCGTCTTCCGCGCCCGCAACCTGTCCAGCAGAACCTCGGCTGACGGCGGAAGGATGAAGATGGTCACCGACTGCGGAAAGGCGCGGACGAATTGGGTTGCGCCCTGAACATCGATGTCCATCACGACGTGCTGTCCCTGCCCCAATACCCGCTCGACTTCACGCCGAAGGGTTCCGTACAGATGTCCGTGAACGACCGCCGACTCGGCGAACCCGTTACGCTCCCGTTCGGCGATGAACTCCGCGCGGGATATGAAATAATAGTCGGTTCCCGCGATTTCGCCCGGTCTGCCCGAACGCGTGGTGCAGGAAACGGAGTATCCCAGGTCCGGACGGCGTCCCAGAAGTGTCTTGGCGATGGTCGTCTTGCCGGCCCCCGACGGAGCACTCAGGATCACGGGGAAAACGGTGGTTCCACTCATTCGAGATTCTCCACCTGCTCGCGGATCCGCTCCAATTCCTCCTTCACGAGGAGGACATCCGCAACGATTGCGGCATCGTTTCCCTTGCTGCCGGTCGTGTTTGCCTCGCGAAGCATCTCCTGAAGCAGGAAGCCAAGTCGCTTGCCGACACCATCCGACTGGCTGCCGAGCAGCGCGCCGCGAAAGACGTCGATGTGTGCGTTGAAGCGCGAAAGCTCCTCCAACACATCCAGACGGTCAGCGAGGATGGCGATCTCCTGGGCGAGGCGCGTCTCGTCCACCGCGACACCCCCTGTGAGCTCACGGACGGCCGTACGCAGCCGGTCACGCTGCTCGGTGACGCGCTCCGGCGCGCGGACCGCAATCCTCCCTAACGCGGCCTCGATCGTTCCGAGGCGTTGATCGAGATACTCGACCAGTCGCGAGCCTTCCGCCAAACGCATTGCCAGAAGCGCCTCGACGGCTCGATCGACGATGCCGACCACCTGTGGACCTGCTTCAGCCGACAGCTCCTCGCGCTGGGGAGACGCCACGAAAACGTCGGGCATCCGCAGGATCGTCGCGACATCCAGCGTATCCTGCAAGGCATAGCGCTCTTGAAGCGCCCTGAGCTGCGTTACGTAGCTGGCGAATCGAACTTCGTCGATGGGCAGCGCCGTCGGACTCTCCTGGTCGTCCCGCTCGAATCGCGCTGAGAGTGTCACGTGACCCCGGCTGACCCCCCTCCGCAGCGCGTCGCGGACGTCGGCCTCCCATCGTGTGAGCGCGGACGGAAGCTTGATGGAGGGACTGAAATAGCGGTGGTTGACCGACCGGATCTCCACGCTCACGCGTTGCCCTCCCACCTCGCCGTCGGCCGCGCCGAACCCCGTCATGCTCCGTATCATATCACGTGGCCTAAGTTACGCTGCTGCAACGACATTGTCAATTCCAGAACTCCCATCGCACGCCGTAGAACTGGGACTGGCGTGGATACGGAAAGCCTGGCACCTGCGCGTATTTCTCCTGTAGCAAATTCTTGAACTGATACGAAACAACCGCCGTCTGGATCCGGATCTCGAGCTTGAATGCGATCATGCGATACCCCGGCGCAACGCGGACCGAATCGCCCGACACCGGAAACCGCGAGTTCGACCGGTACTCGTGCGCAAGCGACGTCAACAGCCCGAAGTTTCCATTGGGAAAGCGGTTCAGCAGGTTGGTCTGGATGTACAGCTCGCTGCGGGTCTGGTACTTCGGTCGGTAGAAGCCGGTGGAGTCGTTCCACGCGACCGCCCACGCATCCACGTTGACCGCGCGCCAGAGCCGCCCGCGAGCCGCCAGCGTTCGCGCGGAGACGTCGCCTTCCGTGCGGAGAGCTCGTGCCTCCGCGTAGCCGGCGTCGAAGATGGCGGGCGAAAGCAGCGTGGTCTTGCCCCGCCGCATGATGCCGCCGCTCAACCAGAGATCGCGCAGGCGAACGCCAACCTCGCCACGCACGTTGGTGCGAGCCGCAAGACGGTACCTCGTGGCTTCGCTCGTGTCTGGCGTGACGAACGGGCCAAATCCGGAGAGCAGAAAATTTCCCGCCTCGTCGAACACCGCCCCGTTGCGCTGCTCCGTGAACAGCCGGTCGAAATCGCCGCTGCCCGTGCGGGAGGCCGAGCCGAGGATGACCAGGCGATTGCGCAGTCCGAGACGGGCGGTGAGCTCGGAGCGCGACGGATCGAGATAACTCTTCCCCTCGTTGTACAGCGAAAGCGACAACGGGCCGACAGCGGTGGAGCCTCGCTCCGAAAGCACATGCGACACCCGCCCACCGCCCGCACGAACCCGCTCGGCCGCGCTTACCGTGAATGCGCGCGATGTCATACCGCCGGTGAGCAGGTACTGATTCTCGTACGACGTGGAGTCGCCAACGCCGGTGGCCGTATCGCTTGCCGTGAAGCTCGTGGAACTCCGAGCGGAGGCCAGGTAGCTTTGCGCGGAAGCAAGCAGTTGCACCCACTTTCCCTGCTCGGGGTCGCCGTTGCCGAGGCGGAGGTAGGCGGTCGATCGATTCGTCTCGATGGCCGCGACCGTGTCCTGCGTGTCACTGGTGTTTCCGACGCCTGCCCAGGCGGCGCGATTGCGATGGCTGCGCTCCATGAAGGCGTCCGCGCTCCACGGACCGTGAGTCATGCCCAGGCGAAGCATGATGTTGAGCGCATCCGACGACGGAAGGCGCGACGTTGGTTGCGACGTGTACTGCTCCGCCGCTACCTGCAGTGCTTCGCCGTGGTCGTACCGCCGGCCGAACCACGCGCGATAGAGATTTGAGTTCTGGTCACCCGTCATGATGTCCGCGCGGGTGTAGGGAACCGTTCGGTCGACGCGCCAGCTGCGCGCATAGACGCGAACCTCCTCGGCGCCTCGTTCGATGCGCACTTCCTCCAGGCCATGGATGGGGAGGTCGCCCGCCGCGGAGGTGCCGCGAGACCGAACGTCCATCGGGTCCATCTCGAGACCGTCGAGGAAGATCCGTACGTGCCGAAGATCTCCCTGCGAGGCGATCGCGGCCGGCGCACCGAGAAATCCCGTTGCGTACTCGGTGAGTCCAGGGACGCGCGCCAAGAGCTCGATCAACGTCGACACGCCCGTCGCAAACAACGCGGTCCGGTCGTAGATGCGCGGCGCACCTATCTCGAGAATGTCGGGCGCTTCAGCCCTGGCGAGTGCGGCCTTGATCGTGTCCGACTTGATCACCGGCGGGAGCGGAACGAGCCCTTTCGCCGCGGAGTCGTTCTTGATCATCGAGTCCGCGCGCAGGGGCAGCGGCACTCGAATGGTGTCTGGTCCCGCTGGCGGAAGGTTGCGTCGGCCGCCAGCGGTATCGACTCGCGTGTTCGCGGTGTCACGCCGAACTCCCGTCGTGTCACGGCGCACCGGCACCTGTGCCGCCAACCCTTCAGGCAAAACGGCCCCGGCAACTGCGCCGAGGCCGAGGAGCGTGATCCAGAATGTCCGGCAGAAGATCAACCGGCGCGTCCCCGCACGAACTCGACAAAGGTGCCCACCGGGACACCCGTGGGACCGCGCGGGACCGTTCCGAGATCGGACTCGGTATAGGCCGTTCCGGCAATATCCAGGTGCACCCATGGATAGTCGCCCGCAAATTCCGCGAGGAAGAGCGCGGCGCTGATGGTACCTGCCGGGCGGCCACCCGAATTCTTGATGTCGGCCACGTCGGACTTGATGAGATCCTTGTAGTCATCCCACATGGGTAGCTGCCACCCCGGCTCCCCTGCACGTGTTCCCGCGCTCAGAACTTCGTTCACCAACTCAGTGTTGTTCCCCAGCACGCCGGTCGCTGTATGACCGAGTGCGATGACGCACGCGCCGGTCAACGTCGCCGCGTCGACCACGGCCGAGGGATTGAATCGCTTCGCGTAGGTCAGCACGTCGGCGAGGACAAGTCGGCCTTCCGCGTCGGTGTTGATGATCTCGATGAACTTGCCGGACATGCTCTTCACCACGTCACCGGGCTTGAAGGCAGTACCCGACAGCATGTTCGTGGTGGACCCGATGAGTCCGACGACGTTGATGGGAAGCTTCAGGCGCGCGATGGCTTCCATGGCTCCCAGCACGCCGGCCGCGCCGCACATGTCGAACTTCATCCACTCCATTCCCTGCGCCGGCTTTATGGAGATACCACCGGAATCGAAGCACAGACCCTTCCCCACCAGCGCAACTGGAGCGGCGCCCGCAACGCCGCCCGAGTACTCGAGCACAATGAGCTTCGGGTCCTCGGGAGTGCCCTGCGCCACGCAGAGCAGGCTGCCCATGCCCTCCTTTTCCATCTCGGCGCGGCCCAGGACTGTGAGCTTCATCCTATGACGCTCAGCGATGTCATGGGCGGTGCTCGCGAGAAAATCAGGCGTACAGAGGTTCCCCGGCATCATGCCGAGTGTTCGCGCCAGGGAGTGTCCTTCGGCGATAGCGATACCGGAGGCGAGGCCCGATGCGATTTCGGCGGCATCACTACCATGAATTCGCGCGCTCGTCAGTGGTGCGCGGCGTTCTTCGGGCGGCGGGGGCGTCTTGGTGTCCGTGTAGTCCCACGCGCCGGCGGACAGCCCGAGCGCGAGCGCTTCTGTTTGGGGCGCGTCGAGGCTGCCTGCGTAGAACGCGAGCGATCCAGTGCCCATCCGGCCAGCCTGCCGGGCGGCGATGGCGCCTGCTCGGCGCAGAGCGCCCACGCGATCGGTACCCTTTCCAAGTCCAATGAGGAGAACGCGCGAGGGCCCTGTCGCGGCGCCCGCGAAGTGCATGGTTTCATCCCGCCCGCCGCGAAAATCACGTTGGGCAAGGCTTCGCCCGATCACTCCGCCTAGTGAATCGTCGAGTGCCAGTAGCATGTCATCGAGTGCGCCTGCCGCCGGGAGTGCGACGACCAGCAGCGGAGCCTCGAGCGTGCCAATCTCAGCGGGCCCTGATGTTAGAGAGAGCGACATGATCCTGGTGGGTCGGTGACGGGCGCCACTTTACGCGGCATTGCCCTCAAATAGTGCGTCGCACGGGTGCGACCTGCCTGTTTCATCGCGTCAGCCGCGTAAACTCTGGGGCCTCAGCATCGCTCCGTTGTCGGCGACGTCGCCGAACGACAGTCCAAAATCGCAGCTATCCTCTTACATCCTCGCTGACGACCTGCACACGCATCACCAGCGATCCGAACCTAGTCTTGCTCCGATGACCGAGCAAGCGCCGACGATGGCCAAAGGCCACTCGGTACGCGCCCAATTGTATGACCAGCCCGATTTACGCGACCCAAGTAACTGCCCAGCGGGAACGCGCCATTCGATTTTACGGATACCCGGGACGAGACTCGAACTCGTATGGCACTCTCGTGCCGGCGGATTTTGAGTCCGCTGTGTCTACCGATTCCACCACCCGGGCGCGCGCTGAGGGCTGCCGCGCGACTCCGGCGACACCAGTCTGATACACCCTGTACGTGCCATGAACTGTCGAACCTAACGCGGTCGGGGGACGGTCGCTACGCGTAGAATTCGCCTCGTCGGCTGAACCCCGCCAACGCCCCATCACAAGAAGGGCAAACAACGACCATCGACGCTATCACGTTCTTGGCGAACCTCAAACGCACTCAAACACGCAACAGTGATTGGCTCAGGTATGGAACAATGCTTAACTGTGCATGGACGCAACAGTTTTGACCTCTCCATGCGACACGCTAAAACCTGGTCCTTCGACAATGTGGATTGGTGACTTGTAAGTGGTTGTATAGTAGCATGTTACGAGATACTTCGAGCAGGATAGTCGATGCGTGGACGGTTCATTAGGCGTGCTCGTCCACTGCCAGTATAGCCCTCTCGCGCTGGCCGTCGAGCGGCCTGCTCCGTGCACACGGCTTGCTCATGGCCAATCAGACTGCAAACGACTGCCCCCTCGCCGCCGCGCTCGCAGGCCGCCTTCGCGCTTCGCGGCTTGAACTGACGACGCGCTGGCTGGCGCGGATCATCGAGCGCGTCTCGATCGAACCCAACCGCGTCTTTCCCACCGATGAGCTGCTCGATCACGTGCCCCTGTTGATCGACGGCATCGCCGGCTACCTCGAGAATCCCTCGGCCGAAATCAGCGTCGACATGCCGGTGGTTGGTAAGGCGATGGAGCTCGGCGCGCTACGGCATGCGCAGGGATTCGATGCATACGAGATCCTGAAGGAACACGAGATCCTGGGGGGCATCCTTTTCAGTTACCTCGCGCAGGAGGCCGACCTGATGCCCGAGCCGTGCGCAAAGAGCGAGCTTCTCGTCTGCGGCCAGCGGTTGTTCCGTGCCATAACGATCGTTCAACAAACTACCACGACCCATTTCCTTCGGCTCGCGGCGGAGGAAGTGCGCGAGCGCGAAGAGCGCATCCGGACCTTCAACCGGGCCGTGTCCCACGAGATCAAGAATCGGATCGGGACGATCCTCGGCGCAAGCGACATCCTGCACGAGCTACCGGAGATGCCGAGCGAGGAGCGTACGCGCTTCGTGGACATCGTGCGGCGCAATGCGCGGCTGATGCAGTCAGCGGTGGCGAACATCCTCGCGGTTGGCCGAAGCGGCACTGATGTGCGCCATCAGCGGCACATCAGCCTTCGTGCGGCGGCTCAGGAAGCCATTCGCCAGGTGCGCGAGGCCGCACAGGACAGCGGCGTTGACATCCAGCTCTCCACCGACCTGATCGACGTCGACGTGAATGCGGCGGCGGTCGAGCTCTGCCTCACGAACTATCTCTCGAATGCGATCAAGTACGCGAATCCCTCGGAAGACCACCGGTGGGCCGTGATCAGCGCGAGGCGTGAGATGAGTCCGGAGAACATTGCGGAAGTGGTCGTTCGTGTCAGGGACAACGGGCGAGGTGTCCCGGAGGACAGGCGGGACCAATTGTTCGAGCGGTTCTACCGCGCCCACGGCACCACTACTGAGGTCGAAGGTACGGGACTCGGGCTGAGCATTGTCCGCGACACCGCGCGTTCGCAAGGCGGACGGGCCTGGGCCGAGTTTCCGGAGCACGGGTCGGAGTTCGCGTTCTCGCTGCCGGATCGTCGAAGTGGCGCCGATCAGCGAACGCCAGAAAGTGAGTCGGCGGGCGCCGCACCGCCTCAGGGAGTGCCGGGCGGCGCGTCACCAGTCGGCTGAGCTTGCGCGCGATCGAATTCCTGCAGACGCTTTCGCACCTGCTCCTGCAACGCGGCAAAGCGGGCGCGCTGCAGCGGAGTCATGAAGCTCGAAAATTCCTTCTGCTCTTCGGCCTGGATGTCCAGGCGCCGCTGCTGCACTGCGTGCAGCCGATCGAGCGCGGTGGCGATCGTCGCCTGATTCGCCGCTGAATCGGCAAGGATCTCCCGACGCATCGTGACGCGCTGTGCCTTCTCCTCGACGGCGAGCTGCCTCCGTTCCTGATCAAACCGCTGACTGCTGCGCTCGAGCCGGAGCATTTGCTCGTCGGTGAAGCCGATACGCTGCTTCGTGACGCGCCAGAGGGTGCGCCGAACTTGCTGCTGCAGCTGCTGTCGCTTCAACTGCTGAGGAGCGTCTTGCTGTACTCCCTGTTGCTGCTGCTCCCTCTGCTGCTGTTTCTGCTGCTGCTCCGCGCGCCGGCTCGCGCGGATGGCCGCGCGCGCTCCTGCCCCGCCCTGCGCATGCGCGTTCGCACCTGCGAGGAGCAGCGAGAATGCGGCGACGAGGGTTCGCGTCTTCACGGCGACGCCTGCGACGAGGATGTCGGAGCGATCGGTGAGACGGGCGTGTTATCGACCTCCACCGACGGCACCGCGTCGAGGGACTCGATGTCCTTCAGCAGAGACGCAAGCTGCCTGTTGTCGAGATCGCCGAGCGAACCGCCGCCCATGGCGAGCTCTCGCTCGGCGCGAACGGCGCCTGTGGTCGGCGGCGCTGCGACGGGTGTCGGCTCGGAAATGCGCGGTATCGCGACGGGAGCCTGCTCAATCACGGGTGCCGCCGGGGTGGTCGCCACGGTGACGGGACGGGATGGAGTAGAAGCGGGAGCTGAGACGGGAGCAACCGTCGAACTGACAGTCGGACCATTGACCGGCCCGACGCCACGCTGAAGGACCGCGACCGAGGACGCGCCCGCAACGAGCACCGTGATTGCCGCAGCCGCACGCCAGCCGACCCACGACCGTCGGGGCGCCGTGCGATACGCGGGCACGGCAGCGACGATTGACGCAATGTCGACCGCGGGGGTGCCGCGAACGGCACGCAGGTCCCGTAGCAACGCCAATTCGGCGGCGCAGTCCGCGCAGTCGGCCACATGCGCCTCCACGGACGCGCGCGTCGCGGCATCGAGCCGGCCGTGCATGAGGTCGGGCAACAGATCTCGAACGTCGGCGTTCGGGCAATCATTCATGGAGAAACTCCTTGATGGCGCGCATTGCATTGTGATAGTGCACGCGCGCGGCTCCTTCGGTCGTACCTGCCACGTCGGCTATTTCCTTGTACGACAATCCTTCACTGACCCGCAACAGAAATACTTCCCGCTGTGTCTTCGAGAGCCGACCAATGGCCCCCTGCATTCGCGCGCGCGTCTCGTCGGCAACCACGGTGTCGAGCGAATCGTACTCCGTGATCGCGTCGGTGTCCTGCACTTCAACCTGCTCACCGCGTCGGCGCTCGGACCGGCGGAGATCGAGCAGCAGCCTTCGCGCGATGGTGAACAGCCAGGTGCGAAGCGAGCTGTCACCGCGAAAGCTGTCGAGCGAACCGAAGGCCCGTACGAAGGTGTCCTGAACGATATCCTGGACGTCGTCATGCGCTCCCACGGAGCGCGCGAACCTCGCCACGGCACTCGCGTGGCGTTCGACGAGCAGCGTGGCTGCGCGCTGATCGCCGCCCTTCCATTGTGTGATGAGGTCGAGGTCTGTCTGCTCATCGGCGTCCCCGGCGTCGTTAGTCATGCAATCCGGCAAGTTGGACGCGGGGAGGCGCTCAGTGTTAAGGGCGGTCGCACGCACGATCCCGCCAGCGTAAGATACGACCCATGGTCTGCGCCGCACCATTCATCCGAACGCCCATGCCATCGTCTCTCCGAATCGCGCACCGCGGTATGCCCCGCCTGGCGACGGAAAATACCCTTCGGAGCTTCGAGCTGGCGCTGGAATATGGCGCGCAGGGGATCGAGCTCGACGTGCATATGACCGCCGACGGGGTAGTCGTCGTACATCACGACGCAACCTTGCCGAGCGGTACCGAGCTGAGGCGAACGCGGCTGGCGGACCTCATCACGGAACTGGCGGAGCTGCCAACACTGGACGCGGTGTGCGAATTGATCGGTGGACGAGCGGAGCTCTTCGTCGAGATCAAGGGCGCCGACATCGAAGTTGCTGTCGAGGAGGCACTCGCCAGCTACACGGGCGTCACCGCGATCCACAGCTTCGACCATGCTCTCATTCATCGGCTTGCCCTTTCTGGGACCCAGCGTCGTCTCGGCATCCTCCTGGAGACGGATGCGCACGATGCGCTCCTGGCCATGGCGCGGACCGGTGCGGTCGACCTCTGGCCGCACCACTTACTCGTGTCGGCCGAGCTGGTGACCGCTGTGCATGCGTTCGGTGGCAGGGTCATACCCTGGACGGTGAACTCGGTGCACGACGCGCAGCGGCTTGAGGCGCTGTCGGTGGACGGGATCTGCACAGACGACGTCCGCATCCTGGCCTGAGGGCGCGCCAGCTTTCGCCCGGGGCCTCATCACTTCCCGAGCCAATGGGGACACAGTGACCCGAGTGTCGCTAAGGCTAAGGAGTTGTGACGAAATAACTGATTGATTCAGGACGGGCGAATCGTTAGATTGGT
>DAIUFP010000013.1:0-154511 GCA_036844565.1 Gemmatimonadaceae bacterium | reverse complement strand
ACCTCGTTGAAGAGGTGTTGCCACGACCGATTGAATCCACCCAGTTGGCGGAAAAGTCGGAAAGAACGGACATCGGACCTGGAGGTCGGAAAAAGGATCGGAGCATCCGATGTCCAGGTCCGAAGTCCGCCTTTTTCCGTAAGTCTGCCAACTGTCGTCGATGTTCCGGTGCTCTTTCTAGTAGTCCACAGGTCTCAGATAACTCTCGCCAATCGTCGACGTACTCAACATGGCCACCGTCGGCAGCCGGCGCTTCCAGTGCGTGCTCGAGAGACGCTTGCGCACCAGCGCCACCTCGGCTGCGTCGAAGCCGCGTTCCACCAGATCCGATTCGCTGTATCCGTTCAGCAGCCAGTTCAGCAGCGCGTCGGCCTTGGCGTAGCTGATTCCGAAGTCGCCCTCGTCGGTTTGCCCAACCACAAGGTCGGCGGTCGGCGGCTTGCCGACGATGATTTCAGGGACGCCAAGATGACGCGCCAGCGCCCAGACCTGCGTCTTGAAGAGATCGCCGAGTGGGTTGATCGGCGGCGAATCGTCGGCGTGCCAGGTGAAGTAGCCGAACAAGCGCTCGGTCTTGTTGCCGGTGCCGAGTGGAATCGCACGATGCTTCGCGGACAAGTCGAATAGCGCGATCATTCGCATGCGCGCCATCACGTTGCCTCGGCGGGCACCGTCAGCATCTGGTTCGGCGGCCAGGTATCCATCGACCGCGGCGCTGATGTCGAGCGTTCGCGATTCAATGCCGAGTGCGTCGATGACGAGCTGCGCGTGCGCAAGACTTTCGGGACTGGAGCTGCGATATGGAAGACGTACGCCGATCACGCGCTCTGGTCCGAAAGCGCGCGCGGCGAGATACGCCGTCACCGCGGAGTCGACGCCGCCTGAAACACCGACGACGGCCCGCTCGAAGCCGCGACGTGCCATCTCATCACGCAGAAAGCGAACAAGCCAGGCCTCGGTGAGCGCGCCGTCGATGTCGAGCGTCGGGGGACCGCCAGCATATTCGTCACTGACGACGGGCAGCGATTCCCCAGCAACCTTCGCGGCGGATTTCTTTCGAGCAGCTCCGCTCGGGGCGGATGCGGATGTCCCGGAGATCTCCGACAGTCCATCGTAGCTGAGCAGGTACGGCGAGCCGGCGTCCACCTTCAGCATCGCATCGCGCAGGTGCGGGATCATCGTTTCGAGATCGGCGATGAGCGGCATGTCCGCGCGCGCGCGCGTGACGTCGTCCAGGTCGATACGGGTGACGACGAGCGCCTCGTCCCACATGGGGCCTCGCGTGCGCACTTCGCCCTTGGGGCCCGCGAGCATCGCCCCGCCGGGGAAGACCTTGCCGCCTTCGCTGCCCACGAGATGAATCAGTGCGACGTACAGCCCATGCTCGTCCGCCATGTCGCGTGCGAGACGCTCCCAGCGTGACACGCTCGCGGGGCCTGGCACATCATCGGTCTTGGGCCAGGCGCCGCGCGCGGGCGGAGCCGTTGGCACGATGATGAGTTGCGCGCCATCGAGCGCGGCGATGGTGCCTGTCATCGAGTGCCAGACGTCCTCGCAGACGAGAATGGCCGCGCGCCCCCACGGTGTGTCGAACGCGCGAATCTCCCGACCGCGCTCGACGAACCGCTCCTCGTCGAACAATCCGTACGTCGGCAGGAACACCTTGCGATGCACGTGCCGCACGAGTGGAATCGTCTGCCCGAGCGACACATAGAGCGCGCTGTTGTAAAGCTTGTTGCGCCAGATCTCGTAGAAGCCCACGCAGACGTCGATGGCGGGCCCATCGCCGTATGCGCGGTGCAGGTCACCCGCGAGCCTGCCCGCGGTGACCGCGTGCTCGCGCACACCTCCCTCGAGGAAATACCCGCTCAGGGCCGTCTCGGGAAAGCACACGAGATCCGGCCGCGCGTCGAGCGCGCCGGCTTGCGCGAGTATCTTCGCGATGCGCGCGAGGTTCCCCGCGTAATCTCCCTTGCGTGGCTGGAACTGCGCGAGCGCAAGCGTGACGAAAGTGGCCATTGAATGGATAATCGCGACCGGGCTGCATGGCGGCAACGGCTCTCGCCTATTCATCGTATGTATCTTGAGGTCATGCGACCGATTTCATCATCAGCGAGCGGGCCTGAAACTATCGGCTCACGCTGCCTTGTCCCGTTGATCATCTGCGCCATGGCCGCATCGAGCGCCGGCGCGCAGGCTCCGCCGACCCTCGCTGGCACGGGCCCCGTGTGGCAGATCGTGAGGCCGCCGCAGTCGTCGCTCGTGTATGCGCGCGACGGAGCCTACATCGGCGAGATTGGCACCGAGTCGCGTACGAGCGTCTCGATCCGTACACTCCCGAAGTACGTCGGGCAGGCGTTCGTCGCGGTTGAGGATCAGCGCTTCTACCAGCACGACGGCGTCGATCTCATCGGCGTCGCAGGCGCGATCAAGGGCAAGCTGCTCGAGAAGATCACCGGCGAGCACCGAGGCGGCGCGAGCACCATCACGCAGCAGCTCGTGGGCAACATGCACCCGGACCTCATCGACCGGCGTGACATGAGCCCCATGCGCAAGTATCACGAGCAGCAGGCAGCCCGCGAGATGGAGCGCCACTACTCGAAGGAACAGATTCTCGAAGCGTACATCAACCAGATCAACTTCGGTCACGGGTGGTACGGCGTTGAATCGGCGGCCCGCCACTACTTCGGCAAACCCGCAGCGAAGCTCTCGCTCGCCGAAGCCGCCACCCTCGCCGCGCTGCCAAAGACGCCGGTCGGCTACGATCCCGTCCGATTTCCGGACAAGGCCAAACAGCGCCGCGACCTCATCCTCGGGCTCATGGCGGAGCAGGCGCTGGTTTCACCAGCGGATGCGGAGCGTGCACGTGCGGAACCCGTCGTCACGGCGCCAGACGCGGGCGCGGCGGCGTCGTCGCCATACCTCGTTGACGCAGCACGCCAGGTCGCCGAGCGAGCGGGAATAAACGTGCTCTCGGGCGGGTTCCGCATTTTCACGACGGAGGATCCCGCGCTGCAACGCGCCGCGGTTCAGGCGCTGGCCGAAGGAACCGCGAGCGTCGAAGCACGCAAGGATTTTCGTCACAATACATGGGCGTCCGCCAAGGGCGTCGGCGACCTGCTCGAAGGCGCCGTGGTCGCAATGGAGCCAACCACGGGCGACGTCAGGGCGCTCGTCGGAGGACGCAACTACGCCATGGCTCCCTTCAATCGCGCCACGCGTGCCCTTCGCCAGCCTGGAAGCTCCTTCAAGCCGTTCGTCTACGCGAAGGCGCTCGAGGACAGCATGAGCGCCGCGACGATCGTGCCGGATACCGCGCTCTCGATCGTGATGCCGGACGGCCACATCTACAGTCCGGAAAACTCCGACAACAAGTTCCTGGGGCCGATCACCCTGCGCGAAGCACTCACCCACTCGCGCAATCCGGTTGCCGTTCAGCTGGCGCTGCGCATCGGGCTCGATTCGATGGTCGAGATTGCGCGTCGCGTCGGCATCACGACACCCATTGCACCCGTTCCCGCCAGCGCACTGGGCGCCTCCGTCGTACGACCAATCGACTACATCGCCGCGTACACCGTATGGGCGAACCTCGGCAGCACCGTCGAGCCGCGAATCGTCACGCGTATCGAGGACGCAACAGGGCGCGTGGTGTACCAAAAGGGTCCGTCGGTGCCGCAGTCCGTGATGGATCCGCGAATCGCGTTCATCATTCGGGACATGATGCGCGATGCCGCCGAGCGCGGCACGGGCGCGCCGGCGCGGAAGCTCGTGCCTCCGTCCATCACCATCGCGGGGAAGACGGGCACGACGAATGACAACGTCGACGTCTGGTACATGGGGATGACGCCCGATCTTGTCGCGGGCGTGTGGCTCGGCTTCGATCGCCCGAAGACGATTACTCCCGGCGGCGCGGGCGGAACACTCGCTGCGCCGATATGGGGATCAATGATGGCCAGGTACTACGCGGGCCGACCTGCGCCGGCGGGGTGGACTCCGCCTGTCGGCATGGTGACGGCAGAGCTGGATCGCGCGACCGGGCTGGTGGCGGACAGCCTGACGCCACCTGAACGGCGCTATACCGAGTATTTCGTTCCTGGCACGGAACCAGAGCCGCTGCGCACTGTGCCGTGGAAGACTGCGGTATTTGGCGCGATCATACCTTAGGGGCCACAACAGCTTAACAGCGGCCAAACAGGACTGAGTACCGAAGTACTCCAGTACCTGAGTACGAAGTACGTCCATATCCGTGAGACGGAAACCCGCTGATCCGGCGGGCGACCTTCGCGTGACGTAGGAAGTACTTCGTACACGAGTACTGCGGTACTTGGTACTCAGTCCTGTAGCGTTCGCCACTTTCGGCCAATACGCCTGTATGGAACACAATGCCCCGTCCGGTAAACCGGACGGGGCATTGCAGATTTTCGAGGGGACTAGTTCAGCTCGTCAGTGACGACCAGCCAGTCCGACTCGCCGTTTAGCGGCCGAGCTTGACGACGTTCTCTGCAGCCGGGCCCTTTGCGCCCTGAACCACGTCGAACTCAACAGCCTCACCCTCAGCGAGGGACTTGAAGCCGTGACCCTGAATGGCGGAGTGATGCACGAAGCAATCCTTTTCGCCGTTCGCGGGGGTAATAAAGCCAAAGCCCTTCGTGTCGTTGAACCACTTCACGGTGCCGGTCGTACGCATAGCTGAACTCCTCAATGATGTTTGTAGTCGTGCCCGATCCGATCGAGCCGCGCCTACATGTTGAACGTGAACGGCACCCTCACGCGGGGGCTCGCCCTACAGATACGGAACTGTACCGCATAAGCAGCGACGCGGGCGAAAAAAAAGGGACCCGCGATGAGCAGGCCCCAAATCCGTCGGAACTAGGTCCCCCGAACCGAAGCACGGGGTGCGTCGCTGAAACCAACAGTAGCACATCCGTCAGGGGAACGCAATACCCAATTTCAGCGCCGACACCGCTCAATCACACCGCCGCCTCGGCCTCCTCCCTGATCGTGGGCTTCACCACCGGGCCCGCGCCGTTCGGCGCGGGCTCCAGGGCGATCGCAAACGCCTCGTCCAGAGTGCTGACCGGGTGGAACGTGAGCTGATTGCGCACCTCCTCCGGAATGTCCTCCATATCCGCCTCGTTGTCCTTCGGCAGGATGATGGTCGTGATCCCCGCGCGGTGTGCGCCGAGCACTTTCTCCTTCAGCCCACCGATCGGCAGCACGCGCCCGCGCAGCGTCGACTCACCGGTCATCGCCACCTCACGCCGCACCGGACGTCCCGACATCGCGCTCACGAGCGCCGTGGAGATCGCGACGCCAGCGCTCGGTCCATCCTTTGGAATTGCGCCAGCCGGCACGTGCACGTGCACTTCAATGGATCCCAACCGATCCTCGGGAATCTTCAGCGCCGACGCATGTGTCGCCGCATAAGTGAGTGCCGCACGAGCACTCTCCTTCATCACGTCGCCCAGCTGGCCGGTGAGGATCAGCGACACATTCCCCCAGCCGCTCACCTGAAGCTTCTGGTCGTCGCTGTCCGTCATGCGCTGCGCACCGTGCAAGCGACGAATCGCTGCCTCGACGAACATGATGTCGCCACCCATCGGCGTGTAGTACATCCCCGCCGCCACACCGATCTCGTTCACCTCATTCGCGTGCTCGGGGTGCACACGCGGGCGCCCGAGCAACTCGCGAACATCCTCCACCGTGATGATGAAGTCGTCCGTTTCGCCCGAGGAGATCTTGCGCGCCACCTTGCGTGCAACCGCGCCAATCTGCCGCTCGAGATTACGCACACCGCTCTCGCGCGTGTATTTGCTCACGATGGTCATGATGGCATCGTCGTTGAACACGACGTTCTTGCTCTTGAGCCCCGAGTCCTCGAGCTGGCGCGGAATCAGGTACTTCTTCGCAATCTCGGCCTTCTCGCGCTCCGTGTAGCCCGCGAACTCCACCGCTTCCATGCGGTCGAACAGCGGCCCCGGAATGTTCTGGACGAAGTTTGCCGTCGCGATGAACAACACCTCGCTCAGGTCAAACGGAATGCCGAGGTAGTGATCGGTGAAGCTGTCGTTCTGCGCCGGATCGAGCACCTCCAGCAGCGCACTCGCGGGATCGCCCTGGAACCCCTGTCCGAGCTTATCGACTTCATCGAGCAGGAATACCGGATTCCGTGTCTTGGCCTGCTTCAGCCCCTGAATGATGCGACCGGGCATCGCGCCCACATAGGTACGACGGTGGCCGCGGATGTCGGCCTCGTCACGAACGCCGCCGAGTGACACGCGCACGTACTCCCGCCCGAGCGAGCGCGCGATGGACTTGGCAATGGATGTCTTGCCCACGCCGGGCGGTCCCGAGAACAACAGGATCGGACCCTTTGCCATGGCGCGCGCCTTTGCTTCCTTCGTGTCCGTCACGGCGCGGTGCTCGCCCGTGACGCCGATGACCGGCGTGGCGTTCTCCTTGTCCACCTGGAAGACCTCGATGGGCACCTCGCCCGCCTGCTCGACCTCGTTCGCCATCTCCTGGGCACGCAGCTGCCGCACGGCGAGGAACTCGAGCACGCGATCCTTCACGTCGGGCAGACCGAAGTGATCGTCGTCGAGCACCTGCTGCGCGCGGGTGAGGTCGAGACTGTCGTCCGAACGCGTGTTCCACGGAAGCTCCGCAATCCACTCGAGGTAGGTGCGGATGACCTGCGCTTCCATCGACTCCCTGCCCGAGCGCTCGAGACGCCCCAGCTCACGCTCGACTTCCGTCCGCGCGACCGAAGGAAGCTCCAGCTTGTCCAGCTTCTCGCGAAGCTCGCTGATCTCCTTGCTCTGGTCGTCGTCGCCGAGCTCCTTCTGGATCGCCTTCATCTGCTCGCGGAGGTACATCTCGCGCTGCCGCTCGCCGAGCTCCTCCTGCACCTGCGACTTGATCTCGTCCTGCATCTCGATCATGCCGATCTGACGCTGGACGTGCACCAGGACGCGCCGCAGCCGGTCTTCAACTGAGAGATTCTCGAGGAGACCCTGACGTTCGGCGACGGGCAACTCGATGTATCCGGCGACGAGATCCGCGAAGCGGCCGGCGTCCGTCACCGCATCGAGCACCTGGTGCACCACCTCTTCCGGCAGCCCGCGCCGTTCACCCAGCTCCGCGGCGCGCTCGCGGATTTCCTTGTAGAGGGCGACGAATGCCGCGTTGTTCTCGTCGAGCGGCTTCTGCTCGTCGAGCGACGTGACGACCGCGCTGAGATAGTTGTCGGCGGGATTGTTGACGTATTGAAGCGCAGTGGCGCGCTGCTCACCCTGCAGGAGCAGCTGCACGCCGCCGAGGCCGCGCTGGATCTGACCGATGCGTGCGATGACGCCCATCGAGTAGAGAATGTCGGGCGTCGGCTCGTCGGTGTTGTCGCGCTGCGCCACCGCGAACACGAGCCGGTCGCCCTTCAGCGCGGCTTCGATGGCGCGCAGCGTTCCGGGACGACCCGCGGCAATCGGCGCCGTGAGCCCGGGGAAGATGACCGTGCCCCGAAGCGGGAGAACGGGAAGCGTTTGACGCTGACCCATGACCATTCCTTGGAGAAGTATGTGGCTTGGACCCGCACGACTCATTCCCGGGTCCCTGAAGCCAAGGTGGAAAGAAGGGCACACTTCATTCCACGGGCGATGCGACAGGTCGGCAGGCTTTGACACTTATCACAGCCATCGTGACGTAGTGAGACTGCCGCCGTGGCGGTTGTCCTTTCCAGCTTGGTTACGCTGTGCTACAATGTCCCCTTCCAGCCTGATCCTGACTACCCGTCGTCGCTTGCCCGACCCGCTCGCCACTGCCGCGGATGACGAGCTGCGCGCTCATGTCGAGCGCGCGCTGTCCGCCTCCTACGAGCTCGACTGCGAGATCGGACGGGGAGGCATGGGCATAGTCTACCGCGCCAAGGATCGAGGCCTCAAGCGCCTCGTCGCGATCAAGCTGCTGCCGCCCGAGCTGGCCTTTCGCAGCGAGATCAAGTCGAGGTTCCTTCGCGAAGCTGAAACGGCTGCGCAACTCTCGCACCCCAACATCGTCCCGATCTACACCGTCCACGAGCAGAGCGGGCTGGTGTTCTTCGTGATGGCGTACATCAGTGGCGACAATCTCGCGAAGCGGCTGCACGAGCGCGGCGTGCTCACGATCGACGAGACGCGCAAGATCCTGCGCGAAGTCGGGGACGCCCTCGCCTACGCGCACGAGCGCGGCGTCGTGCATCGCGACATCAAGCCGGATAACATCCTGCTCGATGCGGTGACGGGACGTCCGATGGTCACGGACTTCGGCATCGCGCGCGCCATGGACTCCAGCGGTGATAGCCGCCTCACGGCAACTGGCATGGCGATCGGCACGCCAGCGTACATGTCGCCGGAACAAGCCGCAGGTGATCGGGAGATCGACGGACGCAGCGACCAGTACTCGCTCGGCGTGCTCGGTTACCAGATGCTCACGGGCGAGCCTCCGTTCAACGCGGGCAGCACGCCGGCGATGCTCGTGAAGCACATCTCCGAAGTGCCGATCCCCGTGCAGCAGCGACGCAGTGACGTGCCCACAGACCTGGCGCGCACGGTGATGATGCTGCTCGAGAAAGATCCGAAGAACCGCTTCCCAACGGCGTCGGCGCTCGTCGCGGCGCTCGACGCGCGCGAAGCGCCTCCGTCGCGTGCGCCCGAGCCGCCTCCGCTTCCGCGCGCGGCACCGCGCCCTGGGGACTACTCGTCGTCGAACGACGCGGCATCGTACGGATCGGCCGCTTACGCGCCGCCTTCCTACGCACCGCCGGGATTTCTCCAGGCGGGGCGCAGTGCCGTTCCGCAGCAACATCAGCCGAGCGTCGATGAGCTGCGACGGTGGGATGCGCCGCCCGTCATGGCATTTCGCCGAAAGATTGCGCCATACCTGTTCGTCAATGGCGTCATCGTGCTCTTCGCCGTCTTCGGCAGCAGAGACCTGTTCTCGCTGACGGTTCTCTGGAGCGTCTACATTGCGTTCAAGTACGCGAAGCTCTGGAGCGAGGGATACGACTGGAAGGACGTCTTCCGCCAGCCGCGCGATCGCGAGTTCATCGAAGTCATCGAGGAAGGCGTCGAGTGGGTCCGCGCTGTCTTCGACTCTTCTGCGCGAGCACGCCTCCGCGCCAACCGGGAGCAGCGCAAGCTCGCGGCGCGGATGTCGCCGCCCATCGTCGGCCCCGGTAGACCGGGACCGTCATACGCAGGCGCGATCACCGATGGCCCGCTCGCTGAACGCGTGCGGCAGGCCTTCTCGGATCGGGACGAGATCTTCCGTCGCCTGACGTCATTGGGAGGCTCGCTTCCCGCCAATCAGCGAGAGGAAGTCTCGGCGTCGGCGATGGCGCTCGCGGACAAGGTCCAGTCGTTGGCCATGGCGCTCGAGGAATCGTCGCGCATGGACATCACGTCCGCCCGCGCGATGCTCGAGAACGAGATCAGCACGCTCGAGAACGCGGCGAATCCGCTGGAACGTGGCAGCGAGGATCGCGTGCGCCGGCTCGCGTATCTCAAGCGACAGCGTCGCGGGCTCGTCGATGCCGAGCAGCGCAAGCAGGGGCTGTCCGGAAAGCTGGAGACCTGCGCACTGGCACTTCAGAGCATGCGCTTCGATCTCATGCGTCTCGGCGCAAGCCCGCAGATGCATCAGCACATCACCGCGCTCGCGAACAAGGCGATGAGCCTCGCCGAGAATGTCGATGAGGCGCTGTTCGTCGCGGATGAGATGGGTCGCATCGGACGACCCACGCCTGATTCCCGGCGCTCGTCGGAGCGAGGGTGAACGATCCCCTGCTCGATCGCCTGGTGGTTGCGGTCGGGACGCAGTATCTCGTCGACGCGGAGATTGGGCGGGGCGGGATGGCGGTGGTCTACAGGGCTACCGACCTGCGCTTGAACCGGCGCGTTGCGATCAAGGTGCTTCCCCCGGAACTCGCGTTCAACGCTGACGTGCGCGAACGCTTCCTGCGCGAAGCGCAGACGGCGGCGCAGCTCTCGCACCCCGGCATCGTGCCGATCTACACCGTCGACGAGCGGGAGGGCATCGTCTATTTCGTCATGGCGCTCGTTGACGGAGAAAGCCTGGCCGAACGTCTCACCCGCGAACCACGGTTGCCGATCAGCGAAGCACGACGGCTCCTGAGCGCGGTCGCAGACGCACTCGCCTACGCGCACGAACAGGGTGTGGTGCACCGGGACGTGAAGCCCGACAACATCATGATCGAACGCACGTCGGGGCGGCCGCTCGTCACGGATTTCGGCATCGCGCGCGCGGCGCAGGGAGACACACGGCTCACGGTCACCGGCGTCGCCATCGGGACTCCAGCGTACATGTCGCCGGAGCAGGCGCTCGGCGAGCGCGAGCTCGACGGTCGCAGCGACATCTATTCGCTCGGCGTCATCGGATACCAGTTGCTCGCGGGTGAGACGCCCTTCAAGGCGTCGAACACTCCGGCGATGCTGGTGAAGCACGTGTCCGAGACGCCACGGCCGCTCGCGATGCTGCGTCCCGACGCGCCTGCCGGTCTCGCGCACGCCATCGCGCGCGCGCTCGCGAAGAAGCCCGAGGAGCGGTGGCCCGATGCCGGTGCGTTTCGCGACGCGATTCTCGACACGAGCAACGCGGTGCCGCAGCAGAATCCCTGGACTGCCAGCAGCGCGCGTGGATCGGAGTCAGCGCCGCAGTACCGCGACGCACCGCCGCAGTATCGCGAAGCCCCACCGCGCCTACCGCTCAACGATCGTCTCTATGTGGAACCCATGCGGCCGCCGGCTCCGGCGCCGCAATGGAGCCTGCAGGTTCCCCCGATGCCGCCCATGCCAGCGGCGCCGGTATGGGGAAGCAAGGCCGATTGGCGCGAGTGGAAGAAGGCACGGAAACGCTGGGAGCAGCAGCAGCGCACGCGCAACCGCGCGCTTGGCCAGGCCGACGACGAGCATGAGTACGAAGGGCTGACGGTCGACGAGCAGCTCATACGCTTCCGCCGGAAGGCGATCGTAAGCCTTGGCACGGTCGCTACGCTTGCCACCGTCAACATCCTGACGTCGCCGCACTTCATGTGGTTCCTCTTTCCGAGTGCGTTCATGATACTCGGGACGTTGTCGCGCGCCGGACGCCTATGGGCGGACGGAGTGCCGATGCGAAGGTTCTTTTCGCGCGGCAGCGCCGGATCCGAGCCGAAAGGCTTGCGAGAGATCCCGCGCGTCTCGTTGGCAGAGGCAGCGCAGCGCCTTGCCTCGTCGGAGGTGCTCGATGGTCCGTACGGTGATCTGGTTCGTCGTGCCGCGAGCGACCACGTTGCGGTACGCGACACGTTGGCGCGGTTGCCTGATTCCGAGCGCAGCATGATTCCGGATGTCGCACCGACGGTCGATGCGCTCGCGGAACGCGTCGGCGCACTTGCGACCACGCTGCATCGGCTCGATGCAGATATTGCCGGATCGTCCTTGCTGTCGCTCGACGCGCGACTCGCCGCCCTCAAGGCCGAGACGCAGGGCTCGCCGACACCGGAGCAGGAGCGACGAATCTCGCTACTGGGAAGGCAGCGCTCGTCGATCGGGGAGTTGGCCGACCGGCGGTCTGTGCTCTCCTCGCAGCTCGAGAGTGCGGGGCTCGCGCTCCAGAATCTTCGACTGGATCTCCTGAAGTTGCGGTCGTCCGGGCTCGAGAGCGCAATGACGGACGTCGCGAGCGCAACGCAGGAAGCGCGTGCGCTCTCTCGCGAGATCGGGAATGCCGTGGATGCGGTGCGCGAGGTGCGGAGACTGTGAACCGGGCACTGATGGTGTTCGCGGCTGTTGCCGGATTCGCCGTCGTTGTTCAGGCGCAGTCGGACACGAGTGCGACGCCCGAACGGAACTCACCGATGCCACGGCCCGACGTGGTGCGCGGATTGTACGTCAACCGCTGGGCCGTTCTCGACGGGCGCGTCTGGAACCTGATCGCGGTCGCCAAGACCACTGAAGTCAACGCGCTCGTCATCGACGTCAAGGACGATCGCGGGTATGTGCTCTACAGGTCGAGCGTGCCGCTCGCGCGACGAATCGGCGCCGACACCACTAATCCGGTTCCCGCCGCGCGCGTCCGCGCTATGCTCGATACGATGCGCGCGAACGGCATCTACCCGATCGCCCGAATCGTCGTCGTGAAGGATCCACTGCTCGCCTCTGCGATGCGGGAATGGGCAGTGCAGCGGCGAAGCGACAGCACCGCATGGCTCGACCGCGACGGCAATCCATGGCTCGATCCACACCAGCGCGGCGTGTGGACGTATGCCGCTGACCTCGCGGCGGAAGCCATAAAGCTTGGCTTCAGTGAGGTGCAGTTCGACTACGTGCGCTTTCCCGATGAGCCGCGGCTGCTTCGCGAGGCGCGCTTTCCGCTCGCCAAGGGACGCGGACGCGATCGCGTGATTCGCGAACAGCTCGCGTACCTGCGCAGTCGCATGGCGCCACTGCACGTGCCCATGGCGATCGACGTGTTCGGTCTTACGACGTCCGATACAACGGACATGGGCATCGGACAACGATGGGAGCAATTCGCTGAAGAAGCCGACGTCGTGCTCCCCATGACGTATCCGTCGCACTACTCGGCCGGCATGTACGGCCTGGCAAGTCCCAATGCGGCGCCGTACGAGACCATCGACCGCGCACTCCGCGATGCGAAGGCGCGGAACGCGAAGGTGGCACGCGCTCCCGCGATCGTGCCGTGGTATCAGGACTTCACGCTCGGGGCGCCAGCGTACGGCGTGGAGCAGATTCGCGCGCAGATGCAGGCTGGATACGACAATGGCGTGCGGAGCTGGATGCTGTGGAACGCCTCGAGCAAGTACACAATCGATGCACTGAAGCCGGCGATCCTGTCACCCGAAGAAGAATCGAGCCCGGGTCACAAGCCCTGATTGGGCGACCGTCGGCACTCCTCACGCCGGCGATGTCGTGAGCAAGCGCGCGAGGATTTCTGCAACTTCGCGCGGCTCCTCCTCGGGCGTGAAATGCCGAGCGCCCGACAGGACATCGATGGTCGAGGCGCGGATGGCGTGCGTGAGTCGCTTGCCGAGCGACATCGGGAGAAACGGGTCGTGCGAGCCCCAGATGATCGCGGTGGGGACGGAGATCTCATGCAGGCGCTCGGCAAGGTCGAGCGTTTCGCGATTGTCGAGTGCGGCCACGTGACTCAGCAGCACGGCGCGACCGTCGTCGCTGTGAAAGGGACGTTGGTATCGGTCGATCGAATGGGTGGCGTGCACAGTGTCGTAGTAGCCGCGCTCGAGGTCAGCGCGGACTACCGGAAGCAGCCAATCGGTTGGAATGTGCCGGATGAGTGGCAGTAGAAATCGCGCGATGCGGACGTCGCGTGAAGGCCATCCGTTGAACGCCACGCTGTCGATGAGCGCGAGGCGAGAGACGCGCGATGGCCAATGCACCGCGAGTGACTGCGCGACTCCGCCCCCCAAGTCGTGGCCGACGATGCAGGCGCGGTCGATCCCGAGGATGTCGAGAAGGCCGACGATGCGCTCCGCGTGCGCGTGCAGCGTGAGCGCACGACCGCCTGGAGGATCGCTTCTGCCGAAGCCGAGCAGGTCGGCGACGACCAGGCGATGTCCAGCGGGCATCTGCGCGACGACGTCGCCCCAGAGGTGGCCTGATGTTGGAAAGCCATGAAGAAAGACGACTGGCTCGCCGGCGCCCCGCGTGCCCGCAGCGTAGTAGTAGAGCCGCGCACCGCCGACGTCGACGAACTCACCGCGCACTGGTGCGGCGGTGCGGGGAAGGGCGCGCGAGGATCATGCGGCCAAGATGCGACCATGGACCAAGCGCGGACAAGTTCGGGTGCACTGAACGAAATGCAACGGGGTGGCAGCGCGCGAGCGCTGCCACCTCGTGTGCACATCGTGCTGCGGAGAGTTAGATGGCGGGCGCGGGACGCGGGGCGGCCATGCGTTTCGCCATCTCTTCCAGATTCTTGTCGAAGGTGACCTGCTGCTCCTTCGACAGGACGGCGCGGATTTCCGGATTCATCTTGCCGGAGAGCTCCATGCGCTTCTTCATGGCCCCCGCGCGGTCGGACTGCATCATGTCGCGGATGGCCAGCTGCTCCGGCGCGTACTTCGCCGTGATCTCCGCCAACTTGGCCTTCTGGTCCGGCGAGAGCGTGCTGTCGATGCCGACCATCAGCATGTTGCCGCGACCGCCGCGACCACCACCACCCTGCGCCTGCGCGCTGAATGCGGTGCCGACAACGAGCGCGAAGCCGAGCGCCGCAATGCGAAGTGCTTTCATGGTACAGACTCCCTGAGTGGAATGATTGACGTGCACAGTTTTCTAAGTCGTTGTATTTCTGGAGCTTACACTTTCCCTACTAGCGGATACGAACTAGACTGCTATGCTTACCCGCCGTTACTCTCCGCGTTCCTCCGTGCGCAGCGATGCGACTTTGGCCTGACCGATAGTTCCGCGAGCCGCCCGTGACCCTGCCGTCGCCATCCAGTACCACGCCCGTCGCACCTCCGGCCGCAACCGCGACCAGCCTTCCCACGCCGCCAGCCCCGGCCGCACCTGCACCACCGCCGAGCCCAGTTCGGTTTCCGCTCGATTGGCTGCTTGCCCACGCCGCACCGCCCATCCGATATCGCGCCATGACCGAGGTGGCGCGTATTTCCGCAGGGGATGCGGAGAAGGTGGCTGCACTACCCTTTACGCACAAACCGGCTTTGCTGTTGGCTGTGCAGCAGGCGCCGGACGGCACCTGGGGTGGCGGAATGCTCGCGGTGCCGAAGGGGAAGGGTGGTCCCTTCGACGGCGTGGGGACGATTCCCGCCGTGCGCCGGCTCATCGAGTACGGGTGGAACAAGGACACGCCACCACTGCTCCACGCGCGCCGGATCCTGTTCAGGTTGCTCGCTGAAGACGACGATCCGTCATTCCTGTTCGAGCTGCAGAAGCACGGGATGGACGAGGACGCGATCAAGCGAGGGCGCGCGTTGCTGCGTGAAGCGGCGGCCGCCACGCTCGCGCAGGCAGGATACGAAGGTGATCCGCGGCTTCGCGGCGCGGCGCGGCGCATCCTGAATCGCATGGCGGACTACCTGCGCTCACCGCTCGCGCAGAAGCCGTTCATCCGTCAGGGGAACCAGCACATGCTTGCGCAGGAAGCGTGTCCGCCGTCGATCTTCGCGGTCACGATGCTCGCGTACATGCCGTTGTTCCGCGCCGAGCACCACCGCGAGATGGACGCGATGTATCAGCACCTCACGCAACCACAACCGCGCCAGGAAGCGGTGCAGCTTTGCGGGAAGCAGGTGATCCCGGTGCCGCATCTCGTTCTCGGTGACTACCTGCCACATCGCAACGCGGTCGACGCGGACGTTCCGTTCGCGCTGTACTGGCTGGAGCTGATGGCGCGTCTCGGCTACCTGAAGCGCAATGAGAACTGGTCGCGTATGTTCGAGCGGTTTCTCGAGGACCGTGATCGCAGCGGCGTCTGGCATCCGCACAAGGGCATTTCCGCTGCGACGAGTAGTCACGCGTACGTCTGGCCCACCTACCCGCTGGAGGCGGAGTTCGCTGGTGAGGATCGCTGGACCGACATCACGTTCCGACTAGGCCTGATCGCACGACTCTCGGGCCGCACGATCGAAATCGTCTGACGCAGCCGAAGGGCGGACAGCGGCCGACACTGCGAGGGCGACTCAATCCTGCGGAGATGTTTCCGGCAGGGAGATCGGACATTCGTGTGCGACGGGTGTCGCTGGAGAACGGCCTGTCGCTGCGGGTCGTCGAGGCTGGCGATGAGAATGGTGCGCCCGTTCTTCTGCTGCACGGGTGGGGTGCATCGATCTACATGTGGCGAGAGTGGTTCGGGCCACTAGCCGTCGCGGGCCGGAGGGTGATCGCGGTGGATCTGCCGGGTCATGGCCTCTCGGACAAGCCCGGTGATCCTGCCGTGTATCGCTTGTCGGGCATGCTTGCCGCGGTGCGCGAGGTGATGGAGCTCGAAGGTCTTCGCGGCGCCGACATCATCGCGCAGTCGATGGGCGGTACGATCGCGATCGAGCTCGCGCGGGTCGATGCGGAGCGCGTAAAGCGGCTGGTGCTCGTGAACCCTGCGTGCTTCGGTCGTGTGCGGACCCAGCGACTGGCCCGCATTGCAAGCCCGCGTGTCGTTGATCGCGTGCTGCCAAGGCTGGTGCCGCGCTGGTTGATTGCGCGGATGCATCGGATGGTGTTTGGGGATCCGTCGCGGGTGACGACGCGCGACGAGGACGAGTACTGGGCACCGACGCAGTTTCCGGAGTTTGCCCGTGCGATGCGGCGGCTCCTGCACGAGTTCGACTGGTCGCGACGTCCGGCACGGGAGATGGCGAAGCGACTCGGCGCTCTCGACGATCGCATGCTCGTGGTGCTGGGGACGAAGGATTCGCTCGTCCGCGATGCGGCCCCGTACGTCGCGGAGCTGCGCGCCGCGGGGTTTGCGCCGCGTGTCGAAACGTTGGAGGGCGGTGGGCACGCAGTGAACGAGGAGCGACCAGAGGAAGTACTCGCGTTGGTTGCGAGCTTCCTGCGTGAGTAGCGAGAAGCTGAAGTAGGAGTACTTCGTACAGGAGTACTGAGGTACTTCGGTACTCAGTCCTTTTGGGCTCGTTGAACGTGGTTGCTGGTCCTCACGACGTTCGTTCTCGATCGACTTCAATGCACCAACGGTGAACGTCATTGAAGACGTCTTGAGAAGCTCACAAAAGGACTGAGTACTCGGAACCCGGTACCCGTGTACGCAGTACTCTTTACGACCTTCCCAGTACGGATGGCTCCCGCCCGCGCTATCCAAATCCCACGAGGCGGTTAGCTTTCGTTCGAATCGTACGCGATTGCCCCGCGATCGCTCCTTATCAACCGCATCGGTTGATCGCGGCCTAGCCGCGCGAGTCCGATGCATGCGCCGGTCCCGGAAATACCGGGATCGCGGCCCCGGCGCGACGCATCAGGACGCATGACGAAGAAACCGAAAATCGAACCGACCCCGACACTGGCGGATGCGCCAATCGTCGAGCAGACGCTCAGTTTCGCTGAGCTGAACCTTCACCCAACCATTCTCGACGCGATTCGCGACGCGGGGTACACATCCCCCACGCCGATTCAGCGCGAGGCGATCCCGATCGCGATGAATGGGCGGGACATCATGGGGCTGGCGCAGACAGGAACCGGCAAGACCGCGGCCTTCACGCTCCCGATCATCGAGCGACTCATTGACGGACCGCGGCGCACGCGAGCGTTGATCCTCACGCCGACGCGGGAACTGTGTGTCCAGGTGGAGGAAAGCTTCCGCAAGTACGCGCGCCACGGCGAGATCTCGGTCGTCGCCGTGTATGGCGGCGTGCCGCTCGACCCGCAGGAGAAGGCCCTGCGCGCAGGCGTCGACGTCGTCGTGGCGACACCGGGACGGTTGATCGACCATCTGGATCGGCAGAATGTGGTGTTCGACGATCTCGAGGTGCTCGTGCTCGACGAAGCGGACCGCATGCTCGACATGGGTTTCGCGCCGCAGATCAACCGCATCGTCGATCAGATCCCGGTGTATCGCCAGACGCTGCTGTTCAGCGCGACGATGCCGCCGGAAGTCGAGGCGCTGGCGCGCAAGTACCTGCGCAAGCCGATCGTCGTGCAGGTGGGCGTGCGCTCCGCCGCGGCGAGCACCGTGACGCACGCCGTGTATCCGGTGCCGCGCGAGAAGAAGAATGCGCTCCTGGTGGAGTTGCTCACGGGAAGTGTTCACGACTCCGTGTTGATCTTCTCACGTACGAAGCATGGGGCAGATCGCATCGTCCGTGATCTCGAGGCGGCGGGAGTGACAGCTACGGCAATGCATGCCGACAAGTCGCAATCGCAGCGCACAAAGGCCCTGCAGGATTTCAAGGACGGCAAGATCTCCGTCCTCGTGGCGACCGACATCGCGCAGCGCGGACTCGACATCTCCGGAATCACGCACGTCATCAACTACGACGTGCCGCAGCAGGCGGAAGATTATGTGCATCGGATCGGGCGGACCGGTCGTGCGGCGAAGGAAGGCGATGCATACACCTTCATGTCGCCCGACGAGATTGGGATGGTGCGCACCATCGAGCGCATGATCGGCAAGCCGATTCCGCGCATCTCGGTTCCGGGGTACGATTTCGGAACGGTCGCGGGAGACTAGCGAGTGTCCATCCTGAAACTCTGATGGAGCGATTGTGATTGGGGTGATACGAGTGACGCATCCGGTGATGGTGTTCTCGCAGCAGTGATGTAGGTTGGCGTTGTCAAGACGTCCAACTCATCAAACCGGAGGCACCGCCGGATGCGTCACACCTCGCCACAGCTCCCGCTCGTCGCGCCGTGGATCGCGCACCCGCATGCCGTCGAACTTGAGGCGATGAGCGCGCTCCTGGATGAACAACCTGCATTGAGCGCGGGCGTTCAGCAAGATCTCGACGCGGGGTGTCCGGCGAATGCGAACACGGGGCGTCCTGGGCTCTCGGGCGAGCAAACGCTCCGGCTCTTGATCGTGCGGCAATTGACGGGGTGGACGTACGCGGAGTTGGCGTTTCATCTCGCGGACTCCATGACGTATCGCGCCTTCTGTCGGGTGAGCGCGCTCGTGGCGGCACCCTCGAAATCCGCGCTGGCCGCGACGCTCCGGCGCGTCTCCGCGCGCACGCTGGCCGCACTGAACGACGCGCTCGTGACCAGTCCCGCCGCGCGCGCCGTGGACCGGGGGCGGACCGTGCGCATGGATGCGACCGTGGTGCCGGTGGCGATCCATCCGCCGACCGATTCGAGTCTCTTGCTGGATGGGGTGCGGGTGCTCGATCGCCTGCTGCAGGACGCGGAGCGCGCGGCGGGGTTTACCGCGTATCATCGGCACGTGAAGCGCGCGAAGCGGCGCGCGATGGAGATTGGGCATCTCGCGCCGCAGAAAACCGTGCGTCGGCGCGCGTGCTACCGCGAGCTGATCGAACTCACCGATTCGACGGCGACCTATGCGACCTGCGCGCTGGCCCATCTCGACTGTCTGCCCGGGACGCCCGCGCGCGATCGCGTGTGCACGCAGCTCGTGATGTTCCTGCCACGGGTGGCGCAGGTCATCGACCAAGCCACGCGGCGCGTGCTCCACGGGGAACAGGTCCCGGCCGACGAGAAGCTGGTGTCGCTCTTCGAAGCGCATACGGACATCCTCGTGAAGGACCGGCGCGACACGTACTACGGCCACAAGATCTTCCTCACTACGGGCGCCTCGGGCCTCATTCTCGATTGCGCGATCCCGAAGGGGAATCCCGCCGATAGCACCTGGACCGTCCCGCTCGTGCAACGGCAGCAGGCGCTCTTCGGGCAGGCGCCGCGGCAGGCGACCTTCGATGGCGCCTTCGCCTCGACGGCCAATCTCTTCGACTGTAAAGAGCTCGGGGTCGTCGATGTGTGCTTCGCCAAGAAGCGCGGGCTCGCGGTGCTCGCCATGGTGCGGAGCCAGTGGGTCTATGACAAACTCCGGCGCTTCCGCGCTGGCATCGAGGCCGGCATCTCCCTCTTGAAGCGCGTCTTTGGGCTCGCCCGCTGTATATGGAAAGGGGCCGCCGGCTTTCACGCCTACGTGCGCACGGCCGTTCTCGCCGCGAATCTCCTGACCCTCGCGCGCGCCCGGCTCCCGTAAACACACGCGCACAGCACGCGCACCGCGCGCGCCACCCTGCGCGACCTTGTCGTCGCCGTGATCGTCGCGCGGGCCGCAACCAGCGTGTCATCCCATCAATATTTCGCGGCCCCTCGCCACATTGACGCACCTCAACCACTTTCGAGGGCTGAGAATCGCTCCGTCCGTCCTAAGAAGGCCGTTTCAGGATGGACACTAGCGAGCGATTTCTTGCTCGCCGCGCTGCGTGATCCGCTGATCATCCTGGTGTGCATCGCACCGATTCCGCTGCTCGGCATCTATTACAAGCTCGCGAACGCTGTGCAGCGACGGGCGAAGTCAAGGTGGCTGTCGGGAAGTGAGAAGCAGCGCCCGGTTGGGAAACGAATGCGAGGCCGACGTGTACATGCACTCTAACCAAGTCGAGGTGCTTCAATGCGGAATGCAGGTCTGACACTCGCGGCCGCGGCCTTGCTTCTAGGCGGGCTAGAGGCCCATGCACAGGCACCGAGCGCTGGCCCGTTCGACCCCAAGACGGGTCGTTTCGCCAAGGTGTTGTCAGGTGACGCGGCGCGCGAGGCCGATACGCTCAGCGTTTCCACCGACAGGGCGTGGCGTGCGCTTGCGCAGGTGTATGGGCAACTGGGGATCGCGCTGAGCGTCGTGGACACGGAGTCGCATGTTCTCGGCGTGGTCCGCGGAGTGCAGCGCCGTCCCGTTGGCGGGATGCGCCTTTCCCAAATGCTCGAGTGCGGTGTGGGGACCTACGGCGCGAACGCAGACCATTACACGGTTCTCCTCACTGCGCTCACAGCGATCGCGCCAGCTGGACCCGACCGCAGCATCATCAACACGCGGGTGGGCGGCGTGGCGTCGCCGAACGGGGTGAACTCGTCCGTGAGCTGCAACTCGAGTGGCGCGCTCGAGGAGAAGATCATCAGCTTGCTGCGGGAAGCCGCCGGCAAGTGAACGCGCTCGGCGCTCAGTAACGTGTTCGCCCCAGGCGAGAGACGACGAGAGTATCGGCGGCACGGCCGCGGCGCGCGACGAGGGTGAGGTTCGCGGCACCGTATCCAAGTCCGCGGATGTCGAAGGTGATCGAATCGCGTGAGCTGGAAAGCGCGACGCCGTGGGTACTGGCGAGTGGCGCGAGTGCGATGCGGCCGTCGCGCGAGAGCAACTCGAGCGAGCCCGCGAGTGTATCCACACGGACGCTGACGAGGGTATGCAACGCCAGCGCCTCGTCTCGGGCTCGCGAGACCACGGCGCCGGCGTCACGGACCGCATCACGCGTCGCAAGCCTGTCGAGCAGCATCTGGACCTGACGAATGCCGATCAGTGCGGCGAGGGTCATGATGACCATCACGAGCACCAGCTCGAGGAGTGTGTGTCCGGGGCGGGTCGTGGCGGGCTTCGTCATGCGTCACAGTACCAGCGACGAAAGCCCGCTGCGCAACCCGTGCCACGCACTTCGGAGCACTTTCACGCGAGGCTGCGACCGCTGGTTCATCAGGCTCAAATAGGTCATCTTGGTGCCGATGCCTCAATCCACCCGAACCATCGTCCCCATGTCGTTCAGCCGCAAAACACTCCGACTGATTCCACTGGCGCTGGTCGCCGCGATGTCCTGCCGAAACCCCGCCGCCGACGCGAGCATGGCGGAGCAGATGCGCCTCGTGGGCGATGAGCTCAACGGGGCGCGTCAGGAGGCCGCCACGATGCACGACCAGATCGATTCACTCCGCATCGTGGTCGCGCGGCAGGACACGCTGCTCCGGCAATTGGCGGGGATGGCGAATGTACCCGTTCCACCTCGGTGAGTCGAACAGTCTGACCCGGGCTAGCGGCTTCGTCGCCGCCCTCGTCTGACAGCGGGTCAACCACAGTCTGACAGCTATCCGCTACACAACCGCGTCCCTTGGCCTGAACGCAATGTTGTGTGAACTGGCTGGAGGCAAAAGCGGCGCATCAACCCGGGTTGTGTGGATCATAGCTGTCAGACCAGGCAGTTGACCCGCTGTCAGACGAGGAAGAGGCCGGCGGAGCCGGCCCCTTCCGAGTCAGACTGTCTGACCGTCAGACTCGCTTCAACGAGCCAGCGCTACCGCGCTGGCGAGTGAAGCATAGGTCTCCTCGCTCAGGGCGTTGAACTTCATCTCGCGCCAGGCGACCTTGCCGTCCTTGCCGATCACGAAGACCGTCCGATTGGCCATCTGTCGGCCGGGCATGCGCGAGCCGTAGAGCTCAGCGGTCGATAGCGTCGGATCCGACACGAGGCCGAACGGGAACTTCATGTCGGAGGCCCAGGACACGTGACTGTTGATGCTGTCCGCCGAGATTGGCAGGACGACGACGTTCGCTCCGAAGAGCTTGGCATTCTCATCGCGAAACTTTGTCAGCTCGGCGGTGCAGCCGCTGGTGCGGTCCTTCGGGTAGAACGCGAGCACGACGACCTTGCCACGGAGGTCGCTGAGCTTCACGGGCGACGACTTCGGGCCGGATCCGTCGGCCCACGCCGCGGTGAAATCAGGGGCCATCTGGCCTACCTCGGGCGCGGAAACGGCAGCTGGGGCTGATTGCGCGGAGGCGAGTGCTGGCGCCGCGATGGCGGCGAGGAGGTACAGTCGGGAGAGTCGCATTGGGTGCTGACCGTTGGGGAAGGGTTCATGGAGGTTAGCATGAGCCGGCGCCCAATGCCACAAGGCAGTGTCGGGGAAGGCGCCAGACGGACTATATTTCACCGCGATCATGCCAGCGCGGCGGTGCGCCGTGACCTGGGCCGGCGCGTCCTGCACGCGCGCCGGCCCATCGCATGTCCTTCCTCACTACACCCGATCCCGGCACCTGATCTCGATGCGTATCGCCATTTCGACGGGAGGCGGCGACGCCCCTGGTCTCAATGCAGTCATCCGCGCCGCCGTGCTCACCGCGATCAATCGGGGCTGGGACGTCGTCGGCATCAAGCGCGGCTACGCCGGCCTGCTCGGCGAGGACGAAGTCGTTCCGCTCACGAAGGAGTCGGTGCGCGGCATCGCGCATCTTGGCGGGACAATCCTTCGGTCCACCAATCGAGGCAACCCGTTCTGCTATCCCCGCAAGCAGCCGGACGGGAGCTACATCCCCGAGGATCGATCGGACGAGCTGCTGAATAACGCCCGCAAGATGGGCATCGACGCGGTGATCTCCATCGGTGGCGACGGCTCGCTCGCCATCGCGCTTCAGCTTTGCCAGAAGGGAATGAAGATCATCGGCGTGCCGAAGACGATCGACAACGACGTCTCGGGCACGATCACGACGTTCGGATTCGATACGGCCGTCAACACGGCGATCGAGGCAATTGACAAGCTGCACACGACGGCCGAGAGTCACGACCGCGTGCTCGTGATGGAAGTGATGGGACGCGACGCTGGGTTCATCGCGCTGCATTCGGGTGTCGCGGGGACTGCCGACGTCATCCTCATTCCCGAGATCCCGTACGACATCAACAAGGTCTGCGAAAAGATCATGGCGCGCGACGCGGCCGGACGGCATTTCTCGATCGTCGTCGTGGCCGAGGGGGCGTTCCCGGTAGGTGGGGCGTCGCACGTGATGGGCGATTCGCTACCGGGTGAAGCACGCCGGGTTGGCGGCATGGCGGACCGGATCGCTCGCGAGATCCAGACGCTCACCGGAAAGGAAACGCGCTCGCTGGTGCTGGGACATCTGCAGCGTGGTGGAATGCCGACCGGGTACGACCGCCTGCTGGCGACGCGATTCGGCGGGGCGGCAGTGAGGGCGGTGGCGGATGAGAAGTGGGGGCATATGGTGGCGCTGCAGACCCCACACATCGTGACGGTTCCGATCGAGGAGTGTCTCCAGGAGGTCAAGCGGGTGGACGTGACCCACGACCTGGTGCAGACCGCTCGGGCGTCGGGGATCAGCTTCGGCGATTAGGGGTAACTCAAGGGACAGTCGGACAGTCGGACAGTCAGACAGTCTGACGGGTCGGACAGTGGCGGCACGTCGGTGTCCACGACCGGAACTGCGATGTCCCGGAGAGGGGACAGAATTCCCTCGGCTCGATTTGCAACATCAGCGGGCGCAGCGGTGTACGTCGTTCTGTAGCAATGGCTTTCGCCGCCCCACCCCTGACGCCAGCACTTGGCGCCAACCCTGCCTTATCGTACGATGTGGCGCGATGTCCGCGCGATGTTGGAGATGCATAGATGAAACTTCGTACCGCACTACTCACAATCGCCTGTACGACTGGATTCGCCGGTGCGGCCGGGGCCCAACAGCCGCGGCAGCGAGCGGACTCGGTGCCGAAGGCGTATCGTCCGCCGCAGGGCATGTGCCGCATCTGGCTGGACAAGGTTCCGCCGAAGCAGCAGCCCGCTCCCACGGACTGCAAGACGGCCGTCCACGACAAGCCGGCGAACGGCAAGGTTATCTTTGGTGATGACTACGTGGAAAAGAGCAGGAAGCCAGAAGACGCCGAGTTGCCGTTCATCAAGAAGTTTGGCGAGGACCGGAAGAAGCCCTGACGGACTCTGCGCACGAAACTCGCTTCGGCGGGAGCCATGCGCGAAGTAAGAGACCAGTATCTCCCGCCCGACCACGAGGCGTTCGTGGGGGCGGAGCCGTCGTCGGGCCGCATCATCGTCATCGCGCCGACGCGCGCGGCATGCGAGACCATCGAGCTCGCCGTCGGTCTCCATATCGAGACCTACCTCGAAAAGAATTTTGGCCCCCGCGTGCGCGAGCTCGCGCGCGCACGGCAGGGCTTTGGCATCGTGGCCGGCACCGGCTCCGGAAAGACGCTCGCGATTAGACCGATCGCCGAGGAGCTCCTCGGTACCACTGACCTGCGCGTCGGTGTGATCAACCGGGAGCGTGAAGCGACGCCGGAGACGCCGAGCTGGAACGTCATCATCGTGACGACCGGCATTGCGCGGCGCTGGTTTCAGGACGGCGACATCCTGCCGAGCGACACGCTGATCGTCGACGAGATCCACCAGACCTCCGCGGAGCTCGAGCTGTGCCTGGCGCTGGGCAAGCGCGTCGGGTGTCGGTTCATCTGGCTGTCGGCGACGGTCGATCCGACGTTCTACCGGAAGTATCTGGAGAGTGCCGACGTCCTCGAGGTGTATGCGTTCGATCCGGAGAAAGCGGCGAAGGTGGAAGTCGTCAGCAAGGATGTCGGCGAATTTCTCGACGACAAGTTTCTTCAGCGCGTGTACAAGGAGAAGCGCGGCGTCGCGATCTTCGTCCCCACGCGGAAGGGCGTGGAACAGGCGGCGGAGAATGTCCGTGTTCGCGCGCCTCGCATCAACACGGCGCACTATCACGGTGGTGAGCCAATTCGCGTGCTGCGTCCGTTCCTGGAGGGTGAGGAAAAGAAGCCCTATTTCCTGGCGATGACGGCGGCGGGCCAGAGCGCGCTCAACGTGCAGGGACTCGATACGGTGGTGATCGACGATACGCGGTTCACGTCGATCGTCGAGCGCGGCAAGAACGTGCTCACGAAGCTGCATCTGGGTGCGAACGAGATACTCCAGATGGCAGGGCGCGTACATGGTCGCGTCGCCGGTGGACGGGTGTTCATCCTCAGCGATCGCGACATCGATTTCGCGTCGCTGAAGCCGACGGCGCCCGAGTTTCAGCTCGCTGGTGATTCCGAGCGCGTCGCCATCACCTGCGCGGATATCGGAGTCGCGGCCGACGAGCTGGAACTTCCGGTGCCGCTCGACCGGATCGCCTACAAACGCGCAACGCAGTTTCTCGAGGGACGCGGCATCATCGAGAAGGGACGGCTCACGCGGTATGGTCGTGCCGTCGAAGCGATGCCGGTCGAGCGCGAGTGGGCCGAGTTGCTCGTGAATGCCGACGATGCGCTGGTGCCGTACCTCTCCGTGATGAGTGGCGTGGAGTCGCTGCACCGCATGACACGCGAAGAGCGCGACCTCGAGGGACTCATCCTGCCGGGGAGCGATCACCTGACGGCGTACAACCTCTATGCGGAGGCGTATCGCGTTGCCGGGTATGTCGGCGAAGTGTATGGACTCGCGCGTCACCTCTTCGAGGAAGAGGCGATGACGGAGTGGGCCGAGCGCCGCGGTGTGCTGGTGAAGTCGATCGAGGATGCGGCGCTGGGTATGGCGAGCGTGTATCGCGGACTGAGCATGCCGTTGCCGGCGGAGATGCCGATGGCGCACGAAGGCACGCGTCGTCTGTTCGCGGAGTTGCTCGCGGAGTACATGCCGTTCGACCTCGTGATCGACGAGCAGACTGCGTGGGGCGAGGAGGCGCGCGTCAGCAAGACGAGCGTGTGCGGAAGCTGGGGTGCCATTGCGGGTGAGCTACGCTACTTCGCCGACAAGTTCGGCAATCCTCGCGCTGGAATAGAGGGCACGCAGCTCCCAATGGATGTCATCCGGAAGTATGCGACGGGTGATGAAGCGATGATGGTGTACGATGGTGAGCGGCGAAAGGCGCCGCTCGTGCTGCGTCGCAAGCTGGACTACTTCGGCTTCGAGCTGGAGCGCGAGGTCGAAGCAGTCGAGGAGTTTCCCGCCGGGCGGGAGGATGAAGCGCGCAAGGTGCTCGCCGATGCGCTCGCGCGCGGCGAAGCACGACACTTCGGGGTGAAGGACAATCTCGGGATCATCGATGCGGTGCGAACGGCATGGCGGAAGTCAGGCGGCGCGCTGCCGCGCCTGAGCCAGCCGGAGCTCGCGTCGCTGTATGAGCGACGTCTCGCGGCGGTGAATTCGGTCACGGAGTTCAAGCAGGCGGATCTCGATCTCGCGGCGGACCTCGAGGCGCTGAGCCCACGTTCGGAGCGGGCGAAATACGATGCGTTGCGGTCGCGCGTGAGCGTGCGCGACCGGGACGTGGAGATCGATTACGACGTCGAAGAGGTCAACGGCGCGCCGGTGGGTGTGGCGCGCTTGCAGCTTCCCGAGAAGGTGGCGCGGACACTCACGGAGAGTGAAGTCCCCGTGCTCGACCGGCCGGTGCGATTCGTCGTGTATCGCGGCCAGCGAGGCCAAGTGCGCGCGCGGACGCTGGAGGAGTTGCAGACGCTGCTCGATGCGCCGTGGACGGACGATGAAGTCGCGCGGTTCAATCGGAAGCGCGATGAGCAACGCGACGCGGCGAGCCAGCAGCGGCGTGAACGGCTCGCTCACGGGCACAAGCGACAGCTGCGGGAAGGGCGGCCGAGCGCGCAGCGGCCCGGCAAACGCGAGCGTGACGATAGGAGCGCTGACGCTGGCGGCGGTGATCGGCCGCCCACGCGCGGCGGACGGGGCGGTCCGCGGCGCGAGGGGCCGGGCGGGGCGCGGCCGGGCGGCAGGCCGGGAGGTGGACTCCCGGGCGGGGGTCGGCCCGGAGGCAAGCCCGGCGGCGGACGGAGCGGCGGTCGCTCGCGGTGAGCCGGCGCTGATGTTCTCCTGCCCGCACTGCGCGAAGGTGATTGGCGAATATCCCGAAGCGGGTGTCGCTGTGCTCGTGTGCGGCAGTTGCACGTTCAAGTACGAGCTCTCGGTGGGACACGTAGTTGGCCTCGACTCGCAAAGAGTGCAGGTGCGCGTCGGCGTGGACAGCGTCCGCCGCCGCTACTATCGCCACTATGAGCTGGAGCTGCGCACGTCACCGCGGGAGACGCTGCGCTTCCGCTTTGACACGGACCGTGATGACGAGTGGATCCAGATGAGGGCCGGTGAGCCGGCCGCAGTGGTCTACGGCATGCGCGGTACAAAGCGAAACGAGTTGTTGTGGGTTCTCAATCGAGCGTCACGAGAACGATTCATCCTCGGAATTCCCGGGCAGACAGCGAAGGCGCGGTCGACGTTGTATGGCGTGCTCGCGGGCACAGTAGCTGGAACAGCGGCGGTGATGGCGTCTACGCCCTTCCTCCTCGCCGTGGGCATTGCCGGCGTCTCCGGTTTCGCGGTGCGCTACGGACTGTCTCGCGTCTTGCGACCACGCCACGCATTGGGCGCTGACGAGCAGTTGATGCTGAGCTCGCGGCAGGCCCTGCTGGCCCAGAAGCGTTCGCTGCTCGAGCTGCGGGCCAGTGTAGGCGATGACGTGGAACGTCGCGGCGCACTGAAGGAACGCCTGCGGAATCTGCGGACGCGGATGTCGGCCGTGCAGCTCGACGCCTACACCGCGCGTATCGGTGCCATCGATCGCGCGCTGGGGACTCTGGCGGAGCAGATTGATGTCGACCTGCGGCTCGTCGCCGAGTACGACCGCACCCTTCAGATCGTGGACATCGAGTACGAGGCATCGCTTGCCGCCGACGCCATCTCGTTGGAGGGGAGCGCTGTCATCGAGTCGCGTCTGGCGGAGTTGCGCGTCGCGGAGGAATTGCGCGCGGAGACGACGCGGCGACTGGCGGCGAATGCGGAAGTCGAGCAGCTCCTCGGAAGTAACAACGTCTAACCGTCGAGCGGTCAGGCTTCCGAGTTGCTTCTCGGGCGGTCGGGGTGCGTGCAGCCGGCGAGCGCACCCGAGCGCCTCGCCCACTGCACGTTGCGCGCGAGGTGGTTCGCGCACTGCGCCACCGAGCAGCGCGGACACAGCGCCACCGCCGGGCTCGCGCATTCGATGCATTGCATCAGCGCATCCCTCCCACGGTCGTGTCGCGAGACGAGGCAGCGCGCGCGACGGCCAGGCCCTCACTCACCCGACGTCCGTAGTCGGCGTCGCATGCTGTAAGTTGAGCGATCATGCGTTCCTGCACGTCGTCGTCACATGGCGTGAGCTGTCCGACGAGGTTGTTGATCAGCTCATCACGCTCCCAATCCGAAAACGCACGGTAGCGGTCGCCCGCCTGGCCGTAGTCATTCTCGCGGCTGATCGGTTGACGTACGACGTGGCCCGAGACGAACGGTGTATGCTGCGGTCCGGATGCCTTCGCTTCCGCCGGACTCCCCTTGGCGGACGGCTCGTAGTTCACGTGCGGGCTTGCCCCCGCCTCGTTGCCGTCGACGTGATAGGTCATCTGTCCGTCGCGCTGGTTCGTCGCGACAGCCACCTTTGGTCGGTTGATCGGGAGCTGCAGGTAGTTGGGGCCCACGCGATAGCGCTGCGTGTCGGAATACGAGAACGTGCGCCCCTGCAGCAGCTTGTCATCGGAAAAATCCATTCCGTCGACCATCACGCCCGTGCCGAATGCCACCTGTTCCACTTCGGCAAAGTAGTTCTCCGGATTCCGGTTCAGCACCATGCGGCCGACGGCGCGGAGCGGACACAATTCGGGCGGCCACACCTTCGTGGCATCGAGCGGATCGAAGTCGAGCTCGGGGTGCTCGCCGTCCTCCATGACCTGCACCTGCAGCTCCCACTCCGGAAAGTCACCGCGCTCGATGGCGTCGTGCAGGTCTTCCGTCGCGTGGTTGAAGCTCTTCCCTTGAATCGCCTCGGCCTCAGCCTGCAGCAGGTTCCGCTCTCCCTGCTTCGGGATCCAGTGGTACTTCACGAGGACGGCGTCACCGTCTGCGTTCACCCACTTGTAGGCATGTACGCCAGAGCCGCGCATCTCGCGATAGTTCGCCGGGATTCCCCATGGACTGAACAGGAACGTGATCATGTGCATCGCCGATGGAGACAGGCTGATGAAGTCGAAGATGCGGCGTGAGTCCTGTCGGTTCGTCACCGGGTCCGGCTTGAACGCGTGCACCACGTCGGGAAACTTCATGGCGTCGCGAATGAAGAAGACCTGGAGGTTGTTGCCGACGAGATCCCAGTTGCCATCTTCCGTGTAGCACTTCACCGAGAAGCCGCGTGGATCGCGCAAGGTCTCCGGCGAGTGGCCGCCGTGGATGACGCTGGAGAAGCGCACGAACACAGGCGTCCGTTTCCCTTTCGCCTGGAAGAGCTTGGCGCGCGTCAGCGGCGCAATCGGCTCGCCGCCGACCGATCCGTACGCCTCGAAATAGCCGTGTGCCCCGGCGCCGCGCGCATGGACCACACGCTCGGGGATCCGCTCGCGATCGAAGTGCGAGATCTTTTCGAGGAAGTGGTAGTTCTCCAGCACTGTGGGCCCGCGGTCGCCAATCGTGCGGTTGTTCTGGTTGTTGGGCACCGGATGCCCCTGTCGCGTCGTCAGCGTCACGTTGGCGTCAGACTCTGGCGCCTCTCCGTTCCGTTTCGTCATGTCCCATTCCCGTCGAAGTCGTGTTGGGGCAACTGTCTCGGTCGTCGACTGCTACCCATCGTGCAGAGTCGTCGCACCGAACCCATAGTGCAAAGCGATTGTTCCTATGGTTATCATAGGTTTCATCGATGATATGGCTCACCTTCCAACCACCCGTACATGGTCTCTCGTTCACCGTCACCGTGGACGCTCACGCAGCTTGCCTATGCCGTAGCCGTCGACACGCACCGCCATTTCGAACGCGCGGCACGGGCGTGCAACGTGAGCCAGCCGACCCTTTCGATGCAGTTGCAGAAGCTCGAAGCGGCGCTCGGCGAAGCGCTGTTCGACCGGAGTCGTTCTCCTGTTGTGCCCACGGATATCGGTCGCGTATTGATCGCGCAGGCGCGAGTGGTCCTGGGCGAAGCCGCGCGCCTCGGCGACCTCCGCGATGCCGCGAGCGGCAAGTTCGAGGGTGAGCTTCGCGTCGGCGTCATTCCCACACTTGCTCCCTACCTCCTCCCGGCGGTGCTCGAGGCGCTCGCCCAGCAGCATCCGCGGATCGAGCTCGTGGTGGAGGAGGGCGTGACGGAGGCGGTGCTCGACGCACTCCGCGTGGATACGCTCGACGTGGGCCTCATCGCCACGACGACGGCAGTACCGGGGATCGTCTCACGCAAGCTGTTCCAGGAACCCTTCATCGCGTACGTCGGCGCGGCGCACCGGCTCGCGGGGCGCGCACGACTGTCGGTGAGTGACCTCTCGCTGGATGACGTCTGGTTGCTGGCCGACGGCCACTGCTTCCGCACGCAGGTGATGAACCTCTGCCGTCAGCGGGGCCGGTCACGCGCGTCCGCGCCCCGAGGCGGGTCGCACGTGATTGCGTCGCTCGCGCGCTTCGAGAGCGGCAATCTGGAAACGCTCAAGCGGTTGGTCGAGCGCGGCGCCGGCATGACCTTGCTCCCGGCGCTCGCAGCCAATGAACTGCCCACGGACGCGCAGCGGCACCTGCTCATTCCATTCAGCGCTCCCGTGCCGGGCCGTACGATCCGGCTCGTGCGGCGGCGGCAGCATGTGCGCGCGCATCTGGTGGGTGCGCTCGCGCGGATCGTACAGCAGGTCGCCGCGGTGGCGCTCAGCGATGGGGCGGGTACGGGAGCCGAAAGCATTCCCAAAGCGCGCCTGTGACTCCTGCGAACTCACACCGGTTGAACGCTTTGCGTCTACGCCGGTGGACGTGATTGCGGCTCGACCTCGTACTTCTCTTCGCGCGCGACCACGAAACCGCGCGCCAGGTAGTTCGGCAGAGCGCGAGGTGAGTCGAGAGTGCAGGTATGGAGCGTCAGGTTCGTCGCACCGAATGCGAATGCTTCCTCGACCGCGCGCGTGAGCATCCAGCCGCCGAGGCCGCGGCCGAAGTACCGAGCGACGAGTCCGAAGTACACGATCTCGACGCGCCCATCGTCGTGGCGCTGCAACTCGAAGTATCCCGCGATGTCACCGGCGACGCGAAGTATCCAGAGTTGGACGTTCGGCGACGCGAAATAGGCGTCGAGCTCATCGTCCTCAAGCACGAGACGGTCTCGCCACAGGTAGGCATCGCCAACGGCGAGGTAGAGCGCACGATAGTCCGGACCAGAGAGTCGCTCGCGCTCGAGGGAATGTTCGCCCGGCGGCGGGACGGCTGGTCGCAGCGCGGAGCGCGCGCGCATCTCGAGGTGAGTGCGGACGGCGGTGATCGTGCGGCCATGCCCGGTCGACACGAGCTACCGATGCAGCTTCATGCGATGGCGCGCGGCCTTTGCACGATTGCCGCATGTCGCCATGTCGCACCAGCGCCGCCGTCCATTCTTGGTCTCGTCCTGGAAGACGCGACCGCAGCGCGGATCGGCGCAGCGCCGCACGCGCAGCAGCTCGCCGAGAATCAGCGCGTCGGCCGCGCTCTCGACGATCGGAATGAGCAGCCCAGCGAAGGCGTCACCGACCGGCACGAACGTCCGCATGAAGTTGCCGTCCCCCCCGATCTCGAGTCGCCGCGTTCCTGCGCTCCGACCGAGCACGCGATTGATCTCCGCCAACGCTTCGGCACGGACATCGTGCGAGGCCACGCCGCGCTCGGCCAGTGCGCGAAGCACTGAACGCACGCGCCGTGCATCGCCGAGCACCGCGAGCGCTCCGGCCGGCTGCTGCTGTGCGCGCCGACGCATGCTTGCGGCTCGCTCGAGATCAAGCAGGTGAGCCCCCTCGAGCCAGCGTACGAAGCGCTCGAAATCGTGCAGCCCGTCGTTTCCGCGGGCGGCGCTCTCGGAGTTTACGAAGTCGAGCCACAGTCGCTCCGCCACGAACGCGAATGCGTGTCGATCGTCGAGGTGCGACGAAGGGGCCGTGAGCTCGAGCGGGGGTGCCATTGGCCCTAGGATATCCCGCGGCCCGGGAGGCGGCAACCATACCGAACGACGACGTCGGTGGGTAGCTTGCACGCCCTTCCACACGAACGCCCCCCGAATGCCGTCGGTACCTGACAACGTCGTTTACGTGGCAGTCGGCTCGATGAATCCGGTGAAGATCGGTGCGACGCGCGCCGTGCTCGAACGTCTCATGCCCACACATTAGGATCGAAGGCGTCAGCGTCGCGAGTGGCGTTCCCGACCGCGCAAGAACGCGGGCTATTCGGGTACGGCTTGGCGGGCCAACGACGGAAGGCCCGGCGTACGCGCGTGTCGGCGTTGCAGGCGTTGCAGGCCGTCGTACGCCGCATACTTGTACGCGTCGGCGAACGACGGAAAGTTGAACGCCGCCTGGATGAAGAAGTCGAGCGAGCCGCCGAATGCGATCACGGTCATGCCGATGTGAATGAGCTCGCACGCCGTCTCGCCAACGATCGTGACGCCGAGGATGCGTTGATCCTCGCGGTGGAAGACCAGCTTCACGAAACCGTCGGTGTCGCCGAGGATCTGCCCTCGCGGATTGATGCGGTAGCTCGAGCGGCCGATCTCGTAGGGAACGCCCTGCGCCGCGAGCATCTCTTCGCTCTCGCCGACTGTGGCAATCTCCGGAATGGTCCAGACGCCGTAGGGGAGCACGTTCGAGACGGCGGTCTTGTACTTCAGGTCGAAGGCGTGACACACCGCGACGCGCGCCTGCTCCATCGATGCGGACGCAAGGGCAGGGAATCCCACCACATCGCCCGCGGCGTAAATGTTCGGGACCGACGTCCTGTAGTGGCTGTCGACCTGGATGAACCCGCGCTCGTTGCACTCCACCCCCACCTCATCGAGGCCGAGCGACGCAGAGTTGCCGATCCTGCCGGTGCAGACCAGCACGCAGTCCGAGCTCAGCACCGTGTCGTCGGAGAGCGTCACGTGCGCGCGATCGTGCTCGATCGTGACGTCGCGCACCTCGGCATTCCCGTGGATGTTGATGCCGAGCCGCGCGGTCATCGATTGCCGCAGCGCGTCGCTGACGTCGTTCCCGAGATGGGCGAGGAGTCGTGCGCGCGCATTCACGAGCGTGACGCGAACGCCGAGCGCGGCGAAGATGCAGGCGTACTCGCAGCCGATGACGCCGCCGCCCACGACGATCATCGACGGCGGAATCCGCTGTATGGAAAGCAGCGTGTCGCTGTCCACGACGATGTCGCCGTCCGTGGAATATCCGTCAGGCGGCATGGGTGAGGAGCCCGTCGCGATGAGGATCGCGTCGGCGGTGACGCGCCGCGGCTCGGTGCCATAGCGGGTGATCTCGATGGTGTGCGCGTCGAGAAGGCGCGCGGCACCCTGGATCGTGGCGATGCCGTGCTTCTCGATATTCTCCGCGATCAGCGCCCACTCCGACTTGATCACCGCGCGTTCGCGATGCATGAAGTCGCTGATCGTGATGTTCTCCTTGACGCTCAGGTCGACGCCGTAGAGTCCCCGCTGGCGAAGCCCGGAGAAATAGAGCGCGGTTTCGCGGAGTGTCTTGCTGGGAATGGTGCCCGTGTTCACCGCCGCGCCGCCCGGCTTTGGCGCGCGTTCGATGAGGCAGACACGTTTCCCGAAATACGCGGCCTGCGCGGCGCCTTTCTCGCCACCCGGGCCAGCGCCTATGACGACGAGATCGAAATGCTCTGGTGAGCTCACGGCGAGAGGACAGAAGGAAGGGGATTCGCGAGCAGCGCGTCTTCGCGATACACGATCCACCCGGTGACCTCCTCGGCGACCAACTCCACTTCGGTTCCGAGAGGCAGGGTCAAATTAGGATTGTCGTGCCCTGCTGGAAAGTCCATGATGACGGGAACGCCGAGATCGGAAACGAGATCGAGCACGAAATCCTCGAACTCGTCCTCTTCGGATCGGTCGAGGGACAGGTGCCCGAAGACGATGCCGCGCACTTTTCCGAGCAGACCGGAGGCGCGGAGCTGCACGAGTCGTTCGTCGACGAAGGACATCGGGTCGCGAACCTCCTCGAGGAAGAGGATCGCATCGGTGGTGTCGATCTCGTATGGCGTACCGATGGTCTGCTGCACCAGGGCCGTGTTGCCGCCGACCAGGCGCCCGCTCGCGCGCCCGGGCCGCACGGTGCGCGCGGTGTCGCGCCCGATGCGAGCGGTGGGGCGCGGTGTCGTGAGCGATGTGAGGAGCGACGCGGTCGTCACGTCGCGCGCGCTGGGAATGAGGTCGTCGACCGTCGGTCCATGAAATGCGCGAAGGCCGGCAAGTCGCATGAGCCATTGGTGGAGGACCGTGACGTCCGAATACCCGACGAACGACTTGGGGTGCTCGCGAAAGAGACTCGGGTCAAGATATGGCAGCATGCGCACGGCGCCGTAGCCCCCGGTGCCGCTGATGAGCGCCTTCACGCGCGGATCCGTCCACATCGCGGTGAAGTTCGCGGCGCGGCGCTCGTCTTCGGCGCGCTGGTAGTGGCGGGTGGTCGAGAGCTCGGGGTCGAGAAGAACGGTGTAGCCGGCGCGCTCGAGTGCGCGCACGCCGCGGGCGAGCCAGCGCGGGCGGGGCGAGTACGATGAGGCGACGACGCCGATGGTATCGCCCTTCATCAGCGGTGGTGGCCGCAGCAGGGCGGGGAGCTCAGACATGCGCGACGGGGACGCCGCTGACTGGGGTGTCGGCGTCGTCGCCTGCTTCTGGGTTCTGCGGGGCCACTCGGGGAAGCTTGTCGGTGCGCGTCGCCGCGAGCAACAATTCAACCTCCAGCTGCGCGGCGATCGACTCGCCGATGCGGTCGCCGATCTCGCGCGCCGCTTCCAGGGTGGCGGTGACGGACGCGATCGGCGCGCGACCGAGCTGGAGACGCAGGAGGTCGAGACGGATGCTCTCGAGCGCCGCGACGGTGGCGGAGAGTCGTTCGGCGGAGAGCTCGCGTGCCTTGCGTACTTCGTCGGCAATGGCCTCGCGCTTCGCGTCGTCGAGCGTGTCGCCGCCGCGGTCAAACGCCGCGAGCTGGTCGTCGAGGGCGTTGATGCTTTCACGGAGACGGGACGCGTCGCCTTCGAGGCGACGGACGGTTTCGGGCAGCGCCGACAGTTCGCGTCGCGACGCCTTGGGCAGCGCGAGGAAGAGATGATCGGTGGCGCGGCCGAGCGCGATCTCGGTGAGCACGGGCATGCCGAGTATAGGGCGCTCAGCGGGCTTGAGGCCGATGCTGGCAATTTTCGCCAGACGTGCGCCCCACTTTCCCTTCCAGAACGAGATGCTTGCGGAGGCGAGACGGCTCGAGAGGCGATGCCTGACGAATTCGCCGGCCAATGGCACGCCGGAAATCGTGAGACCAGTACCGGCGAGGAAGGTCATGACCATAGTGTAGAAATCCATCTCCTCGTAGATACGAAAATCCACACCATGACCGGATTGAATGCGTATCATCTGCCAACCAAAGTAGAGGGCGAGCCCCGTCGCACCGGTGGACGCGCCCAGCAGGATACGCAACCACTTACGCACCCGCTCGGAACCCTGACGTCGTTCGTACTCGATCTCCTCGGCACGCACGAGTTGATGCTCGCGAAGGGATGCCGAGAGATCATCCGGGTGGTATCCGTCGCTCAGCACGCGGCGCAACCGCGTATAGGCGGGGATGAAGCTGAGCCCACCGAGGAAGGCGAATGGTATGAAGAACGTGGCGTAGATCCCGGAGGCGATGGCGAGCGTGATGCCGGTCATGGTGCCCATACCGAGCATCGCCAATCGGGCCGGCAGCTCGCGCTCTCCCTGATTGATCCACGAACGCAGCGGCGCCGGTATCTCCTTCGCGTGCTCGAACGCGAGGTCGATCGCTTCGGCAAAGCTCTCGGCGCTGTTGAATCGTCGCTGCGGATCCTTGTGCAGGCAACGCTCGACCGCCGCGGCAAGCCGCGGTGGGACAGACGCCGCCACACTGGTGATCGACGGCGCGACGGCGCTCAGATGCTGAGCAACGACCTCGGCACTCGTCTCACCGTCGAACGGAAGTCGGCCTGTCAGCGCGTAGTAGCCCGCGACGCCGAGTGAATAGAGGTCGCTGCGAGCATCGACAGGTTCACCAGAGGCCTGTTCCGGGCTCACATAATGGGCATTGCCCATGACGCGACCAGCGTCGTCGAGCGCGGCTGTTTGCATCGCGCTGGCGATACCGAAATCGGTGACGATCGCGCGCTCACTCCCGCGCTCGAGCAGGATGTTCTCGGCGGAGACGTCGCGGTGCACGATGCGGGCGCTGTGGGCGTACGCGAGCGCCCACGCGACCTCGCGGAGCACGCGCGCCGCCTGCCCGGGCAGGAGCGGTCCGCGCGTGCGAATCCGCTCGCCGAGTGTCGTTCCTTCGACGTACGCCATGACGATGTAGACGAACCCGTCGCGCTCACCGGCCGCGTACACCGGCACGATGTTCGGGTGATTGAGCCCACCCACCGTGCGCGACTCGCGGAGAAACGCTTCGCGAAGTTCAGCCTGCCCGGCAAGCCTGCGCGGCAGGACCTTGATCGCCACCGGTCGCGCGAGACGAACCTCGCGCGCGAGGTACACGACGCCCATGCCGCCTCGACCGAGCTCGCGATCGAGTGAATATTCGCCGGCGAGTGCCGCCTGGAGGGCGATGAAATCCGTGTCAGGATGTTGTGACATGACCGCTGAAGGTAGGGCCAGCCGAAGCAGGAGCGCCAGCGCGCGTTTTCCCCGTTCCCTCCCTGCGCTAGATTTGAGGATATGTCCGCCCCCCAGTCCGACGAGCCCGCTACATATTTCCGCAAAGGATTCGGCCTGAAAGCCGACGTTCAGGGCGACCTGTCGGTCGACTACAATGGCTGGCTGGTCGACACGCTGCGCGAGCGGGACTACACACTTGTCGTTGGCGACCTGACGATCCGACTGGCGAAGGAATTCGGGTTCTGCTACGGCGTCGAGCGCGCGGTGGAATACGCCTACCAGACGCGCCGCAAGTTTCCCGATCGACGGCTGCTGCTCGTTGGCGAGATCATCCACAATCCCCACGTGAACGACAAGCTGCGCGGGATGGGGATCGAGATCCTCGTTGCCGGCGCGGATGGCGAGGTCGACTTCAGCGTGATCACCCCCGAGGACGTCGTCATCCTGCCGGCATTCGGCGTCACGATCGCGGCGTTCGAGGCACTGCGGAGCATCGGCTGCGTGATGGTGGATACCACGTGCGGATCGGTGCTCAACGTGTGGAAGCGTGTCGATGTGTACGCGCGGGACGGCTACACGGCGCTCATCCATGGCAAGCATCACCACGAAGAGACGCGCGCGACGGCGTCGCAGGTGATGAAGTATCCCGGTGGGCGCTACATCATCGTGCGGCACATGGAAGAGGCGCGTATCGTCTGCGACTACATCGAGGGACTCGGCAACCGAGACGAGTTCCTCGCGCATTTCTCACACGCCGTCTCGCCGGGTTTCGATCCTGATGTCGACCTGCAACGCATCGGCGTGGCGAACCAGACGACCATGCTGGCCAAGGAATCGCTCGCCATCGGCGAAGAGGTAGGGCAGGCGATCGCGCGCGCACGCGGCGCTGATGCGCGGGTTACGAGCTTCCGAACGTTCGACACCATCTGCAGTGCCACTCAGGAGCGTCAGGACGCCGTGCTTGAGCTGCTCGAAGAACCGCTCGATGCGATGGTCGTGATCGGTGGCTTCAACTCGAGCAATACGATCTCGCTCGCGATGCTCTGCGCCGAGCGTGTCCCGACGTATCACATCGAGGATGCGAGCGGGATCGATCCGGAGAGCGAGACGATTCACTTCCGTCGCCCTGAAGTGAAGCATGCGGAGGAATTCCGCTCCGATTGGCTTCCGACGGGAGTTCCGGTGCGCATCGGGGTGACGGCCGGCGCGAGCACGCCGAACAACAAGATCGGCGAGACGGTGGCCCGCATCCTGGCGACGCGCGGGCTGGTGCTGGAAACGGCCTGAATCGCTCGTGCTCCCGTACTTCACGCACTACGTCGCCCTCGGCGACTCCATGTCGATCGATCTCTACCCGGCACTCGATGCGGGTGAGACCGATGTGGCGGTGGCCCTGGAACGCGATCCGACCGTCGGTGCCGTCGCTCCACTCGGCGCGGCGTCGCTGCTGTATCAGAACGACGACGCCCGCTGGCCCGAGGATCAGGGCGATGACCTCATGTCGCGGTATCCGGGGATCGTCGCGCAGAATCTCGCGACCGACAATGCGACGATCGGCGACGTGTTCGGCGAACAACTGGCGCAGTTGCAGCAGAGCGACGACGCCACGCTCGTCACGCTGACGGTCGGTGGAAACGACCTGCTGAGCGCATTCTCGAATCGTCCCCGTGCGTCGCTGCTCGAGCGCATCGCGAAGGATGTCGCGGAGGCATACGAGTTTCTCGTCGAGGCCATCCAGCGCGCGCGCCCCAATTCGCTCATCCTGCTGACGACCATCTACGATCCGTCCGATCGATCAGGGCGCATTCCTGGTGTGCTCGAGGATGTGGGGGTGCTGCCGCTCTCCGTGCTCGAGGGAATGAACGCCAACATTGCCCGTGTGGCGGAGGGCGTGAGTGGCACCGCGGTGGCGGACGTCTACCGACACTTCATCGGTCATGGAGCCAGTGCGGAGCTGGAGGATCGCTGGTACTGGCGGCGCTCCCTCGTGGAACCCAATGCAATGGGGGCGCACGAGATTCGCCGGGTGTGGCGCGAGTCGCTCGACCAGGCTGACGCGGACGCGAGCGAGTGATCGCCGGCCTGCTCCTGGCGGCCGGACGGAGCACGCGCTTCGGCGCGGACAAGCTCTGCGCAAAGTTGAACGGCAAGGCGATCATCCGGTGGAGCGTGCAGGTGCTGTCGCCGCTGGATGTCGTGTACGTCGTCGTACCTCCCGGTGCCGACATGGTGACGCAGGCGCTCTCGCGACTCGACGTGCGCTTCGTAGTGAACCTCGCGCGTGACGAAGGCATCGCGAGCTCGATTCGCGCTGGCGTCGCCGCACTTCCGGACGATGTGGACGCTGTGGCGATCGCCCTGGCTGATCAGCCGCTCGCATCTGCCGAAGTGATGAGAGCGCTGTCCGCGAGGTGGTCAGCCGGTGGAGCGTCAGCGGTGGCGCCCGCGTACCGCGACGGCACCGGACACCCGGTGTTGTTCGGCCGCGAGTGCTTCGAGGATCTCGCTCGCCTCAAGGGCGATGTCGGCGCGCGGTCAGTGCTTCGCGCACTGGGCGAGCGAGCTGCCTACGTCTCGATCGATGCCGACATGCCCGCTGACGTTGACACTCCGGACGTGCTGGCGGAACTCGAGCGAGCGCTGTTGCTTCGGTGAGATCCACGTACGCACCATGAACTCATTCAGGAGACCGACCATGCTTCGCCATTCGCTCACCTCGTTCGCACTGACGCTGCTTGCTGCCGCTCCACTCGCCGCACAGGCGAAGATGGACAAGATGGACATGGACAAGAAGATCGAGGGCGGCGCGCTGCCAGCCGGTTGGATGGGACGCACCGACGACAAGTCGAAGAAGATCGAAGACGCGAAGTTCGTGACGATGGGCAAGGGATACCACGTGACGTCGGGGCCGGCTGCGATCTACTGGACGGCGAAGGACAGGGTCAGCGGCCCGTTCACTGCGTCGGTGACGATGAGTCAGACGAAGAATCCCACGCATCCCGAGGCGTACGGCATCTTCTTCAGCGGAAAGAAGCTGGATGCTGCCGAGCAGACGTATTTCTACTTTCTCGTTCGCGGCGACGGAAAATTCCTGCTGAACCACCGCGCCGGCGCCGAGGTCCACAAGATCGTGGACTGGACGGACAACGCCGCGGTGAAGAAGGCTGACGCGAAGGGTGCCGCCACGAATACCCTGGTCGTCGATGCGAGCAAGCCGGACTCGGTGCGCCTGAAGGTGAACGGCGTGCAGGTCGCGGCGCTTCCCGGCTCGGCGGGCGACACTGATGGCGTGGTCGGCCTCCGCGTGAACCACAACCTCGACGTGCACATCAGCGATTTCGTGGTTACGCCGAAAAAGAAGTAGGTGGTGCCCGTACACCTTCTGCTCGCTGCAATCTCGCTGGCGACCGCATCCGCACGGACCACCGTTCCACGGGCGCCAGCGGCCCAAATCACTTACAGCGGCCGGGCCAACCAGGTAAAGGTGCGTCCGCCGCGCCTGGACGAGGGCGACCTCGTGATGGACGGACGACTCGACGAGCCGCAGTGGGCGCAGGCCGCGCGGCTCATCGGGTTCAGCCAGTTCTCGCCCAACGACGGCGTGCCGGCGGATGACTCGACGGAGGTGCTGGTTTGGTACTCCGCCACCGCGATTCACTTCGGCATCCGCGCGTTCGAGGCGCACGGAGCGCCGCGCGCAACGCTGGCGGACCGCGACAAGATCTCGTCCGACGACAACGTCCAGATCCTCCTCGGCACCTTCAACGATGGCCGTCAGGCGACCGTCTTCGCTGTGAACCCGCTCGGCGTTCAGGCCGACGGTACCATCCTCGAGTCGGGGCAGAGCCAGAGCGGCGGGATGGGCAACGCCGCGCTGGCGCGCGCTCCGACCGACGTGAGCCCGGATTTCGTGTTCGCGTCGAAGGGGCATGTGACGCGCGACGGCTACACCGTCGAGGTGCGTATTCCATTCAAGAGTCTTCGGTATCAGGCGGCGGCCGAGCAGATATGGGGACTCAACGTCGTGCGTTTCATCCAGCACTCGGGGCATGAGGACAGTTGGACGCCGGCGCGCCGGTCGGGGCTGTCGTTCCTCGCGCAATCAGGCACACTGGAGGGGCTCACCGACCTTCATCGCGGACTGGTCGTCGACGTCAATCCGGAGATCACGCAGCGGACGCCGGGTCGCGGGGCGGTCGTGACCGCAGGCGAGCGCTTCGACGTGCGGCGTCCGGAACTTGGAGGCAACGCGCGGTGGGGCATCACGAACAACTTGAGCCTCAACGGCACGATCAATCCCGACTTCTCGCAGATCGAATCCGACGCGGGGCAGTTCACCTTCGATCCGCGGTCCGCGCTCTTCTTCGCCGAGAAGCGCCCGTTCTTCCTGGATGGGATCGAGCAGTTCGCGACGCCGCACAACCTCGTGTACACGCGTCGCATCATTCAGCCGCTGGGCGCGGCTAAGCTGACGGGCAAGATGTCGGGCACGAGCATCGCGCTGCTGAGTGCGGTCGATGCCACTGCGGGCTCATTGAGCCAGGCGGACCATGCTGTGTTCAACGTGGTGAGGGCGCAGCGGGACTTCGGACAGTCGTCGAAGGTTGGAGTGACGTATACCGACAGGGTTGATGCGGGGAATTACAATCGGGTGGGCAACGTGGACGCGCTGTACCTCTTCGGCGGCGTGTACAGCACGCAGGTGCAGTATGCGCAGAGCTACACGAAGCAGGCGGGCAGCGTGCTCAATGCTCCTCTCTGGCACCTGGGGCTGAACCGTAACGGAAAGAACTTCGGGTTCACCTATTACGTCGACGGCGTGCACGAGGATTTCCGCGCACTGAGTGGGTTCATCTCGCGGCAGGGAGTCGTGACAACCGCATTCGATCAGCGCTTCACGTACTTCGGAGCGTCCGGCGCGGCGATCGAATTCTTCAGCTTCAATCCCGGGTACTTTGCCAACTGGCGTTACCAGAGCTTCGTGCATCAGGCCGATGCGATCGAGAAGAAGCTGCACTTCAATGTGAATGCTATCCTGCGCGGAGGTTGGAGCGTCGGAACGGGGTACTTCGTCGAGACCTTCGGCTTCGATCCCGCCCTCTATGCGAACTACCGGGTGCAGGGTGCGAACGGAGCGACGCTGCCGTTCACCGGCATGCCGCGCATCGGCAACAGCGAGCCGTACGTCTCCGTCAGCACGCCGGCGGGGCGGAGCGTCTCGGCGAATGCGTTCTATCTCTATGGCCGCGACGAGAATTTCTTCGAGTGGGCACCGTCGAACGTCGTGTTCGCGTCGTATGGCGTCACGGCGCGTCCAACCGACAAGCTGCGCCTGAATGCGACGTACAATCTCGCGAGCTACAATCGGCGCTCGGACGGAAGCATCGTCGGCAACAACCGCATTCCTCGCCTGAAGATGGAATACCAGCTTGCTCGGCCCATCTTCATCCGGCTGGTCGGTGAGTTCGATTCGTTCTATCGTGATGCGCTGCGCGACGAGGCGACGACCGGCCGGCCGATCATCGCGCCGGATGCGTGCAACAACAACGTCACCGGGGTTACGCGGGCCTGCCAGAACACCACATTCCGCGGAGACTTTCTCTTCTCCTACCAGCCGAATCCGGGGACGGTGCTGTTTCTGGGGTATGGAAGCGGTTTTGCGGACACGCGGACGTCGTCGCAGCCATTCGAATTTCCCTCGAGCTTCGGGCTCAAGGGGTACAACCGGACGGATGACGCGCTCTTCCTCAAGGCGTCATACCTGTTCAGACTCTAGCAGTCGGAAGGGCGTACCCTGTACCCTGAACCCGGGTACCGGGAATGGCATACCACCCACGGGGAACAGTGGACGCTGAGGTCACTCAAAACGCGGGCGAAAGGCCAAACCTCGCTCGGAATCTTGGTCTTCGCGACCTCGTGCTGTTCAATCTCGTCGCCGTGGTGGGACTGCGGTGGTTGGCGACGGCGGCAAAGGCGGGGCCGAGTGCGCTCGCACTCTGGATGCTCGCCGGCCTGCTGTTCTTCGTGCCGCAGGGGCTCGTCGTCACGGAGCTCGCGTCGCGCTTTCCAGAGGAGGGCGGGATCTACCAGTGGACCAAGCGCGCGCTTGGTGAGCGACATGGCTACGTGTGTGGCTGGTGCTACTGGATCAACAACGTTCTCTACTATCCCAACTTGCTGATCTCCACCGCGGTGATCGCGACCTTCGTCGTGGGAAAGGGAGAGAGCGGACTCGCGAGCAACTGGACCTATGTCCTCACGGCGACGCTGATTGCACTGTGGGCGGCGGTGCTGTTGAACATCGTCGGCGTCGGAACGGGCAAGTGGCTCCAGAACGCAGGCGGTGTCGGGACGTACATCCCCGGCGTGATCCTCATCGTCCTCGGTGGCGTCGCCATGGTCGCGGGACATCCGTCCGCAAATCCCGTCACGGCGCAGAACATCAAGCCCGATCTCTTTCACCTCTCGGGATTGAACCTCTGGGCATCGATCGCCTTCGCGTTCGCCGGACTCGAGCTCTCGAGCGCCATGGGCGGTGAGGTGCGCGATCCGAAGCGTACGTTGCCGAGGGCGATCATGATTGCCGCGCCGCTCATTGCGCTGGTGTACGTGCTCGGAACCGGCGCACTGCTCTGGCTCATTCCGGTTGCCGACATCAACATCGTGTCGGGATTCCTCCAGGCGATATCGGCCGGAGCGCGCGCGATCAGCCCGTCGCTCTGGTGGTTGGCGCCCTTCGCCGCACTGGCCTATACGGTTGGCAATATCGGCGGCGTCGGCGCATGGCTCACGGGACCGGCGCGCGTCGCATTCGTGATCGGGCTCGATCGTTATTTCCCGCCGGCGTTCGGGCGGATCCATCCAAAGTGGAAGACGCCGTACGTCGCCATCCTGGTGCAGGCATCACTCGCCACGGTGTTCCTGCTCGTGAGTCTCCTCGGCAAGGGCACGACGGTGGAGAAGGCGTACCTCATCATTCTCGACACGCAGTTGCTGATCTACTTCATCCCGTATGTCTACCTGTTCATCTCGTTCCTGATCCATCGGCAGACGGAAGCACCTCCGGAAACGGTGCGGGTGCCGGGCGGCAAGATTGGCGCGACGGCGATTGGAGTGAGCGGGCTGCTCGTGACTTTATTCGCGATGGGTGTGGCCATGGTGCCGCCTGCCGACGACACCAACGCCCTCCTGTTCGAGCTCAAGGTCGTGGGCGGGGCGCTTGGGTTCATTCTCATCGGTGCGGCTGTTTATTGGCGCGCGCACAGGAGCTCCACGCACTGAGTCTGATATCCGCCAACCGCCGCTGCCTCTGGTGTCGTGAGTTCTACCGCCATCTGGGCCCTTTCCGGCTGATATCGGTAGAACTCACGACGCCAGAAGCGGAAAGAACGGACGGCTGATGACGGAGGAAGTGCGCTCCCTCACGTGCCCTCGCTTGCTACTAGCGCAGCAATCATCTCTCTCGCATTCGTCGCGCCGTAATTGCCGTAGCAGTTGTTGAAGAACACGATCGTCCGCGTTGCCTCCGTCGCCGCGGATTCGATCAACGGCATCCACGTCGAGAGCTCCTCCGGCGAATAGAGGTACCGATACCGCTCCACCGTCGGGACGTTCGGCGCCTCCCAGGTCGCGGCACGACGACCGTGCAGGCGAATCATCGCGAGCTGTGGTGTCGTCACACCTGCAACCGCGGGAACGCTGCTGTCGAGACCCTGTGGTCCGTCGACCATGACGTGCGTGAGCCCGAGATCGCGCAGCATGTCGAGCGTCCACGCCGAGGACTTCTTGGATCCGAACCACATCGCATTGCGGAATTCCACCGTGGCCGGAATTCCCGCGAGACGCATCGCCGCTTCGGCGAGGAGGTCCTTGTTCTCCGGCGTGGGGAGAAACCACTTCGGGTACTGCAGCAGGATTCCGCCGAGCTTGGCCGTGTCGGAGAGTGGGGTGAGTGCGTCGATGAAGTTTGTCCAGACCGCATCGTTCAGCTCACGCGGAAGATCCTTCGCATAGATCTTCTTTTTCCGCGCAATGTCGGCGGGGAGAAGCTCGACGAGGCCGACGGGCAGGCGTGCGACCTCGGTTGGCTGGCCGGTCATCAGCGCATGTGCCTTCACATGGAACGTGAAGGTCGCCGGCGTACGCTCGGCCCACAGCTGCGCGGTGGAGCGCTCGGGCAGCGAGTAATACGTGGCGTCGACTTCCACGACGCTGAATTGCGAAGCGTAGAACTTGAGCCGCTCCTCGGCCGAGGATTTCCCGCGAGGATAGAAGACGTTCGCGCGAACCATGGTGGGGTCCGTCCACGACGCGGTGCCGATGCGGATCTCACTGTGGTCGCCGCGGTGGAGAGGCTCGCCGACAATCTCCGTGGGCGTCTTCGCCAATGCCGTTTCGGCGCGTTCGCCGGCGTCCGCGAAGCCCGGGTCGTGCGCGGGGTCGAGGTCTGGGGCGGCAAGAGGCTCGCGGGGTGGCATTGAAGTTGGTGACGGCGTTGTTCGTTGGCAGCGCGAATCAGGCGAATCTACAGGTCATCTACGCGAATTGCTCCGAGTGGTGAGGACGTGCGAACCACCTCGACACGCATCACAAAGAAAATCTTCTACCAGGGTTTTCGTGGTGTGCCGCCTCACTCGGAACTCGGAGTCATTCGCGTTGATTCGTGAGATTCGAAAGATTCGCGTTCAATTTCAGTTCCGCTGTTCCGTTGCGCGAGCCGTTCGATTTTCTCCTGACCCGCAGCTACCTTCTCGATCGTGAGCGACGACGACCCGATTTCAAACGACGCACTCCTGATCGACTCCACTCCGGTGGAGCCAGCGGCGGAGGAGCCCAGGGACCTCGGGTTCGGTTCCGTCGTCGGTGGTGCGAACGAGCGCCGCCTCATCGAGCGTGATGGAAGCTTCACCGCGCGCCGCGAGGGATTCTCGCCGCTCTCGTACCTGAACGGCTACCACGCGATGCTCACCATATCGTGGCCAAGATTTCTTGGCATCGTCACGATGGTGTACCTCGGCATGAATGCGCTGTTCGCGTGCCTCTACCTGCTCTGCGGACCCGACGGCCTCGGGGGGCTGGGCGTCGAGCAGATGGGCGGCGTGTTTCTGCGCGCCTTCTTTTTCAGCGTGGAGACGTTCGCCACGATCGGCTACGGCAACATCTTCCCCGCGACCGCGATCGCGAACTGGATCATGACGCTGGAAGCCATCGTCGGCATTCTGTCGGTCGCCCTTCTGACGGGATTGGTGTTCGCGCGCTTCGCCCGCCCGACAGCCGCGCTGCTCTTCAGCGACAGGGCCGTCATCGCGCCGTATCAGGGCAAGTCGGGCTTCATGTTCCGCATCACGAATGCGCGGAGCAATCAGCTCATGGAGCTCGAGGCGAAAGTCCAGTTCACGCGACTCGACGGAAAAGGACGTCACTACACGCAGCTCAAGCTCGAACGGACGAAGGTCGTATTCTTTCCCCTGAGCTGGACGATCGTGCACCCGATCGATGAAACGAGTCCGATGTTCGGCTTCACGCATGACGATCTCGTGCGCACCGACACCGAGTTCCTCATCCTCGTCAGCGGCATCGACGAGACGTTCGCCCAGACCGTCCACGCCCGCATGAGCTACAAGGCGAGCGAGATCCTGATGGGCATGAAGTTCTCGAACATGTACAATCCGATCGCGAAGGACGGGACCATCAGCATCGATGTGTCGAAGTTGAGCAACGTCGAAGAAGCGCCGCTCGATGACGATTATCACCACACCCAGACCTTCCGTCATACCGGTCACTTCACGGGATTTTCGCCGTCGAACCCCAGCGGCGCCGGCGGGAAGCCAGGGTGACCGGTGCGGGAGCGCGGGCCGACGAGCCGCCGCCTCCCGCTCCCGGTGACAGCCTACTTCTTACGCGGGTCAGGGTTCGGTGGGGTCCCGACGGAGAATGGCTCGTGCTGCTCCGAGGTCTGCTCCGGTGGATTGGCGCGCTTCTCCACCTGATCCTCCGCGAACTTTTCCTTGTCCCGGTCGAGGAGCCCGGACTTCTCGCGCTGCATGTCCTTGTCGGCGCCGCCGGACTCGGGACGATCACTCTGCATGTTATTGCTGGCTTTTCCGCCCATGGATGACTCCGTTTGTGTGATGCACGCACAGAGAGGCAGAAAACACGCCGCGCGAGCGCCGTCTGCCGGTCAAAGTTCCCCGCGGGCGAAACCCGCCACCATACTGCGGGGTAGAGCCCCACGACTCCGGCCCTATATTCTGTCCATGCGTCTGCTTCAATTCTCCGCCTCGCTCGCCGCCGCCTTCATGCTGGCGCCGCCCGCCGCGGCACAGTACTCCACCCGAGCGAAGGCTCCGCCCGAAAAGGCGGACACGGCCAAGGCCAAGCCGGCCATCGCGGGGGCCAAGGCCCTGCCGGTTTCTGCCGGAGCGGCTAACTCGAAGTACGGCTACCTGCAGGGAGTCGTCATCGACAGCATCCACGGTGAGCCGCTGTCCGGCGCTCTCGTGCAGGTCGAAGGAACTGGCCGAATGGGTGCAACCGATTCACTCGGCCGCTTCCTGGTCGATAGCATCCTGCCAGGCTCCTACCGACTGCTGGTGGAGCACCCGATGATCGACACGCTCGGCATACAGCTCGTCACGCCAAAGATGGCGTTCGACGTCAATTCCATCACGCGCGCCGTGATTGGCGTACCGAGCGCGAACGTTCTCACCGGGATGTTCTGCCCGGGCGCGAAGCGGGTGCTCGGCCCGGGTGCACTCGTCGGCAGGGTGCGTGAACCGGACACCGATGTGCCGGCAGAGGGCGCGCGCGTGTCGTTCGTCTGGTACGACCCGGACCCACCGGGGCTGCCGGCGTCGATCAAGGTGAAGAAGGTGCCGCGCGTTCGGTCGACCGAAGTCAATGCGGACGGCGTCTACAAGCTGTGCGGACTCCCAGACACGTTCGAGGGCAAGCTCCAGGCGCAGCGGAAGGACGGCGGTGCGACGGCAGAGGTGACCGTGACGCAGAGTGACGCGTTGCTCACCCTGCGCAGCATGAGCGTTGCGGCGATGGCGGCGATGGTCGCCACGGACACTTCCGGCGTGAAGCTTCAGAGAGGCAGCGCGCGTGTGTTCGGTCGTGTCCTGAATTCCAACGGCGGCCCGGTGGCCAATGCCCGCGTCGGCGTCATGGGGGCAAGCTCCGCAACGAAGACACGAGAGAATGGTGAGTTCGTCCTCGACTCGCTTCCGTCGGGAACGCAGGCGCTCGTGGTGCGACAGCTTGGATACACCCCAACGGAGCAGACGGTGGAGCTTTCCGCGCGCGCGCCGGCGCGGGTGACGGTGAAGCTCGGTGTCTTCGTTCCGACGCTCAGTGCGGTGGAAGTCGTGTCCGCCCGCGACATGGGACTTCAGAAAGTCGGGTTCACCGAGCGCAAGCGGTCCGCCGGGGGTGGGTACTTCCTCGATCCCGACATGCTCGAGAAACGCCAGGCCAGCCGGCTGACCGATTTTCTCACGACCACACCGGGTCTTCGCGTCGTGAACGGCGGCAATGGCCAGGTTTCCCTCGTTTCCACTCGCGGCGCGACCGGAGGCGGCGGCTGCGTTACCGTGTTCATGGATGGCGCCGAGTGGAAACAGCTCGACGCCGGTGACCTCGATTCGTTCGTGCGACCGGGAGAGGTCTCGGCCATCGAGGTGTATCCCAGCACGAACGTGCCGGCGCAGTTCACCACCGTCGGATCGAACTGCGCCGCGGTCGTGGTGTGGACGAAACTGAGGGTCGAATCCAGAAAGAAATGATCTTCCCGCACCCGATCGTCCACACGCCGTTCAAGTTTTTCATCGGTCCACTTCCACTCACAGGTTTTGGCTTCGCCATGATGGCGGCGTTCGGCATCGCGCACTGGGTGTCGCAGCAGGTGCTCCTGCAGCGCGGCGACGATCCGGAAGTGATGCACGACGTGACGTTCGCGGCACTCGTCGGCACGATCATCGGCGGAAAGGTCTACTACGCGATTCTCCAGCACAGCGTGCAGGCGCTGTGGGGACGGGCGGGATTCGTGTTTTGGGGCGGATTCATCGGAGCGGTCGTCCTCTGCGCCGCAGTGATCCGCTGGCGCAGGATGCCCTTTCTTCGCATTGCCGACGCCACCGCGGTCGGCATTGCGGCGGGCTACTCCATCGGACGTACCGGATGTTGGGCGGTGGGCGACGACTACGGACGCGTGTGGAACGGGTGGCTTGCTGTGGCGTTCCCGGACGGCGTCCCCCGCACGACGGCAGCGATCATGAACGCCGAGTATCACGCGAACCTGCCCGCGTCGATTTCACCCGAGACCATCGTGAGTGTCTATCCCACGCAGCTGCTCGAGGTCGTGCTGGGGTTCATCATGTTCACGGTGCTCTGGCGACTGCGCCATCATGCCCACCGCCCCGGCTGGCTGTTCGGCATGTACTGCCTGCTCGCGGGAATCGAGCGATTCATCGTCGAGTTCTTCCGGGCAAAGAGCGACATGGTCGGACCCCTGACATCGGCCCAGTTGGTCGCGCTGGTGGTGACGGCTGCGGGCGTGTTGCTTCTCGTGTCACGACGGTCAGAAACGCCGACGCTCGCTGCCGCGTAACTGCTTCGGACCAGGACGAGTTCGCGGCACCTTTCCTATCTTCGCCCTCTCCCGATCTCCGACAGACACATGAGCACCGCCAGCTCCATCCGCCCAGACCCGTCCGAATACGCTGAGTGGTACGCCGGGTACGTTGCCCGCGTGCCGGAGGGGGACGTCGTCGCATCCTTACGTGATGGACGCGACCGCATGAAGGAAGCCCTCGGCACCCTCCCCGAGTCGATAGGCGACCATCGGTACGCGGAGGGGAAGTGGTCGGTCCGGACGCTCATCGGTCACATGATCGACGCCGAGCGAATCTTTTCTTATCGCGCACTGCGCATCGCACGTGGCGATGCCACGCCGCTGGCGTCGTTCGAAGAGAAGGAGTACGCGATCGCAGCCGAATCCGACGAACGACGGGTCACCGACCTGGTTGCCGAGTTGCTCGCCGTGCGCGACGGCACGACGCGACTCTTCGCATCGTTTCCCGATGCGGCGTGGACCCGCACCGGGACTGTCAGCAATGCGACCGTCAGCGTTAGGGCAATCGCATTCATCATGGCCGGCCATGCACTGCACCACCTTGCCGTGCTGAAGGAACGCTACGACATCTGACGTGCCAGGGGAGCGGAGCAGTTTGCGGCTCCGCTCACCGTACCGGTCAGATCTCTCCGACGCAGCAGCCGAAGGCGCACTTCGCCCAAATAGGATCCGAATCGCTGTCGAGCGTCTGCTTCAAGAGTCCGAGCTTCACGCTGGAGTCGTGAGCCGCCGCCGAGCTTGCACACGTCTTGAAGCTCGCTCCAGCTCCCTTCGTCCACGTATGGGGGCAGGGACGGAATACTCCACTGCCAATCGACGCGTGGCGACGTGCGCCAGGCGTGGTATCGAGTTGCTCCATTTGCCACTTCATGCTGCCCGCGGAATCGGGGAGCACCACGACGTAGTACTGGAACTGCTTTCCGGGCGTCAAATTGTAGCGCGCTTCTTCCGCGTCGCCCTGGTTGATCGCGCGGATGTACACGACGCCGAATTGTGGCGTCGTGCCGGCGGAAATAGAATCCTGACCCACCACCGCCGAGACGCCGACCTTGATCTTCTTGGGTTTCGTCGCACTGCACGCGGGATTGTTCTTGCACTTCCGGTCCTTCACGGTATCGGCCGTGAATGCGAGTCCCTGCACGAACGCGTAGAGCTCGTCGCCCGTGTAGGTGGCGAGAGGCTTCGTCAGCTCACCCGGAAGTTGTTTGACCGGTGTGCGTAGCGCGGAAGCAGATGCAGTCGCCCCACTACTCTGGGACGCAGCGGTACCGCTGGAGTCGGCGCGCGGCGCGTCTCCCTTGGAACACGCGACGGCGAGCAGCACGAGTGCAACAATAAGGTATGGATGGCGAGACCTGTTCACGGATGTCCTCGTCGGCATGGATGAAGTGGCAACTTCTGAAGAACTGTTGCTGCGGGAACTGCTCTATGACTTTCGCTGGCCGGCGAGTGCTTTCATACGGTCGAGCGTGGGGCCGAGGGAGGGATCGCTGTGCGCCCACAGCGTCAGTACGCGGCCTGCCCAGAGCGCAGCCGTTCCCGCGTCTCCCCGGTGTGACGCCAGCTCGGCGCGGTAGGCCATAGCGCGGCCGACGGCCGCGGCCATGCCGGGCTCGTACACGATGTGTGGTGTGAGCGTGGGTAGTGCGGTGAGGGTGAGGTCGAGCTTGCGAATTGCCCCAGCGGTGTCACCGAGGGCGACGCTCACCCAGGCTTCGCTGATTGTCTGGTCGAGCGAGACGTCGGCCGGACGAAAAAGCGGGCGCTTCTGCATCGAGTCCAGTTGCGCGCGGGCCGCGATGCGATCACCGCGGCCAAGTGCCTGCATCGCAACGACGACACTTGCGAGCGGACCATGCAGGTCGAGCATGGCCTTCGTGCCAAAGCACTCCACGCCGAACTGCATAGGCCGCTCGAGGATTCCATCCATCGCCTCATTCCGCAGCGACGGGTTGACATAGCTCTCGAGCATCGGCGAGATGCGGCGTTGCAGCATGCGCAGAGAGTCGTCACATACGCCCAGTGCCGCGCGCATGAAGAGAGCCGTGGCTGCGTCCTCGACCAGCGGCACCGCTGGCGCTCCGCTGACGATCACCGTCCACCCGCTCGCACGCATGTAGCGGACAGCCGCGTGCTCATGGCCGAGCAGGGCAGCAATACCCACAAGGTAGAGCGCCTGATCGCCCGTTGCGTTCGGCGACGACGCGAGCACCGAGTCGCCAATCGACGCGGTGCGCGCGAAATCCCCCAGCTTGAGGTGCAGCCGCACGTCGGTCGCGCCAAGTCGGGCGCGCTGCACCGAGTCCGTCGAGAGCAGCTTGGCGCGATCTATCGCGCTGAGCGCCGAGTACCCGCCGCGAGGAGTGCCGCTGATCTCATCGCGGGTCTCCAGCACGTCTGCGAGTGACTCGAACACGTCCGAATTGTCGGGCAGCCGTTGCGTGAGCGTTGACAGCAGCGCGATCAACCGCTCCTGATTGCGCACCAGGGCGCGATCGAATGCAGGAGCAAGGACCTCCTGTGGTGTGCGGGCCAGGTCGGCGAAGGGACGCGCACGAAAGGCGAGAGTATCGCGGTCGAGATCTGGATAGCCAAAGTAGCGTGCACTGTCGGACGTCGTACCGTACCGAGGGGTGCTGGTCTCGATCACGAAGAGCTTGGCGATCGTCTTGTAAGGGAATGCGACGAATGACCCCGGCGCAATCTGCAACGCCCGCGTGTACGCCTCCTGTGAGGCCGCGCTGCTTCCGCGGAACACCCATCCCGTGCCCCTCGAGGGATCTCTGATCACGAGTGGATCGAGCCCCTGGCAGTGAGCGAGCCCCAGCCACGCCGTGACGTCCAGCGAGTCTCGGACGCGCAGGGATCGATAGCCGTCGCACGCCTGCGAGAAGTTGCCATGTTGCAGCGCCTGCAGCGCGTCGATGATCGTGCTCTCTCGCGGATCGAGCGATGCGCGATTGCGCACCGCGGTGCTGAGGTGTGGACTCCATTGTGCCGCGGGCTTGCCACGCCACACCAGAAGCTGCGCCAACCACACGCGTGGGTGCGCGTAGTCCGGGTCCGCAACGGCAGCGCGCTCGAACGCTTCGATCGCCTGCGGCACTCGCCACGAATACAAGTCGCGCTCGCCCTGCTCGTACGCACGCCACGCCGCGATCGACCGCGTCCCGATGTCCCCCGCGTGCGGAAGATTCTCTGAACCGTCCATGCGGAGCAGGTCGGCCACGAAGGTGCGAATGGCTCGCGGATGCGTTGACAGGAACTCGCGCGACGCCGTGAGTGGAACTTCCCGGATGAGCGTGCCGTCCACGGCATTGTAGACCGACGCACGAATGAGCATCGAATCGCGCGTGACGCGCACACGTCCCCAGACGAGCTTCCCCGCGCGGGCACGTCGCGCGACCAACATTCGCCCATCGAGCGAGGAGTCTCTCGAGGCAAGCATCGCATCGGAGACGCTCATTTCACTCGAGACCTTGAGATCGACGAACTCGCGCATTGCGCCATACACGGCCTGCGCGACCGGTTCCTGCTCGCCGGCCGGCAACGACGCACCCGAGTACTGGAACGGGATGACCGCGTACTGCGCGGTATCAACGCGACCCGTCATGATGTCAAGCTGGTCTCGTCCCGCAGCGGTCGAGGCGGCGATTCCGGTCGTCAGTGCGGCGACACCGGCGGCCCAGAGCCAAGGACTGGCGAGCAGCGACCGGCGTTGCACTCTCACCGTTAATGTCTCGCCCGAGTTGCCAACCGCGGCCGAGAGCGCCGCGCTGAACGCGCGCGCATCGTCGAAGCGGTCGTCGGGCGACATCGACAGCGCCTTGGCGATCACCGATTCGATCGGCAGCGGAACATCGTGGCGATACTCGCGCAGCAGCGGCGCGACCTTCGTGATGCGCTGCGTGAGCAATTGCTGCGGCGTCTCGCCGACGAAGGGCGGGACGCCCGCCATCGCCTCGTACAGGACGCACGCGAGGGAATAGACGTCGCTCCGACCGTCGAAGGCCCGGTCGCGCGCCTGCTCGGGGCTCATGTACGCCGGCGTTCCCGTGATCGTGCCCTGCTGCGTGATCTTCTCGTGCGCGCGGTCGATCGCGCGCGCGATGCCGAAGTCGGCGAGCACCGCATGGCCACCGGAGAACAGGATGTTCTCGGGCTTGATGTCACGATGCACCACGCCGCGCTCGTGCGCGTACGCGAGCGCGCCGGCGACTTCGCGTCCAATGCGCACCGCCTCCTCGATCGACAGCCGGTTGTCGGCGCCGAGGCGATGCCGCATGGAGTCGCCTTCCACGTATGGCATCACGTAGAAGAGCTGATCGTGCGCCTCGCCCGAATCGTGGATGGGGAGGATGTGCGGGTGCTGCAGGCTCGCGGTGAGCTTGATCTCCCGCAGGAAGCGCTGGGCGCCGAGTGCGTGGGAGAGCTCCTGATGGAGCACCTTGATGGCAACAAGACGTTCGTGGCGAACGTCGTGCGCCAGGTAGACCGTTGCGGCTCCACCGCGACCGATCTCGCGCTTCAGGACGTAACGTCCCGCGAGGGTTTCATGCAGCAGTGGAGAAACGTCGATCACGGCTATCCGGTCGTCAGCGACAGGAGCTAAACTGACCATGCCGGCATCGGCAAAGCCACGGTTCAGGAGTCCGTTTCAAGGACGATTCTAACCCCTACTCGCCACTATATGCCCAGTGCCTCGTCCGTGCGTCCGGATTTTCATCTTCGCCCTGCGACCAGGGCCGACGTCCCGATCATCCTCCAGTGCATTCAGGGGCTGGCCGAATACGAGCGGCTGGAGAGCGAATGTTTGGCGACGGAAGCACTGCTCACGGAGACTCTTTTCGGCGCGGAGCCAGCCGCCGAGGTCACGCTGGCGTTCGCTGGCGATTCGCCAGCGGGCTTTGCGCTCTGGTTCCGGAGCTACTCCACCTTTCTCGCGCGACCCGGGATCTACCTCGAGGATCTATTCGTCTTTCCGGCGTACCGTGGGCACGGGTTGGGGCGGCGACTGCTTTCTTCGCTGGCGAGGACGGCTGTCGAGCGCGGCTATGGACGAGTGGAGTGGGCAGTGCTGGACTGGAATTCCGACGCCATCCGGTTGTACGAGTCTCTGGGTGCGCGGCAGATGAGCGAATGGACGGTCTATCGGGTGGCGGGAGAGGTGCTGCGAGGGTTAGCTGACGACGGGACGGTAGGATGATAGGACGATAGGACGATAGGATGAATAGGATGATAGGATGATAGGACGATAGGATGATAGGAGGTTGAACTCCTATCCTCCTATCGTCCTATCATCGTATCCTCCTGCTCTTGGAGGTCACCGCAGCATGCACATCGGTCTCTACCCGGCGGCCAAAGCATCCACACTCGGCGGCACCGCGTTCAGCGTCGCGACACACGCCGTGCTGATCGCGGCGGCCGTGTATGGGACCGGCGTGCGCTCGAGGGAGCTCGACCAGGCCATCGCGGAGCGCATCTCCTTCATACGCTACCTCCCACCGCCTGATCGGGTGCGGTCGACTGAAAATCGCGACGAGACGCTTCGGTACGTTCAGCAGGGCGCGGACGGGGTGCCGCTTCTGGAACGTCCCGACGGGACGATCTTCCGCGTGGCCGGCACGGCGGCGCTCCAAGTGACGGGGGGCGCGCTCGGCATCGACGAGCAGACCCAGGCGCCCTCGCGCGAAGTGCCGTCCGCGGATTCGGTGTATTCCATTCTCGACGTCGAGGACGTAGCGACCAGGACGGTTGGCAGCGCGGCGCCCATCTATCCACCCGACCTGCTCCGCGACGGTACCGAAGGATCCGTGCTCGTCAGGTTCGTCGTCGATACGCTTGGCCGATCGGATTCCGCGAGCATCGTCGTCGTGTCATCGACGCACTCCGCGTTTACGCAGTCCGTGCGTCACGCCATCCCGCTGATGACATTCAGTCCGGCCTCCATGGGCGGACAGAAGGTGCGGCAGCTCGTGGAGCAGCGCTTCGGGTTCAGGCTCCAGCCCACCGTGTTGCCGTCGCCGACCAAACCTGTTCCGTAAGACATAAATGCCCGCGATCGAGTTTACCGGATTCAAGCCTGCCGCATTCACGTTTCTTCGCTCCCTCGCTCGGCACAACGAGCGCGAGTGGTTCGAGAAAAATCGGAGCACGTATGAATCGGAGCTGCGTGCGCCGTTGGCGTCGCTTGCGGAGGAGGTCGACGTCCGTCTCGCCACGCTCGCACCCGAGATTGTCGGCGATCCCAGGCGCTCACTCTTTCGCATCCATCGCGACGTCCGCTTCTCGAACGACAAGTCGCCGTACAAGACGCATGTTGCCTGCTGGTTTCATCACGTTGACGCGGGGCGCGGCGTGGGAACGCAGGCGGCGCACGGCGGCGCGGGCTTCTACTTCCACATGGAGGCATCGCGCGCGTCCATCGGGGGAGGGATCTGGATGCCGCCGCGCCCCGGCCTCCAGAAGATTCGGGAGGCGATCGACGAGGATCCTGCGCCGTTGAAGAGGATTCTCGCGAACGCAGCGATCAAGCGACAGTTCGGCGGACTGGCGGAGGAGAACATGCTGATCCGCATGCCACGTGGATACGCGGAGTCGCACCCGGCGGCGTCACTCCTGCGTCATCAGTCTTTCACGCTGGGGCGCGAAATTGCACAGCGCGATCTCGCGAGCGAACGGCTGCCGGACGTCCTCGCGAAGGAGTACGCGAAGCTGGTGCCGCTCGTGCGTTGGATCAATCATGCGCTCGGTCTTCGGGTGCTCGCGCGCCGCTGACGTCCGGCTTAATTTCGGCGCATGACCACCGCTGCCGGCACCACTCCAATCACCGTTCGACAGGCGACAACGTCTGACGCGGCGCTGTTCACGGCGCTCGCCGAATCGACGTTCGTGGACACGTTCGGCGCCGACAACACGCCCGAAAACATGGCGCTCTACCTCGCCGGTGCGTTCGGAGAGGACATCCAGCGCAGTGAGCTCGGCGATGCTCGCAACACGGTGCTCCTCGCGGAGCGAGGCGGCGCGCTGGTGGGATATGCCATGCTTCGCGAGGACAATGCACCAGAGTGCGTTGTCGACCGCAGTGCGATCGAGATTGCGCGCCTGTATGCTGTCTCGCACGTCATCGGAAAGGGCATCGGTGCCGCGCTGATGCAGCGGTGTCTCGATGTCGCGGTGGAGCGCGGTCGACGTACGGTCTGGCTCTGCGTGTGGGAGCACAATCCGCGCGCCATCGTTTTCTACCAGAAGTGGGGATTCGTCGACGCCGGCGCCAAGGTATTCGTCCTCGGCCGGGATCATCAGGCCGATCGCGTCATGACGCGCGCTGTGGAGCGCGCCGAGCATCAGGGAGTGGTATGCGCCATACGGTGAAGCTGAAGGATGTGATTGTCGGACATTCCGAGCTGGAATGCGCGGACGAGGTGGACGGTCGCGCGTGGGGCACATTTCGACCGGGCTTCGGCTACGACCTCGTGCAGCCGGTGTTCCGTCTCTTCACGAAGGCGGTGCCCATGCTCGGCGGCGAGCCGTTCGACGAGATCACGCTGGAGAAGTACTACGCTGCCCGCGACAAGCTGGGGTTGTCACTGGTCGACTCGAGTGGCGAGGTAATCGAGACAGCCGCGATCCACATCGCGGACTACATCGAGGAGCAGGGGATCATCCAGGTGGAAGCGCTGATCAAGGACGCGGCGTACTGGGAGAGGCGGGGCTCGTAGCGCGCAGACGTTCCTCAGCCGGAATGCTCGTTGCTAATGGAAATCATGCCGCTTGGCGAACTCCGCACCTGCGGCCGCTTCGAGCGCGCGAAACTGCTTGGCGCGAATGTTCACCACCTTCTGCTCCACCTGAAGCACGCCACGCACCAGTAGCAGCGGCGTGCGTGAGATGAGCAGGGCCTGCTTCTCGAAGCGCGGCGGCGTGACGACGACGTTGACGAGCCCCGTTTCGTCCTCCAGCGTGAGAAAGACGAAGCCCTTGGCGGTGCCGGGCCGCTGACGGCAGATCACGAGGCCCGCCGTGGCGACGATCTCTCCATCGCGCCCGTTCTGCACCAGGTCCTGCGCCGATCGCACACCGTTCAGCTCGAGCACCGAGCGCACGTGCGACATCGGATGCCCAGCGAGCGAAATGCCGGTCATGCGATAGTCGGCTTCCGTGAGCTCGACCGCCGTCATCGCGGGCACCGGCGCGACGTCGGCCTTCGTGCACCGCCGCGGCGCGAGCGGCCCCGCATCACCACGCGAGGCCTCGAGCACGGCCCAGAGCGCGCCGCGTCGCTTGCGCAGGTCGGGCTCGTGTGGAAGCATGCTGTCGAACGCACCGGCTTCCGCGAGATGGCGGAGTGCGCGACGGTCGAGCCCCGATCGCTGCACCACATCCTCGACTGACGTGAACGGCCCATCGCGCAAGGCGGCTTCGAGCTTGTCCTGCGCGGTGGAGCCGAGGCCGCGGACGCTGCGGAGGCCGAGACGCACGGCCGGAGACCGTGCGTCTCTTGGCCTCGCTGCGTCCGGTCCGACAGTCTGACCGTCTGACCCGCTCGCCGCTGCGCGGCTGCTCGTCTGACGGGGGGGCTCGAGCTTCGAGCTCTCCTGTCCGACCGTCAGACCGTCAGACTGTCCGACTTCCAAAGAGGCATTCCACTCTGAGCGCATCAAGTCAACCGGTCGCACCTCGACGCCATGCCGCCGCGCATCCTCCACCAACGTGCCCGGCGCGTAAAAGCCCATCGGCTGCGCATTGAGGATCGCCGCGGTGAACTCCGGCGCGTAGTAGTGCTTCAGGTAAGCCGACGCATACACCAGCAGCGCAAAGCTCGCCGCGTGGCTCTCCGGGAAACCATAGTCCGCGAATCCATTGATCTGGTTGAAGATGCGATCGGCATCCTCAGGCGCGATGCCGTTGTTCGCCATTCCATTGAGCATCTTCTGGCAGATCGCGGCCATACGTTCGCGGCTGCGCTTGTGTCCCATCGCCTTGCGCAGCACGTCGGCTTCGCCAGGCATGAAACCCGCCGCCGCAATCGCGACCTGCATGCCCTGCTCCTGGAACAGCGGCACGCCAAGCGTCCGTTTCAGGATCGGCTCTAAAGATGGATGCAGGTACGTGACGGTCTCGAGGCCAGCCCGCCGCCTCAGGAATGGATGCACCATGTCGCCCTGAATGGGGCCAGGGCGGATGATCGCCACCTGGATGACGAGATCGTAGAAGCAGCGCGGCTTCAACCGCGGCAGCGTGTTCATCTGGGCGCGGCTCTCCACCTGGAACACGCCGATCGTATCCGCTGCACAGAGATCGTCGAACACATGCTGGTCGTCCATGTCGAGCAGCGCGAGATCCACGGTCACGCCACGCTGCTGCCGAATGTAAAGAAGACAATCCTGGATGAGCGTAAGGATGCCGAGTCCCAACAGGTCGATCTTCACGAGGCCGATAGGATCGAGGTCGTCCTTCTCCCACTGGATCACGGTGCGCCCCGGCATGCTGGCTGGCTCGATCGGGACTATCTGGTGCAAGGGTTCGCGCGAGAGCACGAAACCGCCCACATGAATGGACCGGTGACGCGGAATCTGGTGCAGCCCTTCGACCACCGCCGCCAACGCGCGAACCCGCTTGTCCTTCGGGTCGAGCCCGACGCGCTCGACGATGCTCTCGCCCTCGGTGGCGAGTAGCGCCGTCGTCGGATTGCGGCGCTCGGTGTGGTCGTGCGACGCATATGGATCCTCCCAACGATTCCCGCGCGACGCATCCGCGTGCAGCACGTCCGGAATCTTCGCGAGATCCTTCGTGCCCGCCTTCTGCGCATTCGGACTGCCATACGGCTCGTATGCAGCCTTCGGCGTCGGCCGGTCCGCCGACGTCATCGGCTTCAACACCTGCTTCGACTTCTCCTTCTCGGCGCGCGCGCGCGCGTTCGCCTCGGTACCCGGCACCACCATCGTGCTACCGAGCGCCGAGGCGACGATCGCGTCGCTGGTGCTGTCGTCGGCGGGCTTGGCGCGCAGCGCATCCGCGGTTGCCTTCGCGGAGAAGCGATCGCTCAGCGTAGCGAGTGCATCGGACTGCTCGATGCTGAAACCGAGGACGCGCGCCGCGTCGCGCACGGCACTGCGGCCGCGGTAGGTGATCTGCTCGCACACCATGGCCGCATGCTCGCGTCCGTAGTGGTCATACACGTACTGGAGCACATCCTCGCGCTCGCGGTGCGCGAAGTCGATGTCGATGTCGGGCGCCTCGGTGCGCTCCTCGCTGAGGAAGCGCTCGAACAGGAGGCCGAGCTTGATGGGATCGACGGCGGTGATGCCGAGGCAGTAGCAGACCGCGGAGTTCGCGGCGGAGCCTCGGCCCTGGCAGAGGATGCCCTTGCGTCGCGCGAAGCGGACGATGTCCCAGACGATGAGGAAGTAACCGGCGAGGCCAAGTTTCTTGATGAGTTGCAGCTCGTGCGCGATCTGCTTCTCATGCGCTGGCGTGCGACGCGATGTGCGCGGTGCTCCCCAACGTTCATGCGCGCCCTGCTCCACGAGCCGATCGAGATATTCGTCGGCGTGTACACCGGGAGGAAGCGCGAACGCGGGCAGTGTCGGCGCGAGGTCGGAAAGACGAAAGGCGCATCGCTCGGCGACGTCGAGCGTGGCGCGAATGCCTTCCGGTGCATGTCGCCAGCGACGCGCCATCTGTGCGGCGCTCTTGAGATACCACTCGCCGTTGGGGCGGAGACGCGTGCCCATGTCATCGAGCGGGCGCTTGTGTCTTAGCGAGCACAGGACGTCATGGATCATGCGGTCGCGGGCGCGCGCGTAATGCACGTCGTTCGTGACGATCCAGGGGATGTCGAGCGCGCGGGCGATATCGATCAGGCGCGCGGTGGTGATGCGCTCCTCGGGGAGGCCGTGATCCCAGCACTCGATGGCGACGCGGCGGTTGAAGATATCGAGCAGCGTGGCGGCGGCTTCGCACGCGCCGTCGGAGTCGCCGCGCTCGGCGAGCGTCGCCACCCAGCCGCGGGGACAACCGGTCAGCGCGAAGAGACCTGCCGAGTGGGACGCGAGTTGATCGAGCGTAACGCTGGGCGAGCCGCGTGGGGAGTCGCGTCGACCGATGGTGATCAGCGTGGAGAGGTTGGCGTAGCCTTCGCGCGTCTCGGCGAGGAGGGGCAGGTGGGTGAGGAGCGGTTCGTCGTCGTCATGGTCGTGCAACTGAATGGCGACGGTGAGCTCCGCGCCGATGATCGCGCGAAACTTTGGCTCTATTGCGGCCACCTCCATCGCGGCCGTGTTGAAGCGCACGGATCCGCCGAGCTCGTCGTGGTCGGTGATGGCGAGCGCGGCGAGACCGAGCTCGTGCGCGCGCGCGACGAGCGTCTCGGGCAGCGCGGCGCCGTCGAGGAGGGAGAAGCAGGAATGGCAGTGAAGCTCAGCGTAGCTCATGGGGTCAGACAGTCGGACAGTCTGACCCGCTCGCCGCTGCGCGGCGGCTCGTCTGACAGCGGGTCAACTGAGGTCTGACAGCTATTGCCTACACAGGGAGGTCCCTTGGCGGGCGACCGGGTTGTGTAGATCATGACTGTCTGACCAGCAGTTGACCCGCTGTCCGACTGTCGGACTGTCCGACTGTCCGACCCAAGTAGATTGCTGCTATTCCTCACACCGGAGCCGCCATGATCGACGACATGGGAAGCTTGCGAATCACAGTGAGCTTGGCCGCGCTTGGTACGCCCGACGAGCGCCATGACTTGGCCGACGTCATGGTTGATGCAAGCGCCGTGTACAACTGGATTCCGAGTACGTTGCTCGTGAATCTCGGCGTATCACCTGTGCGCATTGATCGCTTCGAGACAGCGGATGGACGTGCACTCGAGCGCGAAATCGGTTTTGCGATCCTGTATGCGGCCGGGCGGTCGGCAGCGACTGTCGTTGTATTCGCACAGGAAGGCGACATGGTGTTGCTCGGCGCGATCGGACTCGAAGGCATGAACCTCCGGGTCGATCTCGTTCGACGCGCACTTGTTCCTGCTGGTCCTGTGCCTGTTGCTATCGCCGCGTGAACTATTGGTTGCTTGGCGCACGACCCGGTTGTGTAGCTCATAGCTGTCCGACCAGTCAGTTGACCCGCTGTCAGACCGTCAGACTGTCCGACCGTCAGACTGGTCTTCAATCGCTCCACGCCTGCACCCGCCACGCGTCATCCAACCGGTCCAGAAACACCACCATCTCGCCCAGCCCGCTCTCGCACCGCCAGTAGTCTCGACGATAGCCATCGTCCCACCAGTCGCCCGACAACCGCTCGGGTCCAAGCGCACGCGTGACTGGAATGCGCTGCCCACGCCAGGTGATCGTGCGCGGCACATCGTTGTCGCACAGCACGTCGATGGCTTCTGGGGGATCGAGCGCACGACGCGCCGTCGGCGTAACAGGCGCCTCACTCACGACGAGTCTGACCATCTGACGGTCTGACCCGCTGCGTACCTTGTCCGCAGCTCGCATGACAGCGGGTCGTTCAGTAAGACGGTCATGATCTACACGACCAGGTCGCGCGCCAGGGGGCCGCTCCGTGTAGGCAATAGCTGTCTTACTTGTAGTTGACCCGCTGTCAGACGAGGCGCGCGGCAAAGCCGCTGCGCCGGGTCCGACTGTCTGACTGTCTGACCCAAAGTCTTTCCACAACCCGGCTCTCTCCGGCCGGTGCGTGTCGCGCGCCTCCGCGCGCACGATTGCGCCCGCGCCGAGCTCCGCTCTTAGCCGCTCGATCGCCGCGTCGGCGGCGCCGAGATCGCGCCATGATGTCGTGAGCAAATCGCCCTGTTCGCCCGAGAGCGGCGCTGTCGCGACGATCGCCACGCGCACCGCGCTCACCGGCGCATCGAGCGTCCAGCTGTCGAGCAACGCTCGGCAACGTTCGAAGAGTGGGAGCACGCGTGCGAGTGGTCGCGCCGCGCGGGCCTCCCGTGTGATCGTGTGCGCAGGCGCGTCGACGAGCGCACCGCGCGCATCGTCGAGTGTCAGCGTGATTGCCACCGCGGCGACGGCGCGCCCGTGCGCGATCATGTCGTGCACGAGCCGCTCGAGCGCGGCGCGCACGAGGAACAGGATCGGCTCCATCGTCGCGGCGGGAATCGTGAGCTCCACCTCGACCGCCGGTTGCGTCCCCACACGGGCAAGCACGGGACGGCGCGCGTCGTCGGCATTGGCGAGGCGCCACGCGCGGAGGCCGACCTCGCCCCAGCGGCGCTCGACGTCTTCACTGCTGAGCGCAGCCAGCGCACCCACCGTGCGGAGACCGAGCGCGTGCAGCGCGGCGCGGAGCTCCTCGTCCATCGGCACGAGCGCCAGTGGAGCGGGCGCGAGGTAGGCGGCGTCGTTATCGGGAGCGACGATGTGCACCAACGTGCGGTCGCCGGCCGTTCGCTCGAAGCTCGCACCGGCCCACGTGGCCGCGCGTGCCGCGACGCATGATCCCGCGATGGCGACACGCGGGCGCGGATGCCAGCGCTTCGCGACGCGGAGCAGTGAGCCGCCGAGCTCGCGCTCGCCGCCGATGCCGTCGAACCCCGATGCGCCTACCCACCACAGGCCGGGTGCGCCACTTACAGGCGTGACCTGCGGACTCGCGCTCACCAACGCTGCCGACAATTCCGTAGTCGCCGCATGGACGGCGACATCGTCCCACTGTAGCTCGTGCAGGTCGGCGCAGAGCGCTCGTGCCTCGGTTGGGCGCATGCCGGCGCGAACGCCCAATCGGCCTGCGGCGGCCGAGACGGCGCGGAGTCGCTTCTGGTTGCCGGTGCCGTCGATGAGGGCGATGGGAATGTCATCCCAGTGCTCGGGAGCCGATGCTGGCGGTGTGCTGCTGCCGTTCGGGCTCGATGACGATGGGATGGGCGGCGCTGTGAACGGGAGGAGAAGCTGCGCGCCCGCGGCGCCCGTGCCGGAGCCCGCCCGCTGGACCGCGCGCCACACCGCGCCGATCGGGAACCTCGGGATGCGTACACAGGCGACGCGCCACAGCGATTGCACAACTCACCTCCACCGTTCGAAGCGTTCCTCCTTTCTCGACTTTCACACCGATTGTGCTCGTCGATTGATCCCCATTCGCGTTCGGGTTTGTACTGTCGGACTGTCGGACTGTCCGACTGTCTGACTGGGGTTTTCGTCGTCGTTCGACCAGCAACCGCACCGCGCCGCCGAGTTGCGAGGCACTGCCGGCTCGGTCGCCGAGGAGCACGAAGGCGGCGTTGGATTCGCGGGCGAGGCCGGTGAGGCGGACCGCGGCGGCCTTGGAGAGCGTGGGCGCGCCGTCGAGCACCACGAGCGCGAAGGCGCTGCTGCGGAGCAGGATGTCGGCGGACCAGGCGGCCCGCATGGGATCGTGCGGTCGAATGATCCACATGCCTTCGGCATCACCGAGGTGCACCCAGTCGCGTGCGTCGAGGGTGCGCTGGGCGTCGATCCAGGCGACCCAGCCGTGTGATGCGATCGTGCTCTCGACGATGGTGCGCGCGAGTGTCGTCTTCCCGCACCCCGTTGGTCCGACGAGCTCCGTGAGCCTGCCGCGCGGCAGCCCTCCGCCGAGCAGCGCGGCGTCGAGCGTGGCGATCCCGGTGGGGAGCGCCGGCGCGGCCGGTGCGGTGGGCGGGAGGAGCTGGATCAGCTCGGCGAGAGAAAGCGACACTTTACGGGTCTTGACGGTCGGATGAAGGACAGGGGACAGGAGCCCAAGATGGCAGAATTGATGCCGAATAAACACCGAAGCTCAAACGCACAGCAAAACTCGACGTGGTTCTGATCCCGTCCCAAAAGTAGGGGCGGGTGAGGTATTTACCGAACGAAACCCGAAACTACAAGCGCTGCCCGGATGGCAGGAGTTCGGTCGGCCCTGCCACGAGAGAGCAAGCGCTTATGGGCTCTGTAGTTATCGAAAAGAGCCTTCCTCGGTCGACCGCAACACAGCTTCATGCATATCGGGCCCTGTCGAATTCCCGAAAGGCCGTTCGTCGTGGTGGTGTGATCGTCTATGGGCGACGTGCAACGCCTCGCGTCCGCGCTGCCTGAGCTGCGTGACCCAACTTCAGGTCACGGCTGGAGGAGTTCGCGCAAGCGAGCGACAGATCGGATCAACCCCACGGCTCGCAGAGCATCGAGCAGCTCGTCCATCGTCAGCGCAGGAGAGCGATATGCGGCGACCTGCTCGGTCACGCAACGTGCGATTCCCGCCGGGACGATGTCGATCGAATCGAGCACGAACTCGTCGGGGTGCTTCGCTTCCACGTCGTACCGCTCGAGCACGTGATCCGGGAAGTCGCGAAGGTTGAATGTGATGATCGCCTGCGCATTGGCCCGAATGGCCGCGGCAAGCACGTGTCGGTCGTTGTCATCCGGGAGGTCGAGCGACGCCTCGAGATCATCGAAATGGCTGACGATGCAGTCAGGAATCGCCTTGCACATGAGCGTACGCGTTTCGGGACAGCGCAGCTTCATCGAGATCAGGGCGACGCGCGAGAATACTGTTGAAGCATTCATCGAGAATGCGTTCCGACCACCGGGTGCGCACGATGCCCGAATTGCCGATCCTGATCAGCAGGTCCCGGAGAATCGCCGGATGCAGTACGCAGGCGTCATAGACGACAGTGAACGCCATGACGCGTCAGCGTGTCAGAGACCGAGGCGCTGCCCTTCAGCAGCCAACTCGGCCATCGTTTCCGCCTGGCGTGCTTCGGACTGCCGCTTGTAGGTAAAGAGGTCGCTCGCGGACACACGCCGGTGGGCGCCTACCTTCCGGTGAGGAATTGTCCCCTGCTCGAGCAGCTTCACCAGATGGGGCCGCGACACATTCAGTAGGTCGGCGGCCTGCTGTGTCGTCAGCTCGGCGTGTACCGGCACGATCGTGACCGCGTTGCCGTTGGCCATCTGTCCCAGAACCTCCAGGAACAACTCGAGCGCATGGCGCGGCAGAACGACAGATCGTTCTGATCCTTCACCCCGGACGCGAACTACCTGCGTCCTCCCCGCCCGCGCCTGGATGGGGGCGAGCTCGCGAAGGGCAGTTTCCGCCTCGCGTGCCACCTCTTCGGTCGGCAACATGTCTGCTACGGTCATGGAAAAAGCTCAGGGGAGTGTGAACGAAACATACGAAACATTCGCAACAAACGCAAGTGCTTCCTCAGCTTTCAAGAGTGCCCCCCGGCGCCCATTCTTCGCCATCGCAGCGCGGCGGCAGTCATCGCATCTTCTGGCGTGCTGGCGTCGCGGAGATCCTCAATCTGCAGCCTCGACCAGACGGCACCGCCAAGCCGTATCAAGTGCGGCAGGTCCGTGATGTTATCTTGCGGTACCGACTAGCCGATTCCCTCGTCCGCGAGGCAGACGATGCCTGAGTACCGATACGAGATCATCATCTACTGGAGTGAGCCGGATCAGGCCTTCGTGGCCGAGGTTCCGGAGCTCCCAGGATGTGCCGCGGACGGTCAGACCTATGGTGCGGCACTCGCGCAGGCCGAGGTGGTCATTCAGGAGTGGATCGAGACGGCGCGCGAGCTCGGACGCGACATCCCCACACCGCGCGGCCGACTCCTTTACGCCTAGGTGACCGAGCGTCCGTCGCGCGCCTTCAGCCGCGAAGCGCCGGCTGGACGCAGGGCCTCAGGATGCGTCGCCGCAACGCGCAACAGCACCTTCGCACTCGTCACCCGAACGGGCTTTCGACGACCTGCCTGAATCGCCTTCATCTCCTTCACGCTTTCCACAAGCTCGTCGAACAGATCCTTTCGCATACTCGTTTCACCAAGTCGTTCGTGATTCGCGCCCGCAGCATCCGCCGTTCCCTGGACCTGTCTGGTGAACAGGCACGGCGATGATCTCCAGTGGAGAATGTACGCCAACGGCGTACAGATGCTCAACCCGATGTCCATGCGGGCGGGTCCTTGAAATTGCGACCGTCCCATGGTGACAGCCGGTTCACGGTGGCACTTTGGACGTGCCTTCTCGTGAACTCTAAAGTCATCCGGTAGCAAACCCGAAGACCTCGTGACCAGCCCCGCTCTGAACGCCGCACCCAGAACCGCGTCATCGCGCTGTTCACCGATCGGTCGCGATCTGACAACCTCGGCTACCGCTACCTCGGCGACTGGAGCAAGCGCGACACCAACCGCCACATCGAGACCGCAATCCTTCGGGACAACCTGAAGCAGCGCGGTTACTCCGACGCGCAGATCTCGGCTGCACTCCAGAAGCTCGAGACGGCGGCCGATGGCACCGGTGTCACTCTCTACCAGGCCAACCTCCGCACCTATCAGCAACGGCATTGCCATCGGAGTGGTCGAGCTCAAACGTAGCTCGGTCGAGATTGGTGACGGCGTCCGGCAGCTCATCACCAACCAGGCACGCGAGGCACCTCGTCGGTTCGTCAATCGAGAAAGCCACTACGTCTGGGGTCGCCGCTACCTGATGACGGTTGTGGAAAGGGACGCGAAGCCGAGCGTCGCGATCGACCACCGCAGAATCACCCTTTCGGTGCGACCGGGTAGCTCAGCTGCCAAGCGAGCGGAAGTCATCCACGGATGGCAGAAGTCATTGTTGCACGCCGCGGTGCCACCGATCATCGCGCAGTGGGAACCGAAACTCGGGGTCATCGTATCAGGCTACTTTCTTCAGCGAATGAAGACGAAGTGGGGAAGCTGCAATCGTCGCGCGGGCCACATCAGGCTCAATACAGAACTCGTCAAGAAGCCAAAGGATCTGCTCGAGTACGTAGTGGTGCACGAGATGATCCACCTCATCGAACCGGTGCACAGCGCGCGTTTTATCGAGCTGCTGAGTGCGCACTACCCAACGTGGCGCGAGGCTCGAGCCGAGCTGAACGAACTTCCGGTGGCGGCGGAATTCTGGAAGTCGTAGGCCGTCCGATCAAATATCGAGCACAAGTCGCATACCTCGGCCGATCGCCGTCATTGTCACGGAGTCGAGCTGGATCACCCTTTCGCTGAGCACGGCTTGATCCACGGTGAGGATCTGCGAGACGTTCGCCACCGAGTCCCTGGGCAGGCCTGCGCTCCGCGCTGTCAGTAGCACGTTGCCCGGGGCGTCGAGCAGCCGCAGGTTGGAAGTGATTGCGACGACGACGACCGTCCCAATGCGGCTCCGGTTGAATGCATCGTTCTGCACGACGACGACGGGGCGGCGAAACCCTGGCGCGGAACCGCGCGGGTCGTCGAGATCCGCCCACCAGATCTCGCCGCGCTGGATCACCATTCCGATCTCTCGAGTACCTCGCGTTGCGCGCGGGAGAAGGAGCGATCAATTCGGCCCTCTTCCGCGGCATACACGGCGTCGAGCCGCTCCGATATCTTCGCCCCACGATGCTTCGCGACGAACTCGGCCAGCGCGGTCGCAATCAGGCCGCTTCGGGTGACCCCCAGTCGACGTGCGAGGGCATCGGCAGAGGCGAAGAGCTCGTCGGGCAGGGAAATGGCAGTTTTCATACTCGGAGTATACCGCAGGAATACTACGACGTGAAGTGCGGCCCTCCGCTTCTGTCGTTCGATGTTGTCACGGAGCATGCCCCTGTCTGAACGGCACGTCGGCGGCGATAATCCCTGCGAGCTTCCGCGACTCCCAGGCAGAACTCCTCGAACTCCACCGGCCCGTGCGCACGACCTTCCTCTCCGATCGCGGTGTGCGAATGTGCCTCCTCGATTTCTCCAACATCCCGGACGAACAGACCGCGCTCGTGGCGATCGAGGAGGCCGGACGCCTCATCGCACGCGAGCCTCTGCGAAGCGTGTACACGGTGACCGACGTCACCGGCTCGAAGGTCACCTCGCGCATCCGCGCCGCCCTCCACGCGCTGACGCAGGCCAACAAGCCTTACGTCGTCGCGGGGGCGGTCGTCGGTGCGACCAGTCTCCAGATGATCATCCTGCGCGGCATCGTGCAGCTCACCAAACGGCGGCTCGTCGTGGCGAACTCGCGCGAGGAGGCCAAGGATTGGCTGGTGAAGGAGGCGAAGGGCGCCGTCCCGACCTGAGGCCAGAGCCCCGCAGGAATTTCAAAGGGAGTTGACGATCAAACCCACCGAACACGCAAGCCGCGAGGATGCTCCCCGCCACGCGCCCGCGCCCCTATCCGTCGCTGCGGAACCCATTCCGCGCGTCACGTCGATCGACGCGTTCCGCGGCTTCGTCATGTTCCTCATGCTCGCGGAAGCGATGCGGCTGTGGACCATCCACGCGGCGTTCCCCACGAGCACGTTCTGGACGCTCGTCGCCTTCAACACGGATCACGTCCCGTGGCAGGGATGCTCACTCCACGACCTCATTCAGCCCGCCTTCTCGTTCCTCGTGGGCGCGGCGCTGCCCTTCTCGATGGCGAGTCGAGCGCGTCGGGGCGAGACCTTTCGACGCATGCTCGGACATGCGGCACGGCGCAGCCTCGTGCTGATCCTGCTCGGCATCTTCCTCCGATCGCTCGACGCGAAGCAGACCTACTGGACGTTCGAGGACACGCTCACGCAGATCGGACTGGGATACACGATCCTGTTCCTTGTTGCCTTCATGCCGTTGCGTTCGCAGGTCGCAATCTTCGCGGCGATTCTCGTTGGGTTCTGGGCGGCGTTCGTACTCTATCCGCTGCCACCTGCCAGCTTTGACTACGCGACCGTCGGCGTACCCGCCAATTGGCCGCACCTGTACACCGGCTACCTCGCCCACTTCAACAAGAACTCGAACGTTGCGTGGGCGTTCGACGTCTGGTTCCTCAACCTGTTCCCGCGCAAGGCCCCTTTCCTCTACAACAGGGGCGGCTGGTCGACCCTCAGCTTCATTCCGACGATCGCCACGATGATGCTGGGTCTGTGGGCGGGACGATGGATGGCCTCGTCCCGCGACACGAGGGAGAAGCTCCAGGGACTCGTCGGCGCCGGCCTCCTGCTCGTCCTCGCGGGACTCATGCTCCAGTGGCTGCACGTCGTCCCGATTGTGAAACGCATCTGGACCTCATCGTACACGCTATACAGCGGCGGGCTCGTCGTGCTGATGCTGGCGGCGTTCCACGCGGCGATCGAATGGACAGGCTGGCGCCGGTGGAGCTTCCCGCTGCTGGTCATCGGGATGAACTCGATTGCCGCGTATGTGATGAGCTGGACGATCGAGCACTTCGTGTCGTCGGCACTGGTGCGGCATCTCGGCGCCGCGCCGTTCCAGGTGCTCGGTGATCCATTCGAGCCGGTGTTGCGCGGGGCCGCCGTGCTGCTCGTGTTCTGGTCCATCCTGTACTGGATGTACCGAAGAAAGATCTTCCTGCGGATATGACGGAGGCGCGCGACGCAAGCGTGTGGACCACGTGACGGCATCCGAGCCGAGGCTGCTCGTCGAGCCGCCGTCGGTGACCATCTTGAAGACATTCAACCCCGCGAAGCCGCTGAACGTCGGGCTCAACCGCAGTTGCCCGTTCACATCGGCACCCCAGGAGTCGCTCTTCGCCAGGTTCTTGAACGATACGGACGTCACCTTGCGCCCGTCGATCACGTCCTGCGTGTTGATGTCCACGCGGGTGATGTCCGTCGAAGGGCAATATGGAGGCGAGGTTTGTGCTCGCCGCGCTTGAAACACACTTTATCAGTGTCGCGCTACCCGCGAGTCGCACCGGCGACCGTATCGCGCGACCGACCCCTCCTCATCGGCTCTGATGACTTCTCGCTGCACGGCATTCCTCGTTGCATGCTCGCTTTCCGTCCTCGCCCACACCACGCCCGCGCAAGCGCAGGCCACCCAGGCGAACGACGCCGAATACACCGCAAAGATCCGCGAGCTCACGCCGACCGACCCGAAGTGGAAGTTCACGACGGAGCTCGTTGACCACCTGCCTGCATCTGCCACCGTCCCGAGCCCGCTCAAGGTGCTCGGCTACGTGCCCGGCACGATCGGCCGGTTGTCGCGCACCGAGGACCTCAACAAGTACTTCCGCGCCGTCGCGGCGGCGTCGCCGAGGGTGAAGATCTTCTCGCTCGGCATGAGTGAGGAAGGGCGCGAGATGATCATCGCCGCGGTCGCAGACTCGGCGACGATCGCGAACCTCGACAGCTATCGTGCGATGGCGGCGAAGCTCGCCGATCCGCGCACGGCGACCGACGACGAACGCACGCGTCTCATTCGTGACGCGAAGCCGCTCTACTGGCTCACGGGCACCATTCACGCGCCGGAGACGGGAAGTCCCGAGATGCTGATGGAGCTTCTATACAGGCTTGCCGTGGAGGAGACGCCGTATGTGCAGCAGATACGGAGCAACGTCATCACACTCATCACGCCGGCGACCGAGGTGGACGGACGCAACCGCATCGTCGACCTGATCGAGGAAGAGAAGCAGCTGAAGCTCGGCCGCGGCGGCATCCCGACCGTGTACTGGGGCAAGTACATCGCGCACGACAACAATCGCGATGGCCTCATGATGAGCATCAAGCTCACGCAGAACATGAACACGGGCTTCCTGCATTGGCACCCGACGATCATGCACGACCTGCACGAGTCGGTGCCGTTTCTCTATACGAGCACCGGCACGGGTCCCTACAACGACGAGTTCGATCCGATCGTCGTGAACGAGTGGCACACGCTCGCGTACCAGGAGATCAACGAGCTCACGAAGCGCGGACTACCTGGCGTGTGGACGCACGGCTTCTACGACGGGTGGGCGCCAAATTATATGTTGGGAATTGCTCAGTTTCGCAATTCCCTCGGCAAGTTCTATGAGACGTACACGTCGGGCGGCGCAGACTGCCAGATCGTGAAGCTTCAGGGCAGCGCGACGTCGAAGGAATGGGATCGCCCCAACCCACCGGTGAACGGCGTGAAGTGGTGCATCCGCAGCAACATCAACTACCAGCAGTCGGGCGTGCTGGTGGCGCTGAACTATGTGGCCAAGAATCACGAGACATTCATGGAGAACTTCTCGCTCAAGGGAACACGCATGCTCGAGCGCGGGAAGCACTCGGCGCCGTATGCGTTCGTAATCCCGCACGATCAGAAGCGCGCGGCCGAAGCGAGTGACCTGATCAACTACTTCCGCAAGATCGGCAGCGAGGTGCATGTCGCGACCGCGGACTTCACGACGAAGACGATGCCCGCCGTGATCGAGCGTGGCCTCGTCGCGGGTGGAGCAGGGCCGGGAGCGGCAGGCGGCGGGGCGGGTGGAGCGCCAGGTGCGGGGGCGGCGCCCGCGCAGCCGGACAGCGCCGCCACAGCGCGAAAGGATACGGCCGTCACGCGCAACACGACGACGACCGTTCACGCCGGTGATTGGATCGTGCGCATGGACCAACCGTACACGGCACTCGTGCGAACGGTGCTCGCGATCCAGCGCTTCCGTCCCGACGATCCCTCACCGTACGACGACACGGGATGGACGCTCGACCAACTCCGCCACGTAACGGCACTCACGATCGCGGACTCGACGATCCTCGCGAAGCCGATGTCGCTATTGACGTCGGACGTCGTCGTGAATGGTTCCTCCACCGGTAACGGCGGAACGCTCGCGATCACGCATGTCGGCGATTGGCGATCAGCGACACTGCCATGGAAGCTGGGGCGCACCGCCGTGCGTGTCGCTGACACATCGTTCACCGCCGGCGGCGCGACGTACGCCGCGGGCACCTATCTCGTCGCCAACAATGCCGACGCACAGAGCGCCGTGAAGACGCTCGGCCTCAAGGCGGTCGCGCTCGACAAGGCGCCGACCGTGCGTGCACATGCGATTGCGCTGCCGCGCATCCTGTTCCTCCACACCTGGATCGAGACGCAGAACGAAGGGTGGGTGCGGCACGCGCTCGAGGAGATGGGCGTGCCGTTCACGTATACGTCGACGCAGTCGGTGAAGACGCCGAACTTCCTCGATAGCTTCGACGTCGTGCTGCTGCCGCATGTCGGCGCGCCGGCGGCAACGATCGTGAACGGTCGCGCGATGGTGGGTCCGCCAATTCCGTGGAGGAAGACGCCGTTGACGCCGAACATCGGTGTCATCGATTCGACCGACGACATCCGCCCCGGGCTCGGCTACGATGGCCTCGCGGCGCTCAAGGCGTTCGTCGATCGCGGCGGGTTATTGATCACCGAAGGAAACAGCACGCGCGTACCGGTGGACTTCGGCTTCACGCCAACGGTGTCGGTCGTGGCAACACCGCGTCTGCTGGCACGCGGCGCCGTCTTCCGCGCGCAGGCGATGGAGCGCACGAGCCCGATCCTCTACGGCTACAGCGAGGCGAGCTTCCCGGTGTACTTCAACACCGCGCCGCTCTTCAGTGTGTCTCCCGCCGCAGAAGACGATTCGGCGAGTCGTCGCGTGGCGCAGAACATCGCGGATCCGTCGATCCGGCGGGAGCTGAGTGCGCAGCAGGCGCGCGTGATCGTGCGGTTCACGCCGCGCGCGGATTCGCTGCTCGTCTCAGGCCTTCTCGACAACGGCGCCGAGATGGCGGGGCGTGGTGCGGTCGTCGACGCGCCGGTGGGGAAGGGACACGTCGTGCTGTTCGGCATCCGTCCGATGTGGCGCTATGAAACACAGGGAAGCTACGCGATGATGCTGAACGCGATGCTCAACTGGAATGCGCTGGACGTGAATAGAAAGGAGGATAGGACGATAGGACGATAGGACGATAGGATGATAGGACGGCTGACCGCTCACCGCGACCTCGAACAGGCCGAACGTGCCGAGCGTCGGCGTGATGACGTAGACGTTGTCGCGCTCCTTCAGCGCCGCGAGGCCTTCCTGCGGCTGGAAGCTTCGTCAGGCTCGAGTGCTTGACGGAGCGCGGCGCATGGTGCTTTACCTGCGGTACTTGTGGCTCCGTACACTGGTCATGCCGAAGAACTGACCCTTCGAACTTCACCCTGCCGAACCTGTGATTTCTCCCGTCCACACCACGCTCGAAGGACACGGCGTCCGCCTGGAGCCTCTCAGTGCAGCGCATGAGAGCGGCCTCGCAGCGGCCGTCGCGGACGGCGAGCTGTGGAAACTCTGGTATACTGCCGCGCCTGAGCCAACGCGCGTCGGGCGCTACATAGGTGATGCGCTCGCGGGACAAGCCGCCGGCACGATGTTACCTTGGGCCGTGCGCGACCTCGCAACCGGCGACGTCGCCGGGAGCACGCGGTACCATGATATCGTCGCACCGATCGACCGTGTGGAGATCGGCTACACATGGTATGGCGCCCGCTGGCAGCGCAGCCACGTCAACACCGCGACGAAGCTCCTTCTCCTCACGCATGCCTTCGAGACGCTGGGCTGCGCCGTCGTCGGACTTCGGACGGACAACTTCAATTTCCGCTCGCAGCGCGCGATCGAGGCACTTGGTGCAAAGCGCGATGGCGTGCTGCGTCACCATCAGGCGCGACGTGATGGCACCGCGCGTGACTCGGTGATCTACAGCATCCTCGCGACCGAGTGGCGCGACGTGAAGCGTCATCTCGCCAACCGCCTCCTGCGCGCGGACCGAACGACCGGGTAGCGGCCCGCGGGCGCGGCGAGGAGATGCGCGCGGTTCCGCTTCCGAACGGACGCATGTGTCCGTACCATATGGCATGAACCCAGACAATCGAGATGTCCCCCGGCGCGATTTCATAAAGACCGGCGCTGCGGCGGCGTTCGGCCTTGCCGCTTCGCGCCGTGCGCCGGGCCCGCTGTTCATCCCTCGCTCCTCCGCGAACGAGAAGGTGGTCGTCGCCATCTGCGGCGTGAACAGCCGTGGCCTGGACCACGCGCAGAACTTCTCGAAGCTCCCGAACTCCGAAGTCGCCTACATCTGCGACGTCGACGCAAACGTCATCGCGAAGGCGCTCGCCACTGTCGGACGAAACCAGACGACCCGCGAGGCGAAGGCGCTCGGAGACTTCCGACGCGCGCTCGACGACAAGTCGGTCGACGCGATCACGATCGCCACGCCGGATCACTGGCACGCGCCGATGGCACTGCTGGCGATGAAGGCGGGCAAGCACGTGTACGTCGAGAAACCGAGCGGGCACGATCCTCACGAGGACGAGCTGCTGATCGCGGCGGCGAAGAAATACAACGTCCGCGTTCAACTCGGCGCACAGCGCCGTTCGGGGCCGCACTTCTTCGAAGCACTGCAATCGCTGAAGGACGGCATCATCGGCACGCCGTACCTCGCCCGTTCGTGGTACGTCAACACGCGCCAGAGCATCGGCAAGGGAAAGGCGGCGCCGGTGCCCTCGAATCTCGACTTTGCGCTCTGGCAGGGACCGGCGCCGAGGACCGAGTACCGCGACAACATTCTTCATTACAACTGGCACTGGTTCAAGCGCTGGGGAACCGGCGAGATATGCAACAACGGGACGCACGAGCTGGACGTCGCGCGCTGGTTCATGGGTGTCGACCAACCGACGAGCGTGGTGTCGAACGGGACGCGACTTCACTTCGCCGACGATTGGGAGTTTCCCGACACGCAGGAAGCCACATGGGAGTTTGAAGGCGGCAAGACGATCGTGTGGCACGGACAAAGCTGCAACGGCGCGAAGATGTACGGTCGCTCGCGTGGAACGATGATCCTCGGAACGGCGGGCAGCATGCTCATCGACCAGGACGGGTGCGTCGTGAGTGACCTGAAGGACAAGGTCATCAAGGACTCGGCGATGGTGAAGAAGGCCGACACGACCGGCGACACGGCGCTCACGACGCTGCACATGCAGAACTTCCTCGACGCGATTCGTACGGGCGCGAAGCTGAACCTGCCCATTGAGGAGGGTGCGAAAACGGGGATGTTGTGTCACCTCGGGACAATTGCGCAGCAGACGGGGCGCAAGCTTCGGATCGACCCGAAGACGGGCCGGATACTCGGTGACGACGCGGCGATGACACTCTGGTCGCGCAGCTACGAGCCGGGCTGGGCACCAACGGTCTAGCGGTGCGGCAACGTCTTGCGAGGGCGATCCCTGCGGCACTGTTCGGGATCGTCGCCTTCACACTGGTGCTCACCGTCACCGATCCACCGGGGCCCGGACTCGATCCCGACGCGCTTCAATATCTCGGTGCGGCCGCGTCGGTAGCCGCGACGGGCGAATACACCGTGCCGCTCGATGCGTGGACGAGTGCCGACAGCACCGAACCCCTCACGCACTTTCCTCCCGGCTATCCGACCGCGCTCGCGCTGCCAGTGCGGCTGGGGATGGAGCCGGCGCAGGCGGCGCGGTTCGTCGATGCCACCTCGGCGTTCATCACCGTCGCGACCGTGGTGCTGCTGGTGAGCATGGCGGCATCGCCTGTCGCGGGTGTTCTGCTCGCACTCTCGCTCTTTGCCATGACGGCGATGTATACGACGCACGCGTCCGTACTGAGCGAGCCGCTCTTCCTGGCCAGCATGTCGCTCGTGCTGGCCGCCATGGTGCTAGCGCCGGATCGTCCACTTCGTGCGGGCATTCCCGCCGCCGTTGCCGTGATGACGCGATATGCCGGACTGTCGCTTGTCGGGGCGATCGGACTCTGGGCGCTGATGCGGCCAGGTCGCTGGGCCGATCGACTTCGCCGCGCGGCAATCGCCGTCGCACCGGCGCTGGTCCTTCAGATCATCTGGGTGCTGCGAACGCGCGCCGTCGCTGACGTCAGCCACATCCGGAAGATCGCGCTCTACGGCCAGCTTGGGAAAACGCTCGCGCAGGGGGGAAGTACGCTTGCTGCGTGGCTCATTCCCGATGCGGGCGCGGACCGCGATCCGCTCGCGAATCGCGCGGTGCTCGCCGTCGCCGCCGCATTGGCGCTTGGAGGTCTCGTCGCCATCGGTGCGTGGCATGCGCGGCGCATCGAGTCCGCCACTGAGCGGGAATCGCGCATCGCAACACGGCTCATCAGTGCCGCGGCGCTCCTGCTTGTGTGTTACGCCGGACTACTCGGCGCCTCACGACTCTTCGCCGATCCGGGCATTCCGTTCGACGAACGCATCCTTGCGCCCGCGTTGCTGCTGTTGATGGTGCTCGCCGCAACGGCATTGTCGTTCTGGTGGCGCGGCACGCGACTGCTCGTGGCGCGCGTCGCCCTCGCCACGGCGCTGGTCGCATGGTGGTGCGCGGCGGTCACGGCCACGCGCGCGAACGCGCACTACGCGATGACGTGGGGATCCGACTTTGCTGGGCAGCAGTGGCACGACAGTGAGGTGCTGGCGTGGGCTCGCACGCAGGGATCGCAGTCGCCCATTTATAGCAACTGGCCGGCAGCGGTCTTCTTCTACCTGCATCGTCCAGCGCACGAGCTGCCGCATGTGAAGGAGCGTGGTTCGCTGAAGGCCTTCGGCGATACCGTCCGTGCGCACGGCGGTCACGTGCTGCTCTTCAACGTCAAGTCCGACGACTACGTGGCCAACGCGCTGATCATCAAGAACTCGGGCCTCGACCTGCTCGAGGAGCTGAACGACGGCTGGGTGCTCGGCGTCGATCACTGAGGGCGGATGTCCATTCCCACGAGGAGTCCGCCCGATCCGACCTGGTTCGGGCGAAGAAAGAAGTTCGCGTAGTGCCCATCGCGACTGATGCGGAACATGTGCAAGGCCGCGATGCTGCCGTAGATGATCGTGATGTCGGTCTTGTTGAGCGATGACGTTCGGGCCATGAAGTCGACGTCGCTCACCGATGCCGTGCGGCCGATCGTGATATAGAACAACGCCGTCCCGATGCCGCCGGCGAGCACGCCTCGCTCGAAGGCGGACCCGCGCGCGCGTGGAACGTCGAGAATTCCTTCGTCGAGCGCGGCCTGCACGTTCAGTCCCATGCTCGAGAACAGGAACTGCTTGTGCCGGTCGCGGATGACGTCGAAGCCGGAATAGACGGTCGGCCGACCCTTGCTGAAGCCGAGCGATGGGTGACCGCCCAGGACAAGCGAGGTGGCGAAATGGGCGCTCTCGTGCGCCAGGAGGCTCGCCGCGAAACCTGCGGCGACAATGCGCCAGTAGTGAGGAGGGTGCGCGGCGGCGACGGTACTGTCCGATGCGGCGCGGGTGTCCTGTGCCATGCATGGCATCGCGAGGCCACCGAGGGCCGCGACGATCAGCAACAGTCGTTTCACTGGCACCGTTTCTCTCGATTCCGCAGTTTCTTCATGCTGTCCGAGCGACGGTCTTGGCTGAAGGGTTCCCCGAAGGCTATCATCATTCACGGTTGATGCTCACCACGAACAAGGGACATGCCTACAAAATTATCGGACCTCGAGATCCAGCGCGCACTGGGTGCGCTGCCAGGCTGGGCGCGGCGCGGCGAAGCGCTGACGAAGACCTTCACGTTCCCGACGTTTGCTGGGGGGATCGACTTCGTGCAGCGCGTGGCGACCGCGGCGGACGCGGTGAATCACCACCCGGACATCGACATCCGGTACACGAAGGTGATGTGCTCGCTGTCGACCCACGATGCCGGCGGCATCACGGAGAACGACCTGTCCCTGGCTCGGACGATCGAAACCGTGGTTCGAGTCTAGATCCCGGCGAAAAGATCCGCCGCATCCGCAGGCGCGGCTGCACCAGCGGTGACTGAATACCACTCGGCGTCGACGAGCGCGTAGCGCTCGAAGTTTGCCTGGTGCTCGCGCTGCGAACGGTGGGTGAGAAAGGCATCCAGCTTCTTGCCGTTCCACGGGCTGGCATCGATGCGAATGTGCGCCGGCTGGCCGATGGCCTGATAGAGATCGCCAGGCTGCGGAGTCGGCCAGGTGACCACGCAGAGGCGGGCCACTCGATGTGGACCAATTTTGCCCATGAGCTGCTCCGGGTATTCGTCGGCGGAGGCGGCACATTCGACGGCGCGGCGCGTGAGGGACGAGATGGCCGTATGGTCGCGGTGCTGCGTGGGAGCGCCCTCCGGCCCGAACGTGAGAACAACCTCTGGTTGTTCCTGCCGGATGAGTCGCACGATCTCCCCGATCACGTCCTGTGGATCGGCCTCTCCGAGGTGGCCGTCGCCATGACCGCCGAACTCCACGCGTTCGACGCCAAGCACCGCGCACGCCTCACGCAGCTCGGCGCGGCGGATGCGGCCGAGCTCCTCCGGCGACGAAACGGGGATGCCGGAAGTCTTCCCGGCATCCCCGTCCGTGGCGCAGTAGAGCGAACACCGAACCCCTTGTGCCGAGCAGCGCGCGAGGGAGGCTCCGGTCGCGTAAGTCTCGTCGTCAGGATGGGCGAAGACCGCGGTCAGCGCCCGGCGTATCTCAGCGACGGCGACCGCCGCCGAGCAGGTTCACGATGGCGAGGAACATGTTGAGCAGGTCGAGATAGATGTTCAGTGCCGCGGGCACGTAGTCGTCGGGCCCATACTGTCCCGAGCGGAGGATGCGCCATGTGTCGAACACGAGCAGGCCGCTGAAGACGAGGACGGTTGCCGCCGATATCCAGAGTGAGGCCGCTGTGCTCTGGATGAAGATGTTGAGGAGCGACGTCACGACCAGCACGATCAGGCCGACCATGAAGAAGCTGCCCCACGCACTGAAATCGCGCTTGCTGACGGCGGCATAGAGCGACAGCACGCCGAACGCGGTCATTGTCAGCACGCCCGCCTGCAATGTGATGCCTGGTGTCGAGCGCTCGGCCACATACAGCATCGGCGCGATCATGATGCCGGCGACGAACGTGAACACGAACGACAGACCGAGTCCCTGGATCGGCTTGCCACGCGCGCGCATGGCCATCCAGAGCGGCGCAAACATGGCGATGAGCGTGATCCAGGGATGGTCGATCACGGCCTGCATGAGGCCGGGCTGGGTCTGGCCGAAGGCGACGCCGATTGCCGTGACGATGACGCCGGCGAAGACGAGGCCGTAGGTGCGCCGCACGAGGGTCGCACGCTCTTCGCCTGTACGAACAAGTGTTCCCGTGTAGGCAACACCCATTGGACAACTCCATTTTGAGGGTTGTTGAATATACCCCTTTGGCGGCCCGGTGAGCCATCGGCTGGCAACTGCGGTCGGACAGTCGGACAGTCCGACAGTCTGACAGCGGGTCAACTGCCTGGTAGGACAGTCAGGATCTACACAAGGGGGTTGACGCGCCACCCGACCGAGTTGTGTAGGCAATAGCTGTCAGACTTCAGTTGAACCCGCTGTCAGACGAGGGCGGCGGCGAAGCCGCTCGCCCGGGTCAGACTGTCAGACTGTCGAACGCGAAACCGCTTCAGCGCTTTCGCAGCTCCACGTTCCCGTTGACCGTCGACAGCCGAATGCGCCGTCCACCCTTGCCCAGCGTCGCCCGCAAGTGCCGCGGATCGATCCGGCCCGAGATCGTCACCGGCCAGTCCGGCTGGAACCGCCCATTCACCGTGCTCGCGTGCACCTCGCTCGTCACACCATCCACGCTCGCCGCGCCATTCACGGTCCAGATCCCCACCTTCACGCCCTTCGGCACTCGAACCTCGAAATCGACGGCGACGTCGTTGTGGTTGTCGTCATCACGATTGCGGCGACCGCGATCGTTATTCGTCGAGTAGCGGTCCTCCGTGCACACCGTCTCTTCGGTCCAGAGCGCGCACACGAGAATGCTGCCGTCGCTCGCCTTCTTGCTCTCGATGCGCACTGACTTCGGATCGCCGCGGCGCCACGTCTTGGTCGCGGTGACTTCCACCTGGTCGCATGAGAGCTCCTGTGAAAGCGCCTATCGGCGGCGCTGAAGAGTGATGTCGCCACTGAATGTCTCGGCCGCGATCCGCGCGGTGCCGCGGCCGACTGTGAAGTTGAGGCGTTTGGCCTGCGCAGCGCCGATGCCGTGCTCGCCGGCCTTGAGCGTGATCGGGAAGTCGCTCTCGATCCCGCCGCTGAAGGTCGACACACTGAGCTCTGCGCCAACATCGGCCGGCAGGCCGAGGGTGAGCTCGCCGGAGTGGGTGTTGAACTCGTAGCGGCCGCCGTCGAGGATGGAGCCGCTGTAGGAGATGTCGCCACTGGTGTTGTGCACCCGGACCTGCTTCGCGATCACGTCGCGGAGCTCGATGTCGCCACTCACGGTTTCCGCCGTCACGTCGCCGCGTGCCGCGCTGAGGTCGATCGCGCCGCTAATGGTGTTGACCTTGGTCTCGCCTTTCACGCCGACGATCGACACGTCGCCTGACAGGCTCTCGATGTCCAACCGCTCACCGGCATCCTTGATCTGGACATCGCCACTTTGCGCGCGTGCTTCGATCTCGCCGTGCACGCCGCTGACACTCACCGACCCGCTCCATGTCGTGGCGGAGAGCTTCGTGCCCGTGGGCACCGTGACCTCGAAGCGTCCGTCGCTGCATCCGCGTCCGGACGACGGCTCCAGCGTTGCACGGGTGCCGTTGCTGGTGAAGCGAATGGCGCCGTTGTCGGTGCGGGCGCGCACCTTGATCTCATTGCGATCCGAGCCAGTGACGATGACCGACCCGCCAGGGCAGCTTACAGTCAGCGCACCGTGCGCATCGAACGTGACGACGGTATCGAGCGCACCGGCGCGGTCTCGTTCCTGCCGCTCGGCCTCGCGCTCGCGAGCCTGTTCCGCACGGTCGCGCGCGCGGTCGGCTTTCGCCTCCGCCGCCTCGCGGGTGCGCTCGGCCTTTGCTTCCGCCGCCTCACGTGCGCGCTCGGCCTTTTCATCGGCGAGCTCTCGAGCCCGTTCGCGCGCGTCGTCGCTCGTGGAGGACTGGGCACGCGCCGGAGCGGGAGCGGCGAGCGCAATGACCGCAGTGAGTAGAATCAGTGGCTTGAACATGGATCCTCTAGGTGCGCGAAGGCAGCAGCGCCGCTGTCCGCAGCAGCTCGACTTTCTTCTCGAGCGAGTGATTGAGTTGCGTAGCGAGAAAACCGCTCGCGGGGTCTTTCTTGAGTGCAGCACGGCTCTGCGCGATGGCAGAATCCATCACGGCGATGCTCTGCTCGAGCACCGCGACTGTCTTCGGGTCGAGCTGCGAGCGGCGCTCCCGCACGATCTGCCGGAGCTTCGAGATCTCGGAATTGAAGACCGGATCCGCGACGTCCGCGCCGGGCGCGGTGCTCGCCAGCCGAACTGTCGCGCTCGCGCGGCGCTGAGTGGGCAGCGAGCCGCCCTTCGGGGACGAATGCGCCACGCGCCGTTCAGGCGCACGCTCGGTCGCGGTGGACGAGATGACAGCCGTTGGTTCAGCCGTCACCGCGACCGGCACCGGCGCCGGTGCGGCCTGCTTCGGACTCACAGCAGCGACCTGCACCGCGGCAGGCGAGGACAACGATGCGCGAGTGATGTAGTGCGTTATACCCGCGGTCACCGCCACGAGTGCCGCCGCCGCGAGGGCAGGCCGCAGCCAGGTGCGCCGCACCACCGTGCGTGATCCCACCGGCGCCTCGAACGGAATCACGCGCGCATCGATCCGCTCGGAGATGCCGCTCCACAGGTCGCGCGACGGCGTCAGCAGCGGCAGCGCCGCGGCCTCCGTGCTGATGTCGCGCAGGTCGGCGAGCAGCTGCGCGCAGGCGGAGCAGGAGGCGGCATGTGCGTCCACCGCCGAACGAACACTCTCGGAGGCATCCCCCTCGAGGTAGTCCGCGAGCGCATCCGCAAATCCGTCGCAGTCCAGGTGCATGGTCGGTGTGGTCATCGTGTGAGTGTCTCCCTCAACAGCATTCTGGCGCGGTGCAGCTGCGCCTTGGTTGCTCCAGTCGTGACGCCGAGCATGTCGGCGATCTCTTCGTGCTTGTAGCCTTCGACGTCGTGCAGCGTGAAGACTCGTCGTGCGCCCTTCGGCAGCTTGTTGATCGCCATCTCGAGATCCATCCGGTCGCCCGGTGCGTGGGGCCTGCTCGGCAGGTGATCGATGGCGTCGCCCTCTTCGTCGTCGTCGAAGCGCGACCGCTGTCGCCCTTCGGTTTTTCGCTCGTTCAGCACCAGGTTCACGGTCAGGCGATGCAACCATGTGCCGAACGCGCTCTCGCCGCGAAACAGGTGCAGTTTTTCCCATGCCCGGACGAACACGTCCTGCGTCAGCTCTTCAGCGCGTGTCCGGTCGTTCACCATTCTGGTGCAGAGGGAGAACACCCGTGACACGTGGAGGTGGTACAGCCGTTCGAATGCGCGGCGATCCCCGCCGGCCGCAAGGCCAACGTCCGGATCGGCGGTGTACGCCGCTACAGTCTTGACTGGTTCTGACAGTGCCACTGCGGTCATCGGTCGTCTGAGTCTCCCCCTCTACAGTGAATGGGATAGTCAGACTGCTCAGAAGGTTTGAACCCGCTCAGTGTTTGCTGCTGAACCTCTGTATGGCGGCAGGAAGGTCGGAGATGTCGTCGATCAGGACGTTGGCACCACTGGCGGCCATTTCGGCCTGGGAGAAGGCGCCCCACGTCGCTCCGACGGTGTAGACACCCGCCGCGCGGCCCGACTGGATGTCATGCGGCGAATCGCCGACAAAGAGGGCGTTGGTGGGCTCGGCGCCAAGGAGCGCCAGCGCGCGCTCAACGGGCTCGGGGTGCGGCTTGTGGTTGACGCAGGTGTCGCAGCCAACGAGCACGGGGAAGAGATCGCTGACGCCCACGTACTCCAGCCCGCGTCGCGCGAGCCAGTCCGACTTGCTCGTGACAATTGCCAGCGGATGGCCTGCGGCGGATAACGCTCGAAGGGTGTCGACGACGCCGTCGTACGCGTGGAGGAGGCGGTCGTGGTGCTCGAGCTGGTACTCGCGATAGCGACCGAGCAGGCGCTCCGCCTCGGTTTCGTTACCGCCACTGTATTCGCGGAGGACCGTCTGGAGCGGTCGTCCGATGGAGGCGCGCCATTCGTCGTCCGTCGGGGCCTGCCCGGCAAAGCCGACGAATGCGTGGCGGGCGGATGAGAGTATGAGCTCGATGGAGTCGACGAGGGTGCCATCGAGGTCGAAGAGAAGGGCAGGCGGCATGAGTCAATGATACGCCGATGGGGCGAGCGACGACGATTTCTCGCGTCTTTGTGATCGCAATCACCGTATCAAGTGCGATGTAAGTCACACAACAGCAATGGCTTACAGCTTGCATCAGAAACATTTCCGTGGAACACCGTGTATGCTCCGACCATGATCACGACGATGCGACTGCAAAGCGCCCCTGGTGGCACTGACGACTTCATGCTTCTGCCTGGCTCCGTGCGCGAAAGCGCAGATCGTACGCGGAGACGTTTCGGTTGGCGGCGGCACGGGCACGGACCAACGGGGCTTGCACTCGAGCGCGGTAACACTTGCGCCGTCCGTGCTGTACCTGCCGAACTCGATGTTCAGCGCGGGGATGTCGGGCGCGGCGACACGATTCGGTTCCAGCGCGCAGGCGCTGGCGGGCGCGGGCTCGCTCGGCGTGCGAGTTCCGCTGGGGAGTGTGTTCGCCGTCGCGGCATCCGGTATCGCGTCGGCGACCGCGACGTCATTCAATGCGACGTACTCGAGCGCGGAACTGACGCCTACGCTCGAGGCCGGCATCGGGCCCGCCACCCTGTTCGGCGGTATGCACGCCGCGAGTGGTACGTCGACGATTCGCGAGGCATCGTCCAGTCCCGGTGGCGTGTTCAACAATCCCGTCTCCGGTGTACGTGACGTCACGACCTCGCGCACGAGCACCGGTGCGGTGTTCGGGGGCGTGATCGACCTTGATCGCGCGAGTGGGGCAAAGCTCGCGTATCGCGAGGAGCACGCGCGCATCGCTGGCGTCGGCTATACCGACCGCACGGCGACGGGCACCCTCGGCAACGAGCGCTACGGGCTGAGCGGCGTGGCTGGACTGCGTGACGCACCCGACGAGCAGGTCGGATTCGGGAGCGTCACGGCGACGATCGCCCTCGCGCGATCGGTCGCGCTGCAGGCGGCGGCGGGATCCTATCCGTCCAATCGAGTAACGGGAACGTTCGGCGGCAGCTTCGCGAGCATCGGCTTCTCATTCCGTGGCCTCCGCCGGCTCGACCGCGAGGATGATGCTCCCGTCGTGCGTGGTGCTCCCGCGCTGCCCGCGGGTGCGAAGCGTCTCTCCCTGCGGGCGCCCGATGCGCAGCGCGTGGAGGTTGCCGGTGACTGGAACGACTGGACGCCAACGCCCGCGACCCTCGCCGTCGATGGCACCTGGTACAGCGACGTGCGGCTGCAGCCCGGCGAGCATCGGTATGCGTTCAGGGTGGACGGAAAGCGGTGGATGGTACCCGAAGGCGTCGCGTCGGTAGATGACGGCTTCGGAGGACGGTCGGCGCTCGTGACAGTACGCTGACCGATAGCAGGAACTCCCGGGCGCATCGTGCGCGGGGAGCAGGTCACTCGAACAGAAGAGGTAGCAGCATGAGGAAGATCACATTGGCAGCGTCACTCATCATCGTGCCGGCACTCCTCCAGGCGCAGGCCACCGTGCAGGCGCAGGGTGGGGTGAATGCGTCTGCATCCGGCTCCTCAGGGGCGCAGCAGGGCGCGATAGCGGCCAGCTCGTCGACCCAGGTATCCGGTTCGGTATCGCGGGCAAAGCCTTCACAGTCATCGGCATCCGCCTCGGGTTCGCAGGCGGCGACGTCGAGCTCCAGTGAGCGGCGCCTGAGCGCCGACGCGCAGAGCAAGGTGGACGCAAACCTTCGCATCGCGCGCGAGCGCAAGCTTCCCGAGGAGCCCATTCGTCAGCGTGTGGCCGAGGGGCAGGCGAAGGGCGCGAGTGATGCGCAGGTCGCGGCCGCGAGCGGACGCACGCTGCTCGATCTCCAGGGTTCATTCGACGCGATGGTCCGCGGCGGACACACGACGCCGAGTGCCGCGGAGATCTCTCGCGGCGCGTCTCTGATCGCGCGCGGCTACACCGCGGTTCATCTCGAGGGCGTGGCGCGCAATGCCGGCTCGGATCGCTCCCTGACGGTCGCCTTCGACGTGCTGACATCCCTTCAGGCGCGCGGCGTGAGCAACACGAACGCGGTTGCGCAGGTCGAGAGCCAGCTTGCAGCGCATGCGTCTGATGCGCAGATCGGCGCACTCGCGACCAACGCGAGCGCGTCGGCCGGGCTCACCGGAGCCCTGGGCGGTCGCCAGGGCTCAGCGACAGGCAATGCGACGGCCGGTATCGCCGGTAGTTCCGCGGCGGGCGCTGGTGCTGCCGCAGGCAGTGTAGTGGGTGGTGCGACCAGCGGCGCGAGCGCGGCTGGCGGTGTGTCCGGCGCCGTGCACGGCGTCCTCGGCAAGCCCTGAACTGAAGGAGGATAGGAGGATAGGAAGATAGGACTTCCGATCATCCTATCGTCCTATCCTCCTTTCTTTACCACCCAGGTCGTCATGGCTCGCATGTGTTGAACGACAGTCGTCTTGAGCGGATCCAGAAGGGTTCCGCCAAGGCGACGCGTTGTTTCCATGAGGAGCGCCTCATCCACGAGGTAGCGCGTCGAGCCATCGGGGAGCGCGTGTCGTCGTCCATTGATTGGACGTACTTCGCTCTCGATGCCGATGGTCGAGGCCAGTCGGCAGAAGAGCATGCCGCCAGGTGCGAGCACGCGCCACATCTCCGCGACGCAGGCGTGGAAATGCGGATCATCCTGCGCGAAGTGCAACACGGCGCTGCTGATCACCACGTCCATCGAGGCATCACCGAACGACAGCGACTCGACGCTCTGCACAGAGAGGCGCGATGGAGCGAAGTCCGGCGCCAATTCCGCGAGCTGTCTCCGCGCCGACGCGATGGCGTCCGCGCTTGCGTCCACGCCGTAGAGATCGAATCCGGCGCGTGCCAGAAAGACCAGGTTGCGCCCCGACCCGCAGCCCGCGTCGAGCACGGTTGCCTCCGCGCCGATGCGGCCACGGAGGAGCTGATCGAACAGGTAGATGTCGATGTCGCCGAACTGCTCGCGCAGCTGCGACGAAAGAAGACCACGGGGCATCCGGGATACTAGCATTCACCCCGGCTGGCGTGTACCAGGTAACGGCGTTAAATGAAGGTCAGCCCGGCCTCACTGTCTCCCTCAATCGACGCATGCTCAACGATTCCAGAATCCTTACTGCCGCACTGTCACTCACGCTCGTGGCCGCCGCGGCATGCGCGCCCGCGGCTGCCACACCCGGCACCAGTTCCTCAGCCTCAACGAGCTCCAGCGCCAGCGCGATGATCGCGACGTCGAGCCCGGCTGTGCAGGCGATGACGATGGAGCAGGCCGGCGAATACTTGACGATCGTCGGCAGCTGCAACGACTGCCACACGCAGGGATGGGTGGAAGCCAAGGGCAAGATTCCACCGGCGGACCGGTTCGTGGGACTCAACGTCGGCTTCCGCGGCGCCTGGGGTACTGTTTACGGGAAGAACCTTCGCACCATCACGCAGCGCCAGTCCGAAGATCACTGGGTCGAAACGCTGAAGACCGCCGACGGCGGCGACGGCAACCCGCCCATGCCGTGGTGGAACACCGCGCTCATGAACGAACGCGATCTGCGCGCGATGTACCGCTACATCAAGTCGCTCGGTCCCAACCCGAAGGGCGTGCCGCGCAACTTGAAGCCCGGCGTCGAGCCGACGGGACCCTCGATATGGGTCACGCCGAAAACCGGGAGCTGAGGAGAACGACCCTGATCCCCCGCATCATACGCCTCGTCAGCGCCCTTGCCGTCTTCGGCGGGGCGCTCTTCGTGGGCGCGCGGCGTATCGGACCAGCGCCGGCACTCGGCCCATTCCTCGATCCCGCGCACGGCGTCTGGTCGCTGGCGCGGTCCGCCGAACTGCCGAAGAGTGCGAAGGGATCGGTGGTGAAGTTGAGCGGCGACGTGAAGATCGTGTACGACGACCGCGCCGTGCCGCACATCTTTGCTTCCACGGAAGAGGATGCGTACCGCGCCCTGGGATATGTCGTCGCGCGCGACCGGCTCTTTCAGCTTTATCTCCAGACGCTCGCGGCAACGGGGCGGCTCACGGAGCTCGCCGGTGCGCGCGCACTCCCGCTCGACCGCGAGACGCGCGGGCTCGGCCTTCCACGCTCGGCAGAGCGCAAGCTGGCGGCGGCGGGAGATACCTCGTCGTTCATGAAATTCGCGGTCGCGTATGCCGACGGCGTAAACGCGTACATCGCGCAGATGCCGGCGAGCGAGCTGCCACTCGAGTTTCGTCTCATCGGCAAGTCGCCACCGAACTGGACGCCGATCGATTCCTATCATCTGCTCAACCGGATGGGTTACACGCTCGCGTACCTCGCCGTCGAGACGGAGCGGTCAGCCGCCGCGTCGCGTGTCGGGATGCGTGCGGCTGAGGCACTCTTTCCGGACGACACGCCGATACAGGAACCCATTCAGCCGAATGGGCAGACGGCCGCGCGCTTCGATTTTCATGCGTTGCCTGCTCCAGGCATTCCCGACACATCGGCCGCCGCACTACTCGCCGCGACGAATGCGTTCATGCCCTCCAGTCAACTCGCACGTGCCGATGCGGGTGACGATCCGACGTCGATGGCCAGCAACAACTGGGCAGTGTCGCCGAGCAAGTCTGCCACGGGGCATGCGTTGCTTGCTGGGGATCCGCATCTCGACCTCTCGCTGCCGTCGATCTGGTACGAGGCGCACGTCGTCGTTCCGGGCAAGCTCGACGTCTACGGTGTGACCATTCCCGGCGCGCCGACGATGGTCATCGGCTTCAATCGCGACGTGGCGTGGACGTTCACGAACACCGGTGTGGATGTCGTCGACTACTATGCGGAGCGCGTGAACAACGATGTGCTCCCCACGGCGTATCAGGTCGATGGAGCCTGGCACCCGCTCGAGCAGCGCATCGAGCAGTACCGCGGTGCCCTGGGCAAAGTGATCGCGACGGACACGATGTACTTCACCCATCGCGGACCGATGCGGCGCATCCGCTCGAAATGGGTATCGATGCGGTGGACCGTCCTCGAATCCGCGAACGAGCTCACGGCGTTCTACGGCATCTCGCACGCGACGAGCGCACGCGAGCTCGAGGACATCATGGCGCGCTCATACATGGCGCCTGCGCAGAACATGCTCGCGGCCGATCGCGCTGGACACATCGCGATTCAATCGACCGGCAAGTTTCCGATTCGATCCGGCGACGGACGCGGCGTTGGCGTTCGCGATGGAAGCTCCTCAGCGAACGACTGGCAGGGCGCACTTCCGCAGTCGCAGTACCCACAGAGCTTCGATCCGCAGCAGGGATATCTCGCGTCGGCGAATCAGCAGCCCATCGATCCGCGTGTCGCGAAGGGTTGGTGGGGTGGCAATTACGACCCGTGGCGCGCGATGCGCATCAACACGCTGCTGCGCGCCACGCCTTCGGTGACGACCGACGCGATGCGCAGCTTCCAGACCGATCCGGGCAGCGCGCGCGCCGATGTGTTCGTGCCGGCGTTCCTCGACGCGGCGCAACGCGTGCTCCAGCGCAGCAGCACCACCGTGAACCTCGAGGTGCTCAAGACCGCGAGGCAGCTGCTGTCGGAATGGGATCGCCGCTACACGAAAGACAACCGGCGCGCGGTGTTGTTCGAGGAGGCCATGCGCACGCTCGTCAATCGCACGTGGGATGAGCTGGCCACGGAGCCGGGAGGCACTCGTCGCGTTGCGACGCCGTCGTCCGCGGTGCTTCTCGAGCTGCTGGGCGATTCGGCGAGCGTGTGGTGGGACGACCACAGCACGCCGCAGGTCGAGCATCGCGACGACATCGTTGCCGCGAGCCTGGCCGCCGCGTACCTGACGGTTCGCGGTCGCTATGGCGATCCCGGCGGTGACGCATGGCGTTGGGACCGCATTCGCTTCGCGAACGTGAACCATCTCCTTCGGCTGCCCGCGCTTTCGGCGCTGAACATTCCGGTGCAGGGAGGCGTGAGCACGCTCAGTCCTTCGTCGGGCACGGGAACGCACAGCGCGAGCTGGCGAATGGTCGTGGAGCTCGGTCCCGACATTCATGCGTGGGCGACGTATCCTGGCGGGCAATCCGGAAATCCGGTGAGCCCACGATACAAGGATCGCATACCGCTCTGGGCGAACGGCACGTTGGAACCGATCCATTTTCCCCGCGACGAGAAGGGTCTCGTCGCCGCGCAACGTGGGGCCGAGCTCACTCTGACTCCGGCGAGGCCATGATCTTTCTCGTTCTCGTGGCGCTGACTGCGACACTCGCAACGTGGACGCTCGGGTGGTGGGGCGTTGCGATCGTTGCGATCGTCGCTGGCGTGATTGCGCGCGCCGAAGGCGGGCGTCCATGGCGTGTCGCGCTCGGCTGCTCGCTGGGGTGGGCGGTGCTGATGTTGATCGACGCCGCGGCGGGGCCATTTGCCAACGTTGCGAAGACGGTGTCGGGTGCGATGAGCATTCCGTCGGGCGCGCTGCTGCTCGTGACGCTGCTGTTTCCCGCGCTCATTGGTTGGAGCGGCGCAACCATCGGTGCGCTTGGAGGCCCGTCGCTTCGAAGGTCCGCTCCGCTAGGAAGTTTATGAAGACGAGATCAACCCTCAAAAGCGGAACAGCATATTTACCACGGAGGACACAGAGGACACGGAGGACTGCGTGAGGGAACTGATCATCTGGACTCGCGAGGTCTCGTGGTGTTCCTCTGTGCCTCTCTGTGTCCTCCGTGGTTGATTGCGGTTGCTGTTTTTCTTTCGCAGTTGCAGTTCTGAAGCGCCGATCCATCGCACACGGCTCTCCAAGTCACCTCGGCTAATTGCTGTCGTTCGCGTGTCAACCGCTTGCATCACGAGTTGGCCACGCTCACCTTGCGCGTCCCGCACGAGCACAGGCCTTCCGCTTCACCACGATGCACTCGATGGACGAACAGCTCACCCAGATCGCCAGCACCGTTGCCGCGGAGCTCGCGCTCCAGCCGCGACAGGTTGCCGCCACGCTCGCGATGTTCGCCGAAGGGAACACGCTTCCGTTCGTCGCCCGGTATCGCAAGGAAGCCACCGGAGGCCTCGACGAGACGCAGCTCCGCGCCATCCAGGAACGATCCGAATATCTCCGTGAGCTCGGCGATCGTCGCGCGGCGATCCGGAAGTCCATCGACGAACAGAGCCGGATGACGCCGGAGCTCTCCGCGCGTATCGACGCCGTGACGACGAAGCAGGCGCTCGAGGATCTCTACCTTCCCTTCAAGCCGAAGCGCCGCACCCGCGCCATCATCGCACGTGAGCGGGGACTCGAGCCACTGGCTGACCTCATCTGGACCGGTACGGTCGATGATGTGGCCGCCGCCGCCAAGGCAACTGAGTTCGTAAGCGCGGAGCGGGAAGTTCTCACGGCCGATGACGCACTCGCCGGCGCGCGTGACATCCTCAGCGAGCGCATCGCCGAGGATGCAGACCTGCGCGGGTGGGTGCGGGATCTCACGCGCCGGAAGGGCAGCGTGGCATCCAGGGCGATGGTGGGCAAGGAGACTGAAGTCTCGAAGTTCCAGGACTACTACGACTTCTCCGAGCCGCTCGGCGGAATTCCATCGCATCGCGTGCTCGCCATTCGTCGCGGTGAAGCGGAGGGTGTGCTGGCATGGTCGGTCGCCGCACCGGTGGACGACATTCACGCGGGACTACTCGCGCGCGTCACGGCGGGGCGGCGTGCCCATGCGCAGCTCGAGCTCGTCGCACGCGATGCGTACAAGCGATTGCTCGCGTTTTCGATCGAGGTGGAGCTCCGTCTCGAGCTCAAGACCAGGGCGGATGAGGAGGCCATCGCGATCTTCGGCCGGAACCTCGAGCAGCTGTTGCTCGCGGCGCCTGCGGGAGAGCGCATCGTCATCGGACTGGATCCCGGTTTCCGCACGGGCGTGAAGGTCGCCGCGGTGTCACGCACCGGTTCAGTGCTGCACACCGACGCGTGGATGCTGCACCAGCCCGATCGCTTCTCGGCCGCCCTCGTTCGTCTTGCCACGACGACCGGCGCGGAGCTCATCGCGATTGGCAACGGCACGGCGTCGCGTGAGACGGAAGCGATTGTGCGCCAGACGCTGAAGGACGCGGGCCTCGCGCAACCGCCGCAGGTCGTCATCGTGAACGAGGCAGGCGCGTCGGTCTATTCGGCGAGTGAGCTTGCGCGTGACGAGTTGCCGGGTCTCGACGTGTCACTGCGCGGCGCCGTCTCCATCGCGCGCCGACTACAGGACCCACTCGCGGAGCTCGTGAAGATCGATCCCAAGTCGATCGGCGTCGGCCAATACCAGCACGACGTCGACCAGCGCCGGCTCAAGAAGCGGCTCGATGACATCGTGGTGAGCGCCGTGAATCGCGTCGGTGTGGAAGTCAACACGGCATCGGTCGCGCTGCTGGCGTCGGTCTCCGGCATCGGCCCCGTGCTCGCCGAGAACATCGTGAAGACACGCGATGAGCGAGGCGGCTTCGATTCACGCCGCGCACTGCTGGAGGTGCCACGGCTTGGTGCCAAGGCATTCGAGCAGGCTGCCGGATTCCTCCGGGTGCGCGGTGGGAAGAATCCGCTCGACGCGAGCGCCGTCCATCCAGAGCGGTACGCGCTGGTGGAGCGGATGGCGAAGGACGTCGGCGCTTCAGTTCCTGAACTGCTGTCGGACCAGAAGCGCGTGGAGTCGATCGAGCTGACGAAGTACGTGTCCGACGAGGTGGGGCTTCCCACACTCAAGGACATTCTCGTCGAGCTGCGCAAGCCGGGGCGTGATCCGCGCGCAGCCTTCGAAGCAGTGGCATTCCGGGACGACGTCACGGAGCCGAAGGATCTCCGCGAAGGCATGGTGCTCGATGGTGTGGTGACGAACATCGTCGCGTTTGGCGCGTTCGTGGACGTCGGCGTTCATCAGGATGGGCTCGTGCACGTGTCGCAGCTCGCTGATCGGTACGTCAGCGACCCGAATCACGTGGTCACCGTGGGGCAGCGCGTAAAGGTGCGCGTCGTCTCGATCGACCTTCAGCGAAACAGGATCGCGCTGACGATGAAGTCGGCAACGGCGGACACTCACTGGCGTGCGACGAGGAAGCAGGACAATATGCGTCCATGAGCACTCGCCCATACATCCTCGCCGAGAGCACCTGGGCGACGGTCGAAAAGACGGCCTATGAAGTCGCCATCCTGCCGTGGGGTGCGACCGAGGCGCACAACTATCACCTGCCGTATGCCACGGATTCCATCCAGTGTGATGTGCTGGCAGCGGAGTCCGCGCGGTTGGCGTGGGAGCGAGGTGCAAAGGTCGTCGTTCTGCCGTGCGTGCCCTTCGGCGTGAACACCGGCCAGCTCGACATCAAGCTCTGCCTCAACATGAATCCGTCAACGCAGGCGGCGCTTCTCGCGGACCTCGCGCACGCACTTGAAGCGCAGGGCATTCGCAAGCTCGTGATCTTCAACGGCCACGGCGGGAACGACTTCCGTCAGATGATCCGGGAACGTCAGGCGCACACGAGTGTCTTTCTCTCCATGCTCAACTGGTACAAGGTGGGCGCGCCGAACCTGATCTTTTCGGATCATGGCGATCACGCAGGCGAGCTCGAGACCAGCGTGATGATGCACATTGCCCCGACGCTCGTGAGCCCACTCGACGAGGCGGGCGATGGACGGGAGAAGACCTGGCGCATGGCGGCGCTCCGTGAGGGATGGGCGTGGGCGCCGAGGCGATGGACGCAGGTCTCCGCAGACACGGGTGTCGGCAATCCGGCGCTCTCGACCGCTGAGAAGGGCGCGCGCTATGCGGCGGAGGTGACGACGCGAGTCGCGGATTTCCTCGTCGAGCTTGCCGCCGCCGACATGAACGACCTGTACGTGGATCGCTGACAGTGCCGATGCCGCGGAAGGACTATGAAGCGCTGATCGTCCAGCGTGAGACCGAGCACCACAAGGCGGAGAGCGACACGTTCAGGGATCTCCTGAAGACCTCGCTGCATCTCGTGCTTTGGGTACTGGCCGGATGGACGTTCATCGGGTTCTCCGTGCACACCACCAATGAGATCGTCGGCAAAATCCTCTGGTGGACGGGACTCGCCGTCTGGATACCTGGCGTGCTCTTCTCCCTCCTGGCCGCGTATCGTCGCGGCGAGAAGCGCGGGGATTGGTAGCACGGCGCATCCGCCGCTAGCCGTTCACCCTGCGGCGTGGCAACATTACCTCATGCGTCGAACTGCCGAACTGGCCGCACTCCTGGTGCTTCTCCCGCTGTGCGTGCGCGCGCAGGATCTGCCTGGTACCACGGCCGATCCACGGGTATCTCCCTCTATCGGATTGCACTACGGCGGACCGATACGAACGTCGCTCGCCCTGGGCTTGCTGATCGACGTGAACGAGCAGCGAAACGAGAGTCTCGTGGTCGCTGGTGAGTTGGGCCAACAAGGGAACGAACTTTCCGTCGGCATCCAGAAGATGCGAGGACAGTTCGGCTCTGGATTCTCTCTTCGCGCCGTTGCGCTCCGCACGCACGATGAGCCGTGGAACGCAAGCCCGAACACGACGTACGTCGGTACCGAGGCGCACCTGATGATTGCGTTCGGCGTGGGCGGCCGCATTGGCTACCTGCGGCGCGTCACGAAGCAGGTGGACCCGGAGCATGACAACGTGATGTCGTTCGGCGTCCTCATCGGCATCTAGGCGAGCGTGAAGAGCCTGCATTCGGAGATCGAACGCCGCGTGCTCAATGAGCGCGTTAATCGCCTCACCCCCGATACCGTCCCGCCGAGGCAGTTTGGGGTATGACGGTCGACTGGCCGCTCGCAACCGGACTCTCGGTAGTGTTCGTGGTGATGTCGTACGCGCGGTGGCGCTGGTTCCGCGCGCGCATGCAGCGCAATGCGCGTCGTAAGGAGCCGCCGGCCAGTTAGGCGTTCTGCGTTCTGCGTTGTTCGTTGGCAGCGCGAATCCAACGAATCTCCACGAATCGCTCCGTGGACCAGCACAGTGCCGCCACGCCACGCAACTCGGCCCAGGATGTGAACGGCGCCGCGACACATCACGCAAGGATCAAAAAAGAAATCGATGACCTTGTCTAAGTGATTGTCTCCGGGCGCGAGGAGTCATTCGCGTGGATTCGCGGGATTCGTTTGATTCGCGTTGCCAACGAACAACGCTCTTCCCCAACTCCAAACTAGAAATCGCTGATCGGCCCCGACGTCGGCGCAACAGGAGGCGTAGAGGGACGCGGACGACGCAACCACCGCACGAACCACACGACCAGCACGATCGGCAATACGATCTTGATTGCCAATATGCCGAGCGTCAGGAAGAGCCCCATCGCGACGATCAGCGCGCCGCCAATGCCGAGCACGAGCATCACCGGCAGCCCGATCGCACCGAGGATCAGGAAGATCGGCGCGCCGAGCAGCCCGAGGACAAAGAGCAGCGGCAGGCCGATGAACTTGAGCACCGCCGCCAACGGAACCAGCAAGATCGTCAGCAGCCCGAAGACGCCGCCGACCGTCCGTCCGGCAATGAGCTTGAGTGCGAGTGCCTTCAGCAGCAGCGACATGGCGAGCTCCCATCAGGGTTTGCGGGAACGATCGGCAGCCTCGGAGCCCCGACCTCATTCCATACGCAGCATCGAGCCGCCAGGTTTCTGCCTACGCCGCCATCGACACCCGGCGCGACAACTTCAGAGCTCATCACCATGTCTATCGTCCTACGCACCGTCGGACTCCTCATACTATCGAACGTGTTCATGACGTTCGCCTGGTATGCGCACCTCAAGAACCTGAGCGATCGGCCCTGGTACATCGCCGCGCTGCTGAGCTGGGGCATCGCGCTCTTCGAGTACCTGCTGCAGGTGCCCGCGAATAGGATCGGCTATACGACGCTCTCGCTTGGGCAGCTCAAGATCATCCAGGAGGTGATCACGCTCGCCGTCTTCGTACCCTTTGCGGTGCTGTACATGAAGCAGTCACTCCGACTCGACTTCCTCTGGGCGGCACTCTGCATCTGCGGGGCGGTGTACTTCGTCTTCCGCGGCCACCCCGCAGCGTGATCAGACCGCCGGCAGCTCCGGCAACGGCCTCGGCTTCGAGCGCTGCTGGGTCTTCCGAAGTACGGTCGTCACACCGGAGCTGATCGTCGCGAGCGCGGCTTCGTGCTCCTGCAGTAGCGCCGAGCTGGCGGAGGCGTCGAGTGTGAGTCGCTGGCGACGGAAACGCACGTAGTTCAGGCGCAGCAGCCAGATCGCACGATCGACGTCGGCCGGACTGGTCGGGTTGAACATGGCCCATGCCGATTCCGGCGATGTCGTGAGCGGCTCCGCCAGCTCCTCGCTGACGACGCTCTGCTTGAGCGCCTTGGTCAGGGAGAGATGCACCGCACACGTGTCGTGCATGTGGCCGAGCTGCCGTCCCGCGAGTCGAAATTCCACGCCGTCGGCCTCCCCGGGCTGCTCGGCACTCGGATGCGAGCGCATCTCGACGCCCGACCAACGGCGCACCTCGTTCATCACCCGCAGCGCGAACATCTCCCGCTCATCCGACTTCAACACGTGGCCTCCTCGAAACGCGTCTCACCGCCGGATGCCCGGCGCCTCGCCCTCGGCATCACCCGAAGGCATACTCCGTACCTCGCGCCTCGACCGCCAAATCGCCGATCACTGCCAGCAATGCGAATTCACTTCCAGTTTCTCCATCTGTTTGCGGCGCTTGCCGCTCCGTGCGCCGTCGCCGCGCAGTGGGTTCCGCAGGCCAGCGGCACGATGGTCGAGCTACGCGGTCTCAGCGTGCTCTCACCCGCGGTGGCGTGGGCGAGCGGCCAGCGCGGAACAGTGCTGCGCACGACCGACGGTGGATCGCATTGGAGCACGCACGTCGTTCCAGGAGCGGAGTCGCTCGACCTGCGCGCCATCGAGGCGACGTCGGCCAACACCGCCTTCGCCATGAGCATCGGCGACTCGTCGCGAATCTTCCGCACGACGGACGGCGGGAAGTCGTGGTCGCTGCGACTCACCCTCATGCGAAAAGGCACGTTCCTCGATGCGATCCGCTTCTGGGACGCGCATCACGGCATCGCGATGAGTGATCCGGTAGACGGACACTTCTATCTCGTTTCCACGAGCGATGGCGGCGATACGTGGCAAGAGATTCCCGTTGACCGCATGCCGGCGGCGCTGGCAACCGAGGGCGCGTTCGCCGCGAGCGGAAGTTGTCTCACTGTCGCGGGCACGGCCGACGTGTGGTTCGTCAGCGGCGGCGCGACGACCGCACGCGTGTTCCATTCGAGGGATCGCGGGCGGAGCTGGACGGTGAGCGACTCGCCGCTACGAGCGGGCGGCGCGGCGAGGGGAATTTTCTCGATTGCGTTCCGCGACCTGCGCAACGGCGTCATCGCCGGCGGCGACTACGAAAAGGCCACACTGGGCGGAAGGAACCTGGCGCTCACGCGCGATGGCGGTGTCACATGGTCGCTCGTCGACAGTGCGGCGTCGCCGAAAGGGTATCGGTCCGCCGTCGCGTTCGTGCCCGGCACGGGTGGCCGCCGTTTGATCGCGGTCGGTACAAGCGGCAGCGATCGCTCCGATGATGGCGGAGCCAGCTGGATGCCGATGGACAGCACGGGCTACAATGCCGTTCAGGCGACTCGCGGCGTGGCGTTCGCCGTCGGCCCCAAGGGTAGGGTCGCGACGCTTCGCATTGGGGCATCTCCGCCAAAATGAACGAGAAGGAGCACTTGTTCGTGGTCGTACCAGGGAGCAGGGAGGCATTTCATCGCTGCTCATTCCAAATTTGGAATGAGCACGCCTGAGGAGTTCCCGCATCTCCTCTGGTAGCCCACAAAATTCGGCGACAGTGTCGTGACGAAGACGTGACTGCCCCGGTCCAGTTCGTTACGTCAAATGTTTGCCAACCGGCACTCGTCCGGCAGCTTTCCTCCGCATACGTTCCACACCACGTAGCGGCCGGCGAGGCCGCAGCAACCACCCCCGCCCCACTCCCAGACAAATGCGCCTTGCCACGAATCGAGTGCTGCGCATCGCGGCATTCGGAGTAGCGTTCGTTGCTTGCACGTCCGATCGCATCGTCGCCCCATCTCCGCTCAGGCGCCGGTCCAGCGAGACGTAACACCCACACCGCCCGCCGGCTCGTTCTCCGCCGGCCCCTCGGTGCGCATCAGCGAATTCCACTACAACCATCCCGGTACGGATTCAGCCGGTACCGAGAAGATCGAGATCTCGGGCCCCGCGGGAACGAACCTCGCCGGTTGGCAGGTCGTCCGATACAACGGCTCAAATCCCGCGGCCGCGGTGGTCTACACCTCGCCTGGCACCGTCACGCTGAGCGGGACGATTGCGCAGTCCTGCGGCACACGCGGCGTGATCGCCTTCACGTATCCGCTGCAAGACGGCCTGCAGAACGGCCCGAACGACGGCTTCGCGCTCGTGAATCCGTCGAACCAGGTTGTCGAGCTGCTGTCCTACGAGGGTAAGTTGGTCGCCTCCAACGGACCGGCCGCCGGCATGACGTCCGTCGACGTCGGCGTTTCGGAAAGTCCGGCCACCGGATCCTCCCCGACCATCTCCATCCAGCGCACGCCGACCGGCACCTGGGTGAACGCTCCGGTCTCCAGCTTCGGCGTCTGCAACGATGACGACAGCGGCACCGCCGCGCCCGTCGATCACATCACGGTCACGCCGACGCCCGCATCCGTCGCCAGCAGCCGGACGATCCAGTTCACGGCAACGGCGAAGGACGCATCGGACAACCCGATTTCCGGCGTCACCTTCACTTGGGCCAGCAGCGCCACCGCGAAGGCAACCGTCAACGCGAGCGGCCTCGCGACCGGTGTCGCCGAGGGAGACGCGACCATCACGGCGACCTCGGGCACGGTGGTCGGATCTGCCACGCTCACCGTCGGTCCCGCGCCAGTCGTCACCAGCATCACGGTGACGCCGGCCACGGCGACCGTGAACCAGGGCGTGACGCAACAGTTCACGGCCACGGCGCTCGACGCCGACAACAAGGCCGTCACGGGCACCAGCTTCACATGGGCGAGCTCGGCACCCGCCATCGCCACGGTCAGCACATCGGGTCTCGCGACGGGCGTTGCCGCCGGTACCTCGAACATCACGGCGACGTCGGGCTCCGTCACAGGTACCGCCGTGCTGACCGTCACCGGCGTCGCGCCCTACACACCGCCGACGATCCGCTTCAGCGAGCTGCACTACGACAACGTCGGCACGGATGCGGGCGAGGCAGTCGAGATCGAGGGACCGGTAGGCACCTCGCTCAGCGGTTGGAGCATCGTGCTCTACGAAGGCAATCCGACGAGCGCGACCGCGCCGCTCAAGGTCTACAGCACTACGGCAGTGACCGGCGCCCTGGTCGCGCCGATCGCGTGCGGCGGGCGCGGGGTGATCTCCGTGCCGTATCCGGTGAACGGCATCCAGAATGGCGGCACGGCGGGCGGACAGCCTGACGGCTTCGCGCTGGTGAACAACACCGGCGCGCTCGTCGAGTTTCTCTCGTATGAAGGATCCTTCACTGCCGCGGAAGATCGCTGCAACTGCTTCACGTTCGACCCGGAGCTCGTCGCGGCCGGCTTCACGAAGTACACGACCGCCGACTACACCGGCGCTGGCGCCTTCGCCGGCTACGGCATCGATCGCGGCCACATGACCCGCTCGGCCGATCGCACCGCGTCGAATCTCGACAACGCGCGGACGTACTACTTCTCGAACGTCCTGCCGCAGGCCGCCACGGTGAACCAGGGCAACTGGGCGATCATGGAGAACTTCCTCGGCGACCAGGCGAAGACGGGCGGCAAGGAGGTCTACGTGATGTCGGGCGGTGCGGGCAGCAAGGGCACCGTGAAGAACGAGGGCAAGATCGACATGCCGGCGTACGTCTGGAAGGTTGCCGTGATCATGGGCGCCGGAAAGGGACTCGCGGACGTGAAGTCGGTGAGCGACTTGCAGGTGATCGCCGTCGTCATTCCGAACGACGACAAGCAGACGGCCGACTGGACGACGTACAAGGTGACGGTCGATTCCGTCGAGAAGCTGACGGGTTACGATCTGCTGTCGAAGCTGCCCGACAACATCGAGAAGGCGGTGGAGAGCAACGACACGCCGCCTGTCGCGGCGATCAGCGGCGGCACGACCGGCACGGAAGGAAGCACGCTCTCGTTCAGCGCGAGCGGCTCGACGGACGCCGACGCGGGTGACGTGCTCACCTACACGTGGACCTTCGGCGACGGCGGGACCGCGACGGGCATCGCGCCGTCGCACACGTTCGCCGACAACGGCACGTACACCGTGACGGTGCGCGCGACGGACAGCAAGGATGTGTACAGCGAGGCGACGCTGACCGCGACGATCACCAACGTCGCGCCGACGGCGGTGCTCTCGACCACGCCTTCGTCGCTCACGGAGGGTAGCAGCTTCACCGTGGCACTCGGTGGCGCCGCTGATCCGTCGTCGACGGATCTCGCGTCGCTCACGTATGCCTTCGATTGCGGCGATGGCGCAGGCTTCCGCGCCGCGTCGTCCGCGTCGTCGGTGTCGTGCACGACGAACGACAACGGCGTGCGCACCGTGAACGCTCGCGTGATGGACAAGGACGGCGGCGCCACGTCGTACACCGGCACGGTGACGGTCGCGAATGCCGCGCCGATCATCACCGGCTTCTCGACGCCGGCTGGCTCGACGACCGGCGCGCAGGTCAGCGTATCGTTCAGCGACGTCGGCACGGCGGACACGCACAGCGTCACGTTCAACTGGGGCGATGGCCAGACGTCGACGGTTGACGCAGGCCTCACCTCGAGCACCGCCGCGACCCACACCTATGCCGCGACCGGCTTCTATGCGGTCAGTGCAACGGTGACCGACGACGACGGCGGTTCGGTGTCGACGGGTACGCAGACGCTCGTCGTCTACAATCCGACCGGCGGCACGCTCTCCGGCAGCGGGTTCCTGCTCGGCGCGAACGGCGCGAAGACGTACCTGAGTGGCAACATCAGCTACACAGGCGGCACGACGCCGACCGGGACGTTCACGATCACCGGGAACGACGCCGCGAACCTGACGGCGAGCGCGTTCGACTACCTCGTCGTCAACGGCATCACGGCGACGCTCAAGGGATCAGGCACGCTTACGGACGGCACGCCGGTAACGTTCCTGGTACGTGGGCTCGACAGCAACCGTCAGGACATGCGCGATCGTGGCCTGTCCACGGATCTCGCGCAGGGCCTGCCGAACCAGGATTACGCGCGGATCAAGGTGTGGAACTCGGCAACGGGCGCAGTGGTGTTCGACAGCCAGCCGGGCGCGGCGGACTCTGCCACGCCGACGGAGATGGTGCGCGGGGGTACGTTCGGCATCCACCGGTAATGGGGGTGTAGTGAGAGCGGCCGAGCGGTTGAGCGCTTGGGGATTCAAACGGCTCGGGATGGCTGCGATTCGCAGTCATCCCGAGCTTCGTATCGTGGCTAACAATCGTCGACGTTCTCCGGACCGACGACGATCATCGCGACAACGCGCGTGTCGCGCTCGGTGCGGACATCCGGTGCGCGCGACCGCACACCGGCGTCGAGGTCGTGGAGCGCGTGCGTCAGTACTTCGATTGCCTCCACAAAGTTGGTGATTGATGGGCATACATTCGACTTCAAGGATTCCGTGCGAACGTTCCATCCGGATAGCGACGTTACCATCAGAGGGACCGGAGGGGCCAGCTTTGCCATTGACATGAAGTTCACCAACAACGCGTGCGCGCATTTTACCAGCGTATGCCCCTCTATCAACGCAACTGTCAACTTTTCGCCGGACGCGTCATATCCCGGAGGATGGCACGTGACGTTTGATCGTGACGGGTACCCCTCGATGGGTGTCTATAAGAGAAATGCTGCCGACACGGGATTCGATACTGTGAAGGAAGATCCACAGAAGGTACACAATGGTGTTCTCGGAATGCTTGCGTTGGCTGGCGCAATAAGGTCGTCGGGAGCGAACGCGCCGGCTCCTGCGAATCCTCTCGGTTGTTACGTTCAATGAGGAACGCGTTATTAATGTTCGCGCTCTGTGCTTCCCCTTTTGTGGCGTGCAGATCGCTGCCTCCGGGGCAAGTCGGGCCCAGTTGCGAAACCGCAGCAGACGTTGGTTCTGACTGGCGCGTGTTACGGAGTGACGCGAGCGGAATAGAGATGCGTCATCCACCGGCTTACGTGCTTAAGGACTGGTCGAACGTTTCGAATCCGGGCTGGGGTAAGAAGGTGGACCTGTGGCTTAACGACAGTCCTTCGACAACGGTCGCATTTGCCAGGACCTTTGCAGGCGACCTCCGTTTTGCCGCAAGCGAAGATGTACCCGGGAGAACTTGCACCATTCGCGTCACAGATGGGGTCTGGCAAGTGCGCACCTATACGCAATACACCTCCCAAGACGGTGTGACGAGACGCGCTTTGTTTGTGGTCGCGGCGCGCATGGCGATACCTGCGGATACCCTGATTCTTAAGTACCTTGGTCTTTCTCGAGACACGCTTCAACAGGCAACGCAGGTAACGATGCTACGCGGGTTCAAATTGCTTGGCCATTAGCTGCCACTAGCTGGCGGTCAACGGTAAGTGCGCTTGTTCAAATGATCTGCGTGGCGGGCGCGGCATATCCTACTTGTTTGCCGGGCCGCGACCACCGCGCAGATGTACCGCGCAGGAGTTGGCAACTTGGATCGCGAAGCACGCGTCCGTAGGCAGCGACGGGGATACGCGCAGGTACTCGCTTCGCACTTGGGCTCACGCTCACGCACCCTGCCACGGCCCGACGACGATCATCGCGACGAGGCGCGGTGCGTGTTCCGTGCGGTCGTCCCGCGTGCGCGAAAACCTGCCGGTGTCGAGGGCATTGAGCGCATGCCTCAGCGTTTGCGCCGCGCACTGTGGCTGCGCAGCGGCAGCCTCCAGGCGTTGAAGGATCGCGCGCTCGGCGCCAAGTGGCATGGGTGCCGCCAGATGATGTCGGATGCGGCTGGCGAGTGCGATGAGGACGGCCTGCTCGTGCCGCCGCGCCGCGTTCGCTACGTGGCCAAGCAGTGCGTTCGCCTTTCGGTGAAGCGCGCCTACGTCGCCGCCAATGCCGCAGTCCATCAGGAGCTGGTCAATGGTTACCCAAGCGTCGAGCTCAGTCTGCGCGCGAGCCACCTCATCGTCCGACGCAGTACGCGCCGACTGGCCTGCAATCTCCGCGAGGTTCAGCACACGCTCGACGGACTCGGTCGGTGCCCCGTCAAGCGAGGCAATCAGTCGTCCATCGGGAAGGGCCGCCAACCAGCCAGACGTGGAGTGAGTCACCGCTCCAATTGTCAGGTCGCTTCGTGATTCCGAGTGTGGCGCGGCATCGGCCCAGCGCTGAAGGACCTCGACAAGCTTGCCCTCCACGACCGCGCTGTCGGCGCCTGGCTGCGGGGACCGAGCACCGCTGGCGGACCAAACCGAGGGCGACGGAAGCACCGCGAAGCTCGGACCCATGACCTGCCGCGCCTGATCGAGCTTGCGCCGAAGCCGCGCGTCCGCGGCGAGCAACACCTCCGCCTGCGCGGGCGGCGCGAGCAGGAATGAGCGCACGACGACCGCGCCGCCGGGCCGGCGCACGCGACCCACGCGCTGGGAAAGTCGCGCAGGATTCCATGGCAGGTCCAGATGTACGACGATGGACGCGTCCTGCAGGTTCACGCCCTCGGAGAGCAGGTCCGTGGCGAGCAGCAGGGTGACGGCATCGTGCGGCGCGAGCTCCCCGGCGCCCTGCGCGTGCGGAGCGAAGCGCGCGAGCAACTCGTCGCGCGGGATGATCCCGGTCGCGATTCGCGCTCCGCGCGCCGTCAACATGCCGACGCCCGGCTCCTGCCGCATCGCATCGAAGTACCCGCGAACGGTGCTCGCGTACTCGCTGAAGGCGATGATCCGTGATCCCGCATGCGTACGCCGCAGTGCGCGAAGGGCGGCGACGCGGGCGCGATCAGGATCGGTCGTCGACCACAGTGCTGCACTGAGACGCGCATGTGCGGCGTCGTCCGCCTCGAGCTCGTCACGAACGCACTTGAGCGAGTCCGCCTCGATGGACTGTTGCATGAGCACCGGCGCGAACCCGAGCTGCACCACGTCCTCGACGGCACGCCATTCGCGCGTCTCGCGACGACTCGGTGTGCGACCAGCCTCGACGCCCTGCGCGATGGCCGTCGAAATACGCCGACGGGAGCGGAGCATGCCCTTCAGTGCCGAGCGACTCGACGCCCACGCGCGCACGAGCGCGATCGTGCGCAACACGCCCGCGTCACCGCCATCGAGCGGGCGCGGTGGCGGCGGGAGGTCGAGCAGCGCGGCGAGGACGGCGCCGTCGTCCGCGTCGACCGGAAGCCACGCCGGCGCTGCCACCGCGGGCATGTCATCACGTTCAGACTCCTCGCTGCGAATGACGAAGCGCGCGAGCATCCCGGTCGAGAGTTGGAACGCGGCTTCTCCATGAAATAGCGCGACCTGCGCGGCGAGATCACGCGTGCGATTCTGGATCGGCGTCGCGGAAAGCAGGATGACGGGCACCGCCGCGGCGATGCCGGCGAGCTCCTCGTATCGCGCGGTTGCCGGATTGCGGAAGTGATGCGATTCGTCGACGACCAGCGCATCGAAGCCTGGCGAGAGACTACGCCGCCGGCTCAGCGATTCGTGGGAGGTGAACCCGCACTCCACATCCGCCCTCGCCTGCGCCGCGGCCCACGTTGAGCGCAAGCCGGCCGGCGCAACGATCATGGGATTGCGCCACCGCCGTGCCAGGGCGAGTGCGATGAACGTCTTGCCTCGCCCCACGTCCTCACCTATGAGACAGCCTCCATGATTGCGCAGGGCCCGATCGGCGCGCGCGATGATGCGCCGTTGCTCCGACCTGAGGGTGATGTCGCCGAGCTGCGCCTCTGGCAGCACGTCCAGGCACGCATCGGCAATCGCGCCGCGTGCGGCGCTCAGTCGAGCGTCTGCGAGTGACACCAGGCCACGAGCGGAGCGACGTCAGATCGCCGAAGACGATATGCGTGACAGGCGGCGAGCAGTAGCTCCTCACGCGTAGGGATGCTGCCGAGGAGCGCACGCTCCGCGATGGGAGCGAGAACGGTCCGTGCGCGCGCCCAGTCCTGCGGAATGGGTAGCAGTGCGACGGTCCATGCGAGATAGCGTCTCCATCCACCGCGAGCCGGCTCCGCGATGGTATTCAGGAACGCGGCGGCCACAGGCGAGTTGAGAAGTGTGGTGAGGGTGAGCGCGTCGACATGATCGTCGCACGCGATGACGTAACAGGTGTTGAGCGGAACTGTCGGATCGCCGGCGGGCAACAATGCGGCGCGGGGAACGCGACCGAAGTCACTCCACACAACGCGCGGACGGGAGAATTCTGCAGCCTCGGTGCGAAACAACGTCCACCACGCACCGCCGCCACGCAGATCGGTCCGATTCACGAGCTGACGCCGCCATGGTGCGAGCCACTGCGCGGCCAGCGGAGGCAGCGCGCGCAGCGGACGATTGGCGTCATGCGTCCAGATGATCGCGCTACGCGACGGCGGGATCGACCACGCCGTGACCGCATCACCACGCAGCAGTGGGCGCACGCGATCGCGCTCGATGGTGCCAGTCCTCCCCTCGCACTCGACTTCGACGGTCTCGCCGCGTTCACCGACGGCCTGAACGATGAACGCGTCGTTACACCCGCACTTCACGCCGAGCGTGGCGCGGCCGAGTGATGGTCGGCCAACGGTGCGCCGCGCGCGATGATCCGGTCGAATGCCTGGCGAACTTCGAGCGGAAGGAGCAGCCACGGGCTGGCGGTGTCGCGTGGGTCCAAGCGGATGGCGTCGTCGTCCGCGCACCAGGTGATGTCGAGCGTGCGTCGCCGCACCGTCACCCGCGCCGGTCGCTCCAGCTCCACTCGTCGGCTGGCAATCAACACTGACGGATAGACGGCCGCATCGAACGACGCCGGCGCCTCGGACCAATCCTCGATCGCGCGAATCCGCGTCTGTGCGCCGAGCAGGCGTCGAACGCCGCCGCCGGCGAGGGAGCACCAGAGCTTCGCCGGCAGCAAGAGCGCCACGCATCCACTCGGCGCCGCAAGACCGACGCTTCGTTCGACGAACAAGGCGGCGAGGTCGACCTGCGCCGAGAATCCGCGGGTGGCGTGTCCGCCGAGTGCGCCGCGTTCCCATGCGGCTTCGCGGAAGACGACATAGCGGGCCCTCAAGCTGACACGCGATGCCGCCGGGATGTTGTGCAGGCGAACCCACGGTGGATTTCCGACGATGAGATCGAAACCACCACGCGCATGTGCGGCGCCGAAGTGCGATGGAAAGGAGAAGGGCAGTGCGCCTCCGTCGAGCAACCGCCGGCGGTCACGACGCAGGACGCTTACACGCAACCGCTCGACGCGCATCTCCTCGCGAATCGCCGCGCCGGGCCTGGTCCGTTCGCCGAAGAGATCGTGCGCGCGCTGGGCGCGCAGTCGTTCCCGACGGCGATCGGAGAGCGTCGTGAGCTCGGCATCGATCATTGCGACGGCGCGCATCCGCTCCTCGCGCTCGATGGAGCGTCGCAGCGGCGCCTTGCGTGGTCCCGCGGCGCGGACGTAGCGCTCGCGAAGCCGGACGAGAACTGACGGCGGCCCGACGAGGGACGGTGTCGCCTTGAACGAATCGCCGGAGAGCGCGTCGCCGACGCGGACATTGCAGTCGAGATTCGGCAGCGGCGGCACGGCGGACATGCGGCTCTCGTCGCTCTCGATGACCACCGAGAGCCAGAGTCGCAGCTCGCAGAGCCAGACGGCGGTGGGATTGACGTCGACACCGTGGATGCAGCGCGCGAGCACGTCTCGGCGAATGGCCGCGATGTTGCGCGTGTCGCCACAAACGCGGTGCAGGTGCGCGAGTCGCTCGAGGACGAACACGAGGAAGGCGCCGGATCCGCAGGCAGGGTCGAGCACAGTGAAGTCGCGCAGTCGGTCGCGCAACGTTGCGGCCATGGCATCATCGGGTGCTGTTTCTCCGAGATACGAGCGGATATCGTCCGCGCCCACCCGCTCGGCGCTCAATGACTCGACAAGGGCCGTGTCGACGACGTGCGCGACCATCGGCTGCGGTGTGTAGAACGCACCGCTCGTCCGCCGTTCGCGCGACGCCATGAGCGACTCGAAGGCGCGGCCCAACATCTCGGGATCGATAGCCGCGTCGGACCAGTCGGCCTGACCTTCTCGCGCCGTGAAGCGGTGCGCACCGAGGAGCTGGCCGAAGAGCGCGCCCATGGCTTCATCCGAGAAGCGCGCCGAGGCGTGGCGTCGCTCGAGGGCGCTGCGCGCGAAGAGGCCGCCGTTGAGGAACGGCACGCTGCCGAACTGGCGAGCAGCGGCGGCACGATCGCGGAGAGGTGTGTTCAGCGTTCCGAAGAACAGCGGCAGCAGCACCCGCGCGTGGAATCGTCCGCCGCTCGCCATGCACGCGTCGAAGCGGCGGGAGAGAAAGGCGCGGTCTCCGTCGAGCCAGCCCTTCGCCTCCAGGAACGACAGAAAGATCAACCGCGACACGCAGAGCAGCGCCAGCTCGGCGCGGTCGGCGGCGTGCTGGATAGCGAGTGAATCCGCCAGCGCCTGCACGCGCTGCTCGAGAATGCGATAGAATCGTCGCGACAGCGCCTCGCGTCCCAGCAACTCGCACCAACGTGTGTGGACGAGCAGGTCGTCGCCGACGCAATTGGCGGCGAGCAGGCACAATGCTTCGGCATCGCTGGCGACGATGCGCTTGCGGTGTGCCACGAGCGCGACCACACGGGGCGAGCGCTTTTCCGACGACCAGCATGCAACGCCGACCTCGTCGCAGTTCGCGGTTGCGCCGATGACGAGCCACAGCACATGAGCGGTATTTGCCGAGAGCGCCGAGGCGATGCGCGAGAGACATGATCGAAGCGGCTGATCGTCGCTCATGCTGAAGAGCAGGGCGCGAAGGGCGCCGTGCCCTCGCGTGATCGCTACGTCGGTGATGTTGGGCGGTAAGCCGAGTCGCGTCGCAGTATCAAGGTCGGCGCGCTGAAGGTCCTTAGAGAAGCCGAGCGATTCGGCGAGGGCAGACCTGCCGAGCGGGCTGCTGGCGGCGTCGAGCTGGTCGGCGGCTTGGCGGAGGGTGAGCACCCGCGCAGAGTAGGCCGGCTGGGAGTGTCGACTGGCATCGTGCTATTGCATGAGCAATCGAATCGCTGCCGATACGTGATACATACGGACGTACTTGGATACGGACGTCATTGCTGTCCGGTGAGCGGACGCCTCGGACGATGGAAGTATATGGATGGTAGTCGGTTAGGCGCGAGTTGAGTCCGAATCGATTTCAACTCGGTCGTACCTTGTGGGCCAGTTTCTCTCATACGGGACTGGCACATGAACGCAGGCCGCACGGTCTTCGCGCAGGTCATGGACTTTCTGCCGCTGCCCGAGTTCCGCGCCTGCGTGGCACGGTACGAGGGGCGAGCGAAAGGGCAATCGTTCTCGTGCCTGGATCAGTTTCTCACGCTCGCCTTCGCGCAGCTCACCGGGCGCGATAGCCTCCGCGACATCGTGACGTGCTTGAACGCGATGACGCCGAAGCTGTACCACATGGGATTTCGTGGGGCGATACGCCGCAGTACGCTCGCGGATGCCAATGAACGACGCGATTGGCGCATCTACGCAGATCTGGCGCAGCAGATGATCGCGACGGCGCGGCCACTGTACGCGACCGAGGAGTTGGGGCTTGATCTGGACGCGACCGTGTATGCGCTTGATGCAACCCTGATCGAGCTGTGTTTGTCCGTCTTTCCATGGGCGCGCTTTCGCACGACCGTCGGGGCGGTGAAGCTGCATACGCTGCTCGATCTGCGCGGCTCGATTCCCACGGTCATTCACATCACTCCGGGGCGGGTGCACGAGACGACCATCCTCGACACACTGCACCTCGAACCCGGCGCGATCTACATCATGGATCGCGGCTATGTCGACTTCACGCGCTTTCGACGCATGACCGAGGCCGGCGCGTTCTTTGTCACGCGCGCCAAGACGAATACGCAACTCGCTCGCGTGTACTCGCACCCGGTCGATCACCGGACTGGCGTGCGCAGCGATCACACCGTGCGCCTCACCGGACGGCGCGGAGGCGCCTACTATCCGATGCACCTGCGGCGGGTCCGTTTCTACGATGCTGATCAAGCGCGCACGTTCACTTTTCTCACCAACGCCTTCGACCCGCCTGCGGTCACGATCGCGGCGCTGTACAAACGGCGCTGGCAGATCGAGCTGTTCTTCAAGTGGATCAAGCAACACCTCCACATCAAGGCGTTTTACGGCACTTCCGAGAACGCGGTCAAGACCCAAATCTGGACCGCCATCAGCGTCTACGTGCTCGTCGCCATCGTCCGCAAACGTCTGCAATGCGAGCTTTCACTCTACACCGTCCTACAGATCCTCAGCGTCTCCCTCTTCGAGAAAGTGTCGCTCCCACAACTACTTACGACATTCGATCCTCGCACGCTCGACGAGCTTATCGCTAATCAGTTGCCACTCTTTGACTTATGACCGGACACTACTGTACGGACGTACTTGGTACGTCGTACCCGGTACCGGGAATGGCATAAGAGCCACGGGGAACAGTGGACGGGCAGTCATCAGCTCAACTGGAAACCGATGCAGACAGCTCACTCATTTTCAGCGATGTCTGTTTACCCGGCCCGGGAAAGACGCGAGCCCTACGCCGAGATGTACTCCCGATCCTTCCACCTCACTCGCCGCCCGCGTACGATCGCCCCAACGGAGACGTACAGCATCACCGCGGCGCCGAGCGGATGCAGCAGCGCATACATCGGCGAGAGCCTGAGCCACCCATACACCGCAAGCCACCAGAGCACGTTCGACGCGGTCGCAATCGCCGACCAGACCAGCGCCGAGTGGCCGAGCACCCCGGACAACGAAAGCGCGAGCACCAACGGCGGCACCAGCGCACCGAGCCACGGCGAGCACAGAAGAAACGGCGCCAACCACTGGCCGACGGCGCCCAACGGCGCCGCGTCACGACCGCCCGCGTAGAGATTCTTTCCCCAGCCCGCGATGAGCTCATCCAGCGACGTGTACATTCGCGTCGACAGCTGCGTGAGCCCGAGGACGAGGAACGCTCGCCGCCCCGTGCGGAAGTAGTGCTGCGCCATCGCGAGATCCTCGGCCACCTTGCTGCGTACGGCCGCGTGTCCGCCGGTTGCTTCGTACGCCGAGCGCTGCACGAAGATGCATTGGCCATTCGCGATCTTGTCGCTCGCGTGGCGTGAAGCGTTCACAGTCTCCGTGCCGCCGTAGCGCATCACCATGACCGAGAAGACCTGCGGCTGGATCAGGCGCTCCCAGAACGAGCCAAGCTCCTGCATGCCGGCGACCGTGAGCAGGTCGGCGTCGCGCGACCGCATGGCGTTCACGGCGCGCGGAATGAGGTCGGGGGCATGCACGGTGTCGGCGTCGAAGAACGCGATCACGTCTCCCGTGCTGGCGTTTGCACCCGCGGTGCACGCCCACTGCTTGCCAAACCAGTCGGCGGGCAGTGGTTCAGGCGTTACCACCCGCAATCGCGCATCTCCGTCCGAAATGCGAGCGAGGATCGCGCCGGTACCGTCGGTCGAATGGTCGTCCACCGCCACCACTTCGAGGCGCGGATACTCCGTGGCGAGTGCAGACCGCACACACCGCTCGATGTTGTGCGCTTCGTTCCGCGCCGGAATGACGACGGAAACGCGGGGCGCATCGGCGGGTGTGACGGCGGATTCCTCGTTGAGCGACCGCGAATGCCGAGCACGGAGGATCGTCGCCAGCGGAAGTACCACCCACGGCGACGCGAGCACGACAGCAAGAAGGGTGGTCACATTGCAAAGATGGTCGAAGAAATAGCCTGCTGAAAACTGAAAACTGTCGTCTCGGCGGCGAGACTCGATTGCCATTCAATGTGCACAACAACCGCAGAGTTGTCAGTAAACAGCCGTCAGCGTCAGTTTCCAGTCGAGCGCAAAACGCCTTTCCACCGTTGCCACGCACGCGAGCCCTCTCTACGTTCACCGCGATGCGCACTCCTCCACTGCTCGCGCCAGGCGCGCGCGTCGCACTCGTGGCTCCAGCCGGACCCGTCAGCAAGGACGGAACGTTCCAAACCGCCGTGCAGCAGGCGAAGTCGTTCGGCTGGGAGCCCGTGATCGGGGACAACGTCGGCGCGCGAACGCGCTACCTGGCCGGCACGGACGAGCAGCGCCTGCACGACCTCAATGCCGCGTTCCGCGACGAGTCGATCGACGGCATCTGGTGCCTGCGCGGCGGTTACGGGGTCATGCGCATCCTCGCTGGACTCGACACGGCCGCGATGCGATCGCGGCCACGCGCTGTCATCGGCTTCTCGGACATCACGGCGCTGCACACGGCCGTCGGCAAGCATGCGGACGTCATCGGATACCACGGTCCGCATGCCGCGGCGCACCTGACGTCCTTCTCGCGCGACTCGCTGACCCGCGCGGTCGTGCAGGGCACCGATTCGTGCGGCACCGCACCCGCGGCGCGCACGCTACGTTCGGGGCGCGCGCAGGGGCGGCTCGTCGGGGGCAACCTGTCGCTGCTCGGCGCGCTCTGCGGCTCGCGCTATGCGCCAGACTACGACGGCGGCATCCTGATCATCGAGGACGTCGACGAGGCGACCTACCGCATCGATCGCATGTTGCGCCAACTCATGCTGACCGGCGCGCTCGCGAAACTCGCCGGAATCGCCTATGGTCAATTCACGGAAGAAGGCGGCCGTGCGAATGCGACGTCGCCGTCTCGCGAGCAGCTCCTGCGCGAAACCGCCGACCTCGCCGGCGTGCCCACCCTCGCCGGAATTCCCGTCGGACACATCGACGACCAATGGACCATTCCGCTCGGCGCTATGGCGGAGCTGGATGCGGACGCTAAATCACTGCACGTGATTCGCTGAAGAATCGATGTCACGCTCGGATACGGACGTCGGATCGCTTCACCTACCCGGAACTCGGAGTAGTACATGAAAACCGGCGCTGACCTCATCAAGGAAACGAAAGCCCGAATTCGCCAGGTGAATGTCACCGAGGCGCGTGCACTGCACGATCGCGGCGGCGCCGTCTTCCTCGATGTCCGCGACCTTCAGGAGGTCAACCTCGGCAAGATTCCCGGTGCGGTGCACATCTCGCGCGGCAATCTAGAGACAAAGATCGAGGCAGTGGTCCCGCGCGATGCCGAAGTCATCATCTACTGCGCCAGCGGCAACCGTTCTGCGTTCGCGGCGGCGACGATGGAGCAGATGGGCTACACGAACGTCGCCTCGCTGGACACCGGCTTCCGCGGCTGGGCCGAATCCGGCGGTGACGTCGACGACTGATCATGCCGCGCACTGACCCATGACCGAAGCTCGGCTCGATCGGCTCGCGGCGCATTCGGTCGTTGCGCAGGCGATTCGCGCACTGGCTGCTCATCGGCCGGTCGAGATTGCCGCTGAAGGGTCGGTGCGCCTCGCGGCAATTCTGCTCGTATTGCGCGAGCGGCAAGATGGTCAGCCGGAGCTCCTGATGATCAAGCGCGCGGAGGCGGAGGGCGACCCCTGGAGTGGGCATATTGCCTGTCCGGGCGGGCGCTGGGAGCCGCACGACGCCGATCTTTCCGCCACTGCGACGCGTGAGACGCTCGAGGAAACCGGTGTCGACGTGATGCGCGATGGCCGCATCATCGGGCAGCTCGATGACCTGAGTCCGACGTCACCATTGCTGCCGCCAATCATCATCCGACCGTTCGTCGCGATCGTGCGTGACGACGTCGAGATCGTGCCCTCGGCCGAAGTGGCGCAAGCGTTCTGGGTTCCCCTGGCACTGCTGATCGCACGCCATCCGTGGGGCACCGAGGTCGTGCATGTGCGCGGAGTGGAGATGTCCGTCGCTGCGTTTCAGCACGGCGTCTACACCGTGTGGGGGCTGACGGAGCGCGTGCTGCGGCAGTTTGTCGGGTTACTCGAGGAAAGCGCGACCTAGGCTTTCTCGCACATCAGCCCGAGCGGATTGCCGTCGGGGTCCTCGAATTCCGCGAGCCACAGATCGTGGTCCGGCATGCGGGCGATCAGATGTGGGGTGCCACCGAATTTGACGCCGCGTTTCACCATCCCCGCATGTGCGCCCTCGATGTCCGCCACCGTGAAGTAGAGCATCGAACCTTTGCCGGGTTTGAACTCGCCTTCAGGTGTGGACAGCATCAGTCGAACGCCACCAATGTCCAGGAAGGCCAGGTTCGGGCCGGCGTCGAACAGGAAGGTCATGCCGACAGCGTCGCGGTAGAACGCTTTGGCGCGGGCGACGTCGCTGACGGTGAGCGCGATCTGCCGAACGCCCGTGATGTCGGTCGAGCTGACGGTGCGAATCATGGCGACTGGTGGAGTGGGGTTGGTAGTGCCGGCGCACACTGTAGGTGGAGGGAAAGCCTTCGTCAAACCGCACTCTTGCTTTTCTCTGGCCTCATCTCACATTTAGGCAATCCTAAATCATTGAGATGACTGCCAGACCATCCGCACCTCGACCAGTCGTACCCCCAGATCCCGATACCGGGTGGCGCCGAGCGCGCGTGGCGCCCAGCCTGGCGGAGGTGTACCGGAGTGTGCCGACCGGCGGCCGCTCCAAATGGCGGAAGATGCTCGCGTTCGCGGGACCCGGGTACCTGGTCGCCGTCGGCTACATGGATCCGGGTAACTGGGCCACCGACCTCGCGGGCGGATCACGATTCGGATACTCGCTCCTCAGCGTCATCCTGATCTCGAACCTGATGGCGGTGCTGCTTCAGGGGCTCGCGTCGAAGCTGGGTGTCGTCACGGGTCGCGATCTCGCGCAGGCCTGCCGGGACCACTACAGCAAGCCGGTCGTCTGGGGCCTGTGGATCATGTGCGAGATCGCCATTGCCGCATGCGATCTCGCCGAGGTGATCGGGTCGGCCATCGCGCTCAACCTGCTGTTCGGCATAGCGATCCCCATTGGCGTCGCCATCACTGCATTCGACGTCCTGCTGCTGCTCTTCCTCCAGAACAAGGGCGTTCGGGTGCTCGAGGCACTCGTCGTCACGCTCATCGCGACCGTCGGCGTTTGCTTTGCCTTCGAGCTGCTGCTCTCCCGCCCTGATGTTGCGGCGGTCGCCAAGGGATTCATCCCGACGATGGACACCATCTCCAACGCCGACAAGCTCTACATCGCCATCGGCATTCTCGGCGCCACCGTAATGCCGCACAATCTGTATCTGCATTCGTCCATCGTGCAGACACGAAGCTACGAGGAGAATGCGACAGGACGCCGCGAAGCGGTTCGGTATGCGTTCGTCGATTCCACCATAGCCCTATCGTTCGCGCTGTTCATCAACGCCGCCATCCTGATCGTCGCCGCCGCGACGTTTCACACCTCGGGCAATTCGGGAGTAGCGGAGATTCAGGACGCGTTCAAGCTGCTCACGCCCCTGCTCGGCGCAGGTGCGAGCTCGGTGTTCGCGCTGGCGTTGCTCGCGTCGGGCCAGAACTCGACCCTCACCGGTACGCTTGCCGGCCAGATCGTCATGGAGGGGTTCCTGAACATCCGCATCCGGCCCTGGATGCGCCGCCTGATCACGCGGTTCATCGCCATCGTGCCCGCTGTGATCGTGGCGGTGATGAGCGGCGAAGCGGGAACGGCCAAGCTGTTGATCTTCAGCCAGGTCATTCTCAGTCTCCAGCTATCCTTTGCGGTGTTCCCTCTCGTAATGTTCACGTCCGACAAGCTGAAGATGGGCGAGTTCGTGAATCCCCTGTGGCTGAAGTGTCTCGCGTATTTCGTGGCGATCGTGATCGCCGTGCTCAACGTGTGGCTGCTCTTCTCCACCGTGCGCGGCTGGTTGTCGTAGCGCTCTCATACGTCTTCGGGCAGACCACTCATGTACACGCGCATCCTGGTTCCTCTCGAGCACTCCGACTACGACGATGCCATCGTCGCGCACGTGCGCGAACTTGCGCTCCTGTGCCGGGCGTCGGTGGTGTTCATTCACGTCGCGGATGGGTGGGCGGCGCGAAACCAGCATCAACTTGTCCTGCGTGAGAGCGACGAGATGAAGCAGGACCGCGAGTACATCGAGTCGCAGGCCGACGGCATGGAGGCGGCCGGACTCGAGGTCGAATGCGTGCTCGCCGGTGGCGATCCGGCCGCCGAGATTGCCGCGGCCGTGCTGCGCGAGGGCTGCGACCTGGTCGCCATGAGCACGCACGGTCACAAGGGCGTACAGGACCTCATTCGCGGCAGCGTCGCCAACGAAGTGCGCCACCGTACCACGGTGCCGGTTCTCATGGTGCGCGGCTCGCCGCGCAAGCTGCGCCCGGTCTGATGGCCAGCGCGATACTGCCGCTCACCGGCCCAGTCGAGGATTACCTCAAGGCGATCTACGACCTGGAGCGCGTGGGCGAGCCGGCGACGACGAACGACATCGCCGTGCGCCTCTCCATCTCTCCGGCGTCGGTGAGCGGCATGGTGCGTCGGCTCGCGGACCAGAAGCTCATCACCCACGAGCCGTATCGCGGCGTTCGCCTCACCACCGACGGTCGCCGCGCCGCGCTGCGCACCCTCCGTCGCCACCGCATCCTCGAATGCTATCTCACCGAGGTGCTCGGCTACCCATGGGACCGTGTGCATGAGGAGGCCGAGCAGCTCGAGCACGCCGCGTCCGAGGAACTGATCGAGCGCATGGCAGGCGCACTCGGCGACCCGGTGCTCGATCCGCACGGCGCGCCCATCCCGACTCGCGACGGGCGCGTGGAGGAGGCCTTCCTGCGGCCGCTCGCCGACGTCGCGCCGGGAGAGCGGCTCCGGGTGCGTCGCGTGCAGGATGAGGACGCAAGCCGCCTCCGCTACCTTGCCGAGCTTGGCATTCGACCGGGAGCGCAGGTGCGCATCCTCGACAAGGCGCCCTTCGAGGGACCGATCACGGTCTGGGTGGACGACTCGGCGGGCGGATCCACGCGTGCCATCGGGGTGGCGTTGGCGGAGCAGGTGTTCGTGGAGTCGATCGGTGAGTGAAGCGGGGAACGGAGATTGCGCTCTGTCGAGCCGATCCACCCCAGCGGAGGAGTGCGAGCAGTGGCTGCCGGCCCGGTCATGACTGTTTCTGATCCAGGAATTCCCGACCTCATTCGTCGCCTGAGCGACGACTCGAAGCGCCTCGTGACCGACGAGGTCAACCTGGCGAAGATCGAGGCCAGGGAGAGTCTGTCGCGTGCGACGCGCGGATTCATGTGGCTTGGCCTCGCGCTCGCCGTGTCGGTCGTCATGTTCACGGCGCTCACCGTCTTCCTGACGACGCTGATCGGGCGCGCGGTGAATGGCCACATGTGGGTCGGCGCGCTGGTCACGGGGGTCCTCGAGATCGGACTCGGAGTCTACCTGATCAAGCGCGCGATCACGGCGATCACGGAGCCGTCGTACACGCTCGAGGCGAGCCGTCTCGCGCTGGCCGACACGAAGAACTGGGCGTCGTCGGGCAAGCGCCCCTGAATTCGGCGATTCTTGTCTTAGCGCTGGCGCTGGCTGTTCAACCGGGCACGCCGCGTCGCATCGCCATCGACGAACGCCTGGCCGCCGACGCCGGCCTGCACATCGGCGATCGCGTGTCGTTGAGCGCGACGCCCGGCGATTCGGGGCAATACGCCATAGTTGGGGCGATCGTGCGACGCAGCGCTGATCCAGCCGAGATCGCGCGTGGCGAATACAAGGTGCGCCTCCATCTCACGCAGTTACAGGAACTGCTCGGCTACGGCGACCGCGTTGATCGCTTCGCGGTTGCCACCACATCGGACGCAGTCATCGGCACGGCGGCCGCGCGAATCAACAGCTCCGCGTTCGGTTTTCACGCACACCGCTCGGCCGACATCGCGGTACAGACGTCATCCACGTTCGCGGTGATCTCGCGATTCCATCGTGCGATCGGAGTCATCACGATTGTCGCGAGCGCGATCTTTCTACTCTGTATCATGCTGCTGAAGGTGGACGAGCGACGTCGCGACGTTGCTGCACTCCGGCTCATGGGTATCTCGGCGCGGACGATCGTTCGTGGTGTGGTGCTCGAGGCCGCGGGGATTGCCGTTGCCGGCAGCATCGTCGGCGTTGGTGTCGGGCTCGTCACGTCGTGGGTGGTCAATGTCCACTACCAGTCGGTGTATCGAACGCCGCTGCGATTCTCCATCGTCACCGGCGACATCATGCTCCTCGCCGTGACGCTGTCGCTCGTGCTTGGACTCGCCGCGGGGTGGCTCGCCGCCCGACGACTGGTTCGCACGCCTCCGCTCGCGCTGTTCGGCCGATGATCGCTGCGAATTTAAAAACTCCGTCGGTGCGCACGACGTGATCTTCACACTCGCATCGGCCTCGCTGCTCCGTCATCGCGCACGCACGGCTCTCGCCATCCTCGGCGTGTCGGTGAGTGCAGCCATGCTGCTCGACATGGTGATGCTGTCGAGCGGGATGCGGGTGTCGTTTGGCTCACTGCTGCGGAAGCAGGGATTTCAACTCCGCCTCGCGCCGAAGGGAACGCTGCCGTTCGACACCGAAGCAACGATTCGCGACGGCGATTCGCTCGTTGCGCGACTCAGTTCGCGACCCGAGGTGCGCGCGGTGAGTCCGGTGCTCGGCGGCCAACTGCACATCGTCTCGCCGAAGGGAATCGTCGCATCCTCGGCGCTCGGCATCGTGCCCGCGGTCGAGGGCGACTACGAGATGGTCGAGGGGCGTCAGCCCGCATCGCCCGATGAGATGGTGGCCAACGACGCCATTCTCGCTGCCACCGGCCTGCGCCTCGGCGACACGCTGCACGCCGGCGCAGGATACGACTCCCAACTTCGCGCACTCACCGGAGAGCGACGCCTGCGCATTGTCGGACGTGTGCGCTTCGTGTACATGGCGCGCGAGCAGAAGGGCGCTGCGCTTCCCATCGAGACCTTCCGCGCCATGCAGGGCCCCGACGCCAACGGCCGCATCTCGCTCGCGATGGTGCGCCTCGCGGACGGCACGGACATCGAAGCGGAGCGCGCGACCATCGAACGGCTGTTCCCACGTGTGAACGTGATCTCCATCGCCGAGGCGCTAAAGCAGGTCGATGAGCGTCGAAGCTACTTCACGCAGCTCGCCGTCATTCTGGGCGCGGTGAGTCTCGTCGTCGGTTTTCTGCTCGTCACCACTCTCGTCACGGTGTCGGTGAATGAGCGCATCGGCGAGATCGCGGTGATGCGCGCGATAGGTGTGAGGCGCTGGCGGATCGTCGCGCAGATCGTGCTCGAGGCCGCGGCGATGATGCTCGTCGCGTCGCCTCTCGGACTGGTGCTCGGACTCGTCACCGCGCGCTACCTCAACTCGATCCTCGCGAACTTTCCTGGAATGCCAGAGCGCATCGATTTCTTTCTCTTCCAGCCGAGTGCCGCGTGGACCGCGCTAGGACTGTTGGCGCTCGCTGGTGTGCTGGCCGGCATCTATCCGTCGTGGCGCAGTGCATCGCTGCCGATCGCGACGACGCTTCGGCGCGAGGCCGTGGGATGAGTGCAATTCTTGAAGTCCGCAACCTGGTTCGCGAATATCCGATGGGCTCCGAGCGCGTGGCGGCTCTCCGCGGGGTGAGCTTCGACGTCGACACCGGCGACTACGCGGCCATCGTCGGACCGTCGGGATGTGGCAAGAGTACGCTCCTCAATCTCCTCGGTGTGATCGACCGGCCCACATCGGGCACCGTGTCGATTGCTGGTGAGCGCGTCGACCAGCTTCCGGATGCCCGCGCGACGGAGTTTCGCCTGCGACGCATCGGGTTCGTATTCCAGCGCTTCTACCTCATGCAGGCGTTGACCGCGAGCGAGAACGTCCAGTTGCCGCTCTCGGAGGCGGGGATGAAGGGGCGCGCGCGGAAGGAAAGGGCCCGCGAGCTGCTCGACTATGTGGGACTTGGGCTGCGCGAGGGTCATCGTCCGTCGCAGCTCTCGGGTGGCGAGCAGCAGCGTGTCGCCATCGCGCGTGCGCTTGCAAACTCGCCAAAGATCGTGCTCGCCGACGAGCCGACCGGAGAGCTCGACGCGCGCACCGGTGCGGAAATGATCGCACTCTTCGAGCGACTCAATGCCGATGGGACGACCATCGTTGTCGTGACGCATGATGAAGACCTTGCGAGCGCCGCTCGACGCGTCATCCACATGCGCGACGGCGAGATCGTGAGAGACGAGCGCGCGCGATGATCGGCCTGCTCGCGAGTCGCAACCTCACGGTCAATCCGTGGCGAACACTCTTCCTGCTGTTCGGATTCAGCATGGGCGTCGCCACGATGATCGTGCTTCTGTCCGTTGGCGAAGCGCTGCTCGACCAGGCCAAGGACGAGAAGCTCGTCGGCGGCGGGTCATTGACCGTGTTGCCTGAAGGCGTCGACGTCGAGGTGATGAAAACCGGCGGACTCGGCGGAATGTTCTTCTCCATCGATCACGCCCGCTTCATCGATCGGCAGTTGCTTGCGTCACCCAGGTTGAATGACGTGGTGCGCGCGGTCGCGCCGCAGATCGAGGGCAAGCTGCTCTATCTCCGCACGGGGAGCGGTGCGGAGTACGCGGTGCGCGCGAGCGGAGACATTCCATCCCTTACCAGCGCCGTTGGCGCGGCGCCGAACATCACGTCCGGCGCGTTCGTGGACGATGAAGCGGATCGCACGTGGAAGTCGCCGACGATGGCCGAGCTGCGCCACGAGATCGATCACTTCCATCTGCCGCCACCTCAGGCCCACAGTGATCCGAGCTGGGCCGAGTGGCACTACTTCAACATCATCTCGCCTGATCGGCAGCAGTGGGCGTTCGTGTCGTTCATTCTCGCCGGCGACGTAGGAAGCGCTACTGGCAAATGGGGTGGACAGGTGCTCGTCACGCTGCACCGGCAGGGAGGCGAAACGCGGCGCTTCACTTCGACGGCGCCGTCACCGGATGTGGCGTTCAGCACGACGAATGCGAATCTCCGCATCGGTGAATCGCGGGCCGCGGTGATGCCTGACGGCTCGTATCGACTGCATGCGATCGCTCGAGAGGACAAGGCCGGCACTCCCCTGGCCATCGATCTCGACGTCGCACCTTCGCCTGGTGCGTATTTCCCCGGCGCCGCGATCACGAGTGGTGTGGTGAGTGGCTACGTCGTTCCCGCCTTGCGTGCGTCTGCAACGGGAAAGCTGTGCGTGGGTACCGATTGCAAGGTGTATGAAGAAGTGCAGGCGTACCACGACCACAACTGGGGCGTGTGGCGCGGGGTGACGTGGGAGTGGGGCGCAGCGCGAGCCGGCGCGTACACGTTGCTCTATGGACGCGTAGAGCCACCCGACTCCGTCGGCGCCGTGCAGCCGCTCTTCGTCTACCTCGTGGACTCGGCGGGATTCCTGGCTGTGTTTCGGCCTCGCGCGATCTCGTATGTCGACGGACGCACCACGCGCGTAGGATCCGCCGTCATCCGCACACCGTCGACCGCCGAGATGATCGACGTGCGCGGCGCGGATACCCTGCGCATTTCGCTCGCGATCGAGGACGCGGCCGCGAGCGACACGCGCGGCACAGGCGCGGAGCGCGGCGAAGGCCTTACCGCTCGCGGATTGCGTCGGCCGTACTTCGTGCAAATGAAGGGAACCGCCACGCTTTCAGGGCGGATACGAGGAACCCCGCTCGCCGGAACGGGAGCGGGGTTCTTCGAGACGTACCGATGAAGTCAGTCAGACTGTCGGACTGTCCGACAGTCAGACTGAACCCGGGAGTCAGGAATCAAGACGTTGGGTGGCCTTGTTGCCGATGTTCGATGCCGTATTGACGGCCTTGTCGCCCATGCGCTCCGCCGTCTTGGCCGTCTTGCTGGCAGCATTGTCGATGGTCGAACGACCCCGCGTGAAGCCTTCGCTGGCGTAGCCGCTGACGGCGCTCCACTCACCGAACTTCTTGGGGTTGCCGGCGGTCCAACCGCGCTTCATGTCGCTGGACACGTCGGTCCAGCTCTTGTTAGCGTAGTCCGGATTGTGCGCGGCCACCTGGCCGATGTGATACGCCGGCCTGACGTCGTCGTACGAGCGGTCGGCCAGCTTGCTGGACGAGGACTCGAAGTGGCCGCGGTAGTAGTCGTCGTCGTTCTTCGTGACGCTGCTCGCGGCCTCCGTCACGGCGCGGCCGCTCCACCATCCACCCATCGCGCCGGCAATGCCGCCGATGATGGTTCCGATCGGGCCTACCGCAGAACCGATGGCTGCGCCGGCGAGCACACCGCCGATTCCACCAGCTGCTTCGCCCGCCTCATCAACATGGCTGGGGTTGCTATCGTGTGCGCCGAGTGCCTTGTCCTTCGCGCGCTCGATGCTTCCGTCCGTCGAGTTACGATTGTCCATGAAGCCCTCCGGAATGTGAGTGATTATGTCCGGATTCAAAGGCAAAATCGGTACCGCTCGTAAACATCTGGTCGAGCTCGCTCGACGAGTCACTTGCTTGACAGGAGCGGCTCTCCCAAGCCGATTCTCCCCATGAGCGCGCGGATCAGGGTCGGCACACAGGGATGGAACTACGACGCCTGGCTGGGGCCGTTCTATCCGCATGGCACCAGGGCCGCCGACTACCTCACGGTGTATTCGCGCGCGTTCGATACGGTGGAGGTCGACTCGACCTTCTATGCGATTCCGCCGGCGAAGACCGTACGAGGCTGGTACGAGCGAACGCCGGAAGGTTTCTGCTTCGCGCTCAAGCTGCCGCAGGAGATCACCCACGAGCGGCGTCTGCGAAACTGCGCCGACGTCGCGGAAGAGTTCTTCGATCGCGCGCGAGAGCTCGGCACAAAGCTCGGACCGGTGCTCATTCAATTGGGGCCGGACTTCGGACCCGCAGAGCTCCCTGCATTGGCGAATCTCTTGCCGACGCTTCCCCGTGACATCAAGTTCGCGATCGAGTTCCGCCATCGCGGCTGGCTCACCGACGGCATCCTTGCCCTGCTCGCGGAGCATGCCGTCGCGCTCGCCCTCACGGATGCGCGATGGGTGCCGCGCAAGCAGATGCTCACGCTCGGTGGACGCCCGACGGCTGACTTCGTGTACATCCGATGGATGGGCGGCAACCGCGACATCGTCGACTACTCGCGTATCCAGATCGATCGCACGCGTGAGTTCGATGAGTGGGTGGGCGTGCTCGCGACGCTCGCGAAGATCCGCGTGAAGGTTTATGGATACGTGAACAACCACTTCGCGGGACATTCGCCCCAGAGTGTCCGCGAGCTTCAGATCCTGCTGGGACAGGCACCAGTCGCTCCCGAGTCGCTCGGCGAGCAGATGACACTCTTCTGATCGATCATGGCGACTACACTCGATCGTCCGTTTGCCACGTACGCGGCACCCGTCACGGCAGCGCGCGCCGAGGCGTTTGCATGGCATGCGTATGCCGTGGTCGTTGCGGCCACGATGATCGTAACCGGCATGATCTGGGACATCTCGTGGCATATGTCCATCGGTCGCGACACATTCTGGACGCCGGCGCACATGCTCATCCAGGGCGGTGGATTGCTCGCGGGACTGAGCTCGGCTGTCGTCGCTCTCAACACCACATTTCGCGGCTCACCGCAGGCGAAGGCGAGCGCAGTCTGGTTCTGGGGCTTTCGCGCGCCGCTCGGTGCTTGGGTCGCCATTCTCGGGTGCGGCGCGATGCTGATGTCGGCGCCGTTCGACGATTGGTGGCACAACGCCTATGGGCTCGACGTCCGCATCATCAGCCCGCCGCACATCCTGCTCGGCCTCGGCATGATGGGCATTGTCCTCGGCGCGATGCTCCGCACGCTCGCGCTCCAGAACAGCGATGATGAGCAGATGCGACGGCGGGCGGCGCAGATGTTCGCGCTGTCGTCTGGGTTGTTCATCTGCATTCTCGCCATCCTGCTGATGGACTGGTCCGGTCGCACGAAGATGCATTCAGGGAGCTTCTACACCGCGTTGTCGATGACGCTGCCCATCGTGCTCGTCGGCACGGCCGTGGCGGGACGAAGCCGCTGGCCGGCCACGACGGCGGCGGGGATCTACATGCTCGTGCTCGGGGGAACGAGCTGGCTGCTGATGTTGTTCCCGGCGGTGCCGAAGCTCGGGCCGATCTATCGCGACATCACGCATTACATCCCGCTCGACTTTCCACTGCTGCTCATCGTCCCAGCGTTCGCGATCGACCTCACATGGCGGCGCGTGAGAACCTGGCCGTCATACTCGGCCGCCGTGATGTGCGCCTTCGCCTTCGTGCTCACGCTGCTGGCCGTGCAGTGGCCGTTCGCGAGCTACCTCATGGCGCACGGGCGGAACTGGTTCTTTCACATCGACAACTTCGTGTACTGGATGCCCGTGACGTCGGAGGCCAATGCGTATCGATTCCGACTGCCGCCGAAGGGCGCGCTTCCCTTTGCCTACAGCCTGCTCAACGCACTGGCCTACGCGATCGTGGCGAGCTGGATTGGGCTCAAGCGTGGCGAGTGGATGCTGAAAGTCCGCCGCTGATGCGAGCTGTCGCCCGCGTCGCGCGGTGTGCGGCGGCCGCGTCGCTCGCAGTAGTCCTTGCCGCGCACGTGGGAAGCCCGGACGTGTACTACAGCGGCAGCGCCGGTCCATATGTCGTCGACGTCGCCATTCGTCCTCCGCAGGTCGTGCCGGGCGTCGCCGAAGTGCACGTGCATGTGCGCGACTCGAGTGTTACGAGCGTGGTCATTCGGCCCGTGTACTGGCGCGCCGGAGTGAAGGGCGCGCCGAGTGGCGATGAGGCGATGCCTGTCGGCAAGAGTCAGAGCTCCTTCCGTGGGCAACTGTGGCTCATGGCGACCGGTACGTACAGCGTCTACGTCACGGTGCGCGGCCGAGCAGGCTCCGGAACATTGGTCGTCCCCGTTGCCGCGGTTCCGACCGGACAGCTCGCGCTCAGTCCTTTCCTGAAGGTTCTTCTCGGTGTGCTCGGCACGCTGCTGATTGCGGGTGTGGTGACCGCCATCTATGGAGCGGCCGGTGAGAGCCAGGTGTCGCCCGGCGAGCCCGTTCCGCCCGAACGCCGGCGCAAGGCGCGAAGGGCGGTGCTCATCACCATTCCGATCATGGGTTTCATCATCCTCGGCGGAGCGCGCTGGTGGAATTCCGAAGCGGCGCAGTACCGCAGCACGCTGTATACGCCAACGCGCACCGCTACGCACATTGCGATGACGAACGGCGTCTCAACGCTGACGATGTCGATCCTCGATCCAGCGTTCACGAACGGAAGCATGACGCCGATCATGCCCGACCACGGCAAGCTCGCGCACATGTTCCTCGTGCGAACGCAATTTCCCGTCGTCTTTGCGCACCTGCATCCTCAGATGCCTGACGGTGCGACACTCACGACGCCGCTTCCACCGCTGCCGGCCGGCACATATCGCGTCTTCAACGACATCGTGCAGGAGAGTGGATTTCAGCGCACGCTCGTCGATTCGTTCACGCTCAACGCGCCACTCGATTCGAGTGGGCTGAAGGCGCTCTCGCCGGACGATGCGTGGTCGGCGTTCGTTGCCACGCGCGTCGATCGCGACATGAACCTGAGTTGGCACGGCGATTCGCTGTTCATCGGATGGAAGGGGAACATTCATCCGGTCGTGAACGAGACTGATGTCCTTCACTTCGTGCTGTACACGAAGCATGCGGAGCTCGTGACGCTGGAGCCGTACATGGGCATGCTCGCGCACGCGGTGGTGATGCGCGACGACGGAAAGGTCTTCGTGCATCTGCATCCGAACGGCACGCCGTCGATGGCGTCGCAGACCGTATTCGCGCTACGCGATCGCGGCGATACCACGAGTGCGGGGCGTCTGAAGCTCGACAACGCCGACATGGCGCATGTTGCTCCCACTCGAGCGCACACGATCGACTTTCCCTACGCGTTCCCCTCGGCGGGTCGCTACTACGTGTGGGTGCAGGTGCGAGTGGCCGGCGAGGTCCATACATCGGGCTTCGACGTCACCGTCGCACCGTGATTGGAAGGGCTCGCGGCCCGTCCTGAGTATCGCCGCGCGTCGTTTGGAGCTATGTTCGGCCCGCAGTTCCCGCCGAGTGCGCCATCCAATCCAAGTGTTCGAGACATGAATGACCGAGCCGATTCTTCCGCTGGGCGCGGTTTCACGTCGCGACTTCATGTCAACCGTTGGTGTCATCGGTGCCGCCTGGCTCGCGGCCGCCGCTTGTGCGAGTGACGCTGCGCCGGCCGCGACTCCCGTTGCGTCGCCGAAGATGGCCGGTGACGCTCCGGCGCCTGCACAGGCGCTGATTCATTTCACACCAGCGCAGGCCGCGGAGATCGACGCGATCAGCGCGCGCATCATTCCGACCGACGAGGCGCCGGGCGCTCACGAAGCGGGAGTGCTGTACTTCATCGACCGGTCGATGACGACGTTCGCCAAGGAGCAGACGCCGCTCTTCGAGGGTGGTCTCGCCTCCATCGCGCAGGCTGTGGAGAAAGGCCATGGCGCGTCCGCGAAGTTCTCGACGCTCATGATCCGGACGATGAGCATGCCGCCCGACGGCCCGCAGTGGGGTGGGAATTCAAGAAACGCATGCGCTCGTGGTTCCTGAATTCACTCGACTGCTACGGCCACACGACATCGCTCCCGGTGGCAACGAACTCTGTGTCGCTCGATCCGGAGCTCAAGGACGCGTGGGGACTGCCCGCGATGCGGATCACTTACAAGGAGCACGAGCACGACCTGAAGCTGTACAAGTACTTCCAGGAGCGTGGTCGCGAGCTGCTTACCGCGGCAGGCGCTGTGAAGATCACCGGCGAGCCGATCAAAGACGAACCTGGCAGCACCGTGCACCTGCTCGGCACCGCGCGCATGGGGAACGATCCCAGGTCGTCGGTGGTCGACAAGTATCATCGCGCCCACGACGTGAAGAACCTCTTCATCGTCGACGGAAGCTCCTTCGTGACGAGCGGCCGAGGACAGCCGACGATGACGATCCAGGCGCTCGCCTTCCGGGCCGCGGATCATATCGCGCAGTTCGCGAAACAACGCGAGATCTGACGTGCCTTAGCTTGTCCGTATGTCCCGTCGCATCATTGTTTTCTGTGCGTTCGCTCTCGTGGCGGCATTCGTCTTCGTGCGGCTCGGCCTCTGGCAGCTGGACCGTCTGCGCGAGCGCCGTGGATTCAACGCGACCATCGAGCAGCAGCAGCTCGGCGCACCGATCCCGCTGGTAGATCTGCCTCGCGATACGGCGCGCGCTCACTACCGCGCCGCAAGCGTCGAAGGCACGTACGACTACGAGCACGAGCTGGTGCTCAGCAACCGTACTCGCCGCGGTTCGCCCGGTGTCGACCTGCTCACGCCCGTGCGGGTCGCGGGCCGAGACACGGCGGTACTCGTGAATCGGGGCTGGGTCTATTCGCCCGACGGCGCATCCGTCGATCTCCAGAGGTGGCGCGAAGGACCGACGGCCCGGTTGAAGGGGTACGTCGAGCTGACCACCGGTGACACCGCGCTGGCGGTCTCCCGTCACGCGCGCGTCGTGCGTCACGTGAGCCGGGCTGAGCTGAAGGACAAGATTCCGTATCCCGTCGCCCCATTCTACCTCATCGCATTCGGCGACACGACCGACATGTCGCATCCGGCCCGCCGAGACCTCCCGGTGCTCGACGACGGTCCGCACCGCGGCTACGCCATGCAGTGGTTCTCATTTGCACTGATCGCGATCGCGGGCGCGGGAATTGTGGTATATCGTGACAGGCAACAGCGCAGCGTACCGATCGCCCAACACTGAGCGTCCCATGGCCGAGCACACCGCAGGTCTCGCGTCGGAAAAGGAAGCACGTGACGTTGCCGAAGCCGCGCGCGAAAGCGAATGGTCGGATCCGAGCTTCGTCAGGGAGCTCTTCCTTGGCCGTTTCCGTCTTGACTTGATCCATCCGCATCCGGTGCAGCACGACGCCGTCGAATCGGCGCGAGCCGCGAGCTTCTTCGGGGTGCTGCGTGCATTCCTCGAGCGTGTCGACTCCGACATGATCGACCGCACCGGCGAGATCCCCGAGGCATACGTGCAGGAGCTGCGCGAGATGGGCGCCTTCGGGATCAAGATTCCGACGGAATACGGCGGCCTCGGGCTCTCCTACACGAGCTACACGCGCGCGATGGCGATGGTGACGAGCAAGGACGGCTCGCTCACGGCCCTGTTGTCGGCGCATCAGTCGATCGGACTGCCGCAACCGCTGAAGCTCTTCGGCTCGGACGAGCAGAAGCAGCGCTTCTTCCCGCGCCTCGCCAAGGGAGCGATTTCGGCGTTCGCGCTCACGGAGACGGACGCTGGCTCGGACCCGGCGAACATGCGCACCAGCGCGACGCCGAGCGAGGACGGCACCTACTGGACGCTCAATGGCGAGAAGCTCTGGTGCACGAATGGGACGCGCGCCGAGCTGCTGGTGGTCATGGCACGTACGCCGGACAAGATCGTAAACGGAAAAGGCCGCAAGCAGATCACGGCCTTCATCGTCGAAGCGAATACGCCAGGCGTGTCGGTGAAGCATCGCTCGCGCTTCATGGGATTGAAGGCGATCGAAAATGGCGTGATCGGTTTCAAGAACGTGAAGGTGCCGAGCGAGAACATCATCTGGGGCGAAGGGAAGGGACTCAAGCTCGCGCTCGTGACGTTGAACACCGGTCGGCTCACGTTGCCCGCGAGCTGTGCGGGCGGCGGCAAGGCGTGTCTGCAGGTTGCCCGCACGTGGGCGAAGGAGCGCGTGCAGTGGGGACAGCCCATCGGGAAGCACGAAGCCATCGCGCAGAAGATCGCGCTCATGGCGGCGAATACGTTCGCGATGGAATCGGTGGCGGAGCTGTGCGTCGCACTCGCGGAGCGCGGGCACTACGACATCCGCCTCGAGGCGGCGATCGCCAAGATGTGGAACACCGAAGCCGGGTGGCGCATCATCGACGACACCCTCCAGATCCGCGGCGGGCGAGGCTACGAGACGGCTGACTCGCTGCGTGGGCGCGGTGAGCCCGCGATTCCTGTCGAGCGTGCGATGCGTGATTTCCGCATCAACCTGATCTTCGAGGGCACGTCAGAGGTCATGCGCCTGTTCATCGCGCGCGAGGCGGTGGACCATCACTTCAAGACGGCCTTCGCGCTGGTCGACAAGGAATCGAGCGGCAAGGAGAAGGTCGCCGCGCTCGGCCGCGTGGCCAAGTTCTATCCGATGTGGTACCTGGCCCGGTGGTTCGGGAAGGGCTCAACGCCGACGGCGTATTCAGAGTTCGGCGCACTCGGCAAGCATCTCCGCTGGGCGGAGCGGCAGACGCGGCATCTGGGACGGGCACTCTTTCACGCGATGGTGCGCTTTGGTCCGAAGCTCGAACGTCGACAGATGGTGCTCTTCCGCGCGGTCGACATGGGCGCCGACCTGTTCGCGATGACGGCGGCGTGCGTACGCGCGCAGATGCTCGCGCAGCAGGGCAACCACGAGGCGGTCGAGCTGGCCGATCTCTTCTGCCGCGAGGCGCGCCAGCGGATCGAGGTGAACTTCGATCGCTTCTACGGCAAGAACGACGCGGCCATCTACAAGGTGTCGCAGCACGTGCTCGACGGCGCGCACGCGTGGCTCGAACAGGGGATCGTAGGGATGATGCCGACGGCGTCGAATGCTGAACAGACGACGTTAGTCTCGGCGCCCGAACACGAAGGCGACTTGGCTATTCGCTGACGAACGCCGTGTAGCCTTCGTCGGCGATCGCTTCGGCGAGGTCGTCGAGGCTGGTCTGCGCGGGATCGTAGCGTATGTCCGCCGATCCGACTTCGACGCGCTCGACTTCGACGCCAGCCGTGTTGCGCAGACGCGTCTCCACCGCGCGAACGCAGTGTTGGCAGGTCATGCCTTCGATGGTGAGATGTGTGTTCTCCATTTCTGGAATCTAACTCTAACAGCGTTGTGAGTTGGGAAGAGCGTTGTTCGTTGACAGCGCGAATCCAACGAATTTGGCGAATCCACGCGAATTACTCCGTGCGCCAGGGGGGAAAGCGTGGCCAACGCGGATCTCCGTGGATCCGGCGGATCTCCGCTGACTACTCCACTCCACGTGAGTGGCGCAACGCCAAGCAGACGCTCGATCAAGAAAATGCTTTTACGAACCTTGCCGGCCCAAGCGATGCGCGAATTCGGCGAACGCTAGTTCGCTTCACATGGAAGGATTCGCGTTGATGTTGCTTTTATTCGTTTGATTCGCGCTAACCCCCGCACTTCCGCTCTTGCCGAGAGTGACCACGATTCCGCTAGGCATTTCGCGCTTGGAGTTATCCGCGAAGATCCGCCAAATCAGCGTGGATCCGCGTTGCCAACGAACAACTCAAGACTCCCGACTTACTCCGGACTCGCGCCCCGCCACCTGAAGCAACACCACGGCGGCAGCGATCATACACCCGCCCACGAACACGCGCGGCCCGATTGATTGTCCCAAGATCAGGCTGCCGAGCAACGCAGTCCAGAACGGCTCCACCGTGCTCACGATCGCCGTCCGCACAGAGCCGATGACGGCCAACCCGCGCAAGAAGATGATGAAGGCGAACACCGTGCAGATCACGGCGAGTGCGACGATCGATGCCCACCCGAGCGGTGTGAATACCACGCGCGGCGCCCCGTCGGTCAGCGCCGCGGCGAGGAACACCAGCGCCGCCCCGCCCGCGGCATACGTCGACGTCACTGCCGGTGGCAACCCACCGCCGAAGTGATTGATCACCGGGATGTAGATGGCATACAGCACTGCTCCCCCCAGCGCGAGCGCCACACCCACTGGATGCAACGCTCCACTGCCCGGAAGGCCAACCATCAACCCGATACCGGCCAACGAGATCGCCAGGGCAACCACGCGCGGCGCAGTGAGTCGTTCCACGCCGCGTATCGCCGAGATCACTGCGACCCACGTGGGATACGTGTAGAACAGGAAGACCAGCGACGCCACCGGGATGTACTTGAGCGCCGACAGCGTCGTGAATGCGACCGCCGCCTGACCGCCACCAGTGAAGATCGCGAGCTCCAGCGCGCGTCGTCGTGGCAACCGAACCGCGGCGAGCCCTCCGCTGACCACCACCAGCAGCACCGCGGCAATCGCATACCGCCAGAAGAGCACGTCGATCAGTCGGGCACCGCCTCGAATCGCCAGCGTCGATAACACGCTGATCGACCCGAAGCAGCATGCGCTGACGAGAACGAACAGCGTGGCGCGCGACGTGGATGACCGCGTTTCCGGGAGCTGCTCAGTCATGACGACTCACCGCAACAACAAGTGCAACGCCACGTTGAAGTAGATGATCAATCCGGTGACGTCGACGAACGTGGCCACGAATGGCGCACTGGCGCTTGCCGGATCGAAGCCGAGCTTCCGCATGACGAACGGCAGCATCGCCCCGGCGAGCGTGCCGAACGCCACGACGCCGACGAGCGATAGGGCGACCGTGAGCGCCACGAGATGCGGATTGATTCCGTGCTCCCCGTAGTCGTGGCCGAGCTGCATGCCAAACGCCGACACCTGGTTGACGTGCATCCACTGCCACAGCTCGATGCGCAGGAAGCCGATGACGGCGAGCAGAAGCCCCAAGGTCAGGCCTGTCGCTATTTCACGGCCCGCAACACGCCACCAGTCGCGCAGCGAGATCTCCCGCAGCGCCAGCGCACGAATGATCAGCGACGTGCCCTGTGAGCCCGAGTTGCCGCCCGAGCTCACGATCAGCGGCAGGAAGATCGCGAGCACCGTCGCCTTGTCGATCTCCTTCTGATAGACGCCGAGTGCGGTGGCCGTGAACATCTCACCGATGAAGAGGGCACTGAGCCACACTGCCCGCTTCTTGATCATCGCCCAGAAGCCGATCTGGTCGTACGGCTCATCGAGCGCCTCCATTCCGCCGAACTTCTGGACGTCCTCGGTCTGCTCCTCCTGGATCGCATCGATGATGTCGTCAACGGTGATGACGCCGATGATGTGATGCGACTCACTCACTACGGGCACGACGACCAGATCGTAATTCGCGATCACGCGCGCCACTTCCTCACGATCGGCGCGAGGCGATACGCTTTGTACCTCCGTCCACGCGACGTCGGAAAGGATCGTCCCCTCCTGCGCGGCCAGCAACTCGCGTAGCGAGAGCACTCCCTCCAGGCGACCCTGATCGTCCGTGGTGTAGATCGCGTGCATTGCCTCACGCTTTCCACTTCGCGCGATGACGCGCACCTTGCGCAACGCTTCCTCGACCGACGTCCGCGAGGACTCCGACACGAACTCCGTCGTCATCAGTCCGCCCGCGGAGTCCGGATCGTAGAGCCGCAGCGCCTGCGTCTCGCGGCGTGCCTGCTCCGGCATCTCGTCGACGATGTCGTCGGCGGTCTCCGCGTCGAGCTCCTCGAGGACGTCCGCGCGCTCGTCCGGCGTCATCGCGCTGATCAGCGCCGCCGCATGCTCCGACGACATTGCCTCCAGCACTTCGGCGCGCAGCTCCTCGTCGAGATACTCGAGCACCGCCGCCGCGCGATCCTGCGGCAGGGCCGCGAGGAATATCGGAATGCGATCGAACGGCATCGCTTCGGCGACGTCCGCCAGGTCGGCGGGGTGCAGCTCTTCCGTCTCCGCCGCGATCAGCGACGGCTCCTCGTCGAGCATCGCGAGGAGATCGGGCGCGAGCAGCGCGCCGACAGGACGCTCCTCGGGATTGTGCTTGGATGGCGACATGGCAGATCCTCGACGGCGACGGAGGCGGTCAGCCCGTCAAAGTAGGCCCGGGGTACCTGCGGAGACAACCCAAGCGGACCGGCGCGTTACACGACCGGTAACTGCCGCCTGTTTTCGTTCGCGAGAAGAACGTCGTACCCCGCTGCCCCAATGGCGTCGCGCAGCGCCTCGAGCGTCGCGCGCCCATCGTGCTCGATCACCGCCGAACCGATGAAGACCTCAGCGGAGATGATGCCCGGTACGGGCGTGAGCGACGTGAAGACCGCTTGGACGCATCGTTGACACGTCATTCCGCCAACCCTGATCCGTGTGATCATGAATGTGCTGTCGTTGCGGTCACTGGACACTGACGCTGATGGCTGACAACCGACAGCTCTTCGGTTGCGGTGCCGGGGCTCGAGCTCAAGCTCAATATCGCACGAGAGATGTGTGGGGTACATTGGCACCCTCGCTCCCTCACCCGACAAAATGATTCGCTCGATCGACAGCATCCGCTCCGACTTTCCCGCCCTCCGCCGCCGCGAAGGCGCGCACGACGTCGCCTACTTCGACGGCCCTGGTGGCACCCAGGTGCCCCAACGGGTCGCCGCCGCCGTCTCCGACTACCTGCTACACCACAACGCGAACACCCACTGGGCGTACCCGACGAGCGCCGAGACCGACGCGCTGCTCGCCGACGCGCGGGCCACCTTCGCGGATTTCTTCAACGCGACGCCCGCGGACGTCTCGTTCGGCAACAACATGACGACCATCGCCTTTCACCTCGCGCGTGGTCTCGCGCGGGACTGGCAGGAGGGCGACGAGATCGTCGTCACCGAGCTCGATCACCACGCCAACGTCGCCCCGTGGCGCGCCATCGCGAAGGAACGCGACCTTGTCGTTCGCTCCGTGCCGTTCGACACCACCACCTTTCGCCACGATCCCGATGCGCTGGCCGCTGCCATCGGCCCACGCACACGCCTCGTCGCCATCGGCGCCGCATCCAACGCACTCGGCACCATCACCGACGTCGCGTCAGTGTGCGCGATGGTGCGAGCCGCGGGAGCGCTCTCCTTCGTCGACGCGGTACACTATGCGCCGCATCACCTCGTGGATGTCCAAGCGATCGGATGCGACTTCCTCGCGTGCTCGTCGTACAAGTTCTACGGCACCCATGCCGGCATCCTCTTTGGACGCCATCAGCGCGTGCAGGACATCGACATCCCACGTCTCGACCCCGCGCCCCAGGACGCGCCGGAGAAGCTCGAGACGGGCACTCAGAATCACGAAGGCATCGTCGGTGCCGCCGCCGCGGTGAACTTCATCGCATCCATCGGCGGCGACGGCGGCACTCGGCGCGAACAACTCGCACGCGCGTTCGGCGAACTGCATACTCGCGGCGAATCGACGCTCGCACGACTCTGGAACGGGCTTGCTGCCATCGACGGCGTCACCCTTTACGGCCCACCGCCCGGTACGCCGCGCACCCCGACGGTCTCCTTCACGGTGCGCGGCACAACGACGGAAGACGTCGCGCGCCATCTCGTCACACATGGTGTCTACGCATCCAACGGCGACTTCTACGCGACGACCGTCGCCGAGCGGCTCGGTCGTGGCGCGGATGGCTTCGTGCGCGCGGGCGCGTCGTGCTACACGACGGACGAAGAAGTTGACCGACTCATCGAAGGAGTGAAAGCACTATGAGACCACGCATCGTAGTCGCCGCCTGCCTCACAATCGCGGCACACGGATCGAACGCACAGCAGCCGTCTCCGACTGGTGTGTTCACGCTCGAGGAAGTCATGATTCCGATGCGCGACGGTGCGCACCTCCAGACCGTCGTCATGCGACCGGTTGGCCGTACGGAGGCGCTGCCGATCCTGTTGCGTCGCACGCCGTATGGCGTGCCGGAGTCGTCGCCGGCAACGATGCCGCCGTCGCTCAAGGAGCTCGCGAGCGATGGATACATCTTCGTCGTCCAGAACCTGCGCGGCCGATTCAAGTCGGAGGGAACGTTCCTGCTCTCCTCGCAGGTCGACCTCGCCGAGCAGTCCGCAAAGAACGTCAACGAAACGACCGACGCCTACGACACCATCGACTGGCTCGTGAAGCACGTCGCGAACAACACCGGCAAGGTCGGCATCTACGGCGTGTCCTACGACGGCCTCACCGCCGGCATGACACTCCTGGCGCCGCATCCCGCGCTCAAGGCGATCAGCGAGCAGGCGTCGCCCGCGGACCAGTGGATGAACGACGACGACCACCGCTTCGGTGCGCTGCGCGAGAGCTATTCGTTCGAGTACGCGGTCTACGAGCAGGCCGACAAGTTCAAGAATACCCACTTCGACTTCGACGTCTACGACGCCTACGACTGGTACCTGAAGGTCGGACCGCTCTCGAATCTCGACGCGCGCTATCTCCACGGGAAAATGTCTGCGTGGAACGATCTCGTCGCGCATCCAAACTACGACGCCCACAACAAGCGCGAAGCATGGTACACGCAGATCAAGGGCTCGACGGTTCCGAATCTCAACGTCGCCGGATTCTGGGACCAAGAGGACCCGTGGGGTCCGTGGCAGATATTCCGTCAGGCCGAGCGCAACGATCCCGATCGCACCAACTTCATGGTCGCGGGTCCGTGGTTCCACGGCTCCTGGCACCAACCCACCGGCGACAGCATCGGCATCATCCCACTCGGCGGACATAAGACCGCGCTCGAATTCCGCGAGAACATCGAAGCCCCGTTCTTCGCGTACTATCTGCACGGCAAGGGCAGCAAGCCGGCGTGGCAGGCGACCATGTTTCAGACCGGCTCGAACACCTGGCGGACCTACGCGACGTGGCCGGTGAAGGGAACCACGCCGACGAATCTCTACCTGCGCACCGACGGCGCGCTCTCGTTCGACAAGCCGACGTCGAACGCCGCACCGTATCGAGAATATCTCTCGGATCCAGCGAACCCGGTGCCCTATCGCCAGCGCCCCATTTCACCCACGTACCCGAATGGTGATTGGCGTCGCTGGGAAGTTGCCGACCAGCGGTTCGTCGACGGCCGGCCCGACGTGCTCACGTACACTTCGGCGCCGCTCGATCACGATATCACGATCACCGGCGCTGTCTCTGCGGCGCTCTTCGCGTCAACCTCCGGGACTGACGCGGACTTCGTCGTGAAGTTGATCGACGTCCATCCGGAAAATGCGCAGCCCAATGCATGGGACGCCGACGCGGGGCCGGCGCCGAATGCGTACGCGCGGTCGCTCAACGGCTATCAACTGCCGATCGCGATGGAAGTTAAACGTGGGCGGTTCAACCAGAGCTTCGAAGTGCCGCATGCATTGGTCGCCAACAAGCCCACGGAATGGACCATCCCTCTGCGCGACCACGATCATGTCTTCCTCAGGGGACATCGCATCATGGTGCAGGTGCAGTCGAGCTGGTTTCCTGCAATCGATCGCAACCCGCAGAAGTTCGTGCCCGACATCTTCAAGGCGACGGCATCGGACTACGTAAAGGCGACGCAGCGGGTGTACGGATCGGCGGCGCTGCCGTCGCATATTGTGCTTCCAGTCGTGCCGTAGAAGAGCAACCTACTTCTTGTGCGACACCAACTCGCCCTTCTCGAGGGCGGGCAGGAACGCCTCGTACTTCGAGCCGGGATTCCACAGGACCCATCCGTCGTAGCCAGCGTCATACGCGCCCTTCTTCTGCGCTTCCAACTCAGCTGGCCCATACGCCGGCTTGCCGAGTGTGAAGGCCTGCAACCACGGGCGCACGTGTTCCGCTTTCGTGATGCCAAGCTTCTGGTCGCGCTGCTTCGCTTTGCTCAAAGAGATCTTCAGCACTTCATACGGCTGCGCATTCGGCACCGCGAGCCCCAGGTCTCCGCGCGGATAATGCGACGGATACACCATCGGCAGTACGACGTCCACATTCGGTGAGATCTTCTCCCACTCCTGCCCGACTTCGAGCGCGCCGCGCACGGTTGTCACCAGTCCGAAGACGTCAGCCGTCGTGCGCGCGCCGAGTTTGCCGATGCGACCCTTGGCCTCCTTGAGGAACGCCGCAAGCACGTCGGGCTTGGGCATCCCCTTGCTGTCCGGAAAGACCTGCGTCGGCAGCGAAGGATACGGTTCGGGAAACCGGATGTAGTCGAACTGGATCTCCCCGAAACCCATCTTCACCAGCTCTTCCGCAACGCCGATGTTGTAGTCCCACAGCTCGCGATGGTACGGGTTCACCCACGCATTGTTCTTCTTGTCGCGCCAGAGTGAGCCATCCTGCCGACGGATGGTCCACTCGGGATGAACAGACGCGGTCACCGAATCCTTGAACACCACCATCCGCGCGATGGGCAGGATGTGATGCGCACGCAGCGTGTCCAGCCTGGCGGGCAATCCCCTGATGACGCCCGCTCGCCCGCCATTCCGCGCAAACTCCCTGTTCGACGGCACGTAATTCAGCCCGAACTCGTCCTTCATGTCGAGCATCAAAGCCCAGCCGATATCTCACACAGGTAATCGTCAGCTGCGCAAATCCCGTGAGGACAAGGAATTACGGATCAGTCGCCGCGCGCTAGGGTTTGACCGCCCTTGCTCGTTCGACTCGTCTCATGAATTGCTTGAAGCAGGTTTCAACATACTCCTTGAAGATCTGCTCAGGATTCTCGTTCGCGCTTTTCTCCTCGATCGCGCGTAGCGCTCTCTCGCGCATCGCCGGCGTGTATTCGAATGCGTTTTCCGCGAGTGGCAATTGACGCCCTGGTTGCTTGGCCGTCTTCCTTGGGCGCGGGTTGAAACGTCGCGCCCGACTCGTCGGACGCCTCCCGGCGGTCTGAGGTCGTCAGCACAACAGGTGGCGTAGCTACCGGGCGCGGACAAACGGTCGCGCCTTCCTCGCCTCTCAAGATGGCACGAGCCTCGGCGAGGCACGTTCGCTGCGCTGCCAGTCTTACCATCCTCCGGTCAATTCGATCCATCTCGCGATCGAACAGCGCCAGCAGCGTGCCTTCTGGCATGTGATCCCTCCGCGAAGGTGCGCCCAGCCAATCGCCGAGGATGATACTTATAGTCATCACTCTCTCGCAATAGCTACTTTAAGTCTGTAGACGTATAGTCATCGTCTGCGCGACTCTGGACGGATGAACCCGCCTCCAGCAGCCCGAACCGCCTTCGCGAGAAATTTGCGGCGGATACGTCAGGATCGGGGATTTTCACAAGAGCGCTTGGCTGAACTAACCGGTCTCCACAGGACCTACGTTGGCTCAGTCGAGAGGGGGGAGAGAAACATCTCTATCGACAACATGGAGCGGCTCGCAGGAGCGCTTCGCGTAGATCTCGCCGACCTCGTTCGGGACCAAGCGTAGGGATGCTGTCGCGTTGTACGCCTGTATACCGCAACCTGAGCCAGGACCGTCATGCAGCCACTGATCTCTACGCCGCCTCGGCGTATGGCACGCTGTCATGCTGTCACTACCGAACAGTGAATGGTCGAGCGGCTCAAAGGCGATGCGGTCACATTTTGTTGGTCAACGAACGTTATACCGCCACAGCTTCCCGCTCTTGAGAGAATGCCATGATTAGCTGGATAGTCCTGCTTGCCTTCGCGTTTCTCGGCTACCGCATGCTCGGCATCGGAGGTGCTATTCTTGGCGCCGTTCTGGGGACAGCAGGCTACAAGGTAAGCAAGCTGCTATGGCTGCGCAGTCAGTTCAAGAAGCATCCACAGGATTTTCCAGAGTTTCTCGCCCCTCGGGACCCCACTCAACACCTTCGCGAGCAAGCCCCGACTGTTGTTCGTCGGAAGATCTTAGTTCGAGTCGACTTTCTGGAGTCCGCATACGACGCTTGGGGCAGCGAAATGCGCTGGGGTCAATGGGCTTGGCCGGCTTTCGAGCGTAGCGAGGCTGAGCGCCTAGCAAGCGACCTACGCGCGCACGGTATTGATATACGGTACGACTCCGCTCGCGACGTCTTTGAAATCTACAACAAGGGGCAAAAACCACCTTTTCCCATTTGGGGTCACGCGACCGAAGTTGGCACGCTCTTCGGTATCGGCGCTGGTGAGTGGCAATGGCGGGAACTCACTGACTAGGCCGCCGCCCTGTCCGCTAAGCAGCCGCAACGAGCGCGTTGCGCAAAGCGAGGCATTTCCAGTTCAGCACCATGCACTGATGAATCCATCGTCTATCATTTGGGTCAGTGCAGGACTCCAATGCGGCATCACGCTGTTTCCGCACTTCTAGATAGTCTTTGATGAGCCCTTCGATATGCATTTGCTTCTCCATTGGATCTTGCTGCGAAATATAGTATCTGCGTCACATTGACCACTGGTTCGACGATGCCGCCGTCAAGTCCGGTGCGCCTCATCATTAATCGACGCACTCAGTTCCGGTTCGGATGCTTCTCGCAGCTTTGGGATACATGGATACTTGGATCACATTCCCTCCTCCGCTCGTCGTTAAGAAGAGGTTCTTCGACAAGGCGAAGGAAAGCACTGCGACATCATTCGCCCTCTCCACTATTCGCGGAGCGCTTCGCGGGGCGGCGCAAGCGGCCGAAAGTGCTAGCGAGTCCCTGAGTAACTGCGAGCCGCGCCAGATCCTGACCGAGATAGTCCAGCTTCACCTGGTGGCCGCTGAGCGAGGCCTGCTACGTGGAACCTGGGCGGACTCTCCTGCGCAACTCATGTTCCAGGTGCTGGTCGGTGCACTCTGTTCGGCTTCAGGTGATTCGTCAATTGCGCACTTGAAACTTGGAAAGGTTGCGGAGCCGGCGTTCGCAGAGATCGAGTCGCTGCGTCGAGCCGATCCAGCAGAGGCGCGCTACCTACTGGAAACGTTGCGCGAGTCATGGCATTTCGATTCCTGGAATGTTCGCCGTGCAGATCATTTGCGCTTTATGCAGGCCGCGATGCACGAGACTGGGATGTCGAGTATGCTTTCTGCGATCACGTCGCGCGGTGGGCTTATGCCAGACACCATGCGCGTTCATTTCGATAAGGCGGCTACGGACAGTGAAATTCTTTCGGCCGCTAGTTACTCGGAGGCGCTGATCGCGCGTTGTGGAGGAGCTCGGGACGAGGGCACCTTGGCCACATTCCTGACGGTAGTGTTTGGTGCGATTTGTGATGAGGCAGCCGCACATACCAAGCGCTACACGATCTCGTAGCGGCGCAGAGTCGTCGGGACGCATCCGACCGCCGGCGGCATAACGTGCGCTGAACCTGTCGGGCGATCAGCGGAAGCTCGCTGCGCTCGCCTTTTGTTTGATTCGCCCGCAGGTTAGCTGTGGCGTTATGAAACGGATTCTCACGAAAGAAGCCCTTCGATATTCGGATCTGACGGCGGAACCGGCAGCGTAGCCGGTTGAATAGTCTGTAGGATGCGGTCCAGCTCGCCGTCTAGGTTCTTGTAGGGGGTCGCTGAGTAATCTTGTCGGTCTTTATTAATCGCCATCTGTAGCCGGACAACCTCGTGCGGCGGGAGTGAGTACTCGGCCGCGTCGACTAACCGCCGCAGATAATCGTTCATTTTCGCGTGCAGCCCTGGGTTTATTTTGCCCAAACCGCCGCCCGCCTCGTTGCTCAAGTACATCAGCTCTTCGCGGAGGTCGCACATCAGCGAATAGGCGTTCGTAGGAAGAGCTTCCAATGTCTGGATGCGCTCATGTTGCTTGGCGTGAAGCATTGCCGGGGCCTGAACCACCTTCACTAGCCACATCACGGCGAAGGCAGCACTGACAACGACCGCGCCGGGAAGTACGTCGGCCAACAACTCTGTCATTGGCGGTAGGGGTTTCCCAGCGAGCAAGACAGTTGCCGCAGAAATGACTGGCTTTGCTGCGACAGCGCAGACCGAAATGAGCGTAGCCGAAAGCTTGCTGTCGAGCACCACAGACCACGTTTCTCGGAATGCCAGCACCGCCGCATCCGTCCAGAAACGTGCAACTCCGTTCTGTTGTCTCACGACGTCTTTTGCCATAAAGACAAAGCTACCAATCTCCTAGTCATCGTGCAGCAGGGATACAATAGCGACCGCAGTACATGCTGTTTGCCGAAGCCATTTCGGCTTGACTTATTCTTCACCCGTCACTGGGGTATTGATGCAGGCCGGTAAGGGTCTAGTTCTGCCAAAACGCGCACTCGAGCGCTTGGCTGAGGTGGTGGCGGAGAAGAATGGCGGAGACGCCCCGTTTATAATGTCGGTGCGGGTCGACGACACCGATCTTTGTATCCGCGATTTTGCGGCATACTTGGCTCTGATCGACGGAGCGTGGGGGCGAACATCCCTCTCTGGGTACCGGCAATACGCGAGGGCTCCACAAGAACTTCTTCACATTACCGAGGTTCGCCACGGGTCCACTCAGCTACTTATTGCGCTTCCCGATCTCTCTGAAATCGGAATCTGGCGGACCTTGATTCTTTACCTGATCGCTCGAATCGGTCCGTCCCTGCTCAAAGGCGAAGCTGCCAAGAACTGGGCGGAAGCGGCTAGGGCGGCGAGCGAGACGTACCGGATCTGGAACCCACTTACGCCCACTGAAAACGCCCCATCCGTCGAAGTGACGTCTCGCGCAGAGCCGATTGCACAGAAGCTCCAAATAAACGCAGCGCAGCGTCGTGAATTGAATGACTTGCTTGAGGCGGACGAGTACTTTACCTCGCTGAATACCCGGCATCGACGAATCGTAGTCCGAGCGCTCCTGTCGATACTCGGAGCGGAGCGGCACCGACTGGCCGCCGTACATCGATTCGTCAGCAAGAGCCTACTGTCGGTGACGCTGCGTCGACGTGATTAAAGATCGCGGGCTATTTTGGCGAGCTTTCGGATAGCTTATTGCCCTGCTAACGGGAGCAATCGAGAGCTGTTGCATTGCGCCGCCCAGTCCGCGAAGCGACATGCTCTACGTTCAATGGAGTGAGAGTGTATAACACGCGCTATTCGAAGAGCCGCGCACTTATCATCGGCATTAATGCCTATGATCACGTCAATCCGCTCGCGTGCGCGCGGCAAGATGCAGTCGTTGTTGCGGAAACCCTAATCGCACGGTTCGGTTTTTTGCCGGAGGATGTAACAACCCTGCTGGATGAGCACGCGACGGGCGACGCGATTCGTGCCGCGTTTCTTCGCTTAGCGGCAGATGACGTGCTTCCTGATGAGCGGGTGTTAGTGTTTTTCGCGGGGCACGGTACAACACGAAGTGGCAGGCGCGGTGAGGTCGGACACCTTGTACCCGTGGATGGTCATCTCGAGCGATTGCAGTCGCTAATTAGATGGGATGAACTTACACGTAACGCCGAGTTGATTCAGGCGAAGCACTTGCTGTTTGTAATGGATGCGTGCTATGGAGGGCTTGCGTTAACACGCGCAGCGGTGCCCGGGACAATGAGGTTTCTCAAGGACATGCTTAGGCGCTATTCGCGTCAGGTACTTACCGCCGGAAAGGCTGACGAAACAGTCGCAGATGCCGATGGTCCGCGTGCGGGCCATTCTGTATTTACGGGACATTTTCTTAACGCCTTGGATGGCGAGGCGATGGCACCATCTGGGATCATCAGTGCGAACGCCGTGATGGCGTACGTCTACGACAAGGTGGCGAGTGATGTCCACTCTCATCAGACACCCCACTATGGATTCATAGATGGGGATGGCGATTTTATTTTCTCCGCTGGCGACACGGATCTTCTCGCTGAAGCTCCCGAAGGAATCGAAAGTGATATCCTCGTCGCTGTCCCGGCGCACTTAGTCACTCCAGGAGAGACTCGCGAGATGACTCTGTCGGGTCGACTCAAGGAGCACTTGGCCCATACCGAGAATCGGATCAAGCTCGATGACGAAGTCAACGGTTTGATACGACGTGCTTTGGCGAAACTCGATCCAGGTCAGTTTCCGCTTACTGCGCAGTTTACGCCGGAAGTGATGCAGGCTCGGCTCTCGAAGTACGAAGACGCTGTGAGTGAACTCGTCGTAGCGGCAATCCTTCTGGCGCGTTGGGGCGAGGCAGTGCATCTGCCCATGTTAGTGCGGATACTGACGCGCTTGGCTGATTTAAACGAAACGGTTGGTGGCCAGACAATCTGGATTGGGCTGCGATGGTACCCTCTGAGCTTGCTGATATACTATGCGGGAATTTCTGCTCTAGCTGTCGAAAACTATCCTGCTCTTATCGCGATATTCCACGCTCGGACGGGCGAACGAGAGAATCACGAGTCGTCGAGGCATGTTTTCGCGCGGGCAAATAGCGGTTTGGCTGACTGTCACGAGGCCTTTAAAGCACTGCCCGGCCGTGGTGGAGAGTATACGCCACGAAGTGAACTGTTCTTGAAGGTGCTTCAGCCACTCCTAGAGGACGAGTTGTTCCTTGGTCGCACGTACGAGGAACTATTCGATCGCTTCGAGTCATTCAACGCGCTTGTTCACGCCGATGTTCGCGGCGATACCGGACGCTTTTGGGGGCCACCCGGTCGGTTTGCCTGGAAGATGCTGCATGAACCGAATGGCGGACCATTCAAACGGCTAACAATTGAAGCGGCGGAAGCCGGTGCAGGGTGGAAGCCGGTAACTGCTGGGCTTTTCAGGAGCAGTCAGGAGCATTTTCAGCAGATTGCAGAAAAGTACGCCCAAGTTGTCGTAAACTTGCCGTACTACTAGTCGCCAAAGCGATGATTCCTAAGGAGTAGCGCGTTTTCTGCTCACGAGCGTTTTCTCAAGTGCAGGGAGGAAAGCTTCGTACTTCGAGCCGGGATTCCATAGCACCCAGCCGTCGTAGCCGGCGTCGTAGGCGCCTTTTTTCTGCGCCTCTAGCTCACCTGGCCCATACGGAGGCTTTCCGAGGGTAAAAGCCTGTAGCCATGGCCGCACATGCTCAGGCTTTGTGATCCCGAGCTTCTGGTCGCGCTGCTTCGCCTTGCTCAGCGAGATTTTGAGTACTTCATACGGCTGCGCATTCGGGACAGCGAGGCCCAAGTCGCCGCGCGGATAATGCGACGGATACACCATCGGCAGTACGACGTCCACATTCGGTGAGATCTTCTCCCACTCCTGCCCGACTTCGAGCGCGCCGCGCACGGTTGTCACCAGTCCGAAGACGTCAGCCGTCGTGCGCGCGCCGAGTTTGCCGATGCGACCCTTGGCCTCCTTGAGGAACGCCGCAAGCACGTCGGGCTTGGGCATCCCCTTGCTGTCCGGAAAGACCTGCGTCGGCAGCGAAGGATACGGTTCGGGAAACCGGATGTAGTCGAACTGGATCTCCCCGAAACCCATCTTCACCAGCTCTTCCGCAACGCCGATGTTGTAGTCCCACAGCTCGCGATGGTACGGGTTCACCCACGCATTGTTCTTCTTGTCGCGCCAGAGTGAGCCATCCTGCCGACGGATGGTCCACTCGGGATGAACAGACGCGGTCACCGAATCCTTGAACACCACCATCCGCGCGATGGGCAGGATGTGATGCGCACGCAGCGTGTCCAGCCTGGCGGGCAATCCCCTGATGACGCCCGCTCGCCCGCCATTCCGCGCAAACTCCCTGTTCGACGGCACGTAATTCAGCCCGAACTCGTCCTTCATGTCGATCACGAGCGCGTTGATCTCCGTCTCGTCGGCCACCTGGATGAGCTGTTTCATTCGCTTCGTGCTCTGCGCGGCGAAGCGATTCACATAGAGCGCTCGCACGATTGGAAACTCGGCATCGACATCGATCTGCCCGACGGTGCGATTCGCGACCGGCACGCTCGCCGGCGCAGCGGCAGCAGCAGGCACCGCTGACGACGAAGTCCCGGCAGTGACCGCCGTCGCCCGAGTACCCGAGTCCGACGTCGTCACGGGCACGCTCGTGGCCGAAGTCGTCCCTCCCGAAGACCCGCCCTGCATGCTCGGCGAAGACCCCGCCCCACGTTGCTCGGCGGAGCACGCAGTGATGGCGACTGAAACCAGCAAACAACTGACGAACGCGCGGACTGGACGAGCAGGCACGGTGAGGGCGGTCGAAGGATCGTGGATGCAGGGGACAATCTACTCATTCGCTGGCAGCTTTCGCGCCGGGCCGACAGCGGGGCGACGCTATATTTCACCCGGATGCGCCACCTGCCTCGCCCCCGGCTTCTCGTCGCCCTGATTTTCTGCGCCGCTGGCTGCCGTGACGCCCGCACCGCCGCCGCTCCGCCTCCGCCCGACGCGGAATTCGTGCTCGCCGCTGGCGACTCCTCGTACTGGGTCACCATCGACGCGCGCGGCACGCGCGTGCGTGGCGTCCCGCTCCAGCTGGCACGCGTGAACGGACGCTTCTTCGAGCTGTACGTCGTGGACGACGACATGTCGTTCACCGGCGCGGATCTGGTCGGACAGAGCGTGTACCGACGCGACCTCCGAACGGGCGACTCCACGATCGTGTTCACGGACAGCCTCGTGCCCCAGCTGGCACGTGACTACGCGCGGACTCACCCCACCGACCACCGCCTCGGTCCCGGTGAAGAGCCCGACGAGGACGTCGAGATCCGCGCGACAGCCACGCTCGACATCGATGCGTCACACGGCCCGTTCGCATCCTATTCGCTGCACACCGACGTCGAACGCGGCAACGCTCCGCTCTGGCATGTCACCCGCGCGGGCGTCATCGACCTCCGCAGCGGCCACGCGGCCAGGCTCGCGGACGTCGTCGGCGGTGACGTCGCTTCGCTCGAACGCGACCGCGATCGCGCAATGAAGGACATGCTGGATTCCGTTCGCTCCAGCCACGACGTTCGCGGTCAGCGCGCGGCCGCCGAGCTGGCGCACTACCGTCTCGATCCCACCAGCTTCTCGATCACTACCGCAGCAGGTGGACCCGCCATCTCGTTCGCGCTCCCCGGAGCCGGCGAGGGCGACGCGGGTCACCTGTTGGCGCTCGAGCCAATCGCATTCGCGCAGCCCGCGTGGTGGCGCGACGTCGCTGCTTCGCTCCCGATGCTTTCGTCCGATCGCTCGCGCGCGGTCTGGCGCCACGGCGCCTACTCGATCCTCGCCCGCTACGACTCGCTCGGCGGATCCACGCTCTCCATCCGCGACAGTACCTCGCGCGAGTGGCCCATCGGCCCGATTTCCGGAACGGCCGAGCGGATCTACTGGCTCGATGCCCCCGTGCTCGATGGCGATACGCGCCACGCGCTAACGCGTGCGTTCGACGAAGCGGCGAGCTACGGCATCGACACCAAGGTGGCGCTCGCGCGTCGCTCGCCACTGTGGCTCGCGGCCCGGTCGGCCGTATCGAGACCGGCCCCGCTCCATGTCGTGCTGGCACGATCCAATTAGATTCCCCTCATGCACCTCTTCACAGTCGATCAGGCCAATCGCACGCTTCCGCTCGTCCGAAAGATCGTGGAAGACGTGGTTCGCGAGCATCGGCGCTGGCAGGACGCCGTGGTCGAGCTGGACCTCGTCGGCACCATCAGTGTGTCGGGGTTGCCGGATCCGCGCATGGCCGCAATCGAGAAGCGCATCCGGAAGTCCACGCGCGAGATGGACAGCTTCCAGGTGGAGCTCGAAACGCTCGGCATCCAACTGAAGGATCGCCGCATCGGGCTCATCGACTTTCCAAGTGAGCTCGACGGCCAGCCGGTTCTCCTCTGCTGGCAGTTGGGCGAGCCCTCCGTGCAGTTCTGGCACGACGCCGATTCCGGCTTCGCGGGGCGACAGCCGCTTTCGCCGACGCTCGTCGGCTGATTCCACTCATCGACAACCATGAGCAAGCTCGCGAAAACCTTTGCCGCGCCTGACGGCACCGTGTGGGGCGTCTCCATCCGGGGCCTGAGCTCCAGCAACTCGATGGTCGTCTTCCGTCACCCGAACGGCGAATCGTCACGTCTGGATCGCTACAACTGGGTCATCAACCAGGGCCCCGAGTCGCGAAGTGTCAGCGCGCGCCAGAGCGAGGACAGCGTCCTCGAACAGCTGAACGATGCGTCGTTGACGCGCCTCTTCGCGCGCTCGATGCCTATCAGCCGCCCCGACAACCTGTCTCGCGGCCCGGCGATAGCGCGCTAGTCGGTGGCGTCGCGGTAGGGGACGTCCAGCTCCAACCCGTCCTTGCCGACGAGCGTGCGCTCGAAGCACTGACGGGCCTCTTTCCCGAGATCGGCCGCATCGCGCGAGTAGCGCGCAGAGAAGTGCGTGAGCACGAGCGTGCCGACACCGGCATCCCGCGCCACCATGGCGGCCTCGCGCGCGGTGGAGTGACCCGTCTCCACTGCCCGTTCCGCCTCCTCGTCGCCGAACGTCGCCTCGTGGACGAGGACGTCCGCGCCGCGCGCCGCATCACGCGTCGCCTCGCAGGGACGCGTATCGCCCGTCAGCACCACCTTTCGCCCTGACCTCGTGTTGCCGACGAGCTCGGCAGGATCGATCACTCGCCCGTCGGCCAGGGTAACCGCGCGGCCGCGGTGGATCTCGCCCCACATTGGCCCCTCCGGTACGCCGAGCTCCCGCGCGCGATCCGGGTTGAACCGGCCCTTCCGGTCGTCCTCCGTTATGGCGTAACCCAACGCCCGGGCACCCCTGTGGTCGACGGCAAACGGGATGATCGCGTAGCCCTTCCTCGCGATCGGCTGTCCCGGCTCCATCTCTGCGACCTCCAACGGAAACGACAGCCGGTCCATTCCGAATTCCTCGGCGCGCTTGAGCGTGCGGATGGCGCCTTTCGGTCCCCAGAGGCGGAGCGGATCCGAGCGTCCCTGGAGCGACATTGTTCGCATGAGGCCAATGACCCCGATCACATGGTCGGCGTGAAAATGCGTGAAGAAGATGTCCGCGAGACCGAAGGAGACGCCATACCGCATCATCTGTCGCTGGGTGCCCTCGCCGCAGTCGAAGAGCAGCGTCTCCCCTTCGCGAACCACGGCCATGGCGGCGACGTTACGTTCCACGGTTGGGCGCGAGGCGGAAGTGCCGAGCAGGCGTATGGAGAGCGACATGGCGGCGAAATATATCTCGCGGCGGCGCGGCCCTTGCCCGTGTGAGGGGGAAGGAAATGGGCGCGGTGTGAGCGTTCCGGACCGGCGCGCGTGAAATGGGTCCACAGTTTGCACTTGTTGCAGGGTCGCGGACCTTCAGGGCCCGCAAAATACTTTCAGGAGGGGCTGTAATGGCGATCAAACCGAATGACGAAGAGCGCAGCTTCGGCGCGGATCGGGAACTCTCGACAGAAAGCGCACGCTCAGCTCGACCGTCCAGCGGCGAGAACGCCGCGCGCGATGACGCGCCGGATTCCGGCTCGGCTCCCCGCGGCCGCAGTAACCGGGGGTTCGCGTCGATGGACCGTAGCAAGCAGCGCGAGATCGCCAGCAAGGGCGGTCGTGCGGCACATGAGAAAGGCACCGCCCACGAATTCGATGCCGGCGAGGCTCGCGCAGCGGGTCGCAAGGGCGGCGTGACGGTCAGCCGCAATCGTGAGCACATGGCGGCCATCGGTCGTCGCGGCGGCGAGGCTCGCGGTGCAAACCGCGCGGCTCGGCTCCAGAACCAGACTGGCGGTGACTCATCCAACGGGTCTGGCTCCGGCCAGAGCGCGCAGAACGGGTCGTCACGCTTCCAGGGCGACCGCGAGGTCGGCCTCGAAGGCAGTCAATCCAGCGGTCGCTCGAACGGACAGTCGCCGCGTCCGAGCGGCAACTCGCTCGGCGGCGAGTCGCGCAGTGCCAGTGGATACGAGGATCGCAACATCGAACGGCCGTAGGCGAAAGCTGGGGCTCGGCAAAGCGGCGCACCGGATTTCATCCGGCGCGCCGCTTCGCCTTTGGGATGATAGGATGATAGGAGGATAGGAGGATAGGAACGCAGGACCGCTCAGCAGTCCTATCTTCCTATCCTCCTATCGTCCTATCCTCCCATGGTGTACGACCGCCACCGAGCTTCGTCGATGTTGCCGCCTGTGATCACGACCGCAATCGGTCCATCGATTCGCGCTGCGCCTTCACGAAGGAGCGCGGCGATGCCGACCGCACCGGATCCTTCGACACGCAAGCCATGATTGCGCGAAGCCCACGCAATTGCGTCGCCGGTCTGCTCCTCCGTGACGACGGCCATCTCGTCGATCGCGAACTGACCGATCGCGAAGCCCTCGTCGTCCATCTGACCTGACAGCCCCTCTGCGATGCTGGGCCGGAGCTCGACGTCGATCCTCCGCCCAGCGTCGAGCGAGGCAGCCATCGCGTTGGTGTTCTCCGTTTGCGCACCCACAATGCGAACGTCGGGTGCAAGGGCCCTGAGCAACACGCCCATGCCTCCCACCAGCCCTCCGCCTCCCACCGGAACTACCACCGTGCCCAGGCCCGGCAGCTCCTCCAGTATCTCGAGAGCCACGGTGCCTTGACCCGCAAGCAGCGGCTCCCCCGCGCACGGATTCACGAACGTCATGCCGTGCGCGTCGCCGTAAGCCACCGCAGCTGCATGCGAGGCATCGTAGTCCGCCTGCGTCTGGTCCACCTCAGCGCCGAGTGCGACGATGCCGTCACGCTTCACCGCAGGCGCGCCTTGGGGCACGAACACCCGCGCGCGGATGCCGAGCAGCTGCGCCGAGAGGGCGATCCCCAATCCGTGGTTGCCGGCGGAGGAAGCAACCACGCCGCGCGAGCGCAGCTCGGGTGAAAGCGACGCCAGCGCGTTGTATGCACCACGAAGCTTGAACGCTCCGGTGCGCTGCAGGTTCTCGCACTTGAGGTAGACCTCGCAACCGGCGGCAACGCTCAGCGTCGGTGAAAGGATGAGCGGAGTGCGCTCAATGATTCCGCGCAGCCGGTGCGCCGCGGCAAGTACGTCAGCGGGAGACGGGAGCATCAGCGCAACATAGCGCGGACCTCGGCACTGGTACAGTTTGAAACATGAGTGATTGGCTCCAACCATCGCGGGGCGTTATTCTTTGGGCATGGCAAATCCACCGTCCGAAGATTCGGTCCGCGCGGCACTCAAGAAACTGCGTCAGCTACCCCTGCACGAACTATGGGTATGGCTGGCCGCCTTTCATGTTGAGCAGCCGTTCCCCGATCAATCGACCTTACTCCGTCTCGTCAGGGACGAGATCAACGTGCGGCTTGCAGCGGACGGCAAACAGCAACTCGATGGCTAGGCCGCCGAAACGCCCCCGCGACATGATGCAGCTCGCCAAGATGGTCGGCGAGATGGCGGCGCATGAGACGGTCGAGCCAGAGACGCCAGTTGTCGATGTGGCGGCGGTGAAACGGGGTAAGGCACGCGCTAACGCATTGACACCCGCTCGACGGAAGGCCATCGCAAAGAAGGCTGCTAAGAGGCGTTGGAGTAAAGACTAGCCGTTCTGTGCGCTGAGCTCTACGATTAGGCGGTGAAAACTCCTCCGCTCGTCTCGCGCACCTGGAAAATCGCAGCGCCATGGCTCGCCCCTGTCGCATTTATCGCACTGCTCCTTGCGGTGTTTCAGGGATTCTGGACGCGATGGTATTGGCTCCGGCCACACGACCGTGGTGAGACATGGATTGCCATTGGCGTGTTGGCGGCCGTCGTCTCAGCAGCGAGCGCAATCGCGGTGGCGGCCATCGCATTGCGTGGACTTCGATCTCTGCGCATCGCGCGCGATGAAATCGTGCATCGCACGGCGACGGACGCAAAGCTCTGTGCGATTCACCGATTGGAGGAGGTCGCCAAGGAGTTAATCCCCGAAAACACAAAGGTTTTGGATGCCTTGGTGAAGGCAGGGGTTCATGTTTTTCTTGGTCCGGCCGACAAGGTAGTCTTCGAGCCTGACCCGACAGATTTGACTGCGGCACGTGCGTGGCGGGCCGGCATCCCGGTTCCCGCGTATAACCTTGTCACCGGTTTTTTGAACCGTTTGGAGGCTTGGAGCGTATACTTCACAACGGGGGTTGCGGACCCGGAGGTAGCTTTTGGACCGATTGCCCCTTTACTTCGCAGTTGGGTTGGTCAGTATTATGCAATTCTGCTGATAGTGAGATCGGGAACCGGGCCATCGTCTGGAACCTTCCCGAACCTCGTGAGGTTGTATCTGCAGTGGAGCGCGCAGATGGATACGCAGCAGTTAGCGCGCCTGAACAAGGACATTGAAGGGCAAATGCAACAGGCACAGGCGCGGCTCGTGCAGTCAAAATTGCCTGACGTTGTTCCGAAACTGAGCTAGTAGCCCCGCAAGCAGGGACTTTAAACGGAGGTCAGGATGGTTCAGATCTGACGCTGCAACTGCAGAGAGGGCCCTGCGAGTCTCGCAGGGCCCTCTCTAAATCAGGTTCTATTTCATGTGCCACCTTTCTACGGCTACTGCCGTTGTGAGGGGTTCAGAACGCCCACAGACCTTCCCTCGAAAAGCGGGTCTGTGGGCGTTGCTCTTGCCGTTAGTCGATGTCGGCAGCATCCGGATAGATGAAGCTGACGACGTTGGTGAATGCGTCGATAAGGGCCTTCCGGCGCTTGGCGCTCATGAGAGTGCCGCCCGGCGGTAGCCTCATGAGCAAACCCAGAATGGCCGGGTCAATACCGTCACCGTTGAACCCGCCGCCGCCACCGCCATTCCCATTGCCGCCGCCGTTCTTGGTCGTGTCCGGCGAGTCAGGCTTTTCTCGGAGCTTGGGCGTTGCTGGCGCTGACGAACTGCTCTCAACGCCCAGCGGCAACGCCATGCGCGTGCGGTTGCCAGCCGCCTCGAACAGCCCTGCCTGCCCTGCCGAGTCGAGTAGAATGCGCACAGTCGGGCCGACACGGTCAGCCACCAGCGTGTACTCGTTGAGAAAGAGATTGCGGAGGCCGACATTTTCCGGCAGGGTAGTGCCCTTGAAGCGATCGAATACCCGCTTGAAGAGGTCAACAGCCAGGAACGCTTCGACCCGTGCGCTCCGCCCCTCTGCTGGCGTGACCGGCGCCACGATCTGTCTCCCCCGAGCGGAGACGCGAAGCTTTCCGTCGTCCGCGCCTTCGATGACGCCGAACATCTTTGCCGCAGAAACCCGCGTTCGGAAGCTCCCGTTACTGACGCCGGAATAGTCGAGCATCGTCGCGAGTTGCGCGGTGTCGGCCACACCACCAGCGCGCTCGTGCATGACCTTCGCGACTTCAACTACCGAATCGAGATCCCAGTACGGAAAGCTCACCCCTGACTTCGCCCGTGGCTTCCCCGACTTAGGGTCCTGTTCGGGGTCCTTCACCACCTTCACCGTTTCCATGTTACGGCTCCTGAGAAAGGTCCTTACGGGACAACAGTAACATGCGGCAGTAAATAGGTCAAGTAAAGAAGTAAACTAGCTATTGACTTTACTGGTGCTTTCAAGCATATTGGTTCAGTTACCCCGAACGACCGAATGCAATGAATCGCCTGACCACCGAAAAGCGCGTTCAAATCCTTTTCGCCCTCTGTGAGGGTGCGAGCGTCAATGCGACCGCACGCCAGACAGGCGCGTCGAAGGTGACGATCTTGAAGCTGCTCGCTCAGGTCGGAACGGTCGTACTCGACTACCAGCGCGAGACATTGGTGAATCTGCCCTGCAAGCGCATCGAAGCCGACGAGATTTGGAGCTTCATTCAGTGCAAAGAGAAGCGCGTTCCACGCGACGAGAAGGGCCGTGGGCGTGGCGATGCGTGGACGTGGACGGCGATCTGCGCCGACACGAAGTTGATTCCGTGCTGGCACGTCGGCGCGCGAGACGCCGAAGCTGGACGGCTCTTTATGGAGGATTTGGCTGCGCGTCTCGCGCACCGCGTTCAACTCACGACGGACGGATATAGGGCGTACCTATCCGCTGTCGAGGGTGCCTTCGGGTGGAACGGGGTGGACTACGCGCAGCTCGTCAAACTCTACGGGCCAGCCATCGAGGGAACGACGCGCTACAGCCCGCCCGAACTTGTCAGCGTCGAAAAGCAATGGGTCATGGGCAAGCCGGAAGAGGAACTTGTTTCGACTAGCTACGCGGAGTCGCAGAACACGCGCATGCGGACGAACATTCGTCGGCTCACCCGCCTGACAAACGGCCACAGCAAGAAGCTAGAGAACCACGTTCACGCCATGAGCCTGTGGTTCATGTACTACAACTTCTGTCGTCCGCATATGACGCTGACCAAGAAGAACGGCGGCATCAAGCAGACCCCGGCGATGGCCGCTGGCGTGGCGGATCACGTCTGGAAGCTGGATGAGGTCGTTTCTCTCCTGCCAGAGTAATACACGGCCATTTGGTCTCTATCTTTCGCGAAAATCCGCGTCATCTTCCCTCCGAAGCCTAGTTGAGTGTTCCTGACTGGAGGGAAGAATCGTGTCATATGCGGGCCTGAAGCTGCTCGGGCGTGGGATGTACTCGCCGACTGAAGCTTCCCGGTTGACGCGCGTGCCCATCCGACGCATCAACCGTTGGACGCGCGGATATTGGTTCATGCACCGTGGAAAGCGGCAGTGGTCTGACCCTATTGTTGGACCTGGCGCGACGACTATAAGCGACGCGCCATTTCTGGATTTCGCGGATCTGATGGAGGTGCGTTGCCTGAGCGCTCTGAGGGATCAGCGAATCGGTTGGACTGCAATTCGGCTCGCGTCGATGAGAGGGAAGGACTTTCTCAACACCTTGCACCCATTTTCTTCGGATCGCTTTCGGCTCGTCGGTCGAGACATTCTGGCTGAAGTCACCGACGAGGCCGGGGACCGCCAATTGCTCGATCTTGTTAAGAATCAGTGGGTTTTCGACAAGCTCGTGATAGAGACGCTCAGGAAAGGCTTACACTACACTGGTAAGGATTTTCCTCAGTGGTGGACTCCGATGGAGAACCGCACGGTAGTGGTGCATCCCGCACGTTCCTTTGGCGCGCCGGTTGTTCTACCGGGAGGCATACGGACGCGCATACTCTTCGGCTCATTCAAGACCGAGAAATCTCACGAAGCGGTTGCGCGCTGGTACAACGTATCGGAGGAAGCTGTCCGTGATGCGGTTGAGTTTGAAGAGAGTATCCGCCAAGCGGCGTGAGGTTCTTCTTCGACAATTGTATTTCCGTTAACCTCACAGACGCGATGGGGCTCTTGACCGCGCCTTATCACGATATTGAGCACTTAACGACGCGATTTTCTCCAGACGCGCTCGACGTGGAATGGATTCCCGTGGTAGCAAGAGACACCGATATAGTTCTCGTGTCCGGTGATCCCGCTATCACAACGTCCAAGAAGGAAAAGGAAATTTGGCGACAATCGCGCCTGACATCCTTCTTCTTTGGTGGCGACTTTGCGCAACTTCCCATCTGGTCTCAAGTGACGGAAGTCGTCAACTGGTGGCCGCAGATTGTATTGACGGCGAAGTCTGAGCCACCGCGCGGCACTGGCTACTTGTTGCCGTTGAAGGGAAGCAAGAAGGCGCCGAAGTTGATATACGAGCCCGTCAAGTAGCTCAGGGAGATTTCCGCCAAACTGTACCAGTGCCCGGACCTCCCAGCAGTTGACACTTGGTGGCAAACGACTAGCTTTGATAACAATGACAGCGGCCCCGCACGGTTGCGGGGCCGTTCCTGTATGGGGTCCCAGGTCACATCGGCCCGCCGGCGTGAACACGTGACACTACGGGGCTGTAGCTCAGCTGGGAGAGCGCGCCGTTCGCAACGGCGAGGTCAGGGGTTCGATCCCCCTCAGCTCCATGAATGTTCAAGAGGCTTGGGCGAGTATCGCCAGCCAGAGTTATTGCCCGCCGCTGTTCGGTAGGACGCAGAGTTCCAATGACAGCGAGCGTGGCAAGTTCCCATGACGGCCATGCGCCGCACCGCCACACGATGAACGCCGCGATCCCATGGATCGCGGCGTTTCGATTTGCATAGCTGTCAGGGCGACAGCACGCCTCGCGCGTCGTCGCGAAGCGCGAGGAAGATCTCGCGCAACCATTGGTTCTCTTCGTGCTCGACGCGCACGCCGAAGTCGTCCATCGCGGTGCTGGTCAGCGAGTTGATGAACTTCAGGATTGCGCTCTCCTGTACGGCCAGCCGCGCCTGCCGGACGATCACGGTGGGCGCATCACCCTCGCCCGCGCGGACACCCACCCGAAAGAGCGCACCCTCGCCGGCGAAGGGATATCGCAGCGGAGCGCGCACGAGGCGGGCCGTGAAGAACGGCAGGTTCCACTTCGGTTCCCTGCGCGCGCTGATGCTCCAGTCGCGCTCGCGATCGCCGTGCGCCGAGTTCACGAAGTCCAGACTGAGCTCGTGAAAGCCCACGTTGAACATCTTCACCTTCATCGTCAGATCGGCGGTAATGACGAGCGAGTCCGGAATCGGCTTCAATACTCCGGTCAGCGGCACGAGTCGCCCGTCATGGCTGCGCAGGCGGATCGATATCGAGCGATCGCGTTCCTGGATGTCCATGTACTGGTTTCCCGCGCCGTCGCTCACAAGGAAATGAAAGCGCGCCGGGTCCACGTACCGGCGCACGTAGTCGCCGAACGCCGGGAATCTCTGCGCGAACTGCTCCGAGTGAATGCCTACGGCAATCGTCACCGCCGTGCTGCCGTCCGTGAGCTGCACGGGCTTCAGCGTATCGAGCGAAAACAGTGCGCCGAGGACCGCCGAGGAGCGAGGAAGGCTCTTGGCGAGCTCCAGGTGTGCGTCGCGCTCGTTGAGCCCCTCGCCGGCGGCGAGCAGGCGCGACACGACGAGGGCGATCTCGTTCGGTCGCGCGCCGCCGATGGCGAAGTCCACCGCCGTGTCCCACTGGTACTGATTCTCGGAGAGCCGGCTCAGCGTCGTCACATGCCGCCCGTCTGCAATCTTGGCGGGTGTGGACACGTTGCGGTGCGACGTGAAGACGTACTTGTCGTCGGCGTGTGTACCGAACGACTCCAGCACGCGTACCGCACCCGAGCTGCCCGTCCACGCTGCAGTGTCGTCGAACACGCGCGACGGAGACAGCGCGCCCCGCGTCTGCTGCACGCGCGAATATTCGTACTTCGGGCTGCGGACGATCTCCACGTGCCGGTCGGCCATGGCGCCGAAAGACTGGTCGGAAACCGTGCGCGCGCGAATGCCGGCCCCGAAGCCGGAGAGACTCTCGCGACAGCCGTTCATTCCGAGGATCATGGCTCCGGCGCAGAGAGTCGCGCGCGCAACCAGCCGCGGAATCATGGTACGGAAGCGAGGGGTCAGGTGAGCACCGAGGCGGGGAGACAGGGGTTGAAGCCGCATCCTACCACAGCTATTTTACTCGGGTATCGTCCGTGCTGCACGCGACACGGCGGTATTTGCAGCCCCTTGGTGTAACTGGCAACACGTCTGCCTCTGGAGCAGAAGAGTCCTGGTTCGATCCCAGGAGGGGCTACTTTGCAAATATGGAGCCCGGTAACGACTTAGGGCTTGTGACGAAATAACTGACTCATACCGATCACGCGCGCGGCCGAATGGTG